>CP007152.1:2400000-3600000 GCA_000831005.1 Marinobacter salarius | reverse complement strand
GTCAACGCTTCCTCGCTGAGAAATTCCCGATAATATTGGGGAACGCTATATCGCAGCCCGAGCTCCGCAAACAGTGCTTGCATGTCGCCGGATTTCACCAGGTCACCGATAATGGCTTCGATCGCATAACCGAGCTGGCGATGGGTATGCTTGATGGCCATGCCCACGTCCCAGACCTGCTTGCCGATACCCGGGAAGCCGTTCCCTGCCAGCTGAAATTCGGTATTTCCAGGGCGCCCAAGCTCATGATCGATCTCGGCGCGCATGCCCATAACGGCACTTACCGTGCCATCGCGCATCGCGTTGAAAGACTCGCGAACATTAGGGTAATGCCTGACCTGCTCACGCATGCGACCCTGCAAGCCGGAGCTCAGATAGAAGTCCGGAAGGGTGTCGATCTCTACGCCGATCGGGTGATACTGGAACTTGGCGACGGTGTCGACGCCTTCGATCTTTTCGGGGTTGAAGGCAATTTGCCAGGTTTCCTGCTGGTAGGGGCCGAACAGCACCACCTGTTCGTTGATGTATTCCCCGGTGGAATCCTGCATGTAGGCATATTGCTTGTCATAAGGCACCCGCATCATCACGTCTGCCAGCCGGCGCTTGGCGAGGTAGTGCCCTTTCCAGACATTGTTTCTGAGGTCATCCCCCAGGTTTTCATCAGGCACAATCCAGTGCACCCGGAATTCAACGCCCATGGCCTCGGCAATCTGCTTGCCCACTTCCACGTCAATGCCACGGGGTTCTCCGTTCACCTCGTAGGAGTACGGCGGGAAGTTTTCATAAACACCGACTTTCAGATAACCGGATTCGAGAATGATGTCGTAGGTCCGGTCCGCAGGCCTGTTCAGCAACGGATCGCCGTCGTCCACTTCCTGCGCCGGGACCACCTGGAAAAACAGCATCAGTACGATAATACGGGACAGTGTTTTCATTGTTTTCTCCCCAACGACGTCAGGCCGGCACAGGGCCGGCCTGAGTACAGGCTTTGTGTGAACATCCGTGAGGCGATCATTCCGGCTTCGGCAGAGACTCCACATAAGTCCGAATGGCCCATATGGCGTTCTGGTCCAGTGTCTTCTTCCAGGCGGGCATGCCCCTGTCAGTGCCGTTGAGCACTCGGGTAACGTAATACTCGTCATCCCACTCGGTCAGCTCACGCAAGTCGGGCGTCAGGCCGCCGGACATAGCGCGGATACCGTGGCAGCCTGCGCAGTTGCCGGCGTACGCACTCTCTCCCACGGTCACGGCCTGGGCATTGTGCTTGCCATACTCATTGCCTTCCCGAAACGGGTTCTGCGATCGCACTTCGTCACCGAGTTCAGGCAGGTCACCAGTGTCCACCTCCTGTGGAGTCACGTTGCCGTGAGCCATTACCAGACCAGCAGCTCCCAAAAGAGCGGCTGCCAGCAGCGTGTGAAGTGAAAAGGACGTGGTCATTGTTGCTACCTCTGCTATTTGATTCCTCATCCATTGGCTGTTGGTTTTGTCAGGCGCCAATGTGCTTGCTCCCAGTCTAGGAATCGCACCGCTCAATCCGAATGCCACTTTGGAGGTTTTGGTGTAGTTCCTTGGTAGTAGATGCGAGGGGTTGCTGCAGAAATCTCATCCTTTAGTACCGGCAGATTCCTACTTTCTGAATATTCCTGAGACTTTTTCCCTTCTCTAAGCTGGAAGCACAACAACAAACCGGAGAACTTCATGTCTCTTTTGTTCAGGACTGCAACCGCAATGCTGGCAGCTATCCTCAGCACCGCCCCGGTGAAAGCAGATTCTCTTGAGGTACGTATAGGGTACGTGCAATGGCTTCCGGACCAGGGCCCGGTTCTGTCCAATGTCCTTCCCGAACCGGAAGACGCCGGCCTGAAAGGCGCAGAACTGGGCATGCAAGACAACAGCACCACCGGGAAGTTTCTCGGACAGACCTACACCCTGGAAAGCAGGGTTGCCGACTCGGAAGCTGACTTTATGGCCGCCTTCGACCAACTGCGCGCGTCCGGTATCGAACTGTTCGTGGTGAACGCTCCGGCACAGACACTGAAGAGAATGACCGCCAAGGCGGGCGCAAACACACTCCTATTCAACGCCGGCTCAAAGGCGGACGAACTTCGAACCATCGAATGCAACGCCAACCTGCTCCACACCATGCCCAGCTACGCCATGCTGACTGATGCACTGGCACAATGGCTGAACCAGAGGCGCTGGAACGAGATTTTCATGATTACCGGGCCCACTGACGACGACAAAGGCTGGGCCAATGCCTTTCGCAGATCCGCCAAGCGCTTCGGCCTGGAGGTGATTGAAGACAAACCATGGACGTTTGACGCCGACCTTCGCCGCACCGCTTCCAAGGAACTGCCGTTGTTTACCCAGGCCAGCGATTACGATGCCGTCGTGGTGGCGGATGTTCGAGGCGATTTCGGCGAGTACGTGCCGTTCAATACCTGGCTGCCGCGCCCGGTTGTTGGAACACAGGGGATGTCACCAGTCACCTGGCACCGGGTAGTGGAAAGCTGGGGCGCCGCTCAACTGCATAGCCGCTTCCGTGATCTGGCTGGCCGCGACATGAACGGCGAGGACTATGCCACCTGGGCAGCCATTCGCTCCATCGGTACAGCCGTCACTGACTTGGGTGACGCAAGCCCCAACGCAATCCGAAGTTTTCTTTTCAGCGACAAATTCCAGCTTGCCGCCTTCAAGGGCCGCAAGCTGACTTATCGCGATTGGAACGGCCAACTTCGACAGCCAATTCCCCTGGTTCATCCACGGGGACTGGTTGCCAGGGCACCGTTCGAGGGGTTTCTGCATCCCAACACGGACATGGACACGCTCGGTTTCGACAAACCAGAGAGCGAATGTCGCATCAACGGCTGACCGCTCTGGCGGAAGCTTTCTATAACAAGAAGGAGTTACATCATGAAGTCTCTGCTCAAGCACGCCGCCCTGGTCGCCATCGTCGGCCTGTCGACACCGGCGATAGCCAGCCTTGCCTACGTGTCCAACGAAAAAGACAACACCCTTTCCATCATCGACACCGAGACTCAGGAAGTTGTTGAGACCATTGATGTGGGCCAGCGGCCACGGGGCATCCTGTTGTCCAAGGACCACACCAAGCTCTATATCTGCGCCAGTGACGACGACACCGTTCAGGTGCTGGACCTGGCGACCCGCAAGATCGTCAACACCCTGCCCTCCGGTGAAGATCCCGAACAGTTCTCACTTCACCCGAACAACAAGCATCTGTACATCGCCAACGAGGACGACGCCATCGTGACCGTGGTGGATGTGGACACCAAAGACGTCCTGGCCCAGATTGACGTCGGCATCGAGCCGGAAGGCATGGCCGTCAGCCCGGACGGCAAGTGGGCGGTAAACACCAGTGAAACCACCAGCATGCTGCACTGGATCAACACCGAGACCTTTGAGATTGAAAAGAACATCGTTGTCGGGCAACGCCCCCGCCACGTGGAATTCAGCAAAGACAGCAAGATTGCCTGGGCATCGGCGGAAATCGGCGGCACCGTGCACATCATCGATGTGGACAATCTGGAGCAGATCCATGAGATGTCGTTCAAGGTTCCTGGCGTGAATCAGGACCGCGTTCAGCCCGTCGGTATCGAGCTGACCTCCGATGGCAAATACGCCTTCGTAGCGCTCGGCCCATCAAATCATGTTGCAGTCGTCGATGCCCAGACTTATGAAGTGTTGGATTATCTACTGGTGGGCAGTCGGGTATGGCAACTGGATCTCGATAAGGATGAGAAACATCTCTATACCACCAACGGCGTTTCAGGAGACGTTTCGGTGATCGATGTCGAAGACCTGAAGGTGATCAAATCCATCAAGGTCGGCCGCTACCCCTGGGGTGTGGTCATTGATCCGTCCTCATAACACCAGCATGACCATTGAAGCCAGCCATATTAGCTTTCGCTACGGCGACAAGCCCGTGCTCAAAGAGGTCAGCTTCGCGCTGACATCTGGTCATTTTCATGCCTTGCTGGGACCGAATGGCGCCGGCAAGTCCACACTGTTCGGTTTGTTGACCCGGCTTCTGGCGCTCCAACAGGGCGAACTCCTGCTGGCCGGTCAATCGTTGAAAAAACAGCCATCCGAGGCCATGCGCCAGATTGGTGTGGTGTTCCAGCAGAACGCTCTGGATCTTGATTTGACCGTGCGCCAGAACCTGCAGTATCACGCCGCGCTGCACGGATTATCTCGCAAAGACGCCCGAACGAGGGGTGATCGCGAGCTGGCTCGTTTTGAACTGCTGGAGCGCGCCAACGAACCCGTGCGCAAGCTCAATGGCGGCCACCGACGGCGTGTGGAAATTGCCCGGGCCTTGCTTCATGAGCCTCTCTGTTGCTGCTTGATGAGCCCACTGTCGGCCTGGATGTGGCAAGTCGCAGAGCGCTCAACGAACATGTTCGCATTCTGTGCGACGAGGCCGGCCTGACCGCGCTGTGGGCGACGCACATGATCGAGGAGGTGCAACAGGATGACCGGGTGTTGATCCTGCACCAGGGGAAACTGCTGGCCGATGGCTCCGGCCAGGACATTTGCGAAGCCGAGGGCACCCGGAACCTGGCGGAAACGTTTCACTCGCTGACGGGGGCAGGATAATCATGAAAGCGGCCCATTACTGGCACTGTTTTGTCGGCATCCAGACGCGGGAGTGGTTGCGCTTCTGGCAACAACGCACTCGCTTCGCCAGCGCCTGGTTCGGCCGCTTCTGTGGCTGGTGGTGTTTGCCGCCGGCTTCCGGGCGGTGCTGGGCATCTCCATTATTCCGCCCTACCAGACCTACATCACCTACGAGACCTACATCGCCCCCGGACTGTGCGGATGATCATCCTGTTCAACAGCATGCAGGGGGCTCTGTCCATGGTGTATGACCGGGAACTGGGCAGCATGCGGGTTCTATTGATGAGCCCGTTGCCCCGCCCCTTCCTGCTGGTAACCAAGTTGCTGGCGATGGGCGTAGTGTCGGTCGGGCAGGTGTATGTTTTTCTGCTTCTGGCCCTGCTGGTGGATGTGGAGCCACCATTGTGGGGCTATCTGGCCGTCTTGCCCGCCTTGATACTAACCAGCCTGATGCTGGGAGCACTGGGCCTGCTAATTGCCACCTGGATCAAGCAGCTGGAAAACTTTGCGGGGGTGATGAACTTTGTCATTTTTCCGATGTTCTTCATGTCCTCGGCGCTTTACCCACTGTGGAAAATGAACGAAGCCAGCCCCTGGCTGTACTGGTTTTGCCAGTTCAATCCGTTCACCCACGCGGTGGAAGCGATCCGGTTCTCGTTGTATCTGGAGTGGAATCCCACCGCTTTCGGCATTACCGCCAGTGTAACGGTCGTGCTGGCACTTTTGGCAACGGCGGGGTTTCGTCCTCAGAGGACGAAGATACTGGGGACAAAGCCCGCCTGACCGAGAGGCGTTCGGCAGGCAGGATACCGGCTTACCAACCTTCCGTTGGTATGCCGTGTTCTTGGAGGTAGTCGCCGTGCTTTTCTAGGTAGTTTCGGGTTCCCACTTCAAAATCGTCCGGATCACCTGGCACCTCGGTCGCCTTCATGCGCATTACTTCTATCTCGTTGCCTATCTGGTTCAAGATCCAAACCACGACAGTACCACCAGGAGCCAAACCAATAACCATGGTATCTCTTGGCCCAGAACGCATATCAATCTGCGTTGCGTAGGGTGCAGGCTTCCGCATGCGTTCTAACAGATTCGGCGGCACTTCGATCAGCTTGACGTAATACTTTTGCTCGGCAAATGAGAACCAACGTATCCATATCAGTTCTGGAAACGGATCAACCCTGGAACCAGACCCAGTTGGGCCGTTAGGCCCCTCCCAGCAGCAACCTACGTAGCCGACGGGCTGACGCCAACTCCGCTCCCCAGTCTTCTCTAAGAACATTTCTACCCCCCAAACATCATAGTGTTCGGGAGCAGCCACATCGATATACCAAATGGAGTCATTATCTTGCGGAGATGCGCAGCCACTGGCCAATACAGCCAGCACTAACACCCAAGCGACCGAGATCTTCCTAATCATTATTCGCCTTCCATCTGTGGATAAACCAAACGTTCCCCGGAGGGCGCTGGCGAGTTGGGGTAAACGCCCTCAATTGTCACTGATTCACCCGCAATCTGAGTCGTGACACTGTTATAGTGCGATGAATGATGGATATATCGCTGAAGCAACAAGTTCAAGTCTTTTTGTGCAAGTGAAGGCGAGTCATTACCCACGCAAACCTGATCGATAAGTTCTGAGAAAATGGGTTCAAGTTCTTCGGGTAGCGCGTTGTCGCTCTTTTTCGCTTCAACGGCGTTGAACGGCACCTTGGCCTCTCTCGCAAAATGGTGCATCAACCGCATAGCAACTCTCGAATATTCCCCGCGCACCTGGCGCTGCATCCGCAACACTAGGTCGACTCGGCCATCTGGGGCCGGATGGTCATATCGTCGGCTAACGATCTCGAGTCGCGCGGGCTCTCCAGAACCTGGATCGCTTGGCCCATTCTGCGCGTGGTCTGATCGCTGCACTGGCAAGTTATGGGGACCGACCCACCCTTCCGCGACAATTTGTTTTCTTTGAAACTCCAAATCATCCCATTGCATGGTTTTCTTTGGCCAGCGCAGCCGGTTTCGGGGCACGTGTAGAATTGGGCTCAGTAACACTTCTTCGCTCTGGTTGTCGCTGTAGCCACCACCTATATCAGAGTGGACACCCGGCAGGTTTATCTCCCGGAAGTTGGCAGGCAAGCTGCCGTCGCGACTTCTTAGACTGTTCAGGGCGAAATTCTTACGGTGTTCGTGAGCAGCAGTCAGATGTACCGCCCGATCTACCTTGTCCGAATCCAGATAAAGCCTTACAGGATGGTTGCGATCATTGTGAGCCGAAAGGTCACCGGCCGCAGGGTTCACAATGGCTGCCACGGAGTCGAACAGACCCACGAAACGAATTTCTATGTGCTTTGGCCAAGATATACCGTTTTCGAACAAAGTCTTGGCCAAAAGGCCGCTCTCCCCCTTGCTGATTTCATGGACAGCATGGCGGGCAGCGGACGCACCCCGACTGAAGCCGAACAGGTCGAGTGTTAATCTCTCAAAAGGTCTATTTCGCTGCTCAACAGATAATGTTTGCAGAATTTCCTTCGCCTCTCGTGCTAGATCCACAAACACGCCCTTCACCTGCTGGACGACACCAGCCTCTCCCATACCAGTTATCGCCCCATATAAAACATCGTCACCTCCGGTCTTGGTGCCTACTCCAGGAGCATACAATTTACGCCTATACCTAACGGCATCATCCAGTTCGTTACGGTCCTCTACATACAAGTCCCACAATTTAGCCACGTTGCTAAGGCCATTGGCGTAACTATCCCCCATCATCAGGCGAATTCGCCACTCACACTCCTCCCGACTGATCTCATCGTTTTCATAGGGAATCAAACAATCCCGCTCCAGTTGCTCGGCAAACGAGCGGGCATTGGCAGCGTTGTTCATGGTGCCGTCGGTAAATATCCCAACTTCCAGATGTACTTTGGGCGGATCGGCAAAGGCGTCCTCGGCCGCCTTTGCCGCCGAAACATTCAGCGGTGCCACCAAAGCGGCTGCTCCCAGCGGGAGGCTCAATCGATGATCTTCCGCCCCGTCTTGCGACTCACGCTCAGATCTCCGCCATTGACGATAATTCGCCGAGAACAACCCTACACCCAACCCGCCTATGCCCTGGGGGTGATACTGGCGCAGCTGTTCAGGAGTAATGTCGCAGGCATTCAGCTCTGCTACGCCTTTTTGAATGGCATAAGGTAAATTCATTCCGCCACTGCGTAACCGCCAGCGTCCTCCCGCGGGCAGGCTGTCGTCTGGCAGCCAGCTCACGACAGGAGAAAGGGGCCGTCCGGACCCGGTATAGACAAGCATCAGCCTGTTATCGCTGACTGCCCGGCAGACGGTTTCGGTCAGATCATGGCCGCTGCGGGTTTGGGGCCCGAACGCCAATTCCATGCGCGCGCGGACACTGCCATCGTCCTGAATAAGGCGCCGGGCCCTATTGGTGGCGATAAAGGGGGATTCAATGCGGGGAAGGTGGTAGGCCTTCAGGTCCCATACCGGAACCAGGTCCATAAAGCCCATCGTCAGCACTCCTTGTTGACGGTAAAAGACAGGCTGGCCATGTTAGCCGATGTTTCACGAAGGCAACAATTCGAGTGTCACGTTTTTTCACTAAACCAGGTCCACGCCCTCCGAGTCTCGCAACTTCCCAAGAAGATCGCTGATCAAACTGGGCTCGCCAATGGCATCGTCCCATTGCAGCTGCGCCGGACTACCATCCAGATACCATAGCCGGTTCGCCAGGATCTCAGCATCGCGCCCATCATGGGTTACGCAAATCATGGCCATGCTGGCGTTGGCGTCCAGGATTCCGGCAATCAGTGTTTTCAGTTCACTCGCCATTACCGGATCAAGAGATGCGAAGGGTTCATCCAATAGCAACAGGTCCGGTTCAACCGCCAGGCAACGTGCGAGGCGGCCCGCCGCGCCATGCCAAGGGAGAGCTGATCTGGCAGGTAATGCCCATATCCAGCGAGACCAACCTGGCCCAGGGCACTCTCAGTCTCCTCATCACTGGCACCGACAAGCTTGAGGTTGGCGTTCAGGGTTCGCCAGGGCAGCAATCGATGCTCCTGGAACAGATAGCCAATCCGCAGCGTGTCACAGCCAACAATGGCATCCGACGGGAGTGCCTTATCGAGCCCGGCGATAGCGTTCAACAGGGTGGTTTTGCCAATACCGGATGGCCCTAACAGGCAGATACGATCGCCCCGCTCAATGGTGGCGAAAACCTCGCCCAACACGGGTTTGCCAAAACTGCGGCCGGCTATTCGTAGTTCAAGCATGGGCCACCTCCGGCTGACGCCAGCGGCTGGACCGGCGTTCAAGGGGCTGCAGGATGGCCAGCTCGATGAGTTGTACAACGGCTATAAAGGCCAGGCTGTAAGCGAGGATGGCAGCCACATCGAACACCTGAAAGGCCATGTGTAACTGGAATCCGATACCACTGGAACGCCCCAACAGTTCGACCACCAGCACGATTTTCCAGATTAGAGCCAAGCCACCACGCGTAGCCGCCATCAGATAGGGAAACAGTTGTGGTACCCAGACCTCACGAAACCGTTGCCAGCGGGTGAACTCGTAGACGGTAGCCATGTCCTCGAGCCGGTAATCCAGGCTCCGCGCGCCTTCCCGAACCGTCACCGCCACATTGGGGACCTTGTTGATCACCACCGCCATCACCGCGGCCACTTCCACCAGGCCAAACCAGACATACATCAGGATGATGGTTACCAGCGCGGGCAGATTGAGAAGCAGGACCAACAAAGGATCGAACAGCGCATTGGTGGTTTGGGAGCGCCCCATCACAATGCCAATCCCGGTACCAAGCAGCATGGCCAATGCAAAGGCCACCACCACACGCGCTAGTGTGGCACCAAGGTGGTGCCATAGGGCTCCGGATTCGGATTCCTGCATCAGGGAATCTAAAACGTCGAGGGGAGACGGCAGCAAGGGGGACTTGATCACCCAGGCAACCGCCGCCCAGAAAAAGACAAGAGACGGCAACACCACCCAGTAACTCCAGGCCGGAGGGCGGCCAGAGAAGGCTCTCACAGCTGGCCCCGGTGGAACAGGTCGGTGGGCATACGATTGTCAGGATTGGCACCAGTGAGCGCCAGCAGACGATGCAGGCCCGCAATGCGCTGGTCCGTTAGCGGTAATGGTACGCCTGCCACAAACCCTTTCCGCAGCGATTGAAATACAGCGTCGTCAGGCTCACCCATCAGTGGCCGCAGGCGTTGCCAGAACCTTTCGCTATCCGAGAGCTCGTTCTTGGCCTGCTGCAACGATCTGGCAAAACGGTTCATCAACGCGCGATGGTCTTCCGCCCAATCAGCCGGAAAAACATACCCCAGAACCGGCAAGTTCCGGTCGAGATTAATGGCGACAAGAAGATCCGACATTCTGAACGCCGAACGCCAGCCGCCCTCACCTCTCAGGCGTGCGGCAAAATGCCAGTAGGTGACGATGGCATCCACCTGGCCCCGCCTCAGGGCCTGACTCAGCAGCGGTGGAGCGGCAAACTGCACATCGGCGGATGCCGCAAGATTGATCCCTCGCTGTTCCGCAACCTTTTGCAACAGTATCCAGCCCTTGCCGTCCGGCCCGCCTGCAACGCCGATACGCTTGCCGGCCAGATCGGCCACGGCGCGTATATCGGAGTGTTCAGCCACCACGATATCGCCAATCTGGGATGAAAACGGTACGTAAAGATAGGGCGCCCCGTCCTCAAAACGGGCCTGAGCCCAATGCAGGTCGGCTACAGCCCCGTTGACGGAACCACTGGTTACCGCCAGTCGGGACGCGGGCAGGTTGGCCACCAGCGTGAGATCCAATTGGTAGCCGTTCTTCCGATCCAGCCCCTGGTGGACTATGTGGTCCAACTCCCAGTGAGCGGTGCCGAACTGCAACACACTGACGGACAACACGGGCAACGGTTGATTATCGCGGGCATGAGCCGCCCCGGGTTGCGCAAAAACCAACCACAGGATGACCATAGCCATCCAGGCAGCGCGGACAGCAGCACCGGGAAACACAGGATCAGGCATTGTTATGGTTTGTTGACTCATCCCTCCACGATACGAAGCCCGCCGGCCGGCAAGAATAGTACTTTGGTGCCTGTTTTTTGGTGCGATGGTCGCATTCAACCCGGGGCGCGGATAGCGTGTAATGCAATCATCACAATAATAAACAGAGGATCACACCCCACTTGGGAGATCCCCTGTCCCAGGAGGCCGCCATGCTGAATGAGCCCGATGCCGCACTCTCTCCCGAAAAGCGCTATGATGTTTCGGAAACCATCCCTGATAAAGACAACAAACCGGTGGATCCACCCATGGAGCCAACCTACAAAATATTGATTGCCGACGACCACCCGCTGTTTCGTGAGGCCATCAGCAGCGTGATATCGACCGGTTTTAGCGGTAGTCAGATCATTGAAACCGCCGACCTGGACAGCGCCCTGGACATTACCCGCGAAAACGATGATCTGGATCTGATTCTGCTGGATCTGAATATGCCGGGAATGCACGGCTTGAACGGTCTGATTACCTTGCGGAACGAAGCGCCAACCATCCCGGTAGTCATTGTATCGGCGGAGGAAGACAAGCAGGTGGTGTTGCAGGCCATTACCTACGGTGCCTGCGGTTTCATCACCAAGTCCTCTCCCCGCGCCCAGATGACGGAGGCCATCCAGCAGATCCTCAACGGCAATGTCTACCTGCCTTCAGACATCATCCGAACCGGCAAGGAAAACACCCATCGCCGCAGCCGGCATGAGGACAACCCGATTTCACCAGAGCTGCTGAACTCCCTGACCCGCCGCCAGTTGTTGGTACTGGAGCGCATGTCCAAGGGGGAATCCAACAAGCAGATCGCGTACAACCTGAACATCGCAGAGACCACGGTTAAAGCCCATGTCTCGGCGATTCTTCGCAAGCTGGGGGTTCACAACCGGGTGCAGGCGATTCTGTCGGCCAGCGACGTGGATTTCAGTCAGTACCTGAAACGGTAGGAGATCACCCTCTCAAAAGGTGGTTCAGCGCACTGCGCAACTTCAACGGCTTCACAGGCTTGTTCATTAACACGTGCCCCAGCTCGCGGATGTGCTGCTTCAACTCGTTGGTGTAATTGGCGGTAATCATGACCACCGGAGCCGGGCGCTGGCGGCGGCCATTGATCTCGGCCACCACATCTACTCCATTCTCGTCGTTGTCCAGATGATAATCCGCCAGAATAAGGTCCACGGGGCACTTGGCCGGATCCACCTGCCGCTCAAGATCTTCCAGAGAAACCGCGGAAACCACCTGGCAATCCCAGCCTTCCAGCAACGTCTGCATGCCCTGGCAGATAGCGTGGTCGTTATCGATCACCCAGATCCTGGCGCCACCCAGTCCCCCATGGTTTGACACCACGCGGTCATCATCTGCTGTCGGCCGTTTGGGCAACAACTGCCCGACCGGCACTTTTACACTGAATACCGAGCCTTTGCCCTGTATCGAGGATACCGTCACCTCGTGACCCAGCATGCGGGAAATCTTGTCGACGATCGCCAACCCCAGCCCAAGGCCCTTGTCCGGCTGCGAGCCAGCGGGGCGAATGCGCTTGAACTCCTGGAAAATCTCGGTCAGCTTGTCCTCCGGAATACCAGGGCCGGTGTCCCACACCTGCAGCAATACATGCTCCCGATGCCGGCGGCACCCCAGCAGAATGCGCCCGGTGCCGGTATAACGAATGGCATTGGTGAGGAAGTTGCGAAGAATCCTCGCCAGTAGCTGGGAGTCGGACTCCACGATTGCCGAGGATGGCACGAAGTCCAGCGTCAGCCCCTCCGCCAGTGCCATCTGACGAAACTCACGGGCGATGTTGTTGAGCAGGTCCCGCAAGTCGAAGGCCATGATGTCCGGCTTGATCACGCCGGCATCCAGCTTGGAAATGTCCACCAGGGTGCCCAGAAGGTTTTCCACATCGTCCAGGGAGGTGCTTACCGATCGCACCAGTCCCTCGGCCTTGGGCCCGAAGGAGTGCTCCAACAAAGAACTGGTGAACAGGCGAGCTGCATTCAGTGGCTGCAGCAGATCATGGCTGACCGCCGCCAGAAATTTGGTTTTCGACAAGTTGGCGCGCTCGGCGTCCATCTTGGCGTCACGCAGTCGCGCTTCCACCGCCGCCCGCTCACTGATTTCCTGTCGCAACTGACTGTTGAGGCCGGTAAGAGCTGCGGTACGTTCTTTCACCCGCCGTTCCAGATTATCGTACGCCTGCTCCAGTGCCAGCGCGGTCTTGCGGCGGTCGGTAATGTCCCGGATCAGCACGAAGAACCCGATAACCTCCTCGTTGTCGTCCACGTTTGGTACGTAGGCGCGGAGCATGTAGCGGGTCTCTCCGGTGTCGTTGGTTTCCTCGAATTCGAAGTTAACGCTATTACCCCTGAGCACAGCCTGCATATGAGGCATTAGCCTCTGGTAAAGCTCAGGCTGGTGAATGTTCTCCAGGTGTTTACCAAGCGGCGACTCGCCATTGCGCCCATACCAGGCTTCATAAACCTTGTTGCAGAACTGCACGGTCATGTCCGCGCCCACGTAGGCGATGAGTGCGGGCACATGGTCTGTCACCACTCGAATCCAACGTTCGCTCTCTTCAAGCGCCTTGATTCGGCGAGCCATTTCACTGTTCTTGACGTCAGTAATGTCCGAGTAAAGAACAACCAGCCCACCCTCACGGGTGCTCCTTTCCGTCATCTGCACCCAACGGCTATTGGACAGCAGGAACACCGCCCCTTCTGAGGACTCATTCACATGCTCTTCGACCACCAGCGGAATTGATCGCCATGGCCCTTCAGGTCGGCGATAGAAGTGCCGGGGGGAGGAACATCCAACCGGGCATCGGCCCAGTAACTGCGGAACCGGCTGTTGCATTGAATAAGGCGGTGCTGGTGATCAAAAAGCACAAAGCCATCAGCAATGCTTTCGATAGCGTCTGCCAGACGCTGGCGCGTGGTTTCAGCCTCTTCGCGGGCCCTGTTCAGGGCCTTGTTGCTGTGCTTGAGCTCATCCATGGTTTGGTTGAGCGCTTCCGTACGTTCCCGCACCTGCTCCGCCAGAACCACCGAGTGTTCAAATGCCGCATAGGGTTCGGGTTTGTGGGCCGAGCCGGATTCAACCCGGACAATCAGGGCATCCCTTATCTTTCGGAGGCGTTCATTCTCCGCCTCCAGCTCGGCAATCCGCTGATCCCTGTGGTCTTCGGGACCAGCCTCAGTTGTGACTGTAACCGGCATCGGGCTGACCAATCACCACCCCCGTAAACGTCTGATTGATATGCATACCGTCGAACTGCTCACCATAGGTATTGAAGCCAATAACCTTGTGATGGCGAAGGAAATCTGACACTTCATCCACCACGCCGGTGAACTCCGCCTCCAGACGACGAAGAAAGCAGTCGCAGCCGATGGTTACCAGTGGCGGGCCCACGACCCGCTCGGAGGCCTCAATTTGCTTGCGTACACTCTCGAGGAGCGAGCCCGGCTCCATGGCGGTCATCACGATGCCGGTTTCCACCGCGCAATAGAAAGTCAGGCTTCTGTCGGCGTTCACCCGCTGCACCGAGCGCACGAAATAGTGCCCCCCGATCCGCACGCCCATCGGTCGCAGCGCGAACACCTTGCGGTCAAGCTCTTCCACCGCTACGCCTACTGCGCGGGCGTAGGCTTCCGCTGCCGGTTCCGCGTTCAACTCATAGACGGTCCGGCTCTTCGCATCCGCGTGAGTAACCACCAGCTTTTCTTCGCGAGCTTGCATGTGGTGCGTGGAAAACACTCGGAAGTCCAATGGCGTATTAACCAGCATCACCGTGGCAGCCCCGGTGTGGAAGCGGCCCTCGAAAAACACGTGGGTATTGGCCAGACGCTCGTCGTCGCCAGCAGAACCGCCAAATTGAGGAATGGTGCCGAGCGCGGCATTCAGTGTTGCCAGCACCAGTTCTTCCCGGCTCGACAGCCCATCCAGCAGCGTTATAGCAAAGGTGTTGCCCTTGACTGAAGCCAGGCCGGCATCACGGCAGGTGGACAGCAAGCCATCAATGACCCCCTGGGCGTCGTGAAGGGTGAAATGCTCAAGCTCACTGATCAGGCGCATTCAATGGAAAAGTAACGCCGGTCGAAACCAATGGCGGTAATACACCCCCGGCCGTAACCATCCGGTGTTATTTCCCCTGCAGATGTACAACCACTGACCCGCACGCCGTCAAAGACGTGTTCAAGGGCAATGCCCAAACGACCAAGATCGTATTCAGCGGAACAGAAAAACAGGACACATCCGAGGTGTTCATGACTGAGCTCGCTGGCAAGGTTGGTGGCGGCCAGCATCGGATCACGAACATGGGAGCTGGCTACCCGAACGGCAGGCAGCGTGGTAACGGGTTTCATGGGTACGCGCTCCGAAACCGAGTGGCTTTCACTCGATTCTACGGAATCCGCAAACGGAGCCAATGCGACTTCAGTGCTTTTAATTGGCGCGCCAAAATGATCGTAAGCCATTGATTAAAAACCCTCCTGAATCAATGCCTGCTGGCGCTGCCGATTTGCGGGAAAGCAAACCGGCACTTTAGTCTTAAGTTCGAGGCCCCGGCGCCGGGAATCCTTGCCGGTGCTGGGGCTCTCTTCAAACACTCAGAACGTGATCACAGCACCCAGCGCCAGGGTGTCAAACTCTGCTGCATCCGCGCCGGTGGACTTCGTGGTCTGCTCAAACATGTTGTATTCGGCAACCAGCTTGAAGTTGCTGTTTACATCATGGAAGACCGCGACTGAGGTGTTCTCTGTTTCGAAATCACCCTGGTCAGAGTCTGTTTCACCGTAGGACAACACCAGGCGATTGGCGCCAAGGGTATAGGATCCCTGGAGCAGGTAGCCGTCGGCGTCCTCTTCCGAAGTCAGGGCCGCATCGGTCAGCAATACAGGAACGTCGCCCTCAGAGGTGAAGCCGGAGGCCGTGAGCGACAGCCCTGCAACGGACGCTTTAAGACCGTAACCAAGGCCTTGGCTGTCCACTTCGGTGGTTGCATTCTCGGAGCTCTGATGGCGACCATTTACCCAGCCTGTCAACGCCAGGCCATTCAAATCCGCACTGTAGGTAACCTCTGCCTCAAAACGCGGCTCGGACTGTTCCGACTCCGCACCCGGCGTGGTATTGGCAGGCTCAAAAATACCAGCGGCCACCTTCAAGCCGCCCATATCCGGGGTCCGATAGGTAATCTGTGCCGATGGATTAGGGTAAGGGTACCCAGTGCGGATATTGCCAAAAGAAACGCCGGTTGCCGCACCCGGAGAACCGAAGCCCATCAGGATTTCGTCCAGGAAGATGTTAGAGCGGGCGTAAAGACCAAAGTCCTTACCAATCAGCACCTGACCGAAAGAACCGTCTACCGTGGCGTACAGCTGGCGCACATCGATAGCGGTATCCGTCGGTGACTGCAGCTGTCGTTGATGGTGGACCAGAACGAAGACCGGCCACCCAGAGTCAGGTCGCCCATTTCCTTACTGAAGTTGAAACCGATCGTATTGGGCAGGAACCCCATTTTCACGTCGGAATTGCGAGTGTCGTTCAGCTTGTCGTCACGGTTAACGTAGAAGGCGTTGAAATAGCCGTCCACGGAAAAGCTGGTTCCGTCTTCGTTGTACACTTCGATTGCCGCGTTTGCGCCGGCACTGACCGACATCGCACCAACATCGCGATGGCCAGCCCTGACTTTCGGAAATTGTTGTTGTTCATAAACTCCCCCGGTTTTTATTGAATCTGGGTGTTGAGCAGCGGGTGGTTACCCGTGTCTCAGGCGCATTCTTTCGCCTGAATTCAATGGTCGGCGAAGCAGCGGGGGTGGAAAATGCGCCAAGGGGGCAGGTTTTCTGATCTTTTAGGAGGCTATGAAAACAGAACTTTGGAACTACTACCCGTCAGAGGGGAAAGCATTCCAACTCTTGCAGGCAGTCATCCAGGAAGCACTCGGGATCGGCCATGACCGCCTCATCGGCCACCACGCCAAACTGGACCTGACCGGCGTAGCTGACAATGCTGACGCCAAGCCCGATATCCCCGGCCTGGGGTACCCAGAACATCTGTTCCAAAATGCGGCAGCCGGCCAGGTAGCGTTGCTCACGAGTGCCGGGAACATTGGACACCACCGCACTGGCCTTGCGGTAGAACAGATCCGCCACGGGTTGGCGCCAGGCTTCGGGAATCAGCGGTGCGCTGCCCGTCAGCGCCCAGGACAGACCGGGCTGCCAGCTTTTCTTGAGCTTGCGGGTTTCATGCTTGATGCGGAACAGCCGCTCCAGGGAACTTTCACCGTCCACCGGCAACGGCACGAACACGGTCCCGAAATAGTTGCCCAGAGTACCGGGCTCCGGCTTTACCCCTTCCGGCAGGCGGTTGCGGATATCCACTGGCACCGCCGCGTGAAGCACCGCCTCGTCCATATCAGTATCGTCCGCGACAAGCCGATTGCGGACCGCAGATGCCACGCAACTGAGTAACACATCGTTGATGGTAACGCTGGTAAGCGTGGCAATCCGGCGAAAACGTTCAAGCGCCACGGGTTGCGACCAGCGGCACTGGCGACGCCCCAATAGCGACCGCTTTAGGGAGGAGTCCGTATCTTCCGGCTCTACCAGGAACTGGCTGAGCTCATTGACCAGCTTGACACTTTTCCAGGTCGCCCGCTCCAGAGCATTGCGACCGGCGGTGCCACCGTTGCGGGGAATATCGCCCCCCGGACCCGCCTCTTCCCGCGGCCACTCACTGGCCGTCAGCTCACGCAGCCAGGCATTGGCGGCTCTTCCCCAACGCCCCATGTCCGCCTGTTCCGCCGCGCCGTAAAGCACCGGCGCCTGTTGCGGCGACGGCGGGCACAACCGGTCAAATATGCCTGCAGGGAGAGCCCGTCGGCGTAGCAGTGGTGCATGCGCAAAAGGAGTACGGCGCCGCCCTCGGCATCGGGAAGCAACCAGAATTTCCAGAGCGGACGGTACGTGGGCAATGGCTGGTTCAACCGGGCTGACACCCAGTCCTGCAAGGCCTGCCGGTCCAGCTCGCCGCCGACCACCTGCAGGTGGTGGTGGAGCGAAAATACCGGGTCCTCTTCCCACCACCAGCCAGGGGCGCGGCGAACCGGCATATAGCGAAAACGCTCCCAGGCAAGCCAGTAAATACGCAGGAATTCCAGCAACCGGGCTTCCGTGAGCCCTTCCACCCGCAACATAACGGTAATCGTCATGGGGTTTTCGGGCCGCTCAAGAGCCAGCCAGGCCGAGTCCACAGGCAACAGCAGATGCGATTCCTTTTGACTCAAACCTGTCTGTCCCCGGATAAATGCTGCAAGAAATGGAAAGTTGACCCCGCATTGTGCCAGACAAGCCCTGAAGGCTCCATAAGGCTGTCGGCGTCACGTAGTTACAAAAAGTTACACGGAAGTAACCTTTCACCCCTATACTGGGAATAAGGCTTGATGAAATGGTTATTAGGCACTACACGTGCCTTTACGCACTGTTCGCCAAACGTCTATTGGCCCTGACTGAGCGTAAAAACAGTAATCAGTGCCAATACCTGCGGTGGCAGAAATCGGTACAACTGAATGTACCAGCGCCCATAAAGACCAATAAAAGGCAGGCATCAGGTGCTGAAGGAGAGCAGTCATGAAAGCGAGCCATGTACGAAAACTGATAAAACCGATCGATAGCGCTTACTCGGAGATGTTCTCAGGGCGAGTCTTCCGCGTCGGCACAGGCGCCGTGTCCGTCCGCAATCACAGCGGCGAGGCCGAACAGACCGTTATTGGCGTCCACGGTTTTCTGGAAAATCACTGCTACTTCACCCAGGCCTACGAAGCACCAACCACCGAACTGATCCTGCTGACCTGCAGCAACTATCACATTCCCGTAAACGGCGTAACGCCCGAAGCACCGGACTGGGAAGTGCCTATCAAACACCTCGACGGCACTATCGAGTACGACGCCTGTATTCTCAACCAGGCCCTGGCGAACCTGCCCAGCACCGACAACATCCGCGTACATGGCCATTCTCGCGGCGGCGCCGTCATCCTTGAGGCCATCAATCAATGGCCGGAACTGTATGAAAACGTGGAATTGGTGCTGGAAGCACCCGTTCTGCCCCAGGGGCGTCTTTCTGCCCTGGTAACGGCGGTACTGGAGCCGGTGAGCCATGGCATGTGGCCCTGGCTGATTCGCCTGATAAACAGCGCTCCCTCATCCGCCTATGGTCAAACCTTCTTCGGCAAAATGAACCCACGCAAGAAGCAGCTGCTGGGCAAACTGTTTTCCGCCACCAAGGACCACCTGACCATTGTTCGCAACATAGAGAACCTGATGGCCTGGATGGAGAGGACAGACACCAGCGTGTACAGCAAGGTTCGTTACGGCACCTTCCTGATACCGGCTGTGGACCGAATACTGGACCGACAGGCCATGTTGGCCAGTGCACGCCAAAGCCCGACCACCATGCGGATTGTCGAAACCGAGGCTCCCAGCCACTTTATTACACTCGACAGCAAGGAATGGGTGCCGGGATTTGAGAGCCTGCCGGCGACGGCCCAGGGTTAGCACAGCTGCACTCGAGCCCCGGCTCCGCTAAACTGGCGCGTTTCTGTTGCAGGTCCAGTGGAGCCACACACCCATGTATCGTGAGCGCCTAGTCGCTACCCCAACCCATTCCGACAGCGCGCGACGGTTGCAGCAATTGCTGCTGGACTACCACGACTTCCGCCAGTACAAAGCCACCCACTCCCTGCTGGAACACACCTTCCGGATAGCGGACTGGCAGGCGGAGCGCCTGAAGGCACCCACGCGGACCTCTACCAACACCCCGGCTACCACACCGGCCTGGAATTCCTGCTGACGGACCTCTACGCCCCCGCCGGCATGACCCAACGCGACGACAACATCGACCGCGTATTCCCGAAGATGGTGAAGTGGCTCCCGGACAACCTGCTGGACACCTTCGCCGCTGGTGGAGTTGAACCTGATTACCCAACGGCTGGACCTGGAGCTGGCCGAACTCTGCCATTCGAGCGGCCTTTCTCCCAGCGAACTTTCCAGCGACGCCTACTGCCAGATCTTTCGCAGCAGCCAGCAACTGGAACAACGGGAACGGCAGATTACCCTGGTGGCTGAGGTGGGGCACCAGCTCGACCGCTATGTCCGCAACCGCACCCTTGGCTGGCTGCTTTCAATGAGCCGGGCACCGGCCGAGATGGCGGGCCTCAGCGATCTGCACAGTTTCCTGCACCGGGGCTATTCCGCGTTCCGTAAAATGGACAATGTAGACCTACTGATTGACCGGCTGGTCACGCGAGAGAAGCGGGTCATGAAGAACATCCTGGACGGCCACCCGAAACCGTTTGAGCTACCGAGTGACCTTTAACGAAATAGGGGGAACTCAGGCCTTCAGAATCTGATCAAGCTGGGAGTGGATTTCCTGCTCAATACGCGATTTGAACGGCCGCAGCATCATGCCCAGTTCCAGGTGAACATGGAGATTGCTATCGGTGATTTCCAACTGGCCTTTCACGCCGCTGCGTTTGAACTTGAGATGATCCCCTTCCCACTGATAGTTCACATCAAACTGCTTTGACAGATCCTCAGCCAGGGTTTCCGCCGCCTGGCGGGCGTGCTCTTTGTCGAGGGAATGAGTGCGGCGTACATCAATTGTTGACATGAAACGGATATCTCCAGGATTTCGGGCGCGATTTATAGTGTAAGGCGGCATTAAACTTGTAGCCACCCCCGCAAGCGTTAGAATACGGGGTTCAGATTCTGACAGGACATGCCCATGAGCGAGCAACAACCGTCTACCGACCAGCCGCAGGCGGAAACACCTAAAGACGACGTTACCCATTTTGGCTTTCGCAACGTGCCGAAAAGCCAGAAAGCGGGTCAGGTCGCTGACGTGTTCCATTCCGTGGCCGGCAAGTACGACCTGATGAACGACCTCATGTCCATGGGAATCCACCGCCTCTGGAAGCGTTTTACCATTGAGCTTTCCGGCGTCCGCAAGGGGCACCAGGTGCTGGATATTGCCGGGGGTACCGGCGACCTGACCATGAAGTTCTCGGACCTGGTCGGCCCAACCGGCAAGGTTGTGCTGGCCGACATCAATGCGTCCATGCTTCAGGTTGGCCGGGGCCGGCTGATGGACCGAGGCTACGCCGGCAACATCGAATACGTGCAGGCGGATGCCGAACACCTCCCCTTCCCGGACAACAGCTTCAACGCTGTGAGCATTGCCTTTGGCCTGCGCAACGTTACCGACAAGGACCAGGCCCTGCGGGACATGACGCGGGTGCTGAAACCTGGTGGCAAGGTAATGGTACTGGAGTTTTCCAAACCGAAGAATCCGCTGCTCAGCAAAGCCTATGACGTGTATTCATTCAACGCGCTGCCGCTGATGGGCCAGTTGATTGCCGGCGACTCCAACAGCTATCAATACCTGGCCGAGTCCATCCGCATGCATCCGGACCAGGATACGCTCAAGGCGATGATGGAAGAGGCCGGCCTGGTGAATTGCAAGTACTACAACATGACCGGTGGCGTGGTCGCCCTGCATGTGGGAATCAAGCCCTGATGTTTCCCGGCCCAACCCTGCTGTCTGCCGCCACCTCTATCATTGAGAGCGCGCTCAACCGAGCGCTGGCGCTGGACCCCGCTGGCAAGCAGGCGCTGATGTCAGCGCTCACGGGGCCGGTACAGTTTTCGCTGGACGGGCTCGGCCTCACGCTGACGCTGCAACAGGCGGGAGATCGCATTCAGGTTGCCAGCCAGCCCTCGGAAGCTCCCGCTTTGATCCTGTCCGGCCGCCCCATGGCGTTCGCCGCCCTGGCCACCGGCGATGACGGAGTTTTCAGCGAAGGCCGCATTCACGTGACTGGCGATACCGCCCTGGCGCACCAGTTCCAGCGCGCCATCGACCAACTCGACCCCGACTGGGAAGCTGCCATGGCCGGGTATATTGGTGATGTGCCGGCGCATTTTATCGGCCAGCGCGTTCGCGGGGCTGTTCGCTGGAGCCGACAGGCGTTTGCGTCCCTGAACGCCAATGTTGAAGAATATATTCATGAAGAAAGCCGAAGCCTGCCCGGGCGCCGGGAGCTGGAAGCCACGTTTACCGATATCGACCGGCTGAACCTGCAGACCGAACGCCTGGAAGCCAGGGTCACGCGGCTGGAGCATCCCAGACAACAAGACCAAACGGAGACGCCGTGACGCGCCTGCAACGCCTGTTCCGCATTGCCTGGGTCTTCTGCCGCTACCGGCTGGACACCTTTCTACCGCTGGCGGAACTGCCTGTCCCCCTGAAAGTGTTTTTCCTGTTGGCCCCCTGGCACCTGTTTCCGAAACCCAAGCTGGACCGGGGGGACCGCCTACGCCTCGCGTTTGAAGAGCTGGGGCCGGTATTCGTCAAATTCGGCCAGATCCTGTCGACGCGACGGGACTTGCTACCCGACGACATGGCGCTTTCCCTCAAAAACCTGCAGGACCGGGTACCGCCTTTTCCTGGCGACGTCGCCCAGGGCATTATCGAAAAATCCCTCGGTGCGCCGGTGTCGGAACTGTTTGCGGAGTTTTCCCGCGAGCCCATGGCCTCTGCCTCCGTCGCCCAGGTGCATGCCGCCACGCTTCTCGACGGCCGGGAAGTCGTGGTCAAGGTCATCCGCCCCGACATTGAACGAGTCATCCGCCAGGACCTGGCATTGATGTACATGATGGCCGGTCTGCTGGAACGCTACTGGTCCGAAGGCCGTCGGCTGCACCCGGTGGAAGTGGTGGCGGACTACGATTCCACCATCCATGACGAACTCGACCAGCAACGCGAAGCCGCCAACGCCAGTCAGCTGCGCCGTAATTTCGAGAACTCATCGCTGATTTATATCCCCTCCATCGACTGGGACTACACACGCAAGTCCGTTCTGGTCATGGAGCGCATCCACGGCATCCCCATTGCCGACGTTCCGGCGCTTCGTGAAGCCGGCGTCAATCTGAAGGTACTGGCAGAGAAAGGGGTGGAGATCTTCTTCACCCAGGTTTTTCGGGACAGTTTCTTCCACGCCGACATGCACCCCGGCAATATTTTCGTGGATGTCAGCAACCCCGCGGACCCGAAGTACATCGCCATCGATTTCGGCATCGTTGGCACTCTTGCACCGGATGACCAAAGCTATCTTGCCCGCAATTTGCTGGCGTTTTTCCGCCGCGATTACCGCCAGGTCGCCGAGTTGCATATCCAGTCCGGCTGGGTGCCACCGGACACCCGGGTCAACGAATTCGAGGCCGCTATCCGCACCGTTTGCGAGCCGATTTTCGAGAAGCCACTGAAAGACATCTCCTTTGGCCACTTCCTGCTACGGCTGTTCCAGACGGCGCGGCGCTTCAACATGGAAGTGCAACCGCAACTGGTACTGCTGCAGAAAACCCTGCTGAATGTGGAAGGCCTGGGGCGTCAGCTTTATCCGGATCTGGACCTCTGGAGCACTGCTCAACCCTTCCTGGAAGCCTGGATGCGCAAACGCATCGGCCCGTCCGGCCTGATCAAATCCCTGCAGTCCCATTTGCCCGCCTGGCTGGAGCAGTCGCCGGAAATGCCACAGCTGGTACACGACGCGCTGGTGCAGTTACGCAACACGGGCTCCAACGACCACCCCAGTCGCGCTACACTGGAACTTATTCGTGAAAACCGGGCCCGGGCCGACCGGCGCTGGCGACGGGGGCTTACCGCATCCTTGGAAAAGAACCCGCTCAGCGGTGGAATGCCCGCCAGTGCCAGCGCTGCCAGCGCAAAGCCGGCAAAGGCCCAGGGCCTGGCGCGGCCAACGCCTTTCAACTGATCAAAAGCGGTACTCGCGGGCATGTTGAAAGTCACCGGCAGCAAGAAACAGGGTGCTTTTAATGGCAGCATGGGCGAGAAGGTGCAACAGCGCGGCTGTCGGAACCCCGGCGCCCACTGCAATCAGCATCAGGCCGTACTGACTGGCCGTGGAAGCCGCCAGCAGGCGTTTGAGATCACGTTCGGCAAGCGCAATCACCCCGGCCGCCACCGTGGTGATACCACCCACAAGCCCTATAGCGAAAAGCGCTTCAGGACTCAGCAGCGTCGCAGACCGGATCAGCAGAATGGCGCCCGCCGCCACCAGCGTGGCCGAGTGCAGCAGCGCCGAGACCGGTGTCGGGCCGGCCATGGCGCGCATCAGCCAGTCCTGCAGGGGAACCTGGGCCGACTTACCCATGGCCGCCAGCAATAACAGCAGGCCGGCGGCGGTCGAGGCACTACCGCCAACTTCCAGAGAGGCGGCGATCTCACTGGTACCTGACGACCCGATGAGTATGAATATCGCCACATAAAGCCCGAGATCGGCGCTGCGGGTATAGAGAAAAGCACGGCTGGCTGCGTTTGCGGCTTCCGGCCGCTGGAACCAGAAGCCGATCAGCAGGTAACTGCAGAGGCCGATGAGTTCCCAGGCCGCCAACAACAGAACCCAGTCGCCAGCCAGCACCAACGCCTGCATCGCCGCCAGGAACAGCGACATTACGGCATAAAAGCGCGCCTGGCCGGACTCCCGCTTCATATAGCCGATGGCATAAACCAGAACGAAGGTTCCGACCGTGGCCACTGCCACACTCAGCAGTGCCGTCATCGGACCCGAAACCAGGCGCAAGGGCATGTCCGGCAGCCCGGGTAGAAGCAGGGTTTCGGCCTGGCCGTCAAGGGCTCCGGCCAGCAGCCGGACACCGCCTGCCAGGCTGAGCGTCGCGCCAGCCAGGGCCAGCGCAGCGCTGCCACGGCGCAGTATCAACACCGCCAGGGCGGCTATCAGCGGTGGCAATATCGGCAGAAGCACTGCACTCATCCTTTCAGGTCCTCCGCTTCTTCCATCTCGACTGAGCCTTGGCCCGGAAGCGCGCAATAGCAACGCCAAAGCCGACCGCCATCTCCAGTGCCATAACCGTCATCACCACCAGCACAAACATCTGGCCGGAATAGGCTTCCGGATGCAGAAAGCGCCAGAAAGCCACCAGATTCACCATGGCGCCTGCCAGCATCAGCTCCACGCCCATCATGATCATCACCAGATTGGTCTGTGACAGTGCACCGTAGACTCCGATACCAAACAGGATGGCGCCGGTCACAAGCGCCAATATCAGAATCATGGTCATTCCGATGCCTCCTTGTCGTCTTTACTTGACAGGTTCTGCACCGGTATTGCCACTGCCGTGGCGGCAATCATTGCGGTCAGGATGGTGATACCGGCGGTCTCAAAGATCATCATCGAGCGCCCGAGCAGTTCCATGCCCAGCGCCCGTGTCTGCGCTTCCGCGTCCACCACCTGCTCCGCTGCGGGGCCCCAGTCGGACAGCAGCGCAACGGCGATGGCGACAACGGCGGCACTCACCCCGGCACCTATCGAGAAGCGCTTCTGGTGGCTCATATCCATACCGCCAAGCCCGCCGGGATCCATCATGAACATCACCATGAAGATGGCCATGATGCTCATCTCGGTGGCCATCATCATGATCTGCAGCACGCCCAGGAATTCGGTTTGCATCGCCAGGAACAGGCAGCCGACGGCGGTCATCGAAAACAGCAGTGCCAGTGCGGAACGCATCATGGACGAGGTGCGAAACACCACCACGCCGAAGCCAATGGCAGCCAGCCCGAAAACGGCAACGAAAAAAGCCTGTGCATACATCAGGGAACCACCAGAATCAGTAAGCCGACAATAATGATATTGAGCAGTGCGAGGGGAATACCCAGGACCCAGCACCACCGCATCAGATCCGCCTCGCGGATGCGTGGCAGATAGTGGCCGACGAGCAGCATCGACACGGCCACGGCCAGGGTCTTGATCAGGCTCCAGGCCCAGGGCGGCAGCAGCGGCCCATGCCAGCCGCCGAGATAGAACACCGTGGTCGCGGAGGCCAGCGTAACCACCAGCGTCAGCCGGGCAAGGCGAAGCACCGCCAGGCGTACCCCGGTATACTCAGCGTCGACACCGCCGCCAAGCTCCCCCTCTGCAGAAGGCAGGTCGAAAGGGGCGCGGAATGCCAGTGCCATGGCCGCAATATAAAACAGCACGAAGCCCAGGGCTGGTAGACGATGTTCCATAGACCCGCTTGGGAGCCAACGATCGCAGTGTTTACCAGGGATTCGGCACGCATGGCCACGGCCGTGATCGGCATGACAATCAGCATGGAATAGGCAATAAGCTGGCCCAGAAAGCGCCAGCCACCGATCATCCCGTAGGCTCCATCCGGCCCCCAACCCGCCATGATCACCGCGACGAGCACGTAGGCCAGGGCCGCGTTCACAAACAGTGCGCCAGTGCCAAGGTCCGCAATGATCAGGTCCGGCGCCAGCGGCAGGACTGCCATACCGAGCACGGCGACAACCAAAAGAAGCACGGGCGCGGCCTCGAAGAAGACCCGGTCTGGTGAGCGCGGTACTATGGACTCACGACCGAGGTGAGCCAGGCCGCGAAACAGAGGCGCGGCCGGACTCAGACGCCCAGTCGCCATCCAGCCCTCAATCACAGCCAGCAGCCAGGCGCTGCCAAGCAGCGCGAGCAAAACAATAGCGACGGTCACGAAGTCACCTCCCAGGGCGAAAGATCCAGTGACCCGACTGCCAGCAGCGCATCGCCCAGTTCCTGGCCCTCGACAAGCTTAGGGACCAGGCCGATATGCTGACTACAGGCGGTGTCCAGCTCGTATGACTTCACATGGCCGCGCTCCAGTTTCAGACTTAACCGGGCCTCGCCGCGCGGAGTGTCAACGGTGGCCTCACCGGTTCCTGACACATCGCCAACGTCGCGCAGAACCGGCAGCTCCGGTTCCCCGCCCGACTTTATAAGGTCAAGGCTGGCCGAAATTTCGGCCAGGCGTTGCCACAGGCGCGCCCAGGCATCACCGCCTTCATCCGCAGCACGCGCTACGGGCCCGCGCAGACCAAAAGAGTCCGTTGGCAGTAGGCCGACACCCTTAAGCCGAGATTTGAGCAAAGGCGTTCGCCCGAGGCGGATAGTTAATTTGTGCAGCGCTGGCTCCAGTGCAGCAAGACTGTCCCTGTTAGCCTCTCTGACTTGCAGTTGCAGAGTTGCTGCCCGTTGCGTCAGCCAGGCAAAGCCGAGCTGGCGCCCTAACTGAGCCAGCCAGCCAAGGTGACTGGCGATGCGCTCACGCTCAAGGGCGCCGGTGCGAGCACCGGCGTTTGCCGAATCGTCCTCCAGCCCTGCCGCTTGCTCTATTGCCAGACAGACTAAAAGACGGTAGCTCACCGGTGCCAGTGGAATTGCGGCTGACAGATACCCAATGAAGGTCTCGGCATCCATCTCTTCACTTTCTTCAATATTCTCACCTTCGCTGGTCACCCCCACCAGGGAGGTCGCCTGCCCCTCCGTTACGCCGTCACCATCAAGGGTCAGCGTCAACTTCAGTCCGCCGGGCAAGCCGGGGAAGACCGGACCGAACGGCACCTCAAGCCAGTCCATCTGCAGGCCATCGGCGCTGCGTGGCAGATCCTTGGTGACTTCAATCATCGACATGAATCCCGAGGCGCCATGATCGTGGCCACCGTGATCGTGCCCTCCATGCTCATGCCCACTGTGATCATGCCCGGAATGTTCATGTTCTGAATGGTGTTTGTGATCATGATGACTCTGATCCTCATGATCATGGCAATGCTCGTGCTCGTGCTCGTGCTCGTGACCATGATGCTGGTGTTCGTGATCATGCTGATGTTCGTCATGATGGTGTTCATGATCATGATCGGGCGCCGACTCACCCGCTTCGCGTGCTACCAGATCCATGCCACATTTGGGGCAACTGCCCGGCTCGTCTTCGACAACTTCCGGGTGCATAGGGCAGACGTACTCGATTTTGACGTGCAGGACGGAGGCATCAAAATCCTCCGCTGAAGTAGCGAAGGCACCTTCCGCCAGTGCCCGCTTCAGCCGCCCAACCGCGTCGGCCAGTGCCTCTTGGGAAAGACCGGCCGATACATCAGCGCCTGGTAAAGACGATGGAGTCGTTCCACCGAGCACGATAATAGTGCGCGGGCGGGGCATCTGCGCATAAAGCACCGCTGCAACCTCGCCCATTTTTTCTGAAAGCCCGCCGACGATCAGAAGCACATTCGCATCACGGGGTGAGGCGCCGACACGCATGCCGGTGGCACTCACATTCAAGCCATGCGCCAGAGCGACATCCTGTCCCGGGACGATGAGACAACTCAGGTCACGCGCAAATGCACGGGAAACCCACTTCTGAAGAGCGGCAAACCGTGTCTGCCTCTGACGCGAACCTGTGGTGTTAATGGGATGATCAGAAGTCATTGACGCCTCAATGCCCCCTGACTCCAGCCATAAAGCAGGCCCAGAAAGAGGATGGCAAGAAATACGCCCATATCATACAAAGCAACCAGCCCTACTTCTTTGTACACGACGGCCCATGGGTACATGAACGCCATTTCCATATCGAAGGCCAGGAACAACAATGCGTAACCGTAGTAACGCGCGTGATAGCGCCCCCACACCGGATCCCGCGACAGCACACCGGAGCTTGCCGGCACATCCTTGCCCGGCTCCCCGCGCGCAGAGCCCATCACGCGCACAAACCCGTAAAGGCCCAGGATGGTAGCCACGATGCCGACCACCAGGGCAAGTAAAAGACTATACAGTTCCAAAAAACTCATTATCCAATCCTCGGATCGAGCAACCAAATAGCCCCTCACTCTCTTGCCAGGATGCCCGATGAAAATAATTCCCGGGTACCCTACTCCAGTCCGTGATGCTTCCCTTCGTATAATTTAACATTCCTGATCTCGCCTCCCTCATTGACCAATTCGAAATTATTGCCAGACAAAGGCTTTATCTTGTTACAGGAATAGTTGCGACCGTAGACAGATGTGCAAAATTTACCGTCTTTCACCTCCCATCTTCCAATATAATGGGTAAGGTTTCCCTGTTGTTCACGATACTTGGTCATTCCATAGATCGACCCATCGGGATCATAGTACTCATGAAAGGTTCGAGTGCGAAAATTGTCTTGGGCATCCCGAAATACCATTTGCACCGTGTTTCCGACGACGACATTGGCAACATCTTCGCCCGAGAGAATCTCATCAGCCTGTAAATATGGCGCTTGTAAAAACAACAAAAACACGAATAGTCTAAAGCTATTTGCTTTCATCCTGATCCCTCCCGCTTTCGTTCAACAATTGGTGTCACATCAACGCTGGCGTCTAGTCCTATCACAGGGTTACAAAAAGCTCAACGATCCAGTTATCGCCGATTAGTGGTGATCACGGACATGCGATTCTTCATGTTCCGAGCGCAGAAACTTCTTCAGAAAAATATGCTCTGCTGCGACGATAACAATCATCGTAATTACCGCCACGCCAATAACAAACGGATCACTATTCAGTTTGACCCAGACGAAACCCACGAGTACGAGCAAATCCAGGACGATAGCAATCGCTGGCACCCACGCCTTTGCCTTCACATCGTCGCGCAAATGACAAAGAACTCCCCAGTGAATGGCAATATCCATTACCAAATAGAACACAATGCCCAGAGCGGCAATCCGTGAGAGGTCAAAAAACGCCGTCAGAACGAGCCCGAGAACCACCGTGTAAACCAACGTGTGCTTCTGGATACTGCCAGGCATACCGAAATGACGGTGAGGAACCAGCTTCATTTCAGTCAGCATGGCCAACATACGCGAGACGGCGAAAATGCTGGCCAGAATGCCACCGGCGGTGGCCGTCATAGCAATCGCCACCGTGAACCAGACCGCATACTCGCCCAACGCCGGACGCGCTGCGGCCGCAAGCGAATAGTTCTGCGTTTCAATGATTTCACCCAGCGACAGATTGCTGGCAACCGCAAAACCCACCAGGGTATAAATCACTACGCAGGCCGCGATGGAAATAATGATCGCCCGCCCCACATTCCGTTTGGGGTCGATTACCTCGGAGCCACTGTTGGTAATCGTGGTAAAACCCTTGAAGGCCAGTATTCCCAGCGCCGTCGCACCCAGAAAATTACCCGTTGCTCCGGCTTCGCCCGTGCCTGAAAAGTCTACTGCGAGGTTATCAGTAATCCAGATACCCACAATTCCGAAAATCAGTATGCCTCCAATCTTTAACACGCCTATGAAAGACGCTACGCTCTGAATCATCCGGTTGCCGAGTAGATTGATCAGAAACGCTGCCATAATGAGCTACGCCAAGAATCGGCACCATTCGGCCGCTTTCATCGCCACCGAACAGTTGCATGGTGTAAGATCCAAAGGTTCGGGCCAGGAAGCTCTGGGCAATTACCATCGAGAAGTACATCAGCAACGCGTTGAAAGCCGTCGGCAACCGATCACCGTATGCTTTGTGCAAGTACATACCGATACCGCCGGCGGAGGGGTATGCATTTGAAATCTTGATGTAGGAATAGGCGCTGAAACTGACGATTATCGCCGCGGCCAGAAACGCCAATGGAAACAGAGTGCCCGTCATCTGTGCCATCTGCCCGGTCAAAGCGAAGATACCGGCACCAATCATCACCCCGGTACCCAGCATAACGGTTCCCGTGAGTGTGAGACTCCCCTCCTGATAGCGAGTGGTTCGGTCCTGCTCCCTGCTCATTCGCTCTCCTGATACTCTTATTCAAAAACCTGACATGCCACCGAAATCTGACGGAGCATTTCGAACATTTGACCTACATCAAATCCTGAAAAAAAAGCCAGGGGAAGACCCTGGCCCAAGACACCACGGTCAGAACACGATACGAGCACCAATCACGGCAAACCAGTCTTCTCTACCACCGCCGTCTGCCTGCGCAAAGTCCGCCGTATCACCATACTTACGCTCATGCACCACGCCCAAGTATGGCGAGAATGCCCGGTCAACCAGATCATAACGCACCCTGAGGCCGGTTTCCGTGGAAACCAGCCCTTTACCAACGCCAATTTCACGATCCTCACTGAATGCGACCGTCGCATCCAGTGTCGCCCCGAGGATCCAATAATTGGTGAGTAATAATTCATACTCCGCATCCAGCTCAGCGGACGTCTCACCTTCATTGCTCACATACAGATTTGCATCGATCTCAAACCATTGGGGTGCCAGCCCGGCGACACCGAGAACGGCATACGTACGGTCCGGCCCTTCGGGCGTATCGAAACGCACACCCGCTTTGGCGTCGAAAAACCTGGAGATGGGGATCTGGCCGACCAACTGGTTTTCCAGTGTTTCGTAGGCCTGCTCCTCGATCTCGTACTCCCCGGTTGTGAGCAAGCGGACTTTAAACTCGTCGGTGCCATAAAAAGCATCCGCGTTCCAGACGCCCAGTTCCTCGTTATCGTCGCTGTAGCGGTATTCAAACTCCTCGAACTGAACACCCCAGGTTTTGAGCGGCTGCTTGCGAGCAGTGGTGTCGGAGATCATTTCCTGAGCTGTCACCGCCGTTGAGAAACCAGCAGAGGCAAGGAAACTGACCGCGACAAGTGATCGAATACAGCTCATGCCTCACCTCCATCTTCAGCAATCACGTCTGTTTTGGCCTGCGGCGACTCTGGCCCACCTTCAACAATCACCTTACGGAACATACCAGCGGCCGCGTGGTAGGACAGGTGACAGTGGAACGCCCACTGGCCTGGCTCATCAACCTCGGTTTCCATGTACACCGTAGTGCCCGGGTTCACGCTAACGGTGTGCTTGATCGGGTTCCACTGGCCTGCGCCAACATCAAGGATGGACCACATACCGTGCAGGTGCATGGGGTGAGTCATCATGGTTTCGTTGACAAATTTGAAGCGGACCCGCTCACCGTATTTGAGACGAATCGGATCGGCGTCTTCATACTTGACGCCATTAATGCTCCAGGTGTAACGCTCCATATTGCCGGTCAGGCGAAGCTCGATCTCCCGGGTCGGTTCGCGGTCTTCATACAAAGGATCCTGAGCCTTGAGGTCAGCGTAAGACAGGAATTTACCGCCATTAGCAGCTTTGGGCATGAGGCCACTGCCCTTGGCGTAGAAAGGATCGTTTGCTTCTTCTTTCCCCATCGCCATGGAACCATGGTCCATGCCAGACATGCCGGACATGCCAGACATGCCCGAATGATCCATATCTTTCATGCTGGAATGATCCATACCTTCCATATTGGAATGATCCATGCTGTCCATGTTGGAGTGGTCCATCCCCTCCATCGAGGAATGATCCATCCCGGACATGTCACCCGAGTCACCCATATCCATGTTTCCGTGATCCATGCCTGCCATGCTGCCATGGTCCATGCCAGGCATGCCCCCCATATCAGCCATGGTCAGGCGCGCTGGTTCACGCATTGGTGGCACGGACCCTTCCATACCCATTTCGGGGGCCAGCGTAGCCCTTGCATAGCCTGACCGTCCCATGGATTCAGCAAAAATGGTATAAGCCTGCTCATCTTTCGGGCGCACGATCACATCGTAGGTTTCCGCTACACCGATCCGGAACTCGTCCACACTGACCGGCTGAACATTGTTGCCGTCAGCCTGGACAACCGTCATATCCAGACCGGGAATCCGGATGTCGAAGTAGGTCATCGCAGAGGAGTTGATGAATCGCAGCCGGATCCGCTCACCCGGCTCAAAGAGTCCGGTCCAGTTCTGGTCCGGCCCTTTGCCATTGATCAGGCCCGTAAAGCCATGCACGTCTTCGACGTCTGCTTTCATCATGCGCATGCCACCCCAGGCCATGCGATCCCGAACTGTGTTCATAAAACCGTTCTCGGACACATCCGAGAAAAACTCGCCCACGGTCTGCTGATCGCGGTTGTAATAATCAGTCATCATTTTCAGGTTGCGCATGATGCGATCACCGGAATGCGGGTGTTTGTCGGTCAATTGGACGACGTATTCGCGGTCGTAACGGAACGGTTCACGCCCCTCGGGTTCGATAACGATGGAACCGTAGGCGCCATCCGGCTCCTGAAAACCAGAGTGGCTGTGGAACCAGTAGGTGCCCGCTTGCTGGATGGGAAATTCGTAAGTAAAGGTTTCACCCGGCTTGATGCCCGGGAAACTGATACCTGGTACTCCGTCCTGATCGAAAGGAAGGATCAGACCGTGCCAGTGAATGGACGTCATCTCATCCAGATTGTTGGTCACGTTGATCCTGACGTTTTCGCCTTCCTTGAAGCGCATCACCGGTCCCGGAGATGCGCCGTTGTATCCAATACCTTCCTTCACGAAATCGCCGGTATCAATTTTTACCCGGTCGACCGTAAGGTCGTACTCACCGGCCAAAACCATGGCTGGCATCAGCAGGCTCAAAAATCCTGTCAAAAAGCGTGTTTTCATCTGTTTTGCTCCAAACTGCATTTCGTTGGAGCTGGGCTGGGAAGCCATCACCAGCCCCTGCATTCGTTCGGTACTCAGCGCACTGTATTATTCGAAATTTACGTCACCGTACATTCCTGACTCGTAATGGCCTGGCACGTTACAGGCAAACTCAATGTCACCTTTTTCCGTAAACTTCCACACAACTTCCTTGCTCTGCCCGGGCTCAAGCAACACGCTGTTGGGGTCATCATGCTTCATGGTCTTACCATTGCCCATGTCCATGCTCATCATGTCCTGGTTGAGCTTGCCGCCCTGAATCACACCATGCTCGACCATCATCATCATTTCTTTCTGATGGCCTTCGTGCATGGAGGGGGTGCCAATATTGAACTCGTGAACGAGACTACCTTCGTTCTTCACCACAAAGCGCACGGTTTCGCCGGGCTCAACAGTGATTTCTTCCGGCTCGTAGTAATTATCGTACATTTCCACCGTGATAGTGCGACTGGCTTCGGAGGCTTTACCCAGTTCGCCGCTGCTGGCGCCATGGCCACCGCCATGAGCACCACCGGCGAGGGTCACTGCCGACATCGACATGGCGGCGGCTGCAACAATCAACTTGGATGCGTTCATCTTGTCTTCTCCTTTGTCATACTGACCGGCAAAGCCGGCGCTGGTTAGCCCTGAACATAGAGCAATGCCAAAATAGGAAGAACACCATCGCGCACTAACCTGAATTCTTACTGAAAATATCCAACTATTTTGTCGTTCAGGATGAATTCAGGTTGATCGGCGACACTCGATACACTCTTGACTCAGAGAAAGGGCACCGCGATGCGATTACTACTCGTTGAAGACGACCGATTGCTGGCAGACGGTTTAGGTCGTCAGCTTGAAAAGGCGGGATTCAGCGTTGATACAACCCATACGGCCAGAGAAGCCGCGATTCTGGGCGAGCAGGAAGATTATCGCGCGGTTGTTCTTGATCTTGGTCTGCCAGACGGCAATGGGTTGAACGTTTTAAGGACGTGGAGAAAACACCAGATCGGCTTTCCGGTGCTAATCCTTACGGCAAGGGGCGACTGGCACGACAAAGTAGAAGGACTGAAAGCGGGAGCAGACGATTACCTGGCAAAACCTTTCCAGACTGAGGAGTTGATCGCCCGGCTTAACGCCATTGTGCGTCGAAGCGAAGGGCGCATTCATTCCGTGGTAAAAGCCGGACGCTACGAACTGGATGAGAATCGCCAGAGCCTGAAATCCGACGATGGCAAAGAATACAGCCTCACGGGTACGGAATTCCGCCTGCTGCGCTGTCTGATGAGCCGTCCCGGTCATGTATTTTCAAAAGAGCAGTTAATGGACCAGCTATACAACCTGAACGACACCCCGAATGAGAACGTAATCGAAGCCTACATCCGCAGATTGCGAAAACTGGTAGGCAACGACACCATTTCTACCCGTCGCGGCCAGGGGTATCTGTTCAATGACACTGTTTAGCAAGCCCAAATCCGTCAAAGGAACTTTGCTTTTATTACTACTGCCTGCCGGCATTGCGTTAATGGGGCTTGCATGGCTGGTTCACGGCTTGTTACTGGACCGGATGTCCCGGGAATTCGTTGCGACACGACTTAAGGATGAGGTCGCCTTTCTGGAACACCAGATTCGCGACTCTGGCGGTCAATTGGATGATCTCCAGACCGGCGACTACTTTCAGGAGGTGTTTCACCACGCCTTTGCCATACATTCTCCTTCTTCAACCGTTATTTCCCCGGATTCCTGGGCGCCGGTGTTAACGTCCTTAATTGAATCAGCAGAAGATGGAACCCGTCGTGTGCAGGATGCGGATACCGTCGATGGGCCAAAGGACATTCTCGCGTATCGAAAGTCGTTCCTGGTGGGCGACACCCCTATTATAGTAATCGTGTCCGAGGATCTAGGCGCCCTGAAACGCAGCCAGGCAGAATTGCACGCGTGGACAGCCATCGTCTCTATTCTGCTGATTCTGCTTTTGGTCGTTGTAATCTGGTTCGGTATCAATCTGTCCATGCGCCCCGTTGTCGAGCTAAGAGCCACGCTTAAGCGACTTCAGGATGGCAAGGTCTCGCGGATTCATGTTCAGGCGCCTGAGGAGTTTCGACCGCTGGTCCAGCAGCTCAACCAGTTGCTCGACTCGCTGGATCAACGCCTGGAACGCTCAAGGGATGCGCTGGCAAACCTCTCTCACAGCGTGAAAACACCCATTGCGCCGTCCGGCAGATTCTTGAGGACACCAGTCGTCCGCTCTCCAACGATCTCCGCCTTCAAATGACCGCGAGACTCAATGACATCGACAAACAGCTTGAAGCCGAGATGCGCCGAAGTCGCTTTGCAGGGCCGCAAGTTGGAAAAAGCGCTTACCCGCTGAAACAGGCGCGGGACCTACTCTGGATGCTGGGGCGGCTATACCCGGAAAAGTCTTTTGAACTGTCGAGCTCCCTGCCGGAGGACGCTCGCTGGCCGATTGAGGAACACGACCTGAATGAAATCATGGGCAATCTCCTGGACAACGCAGGCAAATGGTCAGAACGATGCGTGGAACTGTCACTCGTTCAACACTCCGGAAATCTGCAGATCGGCGTTTCAGACGATGGGCCAGGCGTCATTGAGACTGAAATCGGCAAGCTGGGTCAACGGGGATTGCGGCTGGATGAGCAAACGCCCGGCCATGGCCTTGGGCTGGCGATTGTTCGGGAAATTGTGGAACGTTATGGTGGAAGCCTCCATTTCTCACGCGCCAAAGAACACGGACTTTGCGTGACAGTCGACGTCCCCAGGGCTTCGAGTACGATCAGCTAAAACCGAATATCTGCACCGGAGCCCCCGTTCCGCCAGGCCCGTACAGTACTTCTGATCCCAGAATCCGTCCTCGCGGAGCTTACTGAGGAATCTCTGATCCTGGCTGGCCCACTCACCCAGATATCCAAAGCCCGGAGGTGTGCCAGAATCTTTCACAAGAGACTCACAAGTAATCGCCGCAGGAATTGCCGTTGCCCGATAAAGATCCCGGCGGCCAATTGATACCGAAAGCTTCGGCCCAGCAGCTAATACAGGGTCAAGTGGTGACACTTGAACGTGCGCTGGTTAAGGGGCCCATATCCAAGCATAGGCTAAACATTGACTCTATAGTTACTACAGAGTTTTAAATAGCGTTATTCGAACGAGCACCAGAAACGTGAATATGAGTATCGACCGGAATGAATAGTGTGGCAAATCACCCTATTTTTTAACAGGGTGCATCTTTGAAATAGGGCCGCGGCTTCAGTCTCTTTGCCGATGGCGGGGGCTGGCACTGGCCGGCGTTCAATCTTGCCGACGTCTTCATAGTCCTGGGTGTGACCATGATTTTTGTCACGGGCTTCAGGGCCGAAAAAAGTGCCGGAAACAACACGAAATGAACAACTACCGAACAAGGAGAAAATAATGGGCCACGAGCATGCTCACATGTCACCGGATACCAAGGACAAGCGAGTTGCAGTAGCCATCTGGGCGAATGGCATCCTGACTGTCGCCCAGATCGCGGGCGGGATCTTCGCCGGTAGCCTGGCGTTGATCGCCGACGCTATACATAACTTTTCAGACATGGCATCGCTGGTTATCGCTTTTGCTGCCCGGAAAATTGCACGCCGCCCGGCCGACTCAAAGATGACCTTTGGCTATGGGAGAATTGAGATCGTTGCGGCACTCATAAACTACACCACCCTGATCATGATAGGCCTCTACCTGATCTACGAAGGTACCATGCGATTCATTGAGCCGACGGAAATCAAGGGATGGTGGGTAATCTGGCTTGGCATTGTCGCACTGGTGGTGGACGCGCTGACCGCGCTGCTGACCTACTCTATGCAGAAGGGCAGCGTTAATATTCGTGCGTTGTTTTTACACAACTTGTCTGATGCGTTTGCATCAATCGCAGTCGTTGTAGGCGGTGCCCTGATTCTCCTGTACGACATGCGCTGGGTTGATCCCGCAATCACAATTGGTATCGCCAGCTACATTCTCTACCTGGGCCTGACGGAAATCGGCGGAACCATCCGAACACTCATGCTGGGAAGTCCTGTGGATATTGACACAGATTCGGTCATTGAGGCTGTATCAAACGTAGAAGGCGTTATCGACCTTCACCACGTACATTTCTGGCAGATGGGTGAGCATGATGCCTCCCTCGACGCCCATGTGGTGGTCGAGATAAGTGCCTGGAATGAACTTGAGAAAGTCAAGGACGGGATAAAACGAACTTTGGAAAACGAATTCAGCATCACTCATTCAACATTGGAGTTTGAGCACCCTGATCACAGTCACAAAGATGCCCATACTTATGGCCATGGCTAGCAGGGCTGCTGAAAAGGGTGCCGTGTGGCAGATCGGCTGCGAATGGCCGACATGCCACACGGTTACGAACACCTTATGCGAGACGTAATTGAACGCCATCAGGTCTGGGCCTACCTCATCGCTGTTTTTTCCGGCCTCATTGCCGGATAGACCTCTTCCCTCGGCGACAGGGTGGAGGAGTGCCAGAGCACCCGAGCCATTGCGGCAACGCCGGTTCTGTTGATTGCTCAACTGGCTCTTCTGCCACTCTACCTCTGGCTTTTTGTGGGCAGTCAATTCGATTTAAATCTGGAGCTTGGGCGACACCTCCTGCCGGCCTTTGTCGGGCTGATTGTTGTCCCGCTTATTCTGGCATTTCTGACTGAAAAATGGGCCGAAAACTCCAGAAAAGCCACCGGTTCATTCGCTTCATGGGCCTGATGCCGGTCCTTCTGCTTACAGTCGTACTTTTTATCATCACGATGACACAGGTCAGCCAGATCGACAGTGCCGGCCCACTCATCTGGCCCTTGATGATTCTGTTCCCGACCTATCTGCTAGCTGCGGCTCTGGTTGGAAAGGCTCTGCGCCTGGTCTTTCGATTACCGATGGAAACCGGCCGAACCGTCATCTTCAGCCTTGGAACACGCAACTCCTTCATGGTTTTACCTTTGGCACTTTCAATACCAGAGGCCTGGGCTACGGCCGTCGTGGTGATTGTCGTCCAGTCTTTGGTGGAACTGTTTGGAATGATGCTTTATCTGCGGTGGGTGCCTGGTCGGCTGCTACCGGACACCTGAAAAATCTGACACCCATTGAGCTCATCTAAAAACAGGGAGATCTTGTGTGCATACCCGAACAAAGTGCGCCTGATCCTGCGCTAACTATTGTTTCACGAAGGCTCGGAAGGGGCCGTCAAGAACTGGCAACGCTATGTCACTGCTTGACCACCTTCTACCCTACGATTTCTCGCCGCTGACCGTGCTGAGCGCTGAAGAGGTTCGACATGACCTCGTTGCTCTTATTCAGGAGGATTCCTGAATCGAGTTGGAGTTGATCTTAGGGCACATTTCATCAGCTTGACGCCTAAAGGCGACGAAGTCATTTAACCCGGCCACCGCGGATGCAGCTCATCAATCACATACCGGTGGGAATGCTCCGCTCCCGATTCCGTTCTGTGCGGGTGGTCGCGTGGCAGGTCATGATGGCTATGGGCAATCACCAATGGATCATCGGCGGGCCACAGTCGGCTGGCTGCAATCAGGAAGACGAGTCCCAGAACCGCCAACACCATCAGCGTTGGCTGAATGCCGGCAGATGAGCCAAGCCATCCCGCCAGCGGATAGGCAATCAGCCAGCCGGCGTGAGACAGCGAAAACTGGGCGGCAAAAAGCGCTGGGCGGTCTTCGCCATGAGAAGACTGGGTGAGCAAACGACCTATGGGTGTCTGAACCGTTGAGAATCCAACACCAAGCAGCGCCCAGACTGGCATCAGCATGTAGAGGCTGTCAGCAAACCACGCCGCGCCCAAGCCGCCGAGCAACACCCAAGCCCCTGCCAGCATCACCGAACGGTCCTTCCAGCGTTTGAGCAGCGCGGGCAGCGCCAGTGCCGCCAGCATGGAACCCGCGCCGAATGCCGCAAAAGCCATGGCCGTGTGCTGATCGGTCAGGCCAAAACCACCCTGCACGATCACTACGGTGTTCACGATCACCATGGAGCCGGCCATGCTGACCACCACATTCAGCGCTATCAATCCCCGAAGGCGCGGTGTGGCCATAAAGATGCGAAACCCACGACGGGAGCGTTCGTAGATACCCCGACGCTTCTCCGGCGCGGAGCCAGAAGGCAGAGCCACCGATACGACGAGCAACGCTGATGCTATGAAGCCAACCACCGTGCCTGAAAACAGCCCCTGCCAACTGGTAACCAACAACAGCATGCCGGCCAGAGCCGGACTGATCAGGTTTTCAAGATCGTAAGCCAGACGGGAAAGGGACAGCGCCCGCGTATAGTCGTCCTCGTTGGGTAAGGTGTCCGGGATGGTGGACTGGAACGTCGGCGTAAAGGCCGCAGATGCCGATTGCAGCACGGCGATCAGTACATACACCTCCCAGACCTCAGTCACAAAAGGCAAGGCAAGTGCAACGGCAGCTCGCACCAGATCCAGAGAAACCAGCATCACACGACGAGGTATGTTCTCCGCCAGTGCTGCAGCAATGGGGGCAATGAAGACATAGGCGACCATTTTGATTGCCATGCTGTGCCAACCACCTGCCCCGCCTTATCACCAGCAAGATCAAAGGCCAGAAGGCTCAGGGCAACCGTTGCCAACCCCGTTCCCAGCAGGGCAACGACCTGGGCTAAAAACAGATGCCGGTAGGTGCGATTTTTCAGAATCTCAAGCATGGTTCTCCTGACTAAAGACCCGCAACCGGGCGGTTAGCGGGCCTTTGCTCCATCTCCAGCTTTACATTTTGCCGGAGTGGTTAGCTCCAACGGGGTTGCCGTACTCATCCACAAAGACATACAGGTTCGCTTTGTCTTCGCTGGCAGAGTCAGGATTAGCAAACTGGACGACCCATAGTTTACCCGCCGAGGTAGACCGCTGCTCGGCCTTGCCTCTGGAGGCTTCCGCCCAGCTAGAAGCAATCTGTTCTGAATTGACGAGTTGCTGCTTGACGGCGGCTGCTCGCTCGGTCACCTGTTCTTTCGAAACAGGCTCCGAAGCACCATGGCTATGGCCAGCCCCGGCAAATGCGTAGCCGGAAACCGACAAAACAATGACCGCTGCAAATACGTGAATCATTTTTTTCATGAGATAACTCCTAAGGATCAATAATTGAATTACTTCTTGCTAATGCCGCTGTAAAACCCGCTGGTGTCAAGAACCACAGTGACAGCTGTTTCTCCGCGATTTTCCCAGTACCATCCATGCGTACCGTCAAACGGTGCCTCAAATGCTCCGCTCGCAGACGGCTGGTCGCGCCCCTGCCAGTAGCTGGTGAAATTGTCGCCGTCATTGAACCGTTCACCGTGCATATCGAAGTTCACCGAACCTCCCTCCGTGGTCCAGTTAAAGACCATTCGATCACCCTCGGCCATTGTGGCTTTGACTTCCAGACCCTCGTTTGGTCCCAAAGTGACGGTTGTGGAATCAGAACTCAACCCTTCTGGCGTTTTCCAGACCGGGCCAGCCGACAATGCCAGCAGGTTACCTGACGAGGCCGGTGCTGACTCAGGCTGCGCGGACTCAGCGGCGTTAGCCTGACTGAGTACAGTCAACCCCATGGTCTGGCCGAGTCCCGTGGGATCGATGCCATATTCGGCCGGGAGGATGGTTGTGACCAGAACCACTCCGCCGATAACAGCAGCCACTCCGGTCGCCTTGAACAAGCTTTTTGAGGAAGGAAGTCCCTCACGATTCATATTGGAAATGTCTTGCATGGTCTAGCTCCTCAGGAAACGGTGTACAGGCCAGTCAACTGATAACCCATCAGCATAAAACCGGCACTCATCAACAGAACGTTGGCTGCAAGTGCTTGCCGGGGGAAAACATCCGTCCGGCGCCAGAAGTTCATCGCAATCAGAATGATGCCCAGAGCCATCAACTGGCCAATCTCAACTCCAACATTAAACGCCAGAATGTTCGCCACCAGGCCATCCTCTGCAAGCGTGAAATCCTGGAGCTTTGTGGCCAGGCCGAACCCATGGAAAAACCCGAAAATCAGGACAGCGGCCTTGGTATTGGGCTGAAATCCAAACCAACGGCGAAACGCGCCAAGGTTATCCAGAGCCTTGTAAACCACGGAAAAGCCAATAATGGCATCCACCATATAGGCGTTGACGTTGGTCTCGCTGAGCACGCCGTAAAGAAGCGTGACGCTGTGTCCAACTGCAAAAAGCGTGACGTAGATACCCACGTCTTTCATGCGGTAAAGAAAGAAGATGACACCTGCCAGGAACAGGAGGTGGTCATAGCCGGTGACCATGTGTTTGGCCCCCAGATAGATAAAGGGCAGCAATTGTGCCCCGCTGGCCTGCTCAATGAACGTGGCATCGCCTGCTTCAACACCATGGGCAAATAGCAGAGGAGAAAACATCAGCCTACGAGCGCTGCCCCTAAAAGGTACAGCCAACGCACGCCAACGCCCACGCCTGTTCGGCGCGGAAACGGCATATGATTCATTCGGTGATCTCCGAAATATCGACAGAAATTTAGATAAAGACGCTGACGCGTCAGTTCTTAATGACGTTTTCAGGCTTTCGGAGGCCGATAAAGTGCGGATGTCTGCTCCGGCAGAGGAGACGGCGTTCTTTGAAGCACAGGCTTGTCCTGCCTGTGGAAAAGCGGCACTGCATCCAGCTTCAGGGGCACGTGCTTTTCGACTGCGCCAATCGCATGGAGTAGCAGGTGGTCCTGGTCCGTCATTTCAACTGTCGAAACATGGAGATGATCGAGAGAGGACGGATGGATATGCCCATGGTTCTGGACAAATTCTGCAAGAGATAGACTCTGTGATGCATCGTGAACGTTCTGATCTGAAGCCCAGGCAAGACGAAAAAGCATCATGAGTGACAGCATGGTCACCACAAAAATACGTCTGCCGGTGGAAAATTGGGCCTGGTTAATGAACACTTCGTATCTCGTTAGCGTCGATCTTTGGACAGGAAGACTATCCAAGTACGATCTGCTTTGCAAAGGTGCGCATTTAAAGCGCCTGGTTCCAGGCAGGGGGCAACCTCTAACCATCCACTACTCAATTTCAGGAGCGCGTCTATGCATCACGAACGACTGGACCAATGGCAACACGATCACGTCTTCGGGCAGAACCACAAGCGCTCCGGCGAAACTCGCACGCTCATCGTTGTGGCCTTGACCCTGGCGATGATGGGTTGGGAAATTTTCGCAGGGATCATTTATGGCTCAATGGCGTTGCTTGCCGACGGCCTGCATATGGGATCACACGCCGTAGCTCTTGGCATTGCCGCTTTTGCCTATACGTACGCACGCAAAAACGCAGGTAGCGCACGGTTTTCTTTTGGCACAGGGAAAGTCAACGCCTTGGGAGGCTTTACCGGGGCGATTCTATTGGCTGTCTTTGCCCTCTACATGGTCATCGAAAGTGTTGGGCGCTTTATCCAGCCGGTCGGAATTTCATTTGATGGCGCAATATTTGTGGCCTTTATCGGCCTGGTGGTCAATGGGATTTCCGCCTGGATACTGGGTGAGAAAGGACATGACCATGGCCATGATCACAGCCACGGGCACGACCATCACAGCCATCACAGCCATCACAGCCATCACAGCCATCACAGCCATCACAGCCACGATGATCATAACCGCAGGGCGGCATATCTTCATGTGCTCGCCGATGCCCTGACGTCGGTATTGGCAATCGTCGCCCTTCTGGCCGGGAAATACGCAGGATGGAACTGGATGGACCCGATGATGGGCATTATCGGTGCCACGCTGGTGACGCGCTGGTCCTGGCTTCTGGTCAAAGACACCTCAAGGGTCCTCCTCGACGAGCAGCATCAGGACATGGAGGAAGCGGTAAAACAGGCAATAGAGGACGGCGATGCCAAAGTCAGTGATCTGCATGTTTGGGCGATTGGGCCAAACATTCATGCGGCCATTGTCTCGGTTGTTTCCCACCAGCCTGAGTCAGCCACCGCTTACAAAAACCGCATTCAGAACCAGTGCCGGTCACTGGTACATGTAACAGTTGAACCGCTAAGGTGTGACTGAATCCGGGGGCTGACTACTGACAGGCGGCGCAGTCATCCTGGCCACTCAAGGTGCCCCTCAACAATAAGTCGCGATGGCCCGCTTTGTGCATCCACCTCCCCTAGACACCAAAACCGTCAACATTTCCCCAGTGACCATAGGAGGGGACCAATGCCATGTCGCTGCTCACATCGCTGATCAAAGCCAGCACCCAGTTCCAGCAAGCCATGGAAAAGAAACAGCCGGCGGGGTCGGGCAATGCGTTGCCAAAGCCCGCTGCACCAGAGGCACCGGTCTCCGCAACCGATGACCGGTTTACCCTGTCCGAGCGGGCGAGTTTCGATACCGGCCGCCCAAAATCCACCAGGTTGCAGATGGCTGAGTACAAGCAAACCGTCGGGCAGGACCTTGCCTATATGCGGGAGACGCTGCGGCATAAACTTGCCGAATACAAACTCAACCCGGCAACCAGTGTGGAAGTCTCGAAGAACGACGAAGGCAAGATCAGCGTTGGTGGTGGAATCCCAGAGGAAAGCCGTAACCGTATCGAACAGGACCTGAACAACAGCAAGCCGTTCCGGGAGGCATTCAGCCGGCTCAGTGCCAGCGAGCCCACCCTGCACTTTGTGGACAACGCGCTCAAGTTGAACAAGGCATACGGCGTGAACAATTCACTGCTGGACACCCTGGTCAGCGACAACCAGCAATTCAACGGCCTGCAGGACTTGGCGCACCGCTACGACAGCCTGCGCAGGACCATCAGTACCGATCAGGCCACCAACTACGCAGACCGCAAAAATTTCGCCCTGAGCCTGAACACCCGGGCCTGACTCCGTTAAATCCGGAAGGCTCTGGGTCCCCTTTGCCGACGCGAGTCACCTCCGGTGCATCCCCAGTCATGTTCACCACGGTGGTCGCCTCCAGGCCGCAGAAACCACCATCGATGATCAGATCCAGCTCGTGTTCCAGAGTTTCCCGGATGTCATAAGGGTCAGTCATTGGGTCCTCGTCACCCGGCAATATCAGCGTACTGCTCATGATAGGTTCGCCCAGTTCCGCCAACAGCGCCTGCACAATTGCGTTGTCCGGCACCCGCATGCCAATGGTTTTACGCTTGGGGTGTAACAGACGGCGTGGTACTTCACTGGTGGCGTCCAGAATGAATGTGTAAGCCCCCGGCGTGAAGTTCTTGAGCAGCCGATACTGGGTGTTGTCGACCTTCGCGAACACACCGATGTCCGAAAGGTCCCGGCACATCAGGGTGAAGTTGTGCTTGTCATCCAGGCGGCGAATGCGCTTTATCCGGTCCGCTGCCTGCTTGTCACCGAGGTGGCAGCCAATGGCGTAGGCGGAATCCGTCGGATATACAATAACGCCTCCCTTGCGGAGAATATCCACGGCCTGGTTGATCAGTCGTTTCTGGGGCGTTTCCGGGTGAATCTGGAAGAACTGGCTCACTGGCCACCTCCGGATGCAAAGGCCGGATCGTTCTTGGAGCCGCCCATGCAATTGGGAGAATCGGGCGCTGCCTGGCCGGACGCCTCCCACTCCTGTGGTGAATACACGTGCAGCGCCAGGGCGTGGACGCCACCGGACATTTCGTCCGCCAATATTTTGTAGATGGCTTGGTGCCGCTTGACCTTGCCCTGCCCTTCGAACTCCGGAGACACCAGAGTCACCTTGAAATGGGTTTCAGAGTTCAGCGGCACGTTATGTTTGTGGCTCTCGTTTTCAACCATGAGGTGTTGGCTGTCGAAAGCGCTTGTCAGCTTTTGCTCAATGGCTTGTTGTGTGGACATAAACAGGCCTGCTCCTGATTGAATGTGTTATGGAACAGTCTACTACACCAAACGCTGTGTTACCTTGACAGGATACAGACAAAGCGCCATCTTCGACCCCCACCCGAAAACTGCTTCCGACTTATGCGCCTGTACATTGCTGAAAAACCAAGCCTGGGCCGGGCAATTGCTGCTGCCCTCCCCGCTCCCCATCAGAAGGGGAACGGATGGATTCGTTGCGGCGAAGGAAGCAACGCCAGCACCGTTAGCTGGTGTATCGGCCATCTATTGGAACCGGCGGAACCCGGCCAGTACGACCCGCGCTGGAAAAAATGGCGACAGGAAGATCTGCCCCTGTTTCCCGGGCGCTGGGAGGTGATGCCCAAGGACAGCGTACGCCAGCAGCTCAAGGTATTGGAGTCTCTGGTCCGCAAGGCGGAGACCATTGTCCACGCCGGCGATCCGGACCGGGAAGGCCAACTGCTGGTAGACGAAGTCATCCGCTACACAGGCGCCACTTGTCCTGTTCAGAGAATCCTGATCAACGACCTGACTCCGGCGGCCGTGGCAAAGGCCATCCAGGCACCCAAGGACAATCGTGAGTTTCGCCGCCTGTCCCATTCCGCCCTCGCCCGCCAGCGGGCGGACTGGCTCTACGGCATTAATCTTACCCGTTTTTACACGCTGTCTTACCAGCAGCAAGGCCAGCAGGGCGTGTATTCCGTTGGCCGGGTACAAACCCCGGTGCTCGGATTGGTGGTGGCTCGGGACACCACCATTGAGAACTTCCAGCCGAAACCTTTTTTCCGCGTTCAGGCGACGTGCCACGCGGTGGATGAGGAATCGGACCAGCAATCGTTTACGGCACGCTGGCAGCCCTCGGAAGCCTACCGGGAATACCTGGATGAAGAAGACCGTTTGTTGGACAGCGATGTCGCCAGACAGATCGCCGAGGCCGTAGAAGGACGGCCCGGCAAAGTTACGGAATCCCGTTTCCGCGACAGGAACGAAACGCCGCCCCTGCCATTCTCACTCTCAGCCTTGCAGATCGAGGCGGGGCGACTGTTCCGTATGGGTGCGAAAGACGTATTGGACACCGCCCAGAACCTGTACGAACGCCATCAGTTGATTACCTATCCCCGTTCGGACTGTCGTTATCTGCCGGAAGGACATTTTGACCAGCGCCAGAGTGTGGTGCAGGCCATTGGCAATGTCGCCGATGAACTGGCACCGGCCTGCAAGGCGGCGGACCTGAACCGCCGTACCGAAGCCTGGAACGACAAAAAGGTGGATGCCCACCACGCTATCATTCCCACGGCCAGAAAGGCGCCCAATGGACGTCTGAGCGAGGCTGAGAAGAACATTTACGAACTGATTAGCCGGTATTACCTGATGCAGTTCAGCGCCGACGCCATTCACCGGGAAGGCAAGTTAACTGTCGGGATTGGCGAACACGCGTTCAGGGCGACGGAAACCGCGGTTCTTCAGCCGGGTTGGAAAACCCTGGAAATTCGCCAGCGGGAAAGCCGACAGGAGGCCGCCAAAGCGCCCCTCCCCCGCCTGGAGAACGGTGACCCCATACTCTGTGACTCGGTGGACATCGCCGAGCGCAAAACCCAGCCACCCCAATACTTCACCGACGCCACGCTGCTGTCAGCGATGACCAATATCGCTCGCTTTGTCAGCGATCCAGAGCTTCGCAAAACCCTGCGTGAGACCGATGGGCTGGGCACTGAGGCCACGCGGGCGGCGATCATTGATACGCTGTTCCGGCGCGACTATTTATACCGGGATAAGCGCCACATCCGGTCGACACCTAAAGGGAAAGCGCTGATTGAATCGCTGCCAGAGTCCGTCAGCAAGCCGGATATGACGGCCATCTGGGAAGCCACCCTGGAAAGCATTCGTCGTGGTGAGGGCAATCCCAAGCAGTTTATTGCGGAGCTGAAAGAACAGATACGCGATTTCATCAACACCCCTGAGCAGGAAGCCAAGACTGCCCCACCAGGCGAGGGGCAGCCGCATTGCCCCAAGTGCCGCGCTCCCATGCGCCAGCGCGAGGGCAAGTTTGGTGCCTTCCATGCCTGTACCCGCTTTCCGGACTGCAAAGGCACGCGGCCCATTGAGGACCAGTCGCCGGAGGATGGCACAGGAGAAAAACCCATTCCCTGCCCGCACTGCTTTTCGCCCCTGGTGCGCAGAAAAGGCAAAAAAGGCTGGTTCTGGGGCTGCAGCAGTTTCCCCGGCTGCCGACAAACACTGGATGACGACAACGGAAAGCCTGCGATCCGTTTACGCAACACTACATAACGACACTGAAGCAAAATTGCGGATTTGTAATAATGTAAAGCGGAATTCAATAACCATTCCCCGCCTTCGGTCGGGAAGCCTGAATATGACAATTTTGATGTCGGGAGACGTTTGATGCGAATTGCCCTGCTTGAGGACGAACATGAACAGGCTCAGCACATCCAGTCTGTGTTGTCCGAGCGTGGGCACCACTGCGACAGTTTTCCGTCAGGCCAGGCATTCCTGAGCGCGGTCCTTCACCGCAGCTATGATCTGTTGGTGATGGATTGGCAAATACCCGACATGACGGGAATTGAAGTTCTGGAAAACGTGCGTGCGCAGTTGAACTGGCAGATTCCGGTGGTGTTCCTCACTCAGCGTGACAGCGAGACGGACATCGTGCGTGCGCTGGATGCCGGTGCCGACGACTACCTGGCCAAGCCCGCTCGCGAGGCAGAACTGGTGGCGCGCATCAATGCATTGGCACGTCGCACCAGCCCCGATGCCGACAAAGAATCGCTGCAGTATGGCCCGTTCGAGATCAATACACAGCTTCGGACCATTGCGCTTCACGGCAACGTGCTAACACTCACCGACAAAGACTTCGATCTGACCCTGTTCCTGTTTCAGAACCAGGGTCGGCTGCTGACCCGCGAGATGCTGCTTGAGCGGGTATGGGGACTGGCGAAAGACATCAATACCCGTACCGTGGACACACATATGAGCCGGCTTCGACGCCGACTGGGCCTTAATCCCGAAAACGGCTTCCGCATCAAGACCATTTACCAGCGCGGCTATCGTCTTGAGGCCATGAAAGCCTCTGGCCCGGATGAGAACGTACCGGTCATGGAACAAGCCTGACATGAGTCAATGCGTCACCCTGCGAACACTCACCGGTTTGCTGCTCCTAATCAGCTCCCTGGCGGCGTTGCCAGTACAGGCGGAACTTTCGGTCACCCGGGGCTCCCAGGCGGCCACTGCTACCCCTGAATCCAATGCGACGCCGGAGTGGATCTATACGGTACGACCCGGTGAACATTTTGCGGAGATCGCTGACGCATTGTTGTCCAAGGATATTCCCGCCATTCGCCTGCTACAGCATAACGGCATCGATAACCCCGCCAAGGTGGGCAGTGGAGACAACCTGAGAATTCCCCTTGCCTGGCTTCAGCGCCAACCCAACCCTGCGCGGGTCAACTCGGTGACCGGGTCGGTGCAACTGATTTCCGGTAGTGACGGCACCAAACGCCCCCTGACCAGCGATTCCCTGATTCGGGTGGGTGATGAAATCCGGTCACAGGCTGGCACGGCAACCATCGAACTTGCTGACGGCTCTGTAGTGCGGATATCACCGCATTCCCGCCTCGCCTTCAATCGCCTGACGCAGTATGGGAAGTCCGGCATGGTGGACACCCGCCTGCGCCTCAATCAGGGCGAAATTGAAACCCAGGTGAAACCCGTGATCGAGGGCGGTTCACGTTTTGAGATCGAAACACCCTCCGCGGTGGCGGCAGTCAGGGGCACCATGTTTACCCTCAGGACTGCACCCGGCATGACCGATCTACGGGTTACCGAGGGCGAGGTATCGTTTGGCCCGCCGGGGCAAACACGCCGGATTCCAGCTGGTTATAGCGCCAGCGTTTCAACCGCAGGTGTGGGCAGAATGAGCATCCGCCGCCTGCCCCCAGCTCCGGAGATTAACCCCCTGCCGCAGCAGTTGAAGCAACTTCCTGCACAGTTGAGCTGGACGCCCAACGGAGCCAACAGCCATCGCGTGGATATCTTTGATGCCGAGTCCGGCCGCTGGATTAACAGCAGCGAAGTCAGCGACAATGATTTCGATATTAACCTGCTGGACAATGGCCGCTACGAGATTCACCTTGCCGCCATCGACAATCGTGGCATGGCAGGCATGCCCGGCGTCATGTCTTTCGAAGTCGACCTACAGGCCCGGACTGCCGCACTGGAACAACCGGAACCAGGCGCGACCGTTAACGACGACATGCCCGAGTTCCGATGGCAGTTGCGCGGCGAAAACGAAGTCGCCCGGGTGGAAATTGCGGAGGACAAAGACTTTGGAAACACGATTGCCACCAGCGAGTGGGCGCCTGATGAAAGCGCGCTGCCTTCTCGACCACTGACACCGGGACAATACTACTGGCGGGTGGTCACCGAGGCCGGCGGCAATTCTGTGGCCACGAGTGAGGCACGCTCGCTGGTCGTGAACGGGACCTTGCCACCGGTTCGCATCATCAGTGTCAACTACGTCGATAGCCAGGTAAGGGTATTCTGGCAGAAGGTGGATACTGCAACCGATTATCGCCTGCAGCTGTCTGAAGAACCGGGATTTAACAACATCATCAAAGAGGCTACGCTGTCGGATACCACTGCGGCCTTGCGCCTCATTCCCGGAAGACGGTATTTTGTTCGCCTGAAAGCCCTCTCTGACGGTCCGCTTGAAAGCCGGTGGGGACCAGGGAGGGAATTGTTTCTGGAATAACCCACAATTTCCTGATACCCGACAGCAGGCCCCATGACCCGGAACTGGTTTCCCATTAAAACAACACCTTGGACGCTGGGCCTGCCACTACTGACATTTTTGCTACTGTTCCAGACGACCTCTGCTCCAGAGCGCCTGGACTTCTGGCTTTACGACACCCTTATCACCGCAACACCCGCAGAACCGGCCGATGACGTCGTTGTTATCGCCATTGACGAACTGAGCATGGATCGCCTGGGGCGCTGGCCCTGGCCACGGACAACCCATGCACAGCTCATTGAGAAACTCCATCAGGCCGGCGCCAAAACGATTGTCTTCGACATCCTGTTCCCCGAACCATCGCCGGCAGACCAGGCAATGGCCAACGCCATGCAGAAACACGGCAACGTCATCCTGCCGCTTCATCTGTCGCCGCCCTCCCGGCACTACCTGATCAGCGAACAACTTCCCGCCCCTGCGTTGGCGTCCGCAGCTGCAACGCTTGGGCACGCCCACGTGGAGCTTGACGAAGACGGCTTGGCGCGAGGACTTTATCTGTTCAATGGCCTGGGCGATCAGCTATGGCCCAGCCTGGCACTGGCGGCCTCTGATACACCGTCACCGGGCCCGGAAATATCCAGTGTGCCGCCCTACACAAACGTCAGACAGCACTACCGCGCCATTCCAATGGCTGGTGGTGCCGGGACGCTGCCTTCCCACTCCTATACCAAGGTGCTTGATGGGCAATTCGCAAAGGATGCTTTCAAAGGGCAAACCGTGTTTGTGGGAGCAACCGCACCGGGCTTTGGCGACATCCTGCCCACCCCGTTTTCGGGCCTCAAACAGCCCATGTCCGGCGTTGAGTTCCACGCCAACAGCTATTCCGCATTGGTGAAAGACGAATTGATATCACGGGTATCGAAGCCTATTGCGATTGGTCTCGCCGTTTTTATCATCGCTCTATTGTCGTTCACCCTACCCCGCATGCGACCGGCACGTAGTATTTTGCTCTGTTTGACGAGCCTCGGCTTATTGGCTCTTCTGCATGCGCTGCTGTTGGTCGGAGCCAAGCTCTGGCTACCGATCTCCCACGCCATCGTGATTCCCCTGCTGGCGCTGCCCGTATCCAGCGCACTACGGCTGGCCATGACCAACAGCTTCCTCAACCGGCAGCTTGACGAGCTTGCCCGCGGGCCCACCATGACCCTCGAAGAGCCGTCACTGAGGCACCCACCGCAACTGCTCAGCCATTTCCAGGCCCTGCTTCAACCAGAGGGCTGGCTGTTAGCTGAAGGTGATGACGTGATGACATCTTCTGGTCTGGCCGCCGATGATATCCCGCCACTGGACACCCCGGGCCAATGGCATCACATTGATGGCCAAAGCTGGGTCAGCCTGATACGCAATGGCGTAACCTACAAAATCGGGCTCAAGCTGCCCAACGACCTGAGCCGGGAGGCCATCCAGCGCTACCTCCGCCGTTTGCCGCTGTCCAGCACCCAGGAGCCGGTGCGTAAAACGGGGCCAAGGGAAAACATCTCCGCTCGAATCGAGCGAGTACGCGTGGCGACCGAGCGCATGAGTCAGATGCAGAGGTTTATCAGGCGCAGCTTCGAACGCATGCCGGACGGCATTATCGTAACCGACGAGTTAGGCGTTATCCGCTTTGCCAACGGCCACATTGAAGAATGGTTTCGTGAACCCATGCCAAGCCTTAGCGGCCTGCCCCTGGCCAGACTTCTGGAGGGACATGACCCACGGGACAATCCGCCCTGGCATGAAACCGTCTCGGAAACCCTCACGCTGGCTCAGAGCCGCACAGTGGACCTACGGATTCGCGATATGGATTTCCTGATTCACTTCGCGCCGTTTTCACTGCCTGACAGCGATCAGAACGGCATTATCGCCAACATATCGGATATCTCGGAACTCAGGGAACAACAGCGCCAGCACCGGGAGGCCATCGACTTCATTTCTCACGATGTTCGCTCGCCCCTGGTTTCACAACTTGCACTGATCGAACAGCTCAAGCGGAATCGTGGCCATATCGAGCCGGAACAGCTCGACCAATTGGGTCGGCTAGCGAAGCGCAGTTATCATCTTGCTGAAGAATTCGTGCAGCTTGCCAGGGCCGAACAGTTAACCGAAACCCGCTTTTACGAGTGCGAGTTTTTAGCCATTGTTGAGAACGCCCGCGACAGCGTCAGCGAGCAGGCTGCCGAGAAAGGCATTCAGCTGTTACTTCAGGGAACAGAGGATTTATGGCTGAAAGGAAATGCGGAACTGCTTGAACGTGCCGTGATCAACCTTCTGACCAACGCCGTGCAGTACAGCCCATCCGGATCGATCGTCAACATTCAGGTTTTTCAGGCCGGCCACCAGGCGTGCCTGACTGTAAGCGACGAGGGGGAAGGCATTGCTCCGGAAGAAATCCCCTATCTGTTTGATCGCTATCAGCGCCAGAAAAGCAGCGAGCTGTCTGGCAATCATGGCACCGGGCTCGGGCTGTCGTTCGTGAACGTTGTGGTCGAAAAGCATCGCGGTGAAATAACCCTTCGCTCCCGACCCGGGGAAGGGTCGGCCTTTACCCTCAAACTGCCGATTGCGCATCCATTGGGGTAACAGCAAGGCCGAGCATACACTTCATGTCAGAGATCCGTTGTCTGAACTAGATGGTTTTGCTGACCGGCGCCGATGGCGCGCTCATCAGGCCATCAACATCTTCCACCTGAATCGTGAAGTACCAGGTGCCCGCCGACAAGTTCTCAACGTCATAGCTCATCGTTTCCAAGCCTCCGACATTGTCGACTTGAACTTGTTTGTCGAGGTTATTCCTATCCGTTCCGTACCTGATAACGTAGCGCTCCAAATCGTACGGACTTAGATCATCGCCGTTTTCACGATCGGTGGGCGCATTCCAGCTGAGCGACGCCGAGCGGTCAACCACTCCCTCGCCACCACCGCTCGGTGGTGGATTGCCCTCGGAACCACCTGAGCCAACCCCCGTGCTATCGCCTGTACCTGCAGTGCTCTCTGAGCTACCAGAAGAACCGCCCCCACAGCCTGTGAGGACCAATCCTAAAAACAACGCGGCAATCCATGCCTGTGACACTTTGATGACGCGTTTCATATGTATTTCACACCAATAAATTGCCGAATTTGTTAAATTGTATAAAACGTGGGCAAGTATCGATGTGAATGGTGTCATTTCCCAAGTTACGATTTTGTCAATTTTTCGACAGATAACCGTAATGAAACAACTGAGGATACTGATTAACCGGGCAATTTTTTGCCTGAAAGGCGATAAATGGCGGTTATTTTTGGTACGAAAGTATTAGATTTAAGGAAAGCCGACTGGATAGGAGTTGCAAAAGGGTCGAAAAATATGCAGGGCGGAACTAAATCCTGAAGTAGACCGAACAGGCACAAAAAAGCCGGTCAAAGACCGGCTTTTTATAAGTGGTAGCGGGGGCAGGATTCGAACCTACGACCTTCGGGTTATGAGCCCGACGAGCTACCAGACTGCTCCACCCCGCATCAAACTGGTTGTTTACCGGGGCTTCCCCCGATCAACGTGCGCGTATACTAAGGATTCGACCGGAACCTGTCAATCGATATTTTCAAACAAGTCGCCAGGATATTGCAGTTCCTGATCCGCGGCGCGGCTGTACAAACCCACGGCATCAATCGCTTCCTGAACCGGGCGGAATGAGCGACGATGGTGAGCGGTTGCACCCAATCTACCAAGCGCTTCGAGGTGTACGGGCGTCGGATAACCCTTGTGGCCTGCAAAGCCGTACTCAGGGAATTCCTCATGGAGCACAGCCATCTCCCTGTCACGAGTCACCTTGGCGACAATGGACGCCGCACTGATGGCCTCCACCCGGCTGTCGCCCTTCACCACTGGCTCAGAGGTCCAACGCCATTTGGGGCAGCGGTTACCGTCCACCAGTACATATTCCGGCTCGACATGCAGGCCCGCCACGGCACGCTCCATAGCCACCATGGTTGCCTGGAAGATGTTCAGCCTGTCAATCTCATCGGCCTCACAGCGCCCCAGGCTCCAGGATACGGCACGCTCAATGATCTGTTCGTAAAGAGCCTCACGGCGCTTGTCCGTCAGCTTTTTCGAATCTGCCAGGCCCGGTATTGGCTTTTCCGGGTTCAGGATAACCGCGGCCGTCACCACAGCCCCAACCAGCGGCCCGCGTCCCACCTCGTCCACACCGGCCAATAGTCGCCCCTGATATTGGCACTCAAACGGCGGTAAGGGGCGCTTACTCATACTGCTCCGCCTTCTATTAATGCGGAGATGGCTGCAGCAGACTGCTCGTCAGCCCCCTGTCGCAATTGTTCATGCAATTGTGAAAAAGCGGCTGTCAACCGGGCGCGTTCGGATTCATTTTCAAGGCGCTCAAGCACGGCTTCTCCGAGAGACTCCGGCGAAGCATCATCCTGCAATAGTTCCGGAACCAGTTGTTCCTTGGCCAGCAGGTTTGGCAAGGCCACATAAGGCACCTTGACCAGCCTTGAGACCAATGCATAGCTGACACGACTCAACCGGTAACCCACCACCATGGGCTTCTTCAGCAACATGGCTTCCAGAGTGGCGGTTCCGGACGCAAGCAATACCACGTCGGACGATGCCATCACCTCTCTCGAACGGCCTCGCACAATGGTCACCGCCAGTTTCACGTCCAGGGCTTCCACCAGTGCCCGAACCTGCTTTTCCCGATCCCGGTTTACGCAAGGAATCACCAGTTGCAAATCCGGACGCCTGCCCTGGATCCAACGGGCGGCCTCCAGAAAAAGAGTACCCAGACGCTCCACTTCCCCGCCCCGGCTCCCCGGAAGAATGGCCAGCACCGGCGCATCTTCCAGAAGCCCCAGGGACTGACGGGCACCAGCTGTATCAGGCATCATTGGAATGCGGTCCGCCAGGGGGTGCCCTACAAAGGCCACGGGCACGCCGTGCTCTTCGTAGAAACGGGCCTCAAACGGGAACAGGGTAAGCATAAGGTTGACAGATTTGGCGATCGTGAAGATCCGCTTTTGCCGCCAGGCCCAGACGGACGGGCTAACATAATGGGCGGTCGGAATACCGGCATCACGACACCTGCGCTCAATACCCAGGGTAAAGTCCGGGGAGTCGATACCAATGACGACGTCCGGCGGTGTCGCCAGCAGGTAGTTCATCAGCCGTGCGCGAATATCGAACAGCTCCCGTATTCGCCCGAGCACTTCGACGAGCCCCATCACTGACAGCCGTTCCATAGGAACGAGAGAGTGGAAGCCTTCCGCGATCATTTCATCGCCACCAATGCCGACAAACCGCGCGTTCGGATACCTGAGCCGCAGGGAACGGATCAGCCCGGCGCCGAGGATATCTCCTGACGCCTCTCCGGCCACGATGGCGAAAGTCACTTTGCGGGTGCTGGCTACAGAGTTTTCGTGATGGTCCGTCACCGGGGCATTCACTCCCTGGTTAGCGGATGATGCCGCGGTGTGCACCACGAAGGGAATCGATCAGGGGCGTAACTTCGGGAATATCGGAGTAGGCTTTTTCGAGCTCTTCAACGGCTTGTTCCGTAGTCAGGCCCTGACGATAGATAACCTTGTAAGCACGACGGAGTGCCAACAACACCTCCTTGCTGAAACCACGGCGGCGCAAGCCTTCCACGTTCATACCAAACGGCTGTGCAGATTGCCCGCTTGCCATGATGTACGCAGGGATGTCTTTCAGCACAATACTTCCACCAGCACTCATGCTGTGGGTTCCAATATGACAGAACTGATGAACCATGGTGCCGCCACCCAGTATCGCGAAGTCACCAACGGACACATGGCCGGCCAATGTCGCACAATTGGCCAGGATGGTGTTATTGCCAATAATGCAGTCATGCGCCACATGCACGTAGCCATGAGCAGATTGCCATTGCCGATACAGGTTTCACCACGATCCTGAACCGTGCCCCGATGAATGGTGCAGTTCTCACGGATGATATTGTCATCACCGATAACCAGCGTGGTTGGCTCACCCGCGTATTTTTTGTCCTGGCATTCTTCCCCGACACTGGAAAACTGAAATATGCGGTTATTGCGGCCGATTCTCGTTGGGCCCTTGATGACCACGTGGGACATCACTTCAGTCCCCTCTCCGATCTCAACGTTCGGGCCGATGTAGCTCCATGGGCCAACCGTTACGTTGTCGGCAAGCTTGGCAGAGGGGTCCACAATCGCCTGAGGATGGACTCCCGACCATTCTTTTGTCGCCATCAAACTTCTCTCTCAGCGGTCAATATTTCTGCCACACAGACGACTTCATCATCAACCAGTGCGCGGCACTCGAATTTATAGATTCCACGCTTTCCGGAAATAACCTGTGACTCCATGCACAGCCTGTCCCCCGGCACCACGGGGCGCTTGAAACGCGCTTTACTGGAACCAGCCAGGTATTGTACCACGCCGTCTGAGGGTTTCCGGCCAACCGTCACAAAGCCGAGAATACCTGAAAGCTGCGCCATGCTTCGATGATCAGCACGCCCGGCATAATGGGGTTATTGGGAAAGTGGCCGGTAAAAAAAGGCTCATTAAGGGAGATATTCTTATAGCCCTTGATGAATTGTCCTTTTTCCAGCTCTGTTACCCGATCAACCAGCAAAAACGGGTAGCGATGGGGCAGGTATTCCATGATCTCGTCGATATACATCATCAGTAGCGGCCTCAGCCTTCCATTTTCTTTTCCAGTTCTTTAAGCCGACGCGCCAAGCATCAAGCTGACGGAAACGCACAGCATTTTTACGCCATTGCCGGTTGCTGTCGGCGCTGGTTCCAGACGAATACACGCCGGGCTCCCGAATGTCACCAGAAACCAGCGTCATGCCGGTCAGGTGGACCTGATCCGCAATCGTAAGGTGCCCTGCCACACCCGATTGGCCGCCAAAAACACAGTGGCTGCCAATACGTGTGCTACCCGCGATACCCACCATCGCCGCCATGGCACTGTGATCACCAATACTGACGTTGTGCGCAATCTGAATCAGGTTATCGAGCTTCACGCCATCGCCAATGATCGTGTCGTCCAAGGCTCCCCGATCAATTGTGGTGTTCGCACCCACTTCAACATCGTCCCCCAGAATGACCCGGCCAAGCTGGGCTATTCGATGCCAGGCTCCTTTCTCATTAGCAAACCCGAAACCGTCGGAACCGATGACCGCACCACTGAGGATATGGCAACGTTTCCCCATAACGATATCGTGGGCCAGGGTTACCCGTGGACGCAGTATAGTCTGCTCGCCAATCTGACACCGGGCTCCAATAACACAGCCGGCGCCCACGACAACGTTTTCGCCCACGACAGCCTCAGCCTCAATAACAGCCTGAGGGCCGATGCAGGCCGTATCCGAGACCCTCGCGGAAGACGCCACAACGGCCGACGGGTGAATACCAGGCTCTGGAACTGGCGCCGGGTCAAACCAATGGCTCAGGCGAGCATAGCGAGGTAGGGGTTATCCAGTAACAGGACGTTGGTAGGACACTGGTCCGCAGTCGATTGCGAGAGTATAACCGCTGAAGCGCTGGTCTCCGTCAGGTAGCGACCGTACGACGGGTTGGCCAGGAAGGCTATCTGGCCCGGAGAAGCCGCCTGAAGCGTCGCAAGCCCGTTGATTTCCGTATCGGGATTGCCCTTGAGCTCCGCGCCAAGCTCAGAAGCAATGTCGCCCAGCCGGTACGAACGCTTTGTCATTGTCAGCTCCACAAGGTTTATCCGGGCGGGCCATTATCCGGCCCTCCGTATCAGCGGTCCAGTTTCTCTAGCAACTCTTCTGTCAGATTCATTTCAGGCTTGACATACACCACCGCCTCGCTGGGCAGGATCATGTCCAGATTGTTCTCTTCCAGGAGCTCCTTAACCGCTGCGTCTACCTCCGGGCGGGCTTCTTCGAGGAACTGTTGCTTGCGATTGGCCACAGTGGAGTCCAGGCGCTGCTTGAGGAAATTGAATTCCTTAACTTTCTCCTGGAACTCAGCAGCCATCTGTTGGCGCTCGGACTCATTCATCATGGCACCGTCTTTCTCAAGCCGTTCCTTGAGCTTGCGGGCGGCCTCCTGGGCTTCACGAACCTTGGCTTCCTCTCCAGCGAAATCTTTCTGCAGTGTCTCGCTGAACGCGCGCGCATCGCTGGACGAGAACAAGGCCTGGCGAAGGTCAACCACACCTATTCTGGTTTCGGCAGCAGCCGGGAATGCGATCAGCAGCATTGACAGAATCGCTGCAACGGAATATCGGAACATGTTGTTTCTCCTGTTTATCATTGTCTTTCGCACCCCCTCCGGCCCTGACGATCAGAAGGTCTGGCCGAGGGAGAACTGGAACACCTGAGTGTCATCACCGCTCTTGTCGTTCAAAGGTTTGGCAAGACTGAACGCCAGCGGTCCTACTGCCGTGATCCACTGGAATCCTACACCGGCCGACAGGCGAATTTCATCCAGGGCCGGATCAAAATTCCTATCGGCATCAAAAACCTGCCCCGCATCCACGAAGAACGCGGTTCTCATGGAACGGGTATCCCCAGCAAACGGTGTGGGGAAAATCAGTTCCAGGCTGCCTTCCGTCAACAAGCTACCACCGAAGGGGTCCGGATCGGAGAAGTCGTTCGGCGCATTGGTAGCAAGCGGGCCGAGAGAGTTTGCCTCATATCCGCGCACCGAACCATATCCACCGGCGTAGAAGTGCTCGTAGAACGGCATCACGCTTCGGCCGTTGTAACCGTCCCCGTAACCAATCTCCGAACGCGCCCTGAATACCCAGGTCTGATTATCATTCAGTGGCTGGTAGAACTCGGTTTTCTGATTCAGCTTATAGAATGTCAGGTCGCTGCCGGGCACCGCTACATCAGCGGATAACGACAGGCTATAGCCGTCCGTTGGAAGCACACCCCTATTTAGTGTGCTGCGCCGCCACGAACCGAACAGGAAATAATTGTTGAAATCGTTGCCTTCTTCATCAATGAAGGTTTTGACCTCTTCTGAGGTGAATGCACCCTCCTTCACCTTGGACAACGTATAACCAAGCCCGAAATTAAGGCGGGTAATGTTGTCCGTAGGATAACCGAAGGTGAGGCGGCCGCCGTACTCATCCAGCAGGTAAGAGGAAATATCCTGTTCTTCAAAGTCGGTTTCACGGGCAAACACGCTGAAACCACGGCTGACGCCATCCACGGTGTAGTATGGGTCCTGGTAGGAAAAATTGGCACTCTTGATGGAGTCACTGACGTTGACGCCAAAGGAGACACGCTTGCCGCTGCCAAAGAAGTTGTTCTCGGACACGTTAGCGCCCAGGATTACCCCGGAGGCCTGCGAGAAGCCGACAGACGCCGACAGACTGCCGGTTGCCTGTTCCGCCACGGAATAGTTAACGTCCACCAAATCATCCGTACCGGGCACAGGAACCGTCTCCACATCGACGGTTTCGAAGAAGCCAAGTCGCTCCAACTTTGTTTTCGAGAATTCGATCCGGTCGGTGGAGGCGACGCCACCTTCCATCTGGGTCATTTCCTGGCGCAACACATCGTCCCGGGTGGAGACGTTGCCATCAAAATTGATGCGCCGGACATACGCCCGCTTACCAGGCTCCACGAAGAAGGTTACTGACGCTGTATTGTCATCGGCAGGCTCCGGCACCGCATTCACGTTTGCAAACGCATAACCTTCGCGGCCAAGACGACGGGAAAGCGCTTCCGAAATCGCCGTCATCCGGGAACGAGAGAACACGTCGCCCTCTTCAATGGGAATAAGCTCCCGCAGCTCTTCCTCAGGTACGATCAGCTCACCGCGCAGGTTGACGTCTGACACCGTGTATTGAGGCCCCTCGTTCAACGAGATGGCAATAAAAACCTGTTTCTTGTCGGGAGAAATCGAGACCTGGCTGGACTCAACCGTAAAGTCGATGTAGCCGCGGTCAAGGTAGAAGGACCGCAGTGACTCCAGGTCGCCGCTCAGGCGCTCCCGGGCATACTTGTCAGCACTGGTGATGGAATTCCACCAACTGGTGGTCTGGAGCTCAAACAGATCCAGCAGCCGCTCGTCGTCAAACGCGTCGTTACCCACAATATTGATGTGCTGGATAGCCGCAACCGTACCTTCGTTAATGTCCAGCTTGATGGCAACGCGATTGCGGGGAAGGTCCTCGGCGGTGGCTTTCACCCGCGCATTGTAACGACCCTGACTGATGTAGGACCGGAGAATCTCAAGCTCCAGTCGCTCAAGGGTCGCCCTGCGAAATACCTGCCCCTCCTGGAGACCCGCTCCGGATAGCGCATCCATCAGCATGGGGGTTTCAATGTTCTTGTTGCCTTCAATGTCTATGGACGTGATTGAAGGTCGCTCCTGAACCGTAAGGATCAGCACACCACCATCACGGCTGGCTTTGATATCGGTAAACAGGCCGGTGCGAAACAGGTCTTTGATCGCATCGGACAGCTCCACCTCATCGACCGGCTCCCCGATCGAAACGGGAAATGCGGAAAATACCGTCCCTGCGGATACCCGCTGAAGGCCTTCTACCTCGATATCGGATACGGTGAATTCATCAGCCAGTGCCGGTTTTATGGTTGAGGTGGCGACTACCAAGCCTACAGCTATACCCAGAAGAGAACGTCTCATTCAATAATTTCGCCTGTTGATGCGCGTAAGGAGTTCGCAATTCTCACAACCGCATCAGGTCGTTGTAAAGTGCAAACACCATTAATGTAAGGATCATTGCCATTCCAATACGCAGTCCGAACGCCTGGGCCTGCTCTGATAGAGGCTTCCGGCGGATGGCTTCAATGGTGTAATAGACAATATGCCCACCATCAAGAACCGGTATTGGCAGAAGGTTCAGCACCCCAAGACTGACACTGAGGTAGGCAAGAAAACGAATAAAGTCTTCGAAACCGGAACTTACACTGGCTTCCGCTATCCTGGCAATGGTAATCGGGCCACTAAGGTTAGTGGGAGAAAGCAATCCGGTCACCATTTTTTTGATCGCGACCAGAGTCAATCGAGTGTCACCCCAGGTTTCAGAGACCGCGTTGGGAATCGCTGCCAGGGGACCATAACTGACATCCCTGAGTACGTGATCAGGCCAGGTCACCTCGCTGACACCCGCACCCACAAAACCGGTAACACTGCCATCGTCTGCCGTTCTTTCCGCGGGCGTCACACGGATTTGTTCCATGCGGCCATCGCGTTCGACCGTTAGCTCCAGGGGCTTTTCGGGCGCCTCGCGTATGAAAGCCACCAGTTCGAACCAGTCCGCTACTGGCTTGCCGTCCACCTCAACCACTCGGTCGCCGGATTTCAACCCGCCGGCCTCAGCCCGGCCACCCGGTGATATCTCCCCCAGCACTGCCGGTACGTCGGGCCGCCAGGGCGTCACACCAAACTCATTCAACGGGTTCGGCGTGTCCTCACTTAGACTCCAGCCATCCAGAGCTCCCCGCAGAGTCCCGCGGTTACCGTTCTGCGAGACATCGATGGTTACCTCACCAAACTCACCCGTGCGCTCAAGCAAGCGCATGTTCACGTCGCGCCAGGATGTCACACGACGGCCGTCGACCTGGTGGATTTCCATGCCGCTGGTGAGCCCGACCCGTTCCGCGACACTCCCCTGACTGACGTCGCCTACAATGGGCGCAACCGTGGTGAAACCAACCACGCTGAGCAGCCAGTAGGCAGCAATGGCAAACAGGAAATTCGCTATGGGCCCAGCGGCAGCAATAGCGATACGTTTCGATGGGGGCTTGGCATTGAACGCCTGATCCTTGAGCTCTTCGGGCACCGGCCCTTCCCGCTCATCCAGCATTTTCACGTAGCCACCGAGAGGGATCGCCGCAACCGCAAACTCGGTGCCCTGCCGGTCGTACCACGAAAACAGAGGCTTCCCGAAACCAACAGAAAACCGCAAAACCTTGACACCGCAGCGGCGAGCCACCCAAAAGTGACCAGCTTCATGGAGCGTCACCAGAATGCCCAGCGTGAGTATCAACGCCAATACGGTTTCAACGATCTGCATAATGCTCTCTGTTGGTGATGATAGAACCGCCTCTCAGGACTCGCATGGTTCAGACAGCCAGCGCCTGTATCTGTTCCCGTGCGACAGCCCTGCCCTCGGCATCCTTCGCGAAGATGGTATCGAAACTGTCTGCCGGTACAACCTCGGTGGCTGCCAACGTACGCTCTATGATAAGGGGGATATCCGCAAAACACAGGTTACCGGAAAGAAAGGCCGACACTGCCTCTTCGTTCGCAGCATTCATTACCGCTGGTGCCGTTCCGCCCTCGTGGAACGCCTCCGCTGCTAACCTCAGGCACGGAAAGCGCTCCAGGTCCGGGCGCTCAAAGTGAAACTGCCCGATGCGAAACAGATCCAGCGGAGCAACGCCGGCTTCAATTCTTTCGGGCCACGCGAGACCGTTAGCAATGGGTGTGCGCATGTCGGGACTACCAAGCTGCGCCAGAACGGACCCATCGGCGTACTCAACCATCGAATGAATGATGCTCTCCGGGTGGACATGCACTTCAATCATTTCCGGCGTGGTATTGAACAGCCAGCATGCTTCTATCAGCTCCAGCCCCTTGTTCATCAAGGTCGCGGAATCGACTGAGATCTTCTGCCCCATCGACCAGTTGGGGTGATTGCAGGCCTCGGCAGGCAGCACATTGCGCAGGGATTCGGCCGAGTGAGTACGAAACGGCCCACCGGAGGCAGTAAGCAGAATGCGAGTAATACCCGCACCACGGGTATCCCGGATCTTGTCCGGCGGCATACACTGGAAGATGGCGTTATGTTCGCTGTCGATCGGCAGAACGTCTGCACCCGACGCCAGAACGGCATCCATAAACAGCTTGCCCGACATAACCAGTGCTTCCTTGTTGGCAAGCAAAACGCGCTTACCCGCCCTCACTGCAGCAAGCGTAGGCGGTAATCCCACGGCTCCAACGATCGCCGCCATAACCGTATCGGAATCATCATCGCCCGCAACCTGGCATAACGCTTCCGAGCCGCCGAGAACCAGGACGGCAGGCAAATCACTTAACGCACGGGACAACGCTTCAGCCGCATTTTCATCGGCCATGACCGCATACCTGGGACGAAACTCATGGCAGAGTTCCACCATGCTGTCGACACTGGTACTGGCGGTTAGCGCTGAAACCGAAAACCGGTCCGGGTGGCGACGAATCACATCGAGTGTACTCAGGCCAATGGAGCCCGTCGCACCAAGTATCGAAACACGACGTTTCACAATAGTCACCATTGCCCCGTCGTCAACCAACCCATCAGCGTGATGATCAGGGCGAACACCGGGATGGCAGCCGTCAGGCTGTCGATTCTGTCCATGATACCGCCATGGCCCGGCAATAGCTGACTGCTATCCTTAATACCCCTGAAACGTTTCAGCATGCTTTCCAGCAGATCGCCAAGCACGGAAACGGCACCGGTAATCAGGCTGGCAACAACCAGAAGCAGCAACTGCATGGTGGTGGCTGAGGCCAGCACACTGATCACAATTGCGAAGATCGCGACCGCCACCAGACCACCCCAGACACCCGCCCAGGATTTTCCCGGACTGACCCTGGGTGCAAGCTTCGCTTTGCCAAACGCACGGCCGGCAAAATAGGCGCCGATATCCGCGACCCAGACCACGCAGAAAACATAAAGAATCAGTAGGAGGTTATTGGCACTGTCGCCGAACTGAAAGCCGCCAGTGCGAAGATGGTTAAGCCCTACCCACGCGGGAACCAGCACCAACAGGCCCATCAGGCACGGGCAGGCACGCCGCCCCAGCGCTCTGAACCACCGGGGTAGTTTCTTACCAGCAGGAAACTCAGTACCCACCAGAACAATGCCAGCCAAAGCACCGCAACTGCCGGAACGTTCAGCAGTCCGTACAGCACCGCCGCGACCACAAGGGCATATGCAACACGGGCCGCGGGCGCAGTCAGGCCGGACATGTTGGCCCACTCCCAGGCACCAACGGTAATAATGGCCCCGGTAAACAGGGCGAACCCCAGGGGCGGCAGGAAGAAAATTCCGCCAATCGCGATGGGGGCCAGGATAAGCGCGGTAATAATACGGGTTTTAAGCACGATATCGTTCGCTATCTTGTCGTTATTGTTCTGACGAAACGCTGGCTATCTGGTCGTCTGTCTGACCAAAACGGCGTTTCCGACCCGCATATGCCTGCAACGCCTGCCCCATTTCCTGCGCCTGGAAATCGGGCCAGTAAACGGGAGAAAAATACAGTTCGGTATAGGCCAGGTGCCAGAGCATGAAGTTGCTGATGCGTTGCTCGCCAGCCGTACGAATCATCAGGTCCGGCATGGGCAAGTCACCAATAGACAGATGTTGCTGAATAAGGTTATCGGTGATGTCGGAGGGCGCCAGCTCTCCAGAACGGACCTTCTCAGCCACTTTACGACTGGCTTGGGTGATATCCCAATGCCCGCCATAATTAGCGGCGATAACCAGCGTCATCCGGGTATTGTCGCGAGTAAGCGCCTCGGCGCGCTCCATATGTTCCTGCAGGTTTGTACTAAACGCGGAGCGATCGCCGATAATGCGCAGGCAGATGTCGTTGCGGTGCAACTTTTTGACTTCCCGCTCCAACGCAAACAGGAACAGGCGCATCAGGGCCGACACTTCATCCTCGGGACGGCGCCAGTTCTCGCTGGAAAACGCAAACAGGGTAAGTACCTCCACCCCTTCCCGGGCACAGGTTTCAACCACTGATCTCACTGCTTTCACGCCGGCCTTGTGGCCGGCGACACCTTTCAGTCGCCGGGCTTTGGCCCAGCGATTGTTACCATCCATGATAATGGCCACATGCCGGGGCCGGCTACCAGCCGAAACCGGAATCTCTGCGGATACACTTTCCGTCATGCAATCCCCTGTTCAGCCGATACCGGACAACTGCAATGGCACCGGCTGATCATTGTGCTGAATTGGACCGGCTGATCAGACAGCCATCAGGTCCTCTTCCTTGGCCTTGAGCTGCTTCTCGATCTCAGCGATATAACGGTCAGTCAACTTCTGGATTTCTTCCTCACCGTAACGCTCTTCGTCTTCGTTGATGTCTTTTTCCTTCAGCAGCTCTTTCAGCGTGCTGTTGGCATCACGACGCGCGTTGCGGACGGAAACCTTGCCGTGCTCCGCATCAGCCCTGGCCTGCTTGACCATTTCCTTACGGGTTTCCTCGGTCAGCATCGGCATGGGAATTCGAATAACCTCACCGTTGTTGGACGGGTTCAGACCCAGATCCGACATCATGATCGCTTTTTCGATCTTCGGTAACAGCGGCTTCTCCCAGGCGACACAGCCAACGTACGGTTATCCTCGACGTTCACGCTCGCCACCTGCTTGAGCGGTGTCTCCTGGCCGTAGTAATCCACGGTTACGCTGTCCAGGATGGACGGATGTGCTCGCCCGGTACGGATCTTGTTGAAAGCCCAGCTCAGGGATTCAAGGCTTTTCTTCATCTTCTTTTCAGCATCAGCTTTAATATCGTCAATCACTGCAGCGTCCTCGGATTCGTTGTACAAAATGTCTCAATCAGATTATTCAATCAGTGTGCCTTCCGACTCTCCGGTCACGATACGGGTCAACGCGCCAGAGCGGTTCATGTCGAAGACCCGGAGAGGCATGCCATGATCTCGCGCAAGACATATAGCGGTCAGATCCATCACGCCCAGCTTTTTGTCCAGCACTTCGTCATAGGTGAGACGATCGTATTTTTCCGCAGTCGGATCCTTGTAGGGATCGGCGGAATAAACGCCATCAACCTTGGTTGCCTTCAGCACGGCATCCGCTTCAATTTCGATCCCCCGCAAACAAGCGGCTGAGTCGGTCGTAAAGAACGGGTTACCGGTGCCTGCACAGAAAATCACCACATCGCCGTCTTTCAGGTCGCGTACCGCCCGGCGGCGATCATAATGCTCAACAATACCACTCATAGGGATGGCGGACATAACCCGGGTACGGATATTGGATCGCTCCAGGGCGTCACGCATAGCCAGTCCATTCATGACCGTTGCCAGCATGCCCATATGGTCGCCGGTCACCCTGTCCATGCCAGCGGCGTTCAACGCCGCACCGCGAAACAGATTGCCGCCGCCAACGACCAGGCCTACCTGAACACCAATGCCAATGAGCGAACCAATATCCAATGCCATCCGATCAAGCACTTTTGGATCAATGCCAAAATCGTGCTCGCCCATCAAGGCTTCACCACTGAGTTTGAGCAGGACGCGTTTGTATCTGGGCTGGGTATTGGACGACTTCGGCATGAGGATCCCCTTCTATGTGTCTGGCTTGGTGCCTGGCAGGACAAGCTTCTCAGGCTTGTATCTGACATACTCCTCAATAAAAAGGGGTATCTCAGATACAAGCCCGCCACGAGAACCGGAAAATTCCGGCTAACGTGGCAGACTTGGAAGGTGCCCCGGACATCGCCCTGGCACCTGTCAGAAGGATCAGGACTTGCCGGTACCTGCCGCAGCAGCGACCTCTGCCGCAAAATCCACTTCTTCCTTCTCGATACCTTCACCGACTTCCAGGCGAACAAAGCTAACCAGCTCACCGCCGTTGTCCTTAATCAGCTGACCCACGCTTTGGTCAGGATTCTTGACGAACGGCTGCTCGACCAGGCTGTTCTCCGCCAGGAATTTCTTGATCCGGCCACCCATCATCTTTTCGACGATTTCAGCAGGCTTGCCTTCCATATCAGGCTGGGCCTTGATGACCGCTTTTTCTTTCTCAAGCTCGTCGGCCGGCATGTCTTCCGGCTTGCCAACCCGCGGGTTAACAGCGGCAACGTGCATGGCAACGTCCCGAGCAACTTCAGCGCTGCCTGCGGTGAGGGCCACAACAGACGCAATCTTGTTGGTGCTGTGAACGTAAGCACCCACAACCGGGCCTTCCACCCGTACGATACGACGAACGGTGATGTTCTCGCCGATCTTCTGAACCAGCGCTTCACGCTTGGCTTCCAGATCGCCTTCCATCAGTTCGGCAACGTCTGTTCTGCTGTTCTCAAACGCAACATTCAGAACGTCGTTGGCGAAATTCATGAAGTTGTCATCACGAGCAACAAAATCAGTCTCGGAGTTCACTTCCAGGATGTAAGCGACAGTGTTGTCGTCAGACACCTTGATCAGGGAAACACCTTCAGCAGCGGTACGACCCGCCTTCTTGGCAGCCTTCAGGCCGGAAGACTTACGCAGCTCTTCAATTGCGGCATCAACGCTTCCGCCAGCTTCCACCAATGCCTTTTTGCATTCCATCATGCCAAGGCCGGTGCGCTCACGAAGCTCTTTGACCATTGCAGCAGTAATTGCAGCCATGTTCATTCCTCTTAACTGTTCCGAATTCTGGACCGGTGTGCCCGGAGGTAAACCACGGGCACACCCTACAACCTGTTCGCGAAGGAACTATTACTCCGCAGCGGGAGCAGCACCTTCCGCGTCTTCGCTGACTTCTACAAACTCGTCAGCGCCGGCACCGGCAGACTGGGCCGCTTCGATGCAGGTTTCAGCAACGGCCTGCACGTAAATCTGGATCGCGCGGATGGCATCGTCGTTGCCCGGAATCACGTAATCAACGCCGTCAGGGTCGCTGTTGGTATCAACAACGCCGATCACAGGAATGCCCAGCTTGTTGGCTTCCTTGATGGCGATACGCTCGTGGTCAACATCGATCACGAACATGGCGTCCGGCAGGCCACCCATGTCCTTGATACCGCCGATTGAACGCTCAAGACGGTCCATTTCGCGGGTACGATCCAGAGCTTCTTTCTTGGTCAGCTTGTCGAACGTACCGTCCTGGCTCTGTGCTTCCAGGTCGCGATAGCGACGGATTGACTGGCGAATGGTCTTGTAGTTGGTCAGCATGCCGCCCAACCAGCGATGGTTCACGTATGGCTGACTGGAGCGCAGTGCTTCTTCCTTGATTATCTTGGCCGCCGCACGCTTGGTGCCAACGAACAGGATCTTGTTCTTGTTGCCCGCGAGGTTATGAACGAAGTTCAACGCATCGTTCATGGCAGGAACAGTCTGCTCAAGGTTGATGATATGAATCTTGTTGCGAGCGCCGAAGATGAACTTCGACATTTTCGGGTTCCAGTAACGAGTCTGGTGACCGAAGTGGGCGCCTGCTTTCAGCAGGTCACGCATATTTACCTGAGCCATGATATTTACCTTTTTAGCTTCGGGTTAGTCCTCCACACGTCCGATTGCCCCAACCTGGCTCCGTCGCCTTTATATAGAGACAACATGAGCAGGCACCCTGGGACAACGTGCCGACGTGTGTGCGAATTTGCCGGATTTGTTTCCAGCGGGCGCGTTTATACCATAAATCGCCCGCCGGATTCCATTAATTTGTGTCCCGTAAAGCACGGCAAAACCGCCTCTTCCTTGTACCGGGCAACACTCCCCCTTAAAATGCGTGTTTGATCCAAATCAACGGGAACCCCAATGCAGGTATCGATCAAGACTCCGGAAGAAATCGAGAAGATGCGTGTCGCTGGCCGCCTGGCGGCCGAAGTTCTTGAGATGATTGGCGAACACGTCAAACCGGGCGTAACAACCGAGAAGCTCGACAGTATTTGCCACGCTTATATGGTGGACGAGCAAAAGACCATTCCGGCGCCGCTGAACTACAAGGGTTTCCCGAAATCGGTATGCACCTCAGTGAATCATGTGGTCTGCCACGGCATCCCGAACGAGAAAAAGGTGCTGAAGGACGGTGACATCGTCAATATCGACGTCACGGTAATCAAAGACGGATGGCACGGTGATACCAGCAAGATGTTCATCGTCGGCAAGCCCAAGCCCGGCAGCGAACGCCTGATCCAGATCACCCAGGAGTGTCTGTATAAAGGTATTGAACTGGTGAAGCCTGGCGCCCGGCTGGGCGACATTGGTCACGTGATCCAGCAGCATGCTGAGAAGCATCGCTATTCTGTGGTCCGGGACTATTGCGGCCACGGCATTGGAAAGGTGTTTCACGAAGACCCTCAGGTGATGCACTACGGCAAGCCCGGCACCGGGATGGAGCTGCAGGAAGGCATGACCTTTACCATCGAACCGATGATTAACCAGGGAAAGTACCACACCAAGCTGCTGCCGGATGGCTGGACCGTGGTGACCAAGGATCATAAGCTCTCCGCGCAATGGGAGCACACTATCCTGGTGACGTCGGACGGCTACGAAGTACTGACCAAGCGCACGGAAGAGTCATTCTAGGTGGACCTCAGCGAACTGGAATCCAGGATAAGCAACGACATCTCACCTGTTGTAGCAGCCCGGGAGCTGTTGAAGGAACGCTACAACGCAGACGCAGAAGCGTTCCGGCAGGGAGCTGATGTTCGCGCACTGGTCCATTCCCGGTCCGGAACCCTGGATACCATTCTTGCCCTGATCTGGAACCGCTACGCCTTTGCCGCCTCTGCCGATGTCTCTCTCGTTGCAGTCGGCGGCTATGGCCGAGGAGAACTCCACCCCCATTCCGATATCGACCTGTTGATTCTCACCCGGAGTGGTATAGAAGAGAACTGGCAAGAAGACCTTGGCGCCTTCATAACCCTCCTGTGGGACCTGAAGCTGGATATCGGCCACAGCGTCCGCAGCATCCAGGAAAGCATGGACGCCGCCAGGGAAGATGTCACGATCCTTACCAACCTGCTGGAAACCCGTACCATTGCCGGCCCGGATGACTTACGCGACGAACTCAGTCATCAGGTTTATTCAGACGCCATCAGCTCTGACCGCGATTACTTCATAGCAAAACGGGAAGAGCAGAAGCAGCGCCACGCGAAATACGGGGACACGGAATACAACCTTGAGCCCAATGTAAAAGGCTCTCCAGGCGCACTGCGGGATATACAGACCATCGGCTGGATTACCAAGCGACACTTCGGTCTGCAGAATATCGCGGATCTGACACGCTTCAGTATCCTGACCGAAGAAGAGCACCAGATATTGCTGCAGGGCGAAACCTTCCTGTGGCGACTTCGCTTTGGCCTGCAACTGATTGCCGACCGCAACGAGAATCGCCTCCTGTTTGACCATCAACGGGCACTCGCTCAGATGCTGGGTTACAAGGATGAGGGCAAGCGGCTGGGCGTTGAGTTGATGATGCAGTCCTACTACCGCACCGTGCTGGCCCTGGCGGAGCTGACCGACGTTATTCTTCAGTACTACGACGAGGCCATACTCGGCGCCGGAAGTGACGACGACATCCTGCCCCTGAACAAGCGCTTCCAGATTCGCAACTACTACATTGAAGCCGTCAACAACCAGGTCTTCGCCTACGCGCCCTATGCCATCATGGAAATTTTCGTTCTGATGGCGCAGCATCCGGAAATCAAAGGCATCCGCGCCACCACCATCCGTTCACTGCGGGCGCACCGCCACCTGATTGACGACGCTTTCCGCTCGGATCTGGCCGTTACTTCCCTGTTCATGGAACTGCTGCGGACGCCACACGCCCTCGACCAGACCCTGTCGGCAATGAAGAAATACAACGTGCTGGGCCGCTACCTCCCCGAATTTGGCCAGATCATCGGCCAGATGCAGCACGACCTGTTCCACATCTACACCGTGGATGCCCACACCATGCGGGTGATCCGCAACATGGTGCGGCTGGACAGCGCCGACGCCCGCAATGAATACCCGCTGGCGTCGCGTTTGATTCACCGGTTACCGAAGCTTGAAACACTGTATATTGCCGGCCTTTATCATGACGTGGCCAAAGGCCGGGGCGGCGACCATTCGGAGCTGGGCGCAATTGACGTCGAGGACTTCTGCGAACGCCATCACCTCAGTGAACGGGACACTCAACTGGCCTCCTGGCTGGTGGAAAATCACCTGCTGATGTCGATGACCGCCCAGCGCAAGGACATCTCCGATCCGGACATCATCCATGGCTTCGCACGCGCCGTGCCCAGCCAGGTACACCTGGACTACCTCTACGTGCTGACGGTGTGCGATATTAGCGCCACCAATCCCAAGTTGTGGAACACTTGGCGCGCCTCGCTGTTGCGCCAGCTCTACATCGAGACCAAACGGGCACTCAGACGCGGCTCGGAAACACCGGTAGACCGTCAGGAATGGGTGCGCGCCACTCAGTCCGAGGCACGGGAGATTCTCCACGCCCAGAATATGACGGACGAACAGATCGACGGAATCTGGGAAACCCTGGACGAAGACTACTTCCTGCAGGATTCCACGGTGGACATTGCCTGGCAGACCGCTGCAATCATCCGCCATGGTGATGACCCCGACCCGCTGGTGCTGATTCGTGACACCCGGGGCGGCCCTACTGACGGCTACTCCCAGATCATCATTTATATGAGTGACCGTATTGACCTGTTCGCGGCCACCACGGCGGTGCTGGAACAACTTAACCTCAACATCGTCGATGCTCGCATCAGCTCAAGCGAAGGCCCCTTCTCTATCAGTTCCTACATTGTTCTGGACGAGAAAGGCAAACCCCTGGGCATTGACCCGGCCCGCAAGGATCGGGTTCGCATGCGCCTGATTGAGGAACTGGATGACCCGGAAGATTACCCTGACATCATCCACCGCCGCACTCCCAGACAGCTGAAGCACTTTGCCTTCCCCACGGAAGTGACCTTCTCCAACGACACCATCAACCAGCGCACGGTGATGGAAGTGATCACACCGGACCGCCCGGGGTTGCTGGCCCGCGTTGGACAGGTATTGCTGGAGCATCGCGTGCGGCTAACCAACGCCAAGATTGCGACGCTGGGTGAACGGGTGGAAGACGTATTCTTTGTAACCGACGAGCACGGCGAGCAGATCAGCGACCCCGCAGTCTGCCAGGCCCTGCAGCAGGATCTTTGCCAAATGCTGGATGACACCCAATGAACCCCGACCTGGACAGGCTACACCCCTACCCGTTCGAGAAATTGACCAAACTCAAGTCCGGCATCAGCGTTCCCAAGGACCTGACGTCGATTTCCCTGGGCATCGGTGAGCCCAAGCATCCGTCTCCGGAATTCGTCAAACAGGTAATCGCGGATAATCTGGACAAACTCGCCAACTACCCTACAACGAAAGGCACCGACGAACTGCGTCAGGCCATCGCGCGCTGGGCCACCCGCCGCTTTGAACTGACACCCGGATCACTGACGCCTGAGCACCATATCGTTCCGGTGAATGGCACTCGCGAAGGCATCTTCTCGCTGGTGCAATCGGTGGTGGAATCCAGCCAGAGCGCCACCGTGGTCAGCCCCAACCCGTTTTACCAGGTCTACGAAGGCGCTGCGTTCCTTGCCGGCGCAACGCCCCATTACCTTGCCTGCGACGCAGACAGCCATTTCATACCGGACTTTGACAAGGTTCCGAAATCCGTATGGAAAAACTGCCAGGTGCTGTTCCTGTGCTCACCGGGCAACCCCAGCGGTTCGGTGATTCCCCGGGAGACATTGGCGCGGGTCATCGAACTGGCGGACGAGCATGACTTCATCGTCGCGTCCGATGAATGCTATTCCGAGCTCTACCCGGACGAACGTCGGCCGCCGGAAGGATTACTGCAAACCTGTGCCGCTATTGGCCGCAACGATTTCGCCCGCTGCGTCGTGTTCCACAGCCTGTCGAAGCGGAGCAACTTGCCGGGCCTGCGGTCCGGTTTCGTGGCCGGCGATGCCGATATCCTCAAAGGCTATCTCAAATACCGCACCTACCATGGCTGCGCCATGCCCATACACAACCAGCTGGCGAGCATTGCCGCCTGGAGCGATGAAGACCACGTGCGGGAGAACCGGGCGGCCTACCGCGCCAAGTTTGAGGCAGTGGTACCCATCCTGCGGGAAGTGATGAACGTGGACTTTCCCGATGCCGGGTTCTACCTCTGGCCGGAAACCCCGATGGACGACGAAACGTTCGCGCGGGAGTTGTCTGCCCAGCAGAATGTGCACGTACTCCCCGGGCGCTACCTCTCTCGCACTGTCAATGGCCATAATCCTGGTGAAAACCGGGTAAGGATGGCCCTGGTGGCGCCGATTGAAGAATGCGTGGAAGCGGCAAAACGCATTGTGACTTTTGTAAAGGCAAACAGGACATGAAACTCTACGGCATCCGAAATTGCGACACCGTCAAGAAAGCCCGGAAATGGCTGGGCGACGCCGGCATCGACTACGAATTCCACGACTTCAAGAAGGACGGCCTGGACACCGACCGGCTCAGCCAATGGGAACAGGTCACCGGCTGGGAGTTGTTACTGAACCGTCGCGGCACCACGTGGCGCAAACTTTCGGACGATGTTCGTGATAATATTAGCGCCCAATCCGCCCACGACCTGATGCTCGACAATCCGTCCATCATCAAGCGGCCCGTGGTTGAGCACGGCGACACGGTCAGCGTCGGCTTTAATGCCGATGATTGGGCCGAACGATTCAAACACTGAGAACCAGGAGCACATCAATGAGTTTTGCATTCGGAATTGGTATCGGCACCCAGAACAATCAGGGCGAGTGGCTGGAAGTGTTTTACCAGCAGCCGGTCATCACCCCCGATAACGGCCTCATCGAAGTGGCTCAAAACGTTCTGGATTACCAGGGAGGCAATCAGGCGGTATCGGTGACGCCCGATCAACTCAAGGCGCTCTCGGACGGATTACGCCAACTGGGCCAGATGGAACAGTCCGCCCTGGCGGGCAAAGCTGCCGAGAGCCGTCGCCCGGTCGTGGTGACCCTACTGGACACCGACGACACTGCGTCCAGCACGCCAGAGGTCTACCTCAAGCTGCACCTGATCTCCAGTCGCCAGGCCAGACCCCATGAGCTGAAACTGGACGGCATTTTCGGCCTGCTGCCAAACCTGGCCTGGACCAGCGAAGGCGCCATCGACCTTAACGAGCTGCCAGAGCGCCAGCTCAAGGCGCGCCTCGAAGGCCGCACCCTGGAAGTGAAGTCCGTCGACAAGTTCCCGCAGATGACGGATTACGTGGTCCCTAAAGGCGTGCGCATCGCCGACACCGCCCGTGTTCGCCTGGGCGCCTATGTGGGTGAAGGCACCACCGTGATGCATGAAGGCTTTATCAACTTCAATGCCGGCACCGAAGGCACCAGCATGATTGAAGGCCGCATCTCCGCCGGCGTGATGATCGGCCAGGGCTCGGATCTCGGCGGTGGCTGCTCCACCATGGGCACCCTGTCCGGCGGCGGCAACATCATCATTTCCGTTGGTGAGAACTGCCTGATTGGCGCCAATGCCGGCCTCGGCATTCCCCTGGGTGACCGCTGCAAAGTCGAAGCGGGCCTGTACATTACCGCCGGCACCAAGGTAGCCCTGCTGGACGACAACAACGAACTGGTTGAAGTCATCAAGGCACGGGATTTGGCCAACAAGCCGGACCTTCTGTTCCGCCGTAACAGCCAGACTGGCGCGGTTGAATGCAAGACCAACAAGTCCGCCATCGAGCTGAACGAAGAACTGCATGCAAACAACTAATTCCGCCGAGCTTTCCCCAACCCTCAGGCTCGCCGTTGACCTGATCCGCCGGCCGTCCGTTACCCCGGACGACGCCGGCTGCCAGGAACTGATGATGTCACGGCTCTCCGCCCTGGGCTTTAAGGGCGAGGCCCTGCGCTTTGGTGAAACCGACAACCTGTGGGCCCGCAAGGGTTCGGAAGGCCCACTGCTGACGTTTGCAGGCCATACGGATGTGGTGCCTACCGGTCCGGAGAAAAACTGGCGTCATCCGCCGTTCGAGGCGGTGATAGATGATGGTTTTCTTCATGGCCGGGGCGCCGCCGACATGAAAGGCAGTCTGGCGGCCTTCGTCACAGCCTGCGAGCGGTTTGTGACGGATCATCCCGATCATCGGGGCTCCATTGCCTTGTTGATCACCAGTGACGAGGAAGGTCCGGCCCAGGACGGCACCGTGAAAGTGGTGGAAACCCTGGAAGCCCGGAATGAGAAAATCGACTGGTGCCTGATTGGTGAACCGTCCAGCACCCGTGAGGTGGGCGATGTCATCAAGAACGGCCGTCGGGGCTCACTCCATGGCTATCTCACAGTACAGGGCACTCAGGGGCACGTGGCCTACCCGCACCTGGCGGAAAACCCGGTGCATACCGCTGCCCCGGCACTGGACGCCCTCGCGAAGGAATTCTGGGACAATGGCAATGATTTCTTCCCGCCAACCACTTTCCAGATCACCAAGATCGAAGCTGGTACCGGGAGCAACATCATTCCCGGAGAGTGCCTGGTTCACTTCAATTTTCGCTACTGCACGGAAAACACAGCGGAAAGCCTGGAAGAACGAGTGGTTGCCATTCTCGACCGTCATGAGTTGAAGTATGACCTGCAATGGCATCTGAGCGGCCGGCCATTCCTGACCGATAGCGGATCACTGGTTTCGGCGGCAAAAAGTGCCATCCGTTCCGTCACTGGCCGGGAAACCGAGCTGTCTACCTCTGGTGGTACGTCGGATGGACGCTTTATCGCCCCGACCGGCGCCCAGGTTCTGGAACTTGGCCCGATCAATGCCACCATCCACAAAGTCGATGAGTGTGTAAAAGCCGCAGACCTGGACACCCTGTCGGAAATTTACGAACAGGTTCTTGTGGAACTGCTGGCCTGATCAGTAGTGAGGAGGAGGCGTTTCGTCCTCCTCCTTTCTGATGTTCGATGACGATACTTCCTTGAGCTGAGTGTTCAGCTGCTTCTTCGCCTCCCAGAGTTCCCGGATATCCAGCTCCTGACGTGCCACCTGCTCGCTCAGGGTATGAATGATGTCGTCCTGGAATGCCAGACGCGTTTCCAGTTCGTCCAGCCGGGCCTGCAGATCTTTGTCGCTCATAAAGTTTTTGGTTCTCCGGGAAGGATTCCCATCAAGGTATTGTGTGATCAATTTGGTGTCGGCGGACACGCCGCTTGGTCAGCGCTCCCCGTTATCTGGTATCATCCCGCTTTTGCCCGCCGGGGAACCTGAAAGACCCGTTTATGTCTTGCAGGCCCCCAGCGGTTTTCACCGCCGGAGACCCGATTTTACCCGATATCCGGCTCTTTATCGTTAGCGTTAGATGAATGGAGAAAATTCAGTCCATGCAAAACCCAGCAAAAGCGATCGTCCTTGCTCTCCTGGTCGCGATTCCGTCACCTTTTATCCTCGGCTTTCTGTTGGTGACTTTCACCCCGGAACTCTTCCAGATTCTGTCTCAGGCCGGCACTAGCGAGGAAGCAACCAGTACCACGTTTGTATTGGGCAGCGCCCAGGGCATCGCAGCCTATATTATTGCGGTTGTCCTTTTCGGCCTGGCAGGCTTCGTAACCGTCGCTCTGGCGGCCAAGAAACCCTCAGCCGTGAAGCAGCAAGCGCCTCGCGCCAGCACGGCACCTCGCCAGCCTGCCCCGCGCAAGCAGCAATCCCAACCGGATTACGAGGACGACGATGACTACGACGACAGCACCCCTGAAGGCAATGAGGAAGGCACCGTCAAGTGGTTCAACGTCAAGAAAGGCTTCGGGTTTATTGTCCGCGATAGCGGCGATGAAGTCTTTGTACACTTCCGCGCCATTCGTGGCCGTGGCCGCCGGGTACTGCGCCAGGGCCAACTGGTCCGGTTCAGCGTTGTCGAAGCGGACAAGGGCCTTCAGGCGGACAACGTGTCCATCCTGAGCGACTGATCCACGAGAACGTTCATCACAAAAAAGGGGGCAGCCGACCGGCTGCCCCCTTTTTCGTTGCCGGGAAAAAACTCAGTTCCAGACCGCCAGTTGCTCTCCACGCTGGTCCAGCCGCCACCATTTCTCATCCTCACGGGCTCGCCTTCTTTCCAGTCACCGGGGCTGCAGCGAATCTCGGTATCCATGGCACGCCAGGCACTCCGGCGCAATCGAGGTCGGACGCCCAGGCAGATCTTCACCCTCAAGGATCACAGAGGTGTATCGCTTGCCACCTGCACCGGGGTACAGATTAATGCGGACTCTATGCGCCCGATAATGAGCTGACCCTTTCACCGCCCTGTCACCCAGCGGGTCATCCCTGAGCTCAATGTCGTCCAGATGACTGGCAAGCCAGCTAGATACCGCTGACGACTCCAGGTCACGAATGTAGATTTCGAGATCCCGCACCTTCTGTATCTCCTGCCGGTTGATCACAATGGACCACATAGTGAACCGGCCCGGGGCGGGCTGCAACCCAGCGTTCGAGTTCATGGCGCAGGTCATCCATTTTCAGTGTCCTGAGCGTGCCCTCCGCCTTTCGCTCATGCCAGGCCACCTCCGCCGCTGCACGCTCGACGGCCAAGCTTTCAAGGGATCGCTCCAGTGCTTCCGTCGGTTGTTGCCTGGCCATTGCTACCAGTGACTGTCGTCGCAGCGTATCGGTTTTTCCGGCGAGCGCCATACCCTTAATAGGGCCGCGTTCGGCAAACAGGTTCAATCGGGCGGCTGCACGCTCTACCCACTGGATCATACCGCCAGGCGACCCGACCAGCCGACTCCGGCTTGAGGCGGCATGGCGGACAAGCGTTTGGGACAATTCTATGTTCCAGCGCTTTTCAATCGCTGGCTGATGAGCCGTCAGGATAGCAACCTTCTGGCCGGTACTCGTGCCGGGCATGTCAAAGATATCGAAATCCCGGCCCAGCCACCGTTCGAGTTGCTCAATGGCACCGCCTGCCTCCGGTGAATCAGACCCCAGCATGACCACAGGGCCCGGATATCCGGTAACCAGACTGCGGGCCACGCTGAGCTCGGGCGCCATCATTGCAGCCAGGTCCACCGGAGAAACGTTATCCAGAACCAGCGCGGGATAATCCTTGCGGTCGATGCCTTTGGACGGGATGGCTGGATTATCGCTGGCCATGATTTCCGCCTCATTGCGAAGGTCCAGCCTTATAAAGCCACAATACAGGAACGGCAATAGGGCTTGTAACCAGCTGGTTTTACCGGTGCCTCTCGCCCCTTTCACCCACACCAGTGCTCTTGGAACCGAGACCAGGGTAATCGATACATCTTCCGCCAGTTCCAGCCATTCCAGGTCGGTAACCACAACGGGCACATCGCCTTTGTCGGAGATTTCGGCGACTTGCTGCTGTTCGTCCGCAGCGGGCCACCGGTCGACCAATTCCAACACCGCCACGTAGGCTTTCTCCTGCAGGCGTTCGGCGTTACGAGTCAGCACCGACAACAGGATGGGCCAGTCAAGCCAGGGGGCACTGCTCAGCTCGCGGGCGGAAGAAAACCAGTACATGAGCTGTGAGGACAACTGGCCCTCTCCGCCCACTTCGGTCACGATGGGTTGCTCACATTGGATGGTGCGGGTCAGTTCGTCGATATCGACACCACGGCCACGAAGGAAGCCGCAAATGGCGGGTTCATCATCCAGCAGCGCCAACAGGAAATCCTCAACGGTGATCGCGTAACCGCCACGTTGGGCTACGCTGTCGCGAGCCCGTTGCAGTGCGGTTTGACAGAGGGGGCTCAGGCATCCTTGCCAGTCTTCCATTCACTTCTCCTTGTGGTCAGCGGCATCGTCCTGATGCCATTTCATCAATACCGGTCAGACCCGGTTGTAGGTGTCCTCAAAACGCACAATGTCGTCTTCACCCAGGTAGCTACCCGTCTGCACTTCAATCAGTTCCAGGGGAATAACGCCAGGGTTGGTCAGCCGATGGGTCACACCCAACGGAATGTAGGTGGACTGGTCTTCGGTCAGCAACAACACATCGTCACCGCGATTGACCGTTGCGGTTCCCTTGACCACCACCCAGTGCTCGGCACGATGATGATGTTTCTGCAACGACAGCGACGCGCCCGGCTTAACCGTAATGTGCTTGACCTGGAAACGTTCCCCCATGGCGATACCTTCATAGGTGCCCCAGGGGCGGTGGACCTTCTTGTGGAACCGGTGTTCATGACGGCCCTGAGCCTTGACCTGGGCAACCAGCTTCTTCACATCCTGAACCCGGCCGCGGTCCGCCACCAGCACCACATCATCCGTTTCAACGATGACGTGATCCGTGATGCCCAGCGCTGCAATCAGACGGCCCTCTGAGTGAATGTAGGAGCCAGAAACGTCTTCGGTGATCACATCTCCCCGGCACACGTTGTTGTTCTCATCGTGGGGCTGAATATCCCAAAGCGCGGACCAGGAGCCCACATCCGACCAACCGGCATCCAGGGGCACCACCACCGCATCGTGGGTCTTTTCCATCACTGCATAGTCGATGGAATCGTCCGGGCAAGCCCTGAAGTTCTCGGCACCCACGCGGGTGAAATCCATGTCGTCGTTGCGTTCCTTCCAGGCAGCCAGGCAGGCTTTCATCATCTCGGGTTGCTGACTTTCCAGTTCCTTCAGATAGCGATCGGCGCGAAACAGGAACATGCCGCTGTTCCAGAAATAATCGCCCTCTTCCAGATACTGACGAGCGGTTTTCTCGTCCGGCTTTTCCACAAAAGCCGCCACATCGTTGTACCCTTCGTGGGCCGCACCAGCCTTGATGTAGCCGTAGCCTGTGTGAGGCGCGCTGGGCACAATACCAAAGGTAACCAACTTGCCGGAACGGGCGGCTTCAGCGCCCTGACTGACCGCCTGGCGGAACACATCCTGGTTCTTCAATACGTGATCCGAAGGCATCACCAGCAGCAACTCTTCCGGGTTTTCTTCCGCAGCCGCAAGGGCCGCGAGTGCAATGGCCGGGGCAGTATTGCGACCGACCGGCTCGAGAATGATCCCGGCGGTACGCTCGGGTGCCTGGGCCTGCAAATGGGCCGCAACCACAAACCGGTGCTCTTCATTGGTGATGGCCAATACCCGGGCTTTGTCATCCAGTGCCAGGCCACGATCGATGGTTTCCGCCAGCAGGGAATCGTCAGACACCACCGGTAGAAACTGCTTGGGATAGGCTTCACGGGACAACGGCCAGAGACGGGTGCCGGAACCACCAGAAAGAATCACTGCAAGCATGGGTCGTCCTTGTCTTGAATTTTCACGAATTTTACCTCAAAAACCGTCAACCTGTCCTGCCGATGGCGATTAAACCGGTTCCAATCTTGCAAACCTTCACGCCCTCTTACCAGGTGCCAATGTTTTCCATGCTGGCCCAGGGTTCCTTCGGTGGCAGTGACTCCCCTTTCTGGAGCAGTTCAATGGAAATGCCATCAGGCGACCTGATAAACGCCATATGGCCGTCGCGCGGTGGACGATTGATGGTAACGCCGTTGGCCCGCAGGTGGCTACACAATGCATAGAGATCGTCCACCCGATACGCCAGATGTCCGAAATTGCGACCACCGCTGTATTCTTCCGGGTCCCAGTTATAGGTGAGTTCGATCATCGCGGCCCGGTCCTCCCTGGCCCGAGCCTCATCCTCCGCGGCCGCAAGGAAAACCAGTGTGAAGCGCCCCTTTTCGCTGCTTTTTCGGTTGATTTCCACCATGCCGAGTAACTCGCAGAAAAAGTGCAGGGTCTGTTCCAGATTGCTGACCCGGATCATTGTGTGAAGATACTGCATATTGCGCCTCCTGAAGGATCTATTCGATAACAACCAATGAGGACTGATACGAGCAACCGTTTGGGTTATCCTGCCCTCATGAACCAAGGTCCCGAACGCCTCGCCCCTCACCAGTACCACGTGCCTGCCGTGCGACACCTGGCTTGGATGTGTCGTGCCCCCCAGCTTATCAGCTCCCCAATGGGTTTTAATCCGGAAAATATTCTGCCGGATGACACAGAGGAGCGCCTGAAGGCATGGGACCGTGCGCCTCAGCATGGCCCGGAGGTACTGACGGAAGAGCCGGCACGACGCTTGGGACACTATTTCGAACGTCTTTACGAGTGCCTGATGAGAGACCTGCTTGGTTGGGAAATACTACTCAAGAACCAACCGGTCAGAAATAATGGCATCACCCTGGGTGAGCTGGATTTTGTGGTCCGAAATCCTGCGGATAACGTCGTCGAACACCACGAAATTGCTGTGAAGTTTTACCTGGGCCATCTGGAAACCGGCCAGGACAAACCACTCTGGTACGGACCCAATGCCCGGGACCGACTGGACATCAAAACCAGGCGGCTGACAGACCACCAAAGCCAGCTGACAGAAAAACCAGAGGCCCGCAACCTGCTGACATCCCTGGGTATTGATACGCCCGCGCGGCCCCGGATATTCATGCCCGGGTATCTTTTCTACCATCTGACAAACGCCTTGCCCTCACCCGACAACGTACCGCCAGGACATCTGCGCGGCCATTGGCTCTATATAGACAACCTGGACGCAAAAGAAACGACGGGAAACGAGAAAACCACTGACACGAAACACTGGGTCCCGCTGATCAAGCCACACTGGCTTGGCCTCTGGCGTCAGGAAGAGGCCCCTGATCAAAACCAAACGGAGGACGCGCTGGAGGAGGTCCGCTCTGCCGGCATTCCCCGCCTGTTTGCGGCCCTTGAGCGATCTGAGGACGGGGATTGGCGGGAAATGTCACGCGTGTTTGTGGTCCCCAGTGAATGGCCGGGGCTCCCCCGTCGCGGTTGATGCCTTGATGGGCTAACCTGCTTCCAGCTCCACGCGATTCCTGCCACCCTCCTTGCTGCGATAGAGTGCGCGATCCGCACGACTGATGGCTGAATTCAGATTGTCGCCCCGGCGAAACTCACTGACGCCAGCACTGATGCTCAGATCAATGGGCTCATCGGTTGTCGCCAGCCAGTCATGGGCCAGAAGCGCTTTTCGCACGCGCTCCGCACTGGCTTGAGCGCTATTCAGGCTGGTGTCTGGAAGCACCGCGAGAAATTCCTCACCGCCCCAGCGGGAGATCAAGTCCTGAATGCGTAGTTGAGCCTCGATTATGTTGGCGACTTCAATCAACACCCGATCACCAATCTCGTGTCCATGCCGGTCATTGATGGCCTTGAAGTGGTCGATATCAAGTACCAGGAACGCAACGGGTCGCCCCGTCCTCCGGAAACGCGCCAGCTCCTTTTCAGCAAGGTAGGTCATGTGTCGCCGGTTGAAGAGGCCCGTCAACGAATCGGTTGTCGCCATCCGCCGCAGTTTCCGGTTTGCCGTGGTCACCATGGTGAGGTAGAAGAACGACAGGTAGCTGAACATGGCAAACACCACACTCAGGTTAAACAGATAAACGGCAAGCAGGGCTCCAGGGGCAACGGGCTGCAGCGGTTCGATGAACCACATCATCAGGTACAGGGCGATGTAATAGCTCCACAACGCCACCAGGCAGATCACCGCTGACCGCAACGCCATGCTAACGAACAGCGCCGGTATAAACATCAGCAAGTAATAGTGAAAGCCGCTGTCCCAGCCGATAAGCACAATGCCCAGCCCGGCGTGGATAATCACTTCCGCCCAGATCAGGCCAATGGCCAGGCCATTCTGCTTCCTGCCCAACGCCCTGTATGCCACGACATACATGGTGACACTTACAACATTCACCCACGCCAGGATAGGCGAGCCGAGCATGTGGAACAGAAAGAAAAATGCCACATCAACCGTGGCTGCAATCTGACAACAACGCTTGGCCACCTGCCAGAATTGCGGACGACGCTCCCTGATTGATTCCCTGGCAGACATGGATCTGGCCTGATTCATAAACAGTAACTTCCAAAACGGGTATCTTCAGGTTACCCCGAAAAGCACAAGCCTGCTCACCACAAACGTAAAATACTGAAAATCTTTGAAACCCCCGTACGAAGCGTGAAGCTCATGCAACCAGAACCCTACTCCAGCAACCGGTTTGTGGCAGAATAATGCCCATCAACAATGAGAGGATGGACCACTATCATGGACGACCACAGCCAGTTCCGGCTGCTTTCAGAGCGACGCTTCCTGCCGTTCTTCCTGACCCAGTTCTCAGGCGCCTTTAACGACAACCTGTTCCGCAACATTCTGCTGTTGCTGATTACTTACACGGCTGGTGGCCTGCTGGGCCTGCCCATTGATGTGGTGGTCAACATCGCGGCGTTGCTGTTTATCCTGCCTTTTTTCCTGTTTTCCGGCATCGCTGGCCAACTGGCGGACAAGTATGAAAAGTCCCGTGTGATTCGCTGGGTAAAACTCGCGGAGATCGCCATTATGGCGCTGGCCGCCGCCGGGCTCTGGGTCGGCTGGTACGAATCGCTTCTGCTGTTGCTGTTCCTGATGGGCGTGCAATCCACCTTCTTCGGCCCTGTGAAGTACGCCATCCTGCCACAGGTGCTTCGACGATGAGCTGGTGGGCGGAAACGCGCTGGTGGAAATGGGCACCTTCGTGGCTATTCTTGTGGGCACACTCGCCGCAGGCCTGCTTATGGGCAGCGACCAACCGGAGAAACTCGCAGCAATCGGGGTCCTAGCCCTGGCCGTCATCGGCTACCTGGCAGCGCGGCAAGTCCCGGTGACCGGCACCACCAATCCCGACATGACCATACGCCTGAACCCACTGCGGGAAACCTGGCATCTGATGCGCCTGGCCGCAGACAACCACTCGGTGTTGCTGTGCATCATGGCCATTTCCTGGTTCTGGTTCCTCGGCGCCGCCTACCTCACCCAGTTCCCCAGCTTTGCCCAGACCGACCTTATGGGTGATGAAACCGTGGTCACCCTTCTGCTGGCCATCTTCACCATCGGCATTGCGTTAGGCTCTGTCGCCTGCGAACGGCTTTCCGGCCATCGGATAGAACTGGGCATTGTGCCCATTGGCTCACTGGGCATCAGCCTGTTCGGGCTCGACCTCTACTTCAACATGCCCGCCAACCCGGTACCAACCGACTGGTGGATGATGATCAGCGACAGCCAGCACCGGCAGGTGGCCATCGATCTGCTGGGGATCGGCTTTTTTGGTGGCCTGTTTATCGTGCCCCTTTACGCGTTTGTGCAACGGGAAACCCCGGAGGAACGGCGCGCCCGTGTTATTGCGGCACTGAACGTGTTCAACGCCCTGTTCATGGTGGTCAGCGCCATCATGGGCGTAATGATGCTGGGCGTGATCGGCCTCAGCATCCCCGAGTTCTTCCTGGTACTGGCCATCATGAACCTGATTGTGGCGGGCTTTGTGTACCAGCAGGTGCCCGAATTCGCCCTTCGATTTATTGTCTGGGTGCTTTCCCACACTATTTACCGGGTACACCACGAAGGCCTGAATCGCATTCCCGAGGAAGGACCGGCACTGCTGGTCTGCAACCACGTCACCTACATGGACGCCCTCGTGATCGCCGGCGCGATCAGGCGGCCTGTCCGATTCGTGATGGACTACCAGATCTTTAAAACGCCGGTACTCGGCGCGATTTTCAAGCTTGCCAAAACCGTTCCCATTGGCTCCCGCAATCGGGTACCGGAGATCTACGACGCCGCCTTCGAGCGCATTGACGAAGAACTGGACGCCGGCCATGTCGTCTGCATCTTTCCCGAGGGCCGCCTGACCTCCGACGGTGAGGTAGCCACCTTCCGCGGCGGCGTGGATATTATCCTGGAGCGACGCCCGGTACCAGTCGTTCCCATGGCCCTGCGAGGCCTGTGGGGCAGCTTCTTCAGCCACTGCGGCGGGCCTGCGTTGAAACATCTTCCCAAGCGCTTCTGGTCGCGGATTGAACTCATTGCCGGTGAGCCAGCAACCGCGCAGGAGGCCAATGCGGAAATGCTGGAAGAAAAGGTCAAAGCCCTGAGGGGCAATCACCGCTAGGCATCCCCAAAACCGACTGGTTGTAATGATCTGAGCGACTGCTACTCTTTGACTATCATCAACTTCTAGTGCGACCGATCGATGACGGTGTTGTGAACCACCCCCGCCATCCGGCCAGCACCTGCTTTGGTGGATGGACAGATGTTTAAGCAGGGATCGCCCAAGCACGATCGACGACTCATTCGGTTGATCAGGCAGCTATTGAGTCACCTCTACACTACCCTTACCAGTGCGCTGATGGCCTGCGCCCTCGCCTTGCCGCTTCAAGCCGACGAAGCGGCTCCGACCATCAGGCTCACCAATGGGCACTGGCCTCCCTACATGGAAAACACACCACCTCATTACGGGGTCATTTCCCAAATCGTCACCCTGGCCTTCGCCAAGAAAGACATTCCCGTATCCTATGGCTTTTTCCCTTGGTCCCGCGCTCGCCTTCTGGCGGAAAAAGGCCGGTGGGACGGTTCAGTTGCCTGGACCTGTCGAAAGAAATTACTAAAGCATTTCCACTTCAGCGACCCAATCGTCGCCCATAACTACGCCCTGTTTCATCGCACCAGCATGGATTTCGACTGGGAAGACGTAAAAGACCTGGAGAGCTATCGCATAGGGCTGACCCAGGACTACAACTACGGCGAGGAATTCGAGGAAGCCGTCGCCGCCGGCACCATCAGTGCCGATGTCACCACCTCCGACGAATCCAACTTCCGCAAACTTGCGGCTGGCCGAATCGACCTGTTTCCAATGGAGCCCGCCGTGGGCATGGGCATGCTGAAAGAGCTCGGCCTCAGCGGCAAGATCACCTTCCACACCGCGCCGCTGCAATCGGATTACTTGTACCTGATCCTGTCCAAACAGGTGCCAGAAAGTGAACGGTATCTGGAGAAATTCAACGAAGGGCTCAGTGAATTGCGAGCGTCTGGCAGGCTGGAGGAGTTGATTACAACCTCACTGCCGGATTTGCCGGCTAGGTATCTGGTGGTGGAGGATGAGGTTCAGTGTGTGGAGTGAGGTCGACTACAATGCCTTTCCAGATTGGTCGAACACGAACGATCGTTCACAAGCCGGTACAGAATTTTCTGATATCGCTACTTAGCCGCAGATGCAATTTGCCAGCCCGACGCCACTTTGACAATGTCACCCGATGCAATGAGAGCATCAACACAAACCAGAATTTCGTCATCCGTTGGGCTCTCAAATTCCGCCCACTGAATAAACTCCGCAATGGTTCTGAGGTTTATCCAACTTGGTGCGTGGTATCTAAACGCATCTAAAACCAACTGTTTTGCTTCCTGTATACTCATCATGAAGAGCCGCCAATTGATCATAGATTAAAGTATTCACATCTCTAACAGAAACCTTGGATTCATCTAAGATAGATACCTCCTTCCTTGTCCAAAACACAAACGGAAAATTTTCGCTCCCGTTATTTTCTGATAAATATGCCCACTCTTTCTCACAGCACGCTAGATTTATTACAAGTATTCTAAAAATGCACTTGATCAGCCTTTGCACTTCCGGCAAACGGGGCCTGCCTCCGTTGAGCAGCCCAATCTATCTTGGCCAAACTGCTGGTCGAATTTCTCTACAATTATAATTCTGTGGATTTTTATTAATGTCATTAACGAGCCGATCGATATAGTCTGGTTCAGCTTTTAACTTATTCACCTCTGCCTCCAGTAGCTTAACACTCATGTCATTTTCTGCTGCCCCATACCTGATCATTACCGTCAGTATCCAAGCGTCTCTATCCTCAATAAGTACATAGATCCAAGGCTTTTCAGCAATTACGTTCACTATTTCCCTATAATAGAAGCTTAAATTTACACTTGTTATACACACAAAACCTAATTATTAATATTCACCAGATCATTTATAAAACTCTTTTTTTATAATCTTCCCGTTATTACTATCTATTTCACACTCAAAAGATGAAAACGAACACGCCTTAAGAGGATTTTTCTGGGAAATTTTCCAGTAAACATCGGATTTTTTGTTTGTAGGCAACTCCGCTTCCCACAACATGTGTCCATTCATTTTTAGTCCTATGAGGTTTCGAAACTGGGCCACTGTACCCATATCAGAATCTGGATCAAGGAGAACAACTATGACTCCGTACAACTCATACGCTTCCACAATGCCATGAGATAACTGAACAGACTTCCCATCAATATTTATGATAGACCCTGAAAAACTTATCGAAGTCATTGTAGTGGCTCCCCTGGCCGGAAATTCACTATCGGAATCCGGTCTAACAGTTCAAATTGCTCGGCTCCACCCCGCCTATCGGGAAAGGTGTCATCTGCTTGTATTGGTGCGGCTCTTGATCTCCGCAACCTTGTCCCTGCCGGAACCAATACTTCCTGAATCATATCCGCATTATTCATTCGGGGCAGCGCTAACGCCTCTCTCGCAAAGGCACTGCTATTTGGCTTGACGGCGGTGAGGAAGCCACCAACAGTTCTATCACCAGAAAAAACCCGATAGTAGACCTGGTCGGAATCAGTGACGAACTCACGAACCACACCTGCTTCATTTGGAGTTCGATCTGTTACTGGCTCGCTTATCGGAACTTCAGGCCCCTCATCACGAGCATCAGGAACCCCACTATCTGAGCCTCCATTCCCGCCTGATTCCGGCCCGTTTTTCGGCTGCGACGTCAACCCCAACGGATCCACCCACCCCGTAGGATTAGGCACATACTGGTAGTTATTCAACCCACCCGCAAGCCCAATCGGGTCCGGGGTCAAGAAGCGCCCGGTGTTGGGATTGTAGTACCGGTGGCGGTTGTAATGCAGGCCGGTTTCCGGGTCGTGGTATTGGCCCTGGAAGCGGATCGGGTTGTCGATTTCGTTGACCAGGGCGCGAACAACGTTGCCGTAGGCCCGGTAAGTCACCGACCAGACGAGGTCACCCTCGGCGTTGGTGAGTTCCTGGGGTGTGCCCAGGTGGTCCAGGTGGAAATAGTAAATGCTGGCCTGTTCGGGGCCGCAGCCTTCTACCAGTGCCAGGGGTTTAAAGGTATCTGGCTCGTAGACGTAAGTGCGGTACTGGTCGCCGGTTTCCTCGGCGATCAGGCGATCGCCCTGCCAGAGGAATTCGGTTCGTGTCAGGCCGTTGGTTTTGACGATGCGGCGGCCGAAGGCGTCGTATTCGTAGTGCCAGGTGCTGCCATCCGGTTTGGTGACGCTGCTCAGGCGATGTTCGCAGTCGTAGGTGTAGCGGGTGACCAGTTTCTGGTCCCTACCACGGCGTTCTTCAGTCAGGTTGCCGAATTCGTCGTATTCGTAGTGGCAGTCACCGTGCATGGTGAGCCGGTTGCCGCGTACGTTGGCGGTGTTTCCACTGGCCGGGCTTTGGCTTTGTTCCAGCAGGTTGCCGGCTGGGTCGTGGATCAATTGTTCGTAGAGGTCGCCTCGCACGCCAACCAGCCTGTCCATGGGATCGTAAACGTATTCCCGCAGGCCTTTGCGGCTGTCCTGAATGGCCTTTAGGTTGCCGTTTGGATCGTACTGGTAATCCCGCTGGGCAGCGATGTCCTTGATGCGGCCCTGGTGCACCCGGTGCTGGGTCAGACGGCCTTCTTCGTCGTAGACATAGGCACTCAACAGGTCGCCCTGTTGGCGTTCGACTTCCTCGCCGGTGGAAGCCATGCGATGGCGGGTTAGTTGTTTTCCGTTGAGGTCGATGCCAGACAGAAGGCCAGTTTTATCATGCTGGTAGGTCAGCGACTGACCATCCGGGAGCACCATGCCGCGCAAGCGGTCCATCTCGTCGTATTGGTAACGAAGGGTCGCCCAACCCTGGTGCTCCGTTTTCAGTAGGCCGAATTCATCGTACTCAAAGGCCAATGGCCAGCGCCCGTCATCCACAGCGCTCAGCTTACCGTCGGCGTTATAGCCGTACTGGATTTCACGGCCGTCTGGCAGCACTTTTTTCAGTAGTTGACCGAGCTCATCCCGCTCGTAGGCCGTGGTCTGCAGTACGTCTGTGGACGTGCCGTACTCAGCTTTTTCGATCAGGTGACCGTTCAGGTCGTACTGGTAAGCCGTCCTGTGACCGTCGAAAGCCGTTTCCTGTTTGACCAGACCATTCGGGTAATAGTCGATGCGATACTCTTCACCACGTTCGTTCTCGATGTGGGTGAGCAGGAAACGGTGGTGATCATACCGGTAGCGCAATTCGCTGCCGTCCGGGTTAATGCGTCGGGTCAGCAGGTGGAGGTTGTTGCCGTATTCGTAGCAGGTTTCCCGGCCCTTCTCGTCAACAAAACGCGTTACTTTGTTGTAGTGGTTGTAGTGGTACTGTCGGCGCCGGTTGCCAGAGAGAATTTCGTCCGTCACCCGCCCCAGGCCATCGTATTGATAACGGGTAATGGCGCCACGGGCGTCTTTCTTGGCCAATAACTGGCCAAATTCATCGTACCGGTATTGGTAGAAAGCACCGGTGGGGGTGGTTTCCTCGATCAGTTGGCCGTGGTTGTTCCAGCCCCATTTGTGGGTTCGGCCATCGGGCAGGTTTACCTGAGTTAGCTGGCCCTCGGGGTTGTAGCTGTAGCGGGTAACCCGTCCCTTTGGATCGGTTTCGCGGGCGAGGTCACCGTGCTGGGTATAGTCGAACGCCCAGGTCTGGCCGCTGCGGTGGATTTCCGCGATCCGCCCTTTGCGATAGGTGAAGAGAACAGGCTGGCCGTCGGGGCCGGTTTTACCCTGCAGGCGTCCGTTGCTGTCGTATTGGTACTCGGTGCGGGCGCCCATGGGGTCAACGGTGGCCTGCAGGCGGCCTTTTTCATCGTACTCGCTGATGTGTTTGGCACCGTCCGTCGATCTTTTCCTGCAGTTGCGCTGCACCGTCGTATCGCCAAATCTCCTTGCTCCCGTCGACGTAGCTGACGGTGCAGCTGTGGTTATCGTCGTCCCACTCAAACCGGGTATCAATCTGGGCACTGTCGCCCCATTGGTGAATGCAACGCCCTTTGGGCGAGGCTTCGTCCCATTCCAGATAGAAGCTGTATCCGCCAGCAAGCTGACGGCTGGTCAGCATGTGGTTGTCATAACCGTAGCGTTCGATACCACCGATCGCATCTTCAGCCGCGATCAGGTCATCACCGTCATCGTAGCTGTATCGGCGTTCGGTCCTCAGCGCCTGCCACTGGTAACCGGTGTCGGTCAGCTTACGTCGCAGGCGGTTGACCGCTTTGAGATAAGGGCCGTCAAATTCGAATGCGAGGGCGTCTCCAGCATCACTGACCACTCGCTCCAATTGGCCGTGGAGGTCATAGCCAACCTGCAGTTTGTTGCCGTATCGATCGGAGATCTGCACCAGCACACCACGATCCCCCTCCCGGCGGAAGTGGTAGCGTGGTGCTTTCTCCCCGACGCAGGCAACAATCTGCTCGCCGTCTTTCCAGGCGGCCATGCCGGTCTGAGAGTTGGTGCCAAAGGGGGTGCTATCCAGCTCAGGAAGACGGGTATTCTTACCTTCGTGGTCATGCCAGGTGATGCTGTTGCCGTCAAAGCTCAGGCCATGGTTCAGGCTATGGCGCCAGCCGTAACCCATATCCAGGCGCCGATCACTGCTGCCGGAGCGATACACCCGCTTGAATTCGAAGGGCAACGGGCCGCTGAGGCGCGCATCTGTCAGCTCAAGCACCTCTTCACCAGTAACCGTGCTGATCGGGTCTTCCACGCTTTCCGTGGATTCATTGTCCTGCGTGACCCGGCCCTGATCGGTTTCAGAGGGTGATGGATCATCCCGGACCGGAGCCTTGCTGGCCTCACTGGCGGCAGCATGATCACGGCCTCCAGCCTGCAAGTTCACAACCTCGTCATCGTCAGCAATCTGCTGATACATCGCATTGCGGTTTCGAACGTCCGGACCGGGCTGGGTGCTGGACGGGTTCAGGCGGCTACCGCCGGCCACCTGGATGGCGCGGTGATTGGTACCGATATCCTCCATGAAATCCTGGAACTCCCTGGCAAACTGGCCAAGAAATTCCCCGAGAATATTTTTGTTGGTGCGTGCGCCATCCGCCACGTTCATCGCACCTGCAACCGCTTTGCTGCCAATACGGACACCATACTTGGCTGCCAGGCCGGCACCTCCGGTGATGATCAGCCCAACCACTACGTCGAACAGGATCTGCCCAACCAGCTCGCCCGAGACTTCAGCTACCTGAGTGGGTGACAGAAGCCTGAAATACTGACGAACGGTGTACATCACCAGGAACAGGAAGATCTCGTCGTTAGCCACAAGGCACGCCTTGAGATAGGCATCGTCGGCTTTTTTCAGCGTCTCCATCTGTTCCTGAAGATCGTCTGGCAGGTTGCTGAAGTCGTAATCCAACAAACCGCAGATTACGTCGTAGATACGACGGATATCATCCAACACGGCGGTAAAGCCATCCGCGATGCCTTCCTGAAGACGGCCGTAAACGGCCAGCGACTGTTCCGTGGAGCTCATTGACAGATAACTGTCCCATTCCTGGCGGGCGCCGCTGTTCCAGGTGCTTTCAAGCAGAGCGCAGCAACGGTCTACGAAGCTCTCGTAGGTTTGATAGAGCGCATCCATCTCCGCCTGGGAGACATCGGGAGACATCACCACCCGGTATTCCTTTCCGGGAGTGACCGGCACTTCCGCAAGGCCATTTTCATCCGTGGTGCCGCTGTGAATCGTGTCCCAGCTATCGAATATCCATCCGGTATTTTCCTGAATCTGGAAACGCGTGGACGGTATCGGGGTCTTGCTCACGTTCTCATGGAAGTGGGCAATCTTGATTTTTCGGGTTTCCTCGCAAGGCGCAACGGTGGACGAGACAATCTCGTTTTCACTGACGTCCTCACGGTTGTTCTCACCATTGACCTCCAGAACCTGTTCATGCCCCATGAAGATCGATGAGAACCAGCCGTCACGCCAGTCATCGTAGGAATTGGAAAGGGATTCCCGAAGTTCCCGGGTAATGGCATTGATATCCGGAAGTGCGCCGGATGTCTGTTCTGAAGCCTGAAGAGCCGTCCGTGACTCGATCATTGATTCATCCTCAATCAGTGTGCGCCCTGCAATGCCTCACGCATCAGAGCTTCGTGTATGGTTTGCACGTGTTCCGGAGACAGCTCGGTGATGGCGTCACCGCTGGTCAACCGCCGTAAATGACGTTCAACTTTCTGGCGGGCGATGGGCTCAGGATACCGAACCAGGGGCGTCTGCTTTTTCTTGCCAAGCGCCGAAACCGTATTGTCCACCAGCTGACCCCAGCACAGGGCTGCAATTTTCTTCAGAGCTTCGGCGGGCAGAACAAACCATGGAAACTCTTCTACAGGTTTGGCGGTATCCGGGGCACCCGGGTGCTCAATGACCTCGCCTCCAGGCAACACCACGGTTGCTATCGGCCCCATCAATTGGGCGCGGCATGTCTCATCAACGCTTTCCAGAATCGCGCCAAAATACCGTGCGTCCCAATAGCGAAAGAACACCTCTTGTCGGTCTGGCAGGAGAATCTTGGTCAGGCTGCGGATGTGGCTGAACACCTCCTCCAGCGTGGCGTTACTCACTAATCCCCAGCCCCAGTCGGCACTGTCGGATTCGTCGATCCAGCCCAGGAATGCGCTTGTTTCCGTTACCTGTGCCAGGAATGGCATGACTTCGTGCCACCCCGCGTATTGAGTGCCCTGAAACAGCGGAAGGGCGGTCAAGCCATCCATGACGTAAAAATGACGAACGGGCTTCGAAGCACTGGTGCCACTCAGTACAAGATAGATGGCGCTTTCGGGCCCAGCCTGCTGACGAACATCGTCAAGACATGTGCAAAAACCTTGCGATTCAGACATCACACACCCCATTTCGACACTTCACGCACTCTTCACAGAAAGGTGCATCCGACATCAGGTTGTTGAACTGTGGTGCGGTGAGTGGCACTTCGGGCAGCGCTGCTGGCTCAATGGCCTGATGGACCAGCCCCTCCAGGTTCTGGGGCATTTCCGCCATCACCACGCCCTGCCCGGAACCACTGCCCGGTGCCCCACCAGAGTTGATCTTGATACCGGGCCCCGCCAGCGTCACGCCGCTCGGGTCCAGTTTCAGCAGGCTGCCACCGGCGGAGATGGTGAGTTCTGCACCCGCGTCCAGCACCACTTTAGCGCCTGCCTTGTGGTGAACTTCGGTGCCCGCTTCACTTAGCGTGCCCTGGGCGGATTTCTGGTGGAAAGTGCCACCGATGTTCTGACTGCAGTCGCCGCCGACTGTCTGTCGCTTCTCACCATCCACAGTGCAGTGGTCGCTGCCCTTGATATTGCTGAACTCGTTGTTATCCACCGTTCGGTGGCTTTCGTTTTTAACCACCTCGGTGCGGTTGTTTTCCGTCAGCAGGTCCAGGTCTTTCTGGGCGTGGACGTAGATCTGTTCCTTGTCCGCTTCGTCCTCGAATCGCAGTTCGTTGCTGCCCTCACCCTTGTGGGTCTGGGTCTTGAGAGTGGTTCTGGTCTTGTGCTCCGGCAGCGCGTACGGCGGGGTGTTGGTGGCGTGGTAGGTTCTTCCGGTAATGATCGGCTGGTCCGGGTCGCCGTCCAGGAAGCTGACGATGACTTCGTTGCCGATTCGCGGCAGCGCCATGAAACCATACTGGCCCCCGGCCCAGCCCTGGCTGACTCTGAGCCAGGCGCTGCTGTGTTCGTCATTCTTTGAGTAGCGATCCCAGGGGAATCGCACTTTGACGCGCCCGTGTTCGTCGCAATGGATCTCTTCGCCCTTAGGGCGCTCCGGCGGCGGCCGGCGCACTCGGGTTATTGATTCTCCTGGCCCGCAAGCATCGATTCGCCGGCAACCAGCTACTGTTGGGCGGCCTGGCCCTGTATGTATTCATGGATGCGGGGCTGAGATTGGTCATGGCCTCCGGCGGCACCGTCGCGTCACAACTGCTGAACTGGATGTACGGTTCCACCTGGCTGGTTTCCGAAACCGAAGCGTTTGGGCTGCTGGGATTCATCCTTCTTATCTGCGGCGTTTTGGCGCTGATCGTAAGGCCCCTGACGCTCTTGCCTCTGGGAGATACGTCGGCATCGTCCCTCGGGCTTCCGGTCACTAAAGCCCGCCTGTTTTTGCTGATGCTTGCTGCTGTATTGACCGCGTCGGCTACGGTGGTGATTGGCCCTCTGAGTTTCGTAGGGCTCATTGCGCCGCACCTGGCACGGGTACTGGGGCAGCAAACCGTTGGCAGGCAATTGATCGTGGCCGGGTTGGTGGGTGGCCTTCTGTTGGCCCTGGCGGACTACCTGTCGCGCATTGTGGTCTTCCCCAACCAGTTACCGGCGGGCTTGCTGGCTGCGCTGGTTGGTGGCGTCTACTTCTTGTGGGGGCTAAGCCGGCACGGTAAAGCGTGACCGACGGGACGTGTCACCAGAGCACCAGGAGGCTGGCTATGATCAGAACAAACACACCGGCGCCGGCGGCCAGTTTCAGCCCTTCAATCGCTTCCTCTTCCGGGGTCATTGTACGTCTCCTTGTGTCCATGGGTATGGATGGTTCCCGTTGATATTGAAGTAACAGTACATGATACTCGCACAAATGTTAATAGTTCTCATTAACGTTTTGGTAACGTCAGGGTCGTAATGCCTGGTCGTAATGTTATCGCCTGATACTGCCGGCCATTCCGTTCGTATCAAATGCTAGACTTTATCGATGCAGGAATAACCTGGCGGAGGGAGATCAATCTATGAACCGACTCGGCAACATCGCGACTCTACTGGCGTTGGCTGGGCTGGCAGCGGCCGGGCCAGCCTTCGGGCAAACGTTCAGCTCAGACAAAGCCGAATTTCGTCTGGATATGGTCGCGGAAGGCCTGGAACATCCCTGGAGCCTCGCCTTTCTCCCCGATGGTTCACAGTTGGTGACCGAGCGCGAAGGCCGCTACGCCGAATCGAGAATGGTGAATTGCAGGACAAGCCAATTGCCGGTGTTCCCGAGCTGGTGGTCTCCGGCCAGGGTGGCCTGCTGGATGTAATCCTGCATCCGGACTTCGAAAACAATCGCACTCTGTTCCTGAGTTACGCCCATAAGATCAGCCGCAACGGGCTGACGACCAGAGTGGCTCGTGCAACGTTGGACGGCGACCGGCTGTCAGAGGTTGAAGTGATTTTCGAGGCCCTCCCCCGAGGCAACACCAGCCGTCATTTTGCGGGCCGCATGGAATTTGATCGCGATGGCAATCTGTACGTCGCGGTGGGCGACCGGGGTGAAATGGATCGTGCCCAGGCCACCGATGACGATGCCGGCGGCGTTCACCGCCTGACCGTTGACGGCGCCCCCGCGCCGGGCAATCCGTTTGTCGACGACCCGTCAGTGAATGACACCTTCTTCACCTACGGCAACCGCAACATTCAGGGCATGACCGTTCACCCGCAAACAGGCGACATCTGGAGCCATGAGCACGGCCCCAGGGGTGGCGACGAGATCAACATCATCCGTGCGGGTAACAACTACGGCTGGCCAGACGTCACCTATGGCATCGACTACTCCGGGGTCCCCATTACCAGCAAAACCACCATGAAGGGCGTGACCGACCCGCTGCACTATTGGGACCCGTCCATTGCCCCCTCGGGCATGGCATTCTATACCGGTGACGAATTCCCGGAGTGGCGGGGAGATCTGTTTGTGGGCGCCCTGAAAATGCAGAAGCTGGTGCGCCTGAGCATTGAGAACGGCACGGTCAGGGAAGAAGAAGATCTTCTCGAAGACCTGGGTGAACGCATCCGTGATGTGCGAATGGGGCCCGACGGTGCATTGTGGCTGTTGACGGACGCGGACAACGGCAAGGTCTACCGGATAGTTCCAGCAGAATAGTTCGACGAAGAAAGCAACGACGCGTCAGTGAGGATCGTTGGTTCTCTCGGTTTTCTCAAACTGCGGGGTATCGTCGGTGATGGTGAACCAGTCCGACTTGGAGCCCACATAAACGTGTGATGCCGGCCGCTTTTCCAGGGGCTCATTGATCACGCCCACCCGCAGGCGCAGTATACCGGGGATGGCATCCACGCGGCTGTATAACTGGCTACCGCACCTGGGGCAGAACCCACGGTACTTTCCCGGCCGGGATTCGTATTCACGGATCAGATCCTCACCCGCCGTAAAACGGGCATGGATTTTCTGGATCGGCGCACTGGCGGAAAATGCGCTGCCGTGAGCCCGGCGGCACTGGCTACAGTGGCACAGGGCAATCGGCCCCAACGGGCCGTCGTATTCAAGTTTTATATCGCCGCACAGGCATTGCCCTGTCAGCATAACGTGACCTCAACCATGGTTTCGCTTGCGGGTTCCGAAGGCCGGTATGATAACCACCCGCCACTTGAAGAACCAGCGGGCGGGCACCACATATAAGTCACAGAGTTCACGAAGGAGGACACTATGGCATTCAGCACACTTCCGAACATCGGTATGGGTACATTCCGCCTGAAGGGCAACGATGCACGAGACGCCGTGAAGAGTGCCCTTTCCCTTGGCTACCGGCATATCGATACCGCCCAGATGTACGGGAATGAGGCTGAAGTAGGCGATGGCATTACCTCAAGCGGTATTCCACGACGGGAGATTTTCCTGACGACAAAGGTGTGGCACGACCAGCTCCAGCACAGCGACCTGATCAACAGCCTGCACGACAGCCTGTCGCGACTGAAGACCGACCATGTCGACCTCACACTGATTCATTGGCCATCGCCGGGCGACGCCATCCCCATGGAGGAATACCTGGGTGCACTGCGCGACGCGCAACGCGAAGGGCTAACCACCCACATCGGGCTGTCCAACTTCACCTGCGCGCAAATGGACAAGGCCAAGGAAATACTGGGTGACACGGCGATTTTCACCAACCAGGTGGAAGTGCATCCGTTTCTCGCCAACCGCAAGGTGGTGGAGCATGCCCAGAAGCTGGGCATTACCGTAACCGGTTACATGCCGCTGGCGGTGGGCAAGGTCATGGACGATGAAACCCTGGCTCGCATTGGCCGCGAACACAATGCGTCTGCTGCGCAGATTGCCATTGCCTGGGTGGCCTCCCGAGGCGTGGTACCGATTCCGTCGTCAACCCGGCCCAAGCACCAGAAGTCCAACCTCGACGCGCTGAACATCACGCTCAGCGAGGATGAAATTGCAGAAATTGACGGCCTGGACCGTGGTGATCGGATCGCTAATCCGGATTTCGCGCCTGCCTGGGACTGACGAAGCAGGCCATCGCCGCCAACACCAGCGTGGTACCCGGAATGACCGCCAGCACCAGGTGCCTAATGTCCAAAGGGTCGCCATGCTGAACAGTGACCATATCAGTGGTAATAGTAGAAACAGCCACCGCACCCGGCGGGGAAACAGCAGCATGCAGGGCACCGCGCCCAACGCCGTGACATCCGGTGTAACGGCGAACAGCGCTGCTGCCTGACCATTGTCGGTTTGAGCGACTGCGAGGAGAGGCGACAGCCCCATCAATGCGATCCAGCCGATGCCCATCAGCCAGCGAGACCATATCGGCCGGTTCGTTGCCGCATTCCAGGGCCAGAACAGCCCCGCCACCGTCAGTAAAGCACCCTGCAAGACAAAGGCCCAGCCGAACCAGATCGCCGGCAGATTGATCGGCCCGTAGTAATGCATCAGGAAGCCGGCCCCGCTCCATAGCCACGCCGCGGCCACCAGCAGCAGTGCACTGCGCCTCGCCATCGCGTCCCCACGTACCAGTAAGGCGCCAATCGCGATCACCATCACCACCGCAACTCCCTGCCATGGCAGATGTCCTGGTTGATGCGCACAAAGAGCCGAAGAAACACCTCCGGCCCGAACATCAGGAAATCCGCCAGGGAATAGCTGAGCCAGGTGGTCCCCATCACAGCCCTGCGACATAGGCCGCCATTCGGCGCCGTTGTTTCTCATCCGGCAAAGCACCGTATAGGGCGCCCATGTTCTCCTTCATATGCTCAACGCTGGTGGTGGCCGGAATGGCACAGGTAACCGCCGGGTGGGAAAGGATGTACTTCAGGAAAAACTCCGCCCAGTTGCGGCAGCCCACCTCATCGGCCCAGGGCGGCAGTGCTTCGGACTGGAAGCGCCGGAACAGTCGCCCGCCCTGGAAGGGCCGGTTCGCAATCACGGCGATCCCGCGTTCCCTCGCCAAAGGCAGCAGTCGGTCTTCCGCCTCCCTGTCCAGCACGTTGTAGGTCAGCTGCACAAAGTCCAGCGGTTCCGTCTCCATGATGCGTGCAAAGTCTCCGTGCCTGCGGCCATGGGAGGTGGTAATGCCGATATAGCGCACGTCACCATCGGCCTTCATTTGCTGTAAGGTTGCCAGATGTTGCTGCCAGGCCACCAGGTTGTGTACCTGCTGCAGGTCAAAACGCTCTATACCCCACTTCCTGCGGGATTCCCGGTCCTGTTGCCGGGTTGCATCGCCGTCTCCGGTCCAGATCTTGGTGGCGGAAAACAGTTTTTCACGGGCATTGAGGGTGTCCAGCGCCTCACCCATCACCTCTGCCGCCGAGCCGTACATGGGTGAGCAGTCCACCAGGGTGCCACCGAGATCGAAAAAGGTTTTCAGTACCTCGGTACGCTGATCAATCAGGTACTGGTCACCGCCGACATTGAAGGTACGCCAGGTGCCCATGCCAACGGCAGGCAACCGTTCGCCGGAGGAAGGAATGGGATTCATCATCACATCCCCCTTCGGAGCAGCCATCAGCGCAGGCATTCGACATGAAAGACCTGCCGCGGCCATGGCAGCCAGAAATCGCCGTCGAGTCAGTTCGTGCGCCATACTCACTCCATTTTCTGTTTCCATCATACTAATCAAGAGGTTGTACAAATGCTAACCAGTTGATTAGCATGGGCGCTTACATCCGTTAACAAAAACGCAATATAAACAACGCCCCTACTGGCATTTTTTAACGTCATGTAGAGCCTTTCCACATAGTACACGCTTAGAATATGGGCTATTGTTAATGCACCTGGAATCAATGAGCGCCACACCATGTTGCTGAAGGCACGACGCCACCCGAACACGTCCCGTTATGGAACTATCCGCCAGCATGGTCAGGTGGCCCGTGGCATGGTGGCCTCCACCATGGCTGCAGTCCTGGCAGTCGGGTCTGCCGGTGCCTTTGCTTCGGAGTCAGCCGAGGCTGGTGGCACCAATAAGACCTGGAGCAATCAGGTGCGGGATTACGCCACCGAATCCCTGAACGACGAACAGGCGCTGAGCCTCGCGGCCATCCCCATGAACGGGCCGGGCATCGAGCAGTACATCAATGCAGATGCCTTGATGAGCCCCGGCTCTATCATGAAGCTGGTCACCACCTATGCGGCGCTGGAAATCCTGGGGCCAACCCATCATTGGGACACCAGCTTCTACACCGATGGCGAGCTTGTGGGCGATACCCTCAACGGCAATTTCTACGTTGACATGGGGGGTGATCCCAAGCTGACCATTGAACGGCTCTGGAGCACCCTGAACGAGCTTCGCGGGATGGGTATCAGTGCCATCAACGGCAACCTGGTGCTGGACGGTGATGTGTTCCGCATCGCAGACGAGCAACCCGTTTTCGACGACAACGGTGACAACCCCCACGCTCCGTTTCTGGTAAAGCCGTCGCCATACCTGAGCAATCTCAACCTCGTTCACTTTCAGGTTCGCGCAGATGAACGCGGAACACAGGCCTGGAGCGCGCCTTCACTGAACGACGTGGTGATCGACAATCGGGTAATCGCTACTGCGGAAGCCCCCTGCCCCGCTCGCCGTCATTTTACCTGGGAGCCGTTTTTCCACGAGGATCACCGGGTCACCGTTCGGGTGTCAGGCGAATTACCGCAGGGCTGCCGCACCACGGCCTATCTGTCGCTTCTGCCTCACGAACAGTACACCGCATCCATGATACGTTCACTGCTTTCAGACATGGGCATCGACATCAACGGCAAGAGCCTGCTGGCCAAAACGCCGGATGATGCCCGCCTGTTGCTGAGGACCACGTCTCCGGATCTGGTAACGATGGTTAGGGACATCAACAAGTGGAGCAGCAACGTGATGGCTCGCCAGTTGCTCCTTACCATTGGTGCCGAGAATCGCCTGGAAGATGAAGAAGACGATCGTGTGGCCGGTATTCGCGTCGTTAACGAGTGGCTACAGGAAAAAGGCGTCAATACCGCTGGCCTGGTGATCGAAAACGGTGCGGGTCTGACACGCGAGGGCCGTATTACAGCGCGCCAGGGTGCGCAGATTCTACAGCACGCCTGGAACAGCCCTTTCGCTTCGGACCTGATGGCCTCCATGCCGTTGATTGCGATGGATGGCACCATGGCCAGACGGCTGCGGAATTCCGGCCTGGACGGCAAAGGGCGCATCAAGACAGGTTACCTTGAGAACGTGCGCTCCATCGCAGGCTTCACCCGCGACGACACCGACACCACCTGGGCCATTGTCGGCATGGTCAACAACGACCCTGCCTGGAATGGTCAGGCCGTGCTGGACCGGATTATCTACTCCCTTCACTACCGTCCGCCCACTGGAACCACCCTCTCCAGGGCCCAATCCAGCGGCACAAAAATACGCTGAACCACACCAATAAGCGGTAGCTGCCGGGTTTCGGTGGTTACCGTTCTGTCATTTACCGGCCCAAAGCCCACCCCCGCACCCGCAACCTTTTGTGGCGCATTCGGCAACAGATCCGTTGTAGCGACGCCTCTCCCTACCAAGTTTATTTCCATACCTTCATGCCGTAATCAGATCCCGCTGCTAATCTTATGCGTAGCAGTAGCACTAGGTGCTTAAATTGGCGGAGCCTTCAGGGGTGTCGCCAAAGACGAGTACCAACAAGAGTCTGGACGGGGCTATATCGCCCTGTTCCTCACTGGAAGGAGATTGTGCATGAGCAAGCATACTTCGATGTTAGGTGCTGCAGGTGTAATCAGCATCGCTGTCATTGCCGGGGGCTGCGCCAGTTCGGTTGAGCAGCCGGATGGTGAACTCCGGTCCGCCGAGTCTGCCATTCAGCAGGCGGTGTCGTCCGATGCCAGGGATTTTGAACCCGTACTCTTGAATCAGGCTCAGAACCGGGTTGCGGATGCCGAGGAATTGATCAATCGCGAACAATACCTTGAAGCAAGCCGCTTACTCGAAAAGGCAGCCGTGGATGCGCAACTGGCCGGCGCTCGCTCGGAAACCGCGAAAGCAAGACAAGCGGTTGATGAGGTCAATCGCAATATTGAGTCTCTTCGCAAGCGAATCGACGAACGCCAGTAAAGGCCTCATCGGAAACGGGAGATGGTTATGAATAAGCGCAACATGACTTTGGGTATGGCAGTAAGCGTTTCTGTCCTCGTGGCAGGCTGCGCCAGCACGCCCCAGGATAACGCAAAGGTCGATGAAGCACGGGCCGCCTATGAGGAAATCCGCAACGACCCGAACGTAGCCCGCAGTGGTGATCGCCAGTTGAGGAACGCAAGGGAGCAATTGTCCCGTGCTGAAACTCTGCTCGCGGACGGTGCGGACGTTACCGAGATTGAACACGCGGCTTATCTTGCCAACCGGCATGCACAAATAGCCGGTGAGCAGGGAGAGCGCGCAGAGCTGCAGGAGCAGATTGATTCCGCGGAAGCGCGTCGCAAGGAGCTGGAACTGCAGATGCGCGCTGACGAAGCGGCACAGGCCAGGCGGGAAGCCAAAGAGCTTCGCCTGCAAATGGAAGCCATGCAGGCAGAGCAAACCGACCGGGGAATGGTGTTGACCCTCGGAGATGTGCTGTTCGATCTCAACAAGGCCGAACTGAAGTCTTCCGGTGAAGCCACTGTCAGGCGATTGGCCGAGTTCATGGCCGAGTATGAAAACCGGCGTGTGCGGGTGGAAGGCTACACCGATAGCACCGGTGAGGCCTCCTACAATCAGGGCCTGTCCGAGCGTCGTGCAGAAGCCGTTCGCGATACCCTTGTCGATATGGGCATCAGCAGAAGCCGCGTTGAGACAAAAGGGTTCGGTGAGCAGTTCCCCGTTGCCAGCAATGACACCTCTGGCGGAAGGCAGCAAAATCGCCGGGTAGAGATTGTCATCTCCGACGAAGAGGGCAATATCAAAGCGCGGGAGAATTGATCACCCCGCTGCCACTTACCCATAAAAAAGCCCCGGTTCAACCGGGGCAAGTTTTTTCAAAAGATGCAAAGAATCAACGCTTCCACCTGATTCTAAGGTGTTATACGTCACTCATCGTTTTTGGATCAGGTTACCCGCTTTTCCCGAGGACCGATCATGATTCGGATTATTTCCATTGCGCTGCTGGGCCTCGCACTCCTGGCCGGCTGCAGCTCCACCAAGATGGCATATCGCTATGCGGACTGGGGCATCGTCTGGTGGGTGGACGACTACATACCCATGACCGCCGAACAGGAATCCCGGCTTGAGCAGGATATCCGTGGCCTCCGCCAATGGCATTGCGCCACTGAATTGCCACGCTATTCCAAGTGGCTTGCCCAGTTAAAAAGCGATGTTCGCTCTGGCAACCTGAGTCAATCCACCGTTACCCACCACCAGGAACAGCTGCTTTCCTTTTTCCCCCCACTCATGGAGCGCGCAAGGCCGGCAGCCACACGCCTGTTATCAAGCCTCAGCGATGAACAGGTTCAACAGTTGGCCAGCAATATGGAAGAGAGCCAAAAAGAGCTGGAAGACGAGTTCCTGGCGGACAACCCGGAACAAACCCGGGAAGCCCGGGCCGAGCGCACGATGGAACGGGTTGAACGCTGGCTGGGGTCCCTCAACGAGCGACAGCGTGACACGGTCAACGCCTGGTCGGAAGGCCGGGGCAAGCAGACTGAAATCTGGCTGGAGGGGCGTCGGAATTGGCAACAGGCGTTAATCGATGCCCTGGCAACGCGAGACAGCGACGATTTTTCAGATCGAGTCCACTATCTGATGAGCAACTACGAGGAAGTTCGGGGGGAACGATACCAGCGGATGATGTCGGAAAGCCGGGCAGCCATGGCCGGCCTGATGACCGATTTACTGCAGCAGGCCGACCAGCGCCACCTTGACCACTTGCTGGAACAGGCGGCAACCATGCAGGGCGATTTCGATACCCTCGCCTGCACCAGCGAGGGTACCGGAAGCCTTAACGGCTAACGTCAGGACGCCCGGCTCAGATCGTCAGGTAACCGCCGTCCACGTTAATGCAGGTGCCTGTGGTATAGCTGGAAGCACCCGACGCCAGGTAAAGGACCGTGCCGGCCATTTCGTCCGGGTCTGCCACCCGCTTCATGGGGATGTGGGCCATCGCCTGCTTCTTGATGGCTTCGTTGCTGGTCAGCGCACTGGCGAACTTGGTGTCGGTCAGCCCCGGCAGCAGGGCGTTAACCCGAACCTTCTGCTGCCCCAGTTCCATGGCGAAGGACTTTGTCATGGATATCACCGCTGCTTTGGTGACGGAATAGATACCCTGGAAATGGCCAGGGTTGACGCCATTGACCGAGGCCACGTTGATAATGGACCCACCGCCATTCTTCTTCATGATCTGTGCGCCGCGGGCACACATGAAGAAATAGCCGCGAATGTTCACGTCCACCGTCTTGTGGTAGGCGCCCAGATCCGTGTCTTCGATGGGGCCGAAATAGGGGTTGGCTGCGGCGTTGTTCACCAGAACATCCAGCTTGCCGTGTTTCGATTCGATGTGCTGCCAGATGTCTTCAATCTGATCCATTTCGCCAATGTGGCAGGCATAGGCTTCGGCGCTGCCCCCGGCTTCGCGGATGCTACTGGCAACCGCCTCGCAACCGTCAATCTTGCGGCTGCTGACAATCACATGGGCGCCGTAGTTTGCCAGGGTGCGGGCGAAGCTCTCGCCGATGCCACGGCTGGCGCCGGTGATCAGGGCCACTTTCCCACTCAGATCAAACAGGTCTTGCTTACTCATTCTTCACCTCAGTTCGTTATCGGAAGGTCACCAGGGAGGGATCTTCGGCTTCCAGGTGACTGTAATTGTTGAACACCGCCAGGCTGCGCCGGGCCCCGGAATGCAGCACCCGGGTAACACTGGTATTGGCAATCACGGAATTCATATCCAGGGCCTTGCGATCACTCAGTTCCAGCAGGTGCTGGGCGATTACTGCAATCGGGCCGCCGGATGTGGATACCAGGGTCTCGCCACCGTCGGCATACTCAATCAGTTGCTCCAGCGACGTAATCACCCGTTGACGGAACGCTTGCCAACTTTCGGTGTATTCGTGATCGTGTCCGCCACTGACCCAGCGCTGCATGGCTTCCTCGAACACCTGCTGGAACGCCCTTGCCGGCTTGGGGAAGGCGGCCAGATCACGCGCCATGCGTTCGCGGTCTTGCCACTCGGGGCGCAAACGCTCCACCACCTGGGTATGATCAAACTCGTTGAAGCCATCCACGCCTGCATGTCTGGCAGTGCATCACCGTAACCACTGGCGATCGCCTCTACCGTTTCCCGGTGGCGCTCCATGTTGCCGCCGAAAACCGCGTTGGGCGTCACCTTGCCCGCAAGCCACCGGCCGAGGACACGCCCCTGCTCCCAGCCACGAGGGGAAAGCTGGTCATAGTTTTCCTTGCCGAAACTGGCCTGCCCGTGGCGAATCAGATAGATCGTTGCCATTACAGGTCACTCGCCTCGATCAGTCGCTGACAGCGTTTTTCCAGGTAGTTCGCGGCATGGCCAAAGGCGGCGAATCGCTTGTCTTTGGTTTGGCCGTGGTAAAAACGGTAATAGATCTGCTGGACAATCACCGCCAGCCGGAACAGACCATAGATCTCGTAGAAATCGAAGTTGTCGATCTTGCGGCCGGATTTCTCCGCGTAGTAAGCGACCACTTCCTTGCGGGTCAGCATGCCCGGCTGGTGGGTCGCTGACGCCGCAGCATCTGGAACGGGCCTTCGTCATCGGCCTCAATCCAGTAGGCCAGGCTGTTGCCGAGGTCCATCAGCGGGTCGCCGATGGTCGCCATTTCCCAATCAAGAACACCAATCACCTCGAACGGGTTGTCCTGATTGAGCACCACATTGTCGAAGCGGTAGTCGTTGTGAATGACCACCTGGGCAACGTCGTCCGGCATCTTGTCGTTCAGCCAGCCCATCACTGCTTCAAAGTCACCCACGTCATCCGTCTTCGCCTTGCGGAAACGGTCACTCCAGCCGCCAATCTGGCGCTGCACATAACCGGCGCCCTTACCCAACTTATCGAGGCCGGTGGCCTTGGCATCAACATTGTGCAGGTCCACCAGTTTGTCGATCACATTCAGGCACAGCTTGCGGGTATCCGCCTCACTGAGCTCAAAGTCCTTGGGGAAATCCTGGCGCAGGATGATGCCTTTCAGGCGCTCCATGATGTAAAAATCGCAGCCCAGAATGTCGTGGTCGTCGCAGATGGCGACAATGTTCGGAACATACGGGAATTCGGGCTTGAGAGCCGCATCACCTTGGCTTCCCGCAGCATGTCATGGGCAGACTTGGCAATATGGCCAAACGGCGGGCGGCGCAACACGTAGGAACGATCGCCATAGTCCACCTGGTACGTCAGATTGGATGCGCCACCGGGATACTGTTTGATCGCAGGCGCGCCTTCCAGGTCCGGGATGGCCTGCTTCATGAAGCGGTCAACGGCCGCAATATCCAGCTCTTCACCTTCGCGGATATCAACAGCCTGGTCGATCTGGGTCATACGGCTCTCCCTTACTTCCTGATTCTGTGTTAAATAATGACTTAGGCCTTGCCGCCCATTTTCTTCATCCAGCGCTTGCTTTCCTGGTACATCAACCAGTCAAACGCCTTGGGCGCGTGGCGTTTGAGTACCCACATGCGACGCTCTTTGGCGTGTGGCAGCACCCAGAAATCGCCTTTCTCTACCGAACGAACGATGTCATCGGCCACGTTTTCAGCAGTGATGGTGGAGCGTTTCATCAGTTTGTTGACGTTCTGCTGAATGCCCGGAATATCCGATCGCATGCTGCTGGTCAGATTGGTCTGGAAAAACGCCGGGCATACGCAGCTAACGTGTATACCGGAGTCTCGCAGCTCCTGGCTGAGGGTTTCCGAGAGCGCAATCACACCGGCCTTGGACACATTGTAGCTGTCCATCAACGGCGCGAGCATAAGCCCGGCCATGGAGGCGATGTTCACGAACGCGCCGGAGCCCTGCTTCTTGAACTGCGGGGTAAAGGCCTTGCAGCCACGAACGACACCCAACACGTTGATGTCCATGATCCATTCCCAATCGGCCATGGTGGTGTCTTCAATCGAGCCCGCGGAAGCGACACCAGCGTTGTTCACCACCACGTCTACCCCGCCCCATTTGCCGGTGAGGTCCTCGCAGATCTTCTCAAGGTCGGTCAGCCGGCGCACATCGCACTCAACAAAGTAACCTTCGCCACCCGCGTTGTTGATCTCCTGCTCTACGGCAATGCCCTGCTCGGGATTAATATCGCCAATACAGACCTTGGCGCCTTCTTTGGCATACCGCAATGCAATAGCCCGGCCCAGGCCGCTGGCCCCGCCGGTAATAAATACTCGCTGTGTCATCGTTGTCTTCCGCTGTTTTCTATCGTTTTTAGTTTCGGTGCAAGAGCCCGCGATGGCCCCACATGCCGACTCCCTGAGTTAGCAGGGGACGGAGGGGGCTGTTTCAGAAACTGTACGGAGCCATGGATGGCGGAGTCCAAGCGCCACATGGATGTTCCGAAGGAGCGTGTTTCTGAAACAGCCTCCCTCCGTCCCCAGGCACCCAAGCTTCAGTTCCGGTATTTAGCCAGCTCCAGACGAGCAACCATCGCACGGTGAACCTCATCCGGGCCATCAGCCAGGCGCAAAACCCGAGCATAGGCGAACAGCTGGGTCAGCGGGAAATCATCGTCGCTGACACCCGCACCACCGTGAATCTGAATCGTATCGTCCACAATCTGCTGAAGCATCTTCGGAATAACCGCCTTAATCATGGACACTTCCTGCAAGGCTCCAGAGATACCCTTGGTATCCAATGCCCAGGCGCATTTCAGCGTCAGCAAACGCGCCTGCTCAATCGCCATACGGGCATTGGCAATCACATCCGGATTACCGCCCAGTTTAGCGATCGGCCGACCAAACGCCTCACGACTGGTCGCCCTTTTGATCATCAGTTCCAGAGTACGCTCCGCCGCACCGATGGCACGCATACAGTGGTGAACACGCCCCGGCCCAAGACGGCCCTGGGCAATCTCGAAGCCACGGCCGGGGCCCGCAATAAATGCAGTCTTGGGCAAGCGCACGTTGTCGAAGGACACAACACCGTGACCGTATGGCTCATCGTAGGCGCCGAACACCGGCAGCATTCGCTCAATTTTGACCCCAGGGGTATCCAGCGGCACCAACACCATGGAATGACGGCGGTGCTTGTGGGCATCGGGATCGGTCAGGCCCATGAATATGGCAACCTTGCAATCCGGGTGGCCAACGCCAGTGCTCCACCATTTGCGACCGTTGAGAACAACCTCGTCGCCATCCACGGTGGCCGTGGCTTCCATGTTGGTGGCGTCTGAAGATGCCACAGCTGGCTCTGTCATGCAGAAAGCGGAGCGTACTTCACCGCTTTGCAGACGGGGCAGCCACTCGGCTTTCTGCTCTTCGGAGCCGTAGTGGATCAGCACTTCCATGTTGCCGGTGTCCGGCGCGTTGCAGTTGAAGATTTCCGGGGCAATGAAGCTGCGGCCAGTTTCTTCGGCAATCAGGCATAGTCGGAGTTGAGAAGCCCACACCCGTATTTCTCATCCGGGAAGAACATGTTCCACAGGCCCTGTGCTTTGGCCTTTGCTTTCAGTTCCTTGATGATGGGCAACACCACCCAGCGGTTTTCCTGCGCCATCAGTTCCTTATGGTACTGCTCTTCAATCGGGAAGATTTCTTCCTCCATGAAAGTTTTGACGCGCTTGAGATAGTCCTGGCCCTTCTCGGAAATACTGAAATCCATTGCCATGTCCTCTTGGTTTGACCGATATCGAGCCAGTCTAGTTTTCTATCCACTATTACGCGACTGAATAATTCTTATCATTTATCATAAGGCTGGCTTATTCGCGAAGGGGAGATGCTTATGGCACTGAATCGACTGGACCTGAACCTGCTGCATGTATTCGACACCATCTACCGGGAGGGCAGTCTGACCCGCGCCGCCCGGGCCCTCCACCTCACCCAGCCGGCGGTCAGCCATTCCCTGTCACGTCTGCGGGAGCATTTTGATGACCCATTGTTCAGCCGTCAGGGCAACCAGATGGTGCCCACTCCCCTGGCCCGTCGTTTCCTGGAGTCCATGCGCCCGGGGCTGACCCAGATACAGAGTGCGGTGAACCAGTTCCACGCCTTCGACCCGGCCAATCAGCTCAAAACCTATTCGCTGGCCTTGCGGGACATCCTCGAGTCGACGTTCCTGCCCAAACTGATGGGCCGACTGGAAAGCTACCCCGAACTGGAGATCATCAGCCAGCGGGTACCCCGGCGGGACATGGAAACCCAGCTGGCAGCGGGCAAACTGGATTTTGCGGTGGACGTGCTGTTGCCGGTCAGCAATCAGACGGGCCATGAACTATTGCGACACGACAGGTTGGTGGTGCTGGCGAGAAAGGGCCACCCGCTCACCGGCGGCGGCCTGACCTTGGACAAGTATCTCGAAGCCAAGCATGTACTGGTTTCGTCCCGGTCGGAGGGCCCCGGCATTGAGGACTTTGAGCTGTCGCGGTTCGGAGTGCAGCGAAACATTCGTCTGCGATGCCAGCACTACTACGCCGCCTGCCGGGTAGCTGAGGGAACCGACCTGTTGCTGACCATGCCGGAAAACTACGCGCGGATCATCGCGGAACGGGCTGACATCGATATTCTGACCACTCCGGTGGACCTACCCGGTATCGATGTGCATCTATACTGGCACAAGGCCTATGAAAGGGAGCCAGCGCTCATCTGGTTCCGGGAGCAGTTGGCCAGCGTCGTGTAAGTGCTTCTATCTATCAGTAGGCCCCCACCAGTTTCAGGAAACCAAGAAATCCGGCGGCGGTAATACCCAGTGACGCTACAACAATGCCGAAGCCCCACCAGATCGCGGCCCCATCAGACACCTCAGTGTCGTGCCCTCGCAAGGTGCGGTAGAACGCCCAGGGGCCAAGAATAAAGGCACCCAACACCGCAAACACCAGCCCCACACTGACGCCAGCAAATGTCCAGGTGGCCAGCACCGTGGCGCGATCAGATACCTGCTCCTTGACGCCATGGCGAAGCAGGAACTGTTTGCAGAAGAACCAGATCAGCGCGAACAGGATGATGACAAACAACAGTCCGCCAACGACGGTAATCAGGCGATAGAACAAGGCAAATCCTCAGTAAAATTAGTCAACCACAGCACTATAACCAGCAATCCATAACTGGTAAAACAAACGAGGGATTAAATGGTGTGGAATCCCCATGGCACATGACTACACTAAAGCACATGTCTGACACGACGATCACAGCAACAGGAAGGAGTATCCGGAATGGCCCAGAAAACCCGAATTGCGGTGACCCCCGGTGATGGCATCGGTCCTGAAGTGGTTGCCGAGGCGGTACACTGCCTGGAGACCCTGCGCAAACGACACGATTTGCCGATGGAGTGGACACGCTTTCCCTGGCCATCCCATGCCTGGCACGAAGAGAATGGCGAATCCATGCCGGCTGATGCTCTGGACCAATTAAAATCCTATGATGCGATTCTGTTGGGTGCCCTGGGCGACCCCGGCCCGGTCGACGACCCTGACCGTTACCTGCTGCCAGACAGCATCTCCCTGGCCCCCCTGCTGGACATGCGCAAGGGATTTGATCAGTGGGTTTGCGAACGGCCCGCCAGACTGCTTCCCGGTGCCCGTCAGTATCTGGCGGATGAGCGCGCCAAAGACATCGACATGCTGGTGATTCGAGAAAACAGCGAGGGCGAGTACGTTAGCCAGGGCGGGCGGCTCCGTAAGGGCGCACCGGATGAAGTGGCTACCCAGATGGAAGTATTCACCCGCCGGGCAACCGACCGGATTATCCGCTATGGCTTCGAGCAGGCCCGCCTGCGAGCCGCCGCACGCGCCGAAGAAGGCCGCACCCGACACTTCCGTACTCTGGACGGTAAAACCTGCGAAAGCCAGGTGTGCATCGTGACCAAACGCAATGCCCTGCGCTATTGGGGCGATATGTACACCGAAGCCTTCGAGGAAATGGCGAAACAGTACCCCGACGTAGCAACGCACCACGAACTGGTGGATGCGGCCTGCATGAAGTTCGTTCAGGCGCCCTGGGCGTTCGATGTGGTGGTGGCCAGCAACCTGCAGGGTGACATCCTGACCGACCTGGCAGCCGTATTGTCCGGCGGCATGGGCGTGGCGCCCTCCTGCAACCTGAACCCCGACGAAAACGGCATGCCCTCGATGTTCGAACCAACCCATGGCAGCGCACCGGATATTGCCGGCCAGGGCCTGGCCGACCCCACAGCAATGCTGTTCACCACGGCACGCATGCTGGAGTGGCTGGGGCGGAAAGACCCGGCTGTGGCAGCAGCCGGGCGGGAATTGTTTGATGCAGTAGCCGCTGATCTGGCGGAGAACGCCGGCAAATCCAGGGGTACACAGGAAATCGGCGCCGCCGTGCGCGAACGCCTGGAATCACTTACTCGGCCATAACGAATTCCAGCCGCCCGGGCGCAACCCTCACGTCCATGGGCACCATACCGAACATTCGCTGGGTGAAGTCCGCTTCATCCAGCCGATACACCGGCATGGTTTCCAGCATCTGGGCAACCACCCTCATGACGTTATCCGTAACCGGTTTGAGATCCCCTTTGAAAAACGACGAATCGATACTGCTTTCCAACAGTTGCAGCCGCCGAATGTAGATCGCTTTCTCCTTACTGTCGTAAACAGGCGCTCCTTCCACTTTCAGGGCAATATCGACTGGCAGCTTTGCCATCAGCGCATTCAGGGCGACCTGCCCTCTCAGGTCAATGACAGCCACGTCACGGCCATCCGGGCCAAGGGTAATGTCCGCATTGCTCAGACTCAGGCTAAGTGGCGACCCGCTCTGCAGCTGCCGGCGATCAAAGTCACTGACGGTATCCTGAAAGTGGCGCTCCAACGTCGCTTCGGAAATGGAATAGGGTGACAGGCTGGCACAGCCGCCTAGCACAAACATGGATAACAGAATAACGGCCGAAAACAGGCGGGTTGATGCGTTGACCATCGAAAGACTCTCCTTTGCAGTTCCTCCTATCCTGAGCCAAGGTGGCTGCCCGGGCAAGCCGGGCAGGTTAATCATCGTTCAGGAATGAATAGACACCGCCGAAGGTTGGCGGGCGGTTATTCGTTCTCGGCCCGGACGGTCACGGAGGGGGTCAGGTTCTCGTCGAGGACCACGTGGACCAGGATGGGCTGACAGCACACCTGGCAGTCCTCCACGTACTCCTGATCTTCCACCGAAGGGTCGACGCTGAGATCCAGCGTCTCCCAACAGTAGGGGCATTGCACAAGCACTGAGTCCAGAGCCGACATGACGGTCAGAACTGCTGCTTGGCCATCCAGGGGATGATCCGGTCGAAGGCTTCATCCAGTTTCTCGCACGTGGTCGAGAAACTGATCCGAACGGCGTTCGTGCACCCTTCCCCGAAGGCATCTCCCGGCACCAGGCAAACACCCGTTTCCTTGAGCATTCGCAATGCCAGGTCAGAACCGTCTACATGGGGCGGCAAATCCGGAAACGCAAAGAAGGCGCCACCGGGTTTGTACCCTGTCAGATACGGTGTCTGGTCGACCAATTCCACCACCTTGTCGCGGCGTTCACGGTAGATATCCACCATGTTCTTGACGCATTGCTGGTCTCCGGTGAGTGCCGCGACGCCCGCGAACTGGGACGGCGTGTTGGCGACAGAGGTGGTGAACATGTGAAAACGCCGCAGCGACTTGATCGCCGCCTGGCTTGCGATCACCCAACCTACCCGCAACCCGGCCATGCTATAGGTCTTCGAGAAACTGCTGATGCACATGATGTTGTCCAGGTCCATCGAGCAGTTCAGCACGCTGGCGAAGTCGTCATCGTCAAAGATGAGGTGGTCATAGACCTCGTCGGCGTATACCTGGATTCCCCGGTAGGCGCACTCTTCCAGAATGGTCTCGACGGTAGTGCGGGGGTATACGGCCCCGGTGGGGTTATTGGGGTTGTTCAGGATCAGTGCAAACGTGCGCGGCCCCATGGCCCGGATTACTTCGTCCGGATCCAACTGGTGGTCGTTATCCGCCCGGGTGGGCACAAACTTGACCTCACCACCGTTCATGCGAATCAGCGGTGCGTAAAGCAGGAACGACGGGTCAGTCACGATGAACTGCCGGCCTGGAGCAGACGTCGCCGAAATCGCCAGGTACATCGCCTCGGTAGCCCCGCTGGTGATCAGGATGTTGTCCCGGGTCAGCTTGCGATCGTAGCGTGCGCCGTAGTAATCCCGCAGGGCAACCAATAACTCGGGCAGGCCCGCGTCCATGGTGTACCCCGTCTGCCCGGCATTGAGCGCGTCAATATAAGCGTCAATGACATGCTTGGGGGTTGGCAAATCCGGCTGACCGATGGAAAGATGAATGACATCCTTCATGGTGGCCGCCATATTCACCATGCGACGAATGCCCGGCACCGGAACCGCCTGCATCGCCGGGTTCCAACTGGCCTTGTTCTTCCGGTATTTCACTTTACGCGGTTTGGTCTGGCCGGTTTCTCGATTGGCGGCTTCTGCCATAAACACCTCCTGGACGCGGGGCAAAATAGTAGCTACTCCTGCAGGTTAGTCAGTAAACAGGGGCCGTACAAGACATAAAACAGAAAGATTGGATTACCGGAACGAAACGCCGTAGTACCCGCTATAACAAGGGCTACGACCTTTATCTTATATGGGGTCAGGTTGACCAGTTCAGGCTCAGATACCAGACTGTAGACTCGACATCCGGACTGTCGATTCCCGCGGCCGGACGCGGACAAACTGCATTGGCGGAGGACAGATGACCCAACACAGCAAACCGGTTGTAACCGTTCTGACAGCACCCGGTGAAAACGAGCCTCCTGGCATGGATGCCCTGCGGGCACGAGCAGAGGTTCGCTTTGCCTCTGACGAGCCCACTCTGCGGGACACCTTGCCGGGCACCGACGTAATGATGGTGACGGACTTTCGTACCGAGGCCCTGGCCGCCGCCTGGCCGTCAGCGGACAAACTGCAGTGGATCCACGCCACCAGTGCCGGCGTGGATGCCTTGATGTTCCCGGACCTTATTGAAGGCGACGTTACCGTAACCAACGCCCGAGGTATCTTCGACCGCACCATTGCCGAGTACGTGCTGTGCACGATTCTGATGTTCGCCAAGGATTTCCCCCGCTCCCTGCGCCTGCAGGCTGAGCACAAATGGCAGCACCGGGACACCGAAAGAGCTGAAGGCAAACAGGTACTGATCGTTGGAGCCGGTTCCATCGGCGGGCAGATTGCCCGGCTATGCAAGGCCGCCGGCCTGAAACCCCACGGCATTGCCCGCAAACCCCGCCACGACGATCCGGATTTTGTCGCGGTTCACGGCAATGACGACCTCACCGAGCAACTGGGCCTGGCGGATTTCGTAGTCATCGCCGCCCCACTGACCCCCCAGACCGAAGGCCTAATCAACGAAAAAGCCTTCAAGGCCATGCGCAAGTCCGCCCGCCTGATCAACATTGGTCGCGGGCCCGTGGTGAAAACCGACGACCTGATTGCCGCCCTGAACAACGGCGACATCGCCGGCGCGGCGCTAGACGTGTTCGAGGAAGAGCCCCTACCGGCGGATCATCCGCTCTGGGATATGGAAAATGTCATCATGACCGCCCACATGTCTGGCGATTTTATCGGCTGGAAACGGGCGCTGACCGACCAGTTCCTGGAGAACCTGGACCGCTGGCATCAGGGTGAGGAGCTGTTCAATCTGGTGGATAAGAAATTGGGGTATGCCAGTAAAAAGTGAGCATGCCCGCTCAAACAAAAAAGCGGAAATCCCATTCGCAGGGATTTCCGCTTTTTCAATTCAATAGAACCTCTGGGCCAATCAGCTACCAGACAACGACGTATCCGAAGGATCTATCTCCATTTGCTGGATCGCAATTACCGCCTGGGTCCGGTTGCGAACCCCCAGCTTCCGGAACACCGCCGTGATATGGGCCTTGATGGTAGCCTCTGAGACGTCCAGATCATAAGCGATCTGTTTGTTCAAAAGCCCCTCAGCCAGCATACCCAGCACCCGGAACTGCTGCGGCGTCAGTGACGCCAGTTTTTCGGAGAAGTCCGTCATGTCCGAATGCATCCGCTCGATCTTGTCCGCCACACCCTCCGGCAACCAGACGTCCCCTTCCAGGACTGCCTGAATCGCCTCGGTGATGGTTGGCAGAGGCGCCGACTTCGGAATAAAGCCCGACGCCCCGTAGTCGATCGAACGGCGCATCACCTGCATTTCTTCCGATCCTGACACCACCACCACTGGCAGGCCGGGGTACTGCCCGCGCATGAACACGAGCCCCGAAAAGCCGTGGGCGCCCGGCATGTTCAGATCCAGCAACACCAGATCCGCATCCGGATGCGACTCTACCGCCGCCTGCAGCGCCTTGATGCTGTCCACTTCCACTGTCTTGGCATCAGGTACCGCCTGACTGACCGCCTGTTTCAGAGCTGCCCGAAACAGCGGGTGATCATCGGCGACGATAATAGTTTGTGTCATTCAACAGATTCCTCACAGGGTCACAGCCTGATAGCAAGCAGGCCTTACTTGTTCGCACGACCGCTTATCAGGTCATCCACCACGCCCGGGTCCGCCAGAGTGGAGGTGTCGCCCAGCTGATCGTGCTCATTGGATGCGATTTTACGCAAAATACGACGCATAATCTTGCCAGAACGAGTCTTGGGCAGTCCAGGCGCCCACTGAATTACGTCCGGAGACGCAATCGGCCCGATTTCCTTGCGCACCCACTGGACCAGTTCCTTCTTCAACTCGTCGCTGGGTTCCTCGCCATGAACCAGGGTTACATAGACATAAATGCCCTGCCCCTTGATTTCGTGGGGGTAACCAACCACAGCTGCTTCGGCAACCTTGTTGTGGGCTACCAGGGCGCTCTCAACCTCAGCGGTCCCCAGGCGGTGGCCGGACACGTTCAGAACATCGTCCACCCGGCCGGTGATCCAGTAGTAGCCGTCTTCATCACGACGGGCACCGTCGCCAGTAAAGTACATTCCCTTGTAGGTACTGAAGTAGGTTTGCTTGAAGCGCTCATGATCACCGTAGATGGTGCGCATCTGGCCAGGCCAGCTGTCCAGGATCACCAGGTTGCCCTCAGTCTTGCCTTCCAGGATATTGCCGTCATTATCCACCAGTGCCGGCTTGACGCCGAAGAACGGCACAGTCGCGGAACCCGGTTTCAGATCGATGGCGCCCGGCAGCGGCGAAATCAGGATGCCGCCAGTTTCCGTCTGCCACCAGGTGTCCACAATCGGGCACTTGCTGTTACCGATTACGCGATGGTACCACTCCCAGGCTTCCGTTGATCGGCTCACCCACCGAACCCAGCAGGCGCAAACTGTCGCGGGTGGTGCCGTTCATGCAGGACTCACCTTCGGCCATCAAGGCACGGATGGCGGTAGGTGCGGTGTACAGGATATTGACCTTGTGCTTGTCCACCACCTGACCCATACGGGAGGTATCCGGGTAGTTGGGTACACCTTCAAACAGGACGGTGACAGCACCATTGGCAAGCGGGCCGTACAGAATGTAGCTGTGACCGGTGACCCAGCCAAAGTCCGCCGTACACCAGTAGACGTCGCCATCGTGGTAATCGAAGACGTATTCGTGGGTCATGGAGGTAAAGACCATGTAGCCACCGGTGGTATGCAATACGCCTTTCGGGGCGCCAGTGGAGCCGGAGGTGTACAGCATGAACAGCGGATCTTCGGCGTTCATGGGTTCTGCAGGGCAATCCGTGGACGCGCCCTTCATCAGCTCCTCGTAACTCTCGTCACGACCGTCTTTCCAGGGCACATCACCGCCGGTACGCTTGACCACGATAACCTTGTCCACATCTGCGCCGGCTTCCTTACTCAACGCAGCGTCGACGTTTTTCTTGAGAGGGATCTTGCGGCCGCCGCGGACACCTTCATCAGCCGTTACCACGAATCGGGATTTACCATTAGCAATCCGGGCACCCAGTGCTTCCGGAGAAAACCCGCCGAAGACAACAGAATGGATAGCGCCGATGCGGGCACAGGCCAGCATGGCAACACCCGTTTCAACAATCATGGGCATGTAGATAGTGACAACATCGCCCTTCTTGACGCCCTGATCTTTCAGAACGTTCGCGAACTTACAGGTTTCTTCGTACAGTTCGCGGTAGGTCACGTTGCGGGAATCGGCCGGGTCGTCGCCCTCGAAAATGATGGCCGTCTGATCACCGCGCTTTTCCAGGTGACGGTCCAGGCAGTTAGCGGCGGCGTTCAGTTGGCCGTCTTCAAACCATTTGATGGATAGGTTGTCGTAGTCGTAGGTGGTATTTTTCACCTTCGAGAAGGGCTTGATCCAGTCCAGTCGCTTGCCGTGTTCAGCCCAGAAGGTCTCCGGGTCATTCACCGACTGTTGGTACATCTTCTCGTACTGATCCCGGTTTAGCAGGGCCCGTTTGGCCACGTCCGGACTTACCGGATAAACCTGTTTATCAGTCATTGTGCTCCCCCTTATTAGTCAGAGTCTGTTGTCATTATCGGTTATTTAATAAAGAGCGTGACGGGCAAAAAAGCCTGAAGACGGATACCCATAGTTCAACACGCGTGCCAGTGAACAATGAATTAGACTAACGTCCCAATCCGCCAGCACTTTTAGCTAGAATGACGGTCTCACGAGGGGTGACCCTATGTTCTGGAGCCTGCCCTAAAGGATAGACCCGCCAGCGGAAACAACAAGTGAGGTTCCGCCCCCCGGGAACCGGGGGGACGGGTAGAAAGGACAGCCGACTGACCAGGTTTCAGGCGGCTTTCTTGCGGGTCTGGGCAGCCCGCAGGCTGTACAGTTTCCTCTCCTTGAGAGCGTAACGGTTAAGACCTCCGAGGTGGATCTTGCACAGGTACAGCTGCCAGTCGATCTGGCGTGCATCCACCGGGAACAGGACACGATCCAGTTCACCCATGCGGGAAGCCAGGGCCATCAGCGAATCGTTACGGAAGATGTAATCCGGTGCCGTGTAGAAACCAAAGATGGTGGCGAGTGAACGCGTGGTATCGAGGTTTTTGAGAACCTTTAGCTCACGGTTCTGGCCAGCCAGCCTCAGTGCCTTGCCAGCGATGGATAACGGCACGCGCATCCCGCCAACCACAACATCAAACAGCTTGCGATTGACCGCCACAAACGGTTTCGTGGGCCGTCGATAGAACAACTGGTCATACGCTGCATAGTTGGACTTCGCTTCGGCCATCAGGTAGTCAATGAACGTGCCCAGCGATATCGGGTTTGAACCGCCACTGCAGCATTGATAGATGCGGCGATGCCCAGGCTCGGAAATGGCTTCAGCCAGGGACAGAATGATGCTGTTGGCCACCAGGTCCACTGGAATCACGTCGATAATACCGCTGCGCTTGCCCGGAAACAGGGAGACCTTCTCACGGGCGTAGGCAAGGATAATGGCATCCGCCACCTTCACACCTTCGATCCATCCCGGCGAGGGCTCTTCCAGTGCACTTTCGATGATGGAAGGGCGAACAATTGTGAGTGAGCGCCCGGAAAGGGCTTTCATCAAGAGTTGCTCACCCAGCCATTTGGTAAACGTGTAGGTGTCGCTCCAGCCGTAGTTGTTGGCCTCGCGAATACCCAGGTCCACGAGCTTTTTCTCAAGCACTTTGCCGGAGTATCGGGCCTTCACGTCGGAGATCTTGTCCTGCAGAAGGTGTACAAGCTCTTCCGTTTCATAGTATCCGTCGGCGCTGCGGGGGATAGACTCACCCGCCGGCTTGATAACGGACTCCGTAATCTGACCGGAATTTTTTCCGTTGACGTAGCAGGTGGATACCTGGATGACCGCCATAGTGCTATTGAGCTCCGCCAGAGCGGCAACGTTCTCGAGGCAAAGGGTATTGATCTTCAGCGCCTTATCGAGCTCCTCCCGGAAATTTACGCTGGCTGCGGAATTGATAAACGCATCGACCTGCCCGGCAAGAGCACGGAACCGCTCCTGCGTAAGCCCAAAACGGGGTTCAGTCACTTCGCCGGTGATGCAATGAACGCGTTCCTCAAGAAAGCTTTCGAACGCCTCGTTGTCATCGTGCCTAAGGCGTTCGAACACGGAAGAACTCGCGATCTCATTGAGGAATCGTTCCCGCGCTGCCGGATGCCTTTTGTTACCGCGGATAAGCAGATGGATCCCGCCAATATCCGGCACCGTGCGAATCAGTTTTTCCAGTACCACCTTACCAAGAAACCCGGTGGTGCCGGTGATCAACACGTGTTTACCACGTAGTTGCTCAAGAACACCGGACGCTGACGCTCCATTCTGTTGCTGCTGTGTTGCCATGGCGAGAACTCCTTCTCAAATTCACTGTGTAGCCATCAAATGCAGTGGGTTTTACTGCATTTTGCGGGCCACGATTCCGGGAATAAGGCTGATTTTTGCACAGACCGAATGACAGTGCGGTGACATAGAGCAAAGTTACGCTACAAATTGCATCAATAAAATGACCATAAAATAAGGTGACTAAATGCAAAAAAAAGGAATGGAGAGAAACCGGGTAAAAGGCGCTCAGGAACCGTTCTTGTCGGTGTCCGCCAGCGAGCGTAGAAGCTGATCCAGGGAGATATTGGACGGCTGCTCCTTAAGCGCCCGAATCAACCGGCTTTGTTCACCAAAACTGATACGGTCGTAGTACGGCTCCCGCTCTGGCTTATTTACTATTGCTTCCGCCTTACGGGGAAATGCCGCAGGGTCAACTTCTGCAGCGAGATGGCGAAGATGAGTCGCCATATGTTCTCGTTGTTCCTTTTCCAGTTTGTCCCAATTGAGAGAGGCTAAACCGGTCTGGATAATCTCGATGGCATCTGCATCCATTTTGCGCCCTAACAGTGCAAAAAGCCCCTGAAACGCTTCATAACGCAGCAGCGGCTTGTCATTGCTGTCAGCCAGTATTTCGCCGAGTTCTGCAGTCAGCCGCTTGCATTCCTGGGCCGGGTCTTTTGGTGTTTTTGCCTGGCCACCGCCGGACGCAGGCGCCGTATCCGCTGAACCGGACGACACCCGGTGCCAATACGCCGCAATCCCCGCCTTTCGCGGCGGCAGCTGGCGCAGCCGCACGTTCAGCATGTCAGCCAATGTTCGGAATTGACGGCTGGACGGATCAGAAGCCGGCAACAGTGCCACAGGGCGTTGATTCATCACTGACTGGCGCAAGGTTTCGTCACGCCAGATCGCACCCAGGTAATGCAACTGCAACCCCAGGTGCCGAACTGCAGCAGCATCAAGGCGCTGAAACACGGATCGAGCCTGACTTGCACCCTGGGCCATGTTCACCAACACGCTCGGCGTCCTTCGGTAGCACGGCGAATCAGAAGCTTTATCAGGGAGAAGGCATCGGTCAGCGATGCAGGGTCTGGCGTGACCACGACGCAGGCCAGTTCCGCCGCCGCAATCATGTGCATGCCGGTCTTCTGCAAACCGGAGGCCGTGTCTGTGATCACGTAGTCGTAGTTTTTCTCCAGCCTCGACAACGCCTTGAGAACACGCAGGCTTTCTTCAGCGGCCATATCCACACATTGTTCAACTCCCGAGGCGCCGGGAATGATGTGCAAACCCCACTCCGCTTCCATAATCACGTCGCGGAGAGAGCACTCACCGGCCATTACGTTGGCCAGGGTGCGCTCCGGATACCGGCCCAGCATGATACTGACATTAGCCAGATCCGTGTCACCATCCAGCAACAATACTCTGTAACCCTCTCGCGCAAGGGTCAGGGAAAGGTTCAGTGCCACCGATGTTTTTCCGACGCCACCTTTGCCACCGGTTATGGCCAGTGTTCTGGGTTGCTTCGGAATGTGCCTGGAAGTGCGGGAATCGGTCATGAATGCTTAATAGGCGCTGTCTTGTCCGTCGACTGACACGTGATCCGGGTAAAATTTGAGTACTGTGTCAAAGTGTAACCCGGACGGAGTTCTAACTGTAGACAAAAAGAGACGGGTTGAATGCCCGATCATGGACGGTTTTGCGACATTTAACCTGTAAAAAGTTTACACACATCACAACACGGGTAATACTCTGCTTAAAAAAGGACCAATAACTGTTTAATAAATGCAGGTTATTGACTAAGCTCCATCGGGTTAATGTTTATGAACAAGTCGTCAGATACTAACGAAATATCTGGCGCGTTACACAGGCAGGCCTATGCAGATTGCCCCTGACATACAGCTACCGAGTCTCCCGGAGGTTACCCTTCGGGCGCTTGAGGCCTGCCATCAGGATGAAAACTATCGCCGAATAAGTGACATTGTGTCTGCCGACACCGCTCTGGTCACTCGCGTTCTCGCCCTCGCCAACTCGGCACTGTACGGCCCCACCTCGCAAATACGTTCCATTGACCAGGCCCTGCTCCGGCTGGGAACCCGACGTTTTCACACCCTGGTTCTGACTGCTGCATTGCGCCAGATTCTTTACGAACTCGGGGCAGACCAGTGGCAACAGCTGCGGGACTTCTGGCGCCATTCACTGACCACCGCCCTGACGGCCAGGGCTCTGGCAACACTGACCCGCTACCCCGAACCCGACCAGGCGTTCATGTTGGGTATGTTGCACAACGTAGGCGAGCTGATCGCACTGAAAACACCGCCTGGAGAAACCCAGCAATACTACTTTGACCACCAGTCCGATATTGCTGCCGAACTGGTCAATTCATGGGGCTGGGCCCCATGGCGGTTGACGCTATGCGCTATCAGCAGGCCATGCCAACGGAAATACAGGATGCCGGGCACCTGGTCAAACTGATCAGTCTGGCAACGCGCCTGGCACTCTCGGACGCGGCGGGCATTGCGGCGGCGGGGACCATTTTTGGGCTCAATGAAGAGCTCACGCGAGAGATCAACCGCAGGATCGACCAGGAAGTGAGCGGCGTGGCCGAGTCACTGGGCATTCCGCTATCGGAAGACTACGACGCCCACCATTCCAACCACAAACTCAAACAGACCATACTGAAACAGGCCATGGCCAGCCAGGCGTTGGAACTGTCGCCGATTCGCGGCAGTGCCCAGGAGAGTCTGGCCGCAACCGTCACCAGCCTGACACTGATCACCGGCCTGCCGGCACTGTATTTTGGCCAGGCCGGAGACGGGCTGACACTGCTATCCGCCAGCAACGGCGATACTCCTGACCTTACAGTTGCCAGCGGGCCGGCCACCAGCGTGTTGACCGAGGCCTACAGCAGCGGCACCGCCCTGTGTCTTGGTGACCGCACAACGACTGTGCTGGACCGCCAGCTGCTTTCTCTCTTGAAAACCCCTTCTCTGGTGGCTATTCCCGTTCGGGGGGAAGATCAATGTGCTGGCGTCTTTGTCGTCGGTACCGACCATGACAGTTCCGGTCAGACAGAAGAAATCGGTCGCCTGTTCAGCGCCAAACTGTCTGACGCCGTCACTGCCACGCTAGCCAATAGTGGTACCCAGGACAGTATGGAGTCGGAACTGGCCCGACAGGCCATTCGTCGCCAGGTCCATGAGGTGAGCAACCCGCTGACCATCATCCGGCAATATATCTATCAGCTACGGAACCGGCTGGATGATGACGAAGTACAGGAAGAGCTGGACGTCATACGTGACGAACTCGATCGCGCGGGGGATCTCCTGTTGCAGATCAGCCGGGGTCCGGGCCATGATGCAGCAAACCCGACCGGCGTCTGCAATCTTAATGACGAACTGAGAATTCTGCGGGACTTGCTGGAAGACAGCCTGTTCAGCGGCGACGACATGGCGCTGGAGCTTGACCTGTGCGCGGACCCCACCGATGTTACCGTGCCCGGTGCGGTCATCCGGCAGGTGGTTATCAACCTGGTCCGTAATGCGGCAGAATGCCTTGTTGACGGTGGCGAAGTGGCTATTCACACACAGGCACCAGTCTGGCAGAGCGGAAAAACCTGGGTGGAACTGGAAGTGGCGGACACCGGTAATGGAATTCCCGACGAGGTCCGAAAACACTTGTTTTCACCGGTTCAATCCACCAAGGGCAAGGGCCATAGCGGCCTGGGTCTGAGCGTGGTCAAACAGTTGATTGATGACATGGAGGGCATCATTAGTTGCCGCACGGGGCGCGGAGGGACAGCATTCCGAATTCTGTTTCCCGCGGCGGCAAATAAAAAAAACGATGAAAAATGACGAAGAAACGACGGGCTACTGACATGAAACCTGCGAGCACCGAGTGGACTTACGGCGACGACGGAAAGGCGCACATCCTGGTCGTCGACGATGATCCGAGACTGCTTTCCGGCCTTGCTTCACTGCTCAGAAGCAAGGGGTACGAGGTCACCGAAGCGGAAGGTGGGCGCATGGCCTGTCGCATCCTTGAGACCGAATCGTTCGACCTGGCAATGCTGGATCTTCGCATGCCCGATGTGGACGGATTCGGTGTGATGGAACGCCTGTCATCGGAACAACCAGAATGTGGCGTGATTGTCGTGAGCGGTGAAAGCTCGTTCAGCGCCGTCAGTCGTGCCCTGCGCCGGGGGGCACTGGACTATATCCGCAAACCGTTCGACCCGGAAGAACTGCTGGCAACGGTCGACGGCGTGCTCGGCAAGCGTTCTCTGCTTCGCGCCCACGAGCACATACGAATGCGCCTGGAAAAGTCCGAGGAACTGCATCGCTACATCGTCAACAGCTCACCCGATATCGTTTTCATGCTCGATGGCGACGGGCATTTCTGTTTTGTGAACAGCAAGATTGAGAGCCTGCTTGGCTACCAACCCGCTGAGCTGTGCGGGCGTCACTTTCGCCACATCCTGGATGACCGGGACATCGCCCGGGGAACCTATGCTCTGAAAGGCCCGAATATCAGCGCCGACAATCCCCGGACACTGGAAGTTCGGCTCAAGACCCGAGGCAGCCGCAAAGCCACCCGACACTTTGAAATTACCGCGTTTCCGATTGACCCGGAAACCTGGCCCCACACCAATCACGACGACGGCAAATACAATGGTCGCGAGGCCCGCTACTACGGTACTGCCCGCGATGTGACCGAGCGTAAGGAAGCGGAAGCCTTTATCAACTTCCAGGCCTACCACGACTTGTTGACCCGACTGCCAAACCGCGCCCTGTTCAAGGACCGGCTCGACCTGGCCATCACCCACGCGCGCCGCAGTGAGCAGAAGCTGGCCGTGATGTTCCTGGACCTTGACCGCTTCAAGGTCATCAACGACACGCTGGGACATGCATGGGCGATCGCCTGTTGCAGGCTGTCACACAGCGACTGGAACGGTGTCTGCGCAAAGGGGACACCCTGTCACGCTTCGGTGGCGATGAATTCACTCTGCTGTTGCCGTCGATCCACGGTTACGAGGACGCACGACAGATTTCAAAGAAGTTGATCAAGGCCCTGCGCGCGCCTTTCCAACTCGGCGAACACGAAGTTTTCGTGGGTGTGAGCATTGGCATTGCCACCTATCCGGAAGCCGGCGAATCCATGGATCAACTGATCCAGAACGCCGATATTGCCATGTATCACGTCAAAGCACGGGGTAAGGATGGCTATCGTTTCTACTCGGAAAGCATGAGCATTGACACTGCCAACCGCCTGAGCCTGGAAAGAGACCTTAGGATGGCGCTGGAGCGCGATGAGTTGCGGGTGTTCTATCAGCCGCAAGTCTGTTCCTCTAGCAATCGCGTGGTGGGTTTGGAAGCGCTGGTGCGCTGGCAACATCCAGAAAGGGGATTGCTCTATCCACGGGACTTCCTGCCGCTGGCGGAAGAAACCAAACTCATTGCCAAACTCAGTGAATGCGTACTCGACCAGGCCTGCCATGATGTCGGCCAGTGGATTCGAGAAGGACACAGCGACCTGCGACTGGCCGTAAACCTGTCCCCGGTCCAGGTGGAGCACCCAAGGTTTGTAGAGACCCTGATGGCTCAACTCCAGGCCCACGGCTTCCCGCCCCAAAACCTGGAAATCGAGATCACTGAAAACGTGATCATGAACGATCTTGAGCAGATCAGTCAGAAACTCCGGGAATTAGCGTCATTGGGCGTCAGAATTGCCATTGATGATTTCGGCACCGGCTACTCCTCCCTGAATTACATTCACCGGCTGCCCATTCACACCCTCAAAGTGGATCAGTCCTTCGTCAAAGCCATTCGCAGAGGCGAAGATGGTGCGTGTATTGTAAACGCCATTGTCGCCATGGCCCATGGACTGAAACTTCAGATCGTGGCGGAGGGTGTGGAAACGGACGAACAGCTCACCTACCTCAAAAGCCTGGGATGCCACCAGGTTCAGGGATTCTTCTACGGCCCGGCGCGGCCTGCAGACGTCATCAGCAAAACCCTCGGACATACCCCGGCGCGCGCCGTCGCTTTCTAACCTACCGCATTGTCGATACTCCATTGTCGGACAGTCAGATCTAAAATGTTGATCTGGTTTGCAAAATGTTGCTGTTCGTTACGTTATGTATCTGGAAATGCGCGGTACTGCACATAATTCCCCCACCGGCTTCTCTAAGCTCAAATCCATCAGGCGCTTCCTTCAATTCACCTGACGGTGAATCAACAATCACAAGAAGAATGGAAGCATCCCCAGGATATGGACAGGCAGAAGTCACCATGCGCGATAAATACAAATACATTGGCCCGGTATACGATTTTCTGAGCAACCTCTACAGCGGCAAGAACATCCATCGCTGCAAGACCGCCATGCTCGATGTGGAAACCGTCAAGCCCGGCGCCCGCATCCTGTTTGCAGGCGTGGGCCATGGCCGTGACGCGATCCGTGCCGCAGAACTGGGCGCGGACGTGACCGTGGTGGACCTCTCCGAGACCATGCTGCGCAAGTTTGCCGAAGCCCAGGAAAAAGAGGCGCCGCACCTGACCATCCGCCGCATTCACAGCGACATCATGAAGGTCGATGAGTTCGAACAGTACGACATGGTGGTCGCCAACTTTTTCCTCAACGTGTTTGACGAAGACATGATGGTGCGGGTGCTGGAGCATCTGATCCGTCTGGGCAAGGCCGACGCCAGGGTGGTTGTGGGTGACTTCTGCTACCCCACCGGCAACATTGTGGCCCGCCTGTTCAAGAAGATGTACTGGTACATGGCCGTCTTCATCTTCTGGCTGTTCGCCAACAATGCCTTCCACAAGATTTACAACTACCCCGAACACATGCAGCGCCTTGGCCTGCACGTTACCGAGAAAAAGCATTTCAAGCTGCTGAACATGAACTGTTACTGGTCGATCCTGGGACGGAAACAGGTGTAGACACGAGGCCTCACGCCGGATTTAAAACAATAAACGGGGGAGTTTCACAATGTCAGACCAGATCCTTTCACTCGATGGCGTACGCTCTCTGGACGAAGGTGTATTTACCTTTCCGGAGCGCATCAGTTACCTCAAGAAGTACGGCACCCATTCCCAGTCGTTCTCGACGTTGCAACCTGAGATGCAGTATTTCGATGTGCCCGGCGTTGGCTACCTGGCGTATATGCGCAAATGGGGCGGCACGTTCGTGCTCTCCGATCCTGTCACCGCACCGGAACACTTTGAGTTGATCCTGGAACAGTTTCACCAACGCTTCCCTTCCGCCTGCTACATCCAGGTATCCAAACCTGTCGTGGACTACCTCTACCGCCGCTTTGGCCTGTTTGGCACCCAGTTTGGCAGCGAATCCCGTATCAACCTGAAAAACTGGTCGCTCAGCGGGAAGAAGAAACAGATCCTGCGCACGGCCCTCAACCAGGCGGAAAAAAACGGCATTACCGTGAAGGAGCGCTTCAGCGATGACCACACCCGCGAAATTTCCGATGCCTGGATTCGCACCCGTAAATGCAAGAGCAAGGAGATCCGTTTCCTGATACGTCCCATGGAGATGGAGTACCGGGAGAACGAACGCCATTTCTACGCGTACCAGGATGGCAAGGCCGTGGGCTTTATCTACTTCGACCCCATCTACCGCAATAACGAGATCATCAGTTACGTGCCCAACATTTCAAGGGCCAACGCGGATTTCCGCCAGGGTATTTTCTACACCCTGATGGCCCATGCCATGGATGTGTTCAAGGCCGAAGGTGTGCCCTATCTGGACCTGGGTTTAATTCCGCTATCCCTGGACCCGGCTACCGAGCATCAGGAAAGCCGACTGCTCAAGCGCATCATGCACGGCCTGTATGAGAAGGGGAACTTCCTCTACAACTTCAAGGGCCTGGAATTTACCAAGTCACGATTCCGCGGCGACAACTTTAAAACCTACTGTTGCCACCGCCGATCCTTACCGGCACTGGAGTTCCTGGCCATGTTCAAGCTGACCCGATTGCTGTAGCACCGACTGCCGACGAGGACCAGTTACCACGGATGTCGTTGGTGGCCAGGCCAAGCCCATCCAGGAACTCCCCGATACCTCGTGGGATGTCCCCGGAAAACAGAGCGGCATCAACCACATCCCCATCGTTGTTGAGGGCCATAAGACTTTTCACTTCCAGCCCCTGCTGTTCGAATAACCAGGCCGCCCGGCGGGCGATCGCCTCTCCGGAATCCACCCAGTGTTTTACGGTCGGCAACTGGCTCTGCAGCAGATCCTTTATCAGCGGGTAATGAGTGCAGCCCAGAACCACAGTGTCCACGCCCACGTCCCGGAATGGTTGCAATGCCACGGACAAGGCCTGTTCGGGGACTGGCGAACCGGACACCAGATTTTCGATCCATTGAACCAAGTCCGGATGCCCCAGCCGTTCCACCGTGCAATCACTGGCAAACTCGTCAATCAGGTCGGCAAGATAGGGCCGGCGAACAGTGGCGGGGGTGGCCAGCAGACCAATACGACGGTTTTCAGACACCGCCGCCGCAGGCTTTACCGCCGGCACCACGCCGATCACCGGTATCGATGTCATGGCCCGAAGATGCGGCAACACCACCGTGCTCGCGGTGTTGCACGCCACCACAATGACATCACAGGGGAATTCCGACAGCGCCAGCCGGATCAGTGTCTGGCTGCGCTCAATGACCACCGATCCCGGTTGGGCGCCGTAGGGAAAGCCCGCGTTATCAGCCAGGTACACCAACTTCACCCCCGGCAACTGTTGGTGGATACAAGCAGCAACGCTCAATCCGCCAACGCCTGAATCAAAGACCAGCACTCTCGGCGCAGTCACGACGGTGCCCCCTGCCCTTTAATTTCCCGCACCATGGCCTGGATCAGGCCGCCGGAGATGGTGGTCACCGGCGGCACAGGTGGCATATCGCCCGGCAGAAACCAGTCCGCTTCCGCAATTTCGTCTTCCTGCAGCACCAGCTCGCCACCGGCGTAGTCCGCAAAAAAGCCCAGCATTAACTGATGGGGAAACGGCCATGGCTGAGAGGAGTGGTAGCGAACCCCACTAACCTCAAGGCCGGTCTCCTCTTTCACTTCCCGGGCAACCGCCGCTTCAATGGTTTCACCCGGCTCCACAAAGCCCGCAATCAGACTGAAATAATGACGCTTCGTCCGCGATGACCGGGCCAGCAACATGCGTTCACCACGGCGAATAACCACAATCACGCAGGGCGCCAGCCTGGGATACCAGGGAATGCCGCAGGGCTTGCACCACTTGGCCCGCTCCAACGGGTGCAGCTCTGTCAATTCGCCACAGCGGCCGCAGAAGCGGTGATCCCGCCACCACTGATGCACCTGGAACGCGGTACCCAGCATTTCCGCGGGAGCATCCTCCATCAGCAGCAGCGCTTCCCGAAGCGTCACCGGTTCTGTAGAACCGGCCAGTCTGGCCGCGTCGGCTTCGGCCACGTAGACAGCCTTGCCGTCCATCTGGCCAACATACACCGGCCCGATATCACCACACGTGTCAGGGGCAACCATCCGCCAGGGCTTCAGCCAGCCAACGCCGGGCTTCAGCACCGCATCACCGTCGATGGCCAACACAAGATCGTCATCGTCGGGCCCTTTCGAAGACCAGCCGGGAGTCCATAACGCCATAATCCGTGTCCAGAAGCTATTATGTGGGTAGAGCTGGAAATGTATCACAGCGGCACAACACAACAGAACGACCGCATGGCTTTCCGCACTGCACGCAACCAAGTAAACTTACCGCCTGTTTTGTGAACCGGAGCGACCGTTTATGCGTTTTTTCCTGGGCCTTCGCAGCCTGATCCTGACCCTTTTTCGCAAAATCCTGTTTTTGTGGGTCCGGACGGATGTGAGCGGCAACAGCGTGGAAGCCCTGGGAGTAGACCCGGAAAAACCGGTTTGCTACGTACTGCAGTACAGCTCGCTGTCCAGCCGATTGGTCCTGGAACAGGAGGTGCTGCGAGCCGGCTTACCTGGTGCCGAGTCGTCCCTGCCGGTCAAGAACGGTCCGAACCACTCCTTCTTTTTTCTCTACCGTCGGATTGGTGGTCTTTTCCGTCGTCGCCAGACGCCGGTTCCCACCGGTGAGTTCCGGGCGCTGGTTCGCCATGGCCTGGAACACCCTGAGCAGGATGTTCAGATCGTCCCTGTGTCGCTGTTCTGGGGGCGCTCCCCGGACAAGGAAAAATCGCTGGTCAAACTGCTGCTGTCCGACACCTGGTCCGTGGCTGGGCGTTTGCAGAAATTCCTGATCATTATGGTGCATGGCCGCAGCACTTACGTGCAGTTCAATCAGCCCCTGTCCCTGAAGCAGGTGATTGACGAATACCGCCATAGCGAGGAACGCGCCAACCGTAAGCTCGCCCGCATTCTCCGTACCCATTTCCGCAGGGTGCGCCAAGCCGTGCTCGGCCCGGACCTGTCTCACCGCCGCACATTGGTAGGTGGACTGGTGCGGACCCAGGCGGTCAAGGAAGCCATCCGGGAAACCGCCCGCAAGGATGATATCCCCCCGGAAAAGGTGCGCGCCAAGGCGTACAAATATGCGGACGAGATCGCTGCCAGCATGTCCATCGTGACCATACGTTTCCTGGAAGTGGTGCTGTCTTGGCTGTGGAACCGTATCTACAATGGCATCGCTATCAACAACATCCGCGTTGCCAAGGAAGAAGCCCAGGACAATGCCGTGGTGTATGTTCCCTGCCATCGCTCCCATATTGATTACCTGCTGCTGTCCTACGTGCTCTATAAGAACGGGCTGATGCCCCCGCACATTGCCGCCGGCATCAACCTGAACATGCCTATTGTTGGCCCCATCCTGCGACGCGGCGGCGCGTTCTTCATGCGTCGGAGCTTCCGTGACAACCCGCTCTACGCCACCGTGTTCAACGAATACATGCACGTGATGTTCTCCCGCGGCTATTCCGTTGAGTACTTCGTGGAGGGCGGGCGCAGCCGCACCGGTCGCATGCTCCAGCCTCGGCCCGGCATGCTGTCCATGACCGTCCGTAGCTTTCTGCGAGACCATCGCAAGCCCATCGTGTTCGTCCCGGTATACATTGGTTACGAGAAGGTGATGGAAGGCCGCTCTTACCTCGGTGAACTACGGGGCAAGAAAAAACAGAAAGAGAGCGTGTTCGCGATTGCCAAGACGGTTCGCAAGTTAAGCAACTCGTTTGGCCAGGTCGCTGTAAACTTCGGTGAAGCCATTCCTCTTGCGGAGGTACTGGACGAGGTCGAACCAAGCTGGCGGGAAGAAGCCTACGATTCCGAATACCGGCCAAAATGGCTCAACCAGGCGGTATCTGAACTGTCCAATCGTGTTGCGTCCAGCATTAACGCATCTGTCGCCGTCAATCCCATTGGCATGACCGCAACGGTTTTGCTGGGCACCGATCGCCTGGCTATGGATGAAGGTCAGTTGATCCGCCTGATGGACCAGTATGCCGACCTGCTGAAAGCCTTTCCCTACGCCGACACCATCACACTGCCGGAAGGCAGTGGCAAGGATTGGGTCAACTACTGCGAAAACATGGGCCTGATCACCCGCCAGCCCCAAAAACTGGGTGACATCATTGCGCTGGAAGGCAGCAACGCGATTCTGATGACCTATTACCGCAACAATATCCAGCATCTGTTTGCTCTGCCTTCTCTGATCGCGAGCCTGTTTGAGAACAAGAACTCCCTGCGCCGGGACAAAATTGAGTTCCTGGCCAGCGTGGCGTACCCCTATCTGAAATCCGAACTGTTCCTCAAGTACGACGCCGAGGAGATTGACGGGGTCATCAACCAATGGATCGACGTTCTATTGGAGAAAGGGTTGCTGTTCGAAGAAGAGGAAGACAGGATCAGCCGCCCTGAGGAGGGCACCGATGCCATGCTGCGCCTGCGGGTTCTGTCACGGTTCATCATCCAGACCCTAGAGCGCTATCACATTGCCATCGGCATCCTGCGCAAATACGGGTCGGGCAAGATTACCGCCGGCGAACTGGAAGAGCAGAGCACGCTTCTGGCCGAACGCATGTCCATCCTGTTCGGCCTCAATGCGCCGGAGTTCTTCGACAAGACCCTGTTCCGTAACTTCATTGCCAACATGCAGCACAATGGCGTTATCACCACCGATGACGACGGGCTGTTGTGCTACACCGACGGCCTGGATGAAGTAGCGGAGGACGCACGGTTGGTGCTCAGTGTGGAAAAACGCCAGGCCATTCAGCAGGTGACCATGCTTGGGGCCTGAACGCGACCGGTGACCTATCCGGCGGGAAACGCCTTGATAGAGTAGATATCGTACCGGCTGCTCTTCCCTTCAATACGGGTGGTGGGTTCGCCACTCACTGGCTCCGCCTTGCGCGGGCGTTTGACGACAACCCGATAGGTTGCCACTGCCAACGCGGCCTTCAACAACGCTGGTGAATCATCGTCGTCTCCCACCACCGTGCGGAACACCTGCATTTCCTTCTTGACCAGGGCCGACTTGTCGCGATGGGGAAACATCGGGTCAAGGTAGATCACATCCGCGGCGCCCGCGCCCGCCTGCGATAACCAGTCGATACTGCTACCCGACTGCAATGCCATCCGGGCGACAATGGGCGCGCTCTGCTCGTTCAGGGCCGCACGGGAAAGTCCATCACTAAGCAACGCATGGATAACCGGCGAACGTTCGAAAAGGGTTAACCTGCAGCCCAGGGAGCCAGTACGAACGCGTCCTGGCCAAGACCGGCCGTTGCATCCAGAACATGAAGGGGCTGGCGGGCTTTCTTCAGGCCAACAGCTTGGCAATCAGTTGTCCGGTGCCACCGCCGTGTTCTCTCCGGTATCCCGCCTTTCCGGTCACGAACTCGGCTCTGACAGGCCCTGGAGCCCCCTTGCCGGTAACCTGCAGGCCAAGACCATTTTCATCCAGAAACAGCAGCACTGGGTAATCCCGCACGTCTCGCGGACGAAGCGTACCCAGCAAAGGCAACGATAATGCTTCAGACAGGGAACGTGCAGCGTGGAGATCGCCAAGGGGGCTGCAGCCAACGGCAAGTTCAGACAGGGTGTTTCCTGGCGACATCAAACCAGGATATCGATGCCTGAGAGCCCTGCATCCGCAATATCGCCTCCGGCGGCGACATCGGCAAACGTGGACAGGGCTCTGGAGGTGCTCAGGGAAACTTCATCGGCACGGAAACGCTCCAGGCGCACGTCCTCCGCGGCTTGACGTGCCTCGACACGGCGTTCTAGCGACTCAGCAGAAGGAACCGGCCGTTGTTCGGCGTTGGGGGGCCGTGCATCGGTGAGATCACGGCGAACGGCCTGGCTATCGTTATCGGGGGCGGACGCAGGCGCACGAGCGATGTCACTGCGCTCACGAACCGGGCTGCTGTTGCCGGACTGGAAAGGAAGACTGCTGTTTGGGTTAACACCACCGATCATTCTGGTACACCGGTTAAAAAGACCACAGGTAGTGGATTATGGAAGATCCTGGGCCAGTTTTAAAGCAGGCTGTTCAATGTTTGCACTACCAGAGCATGACAAGCAACAGCAGACCGAGTACCAGGCGGTATATAACGAACGGCATCAGGCCAAGTCTCTCAAGGAACTTGAGAAACAGGTGGATACAGACCACGGCACTGACAAATGACAGCGCAGCACCCAGGGCAATAGCCGCCCAGCCGGTTGCCCCGCCCTGCTCCACCAGCTCCAGGGTTTTTAGCAGACCGGCGGCGAGAATCAGCGGGATCGACAACAGGAACGAGAATCGGGCGGCTGCCTCCCGTCCAAACCCGAGAAACAGAGCCGCCGTGATGGTAATACCGGATCGGGAGGTGCCCGGAATGAGAGCCAGCGCCTGGGCCACGCCAATGATCACCGCATCTTTCATGGTCAATGCCGGCAGGTCCCGGTTGCGACGTCCCACCGCGTCCGACCACCACAGCACCAAACCAAAACCGATGGTCGAAACTGCAATCACCAACCCGGAACGCAGGGAGGTTTCAATGAAATCATTAAGCAACAGACCAGCCAGTCCGGCTGGAATGGTGCCGGCGATGACCGCCCACGCAAGGCCACTATCCTGCCCGACACGGCCCCGAACCGTATCTCCAACCCAGGCAACCGTGAGACGGCCCACTTCCGCGCGAAAGTACCAGATCACCGCTGCCAACGTCCCTACATGCACGGCGACATCGAACGCAAGGCCTTGATCCGGCCAGCCAAATACCTGTGAGGGAAGGATCAGATGGGCCGAACTGCTGATCGGAAGAAATTCCGTCAGCCCCTGTATAACGGCCAATACAATAATGTGCCACAGTTCCATCGGCAGTGATTCCGGGTGGTAGCAGTGAGGTTGTTGTTAGCGGCCGGGCAGTTTTTTCCAGGCCACTTCATCACGAATGTATACCGGTTGTGCTTGTTCGGCCGGCACCCCGGCACCCGCATGAAAGGCACGGGCGGCGATCTCCGCCACTCTGGAAGCCCTGGGAACCAGAGTCTCGTCGATGCGCTCCATGGTTGCGGCAACATCGGCCGGGAAATTTTCTTTCAGGCTCCACCCCTGACCGGCACCAAACCACCGGGATGCGCCATCGGCCAGAGTCACAGACGCCGGAGCGCAGACCTGCTCGTGACCCATCAACTCCGGTTGCCCATCTCGGCACATATAACAGGCCCAATAGGCTTCACCCATGCGGGCATCGAAGGCCACTGCAACGGCGTCGCCGTCCAGCATTTGCCAATGCTGTATCGCATCCTCGGCAACGGCTGCCAGGGATGACACTGGAATAACGGGGATTCCGAGGCCATAGGCCAGGCCCTGGACAACCCCCGTAGCAATGCGAAGGCCCGTGAACGAGCCCGGACCACAGGCAAATGCGAGCGCATCGAGGTCCGCCGGCACCAGTTCCTTCTCGGCGAGAAGCTCGCGGATCATCGGCATCAACAGGCGGGTGTGTCCGCGGGGAGCCAGCTCGAACCGCTCCACCAGGCTGTTATCCACCAGCAGGGCTGCTGAGCAGCCTCTGATGAGGTATCCAGTGCCAGTAGTTTCACAGGGTTACTTCAGTTGGGTAAGAATCTGGTCGCGAATGTCATCCAGGCTGCCCACGCCTTTTACGCGCACATATTTCGGCGCAGCGGCAGGGGCTTCTTTCGCCCAGTCCTGATAGTAACCGACCAGTGGCGCGGTTTGCTCGTGGTAGATCTTCAGGCGTTTACGGACGGTTTCTTCCTTGTCGTCCTCGCGCTGGATGAGGGCATCGCCAGTCTCGTCGTCTTTACCTTCGGTCTTGGGCGGATCGTACTTCACATGATAGATGCGACCACTGCCCTCGTGCACCCGACGACCTGACAGACGGCTTACGATTTCCTCGTCATCAACGGCGATTTCCACCACATAGTCAATAACAATACCCTGGTCTTTCAGGGCCTCGGCCTGGGGAATAGTGCGGGGGAAACCGTCGAGCAGGAAGCCGTTCTTGCAGTCAGGCTGCTTAACCCGTTCTTCGATGAGCGCAATGATGATGTCATCAGACACCAGACCGCCAGAAGCCATCACTTCCTTGACCTGCTTGCCAAGATCGGACTCGGCTTTCACCGCCGCGCGAAGCATGTCGCCGGTCGAAATCTGCGGGATTTCAAACCGTTCGGTGATGAACTGGGCCTGCGTACCCTTGCCTGCGCCTGGCGCGCCTAACATGATGATTCTCATAACGCTGTGCTCCCGTTGTAGTCATTATCATTTGAAAAGCTGTTGCAAAACCCGGCGGCTTTGCGACAGCTTCTCGGCAGCAACGAGCCCGCAGCCCCTGCCAAGGAAGGCGCATTATACGAACTCAGCCCCCTCATAGAAAGTGGACCTCCGTAGCATGCACCAAAAGGTTACATCGGGCTGTGAGTTGCGGCTGTAGCTGATAGTGCTCGACGGTCAGGATGACAGGGATAACGCCAGCGCGTCCAGCTCCCCGGAAACGCTGTCAATCTCCTCGTTCAAACGAGCAACGTCCCCTTCGGAAAGCCCGAGGGACGACGCAAGGGAGGCGACATCATCCGGGTTGAACTCATCCCCAATCCCCCTTTCCTTCAGCAGCCCATTGGCCAGCTGGACCATGAGCACATACTGTTCATGCTCGCCATGGTAGCCCTCCTGCTGATGCATGCCCGCGGCCTTGACCACCGGGTCAGGCAGCTCCCAAAGTCGGTGAAGGATGCCACCAATGGCGCCGTGGCCAACCGCCAGCATCTGTTGATCGTTGCTGGCCCCGAACACCTGTTGCTCCAGCGAGTGCATGCTGCGTCGGGATTGGCTTCCCGCAGCGAATTCAGCTCGTCAAACTCCTGGGGAAACAGGTGGCCGATCAGCAGTAGGCCGAAGTTGTGCAGCAAGCCACACAGATACGCCAGGCCTTTATCGGAATGGCACTTTGGCGCCATACGCTGGCAAACAAACGCGTTATACAGAGAGTGGCGCCAGAACTGGTCCATCCCCAGCATGCCCTGACGGGGCACTTCGAAAGCGCGCACGGACGCGATACCCAGCGCGATATGGGCCACACGATCAAACCCAAGAACCCGGGTCACCGCTTCCTGTACCGAGTTGATCTGACCGGGATAGTTAAACAGGGCAGAACGGGCATAGCGCATGATCTGCGCGGTAAGGCTGGGATCAAACTCTATCAGCTCGCCCAGTTCGCGGGCGGTCGCCTCGGAATTGGCCGTCAAACGGAGAATGCGCAGCGCCAGCGCTGGCATGGGCGGCAGACGGTAAAGCTTCTGCAGCTTGTCGGCCACTTCTTCCAGCGTCAGGGCATCACGCTCATCGTTGTTTTGCCCGCGAATCGCCAGGTGGCCCTGAGTGGCATCCGCCAGGGCCCTTGCCAGAGAGGTGCGGTCCAACTCGAGAAGCGTGTTGTCGGTCCCGCAGCACATGAGGGTGCGGGGGTATCCCAGGATATCCTCATCAACGAGCACCGGCAGATCGTAGGCAGCCCCGACCGGCGGCTGGAAGCCCGGATCACAGTCGGCAAACAGCCGGGCGGACTGGCGAGCCGTTAACGGCTGCAGGCGTCGGCCAGTTTGCTTGTGCACCAGGTCCATATCCAGACTGGTGTTGTAACCGTGAACGGCCATGACGACGCCATTGATGTCGATCAGGGGCGTTGCCCGGATAAACTCATCCTGAGGACGCCCGGACGCCATGACCGCGGCGTCAAAGCTAAGTACCTGATCAATCTCAAGTTCCCGATAGGCAATTCCTTTGCCGGTTAAAAAGCGTTCCAGTCTTGCCGCTAACGCCACGGCGTTACTCCTGTTTTTTATGATCCGCTGAACCTGCTTTAGCCGGTGTTCCGCATGCCGGCCGCAATACCGGCCATGGTTACCTTGAGTGCGCGCTCAACCATCTCGGGCACTTCGCCCTTGCCCTCGCCCTCACGGTCACGCTTGAGCAGTTCCGCCTGTAAATAGTGTAGCGGATCAGTATACGGATTACGTACACGCATGGAATGGGCAAATACAGGTTCCTGTTCCAGTAAGGTGTCCTGCTGCTTCAATTCCAGCAAATGGCGGATGCAGCCCTGCAGGCGCTCCCGCAGGTTCTTGCCGAGTTCAAGCAGTTTTGGATCATCGACCAACGTCTTTTCGTAGTAGCTGGCAATTCTCAGGTCAGATTTTGCCAGCACCATTTCCAGCATATCCACGTAGGTTTTGAAGAACGGCCATTGCTGCATCATCTCCCGCAGCACCGGCACGCGGTCGTTGTGAAATGCCTCCTCCAGGCAACGTCGCTACCCAGCCAGCTGGGCAGCATCATCCGCATCTGGGTCCACGCGAAAATCCAGGGAATGGCCCGCAGGCTTTCCACGCCACCGCCGGGTTTGCGTCGTGCCGGGCGGCTACCCAGGGCCAGCTTGCCCAGCGCCTGCTCCGGAGTGACCTGGCGGAAATAGGGAACAAAGTCCGGATTCTCCCGAACCACGTCACGGTATGCTTTGAGGGAGCGTTCGGTGAGCCAGTCCATAGCCTCCCGCCATTCCGGTTCTGGCCCTCGCGGTGGCGCCAGGGTGGCTTCAATCACCGCCGTGGTGTACAGCGTCAGGCTCTGTTCCGCCAGCCGGGGAAGGCCAAACTTGAAGCGGATCATCTCGCCCTGCTCGGTGATCCGGAAACTGCCGTTCACCGAACCCGGCGGTTGAGACAGGATTGCACGGTTGGCCGGGCCACCACCACGGCCGACGGTGCCACCGCGGCCATGAAACAGCGTGAGGTGGACGCCATACTGATTGGCGACCTCGGTGAGCTTTTCCTGAGCCTGGTACTGAGCCCACGCGGCCATCATCTGACCAGCGTCTTTGGAGGAATCGGAATAGCCGATCATGACTTCCTGCCGGCCTTCGCAATAGTCCCGATACCAGTCCACGCTGTAGAGCGCCGCCATACTGTCAGGGGCGCCGCGCAGGTCATCCAGGGTCTCAAAGAGGGGCACTACCCGCATCGGGTTTTTCATACCCGCTTCACGTAGCAGCAAAATCACGTTCAGCACATCCGACGGCTTGCTGGCCATGGAGATGACATAGGAACCCAGCGCTTCCGGCGTCTGCTCTGCCACCACTTCGCAGGTAGCCAGCACCTCGGCGACTTCGTCGGAGGGTTTCCAGTGCCTGGGTATCAGTGGCCGGCGCCCCTTGAGTTCGCGCACCAGGAAATCCTGGCGTTCCTGTTCGGCCCAGGACAGATAATCGCCCAACCCCAGGTAATCCACCATTTCCGCAACCGCTTCGGCATGACGGGTCGACTCCTGGCGGATGTCCAGGCGAATCAGAGGCAAGCCAAAGGTGTGGGCGCGGCGAATGGTGTCCAGCAGCGGACCATTGGCAATGGATTCCAACCCGCAGTCCACCAGGGACCGATAACAAAGCTCCAACGGCCCTGTGAAGTCCTCGTTGGCAAACAGAATGCCGGTGGCGTCAGAGGGCTCGCCGGCAACCCTGCTTCCGCCCAGTCCCGGGTTTTGATCAGTTTCTCCCTCAGCCCGGCCAGCACCTGGCGATAGGGCTCCCGGGTATCACCAACGACGTCCCGCAGCTCATCACTGGCCTGCCACATGGACAATTCCGCACGCAGGGACTGGATGTCCCGCAGGTAGAGATCGGCTGCCATCCAGCGGCCCAGCAGGAACACCTTGCGGGTTACTTCATGGGTTACATTGGGGTTGCCATCGCGATCACCGCCCATCCAGGAGGCGATCCGGATGGGCGACGCGTCCAGCGGTAACCCCTTCCCCGTGGCGTCTGAAAGCGATAGATCCAGGCTTCTCAGAAAACGCGGCAATGCCTGCCACAGACTGTTCTCAATAACGGCAAATCCCCACTTGGCTTCGTCAACCGCCGTCGGGCGCTCATGCCGAATCTCATCCGTGTGCCAGGCTTCGGTGACCAGTTGCGACAGGCGTCCGACGATTTCATCGCGCTCCGCGGGCAACAGGTCCTCATGATCCAGTCGGGCCAGGCAATCGGACATTTCGTCGTACTTCATGATCAGCGTACGGCGGGCCACTTCGGTGGGATGTGCTGTCAGAACGTACTCGATACGAAGGTCAGCCACTCGCCTGTGCAGTTCATCGGCACTGACGCCACCGTCTTTGAGGCGGCCAAACACCTCTTCGAGGGATTCCACCATCAGGTCCGATTGATGACCCCGCTTGCGGCGGATGCCGTGGTATTGTTCCGCCAGATTGGCCAGGTTCAGGAACTGGTTAAAGGCGCGGGTTACCGGCAGCAACTCGTCATCACGAAGCTTGCCCAGCAGGTTGACCAGGCGCTGGCCGGAACCGCTTTCCTGGCGACGGTCGGCCTTGGCAGCCGCCCGCACTTCTTCTATCAACTCGTAGCAATCTTGCCCGGGGTGACGCTGGATACTCTGCCCCAGCAACTCGCCCAGCATGCGAACGTTTTCTCGAAGGTCAGGGTGTAGCTCAGTCACATTGACGTCCTTTTAAATTGACGGAGGCGAAGTAAACTAACGATACTGTTTACTCTTATAAAGCCTTTCTAACGATTAAAGCCTTTCGCCGCAAGGAGTATCCATGAAAGTAACCGATCTGCAAGCACTGGGAAAGCAAGAAAGAGTCTGTTGAGCGCAGCCACGATTACAATCTCCGCTTGCCGCTGGAAGATGCCGCGCGCATAGCAGCACTGGCCGAGCTTTACCCGGATCGTTCAGAGAGCGACATACTGAATGACATGATTGGCGCCGCGTTGGACGACCTGGTCAGGCTGAGCCCGTTGAAGGACAAGCTGGAAGGCAAGGATAAATAAAGCGGGGGCACTTCTCTGCGGGGTGGCGAAGCCACCCCGTCGGGTATCGCAGGGCCGTCGCGATCAATCAGGCGTTGGCCTGATCAGGCAACCGATTCGAGCTGGCGCGCCTTCAGCCGCTGGATATGCTTCTGGCTGAGACTGATGAAGCGCGGGGTCATCCCCTGATCTTCATAGATTTCGAAGCCGTCTTCATCGAACGCAACAACCTTAGACCCCTGAACGTACGGAAAGCTGGTTTCCAGCTCATCAAGGGCAGCGGAAATCAGGTCTCGCATCAGGTCCTGGGAAGACTTCATCGGATACAACGCGGCCAGTTTTTCCAGTCGCTTGTGATGCTGGTCAGAGAGGTCGGCAAAATACGCATCACGGGTCAGCCGACCACGTGCGTGCTTGTCCCAGTAGTTGACCAGATCTTTGATTTTCATGGTGCCTTCACTCCTGCATCTTCTTGGTGGCCCACAGGGTGCACAAAGTGTGTGCATCCTTAACCGGAAGTGTAGACGAAGCGACCGCACCAGGGGCGGAAAACTTGGTAACGGATTGTACTTATCCGTTACCTTTTACGAGTCTTTTCAACCCCTTTGACGGCTTGCCAGACGGCGTCCAATGCCTCCAGCGATTCGCCATCAAGATCACGGCCTTCGCGTTCGAGGTGCTCCTCAATAGCACGGAATCGCATCTCAAACTTGTGATTCGTGCTGTTGAGGGCCTGCTCAGGATTAACCTTCATGAAACGTGCCAGGTTGACGCACACAAACAACAGGTCACCCAGCTCGTCCTCCACCGCCTCCGCCGGACCATCGCCGGAACTCGCGTCATACCAGGCTTTCTTTAGCTCATCGATCTCTTCGTGAAGCTTGTCGAAGACCGGCTCAACCTCTGGCCAGTCAAAGCCATGGTTGGCGGCCCTGCGCTGAAGTTTCTCAGCGCGCACCATTGCGGGGAGCGTCCGGGCAATGCCGTCGAGCCGGCTTGATGGCGCAGTCTCCACAGACGCCTCCGGCTTCGCCGCCCGCTCCTCTGCCTTGATACGTTCCCAGCTCGCCTTGATATCAGCCTCACTGGGCCGGTTGTTCGGATCGATCCTGCTTTCCAGGGTGCCTTCCGGGAACACGTGGGGATGACGCCGGACCAGCTTGCGCACGAGGTTATCAACCACCGAGTCGAAGTCGAAGTGGTTATCTTCCTTCCCCATCTGGCTGTAGAAGATCACCTGAAACAGCAGATCACCCAGTTCATCTTCCAGGTGCGGGTAGTCTTCACGGTCGATGGCATCGGCAACCTCGTAGGCCTCTTCAATGGTGTGGGGCACGATGGTCTTATAGCTCTGGCGGGTATCCCACGGGCACCCGGACTCCGGGTCCCGAAGCCGTGTCATCAAGGTTTTAAGATCGTCAATGGAATAGCTCATGATCGCTTTCGCCTGACATTAATGATGTTGGGGAGATTGCGAATCTGGGCGAGCAACTTGGCCAACTGATCAAGGCTGAAATTTCCAGGGTAACGGTCATGGTGGCTGTGTTCTCATCCTTGTTGGACAAGGTATTGAGTGCCAGAACGTCACTTTTGGAAGACGACAGCACCTGGGTGATATCCCGCAACAACCCGGAGCGGTCGTAAGCTTCAATTTCTACATCAACGGGATACACGGCTACAGGCTGACCGCCCCAACTCACCTCGATAATCCGATTGGGCTCGAACTCCTTCAGATTCAGGAAGGTGATGCAATCCTGCCGATGCACGGTGACACCACGGCCGACGGTGATGTAGCCACCGATCGGATCACCCGGCAGGGGTTTGCAGCATTTCGCCACCTGGGTCTTGAGCTTGCCAACGCCCAGAATCTGGATATCCGATTCGGTGTCGTAGGCTTGCGCCTCTGTGTGCTGAGCTTCAGATCCAGTTGCTCGGATTTCGGCTCCAGCATCTGCTGGGCGACGTTAGCCACGTGGGTGGGCCGAAGATCCCCGGCCCCCACTGCCGCATACATGTCCTCGGCAGCCTGGTAATTCACTTTGCGAGCCAGGTCGTTGAGGTCCACCTCGTACAGCGACAGGCGTTTGAACTCGTCTTCCAAAATGGCCCGACCATCAACAATGTTGCGATCGCGGTCCTGTTGCTTGAACCAGTGGGTAACCTTGGCCCGGGCACGGGAAGTCTGGATATAGCCCAGGCTCGGGTTAAGCCAGTCACGGCTGGGCGCCTGGTTATTGGACGTGAGAATGGATATCTGGTCGCCGGTCTTCAGCGGATAAGTCAGCGGCACGATACGGCTATTAACCTTGGCCCCGCGACAGGCATGACCGATTTCCGTGTGCACACGATAGGCGAAGTCCACCGGCGTCGCGCCTTGTGGCAGGTCCACCACATGGCCTTCGGGCGTGAACACATAGACCCGATCGGAGGCGACATCGGATTTGAGATGATCCGCCAGCCCGGACAGGTCGCCGAGTTCCTCCTGCCACTCCAGCACTTGGCGCAGCCAGTTGATCTTGGCGTCATAGCCCACGGACCGGTTGCCCTTATCCATGCCTTTGTAGAGCCAGTGAGCACAAACGCCAAGCTCAGCTTCCTCATGCATGGCCTGGGTACGGATCTGCACTTCCATCACCTTGCCTTCAGGGCCGATGACAGCCGTGTGCAGGGACTGATACCCGTTTTCCTTGGGATTGGCAACGTAGTCGTCGAATTCGTTGGGAATATGGCGCCAGAGTGTGTGCACGATACCAAGCGCGGCGTAACAGTCACGGACCTCAGGCACCAGGATACGGACGGCCCGAACATCGTACACCTGAGAAAAGTCGATGCCCTTGCGCCGCATCTTCCGCCAGATACTGTAGATGTGCTTCGCACGCCCTGAAAGCTCACCGTCTATTCCAGACGCATCCAGTTCGTCCTTGATGGTGGTGATGACACGCTTGATGTAGCTTTCGCGGTCAAGCCGTTTTTCATCGAGCAGCTTGGCGATCTTTTTGTAAGCGGTTTCGTGCAGGTAGCGGAACGAAAGATCTTCCAGTTCCCACTTGATGTGACCGATTCCCAGTCGATGCGCCAACGGCGCATAGATATCAAACACCTCGCGGGCCACACGCATGCGCTTCTCTTCAGACGCGTTTTTCACCGCACGAATGGCGCAGGTCCGCTCTGCAAGCTTGATCAGCGCCACCCGGACGTCGTCGATCATGGTGACCAGCATCTTGCGAACGTTATCGAGCTGGCCCTCGGTCTGGCCCAGCACATTACCCTTAAGAGGGTGATGGATGGACGATATTGCCGCCATCTGCTGAACACCATCAATCAGCCCGGCCACCTCATCGCCGAACTCCTTGCGGATGTCCTCCAGGGGAATCCGTTCCTCCCGCACTGCCCGGTAGAGAATTGCTGCCACCAGGCTGGTCTGGTCGAGGTGCAGTTCCACCAGTACCTGAGCCATTTCGATGCCGGTTCGGAAGCTGCTGGCCCCCGGGGCCCAGACCCTGTCCTCGCGTACCGCCTGGACATCAATCGCGGCGGCCATTTCACAGGCCCGCCGGAACTGTTCAGCATCCTCAAGATGCGTCTGTGACTCGATCTGACGGACCCAACGCTCGATATCAACCTGGCCGTCACCCGTCACTGCATAGTCTTCGCGAACTTTTACCATATCGCTCTTGTTCTTCCTGGTCGCTTATCCGGCCATCCCTGACCGGTCCCGAGAGGCATCAATTATCCACGCGCTCGAACATCGCCATGGATTCAACATGAGTGGTGTGGGGAAACATGTCCATAACGCCCGCCCTCACCAGTCGATAACCATTACGTACCATCACCCCTGCGTCCCTGGCCAGCGTGGCCGGGTTACAGGAAACATAAACAATTCGCTTCGCACCAAAGGCTGTCAGGTATTCACACACCTCCTGGGCTCCGGAACGCGGCGGATCAATCAGGATTTTGTCAAACCCTTCCGCTGCCCACGGTTGTGCTGTGAAATCCGCCTGCAAGTCAGCGCCGTGGAATGCGACATTCGATAGCCCGTTGAGTTCCGCATTTTCCCGCCCGCGGACGACCATGGCATCGTCACCTTCCACTCCAACCACCTGCCCGGCACGGCGAGCCAGCGGCAGGGTGAAATTACCCAGTCCGCAAAACAGGTCCAACACCCGCTCACCGGGCTGGATGTCCAGCCACTCGACGGCCCGATGTACCATGTTGCGATTGATGTCCACATTGACCTGGGTAAAGTCCATGGGATGGAACTTCATGGTCAGGTCGAATTCCTCCATGTCGTAGGACAGTCGCTCTTCGCCGGTCTCGGGCCAGATTCTGTGAACCGTATCCGGCCCTTTCGGTTGCAGATAGATATGCAAGTCATGGGCCTGGCCGAAATCGATCAACGACTGCCTGTCGGAATCGCTCAACGGGTCCATGTTGCGGAATATCATCGCCGCCGAATCGTCGCCGCAGGCGACTTCCACCTGCGGTATGCGACGATAGGCGTCCATGCCATGAAGAAGTTCACGTAGCGGCGTGATGCGATCGCCGATACGCGGATCCAACACCACGCAACGATCAATATCGGTCAGGAAACTGTTGCGCTTTTCTCGGAACCCGACCAGCACCGATTCCCGTGCTGGCACGTATTTCACGCCCAGCCGTGCCTTGCGACGATAGCCCAGAGCCGGGGAACGCATGGGCGCCACCCACTCGTCCGGTTCAATGCCCCCAAAATGGGCAAAATGCTCCCGCAGTATCTTCCTTGAACCGGATCTGGGCATCGCCACTCATGTGCTGAAGACTACACCCACCACACAGGTCGGCAAAGTCGCAGGGCGGAGTCATACGCGCGTCGTCGGCTTCAAGCACTTCCACAGCACGTAATTCATCGAACTTGCTGCGTGTACTGGTAAATTTGGCCATGACCGTCTCGCCAGGCAGGGCGCCGTCAACGAACTGTGCCTTACCGTTGTCCCGGGCGATGCCCCGGCCATCGTGACTGAGGGTTTCAATCACACAGCGCACCGGTTCGCTTGGCAGGGCCTTCCTGCGTCTTCTACTCATAGAAAGTCTCTTAACTGGATTCAGGTCTTGATGGGTTCAGGCACCGGGAAACACACCGGTGGAAAGGTAACGATCACCCCGGTCACAGATAATGGCCACGATCACCGCGTTTTCAACCTGTGCCGACAGCTTGAGGGCTGCAGCGATGGAGCCACCTGATGAAACACCACAGAAAATGCCTTCCTCGCTGGCCAGGGCACGCATGGTGTCCTCAGCTTCCTGCTGGCCGATGTCCATGACCGTGTCCACACGGGTGGCATCAAAAATTTTCGGCAGGTACGGCTCCGGCCAGCGCCGGATACCGGGGATAGACGCTCCTTCCTGGGGCTGCAGGCCAACAATCTGGATATCGGGATTCCGTTCCTTGAAATACCTGGACACGCCCATGATGGTTCCGGTGGTACCCATGGAGCTGACAAAATGCGTAACCCGCCCTGCCGTCTGCTCCCAGATTTCCGGGCCGGTGGTGCGGTAATGCGCCAGCGGGTTGTCCTGGTTGGCAAACTGATCCAGCACTTTACCCTTGCCTTCCGCCTCCATTTGTTGGGCCAGGTCGCGGGCGGTTTCCATGCCTTCCTCTTTGGTGACGGTGACAATCTCCGCCCCATAGGCGCGCATCGACGCCCGACGCTCCTCGCTCATGTTCGCTGGCATGATCAGCACCATACGGTAGCCCTTGATGGCAGCCGCCATCGCCAGGGCAATTCCGGTATTTCCACTGGTGGCTTCGATCAGGGTATCGCCTGGTTTGATTTCACCCCGGCGCTCTGCTTCCTGGATCATGCTGATAGCAGGACGATCTTTCACCGAACCGGCGGGGTTATTACCCTCAAGCTTGGCCAGAATCACATTGCTGGTCTCGCCCGGAAGTCGCTGCAGACGCACAAGAGGCGTATACCTACATAATCTTCAATGGTCGGGAAATGCATGTTGTAACCTTCCTCAATTCTTCCGGAACCCGCCGCCAGCAGGTAACGCCGACGACACAAGCCTGTGATACACTCCGGGTTCGCATGATACGCGGAATATCCGCAGTCTCCCAATACAGCTTCTCGCTATATCCATGACTGTGGGCTATATCCGGGGACGCCATCACGGCCAGACTGCGTGGAATCAACTATTCTGACAGGGAAGAATGCCGGATATCAGGCCGGCGACGTCAATCGGGAACTCACTATGCGGCGCTGGGGCATACGCAAAAAAGTACTGGTGGTGACACTCGTCCCCACCCTTCTGACCACGTTGATGCTGGGGCTTTTCTTCACCTACAGCTGGGTCAACAACATTGAAAGCCTCCTGCAGGATCGTGGCGAGTCGCTTTCGCGGCAGCTGTCAGCCGGCTCGGAATACGGCCTGTTCACTGCCAACAGAAGCCTGCTCAGCAGCCTCTCCAACGCCCTTCTGGAAGAGCAGGATGTGCGCTCGATTACCTTCTTCGACAGCGAGCATAACCGGCTGCTGCACACAGGCCCCGGCAGCTCCGACGATATTGGCAAGGACACGTTGACCGGCGAAGAAGCGGTACGGGTTACCCGCGCCGACAGTACTGTTTTCGTGACACCGGTCTATCTCCAGGACCTGATGATCGAAAGCATGCTGGACCCGGATTCCCGCCAGAACGTGGGGGCGGGCAAGAAACCGATCGGCTGGGTAACCGTGGAGATGTCCCACATACGCACCGAAAAGGAAACCTATAAAGCACTGCTGATTTCCCTGTTGCTCGTCTTAGGCGGCGTACTCCTCAGCCTGATGATTGCGCTACGCATGAGCCGCTCGTTTACCGATCCTGTCTTTGAACTCAATGAGGCGGTGGCCAAACTCAAGGAAGGCAAACTGGACACTCGGGTCTATACCCGCGCCGGCCCTGAATTCGAGCAATTGGAATCTGGCCTGAACGCCATGGCCGGGGAACTGAGCAAAGCCCAGGCGGAAATGCAGCAGAACATTGACCAGGCCACGGAAGACCTGAGAGAAACCTTGGAAACCATCGAAATCCAGAACATCGAACTCGATTTCGCCCGCAAGGAAGCCCTGGAAGCCAGCCGCATCAAATCGGAATTCCTGGCCAACATGTCCCATGAAATCCGCACCCCGCTGAATGGCATCATCGGCTTCACCGAGTTACTGCTTAAAAGCCCGCTACCGCGCCAGCAGCGGGATCACCTGAGCACCATCCGCAAGTCATCGGAAATACTGCTGACCATCATCAACGACATTCTCGATTTCTCCAAGATCGAGGCCGGCAAACTCATCCTCGACCGCATTCCCTTCCAGCTCCGGGACATCGTAGAAGAGGTCATGGTCATGCTGGCTCCGGCGGCTCACAGCAAGAACCTGGACCTGGTACCACTGGTCTACAATGATGTACCCGACAACATCATGGGCGATCCCCTACGGGTAAAGCAGGTGATCACCAACCTGGTCAACAATGCCATCAAGTTCACCCAGACCGGTGAAGTGGTCCTGCGCGCCAGCCTTGAAGAAGAAGATAAAGAGAGTAACCGGATCACCCTGAGACTCAGCATTACCGATTCCGGTGTCGGGCTCTCGCGAGCTCAGCAGCAGTCCCTGTTCAACGCCTTCAGCCAAGCCGACGCGTCTACTGCCCGGCAATACGGTGGCACCGGGCTGGGGCTTGCGATCTCCAAGCGCCTGGTTGAGGAAATGGGCGGCAAGATCGGGCTTGAGAGTGAGCTGGGCAAGGGCTCCACATTCTGGTTTACCCTGACCTCGGAACTGTCTTCTAACGGCGAAGATCGCGCCCAAAGACTCTTTGCGCGGCGAAAGGGCCATCTACCTTGACCAACAGAAAACCACCGGCCTGGCGGTAGAACATATGCTCCGGGAATGGGGCATGACGGTCGACCGGGTTTCATCACCGGGTGCCATGCAGGAGCAGATAGAGGAAGCTCAAAAAGAGCAGTCCGGTTACGCCGTTGCGGTTGTCGGCATCACCCGTCACCTGCTGAATTCAAGCCAATACTGCTCGTTAGTACGGTCCCTGGAGCTGGAGCGGGATTGCCGCACACTGCTGTTGACCCCTACCCTTGAAACTCACGATACACCGCTATCGGGGCTGGCCAGTGGCCACCTGACCAAGCCAGTATGCCGCGACTCCCTGTACGACGAACTGTTGCTGCTGGTGCACGGTATCAGCAACCGGCAACGCCAGTTGCCGGATCATTCCCATGCCATTAGCCGTGAGTTGCCAACCCAATCAACACGCGTACCCAGAGTGCTGGCGGTGGACGACAACGATGCCAACCTGAAGCTGGTAATGACCCTGCTCAACGACTGCGGCGTTGTAGCTGAGGGAGCAACCAGCGGCTTTGAAGCGCTGAGCAAGGCGCGCCAACACTCGTTCGACCTGGTTTTCATGGATCTTCAGATGCCCGGAATGGACGGGGTGGAAACCACTGAGAGATTGAGAAGCCTTGATGGCGCCAGCCATCGTACTCCGATCATTGCGCTCACGGCCCATGCCCTTGCAGAGGAGCAGGACCGCCTGATCCAGCAGGGATTCGATGGCTACCTGGCCAAACCCATTAGCAACAGCCAACTGATCGACATTATTCATGACTACACTGGCTATACCTGCCACCCCGACCCGGATGATGGACACCTGCCGGTACCCGAGGTGCGCGATACACGCCGCTCGGTTCGCCCGTCAACCAGAAAGAAACAGCCTGACTGTGTCAGCGTGGCCGAAAGCGTACAGTTGGCCGCCGGAAAAGCAGATCTGGCCGAGGAACTGTTCAGCATGCTGATCGAACAGATCCATACCGACATTAACCAGGTGCCGGCACTCTGGAACAAAGGCGACATGGACGAGCTACTGGAGTGCGTCCACAAACTGCATGGCGCCACGCGTTACTGTGGCGTGCCGGAGTTACGCGCTGCTGCAAACCAACTGGAAACCGCCTTGAAGTGCGCGGCGCCGGATATGGAGTACCAGAAGAATCAATTGCTTGCAGCCATGGAGCGCTTGCAGACCTGGAGCGAACAAACTGACTGGCAGCAGTTGTTCCGGCAGCAAAACCCTCGGCAGGCAACCGTGGACTGAGGGACGATCAGCGCCTTAGGTTCGGGCGCTTTCGAGGATTGCTTTCATATCCTTTACCGCCTCTTTGAGCCCGGTAAACACCGCCCTGGCAATGATGGCATGGCCAATGTTGAGTTCGTTGATACCCGCGATGGCGGCAACGCGTTCAGTGTTGTGGTAGTGCAGACCGTGGCCGGCGTTGACCACCAACCCTTTCTTGCGAGCGTAAGTCACCGCGTCCTGCAAGGTGTTAAAAGCCGCCTCAACAATCTGAGGGTCTGTCGCTTCCGCGTATTCCCCCGTGTGCAGTTCCACCACCGGCGCACCGCAACGGACTGCCGCATCAATCTGCGTTACATCCGGATCGATAAACAGGGAGACCTCGGCACCAACCTTTGCCAACCTGTCACAGGCTTTAGCCACCCGCGCCTCCTGGCCGTCCACATCCAGGCCGCCTTCAGTTGTCAGCTCTTCACGCTTTTCGGGCACCAGACACACACATTCCGGCCGCACCTGCTCGGCGAATGCCAGCATCGCATCAGTGACCGCCATTTCCAGGTTCATCTTGGTGGTGAGGATTTCCTTCAGCAGGAGCACATCACGGTCCTGGATGTGCCTGCGATCTTCGCGGGGATGGATGGTGATACCATCGGCACCCGCCTCTTCCGCCAGAATCGCAGCCTGTACCGGATCCGGATATCGGGTTCCCCTGGCCTGACGCAAGGTAGCAACATGGTCAATATTCACACCCAGCAAAACTCTGGGCTTCATTGAGCTAGAGGTCATTACGGTCTCCTCGATGATGACTGAACAGGCTTCTGCTATGGAGCACCTTGCCCTGCAACAGGTAGTCCACAAGTACCCTTGTTACCCGCTTGGCGATGCGCCGGCACTCCGCAGATTCGAGGTCGCCATCAGCCAGCGCCAACAGTGTATCCCCGGGCAGGTTCCGGAGCCTGGAGCCCGGCGAGGGCTCGGCCAGAATCCCCTGCTCCGGATCATAGCAATAAAGCCCACCGGCCTCGACCGGCTGTCCACTATCCATCGCCTGATCCCAGACGAAGTCATACCCGAGTTCCGCAGCCAGGGATTGCTCGAAACGTCGAAGAACCGGCTCCACGTCACTGGCTTCCGACAACTCAGCAATCACATCAATGTAGGCAGCAAAGAGTTGGTGGTGAGGGTCGGCCATCGGCAGCAGACGCTGCAATAACTCATTCACGTAAAGACCGCTGTACAGGGAGAGAGTGCGCTTCAGGGTGGGGCCGCTGCGAACGTCCGCCTGAGTCAGCGTCTTCAGGTCGCTGCGTCCGGTCCAGTCCAGCAACAGAGGCTGGAACGGTTGCAACTGCGCCTTGAGCGGGCTCTTTGCGCTGTTGCCACCACGGGCAATCACGGTTACCCGGCCCGCGTTGAGGGAAAACACATCCACCATCAGACTGGTTTCGCGCCAGGGCCGGCGGTGGAGGACATACGCGGGCTCCTGTTGCATTGGCCCCGTCATAGCTGCCTCAGAAGTCGTTCATACCCAGGCTTTTCAATGCCCGGTCGCTGTCCGCCCAACCTCGCTTGACCTTGACCCAGAGCCTCAGCATGACTTTACTGTCGAACAGGCGCTCCATATCCGTTCTGGCTTCCTGACCGATGCGCCGCAGGCGTTCGCCCTTGTCGCCAATAATGATCTTCTTCTGGCCCTCACGCTCTACCAGTATCAGCGCAGAAATGTGAAGAGTCTTACCGTCCTTGCGAAATTCTTCGATCTCGACCGCCACGGAGTAAGGCAGTTCTGCTCCCAGTTGCCGGGTAATTTTCTCCCGCACCATTTCGGAAGCCATAAACCGTTCGCTGCGATCCGTGATCTGGTCATCCGGGTAAAAATGCACACTTTCCGGCAGGAACCGACTGACCGCAGCCTCCAGCGGCTCCAGGTTCATCCCCTTGAGAGCTGATAACGGAATGATTTCGGCAAACTCGCGCTTCCGGGATAGCATATCGAGGTGCGGCAACAGGGCCTCCCGATTTTCAATGCGGTCGACCTTGTTCACTGCCAGAATCACCGGGCATTTCAGGCTACTGAGTTTCTCCAGAACCATTTCGTCCGCCGTCGTCCACGCCATCTGGTCGACAACAAACACAGCGACATCGACATCCTTGAGGGCCGATGTCGCCGCCTTGTTCATATACCGGTTAATAGCGCGAGGTTCTTCTTCGTGCATCCCCGGCGTATCCACGTAAATTGCCTGAACCGGGCCTTCGGTCTTGATGCCCAGTACCTGATGACGGGTTGTCTGGGGTTTACGGGACGTAATACTGAGCTTCTGGCCCAGAATGTGGTTCAGCAATGTGGACTTGCCCACATTGGGCCGACCGACGATCGCCACAAAACCACAACGGCTGTCCGGGTTTTCCGGACGAGTCACATCATTCATCAGTCATTCTCCACACCCAGTTGCTTAAGGGCATTGCGGGCGGCCTGCTGCTCGGCGATTCGACGGCTATTGCCCGTGCCGGTCGTTTTTCGGTCAAGTGATGGCAGGGCACAGGAAACATGGAACGTCTGGGCGTGGGCTTCACCATCCACGGAAATGACGTCATAGCGAGGCAGCGGAAACTGCCGTGACTGCAGGTACTCCTGGAGCCGGGTTTTGGGGTCTTTCTGGGTATCCTGCAGATCCAGCTTCTGAAGGCGTACCTCAAACCAGCGCAAAACCTGTTCCCGACAGGTGTGAAAATCACTGTCCAGGTATATGGCACCGATGATGGATTCAACAGCGTCGGCAAGAATGGATTCACGACGGAAACCACCGCTCTTCATTTCACCGGAACCCAGCCTGAGGTACTTGCCCAATTCGAATTCACGGCCAATTTCCGCGAGGGTTACACCCTTGACCATACGGGCTCTCAGACGGCTCAACTGACCTTCCCGGGCTTTTTCAAAATGCAGGTACAGGTATTCAGCAATGACCATGTTAACGATGGAATCACCCAGGAACTCCAGGCGCTCATTGTTCTGGTTGCCAAAACTCCTATGGGTCAGCGCCAGCAACAGCCGCTCAGGCGTCTTGAACTGGTAGCCGATACGTCGCTGTAACTGCTCGAGATCCGGTTGCGAACTCACTTGCCCTTCATCTCATACTCATGTTGAAAATGGATAACGGTATCCACATTACGGAACAGGTTATTACGGACTTCGTAATCCACCTTGATGATGACCAGATCCCCGTCCTTCTCAACGGTGATGTTCTTTTCATCAAAACCGCGAACATTGTTCACGCTAAGTCGCTTGTTTATCAGACTTCTCACCTGAGCAGGCCCCATGGTGGAAAGGTCCTCTGTTCCTTCCAGGCTCTCAAGCGCTTCCTGAATGGTAATGTCATCAAGATACGCTGGCCCCAGCTTGATGGCCAGTGTCAGCAAGCCGCCGAAAAAGAGCACCATAATCATGATAACGAGCGCCGATGCACCCGACTGCCGATGCATGGAGGAAAGACTGTTCTTCTTCATGTTAGATACACCCCTGAATAACAACGTACTTATTCCAAACCGCCCACTCGGTCAAAGGATGGCAGACTGGTGAGCGATTGCCAGTGCATCCAGATCGCGAACGCCTTGCCAACGACCATTTCATCCGGAACAAAGCCCCAATAGCGACTGTCATTACTGTTGTCCCGATTATCACCCATCACGAAATACTCGCCTTCCGGCACCACCCACTCGCCTTCACCAGAGCGCCCCGTGCGCCCCAGGGTCAGGAAGATGTCGTGCTCAACGTCGCCCAGGTATTCACGTCTCAGCTCCACTGGTGGCAGCCGGGCAACAAAGCGCGTCTCCACTTTATCGCCGTTGATAAACAGCTCCCGATCCTGGTATCGGATACGGTCTCCCGGAAGCCCGACCACCCGCTTGATGTAATTGGTGCTACCGTCATCCGGATAGCGGAACACCATGATGTCACCGCGCTGGGGGTCATCCACTGCCAGGATTTTGTTGCCCGCAACCGGCAGGCGAAGCCGTAGGCGTATTTGTTAACGAGGATGAAGTCTCCGACTTCAAGGGTAGGCAACATGGAGCCGGACGGAATCTGGAAAGGCTCCACCAGAAACGAGCGCAGAACCAGCACCACCGCCAGCACCGGGAAGAACGAACGGCTAAGATCAACGAGGTAAGGCTCCTTCGGTTCTTCCTCAGCCTCAACCTCCCCGCTGGCGCCTTCTGCGACCGCGAGCCTGCGCTTACGCAGAAATACAACATCCAACAGCCAGATCAGCCCCGTTGCAAACGTCAGAACAACCAGAACCAGGGGGAAATCAATATCCATTCAGGTGCCTTTTAGTTATCCACTTTCAATACGGCAAGGAATGCTTCCTGAGGCACCTCAACATTGCCCAGTTGCTTCATGCGCTTCTTACCTTCTTTCTGCTTCTGCAGCAGTTTCTTCTTCCGGCTGACGTCGCCACCGTAACACTTGGCGGTGACGTTCTTGCGAAGCGCCTTGACGGTCACTCGCGCTACCACCTGATTCCCGATAGCCGCCTGAATGGCGATGTCGAACATCTGGCGCGGAATCAGCTCTTTCATCTTGTCGATCAGAGCGCGACCCCGGTAGTGGGACTGGTCCTTATGGACAATCAGCGCCAGGGCGTCCACGCGCTCGCCGTTGATCAGCACATCGAGGCGCACCAGGTTGGCCGCCTGGAACCGCACAAACTGATAGTCCAGCGATGCGAACCCGCGACTGGCGGACTTGATCCGGTCGAAAAAGTCCAGCACCACCTCGGCCATCGGCAACTCGTAAGTCACCTGAACCTGGGTGGACATAAAGTGCATGTTCTTCTGGATGCCGCGCTTTTCCTCACAGAGGGCGATCACGTTGCCAGGTGTTCCTGGGGCACCAGAATGCTGGCCTCCACGATTGGCTCGCGCATTTCCTCAATGGACCCAATATCCGGAAGACTTGAGGGGTTGTCCACCGACAGGGTCTCACCTTGCTTGGTAACGACTTCATAGATAACCGTCGGGGCCGTGGTAATCAGGTCAATGTCGTATTCCCGCTCCAGCCGCTCCTGGACGATCTCCATGTGGAGCATGCCCAGGAAGCCGCAACGGAAACCGAATCCGAGGGCATCCGAGCTCTCCGGTTCGAAGAACAGCGAGGCGTCGTTCAGGGTCAGCTTTTCAAGAGCATCCCGGAAATCGTTGTAGTCATCGGAACTGACGGGAAACAGGCCCGCATAGACCTGAGGCTTGACCTTCTTGAAGCCGGGCAGCATCGGGATGTCGTCCGAGCCTTTCTGCTGAACGATGGTGTCACCCACCGGCGCCCCATGAATGTCCTTGATGCCGGCCACCACAAAGCCGACATCCCCGGATTCCAGAATATCCGTGTCTTTGGGTTTGGGATTGAAAATACCGACCTTGTCCGCATTCCAGGCCTTGCCCGTCGACTTCATGACGATCTTGTCGCCCTTCTTGAGGGTGCCCTCAGTCACCCTGACCAACGACACAACCCCCAGGTAGTTGTCGAACCAGGAGTCAATAATCAGTGCCTGCAAGGGTGCTTTTCGATCACCCTTGGGTGGCGGGATTTTCCTGATCAGATCTTCCAGAACATCCTCGACGCCCAAACCACTCTTGGCGCTGCAGCGCACGGCGTCGGTTGCCTCTATACCAATGATGTCCTCAATTTCCTGGGCTACGCGATCCGGCTCAGCCTGCGGCAGGTCCATCTTGTTGAGCACCGGAACCACTTCCAGCCCCTGTTCAATCGCGGTGTAACAGTTGGCGACAGACTGGGCCTCAACGCCCTGGCCGGCATCCACCACCAGCAACGCACCTTCACAGGCGTACAGTGAACGCGATACCTCGTAGGAGAAGTCGACGTGGCCGGGTGTATCGATGAAATTCAGTTTGTATTCAATGCCGTCCCGAGCCTTGTAGTTCAGAGTCACACTCTGGGCCTTGATGGTAATACCACGCTCACGCTCAAGATCCATGGAATCAAGGACCTGCTCAGCCATCTCGCGTTCTGTCAGGCCACCGCAGATCTGGATAAAGCGGTCTGCCAGAGTGGATTTACCATGGTCAATATGGGCGATTATCGAAAAATTTCGGATTCGGCTCAGTTCAGTCACAGACAATGAATACTCGCAAAAGACGAAGGATTGAGCCCGGAAGGGCCGTTGCCGGAGTCCGGCGACGGCGTGATTTTACCGGTTACCGGCCGCTATTGCCATGATCAGGAGATCAGCGGCCGTTCATATTGCCGAATAAGGAAGCCGATAAGCGCATCCTCGTCCAGCGGGTAACTGAACAAGTTGCCCTGACACTGGGCGCAACCGGCGCTTTTGAGGAAGCTCAACTGCTGAGGCGTTTCCACACCCTCGGCAACAACGGTCAAGTGTAACTTTCTGGCCAGTGCGATCACCGCCGAGGCAACATCGGTTGCACTGACGTTGTACGGGATGTCGCGAATAAAACGATGGTCAATCTTGATAACGTCCAATGGCAACTGCTGGAGCGCCACCAGAGAACAGGAACCGGTGCCAAAATCATCCAGGATCAGGCAGACACCCATGTCGTGCAGGGACACAAGGAGCTCTCTCAGCATGCGCGGGTCTTCATTCAGAAGCTCCGCTGGCATTTCAAGTTCAAGCCGCTCTGGCGACACCCCCGTTTCGGTAATGACCTGGCGCATCATATCCAGAAACCCGGAATCCGTCAGTTGGCGAACGGACAGGTTGACCGCCATTTTCAACGATTCAAACCCAGCCCGTTCGAGGGCCTGAACCTGGATACAGGCCTGCCTCAGCGCCAGCTCGCCAAGGCGTATGATCAGGCCCGTTTCCTCGGCCAGGGTAATGAATTGCTGGGCACTGACCAGCCCCTTCTCGGGGTGGTGCCAGCGCAGGAAAGCCTCGACGCCAATCACCCGCTCACTCTCGAGATCCACCTTGGGCTGGTAATGCAGCACAAACCGATCGCCTTCCAGTGCCGTCGCCAGTTCTTCCTGCTGAAGCAGCCGCCTGGCTGCCTTGATGTTCATGGCCGGGGTAAAGAACTGGTAGGTGTTGCGCCCTAACTCCTTGGCCCGGTACATGGCCAGGTCGGCGTATTTCATCAGCGTGCCAGGGTCCTCACTGTCATGGGGGATCATGGTAATACCGATACTGACGGTAACGCCCACTTCGTGATCGTTGAGACGAATTCGCTGGCACAGCCTCCGCAGTATGGCTTCGGCAACCTTGCCAGCGTCATCGGGACCGCTGATTCGTGACAACAGCACCACGAACTCGTCGCCACCCAGCCGGGCCACCGAATCTTCCTCCCGCACGCAGCCGGATAACCACTGGGAAACCTGCTTCAGCAGTTCGTCGCCACTATCGTGGCCGAGGGTATCGTTGATACGTTTGAAGCCGTCAAGATCCAGGAACATCAGGCGGCCGGCTCTTCCGTGCGACGACTTCTGCGCACCACATGGTTAAGCCTGTCACGGAACAACTGCCGATTGGCAAGCCCGGTCAGCGGATCGTAGAACGCCAGGCGATGCAGTTCCGTCTGCGCCGCTTTCAGCTGGGTCAGGTCACGGAGCTCAACACCACCCCATTCACGCCGGGCACCGTCAACATGGCTGTGAACGTGCCTTCCATATCCCGCCACTGGCCTTGCGCATCGCGTATACGACCACGGATCACCGGCATCTGCTTCCCAGGTGATTTGACCGCTTCATCAAACCCGGACTTTAACTGCGGCCAATCCTCGGCATGCACCAGGGAGGCCAACTCCAGACCATAAACCTTGTCGGGATCGAAGCCCAAAATGTCGTGACTGGACGGACTGGCGTAACGCGGTGTGCCATCGCGATCCAGCACAAGAGTCACGTTCGCGGCACCTTCGGTAATAGCCCGGTAGCGCCCCGCGCCAATCTGCGCCATGATCCGGCCACGAATCATGGTCAACACGAACAGGAACATCAGCAGACTGATAACAATACCAGAACCGAGAACGATGGGCGGCCGCGGATCAGACGCCAGGTAGTCAAACGCCGGTGTGGAACGGGTTTGCAGCAACCAGTCGCGCCCACCATGGGTAATGGTCTGACTCATCTCAAAACTGAAATCCTCATCCAGGGAGCCCAGGTTTGACCCATACATCTGCGTATCCCGTGACACCTCCCCGCTATCGTAGATCTTCACGTCCAGGAATGGAGAGATCAGGCCGACGATGCCATCGAGCAGGGTGTTCATCCGAAAGGCGCTGAACACATAACCGGCGAGCATCATCTGCCGCTCAACACGACTTTCAGGTATTTCCCCACCCTGGTAAACCGGGTAATACATCAGGAAGCCAGCCTGATCCTCCGCCACTTCCTCCTGAACCAGCACGACTTTACCCGTCACTTTTGGCTCGGCATGGTCCCGTGCCCTCGCCATGGCATGCCGGTGCACCGGATCACTGAAGGCGTCGTAACCAAGTGCCTTGCGATTCCGCTCCGTTCCGGGCTCCAGATACACCATGGGGTAGTAATCCGGCCCGGTACCAAGAGGCGTCACGAGGTAATTGAGGACACCATCTTTCCTGACCGACGCGATGTGGTCCGCCATCTGGCGGACACCTATTCTTTTCACGTAGCCAATGCCCTGGATGCCCGGGTAATACCGGTTGATATCCACATTGTCGACGTATTCACGCCAATCGTCCCTATCCACTTCACCGGCAACGGCAAACAGGCCCGCACTGCCGGCCAATACCTGCTCATAATTCAGCAGGCGCTCTTCAATAGCAGTTCGCAGCTGTAGTGACTGTGTTTTGAAACGGGCTTCGGTACGGTCTTCGACCAGGCGAATGGAAACTTGCCATAACAGGACGGTGACAGCGAGAGATGCAATCAGCACTAGCCATGCTGCCCACGAGTAGCGCAGCTGGAGCAGTTTCCGGAGGGGAAGTTCCTTTCTGTTCATCATTCTCGTGCAGGTCCGATCCGTGGCCAGTAATCTGATTATTTTGGGAAGTATAACAAAAGCCCCACTGGCTGTCGTTTAAACGACCCCCAGCAGGGCTCTCAGTTTTGTACCATTTTGTGTCCGCCGATCCGGCGGATCAACCGTCAGGGCTTCATCACCAGATAAGTGGCCCGCCCCTGGCGAACAACGCGCACCGAGACGGCGCTGTCGTCTGGCAAGGAGGACACCGCTTCGCGGAAATCCTCCACAGAGGTGACTTTGCGGCGGTTCAGCTCGGTGATCACATCCCGTGGACGGATACCCGCATCAAGCGCTGGCCCGCGGGCAACATCTGCCACAAGCACGCCCCCAGATATCCCCAGCGACTCCTGAAGCTCAGTTGGCAGAGGCTCAACCGTCATCCCCAATGGCGCCGATGATGGGCCGTTGTTGCTGGACGCTGGAGCGGAGGCCTGCTCCGAACCCTCTTCCGGCAGTTTGCCGATTTCAACGTCCAGTGTAATCTGCCGGCCTTCCCTCATTACTTCCATGGTGGCCGTTTCACCGACCGGCGTACGCCCTACCATCGGAGGCAGATCCGAAGACAACGTCACGTCCTCGCCCTCGTACTCAAGCACAATATCACCCGCCTGCAATCCCGCTTTCTCGGCAGGCGAGCCCGCCATCACTTCTGCAACCAGGGCGCCTCGAGGACGCTTAAGGCCAAATGACTCCGCCAGATCTCGATTAACCTCCTGTATCAGCACACCCAGCCAGCCACGGGAAACCGATCCATCGTCCCGAAGCTGCCGGAACACATTCATGGCATCATCAATGGGGATTGCAAAGGACACCCCCATGAATCCACCCGAGCGGGTGTAGATCTGGGAGTTAATACCCACAACCTCGCCGTCCAGGTTAAACAGTGGCCCGCCGGAGTTACCCGGGTTGATAGCAACGTCAGTCTGGATAAACGGAACGTAGTTTTCCGATGGCAGTGAACGGCCCAGGGCGCTGACAATGCCCGCTGTTACGGTGTAATCAAAACCAAAGGGCGAGCCGATAGCCAGGACCCACTCACCCACTTTCAGGTCATTGGAGCGCCCGATCCGCACCACAGGCAAGTCGTCGCCGCCCTCAATCTTCAGAACCGCCATGTCCGAACGTGGGTCAGTGCCAATCAGTTTGGCAGGCAATTCTCGACGGTCATTCAGGCGCACAATGATCTCGTCGGCCCCTTCCACCACATGGTTATTGGTCAACACATAGCCATCACTGGAAACGATAAACCCGGACCCCATGGACTGACGCGGGGCTGAACCACCAGGGCTGCCGCCAAACGGTGACTGGGGACCGCGGAAGAAATCCTGGAAAAACTCCGGTAACTGCTCAAGCTGTCGATCGTTAAAAGGGAGACCGTTTGAGCGGCCACGATTCGCTGACTTGGGCTCGGTCGTTGTACTGATGTTGACCACAGCATTCGAGTTCTCTTCGACCAACTCGGTAAAGTCAGGGAGACTGCGAGCTGAGACAGACTGAGCCAGAGACAAGGGAACAAGAAGACACAAAAGATACCAGACGAACACAATGGAACCCTGGCGCTGAGGCCGGCGCAGCATGTCTTGATCGTTCTTTACTTCAGGCATTAAAGACCCCCTGTTCAGCGGACGTTATAAACTCAATGTGCGGTCAAAGCCGATAATTTCAACAGAGCCTGTTGGAACATCATTCCGGGGAAGCGACCACCCCCTGCCTGACCTCCACCAGTGTCGGCTCCCAGGTTCCCGCTTTACGTGACTGCCCCCTGCGGGCGACCAGGAAACCAAGGGCAAGCCCCGCCGCAGCGCCCATCATGGCGACGGCCTCACTGGCTGCGTAGCCTGCCGATAACTGATGCCCCAACACAGCCCCGGCCACCATCGACACCAATGGCAGGGCGTAAACAAGCAGGGAAGCACCAAGCAGCGCGGACTCATCAATGGCCACCGTCACCTCATCACCCACCTCGGCACCAAGGCTGTTGGCCACCAGAACCTGATTGGCCCTGCTCCTGAAACACCGGCCAGTGCACGCTGGCCACAGCCATGACGAGCCGAGCAACTTTCACAGGCGCTGGTGCGAATCGTCTGCACCCATACCCGGTCGCCGGCAACACCGACAACCCTCCCGGTTTCCGTAATCATTTCCGGCCTCCGCCGAACGCCAGGGTATCGTCAATCGTCACTGATTCGGCCACCTTACGGGCCGTCGTCGGTGGAACTTCCCCAACCACAGTCACGAAAAACGCGATGTCATCCACACTGAGCTGTTTCATGTACACCGTGGTGGCGCCAATTCGCGAAGCGCCGGTGGGCATCACCATCTTCCGTGCTGGTTCGACAAACACAGAAAAGGCTGCCAGCCCATCCGAGAACGCCACTGCCTGCCCTTTGCCTGATCGCGGGGCAGCGGCGGGAACAAAACCATCCGGGCGCCACTCAAGCGTCCAACCATCCATCCGTGCCGCGGGAGACGACGTCTGTTTCGGTTTCAATTCCCGTTTGATGGCCTCTCCCTCCGTTTGCACGATAAATTCGCTATCCGGGAGAGAGTCCGTTATTTCAAGGCTGGTGAACTGAAAATGCTCAAGCACCTCACCGCCGACGGAACGCACATGGCTCTTCACCAACAGACCGGTGGATTTTTCCAGCCATAGCTGGTGACTGTATCGAAGATCATCCCTCGCCCTGAGCCCGAGCTTGACCACATCGTAACCAGCAATACGATCATCGCCCACCAGCTCTGGCTGATACCATTGACTGACCGGCATCAACTGATGGGAAAATGCCTCGGCAAAAGGACCCGACGGAATAACCTGATCCAACTGGATGCGCCCATGGTCAGGAAGCACACAGACAACCCGCATCCCCTTTCGCACGATCTCACCGCTGGCTCCGTCCTGCAGAACCAGCCGCTCTTCCACCATGCCATCCCGATACCGGTGCGCAATCTGCATCGAACTGACCTGATCACCCCGGGCATACACAAAGACGCCGCGATAGGACGTCATGTTGAGGGCAGGACCAAGACGGTTGAGCCAATATTCGGCGCTCTGTTCATTCTTCCCGGCGCTCTCCGCCGTCTCGGCAGACACTTGCCCTGTCAGAACGGTGAGCAACGTCAACATGACCAGCCCGTGCCTGATTGCACCAGGGAATCGACTCTGGATTGCCATTGCGATTCTGCCCATCAGCCGTTTAACTCCAGCCAGTGTCCTGCAAACATGAAACGTCAATACCCTGGTCCGGACGCGCTAACGACACGCGCATAGCCAACGGAGCCTCGACCGGCTCCTACGCTGTTGTGTTGGGCGTGCTCAAGAAGATAGCGGCTAAGATGTTCCCATTGCTCCTCATCAAGTCCTTGCAATGCCACCTCCGGCACCGGCTCGACCGCCGACTCCTGCCGATCCTGTTCTTCTGAAACGCCCGCGGCTGCAATCGCTCCACCATCTTCGGCGGACTCCCAACCAGCACCGGCGCCAAAACCAATCACCGCTGCCAGTGTGACCATCGCAACCGCTGGCCAATGCCAGCTTTTGTCCCGGCGGGGCATCGAGCCGACTGTCGCAGCAGGCGATACCGCACCGCTGCCATCCAGAACATCCCTGACCCCAGCACTGACATCCACAGCCTCCGGTGCCACGCTGCCCTGATGCATGAGATCCCGCACCTGCTGCCAACGCTGCCACTGCGACCGAACCTGATCCTGCTCAGCGTGTGACAGCAGTCTGCGAACTGACAATTCATCTGCCTCGTCATCCATCATTGCCGACAGCGTTTCTTTGAGACGATCATCCATAGGATGCAACCTCATTACGTCCGGGAATCATTTAACAAAGGGCCCAGGTGGCGATCCACTGCATCCCGTGCCCTGAATATTCGTGACCTTACCGTGCCGATGGGGCACTCGAGAATACCGGCGATGTCTTCGTAACTCAGCCCGTCGTACTCCCTGAGCAAAAACGCAGATCGAAGCTCCTCCGGCAAGTTTGATATCGCCACCCTGAGCGCGCTCTGCAACTGATCCCGCTGCAACAGTTTCTCCGGTGACGCATTGTCCCTGAGTCTTGAACCGTCGTCGTAATTCTCGGCTTCCCCCGCGTCGGCACTGCCTTGCGGACGACGCCCGCGGGACTCAAGAAAATTCTTGGCCGTATTCACGGCTATACGGTACAGCCAGGTGTAGAACGCGCTGTCTCCCCGAAAACGGTCAATCGCCCGGTACGCCTTGACGAAGGTTTCCTGGGTAAGGTCCATCACCTCCTGGCTGTCGTAGACATAACGACTGATAATCGACGCAACCCTGGACTGATATTTGACAACCAGAAGATCAAAGGCGGGCCGATCACCATACGGACCTTTCTTACCAGCTGAAGGTCTGTCTGGCTTTCGCTGCCGTCTTCCTTGTGTCTTTCTGTATCCGCATTCATAGACGGAGTGCCGGAGTTGCCATAGCGTTCGACCGTCTGGCCCACTTGCCTGCTATTCAATGGAATCATGCTGCTGTCCGGCATCCGATGAGTCTACAATGCCCCCTTTTATCCGGGAGCACCCCGTCAGGCCAAATAGACAGCGAGCGCAAAGTTTAGTTCAATACACATCCACATTATGGCCCGCGATTACGACCCGATGCCACAGTCCTACGAATTCGATGTCCTGATTGTCGGCAGCGGTGCTGCCGGCCTCACTGTTGCCCTGAATTTGCCCGAGCACCTGCAGATCGCCGTCATCAGCAAGGCCGATATCAGCAGCGGCGCAACACTCTGGGCCCAGGGCGGCATTGCCGCCGTGCTGGATGACGACGACTCTCTTGAGAATCACGTCAGCGACACCCTCAACGCCGGGGGCGGCCTCTGCCACGAGGATGCTGTCCGGTTTACGGTTGAGCATGGCCGCGAGAGCATCAACTGGCTGATCGACAGCGGCGTCACCTTTACCCGCGATGACCAGTCCCAGTACCACCTGACACGGGAGGGCGGGCATAGCCACCGCCGCATTATCCACGCGGCCGATGCCACCGGCCACGCTGTTTCCACCACCCTGACGTCCCAGGCCCAGGCGCGCCCCAACATTACCCTGATGTCCCGCCGGGTTGCCGTAGACCTGATCACCAATCGCAAGCTGGCATTGCCTGGAAACGCGTGCGTAGGCGCCTACATACTGAACCTGGAAGACAACCATGTCGAACTGTTCCGGGCCCGGTTCACTATCCTCGCCACGGGCGGCGCCAGCAAGGCGTATCGCTATACCACCAACCCGGACGGAGCTTCGGGAGACGGTATAGCCATGGCCTGGCGCGCCGGCTGCCGGGTCGGCAATATGGAATTCAACCAGTTCCACCCCACGTGCCTGTACCACCCACATGCCAAGTCGTTCCTGATTACCGAGGCAGTGAGGGGTGAAGGCGGTGTGCTGAAGCTTCCGGACGGCTCCCGCTTTATGGATCGCTTCGATGATCGAGGCGAGCTGGCGCCCCGGGATATCGTGGCCCGCGCCATCGACCACGAAATGAAACGGCTGGGTGCTGATCATCTATACCTGGACATCAGCCATAAACCGGCCGAGTTCATCAAACAGCATTTCCCAACCATTCGCGAAAAATGCCTGACGTTCGGGATTGATATCACCAAAGAACCGATCCCGGTGGTACCCGCCGCGCACTACACCTGTGGCGGCATACTCAGTGACGAACGCGCCCGCACCGACATCAACCAGCTCTATGTTGTCGGCGAGGCTGCGTTTACCGGTCTGCATGGCGCCAATCGCATGGCCAGTAACTCCCTGCTTGAATGCCTGGTCTACGGCCGTGCCGCCGCTGCGGATATAGCGCGACGGGAATCGGACATTCCTGCACCACCCCAAGCACCGGACTGGGACGAAAGCCAGGTAAGGGATTCCGACGAAGACGTGGTAATCTCCCACAACTGGGACGAACTGCGGCATTTCATGTGGGACTATGTTGGCATCGTTCGTACGACCAAACGCCTGCAGAGAGCCAAGCACCGGATTGATCTGCTGGAACGGGAAATTGGCGAGTTCTACAGCAACTACCGCGTCTCGAACGACCTGCTTGAGCTGCGCAACCTGGTGACCGTGGCGGACCTGATTATCTGTTCCGCGTTGCAGCGCCGGGAAAGTCGCGGCCTGCACTACACACTGGATTTCCCCGGACTACTCCACGAGGCAAGGGATACCGTACTGGTTCCCACCACTTACCGACGGTCGTCTCCCTGAAGGAAATGGCTCGGTCCACTCCAATGCCCACTGGTTAACTGAGAGAATCAATGTCTGACAACACCGAATTCAACCGCCTCTACTGGCACAGCCGCCGCGGCATGCTTGAACTGGACGTTTTGCTGATCCCGTTCCTTGAAAACGCCTATCGAGACCTTCCCACTGAGGACCAGGCACGGTACCAAAAGCTGATCAACTGCGAGGACACCGATATGTTCGAGTGGTTCATGCAGCGCAGCCGCCCGGAAGACCCCGACCTGCAACGCATCGTTGACCTCATACTGAACCGTGTCCAGCCGGATTGAACTGGCACTGATTCCATCCCACGCTGTCGGGTTACTGTGCACCCTGCCCTGGCTGGCGCTGACCCTGTTCGTAGCCGCCGTAGCCAGTGAGTTCAGCCCCCTCCTTCTGGTGCTGGCTATCCCCTCACTCGTGGGTGCGGTTTTCGAGTATCGCCGAACCGGCTTGCTGGTCGGTCCGGCAGCCGTAACCGAACTACGGGTTGAGGGCGAGCAATTATACGTGCGCCTTCGCTCTGGGCAGGACCGCGCTGTCCAGGTTGCGGACGAAAGTCGTCTGGGTGCCAACTTTGCGATCTTGAAACTGCAGCATTCCGGCACCATATCGTGTACATATCCTGTTGTCCTGGTTGCCGTTACGCCGCGGTTTCGCAACATCCCTTCCGATGCATTCCGCCGTTTGCGGGTCTGGCTTCGCCTGGGCCCGACCTCTGGCAGCAAGGCATCTGGTCGCCAAACGCAGGAAATCCACTGATTCTGGAGCGCTTCATGTCAGACATCGAAAGTCCGTTGGCCAACCATCCGCTTCCCCAGCCCCGCTGCGTTTTCATCTCTGACCGTGTCATGGTTCGAATAGCCGGGCCAGGCACCGACAAGTTCCTGCAGGGGCAGTTCAGCCAGCAGATCGACGATGTCACCCAGGGTCATTCGCCAAGAGCGGCAGCCTGTACACCCAAGGGGCGCGCCTATTGCCTGACCCGGTTGGTGAGGGATGGTGATGACATATTGATGGAGCTGCCAGCGAATCTCTCCGACGGCACGGTGACTCATTTGCGCAAGTACCTGATGCTGTTCCGTGGTACGTCAATGGAGGTAGAGTCGGACGCTCGGATCATCGGACTTCTGGCGATGCCGCAGTAGAAAAACTGCTGCCAGAAGGCACCGGTGCACTGGCAGTCGCAGGCGATTCCGTGAAAATCAACGGAGGCCACGTGATACGTACGATGGACACCGCCGAGGGCATGGCTCGCTATGAACTCTGGCAAACGTGTGATCTGGACACATCGCTACAACAGGCTCTGGCGGACATTCCTGCAGCCCCCCTCGCCGATTGGCAGGCTTCCGAAATTGCTGCCGGCGTAGCATCGCTCACGGCCGCCACCACGGAGAGCTTCGTGCCGCAAATGCTGAACTGGCAGCATGTTGGAGGCATCCACTTCAAGAAAGGCTGCTACACCGGGCAGGAAGTGATCGCGCGCATGCACTTCCTGGGGCAACTCAAAAAAAGCCTTTTCCGGTATACCTGCAGCGATGCCGGCACCCTGCCTGCCCCCGGTGAGTCGCTGCTGGACGGAGATCGGTCAGTGGGAAATGTCGTGAATTCTGTTGGTTTCTCTGACGGACACTCGGAGATTCTGGCCGTTGTGCGCCACGATGCGGCGGAGAAATCATTGGTACCCGAGAGCGCCTCCGACGCGGTTCTGTCACTGCGCCCCTTGCCGTATTCTGTTCCGGAGCGTGAAAAAACCGACACGCCTGATACATAAGTTGACAGGAAGAATCCCGATAATTTGCTATAAAGTACGTCATATACATGAACATATTAGCCTTTCCGGACGTTCCTGCCGGCCAGGTGACACTTAACAGGCGGATTCAAACTGACTATGTCCAACATTGTAGAAACCATAAAAACCGACCTGACCGACGCTATTGAAAACGACAAACTGGTACTTCCGACACTTCCGGAAGTTGCGCTTCAGGTACGCGACATCGCAGAAAACGAGGACTCGGCCATTATTGACCTGGTGAAGGTCATCAGCAACGACACGGCCCTGTCAGCCCGTATCATTCGAGTCTGCAACAGCCCGCTATTTCGCGGCAGCCGGGCGATTGAGAACTTGAATATGGCGGTTGGTCGCCTGGGCATGGCTTATACCAGCAACCTGGCGATGGGTCTTGCCATGGAGCAGATGTTCCAGGCCACTTCGGACATGATCGACAAGCGCCTGCGTGCCACCTGGCAAAAGAGCACTGAGGTGGCCGGGGTGTGCCATGTGCTGGCACAGCATTACACCAATCTCAAGGCAGATCAGGCCACCCTGGCCGGGTTGGTTCACCTCATCGGGGTGTTGCCGATTCTGCGCTATGTGGAAGACCGGGATATTCAGATCAGTAGCATCATGCTGGACAATGTGATTGATGAGATTCATCCGCGTATCGGGGCGACGATTCTGCAGAAATGGGATTTCCCGAAAGAACTTCAGAATGTGCCTCTGGAATACGCGAACCTGCATCGTGAGGTGCCAGCAGCGGATTATGCGGATCTGGTGATGATTGCCAATCTGCAGTTGATTGCCGGGACAGATCATCCCTGGACGGAGGTGGACTGGAAGACAATTTCGGCGTTTGATCGTCTTGGGTTGGATCCGGAGGTGGATATGAGCGAGGAAGAGGATCTGAACGCGCAGATGGAAGCTGCTATGGCGCTTCTTCAGTAGTTCTTTTGGGGGCTGGCCAGGGAGCTGGGGTATTTTCTTTGGGAAAAGAACTCGCTTCGCTCAGACACCTTTTCCTGGCAGAAAAAATACCCCAGCCCCCTGCCCGTTCATTCCTATTGCGGGCCGCCCTTTGCGTTCCGCTTCATTTTTCAGGACTGGCTCTTACCGTATTGTCTAAGCAGCTCCGATTTGTTTGGCAATGACCAATCAACAGTCGGCAGCCCTTTCTGCTGTAACCACTCGTTCGCCCGGGAAAAATGCTTGCAGCCGAAGAAGCCGCGGTAGGCGCTTAGCGGCGACGGATGCGGGCCGTCCAGGACCAGGTGTTTGCTGCGGTCGATGTGCTGGCCTTTTTTCTTGGCGTAGCTTCCCCAGAGTAGGAACACTACCCCCTCACGCTCGCGGTTGATGGTTTCGATGACGCGGTCGGTGAAGGTTTCCCAGCCTTTGCCCTGGTGGGCGCCAGCCTGGCTTTGGACGACGGTGAGCACGCTGTTGAGAAGGAGCACGCCCTGATCAGCCCAGGGTTGCAGGCAACCATGGTCCGGGGGCTGAATGCCGAGGTCGGCGTGGATTTCCTTGAAGATGTTGACCAGCGACGGCGGCGTGGCCACGTGCGGGCGCACGGAGAAGCACAGGCCGTGAGCCTGGCCGGGGCCGTGGTAGGGGTCCTGGCCGAGAATGACCACACGTACCTGATCCAGCGGTGTACTGTTCAGGGCGTTGAAGCAATGGTGCTGGCGGGGAACAGGGTTTTTCCGGCCTGTTCCTCCGCCGCCAGGAAGTCAGCCAGCTGTTGCATGTAGGGCTGGCTGAATTCGTTACCAAGGTGCTCGGTCCAGCCCCGGTCTGGCTTTAGTTGGCCTGCCAGTACGTCCACCGGCTGCATGGGTCAGTCCTCGTCTTTCTTCGTTTCAGCCTTGTGCTCCGGGCGCATGGCGGGGAACAGGATGACGTCGCGAATCGAGGCGGAATCCGTCAGCAGCATGGCCAGACGGTCGATGCCAATGCCTTCACCTGCTGTCGGTGGCAGGCCGTATTCCAGCGCCATGACGTAGTCTTCGTCGTAGAACATGGCTTCGTCGTCACCCGCATCTTTTTCGGCCACCTGCTCCTGGAAGCGCTCGGCCTGGTCTTCGGCGTCGTTGAGCTCGGAGAACCCGTTGGCAATCTCGCGGCCACCCACGAAGAATTCGAAACGTTCGGTGACGAACGTGTCGTTGTCCTTGCATCGGGCCAGCGGTGACACTTCTTTCGGGTAATCGGTAATGAATGTGGGCTGCATCAGGCGATGTTCAGCGGTCGCTTCGAAGATTTCGATCTGTACCTTACCCAATCCCCAGCCTTCTTTGAGGTGAATCCCCAGATCCTTCGCCACCTGGCGGGCACTGGTTTCATCGGCCAACTGCTCGACTTTGATATCAGGATTGTATCGCAGGATGGCGTCCACCACGGTCAGGCGCTCGAAAGGCTTGCCGAAGTCGTACTCAATGGTTTCTTCTTCGCCATCGGACAGGGTACGGGTGTTCACCACCGTGGTGGTACCGAGTACTTTCTGGGCAATGGTGCGCAGCATGTCTTCGGTAAGGTCCATCAGGTCGTTGTAATCGGCATAGGCCTGATAGAACTCCACCATGGTGAATTCCGGGTTATGACGGGTGGAAAGCCCTTCATTACGGAAGTTGCGGTTGATTTCGAATACCCGCTCGAAACCACCGACCACCAGGCGCTTGAGGAACAGCTCCGGAGCAATACGCAGGTACATGTCGATACCCAGGGCGTTGTGGTGAGTCACGAACGGACGCGCCGTGGCACCACCAGGAATCACCTGCAGCATTGGGGTTTCGACTTCCATGAAGTCTCGGTCGGTGAAGTACTGACGCATGACGCTGATAATCTTCGAACGTGCATAGAACACGCGGCGACTGTCTTCGTTCACCATCAGGTCAACGTAGCGGTGACGATACCGGGCTTCCGTGTCGGTCAGCCCCTTGTGCTTCTCCGGCAATGGACGCAGCGACTTGGTCAACAGCGTGTACTCGTCCATGCTTACATAGAGGTCACCCTTGCCTGACTTACACAGAATACCCCGCACCCCCACGATATCGCCCAGATCCCAGTGCTTGGTGTCTTTCTGGACATCTTTTGAGGCGTAGATCTGAATGCGGCCCGTCATATCCTGAACCACTTTGAATGCTTTACGATCAAGCATCATGCGGCCGGCAACAGCCACCTGAATGCCCATCTCAGCCAGCTCTTCCTTGCTCTTGTCGCCATATTTGGCCAAAAGCTCGGCCGCGGTGGCGTCGCGACGGAAGTTGTTGGGAAAGGCATTGCCTGATCACGCATCTCCGCCAACTTGGCGCGACGCTCGGCAATCAGCTTGTTGTCCTCTGGCTGTGCATTCGGGGTGTGTTCAGTCATGTTGGCTCGCAAAATCGGGAATTGTCCGGGTTAGCATGGCAAAGGCGCTGTTTACAGCGCCATCTTCAGGCTGGCTTCGATGAACTTGTCGATGTCACCGTCCAGCACCGACTGGGTATTGCTGGTTTCCACCTTGGTGCGTAAGTCCTTGATACGGCTGTCGTCCAGCACGTAGGAGCGGATCTGGCTGCCCCAGCCGATATCCGCCTTGGCATCCTCAGCCTTCTGTTTCTCGGCGTTACGCTCCTGCATCTCACGCTCAAACAGCTTCGCTTTCAGCTGTTTCATGGCCTGGTCTTTGTTCTGATGCTGGCTTCGGCCAGCCTGACAGGCCACGACAATACCAGTGGGATTGTGAGTCAGACGCACAGCAGATTCGGTCCGGTTTACGTGCTGACCACCCGCACCCGAGGCGCGATAGACGTCGACACGAAGGTCTGCCGGATTGATTTCAATCTCGAAGCTGTCGTCCACTTCCGGTGAGACAAAGACGGATGAGAACGACGTGTGACGGCGGTTGCCGGAATCAAACGGCGACTTTCGCACCAGACGATGCACACCGGTTTCCGTGCGCAACCAACCAAACGCATAGTCGCCCTGGATGTGGATGGTTGCACTCTTAATGCCGGCCACATCACCTTCCTGCAATTCGACAATCTCGACCTTGAAGCCACGACGCTCAGCCCAGCGCAGGTACATGCGCAACAGCATATTGCCCCAGTCCTGGGCCTCAGTACCGCCGGAGCCGGCCTGAATATCCAGGTAGGCGTTGTTGGCGTCCATCTCGCCCGAGAACATGCGGCGGAATTCGAGCTTCTCGAGTTCTTTATCGAGCCCGGCCAGATCAGCTTCGATCTCCGCAGCCGTGCCCTCGTCCTCTTCCTCGTCGGCAATTTCGAGCAAACCCTCGGCGTCTTCAAGGCCGGAGGTGAGGTTGTCGATGGTACGAACAATCAATTCAAGATCGGAGCGTTCCTTGCCCAGCGCCTGCGCCCGTTCGGGGTCTTCCCATACGGAAGGCACTTCCAGTTCACGCTCTACTTCGGTCAGTCTTTCACTACGTTGATCGTAGTCAAAGATACCCCCTGAGCGCTTCAGTGCGCTCACGAAGGTCTTTTATCTTCGTAACAATGGGATTGATTTCCATGAAATCCTTACTCACGCTCAGAAAATGGATGCGTTCAAAATCAAGGGCGAGATTCTACCGGAAATCTGTTTTTAAATCAGCCGGTGGGTTTTGACTTGGTGCATGCATTGGTCGGTGAGGCCCTTCCAGGATGCGCTGTGAATACATCCCTGTACGCTCGACAAAAACATCCATGTTTTTGACGATCCTGGAAGGCCTCACCGACCAATGCCTAAACCGCGAGTTATCGCCACAAACCCGCTAATACGGCGTTATCTTCTAGGTTTGATCGGCATGGGGGTGGGTACTCTTTTCTGCCGGGAAAAGGTGTCTGAGCGAAGCGAGGAATCCTCACCTGCCTCAGTCTCTTCATAAATTTGCAAAGCAAACTCGTCGCAGTGCTGCACCGAACGCTCAATTGCAGAAACACACTCACCCTTTTTTGCCGCAGCACACTCCAGAAAACCCTCATGTTCACAGAACATGTCTGAGTACTTTTCGGCTAGCGAGTCTAAGAAACTCTGAGCCGATGCATTATGCGAAACCAACATTACCAACAAAGCAGCTAACCTAAGCATTGATCAAAACCATATGCATAACGCCCGCAGCATGCGCGGCTTTGGAATGGAGCGAAGCCGCAATGGAAAAGACGTCGCCGTGCCTGCGCTGGTTAAATTTTCTGAAGGCCACTCCCGACGTAACCATTTCTTGAATTCCTTTTCTTATGTCTGGATTTCAAATTTATAAGTGCAGTGTGGGCACGTCACTTTCAGCGTTTTACCCTTTGGAACGTTCATTTTCCGGCCACAAGCGGGACAATCTACGGTTAGCTTAGATGTCTTTTTTTCTGCTGAAACAAATGCTGGAGTTTGGTTCAATGCAATGTAGGAACCGGCACATGTAGCTATGACCATGCCCCACTGCGTAACTTGCTCACCAAGACTGAATTTCAAGCTATGGCCAAGAAAAGAAAAAAAGCCGATATGAAAAAGCACCAATGAAGCGCAAAAAATAATAGCTACCCATTTGAGTCTAGAACCCGGCAAAATTTTGTTTACGGCATGGATAGCTACATATCCTCCTAATCCTGGGGCAACCCACTCTCGAACAGTTTCCTGTAACCAATCTCCGTCCAGCCCACGCGCCATATCTAATAGACTCAAAGCAGCATAACTGAGCAAGTAAACGAATATCCACGCGATCACAGCGAGCGGAACCCCAAGAGCTGTCTTAGCTTCTATATTCATGGCACTCACTCATACAATTTAACGCTGAATGTTAAGCGGCGCCTGCGGAGCGCAGCGTAGTAGCGTCCGGCGGACGGCCACCAGGCCGGTAGCGAACTTGAACGATTGGTTATGCATGCCCACCATACCGCTGCATCAACTCCAACACTAAAACCTCATCACTTGCACCGGAATGGTAAGCTGATGATAAAATCTGAAACAGTTCCAAAGACTCAGCCCGATCAAATATCGATGCTGCGTTACCCTCAAATAATCCGGGCAATGTATAGCTCGCCCCGCCTAGCCCCCATCCGGAACCCTCGGTAACCACAAACGGTTTATCGCTTTCGAGGCTGACTCCGAATACTTTGGGATACTGGCCGTGATGACCACCCTCCCAATCGCCATCAATCCTCACGAGCTCAATATAATGTTCCATGGTCATCTAGTGCATAACGCCAACAGCACGCGCGGCTACGGAATGGAGGCGAAGCCGCAATGCAGTAGCCGTCGCCGTGGCTGTATTGGTTAGAGAGGTCAGCCACCGATAGCCTCACGTACTTTCCGTATGGCCTTAAGTGTGTAAGCACCTGGAACCAGCACCGCCACACCGTAAATTAAGGAGAGAAGTGCAGATAGCCATGTAATATCTATAAGTATCATCAGTGGAAAAACTACCAACAGGCCTATTAACCCACCCACTAATGCTGCTCTGGGCTGTGGGACTCCAAACACTTGATTCTGCGGTGGACGAAATTTCAGCTTAACCCCTTTTATTGGAACATCGAGCCAAATGTGAGGCATTGCATCAGTTTTCCCAGAATTCAAGTAGGTTATTTGGACCCGCTGCCCTCTATTTAAAACGGGTAGAAAGTACTCTCGCTCGGAAGAATGTAAGTTTTTCTGGTAGTCCGAAGGCTGATCACCAGGCGCGACTGTTAATTTTCTTTGATATCTATCGCTCCAAAAAACCATGTTCGGAGTGTCCAGAATCTGAGTCCTCTCCGAAAGCAACGCAGTATCATTTGAGAAAGCTTTGACGAAAACCTCTTCGTAATCGTTCAAGCTTTCATTCTTTAGCTCAATGGTAGAAAGGTATAGATGCTGTATCGGGTTACCGTTCCACGTTACAGCTACTGAACCGAACACGGCGTCGTCGGCCGTCATGCCTAGCTTCTGATGATTTACGAAGTAGCTGAAAACTCCACGCTTGTTTAATACACGCTGTGTAAGCCAAGCAGTACCAACACCTGCCAGACCACCGAAAAGTATCGAAAGGTATTGATTCTGTACGATTTCCAAAAAACTCATAATACCTCTCTAACGCCTTGGTTTAGCGGCGGCCCGACAGGGGCGTCCGGTGGAGGCCGTAGGCCGGAATGAACTACAACAACTTGTTAAAAGATTAGCAGCCTCCACCGCCGTCTCCCCCACCGCCACATGAATCTCCGCCACCGCCAAAAAATCCGCCAGAGGTTACTCCACCTGCGTCACCGGTTGACGAAGACCGGAACCCACCAACTTTGACAGAAAGCCACACCAGAAACGCTATCAGTACAAAGGTAAAAGCGAGGGGAGCGACAGCGCTTTCCAAGACAGTATCGGCCTTTAAATCAATCGCATGCCACAAACCGAATAACATAGCTGCATAGATCAGAAACCACTTCATACGCCTGTCCTTAGAGTCTGCTTCACGTAACTTTTAACAGCTAATTCAACGACAAATGACATCTACCAAAAACGCGCCTATTTCCATGCACCTAGATGTCACCGACCATAATTTTCTTTTATTTTCAATAAATTAAAATATTCAACAACTGACCAGTCTGAAAAATAAGCGTCAATTGTCAAGTTTCACCCAGTACACCTGTTCGCTTATCTGAAATAGATCCTCAACGACTATTCCATATCTTTCATAGAGTTGTCAGCTCATTGGTACGAAATTTACGAAGTTTTGCGACAATTGTCGTATATCTCCGTTTTTCACCGTGAAATAACCCAAAAGCAGGCCTAAAATGCTGTATAAATAAACAGCATGGAGGCTGAGCCGATGATTTTGGATGTCCCACCAAAGTTGCCAGACAACCCTACCCGCTTTATGGATCAGCTGCGCACACTGATTCGTAGCCGAAATATGGCCTACAAGACTGAACAGACGTACTGCCACTGGATCAAGCGCTTCATCCGTTTTCATGGTATGCAGCATCCTTCTGCGTGTTCGGCAAAAGAGGTGGAACAATTTCTATCGCACCTTGCGGTGCAGCGTAACAACAGTGTCAGTACCCAGCGGACTGCGCTGAATGCCCTCGTGTTTCTGTTCCGCGAGTTTCTGGAGCAGCCCCTGGATGAACTATCGTTTGAAATGGCACGAAAACCCAGACGCTTACCCACCGTTTTTACCCATGATGAAGCCAAAGCCGTTATCAACGGCCTGGAAGGCGCTCCTCAGTTGGTTGCGCGCCTGATGTATGGCTCCGGCCTGCGAATCAACGAAGCCTTGAGACTTAGAGTGAAAGATGTGGATTTCGGGATGCAGCAAATCATCGTGCGCAGTGGAAAAGGCAATAAGGACAGAACAACCTTGCTCCCGGACTCATTGGCAGAGCCATTAACCCTGCAAATTGACGCTTGCCTGGTTCAGCACAAGAAAGACCTGGCCGGCGGTCATGGCGAAGTCTATATGCCCTTTTCTCTGAATCAAAAATACCCCAGCGGAGGCAAAGAACCTGCCTGGCAATATCTGTTTCCAGCCGCCAAGTTATCCATGGATCCGCGTAGCGGCGTTTTACGCCGGCACCATCTTCTGGATCGCGGTGTTCAACGGGCCATCGGTTTAGCTATTCGTGAGGCGGGAGTATACAAGCAGGCAAACAGCCACGCGTTTCGCCATAGCTTTGCCACTCGCCTACTGGAAAACGGATACGATATTCGCACTATTCAGAAGCTGCTGGGCCACGCCGACGTGCGCACCACTGAAATCTACACACATGTGGTTCGTAAAGGGGGCTTTGGAGTACGCAGCCCGATAGACGAGGCCTTCTAACTTTCCCAGCGGCTTTCCGGAATGCGCTGTACGTGGATATGCCCGATCAGGCGAATGGTGGGGCGAATCAGGAATTGGAAACTGCCAATAATGAACAGCCAGATGGCCGCCTTCTCGTGTTCGGGAAACAGAAACAGGACGCTGCCCACCAGAAACCAGATGGCGATCAGGAAATCATTGATGATGCTGAGCACTTCGTAACGGCGCCGTATAACCAGTTCTTCATGGCCTAACCGAAAGGTTAGTGGGTTATCTGTACGGTCTTCAGCCATTACACATCCTGTTTCCGGTGGGTTTGGTGAATTATTGCATGTCTTTGTAGCTGCGTCGGTGCGCGCCGCCATGATGTAATCGTTTTTGTGCAGGCCGCCTATCTTGTGGGTCCACCAGCGTACGGTGACCTTGCCATATTCCAGAAGGATGGCGGGGTGGTGCCCTTCCTCTTCGGCCAGGTCACCCACCTTGTTGGTAAATGCCTGGGCCTGGGCGAAATTCTTGAGCTTGAACACTCGCTGTAACTGTTCCTCCCCGTCCAGCTCAATCTCCTGCCAGTCGGGTACATCTTTACCCAGGGCTTGCTTCTGATCGGCAGTGACTGTGGGAGCATCTGCGCTGCAGGCTTCACAGCTTTGTTTCGTCAGTTCACTCATTTCAACCTCCATGGTTGATGGCTGTACTACTAAGCGTGGGTTCGTTCCGCCACATTATCAACCCACTGCTTGAAATCCTGTCTTTTTCAGAATACTGTATATTTAAACAGTATATAGAGAACTTTCCATGAGCGAGATTCTGAATACGCTGATGCAGGACGACCGTGTGTGGCAGGGTCAGCACCATACCCGCACTGGTCGGCCATCGGAGCCAACCGGTTACCAGGTGCTGGACAACCAGCTCGGTGGCGTTGGCTGGCCTCGAGGGGCGTTGAGTGAGTGCCTGCTGGATGAGCCCGGCATCGGTGAGTTGCACCTGCTGCTACCCCTGATGCAACGGCTTTCTCAGGCAGGTAAGACCGTCTTCTGGCTGAACCCTCCCCATACACCCTACGCCCCTGCCCTGGCCCGCGAAGGGGTCAATCTGGATCAGGTCATACTGATCAACACCGAAGACGATGGCGACTTCCTGTGGACACTGGAAAACTGCCTGCGTTCACCGGTCACCGGCCTGGTGATGGCTTGGCCCGGAAAACTGGCTGCCCGTGACATACGGCGCTTGCAACTGGCTGCGGAGGCCGGCAGCAATGTGTGCGTGCTGTTCCGCGAACGGCGTCATGCCGAACAGAACTCCCCGGCGGCGCTACGCCTGGATCTGACGGCAGGAAGTCAACAGGCGCTCAAGGTCAATGTTCTGAAACGTCGCGGCAGTTGGCCCGGCCAATGTTGCTCCGTAGCCATGTCTCACCGGGCGGATCTGGCCTTCCGGGAAGCCCCCCGGGTGGTCCAGGGCCCCTGGGCCGGCAAGACCGGGTAAGGCGTATCATGCTCTGGCTGTACCTGCATTTTCCTCACCTGTTGCTGGATCATATTCGCCGCTCCCGCGAAAACCAGGGGGCGCTGGCTGTTGTGGAAGGCTCCGGCCAGAAGATTATCCAGGCCTGCCCGGAAGCTTATGCCCAGGGAGTACGCGCTGGCATGCGCCTGAAAACCGCTATCAGCCTGGTTCCGGAGCTGCGTATGCTCAGGGCGGACCACCAACAGGAAGCCCGGATACTGGAAGACCAGGCGCGCTGGCTATACCGGTACGCGGCTCATATCGTATTGGTACCCCCGAATGGCCTGTTGGCGGAAGTGGGCAGCCTGCAGCGGCTTTACGGTGGGCTGGCAGCCGTCTGGCAAACGGTGGAACAGGGGCTGGAGGAACGCCAGCTTAACGCCTGGACAGCCATCGGCCACACACCACTGGCCGCCCGACTGATTGCCCGGGCAGGCAAGGGCGAATGCACGGCGGACAAAGGCCATATCCTGCGTACACTGGGGCAGATGCCCCTGCTGACGGCAGAGTTCGATGACAAAACCTGTACCCGTCTGCAACGGCTCGGCCTGAACACCCTGGATGAGGTCTTCGCACTGCCTGCCAGTGAACTGGCCCGCCGTCTGTCGCCGGAAACCCTCGCGTATGTGCAGAAGATCCAGGGTAACCGCGCGGACCCACAAACACCCTGGCAACCGCCCCACACCTTTCGCCAGCAGGCGGATTTTGTGCAGGAGATTGAGCAGTCCCAGGGCCTGCTGTTCCCCCTGCAGCGCATTCTGTCAGAACTCGAGGAAGACCTGTGCTGGCGACAGCAGGATACCGACAGCCTGCTGCTGGTCCTGCAGCACCGGCATGAGGAGCCTACCCGCATTCGGGTTCGCACCTCCGGCCCCGAGCATCGGGCCGAAGCATTTCTGAATCTTATCCGCCTACGGTTTGAGCAGCACCCGTTAAGGCTCCGGTGGTCTCATTAGTGCTGTCCGTTAAACGCTTCCTGGGGCGGGAAGCGGCCTCTGGCCAGGATCTTCTGGGTGAAACGCAGGATCTGAACGAAGCCTGGCACACCCTGATCAGCCGTCTGCAGGCACGGCTTGGCGGACATTCATTACGGCAGTTATCGCCGCAGGCGGATCACCGGCCCGAACGGGCCTGGTCGGCCTCCGAAGTGCAGCGGAAAAATCATAGCCGCCTTCCTTCTCCCGACCAGTTACCCCGTCGTCCTTTATGGTTACTCAAAGGGCCACAACCGCTGGCCGAAGCTCCGACCATGTGGTTTTCGGGCCCGGAACGGATCAGTGGAGGTTGGTGGGATGGCCAGCGGGTTCACCGGGATTATTACATTGCCGAGCTGTCCACCGGCCAGCTTGCCTGGGTGTTCCGGGATGTGCGGGATGGCTGGTTTGTGCATGGCTGGTTTGGCTGATGGACAACTTCAGCTATGCCGAACTCTTCTGCTTCAGCAATTTCACCTTCCTGACCGGGGCCTCACATCCCCATGAACTGGCCGAGCAAGCACTGGAACTGGGCTACTCTGCACTGGCCATCACAGATGCGTGCTCAGTGGCTGGCATTCCTCGGGCCTGGGCCGCACTGAAAGACAGCCCGGTAAAGCTGATCACCGGCAGCTGGTTTGAACTTGACGATGCCCCACCCGGAGCGGTTACTCCCCGCTTCATCCTGCTGGCCCGCACCCGTAAGGGTTATGGTCAGCTTTGCCAGTTGATCACCACTGGCCGACGGCAAGCGGAGAAAGGCCAGTACCGGTTATTCTTCCGGGATATCGAGACCCATTCCCTGGACGATTGTGTGTGCCTGTGGCTGCCACCCTCACCCACTGTTGCAGATGCAGACCAGGCCCTGGCCTGTGGTGAGTGGCTTCAGCGCCTGTTTGAGCCGAATCTCTGGATAGCCGCAGCCCGCACTCTTGAATCTGGAGAGGAGCAGCAACTGGCCCGGGCACGCTGGCTGGCAGACCACCTGCGTTGTCCGATAGCCGCCACCGGAGAGGTGCATATGCACAGCCGCGAGCGGCAACCGTTGCAGGATGTGCTCACAGCCCTGCGCAACCACACTAACCTGGAGAACGCCGGCCATTGCCTGTTCCAGAATGGGGAGCGCTACCTTCGACCATTACCGGTTCTTGATCGCCTGTTTCCGGAAGCCTGGCTCAGGGAAACCCTGGTAATTGCTGAGCAATGTACTTTCGAACCGGGTAGCTTGCGGTACGAATACCCACCGGATCTGGTGCCGGCCGGAACATCGCCAGCGGCCTACCTGAAACAACTGACCCACGACGGTGAACGCCGGCGATACCCAAACGGCACGCCACAAAGCGTTCAGAGGCTGATACGCAAGGAACTAGGCCTGATATCAGAGATGAAGTACGAGCACTACTTCCTCACTATCCAAGATATTGTCGCCTTCGCCCGCAGCAAAGGCATTCTGTGCCAGGGCCGCGGGTCGGCTGCCAACTCTGCCGTGTGCTACTGCCTGGGCATCACCGAGGTCAACCCGGCTCGCGTGGAGTTGCTGTTCGAACGCTTCATCTCCAAGGATCGTGGAGAACCACCCGATATTGATGTGGATTTCGAGCATGAACGGCGGGAAGAGGTTATCCAGTACATCTACCGGCGTTACAGCCGGGAACGCGCAGCCCTGGCCGCCACGGTGATCCGCTACCGGCCGCGCAGCGCCATCCGGGATGTGGGCAAAGCCCTGGGTTTTGATCCCGCCATGGTGGAACAGCTTTTGGAAGGCATCGATTGGCGGGACAAGGCCAGCAACTGGCGCCAGCAGATTCTCGACAAACACCTCACCCGCAATCCGAAAGTGGCCGACCAGTTCTTTACTCTGGTGAATACCCTGTTGGGCTTCCCTCGCCACCTGTCCCAGCATGTCGGTGGTTTTGTCATCAGTGCCGGACCATTGGCCGAATTGGTACCAGTGGAGAACGCGGCCATGGCGGACCGTACCGTCATACAGTGGGACAAGGACGATCTGGAAAGCCTGGGCCTGATGAAAGTGGACGTGCTTGCCCTGGGCATGCTCACGGCCATCCGCAAGGCCTTGGACCTGATCAGTGAGGAAAAGGGTGCTCCTTTTTCCATGCAGGATATTCCCCTGGAAGATCCCGCCACCTATGCCATGTTGCAAAAAGGCGACAGTATCGGTGTTTTCCAGGTGGAATCCCGTGCCCAGATCAACATGTTGCCGCGTCTGAAACCGGAAAAGTACTACGATCTGGTGATCGAGGTGGCCATTGTTCGCCCCGGCCCTATCCAGGGTGACATGGTTCACCCTTATCTGCGTCGCAAGCATGGCCTGGAGCCAGTGGACTATCCCAACGACGCTGTACGGAACGTTCTGGAGCGCACTCTGGGTGTGCCTATTTTCCAGGAGCAGGTGATCAAGCTGGCCATGGTGGCCGCTGGCTTCTCTGCCGGTGAAGCCGACCAGCTCCGGCGTGCGATGGCTGCCTGGAAGTCCCACGGCGACCTGACGCCATTTCGGGACAAGTTGATCAACGGCATGCTGGAACGCGGCCACGATGCCGATTTCGCCGAACGGTTATACCTGCAAATCTGCGGGTTCGGTGGTTACGGTTTTCCCGAATCCCACGCCGCCAGTTTTGCGCTGCTGGTGTATGTGTCCTCCTGGATTAAACGCCACTATCCAGCTGCCTTTTACTGCGCCCTGCTCAACAGCCAGCCCATGGGGTTCTACTCACCGTCCCAACTGGTCCAGGACGCCCGTCGTCATGACGTCACCGTGCTACCCCCGGATGTAAACCACAGCCAATGGAATCACACCCTGGAGTCGCCTAATCGTCATTTGCGTCTGGGGCTCAGGCTCATACAGGGCCTCTCTGCCAGCGGCGCCGAGCGCCTTTACAACAATCGCTCGGCTGAAGGTTACCGGTCCACCGCCGAACTACGTCACCTGGCCGGCCTGAACCAACGCGACATGGAACTGCTCGCAGGCGCTAACGCCATGCCAACGTTTACCACTAATCGCCATCAGGCTTACTGGCAACTGCTTGAGCACGAACAGCCCGCGGAGCTCTTTGCCAAAGAGACAGCGGCTCATTACCAGCCAGAACACTGTTACCAGTTGCCCGAACCTACGGAAGGCCAGAATGTACTGGCCGACTACGCCAGCCAGGGCCTGACCTTGCAGCGCCATCCCCTGGCCCTGCTCCGGGAACAGGGTCACCTGAAGTTCTGTCTCAGCGCTGAACAACTCAAGAATACCCAGCCTGGCCGACCGGTTCAGGTTGCTGGCCTTGTCACAGGCCGCCAACGCCCCGGCTCCGCCTCCGGCGTCACCTTCGTTACCCTGGAAGATGAAACTGGAAACGTAAACGTGGTGGTCTGGCTGGAAACCGCACGGCGGCAGCGCAAGCCGTTGATAACGGCCCGGTTGTTACATGTGAAAGGGATCCTGGAAAGAGAAGGCGATATTGTTCACGTGATGGCAGGAAGGCTGTCGGATTTGAGCCATCTGATTCAGACGTTACCGGTTAATTCCCGGGATTTTCATTGATGAAGCACCATTGCGGAGGCGACTAAAACAAGAAAGCCCCGCAAAAGCGGGGCCTTCTCTCAGGTGCTGAAGTGAAACAATCAGCTAAGCAGCTTGATCATCACACCTGCAGCCACCGCAGAGCCGATAACACCGGCCACGTTTGGTCCCATAGCGTGCATCAGCAGGAAGTTCTGCGGGTTGGCCTCAAGGCCGACCTTGTTGGATACCCTTGCAGCCATCGGCACCGCAGACACACCAGCGGAACCAATCAGCGGGTTGATAGCTTCCTTGGTGAAGCGGTTCATCAGCTTCGCCATCAGAACACCACACGCAGTACCCACAGCAAAGGCCACAATACCCAGGCCCAGGATACCCAGCGTCTGCGCATCCAGGAACTTGTCAGCCATCAGCTTGGAGCCAACCGACAGGCCCAGGAAAATCGTTGTGATATTGATCAGTGCGTTCTGGGCAGTATCGCTCAGGCGCTCGACCACGCCACACTCGCGCATCAGGTTACCAAAGCAGAACATACCCAGAAGTGGCGCAGCGTCAGGCAGGAACAGAACCACCGCAATCAGTACCACCAGCGGGAACACGATCTTCTCTTTCTTGCTCACCGGGCGGAGCTGGGACATCTTGATGGCCCGCTCTTTCTGGCTGGTCAGCGCCTTCATGATCGGCGGCTGAATCATCGGCACCATCGCCATATAAGCGTAAGCCGAAACTGCAATCGCCCCGAGCAGGTGCGGTGCCAGAACACTGGACACATAAATGGAGGTAGGACCATCCGCACCACCGATAATACCGACTGCGGCGGCTTCAAGGATGGTGAAGTCCAGGATACCCAGCCAATCGAGCAATGCAGCACCCAAAACGGTTCCGAAGATACCGAACTGGGCTGCAGCGCCAAGCAGCATTGTCTTGGGGTTAGCCAATAGCGGACCAAAGTCCGTCATTGCGCCGACACCCATGAAAATCACCAGCGGACCAATGGTGCTACCGATAACCACAGAATAGAAGTTATACAGCATGCCATTGCCATAGCCGAAGTCCTGGGCAATGGCATTTGCCATCGCCATGTCGGAGTAGCTGGCCTCTTTGACCGCCACCTTGAAGGCTTCTTTCAGCTCAGGGGTAATAGCCTGGCCGGCCTGATAAGCAACATCCAGCGGCGCAGCCAGTGCGGCCAGCACCTGCGTAGTGTCGCTCTTCAGGGCGAAATGAATCGCGTTCTCCGCCGCAGTCAGGGCAAGCCCTGCCTCCGGAATATTCGCCAGAATACCGCCGAACCCGATGGGTACCAGCAGCAGCGGCTCGAACCCCTTGCGAATCGCAAGGAACAGAAGAAGAAGCCGATGGCGATCATGATCACCTGGCCAAGTTCCATATTGAACAGGCCACTACCTGTCCAGAGTGTCATTAATTTATCCATGGAATGCTGGCCCTTATGCGATTGTCAGCATTTCATCATCAGGGGAGACGGCATCACCGACCTTGATGAAGACTTCGCCGATGGTACCGGCTTTCGGTGCCCGAACCTCGGTTTCCATTTTCATGGCTTCGAGAATGATCAGCACATCGCCCTCTTCCACGGCGTCGCCGGGAGATACCAGAACCTTGAAGATATTGCCGCCCAGAGGCGCGACCAGAGGCTCGCCTTCACCCGCAGCCGGTGCAGGCGCGGAAGAGGAAGCAGCAGGTGCGGATGCAGCACCACCTTCACCCTGAATCTGGCTGATTTCACCGCCTTCGGACACCGCAACAACATACTTCTTGCCATTAACATCGACCGTGTAGGTTTCCGGGCCTTCAGCTTTCTTGGCAGGTGCTGCGTCTTCAGCAGTCGGAACCGGCTCAAATGCATCCGGGTTGTTACGGTTTTCCAGGAACTTCAGGCCGATCTGCGGGAACAGTGCGTAGGTCAGCACGTCGTCCTCAACATTGTCGGCCAGCTTGATGCCCTTCTCTTCCGCCAGCTTCTTCAGCTCGTCGGTCAGCTTGTCCATTTCCGGCTCAAGCACATCGGCCGGACGACAGGTCATCACTTCCTTGCCATCCAGAACGCGCTCCTGCAGCTCCTTATTCATGGCCGCCGGCGCAGCGCCGTACTCGCCCTTGAGGATGGCGGAGGTTTCCTTGGAGATGGACTTGTAACGCTCACCGGTCAGAACGTTCAGTACCGCCTGGGTACCCACGATCTGGGAAGTCGGAGTGACCAGCGGAATGAAGCCCAGGTCTTCGCGAACCTTGGGAATTTCATCCAGAACTTCGTCGAACTTGTCGCTCGCGTTCTGCTCTCGCAGCTGGTTTTCCATGTTGGTCAGCATGCCGCCCGGTACCTGGGCGATCAGGATGCGGGAATCGGTGCCACGCAGGCTGCCTTCAAATTTCGCGTACTTCTTACGCACCTGGCGGAAATAGCTGGCGATTTCCTCAAGCAGGGTCAAGTCCAGGCCGGTGTCTCGGTCTGTGCCTTCCAGGATGGCAACAACCGCCTCGGTGGGCGAGTGGCCGTAGGTCATGCTCATGGAGGAAATGGCGGTGTCCACGTTATCGATGCCGGCTTCCGCGCCTTGATGGCGGTGGCGGTAGACATGCCGGTGGTGGCGTGGCACTGCATATGGATGGGAATATCCAGCTCTTTCTTCAGACGGCTGACCAGATCAAAAGCTACGTAAGGCTTAAGGATACCGGCCATGTCCTTGATGGCGATGGAGTCCGCGCCCATGTCGGCCACTTCTTTCGCCATTTCAACCCACATTTCGATGGTGTGCACGGGGCTGGTGGTGTAGGCGATGGTGCCTGGGCATGCTTGCCAGTCTTACGAACGGCCTTGATGGCACGGTCCAGGTTACGCGGATCGTTCATGGCGTCGAAAATCCGGAACACGTCTACGCCGTTCTCGGCAGCACGCTCACAGAAACGGTCGACCACATCATCGGCGTAATGACGGTAACCCAGCAGGTTCTGGCCACGCAGCAGCATTTGCTGTTGGGTGTTAGGCATGGCCTTTTTCAGTTCACGGATGCGCTCCCAGGGATCTTCGCCCAGGTAACGGATGCAGGAGTCGAAGGTAGCTCCGCCCCAGGATTCCAAAGACCAGAAACCAACCTTGTCGAGTTTCTCGGCAATGGGCAGCATGTCGTCAAGCCGCATGCGGGTGGCAAGCAGGGACTGGTGGGCGTCACGCAGGATAACGTCCGTAATCCCCAGCGGTTTCTTTGTGTCAGTCATCGTGTCAGCCTTCTGTTTAAAGGTTCTAATCTATCTGCAGTCACTTCTTGTGGCGTGACCGGTATTGTGCAATCGCTTTTTTAATCGCTTCAGCGGTGTCAGGATCAACCGACGATGGCGCCGAAGGCCTTGCACGTGGAGTACGGGCCGGAGCAACGGGTTCAGGCGGGCCGAACCGATGGACCAGTTTTGACATGAGCAGGGTTGCAAACACCAATATGATCAGGAATACGAAGACAAACCCCATGCCTGCGACCATCAGATCGATGGCTTGTGACATTAGCTCACTCATAACAAATAGCTACCTGTATTGAGTTGTTGATTTTCCCGAGCCCTTGGCCAGGCCTCGCCAGGAGCGTGGTTTTACCAGCCATTCGGACAGTTCGGGGGGCAAAATCCCGCGTAATTTACCGTTTTCCGACTCACTGAGCAACCTAATTGGCGGTTTCAATAGGTGGTTTCCGAGCTCTCTGGCCCGTACTGACGGGCCTGGAGTGGGCAAAAATCATTCTCATTCATGCATACCGCACACGCATTTTCCGGCCCTTTATACGCCCCTGCTCCAACCTTTTCAGAGCCGTGGCGGCTGATGCCTTCTCCACTGCCACAAAACACTGAAAATCGAATAGATCGATCTTGCCTACAACGGCCCCGGGCAGCCCAGCCTCACCGGTCAGCGCACCAAGCACATCTCCTGGCCGGACTTTGTCTTTGCGCCCACCCGCTATACACAGGGTTCTCATCGCCGGCTCCAGCGGCTGCAACGCAGTTTTCAGCAGCTTGTCTGTATCCCCCCAGGTCACGGCTTGCTTACGCCCGGATTCCAGCCGGTTAATCTTATGGGCCTGCGACGGGGTGCAGAAGGTGACCGCCAGCCCCTGCTCCCCGGCCCGGCCGGTTCGACCGACTCGGTGAGTATGTACTTCCGGGTCCCTGGCCGGCTCCACATTAACCACTAACGGCAAAGATTTTATATCCAGACCGCGGGCCGCCACATCGGTCGCCACGAGCACGGAACAGCTCTGGTTGCCGAAACGAACCAGAACACTGTCACGATCCCTCTGCTCCAGATCACCGTGAAGCGGGAGCGCCGCAAACCCGAGGCCGTTCAGCTCATTGGCGACATCATCACATTGCTGTTTCGTGGTGCAGAAGGCAATGCAGGACGCTGGTTGGTGTAACGACAATAGCGCCGCGACGGCCTGGACTTGCTGCCCGGGTGCGATCTCGTAGAATCGCTCGGTAATATCGGATTCAACAGCCTGACTCTCAATCCGGACGTCAGCCGGCGTATGCTGATATTGCTCGCTCAACTTGCGGATATTCTCGGGCCACGTCGCCGAGAACATCAGGGTCTGCCGTTTTGCGGGCGCCTGGCTGATGATGTCTTCCACCGCGTCCTGGAACCCCATATCCAGCATCCGGTCCGCCTCATCCAGGATGAGGGTTGTGAGCTGGTCCAGCTTCAGAGTGCCCTTTCGTAAATGATCCTGAATGCGCCCTGGAGTACCCACCACAATATGAGCGCCGTGGCTGAGGGAGCCAATCTGGGGGCCGATAGCCACGCCACCACACAGTGACAGAATCTTTACGTTGTCACGGGCCCTTGCCAGCTCACGCAGCGACTTCGACACCTGGTCCGCCAGTTCACGTGTGGGACAAAGTACCAGCCCCTGCACCGAAAAGCGTCGCGGATTCAGCCTTTCCACCAGGCCAATGCCAAACGCCGCCGTCTTGCCGCTTCCGGTCTGCGCCATGGCGATCAAGTCCTTACCTGCCATAGCATGAGGCAAGGCGCCGGACTGAATCGGTGTCGGATTTTCAAAGCCAAGCCTCGACAGGTTCGCGAGCATTGGCTCGGAAAGGCCCAACTGACTGAATGACGGCATAAAAGAAATTCCCGGGGGCAAATGGATAAATAAAGGATGGGTTCGACCAGCAGCGCTGCGGGCGTATACTTGGGGCCAAGTTTACCAGAAATTGCAGACACTCACGGAGCCGTTCATGCCATCACTACAGGATCAGTTGTTGAAAGCCGGCCTGGCCGACGAGAAAAAGGCCAAAGCCATTCGCAACGAGAAACATAAAAAACGCAAACAACAGCCCAAGGGAGCGGTTGAGGTCAATGAAGCGGAGATTCGTGCCCGTCAGGCACGGGAAGAGAAAGCAGAACGGGATCGGCAATTAAACCTTGAGCGCCAGAAGCAGGCTGAGAAAAAGGCCATCCAGGCCCAGATTCGGCAACTGGTGGAAACCAATCGTCTTGATCGCTCGCGAGGTGAGACCTCTTATCAGTTTGTCCACGACAAGAAAATCAAGAAGCTCTTTGTGGACGACACCATGGTGGATCAACTGTCACGGGGAAGGCTGGCTATTGTCTTCGTGAACGACGCCTACGAAGTGGTAGCCGAGGGCGTAGCCCGCAAGATCATGGAGCGGGACGAAAGTGCCGTGGTGGTGTTGCATGACCGCAAGAGTGACGATCAGGGGGATGATGACCCTTATGCCGGATATGAGATCCCCGACGATCTAATGTGGTAAGGCAACAAAAAGCCCCGCTCTCGGCGGGGCTTTTTGTTTAATATGGCGCGGCTGGGAGGATTCGAACCTCCGACCGCCTGGTTCGTAGCCAGGTACTCTATCCAGCTGAGCTACAGCCGCTAAAAACAGTGCCTACTGAAAATGGCGAACTTGGTATAAGTGGCGCGGCTGGGAGGATTCGAACCTCCGACCGCCTGGTTCGTAGCCAGGTACTCTATCCAGCTGAGCTACAGCCGCGCATTCATACTTCCAGATTCAGCAATGTTCTCTTTCTTCTCCGAAAAGAAATGGCGGAGAGGGAGGGATTCGAACCCTCGATACGCGCAATGCGTATGGCTCCTTAGCAGGGAGCTGGTTTCAGCCACTCACCCACCTCTCCTTGAGAACGGGGCGTATACTACCATAATTTTTCTGATTTCATAGGGTTGACACGAGTTTTTTCGAACCGCGCTCCCATAGGTTCAGAAAAGCCGTTCGGGAGACACAAAAAAGCCGTTCGGGTTTCCCTCGAACGGCTTTTTGTCACTCTCAGCTGTTGCCGGGCTCCGGCTCTTCAGAGCCTTTCTCGCTCTGAATTCGCTGATAGATTTCTTCGCGGTGAACCGCCACTTCTTTGGGGGCGTTTACACCAATGCGAACCTGGTTCCCCTTCACCCCAAGGACGGTTACGGTGATTTCATCACCGACCATCAGGGTTTCGCCAACACGGCGGGTCAATATCAACATGTCCTTTACTCCCTTATCCAGAGCTACCTGTTCCGACAAATGTATACTGCTTACTTTTATAGTGGGATCACTTGCCAATCAAAAGCCGCACAATCACTTATACGTACTTATAAAAGCAAAAGCCTGCAAATGATGCCCTTTTTTCGGAAAACCAATGCGAACCGGCTTTTATGTTCGCGTATTTTCAGGCTTCCTCTACCCCGGGCTTGTCCAGTTCGAACGCACTATGCAGTGCCCGAACGGCCAGCTCAAGATATTTTTCGTCAATCACCACGGAGATTTTAATCTCAGACGTGGAGATCATCAGGATATTGATTCCTTCATTAGACAGTGCTGCAAACATTTTAGTTGCAACGCCGGCATGAGACCGCATACCCACACCCACAATACTGACCTTCGCAATCTTGCTGTCGCCGCTAACTTCACGGGCACCCAGTTCGTCGGACACCCGCTGCAGAATGGCCTGGCCACGCTTGAAGTCGTTGCGATGCACGGTGAAGGTGAAATCCGTGCGGTTATCCGCACCCACGTTCTGTACGATCATGTCGACTTCAATGTTGGCATCGCTGATCGGCTGAAGTATACGCAGGGCGCTGCCCGGGGTATCCGGTACACCGGCGATCGTCAGTTTCGCTTCATCACGGTTAAAGCTATGCCGGAGACAACCGGTTGTTCCATGGCGTTTTCATCCTCAAGTGTAATCAGGGTACCCTCGCCTTCCTCAAAGCTGGAGAGCACCCTTAAAGGAACATTGTATTTGCCTGCAAATTCCACCGAGCGAATCTGAAGAATCTTGGAGCCCAGGCTGGCCATCTCAATCATTTCTTCAAACGTAATTCGCTCCAGCCGGCGCGCGCTGTCCACTACCCGTGGGTCAGTGGTATAGACACCGTCTACATCAGTGTAGATCTGACACTCGTCAGCCTTCAATGCCGCAGCGAGAGCAACAGCAGTAGTATCGGACCCGCCACGACCAAGGGTGGTGATGCTGCCGTTCTCGTCAATGCCCTGGAAACCGGCAACCACAACCACACGACCGGCGTTGAGGTCTTCCCGCATGCGCTGCTCGTCAATCTGCTTGATGCGCGCCTTGGTATGGCTGCTGTCGGTCAGAATTCGAACCTGGGCACCGGTATAAGAGCGCGCATCACAGCCGCGCTTTTGCAACGCCATGGACAACAGAGCAATGGTCACCTGCTCCCCGGTCGAGACCAGCACGTCCATTTCCCGGGGCGTGGGTTCTTCCATGATGTCGTTGGCCAGACCAATAAGACGGTTGGTTTCCCCACTCATGGCAGATACCACAACCACCACGTCATGACCTTCCTTGCGGAAGCGGCATACCTTTTCTGCAACCGCTTCAATCCGTTCTGTGGTGCCCACCGAAGTGCCACCGAATTTTTGAACCAAGAGCGCCATTTCTTTCCCGATACCAAACGTGGACAGACAGCGGGGCAGCGCCCCACCTCAGACGACCAAATGGGCGAGATTATATACACCTGCCCATTTTGGATACAGTTATCTATGCAATATTTTTCTCAACCCAGGCAGGAACACCTGCCAGGCATCCGCCAGTTTTGATGGGTCGTTTCCGCCACCCTGGGCCATATCTGGACGACCGCCACCTTTACCGTCAACCTGAGCCGCCAGATACTTCATCAAATCTCCGGCCTTGATCCTGCCAGTCGCCGATTTGGTGACACCGGCACCAGTGTCACTTTGCCGTCTTCAACACTGGCCAGCACCACAACACCCTCGCCCAGCTTGTTCTTGAGTTGGTCGGCGGTTTCCATCAGCGCTTTGCGATCCGCGCCTTCCATTTCAGAGGCCACCACTTTAAGGCCAGCCACATCCACGGCAGAACTGGCCAGATCGCTACCAGCAGAGCTTGCCAGCTTCGCCTGGAGAGCATTGATGTCCTTCTCCAGCTGTCGATTGCGATCCAGCGTCTGCTGAACTTTCTCGACCAGGGACTCACGCGAGCCTTTGACCAGCTTTGCAGCTTCCCGCAGGGTTTGCTCGGTTTCCTCAACCCATTCCAGAGCGCCAAACCCAGTGACGGCTTCGATACGGCGAACGCCCGATGAAATACCGCTCTCCGATGTGATACGGAACAGCCCGATGTCGCCGGTACGCGCCACATGGGTGCCACCGCACAGTTCCACGGAGTATGCGTCAGAGCCCATGCTCAGGACTCGGACGGTATCGCCATACTTTTCACCGAACAGCGCCATGGCACCTTTGGCCTGGGCCTGTTCCATATCGGTAATTTCGGTCTCAACCGGGGTGTTACCCAATATTTGCTCATTAACCTGACGCTCGATTTCCCGCAACTGTTCCGGTGTTACCGACTCAAAGTGGGAGAAGTCGAACCGCAGTTTGTCAGGATCTACCAACGAGCCTTTCTGTGTAACGTGCTCGCCCAGCACATTACGGAGCGCGGCATGCATCAGGTGGGTTGCGGAGTGGTTCTTCTTGGTCCGTTCACGACGAGCGTGGTCGATGCGGGCATCCACTTCCAGCCCCGGGAACAATTCGCCTTCAATCACGGTACCGATATGCAGGTGATTGCTGCCCTCTTTCTGGGTGTCGGTCACCTTGAAGCGGCCACCGCTCCAGGTCAGCAGGCCGGTATCGCCCACCTGACCGCCTGACTCCGCGTAAAACGGCGTGCGTTCCAGCACCAGAATCGCTTCATCGCCGGCTTGGGCCGCTTTCTCTTCACCACCCACTATCACGGTGCGAATGGTTTCGTGGCCGTCGATATGTTCGTAACCGGTAAACTCGGTAGACCCTTCAATGTTCAAACCGGCTGCATTGTAATCCATGCCGAATTTGCTCGCCGCGCGGGCACGCTCGCGCTGGCGCTCCATGGCTTTCTCGTAGCATCGTAGTCCAGGGTCAGGCCACGCTCACGGGCAATGTCGTTGGTCAGGTCAACCGGGAAACCGTAGGTGTCGTACAGGGTAAAGATGGTTTCGCCCGGAATTTCGGAACTCTTGAGCGCCGCAATGTCCTGTTCAAGCAGGCGCAGGCCTTTGTCCAGAGTCTTGGCAAACTGCTCCTCTTCCTGCAGCAGCACCTTTTCAATCTGCTTGCGGCTGCTGACCAGTTGCGGGAAGGCACCGCCCATCAGCTCAACCAAAGCGCCAGTCAGCTTGTGGAAGAAAGGCTGCGTGGCACCCAGTTTGTTGCCATGGCGCGCAGCCCGGCGAATGATACGGCGCAGTACGAAACCACGCCCTTCGTTGGACGGCATGACACCGTCGGAGATCAGGAAGGCACAGGAGCGGATGTGATCCGCCACCACGCGTAGCGACGCTTCTGTGGTTTCAACGCCGCCAAGGATGTCGGAGGCTGCATTGAGCAGGTCCTGCATCAGGTCAATTTCGTAGTTGCTGTGAACGCCCTGCAGCACCGCGGTGATGCGTTCCAGACCCATACCGGTATCCACCGAGGGCTTGGGCAGGGGCAGCATCTCACCGTCCGCCTGGCGGTTGTACTGCATGAACACCACGTTCCAGATTTCGATGTAGCGGTCACCGTCTTCTTCCGGGCTACCGGGAGGACCACCATCCACATCAGGACCGTGGTCGTAAAAGATTTCGGTACAGGGACCACAGGGACCGGTATCGCCCATTTGCCAGAAGTTGTCAGATGCGTATGGGGCGCCCTTGTTGTCGCCAATCCGCACGATTCGATCTGCCGGAACACCAACTTCCTGATTCCAGATATCAAAGGCTTCGTCGTCGGACGCGTAAACGGTGACCCACAGTTTTTCCTTTGGCAGCTTCAGCCAGTCGTCGCCGGTCAGGAAGGTCCAGGCAAAATTGATGGCTTCACGCTTGAAGTAGTCGCCAAAGCTAAAGTTACCCAACATTTCGAAAAAGGTATGGTGGCGCGCTGTATAGCCTACGTTCTCAAGGTCATTGTGTTTACCACCTGCACGCACGCACTTCTGCGTGGTTGTCGCCCGGCTGTAATCGCGGGCTTCGCGACCCAGGAACACGTCTTTGAACTGGTTCATTCCCGCGTTGGTAAACAACAGGGTCGGGTCGTCCGCCGGCACCAGTGAACTGCTCGGCACAATAGTGTGCCCTGCTGTTTGAAGTAATCGAGAAACGCCTGTCGCAACTCTGCGGTTTTCATAGCCCTTTGATACCCTTCTATAAACCGTGCGGGTCCGCGTTTAAAGACACATACTTACATGCGCTTGCAAATCCGCTACTCTAGCACACGCCGAGAACAGGAAAAACGTGAAACATCACAGGAGAAGCCATGCCCCGCCGCTTTCATACCGCTGAGGAACTCCTTCCTCCCGCTGCATTCATCAAGCGACTGATGGCGGTGATTTACGATTCGTTGATCAGCATAGCGGTGCTACTGGTAACTACCTGGATGTACACCCTTGTAGCGGGTTGGGTCACCGGGTGGGACCAATATGAAGCCATGGCGGAAGCGGGGACTCTGAAGGCAGACCCACTGCTCACATTTGTGCTGTTCCTGGCGCTGTATCTGTTCTTTGGATACTTCTGGACCAAAAACGGCCAGACACTCGGCATGCAGGTGTGGCGTATTCGCATTGAAAACCTGGACGGCACGTCCGTGTCCTGGACACAAGCCCTGAAGCGATACGTGGCCGCGGCGGCTATCCTGTTCGTCGCGCTGCTGGGTGCCTATTACCTGAACGCAGCGACTCTCTTCGTGACTATCCCGGCGATCCTGGCGCTGTTCTACCCGATCAATGGGTTGTCGCTGACTGACCGCGCTTCTGGCAGTATCGTTGCCACTGTCCCCAAAGAGACTAAAAAGAAGTAGCTATCCGGCCCTTTTCATCAGTACCGCACCAACCACCGCATTAATCGCGATTGGCAGGACGATTGCCAGCACCGGGTTGAAACCAAACACCAGGCTCATGGGGCCCAGCAGATCCTGCATGTACTTGAACAACAGCCCGACAATCAGGCCCGTAAAAACCCGGAACCCCATGGTAACGGACCGGAGCGGGCCGAAAACGAAAGAGATCGCGACCAGCACCATGACTGCGGTGCCCAGTGGCATAAGCACTTTTTTCCAGAACGCCAACCAGTAGTTGGCGGCATTCAGACCCTGCTCTCCCAGATAGCTCGCGTAGGTATAGAGACCGGAGATCGCAAGGTCCTCCGGCTTTACAATCAGCACACTGAGAACGCTGGGCGACAGACCGGTTTCCCATCGCAGGGCCCGATGGGTTTCCTGGGTGGTTTTTTCACCGCTTAGCCTGGTAGTGGCCACGTTTTCCAACAGCCAGTGATCGCCCTGATAGATCCCTCTTTCAGCGAAACTGGCGGACACCAGCCAACGTTCCTCATCAAATCTGAACAGCGACACCCCGTGCAAGACGCCGTTGGGCTGAACCGCATTCAGATGCATGAACACATCACCCTCCCGGTGCCAGATGCCCGAGGCAGAAGCAATATTTTCACCCGCGCCCTGGGCCACGGTCTTCTGGCTTTGTGCCATCCGCTCAGCCGGTGGCGCGATGTACTCGCCAATCAGCACACCAAGAACCACTACCACCAGGGTCGGCTTCATGGCAGACCAGACAATCCGTTTGAGAGAAACGCCCGCGGCCCGGATAACCGTGAGCTCCGACGAACTCGCCATGGTGCCGAGGCCGACCAGGCACCCCATAAAGGCGCCAAGCGGGAGGTAGTCATAGATGCGCCGCGGCAATGTCATCAGCACATAGAGCAACGCCTGGAGCGTCTGGTAATCGTTTTCCGCGTCGTCCAACTCGGCGATAAATGCGAAGATCAGGTCCAGGGACAGCACCACAAGCATCACCAGGAACATGGCACCACCCACCGTGCTCATCACATAGCGATCGATCTTACGCATGTTGCCGAGCCTCCTTCAGCAGGCGCCGGCGGTAGAGCCAGGCAGGCCCGAACTGCAGCCATAACCCGAGGGCCAGAAACAGGGCGTGCACCCATAGCAACCCGATCCATTCGGGCACCTTGCCGCCTTCAAGGGCATCACGGGCCACGATGAGCAAACCAAGGTAAGTGATATAGACCAGCATGGCCGGCAACAAGTGGAAGAATCGCCCCTGCCGGGGATTCACCCGGCTAAGGCGCACAGCCAGAAGGGTGACAATCGGCACGATGAGCGGCAGTGTGAACCGCCAGTGCAGCATGGCTCGGTGCTCCGGATCATCCGACGCCATCAAGGCGGAGGTCGCAAGCCCTTCCTCCAGCTCTTTCTCACCCGCACTGCCACTGCGGATCTTGAGCCCGTAGCTTCGAACCCGGTGACGTCGTACGCCAGTTGCCCCGGCAAGCCTTCAAAACGGGCACCATCTTCGAGCACCAGGAAGCGGCTGCCGGTTTGCTCGTCAATAAACTGGGACCCTTCCCGGGCGGTAATGATGGTAAGCCCCTTGCCGTCTTCACTGTGCTCGGCAATGAACACACCCTCAAGCCGACGCTTGTCTTCACTCAGCGCTTCCGTGTAAGTCACACGTTCGCCAGACGACAACGACTGGAAGCGTCCCGGCGCCAACATCTCAAATTCCGTCGCCTGGCGTTGCTCGTTGAAGATCCCCTCGACTTTCTTCATGCCCCAGGGAGACACATAGAGCTCATGGCCCCCACCACCAACATCACCGGAATACTGCCAAGAAGTGTTTTCATCAACAGCTGCTTGTCGCTCACACCACAGGCAAACAGTACCGTCATTTCACTTTCCAGGTACATGCGCCCGTACGCCAGCAGGATGCCAATGAAAAAGCCCAGGGGCAGGATCAGCTCCAGGAAACCGGGAAAACGGTAAGCCATAATCTGGAACAACACATCGCCCGCCAGCTCACCGGCAGCGGCTTCCGCCAGATACTTGATAAACCGGCCGCTCATGAACACCAGCAACAGAATGCCGGATACAGCAAGCATGCTGATGATCACCTGGCGGGTTAGGTATCGGAAAACGATGCTCAAATCGGTCTCTCAGAGCCGGATGCGACCGGAGTCGATGGAAATCGGGATTCGCCGTATTCTAAGTAACCTTGGTGCCGAATGACAGAGCACAGGCGTTAACAACCTGTCAGCGCTTGATAATTTACCCCCAAACCCCAATGCTATAGGCATTCGGACATTCAAGCCCGAGGCCGGGCCTGTCCTCCATCAGAATAACCAACGGGAGTTGCTATGAATTTTACTCTGAGCAGTAAGCCCATTTCGGATACCAAAGCGGATTGCCTGGTTGTTGCCCTGCCGGAAAAAGGTGACTGGCCTGCCTCCACGACCCAAGCAAACGAAGCCCTGGGCGGACTGATCAAGACCCTGCAGAAGAACGGGGATGCTACCGGTAAAAATGCAACCACCCTGCTCGTTCCACTCGAAGGCCGGCCCTGGGCTCGCCTGCTGGTCGTTGGCACCGGCGCCGACAAGGATCGCTCCCCCGCCAACTACCGCAAGTCGCTGATCGCCATGGCCAGCCAGATCAAGGATGGCCCATCCAAACACGTACTGGTCGGCCTGAGCGACACCCTTGTCACCGGTGACGACGCCACCAGTTCGGAAACGGCACGCCTGAACCTGATCGGCCGCACCCTGGAAGAGCAGTTCTACCGGTTCAGCGAATTCAAGAGCGAGAAACCATCACAACGCAAACTGACGAAGGTGACCGTTGCTGCCTCCTCCGCCGGAAAGGCCCTGAAGGACGCTTCAATCTTGGTCTGGCTACCGGCCGTGGTATGAATTTCACCCGGGATTTGGGCAACACACCGCCGAATATCTGCCATCCCACCTGGCTGGCTGAGCAGGCTGAGAAACTGGCCAAAGACAACGACGTCATCAAGACCGACGTGCTGGACGAAAAGCAGATGCAAAAGCTGGGCATGCACAGCTTACTGTCCGTGTCTGCCGGCAGCGCCCAACCCGCCAAACTGATCGTAATGGAATACCGTGGCGGCAAGGCGAAAGACAAGCCTTACGTCCTCGTGGGCAAAGGCATTACCTTTGACACCGGCGGCATCAGCCTCAAGCCCGGCGAAGGCATGGATGAAATGAAGTACGACATGGGTGGCGCCGCCGCCGTGTTCGGCGCCATGAAAACCATTGCCGAGACCAAACCGAAAATCAACGTGGTTGCCGTAATCGCCGCCGCCGAGAACATGCCCAGCGGCACTGCGACACGCCCGGGTGACATTGTTACTTCCATGTCTGGCCAGACCATCGAAATCCTGAACACCGACGCAGAAGGCCGCCTCGTACTGTGCGACGCCCTCACCTACGTCAAGAAATTCGACCCGGAAGTGGTCGTCGACATGGCCACACTGACTGGCGCCTGCATCATCGCCCTGGGCAGCCATGCCACCGGCCTGCTGAGCAACAACGACACCCTGGCCAACGAACTGCTGGCCGCTGGTGAACGCGCTGGCGACCGCGCCTGGCGCCTGCCTCTGTGGGACGAATACCAGAGCCAGCTCGACAGCAACTTTGCTGACATGCAGAACATTGGTGGTCGCCCGGCCGGCACCATCACCGCTGCCTGCTTCCTGTCCCGGTTCACCAAGGACTACCCCTGGGCCCACCTGGACATTGCAGGTACTGCCTGGCTCTCCGGCAAAGCCAAAGGCTCGACTGGCCGCCCGGTACCCATGCTGGTCGACTACCTGATGTCCCATGCCGGAAAGTAATCCGGCTCACAGGATGAACGGAACCAGTCCTACTGGTTCCACATCCTCGCCCAGAATACCCCTGCGGCTCGCAATCTCCATACCGCCAAACTGGTGGACAAGGCGCGCCAGCAGGGAGACCGCGTGGGCGTCGTCTGTGACACCATGCAACAGGCTCAGGAACTGGACGACCTGCTCTGGAACTTCAGCCCCGAGGCTTTTATACCCCACAGCATCGTGCCGGACTCCGCCACGACCTGCACTGATCCCGTTGGGATATTGCTTTGCCAACCGGTAGCGGAAGACTGGGACACGGTGATCATCCTCTCATCCACCCTGCCTGCGGACGCAGACCGGTTTAAACGATTGGCGCTGGTTGCCCATAACGACGAAACGGTGTTGAGTCAGGCACGATCGCATTTCAAGCAGTTACGGGCATTGGGAATTGAGCCTCGAGTGCATGACCAAAGGAAGCGGTGAGACGTAAAACAGGCTCACAATCATACCCAGACAAAACCATTGAACACAGCCGAGACAACTCGGACTCCATAAGGGTATGGGGGTAGTTTGAATTTCGGACAGCAAAAAGGTGTCTGAGCGCAGCGAGTTCTTTTTCTTTCCGAAATTCAAACTATCCCCATGCCCCTGCACCCCAAGGTTCGCCGCAACCCAAGTGAGCATGTATAATCAGACGCCTTGAATTTCCCTTGTGAATCAACCAAACGGTCACCAGCAGAAACCCATGGAAAAAACCTACCAGCCAGAAAACATCGAGCGCCAGTGGTACGAAAACTGGGAGTCCAAAGGGTACTTCCGCCCCCGTTCAGAAAAGGCGGAGGGGGGCGAAGGCGAATCCTTCAGCATCGCTATCCCACCGCCCAACGTCACCGGCAGCCTCCACATGGGCCATGCGTTCCAGCACACCATTATGGACACGCTCACCCGCTTCAAACGCATGCAGGGCCGCAACGCCCTTTGGCAGGTAGGCACCGACCACGCCGGTATCGCCACCCAGATGGTGGTTGAACGCAAGCTCGCGGCGGAAGAAGACAAAACCCGTCATGACCTTGGCCGGGAAGAATTCATCAAGCGCATCTGGGACTGGAAGGCACATTCCGGTGGCACCATCACCGGCCAAATCCGCCGTCTGGGTAACTCGGTGGACTGGGACCATGAGCGTTTCACCATGGACGACGGTTTCTACAAAGCCGTGCAGGAAGTGTTCATCCGTCTGTACGACGAAGGCCTGGTCTACCGTGGCAAGCGCCTGGTCAACTGGGACCCGAAGCTGCATACCGCCATTTCCGACCTTGAGGTCGAGAACAAGGAAGAGAAAGGCTTTTTCTGGCACCTTCGCTACCCGCTGGCCGACGGCGAAAAGACGCAGGATGGCAAGAACTATCTAGTGGTGGCGACTACTCGCCCGGAAACCATGCTTGGCGATACTGCTGTGGCCGTGCACCCGGACGATGAGCGCTACCAGCACCTGATTGGCAAATTCGTTGACCTCCCGCTGGTAGGCCGACGCATTCCCATTCTCGCCGACACCCACGCCGACCCTGAAAAAGGCAGTGGCTGCGTCAAGATCACCCCCGCCCACGACTTTAACGACTACGCCGTGGGCAAGCGCAACAACCTGGTAATGATCAACGTCATGACCCAGGACGCCTGCATCCGCGATGTAGCCGAAGTGGTCAACGCCGATGGCACTGAAAACACCGATGTGGACGGCAGCCTGCCGGCTGCGTACGCCGGCCTTACCCGCGAACAGGCCCGCAAGCAGATCGTGGCGGATATGGACGCCGAAGGCCTGGTACAGGAAGTCGAAGACCACGTGCTGAGCGTTCCCCGGGGCGACCGCTCCGGCCTGATCATCGAACCCATGCTGACCGACCAATGGTTCGCCGACGCCAAAACCCTGGCAAAGCCGGCGATCGAAGCGGTCGAAGACGGTCGTATCCAGTTCGTGCCCAAGCAGTACGAAAACATGTACTTCGCCTGGATGCGTGACATCCAGGACTGGTGCATCTCCCGCCAGCTTTGGTGGGGCCACCGTATTCCTGCCTGGTACGACGCCGAGGGCAATATCTATGTCGGCCGTAGTGAAGAGGAAGTGCGCCAGAAACACAACCTTGCCGCCGACCTGCAGCTGAACCAGGACGACGACGTGCTCGACACCTGGTTCAGCTCCGCCCTGTGGACCTTCGGCACCTTGGGCTGGCCGGAAATCACCGAGCGGCTGAAAACCTTCCACCCCACCAACGTTCTCGTGACCGGTTTTGACATCATTTTCTTCTGGGTGGCCCGGATGATCATGATGACGATGCACTTCATGAAAAACGAGGACGGCACCCCACAGGTACCGTTCAAGACCGTGTATGTGACCGGCCTGATCCGCGACGAGCACGGCGACAAGATGTCCAAGTCCAAGGGCAACGTGATTGACCCACTGGACATGATCGACGGCATCGAGCTCGATGACCTGCTGGAGAAACGCACTGGCAACCTGATGCAGCCCAAACTGGCCGAGAAGATCGGGAAGCGCACCCGGAAGGAGTTCCCGGAAGGCATTACCGCTCATGGTACGGATGCCCTGCGTTTCACTCTCTCCGCCATGGCGACCACCGGCCGCGACATCAACTGGGACATGAAGCGCCTTGAAGGCTATCGTAACTTCTGCAACAAGCTGTGGAACGCTGCCCGTTACGTGCTGATGAACACCGAGGGCGAGGATTGCGGCGTCAACGGTGAGGCCGTGGAATTGTCGCTGGCAGACCGCTGGATCATCAGCGAGCTGCAAACCTGCGAGCAGGACGTGATCCGCCATCTTGACCAGTACCGGTTCGACCTGGCCGCGTACGCCCTGTATGAGTTCATCTGGAACGAATACTGCGACTGGTACCTGGAACTCTCCAAGCCGGCGTTGAACGACGACAACGCCAGTGCGGAAGCCAAACGTGGCACCCGCCGCACCCTGGTACGGGTGCTGGAAGCGGTCCTTCGCCTGGCGCACCCGATGATGCCGTTCATCACCGAAGAAATCTGGCAGCGCATCGCACCCCTGGCCGGTAAGAGTGGTGACAGCATTATGCTGCAACCCTTCCCCCAGCCAGATGCCAACAAGCAGGACTCTGCGGTAGCCGCCGATATTGAATGGCTGAAAGGCGTGATTGTCGCTGTTCGGAATATCCGCGGCGAGATGAACATCTCCCCGGCAAAAGCCATCCCGGTGCTTCTGCGTGGTAAAAACCCAGACGACAAACGCCGCTTGGACGAGAACCGACAGTTCCTGTCATCACTGGCGCGCCTGGACAGCCTGGAATGGTTTACCGAAGGCGAAGCCCCCATGTCAGCCACCCAGTTGGTTGGCGAGATGGAAGTGCTGGTGCCCATGGCCGGTCTGATTGACAAGGATGCCGAACTCAAGCGACTGGACAAGGAACTGGAGCGACTGCAAAAAGAAGTTGGCCGACTGGAAGGAAAACTTGGCAACGAGAAATTCACTGCCAAGGCGCCCGCAGAGGTGGTAGAAAAAGAGAAGGAAAAGCTCAGCGATGCCCAGGGCAGCATGAGCCGGCTCAGCGAGCAACGGGCCGCCATCGAGGCCATGTAACCCATGGCCACGCCAGGGAATAATCAGGGGCTGTCCGGGAATGGCCGCATCGCCATTCTCGGAGCAGGCTCCATGGGCCAACTCTGGGCGGGCTACCTGCCCACCGGGACGGTAACGTTTATCCCTCGTCGCAAGGTTACCCCGGAAACAGGTAAACCCGCACTGACTTACACGTTCCGGCGGTTCGAAGGCCCGGAGGAAGTTGTCACAGTTCCCTACCTGCTCGCCACCGAGGCACCCCCCTCACTGTTGATGGTCACCACGAAGGCGGGCGATACGCTCGGTGCCATTGAATCCAACCTCCATGACCTTTCCCCAGATACTCCCATCGTCCTGTTCCAGAACGGCTTGGGCTGCCAGCAAGCGGTCGCCGAGCGTTGGCCACAACGACCGATCCTGGCCGCCAGCACCACCGAAGGGGCGAACCGCCCAGCACCAGGCTGCACAGTCCACGCCGGCAAAGGCGAAACCTGGGTTGGCCCATTAACCAAGAGTGCGACGACGCATCTGACGCAGGTAGTAACGGCGCTTGGCACCAGCGGGTTGACGGTTCACGCAGAGCAAGACATTCAGAGGCGGCTGTGGGACAAACTGATCATCAATGCGGGTATCAATGCCTTTACGGCAATCCTCGACTGCCCGAACGGTGACATCCTCGCCGACCCGTTCTACCGGGAACACATCGATGAGTTGTGCGACGAAATCTCGAAGGTGATGAAGGAGGATATTGGAAAAGCCCTGCCATCAATCACAATTCGCGAACGCATCGAAACGGTTGCCCGCAAAACGGCGCGGAATACCTCATCCATGCGCAGCGACAGGCGGCGGGGCCGCCCTACCGAAATTGACTTTATCAATGGATATATCGTCGGGCGCGGGCATGCGCTGGGCGTTGATGTTCCGACAAACCAGATGCTGACAAACTGTATTAAACAGCTATCGCCATAGATCTCAGGAGCACACCCTTCAGATCCCGAATGTCAGACCCTGAACGCTTCCACGAGGCGCTGCAGGGATGCAGTCAGTTGTGACATTTCCCGTGACGATGCCAGGGTTTCCTCGGCGTTATCTGCCGTTTTCTCACCCAGGACACTGATCTGTTCAACGTTGGTATTGACGTTTTTCGCCACGGCAGACTGCTCCTCGGCCGCCTGTGCGATCTGGTGGCTCATATCAACAATGGTCGAAATCCCCTGGGCAATCCGGTCCAGCGCTTCCGTCACTTCCGCCGATTTCTTCACCGTGGTTTCAGTCACGTCATGGCTGTTGGTCATGGCCGCAACGGCTTCCTTCACGCCGCTCTGCAACCGGGTGATCATACCCTCGATTTCCTCAGTCGATTTGTGGGTACGCTGTGACAGTGAACGTACTTCGTCTGCCACCACCGCAAAACCACGGCCCTGCTCACCGGCGCGCGCAGCCTCGATGGCCGCATTCAATGCCAGGAGATTGGTCTGCTCCGCAATCGCCTTGATTTCGACCAGAACCTGGCTGATGTTATCGCTGTCGGCGTTTACCCGGTTGATGACATCAACCGCGCCGGAGATTTCGGTGGCAAGACGGTTGATGGTGGCGACGGTATCCGCAACCACTCCGCGGCCTCTCTCGGTATCCTCTTCAGCCGCGCCAGCGCTATCAGACACGCGATGAGCACTCTCAGTAACCTCATTGACCGCTTCCACCATCTGGTTCATGCTTCGTTGATCTGGCCGGACTCCTCCATCTGCCGCGCAACGGCCTCGCTGTTCGCAGCCGCGGTATCGTTGACACGAGTGGCCTGCCGATCGACGTCCGATGTAGTGCTGCTCACTGAGCGGATCAATTCGGCAATCCGGTCCGTCATGTTGTTGAACTCGGTAGTCAGCTCACCCAATTCATCACGATTATCCAATTGGATGTGAGTCGTCATATCGCCCTCAGCCACGGACCTTGCTGCCGTGCTGAAACGATTAATAGCCGTACGTACCGACATAAAGAAGCCGACGTAGAGGTAAACCACCACCAACAGGACAATTACCAATGCGGCAATAATCAACTGCCGTTGCTGCAGCTCGCCCTCCAGGCGTGAGTTCAGGTTTGCGCCAACGACGTCAAAAATTCCAGCCTTGAGCGCATCGTAATGGGCAAGCTGGTTTTCGATGGTGCGGTTGAAATCCCGCCAGGGTAACTCGAGGCGCATGGGCGTGATGATGTTGGCATCCAGCTCGTCACGCACAACCACCAGACTCTCGAGAATGCCCTCGACAGCATCACCTGTCGTTTTCTCCAGGGTCGGCGATGCATCCATCGATACGGTCAGTGCAGGCCCGAGCAGTGATGCGCGGTTGGTCAGTTCGTCATAGATTTCATTAAGAGCGTCACTGAGATTGTAGCCCACCTGCCCGTCGATGAGCGCAAAGGTCCCGAACGTCCTGGCCCGGCCAATGATGCTGCGGGCATCCGGCAGCGACTCACGCAAAAGCCCCAGAAGCAGCAGGTTTTCCCGGGATGCGTCCTGCCCCAGGCCGGAAATTTCAATGGTCGCGGACAAGAGCGCCCGCACTTTCTGGACGAACTCCTGATAATACTTGAACTGGGGGTCGATATTGCCCTGATAACTGTCAGTCGATTTGAGTGTTTGCCACTCTTCCACCAGCATCGCCACCTGCTGGGACCAGTTACCGGACTCATCAAAACGAGCCTCTGCGTTAACCAGTTCCTCAAGAATTCTATCAATCGTTTCTGACGACTCTGCGGACTGTGAGAGCAGTTCATTGTCATCCTTGATCTTGCCGGGGGCACGAAAATCCCGGTATGCCATGGACTCTGCCAGCAGCGTATCCACCTTTTCGAGCTGCTCCAACCCCTCCACGCCCCGGGTCATGGTATCAACCGACCGGTTCAGTTCACTGATAACCAACCAGGAAAGGGCAATAATGGGAAGCAGGAACAACACACTGATCAGGCTGAATTTGTAGAACATCGGCAGCCGATTCATCAGCGCTACTGCAGGCTTGATAAGCTGGTTCACGTGTACCCCCACAGAAAGCATCGAAAGGATGGAACTTTATTCTATTTGTTTATATTGTCGACTAAAGTACTACAAACTTGAGTGTTTTTCGGCGTAAAAATGTAATTTTTGTCAAAATGTCGTGATCAGCGCACACCGGCAATAACCAGCAGCGCAAGGATGCAGATCCAGACCAGCATGCTTCGGTTCAGCAAATCCCGGATGGCCTCCAGGCTGCGGCCACCAAAGCCCGCCCATTCGTCCGGATGGATCTTTGAGAACCGTTCCGGGTCCAGTGCATAGCCCGTCAATGCCGCGCTCGCGGCGCCCATCAATAGCTGGTTGGTTCTGAGGCTAAAATCAAACAGTCTTCGTTTCCCTTCTTTCATCCAGCCGGCAAGATCACCTGCGACTCCAAACGTGAAGGACAGTAGTCGTGAGGGAAGCCAATTGAGTATCTCCGCCAGCGCGGCAAACCCTGGTCTCGCTGCCACCTGCGGCCAGTGATCCCTTAACGCGACAACTCCCCTCGCAAAGAAGGCAGCCGCAATACCGCCAACGGCATACCAGAAAGCGACCAGAAAAAAACGCTCGAAGACGCTGACCATCAGCGTTCGTGACAAAGCCAGATGCATCTCATCGGGCGACGTTGCCGCGCCCCGTTCCTCAGCCGGTAAAATATCCATAACGTGATGCCAAGCGGACTGCATGTCGCCCCTGGCCCAGGATTCACTGTAAACCTCCAGGCGCGCCCGCCAACCCGGCGCACCCATCAACAACACCATCAGCAAAAACTCCAATGGATACGCGGCCATGCGCCAGCCAATGGTGTGCAGATAGTACTCCCCGGCGGCCAGAATCAGCGAGGGCACAAGAATAATAACCAGCCCCTTCCATAGGCCTGCCTCGTTACCAGACCTTTCAGCGCCTCCCCGGTTAAACGCGGAACGCCACAACGTCTCAGAAGACCAGGCGTTGGCCGCATCCAGCTTGCGTCTCACCAGGTAAGCGAGCAGAAACACCACCAATACCATCAGTTATCCGCTCCGTTGCCACGCCCTGTACCAAGCAGTTGCCGATATCGGGGCCAGTCAAAAGCCGGGCCTGGATCGGTTTTGCGACCGGGTGCGATATCGCTGTGCCCGGTGATCCTCTCTGGCGTGATGGCCGGCCACGATTTCATGATCAATGCTGACACGTCAGCAAGCACCTCATACTGAGCTGCGGTGTATGGAATGTCATCCGCGCCCTCCAGCTCAATGCCGATTGAATAATCGTTGCACTCTTCCAGGCCCTGAAAGCAGGACCGCCCGGCATGCCACGCGCGCTCCAACAAGCTGACGAACTGAAGGCATTCGCCATCCCGGCGGATCAGCAGGTGTGACGAAACCTTCATATCGGCGATGGTCTCGAAATAGGGGTGCTCTGAGGGGGACAGTTGGTTGCAGAAAAACCGTTCGATGGCATCGCCTCCGAACTGCCCGGGAGGAAGGCTGATGTTATGAACAACCAACAGGGATATTGCCGCCCCTTCGGGGCGTTTGCCAAAATTTGGAGACGGGCACCAACGGGCGCCGGCTACCCAACCGGTCGTCCGTAATCCGGCGACAGCCGGTGGCGACAGGTCAATGGTGTTGCGCGAAGGGATGGTTTCAGACAATGTGGTTCCAACAGGCCGGGGCGAACAGACCGGACCACCGATGCGTTCGCCGTTGTTGCTTTGATGCCCCTGATTGAAGCACAAAGTCTCCGGTCTTGCTATACGATCAGTCCTTGCGGCTACTGCGAAGGTTGTCGATGATGGATTCCAGCGCCCGGTCGAATATCAGGCCGTCGTCCAACATGGAGATCTCATCCGCAGCGAGCGCCAGTGCGAGGTTTTCACGCTGATATTCCGCCACCTTGGCACCACTGCGATTAACGAAGATGTACTTGCCCGTCGCCTTGATAAACGCGGCCAGCTTGCAGCGTGTTTTGTTGCCATCACGGGTCAGCTCAACCCAGGAGCCAACACGAAGGCCATCAGCCGTTCCAGCCATTGAAGCTCGACATTTGCCCCGGAGCTCTCGACCAATTCCTCTGCAGCCGGCTCTTCAGGGCTTGGCACGGGGCTAGCAGATACAGACGTGGTGGCGTCCGAGGGCTCGGAGGCGCCTGCCATTACGCGCTCAGTCGTTCGCTCCACTTTCTCTGGAGCTTTGGGCGCGGTATCCGACATATCCCTGGAGACCACAGACGGTTCCGCCTCCACCTTTTGGGTCGCAGCCTGAGGTTCAGGTTCGGGCGCCACAGCAGGGCGGGTTGTGGTGACAAGGCGCTGGAACACGTCCACGTGAGCCAGTTCAAGGTCTCTTATGGCGGCGTCGGTGGCAAACGGGTCCCACGAAATTTCCTGCAGGGCGTTTCTCAGACCGTCCACGATTCCCGGAATCGACCGCAGCAGCTCGCTGCGAGTGTTGTCGTTGATGGGCCTGGGATCAACACTCCATACGAGTTGCCGGGTAAGGTCACACGCCTCATCCCAGCGCTCACTGTCTTCACCCTCACGCAGCACGATCCACTGTAGATACTTTGCCCACGCCTCATTCAACAGTGTGACGACCGGAGGAGACAGATCCCGACCGGTAATCTGTTCGTTCAGCAGGTTCTCAGACGCTTTGGATGCCCGCTCCTGCTTGGCCCTGCCTTCCTCAGCATCACGCAGACGCTGCTCCACGAGCTCCCTGCGACGACGGTCCAAATCCATGAAATGGCCGAAATCGCTGAGCAACTCACTGAAAATATCGACGTTGTCGGTAAATTCGTTAAGCACGCGATCAACCACCGACTCGATCTTGTCTCGTAGCGGATCACGCTGGCCGGCCTTTTTCTCGGTCCAACCGATAGCAGACATGGCCAGTTCATTCAGCAGCTTCCGTACCGGATGTCCGCCCCGGTTAAAGAAATTGTTGTCGCTCAACGCCACCTTGAGTACGGGAATCTGAAGGCGCCCGATCACGGACTTCATCACCGGATGGAGCTGACGGTCTTCCAGGATAAAATCAAACAACATCGACACGAGATTGATAACGTCGCTGTCCACTTGGCCGACATCATGTTTCTTCCCGGTTTCCGACCGGAACACCTGCTGTAGTTGCTCTGACAGAGGCACAACCTCACCCTGCCCCCAATGGACTGACTGAGACTGGATTTCGTGAAGCCGTGTCATCAGTGTACGGGTATCGAGCGCGCCGGCGCTGGGCACACCACTGTTTTCTGTGCCGTACTCGCTCGAACTCTGCCCCTGGTGCAACAGAGCACTCAGTTCAGAAAACGTTGCCCGCACATCGTCGGATGGCGTCGTGAGCGGCCCCGACGCATCTGACTCCGAGCTCGCTGACAGCGTCCCAGCAGTCCGCCCCCCAGCCGGGGCGGATTTGCCAGACGCGCCCTGGCCACCGACCGGCGGGCGACGCATGTCGGGCAGCACCCCTTCGGCGATCAGGGTTTTGTTGGCATCCTTGTAGAAATCACCCAGAACCCCCACCAGTAAGCGGTCAAACAGTTTAAGCACCACCAGCTTGGCACGGATATCGATATCCAGATCGGAACAGGCTTCCGCAACCCCTCCGCAGATCACCTCCGGGCTCAGGGGCATCTGGCTATCTTCCAGACGCACCGAGGGCAGCAGGTGAGCAACCCGCACATTCAGCAGGCGTATAACCTCCGCGTGTTGGTTGCGCAGTTTGTTGATCAGGTTGTCGATAGCGACCTGCTGCTCCAGATCGGAATGGTCCAGCAACGCCAGCGAGTCCTGGTCCACCTCATCCAGGGTGCCACTGCCACCACCCGGCTTGAACGAGCCGATGTCATTGAACGCGCGGCTGACGTACTGCAGCACCGACACGGTCATGTTCTTGCGCCGCAGCCTCAACTCACGCATGGCGTCAAAGTACGCGGTCTGATCCTGGTTGGTTCCAGCCTTGTCCGCCAGCTCAAAAAGCGCGTCGTCCGCCTTGTCGAAAAAACCAGACAGTACAGACTTCAGTGACTGACCCGATACGTCACGCAGGCGCACCAGAGAGCCCGGCAGGGAAAACCTGTCAGGAAGCTTCTGGCCTTTGAGACTTACAACCTTGTTATCCTGCGCCATTCGGCTGCTCCGGGTGATAGCTGGAGAAATGTGTTATTGCACATCTTAGGCCTTACCCACGTCACCTTGTGTCAGAATTTGTCACCTTTTGTGTCTAAGTGATGGTTGTCACAGTTTAGCACCCCCACCTTTCCACGTTTGGCGAATCTGGCTGTGGCCTATAGAATCACAACCGCACACCCAACGTGCCTCCAAACCGCCACTGAACAACCGGAAATTCTGCCATGATTCCAGCCGAACTGCTTCGCCAGTCCCGCATTGAAACCGTTGCACAAAGCCTGCGTGAAGACATTGGAGATGGCGACATTACTGCCATGCTGATTCCACAAGCGCGCATCAGTCGCGGACATGTCATTACCCGGGATGCCGCAACCATTGCCGGACGCGCATGGGTTGAGGAGGTGTTCCGGCAGGTGGACCCGGGGGTCACCCTGAGCTGGCAGGTGCAGGACGGAGACGAGGCAAGCCCCGGCCAATCGCTGTTTTCCATGGAAGGCCCGGCTCGCAGCCTGCTCACCGCCGAGCGCTCAGCCCTGAACTGGCTGCAGTTGCTGTCCGGCGTTGCCACCACATGTGCCGGCCATGCCCGCCGTGTCGCCCATACCGGTGTTCAGCTACTGGATACCCGCAAGACCTTGCCTGGCCTGCGACTGGCGCAGAAATACGCGGTCACCTGCGGTGGCTGCCATAACCATCGCATTGGTCTGTGGGATGCCTTCCTGATCAAGGAAAACCACATTGCCGCCTGTGGCTCCATTGCGGATGCCGTCAGAGAGGCCCGCCGACTTGCCCCTGGCCGGCCGGTGGAAGTGGAAACCGAAAATCTGGAAGAACTGGATCAGGCCCTGGCCGCAGGCGCGGACATCATCATGCTGGATGAGTTCTCACTGGAGGATATGCGCCAGGCGGTTATTCACACGGCTGGCGCCGCAAAGCTGGAAGCGTCCGGCGGCGTCAACAGCGGGACACTGGTGCCGATTGCCGAGACCGGTGTCGACTATATCTCTATCGGAGCACTGACCAAGGATGTCAGGGCGGTGGACCTGTCCATGCGCCTAGACACCCACGACTGATTCGGCCGGAGGCCCAGTTTACACGCTCAGGTCTGATTACGATTACACGCTCAGGGCTGTCCGGACAGCAGGCGGTCCATTTCTTCCAGCTTGCTAATCAGGGCGGCCCCGGACTCTTCCCTGCCCCTGAAGTGCTCTTCCGCCATCGGTGCCATACCTGACACCTGAGGCAGGGGCTGACCGCCCTCAATCAACACTTTCATGCGGCTGACAAAGACGAACTGCAGCCACTGGGTAAACTCCAGCGTGTCCACGGCAAATGGCTGGGCACTCTGCAGCGCCTCTGGCGATGGAGGCTCGCTCTCCCAAGCATCAATTCGCCGCAACTCAATCTCTATCTGAAGCAGGCTGTCCGCGACACAGGTGGTATGGTCGGACGAATTCGCCATAGATACGCTCACTCTCAATCTGCCAGGGGTTCCAGTTCAACGGTTTCGCCATGAAGCACTCGGTACAGGTCTTCATACTGCCGTGTCAGCGGATGTTTCGGTGCCATATGAATCAACGGTTGCCGGCTCTGGTGCGACTCCTTCATCTTCACCGAGCTGGACAACCTCACCGGCAATACGGGCAGGCCCTCGTCCATCAGCTCACGCACCAGCTTCTTTGGCAGGCTGGCGCGGGGCTGGAACTGGTTTGCGACAATACCTTCGACCACGAGGTCTTCGTTGTGGTCTTCCTGCAGCTCCTGAATCTCGTGAAGGATGCTGTAGAGGGCCTGACGGGAAAAATCATCGCAATCGAAAGGGATAAGGCATCGCTGCGCCGCAATCAATGCGGATCGAGTGTAGAAATTGAGCGCCGGCGCCGTATCAATGTAGATTTCGTCAAACGACTCACCGAGTTTCTTCAGCGCTTCTCTCAGCTTGTAAATCTTGTGCTTGGCTTCCAGTTTGCGCTCCAGAAAATCCAGTTCCGGGCTGGAAGGCATAACAAACAGGTTGTCGAAGGGAGAGGCGTGGACAAACTCGTCAGCGCGCCGATTAAACACGGTAAACGCTACCGTCTGCTCAAGGTAGTCGGCAATGGTATCCTTGAGCTCGCCCGCGGGCCTACCCAGCAGGTAGTGGGTGGAATTACCCTGGGGATCAAGATCGACAACCAGTGTTCGTTTGCCCCGGGCGGCGCTGATCGCGGCCAGGTTACAGGTGATACTGGACTTGCCGACGCCACCTTTTTGGTTAAACACTACTCGTCTCATGCTGCTTCCTCTGACAGTTTCCCTGCGAATATAACGCCCTACCAGCCCAACACCGACTTAACGAACGGGATCGTCAGTCGTCGCTGGGCGCGTAATGAGTTTTCATCCAGGCGATCCAGAATGGCCAGCAGATCGGCCAGTTTCCGGGGTGCTCGCCTGAGTATGAATACGGCCACATCATCACTGAGGACAAGGCCGCGCTGCTCCGCCCTCGCCATCAGTATCCTCAGGCGATCATCGTCGCGATAGATGCCCAATTGAATGGTCAGGCCATGACTCAACCGGGACACCAGGTCCTGCAACCCGAATGGCAACGACGCCGGCAGTTCCGACAGGCTGACGACCATCAGGTGCCCATGGTCATTCACCCGATTGTACAGATGGAAGATGGCCTCTTCCCAGTTTTCCTGGCCCGCAATGAGATCCAGGTCATCCAGGCAGATCACTGACTGGCCTTCCAGCCCTGAGAGCGAGTCGGGCCCCAAGGGCAACAACTCCTCCATGCTGACACAAACTGCACTCTGTTGGTTTTGCTCCGCCAGATGACAGACCGCCTGCAACAGGTGGCTTTTGCCAGTGTCTGCGTCGCCACAGACGGCGATGACGGGTACAACACCAACCTGCTCGCAGGCAGACTTAAGTCTTGCCGCGGCATCGGCATTCCGGCCACCATGAAAATTATCAAAACGGGCGTCGTCTCGAAGCTTGACCCCCAACACCAGCTGTGACGCACTCACTGCCTCTTTGCCCTCCATGCCCTCAGACTCCATACGCCGATATAGTGCGCACCGCTGAAAATGGCTGAGGCCGCCACCAGCAGAATGCCAACGTCCATAACCCACGGTTGCATCGGCAAATCCGCCAGCAGAATGATGATCGCGAGGGCCACCAGAATCTGGATCAGGGTGTTAAGTTTGCCGGGCAGGCTCGGCTGCATTTCAAAGCGACCGACACCGTAATGAAACGCCAGCCCACCACACACGATCAGGAGATCCCGGCCCAGCACCAACCAGAACAGCCAGGCCGGGAGTACGCCAGTTATAGCCAGCATCAGATAGGTGGTGATCAGCAGTGCCTTGTCCGCCAATGGGTCGGCAATGGCGCCAAGCCGGGTTCGCCAGTTGTAGTGACGAGCTAGGAAACCATCAAAGGCATCCGTTGCGGATGCCAGAAAAAATATCACCAGGGCAAAACGATATTCCTTGGCCATAAGGGCTGCCGCAAAAGGAGCAATCAGCAAAATGCGCAAAAACGTCAGCGCATTTGGAATCCAGCGCCAGCGGTGCGTCATGACATGACTCCCCTAATACCGAACACCGCGATATTATTCCCCGTCTTCCGACTCGACGATGGAGCAGGCTGCCAGCGGTAATGAAGCACCTGATAGAGTGACTCGAACGCCTGTTCTGACTCTTCCTCGTTTGCCAGTAGAGGCTGGTAAACGAACAGCGGGTTGGCGGAGGCCGCAGCGCTCTCCGTGCTCTGTTCCGCCAGTGCAATACCGCCTTGCGGGGCCTGCTGCACCGATTGGGCCTGCGCCTGACCACCGGGTTGACGCTCATCACCTGTGGGCATGCGTGAGACCTCGGCGTCTGAAAGCGGAACCAGCCGCGGGTCCAGGGCAATGTACTGCTTCAGCTGCTCCATCTCCCCTGAAAAGGCAACCCTGAGCGTCAGTTGGTCCTTCCGCGCTCTGGTGGCACCCGCATCGACCACGGGCGACAGGTTTTTGAGAACCCCATTCACACGGGCGTAATCCTTCAGATTGCTGACTCCATGCACAACGATGTCCACCTGTGGAGACTCGCCGACATCACTGCCCGCAACCGCATAACGATCGGCAAACATTTCCGCCCAGCGCCCGACCACGGCAGCAGCCAGAGCTTGCGGCGTGTCGGCGGTCACCGATTGCTCCGTACTATCCAGCCCCATACCGTCAAACACCCATCCGGCACGCCACTGTGATCCGGAACGGCTGACCCGTACCAGCGACATCAGGTCATGCTCCATATCCTCGGACGATCTGCGAACACTGGATGTAAACTGTCCCCATATGTCCGACAACAGTTCACGGTCGTCCCGGTATCTTGCGGGAGGAAGCCCCACCGGCAAACCCCGGTCAACCGCCGCGTCCTGAAAAACGCGACGCCACTGTTCGTCGGCGCCCGTCCCTGTACTGTCGCTTCCCTGATGAACCAAGGTACGGCGCCCGCCTTCTTCGACCGCGATCCAGGCCAGCGTCAGCGGCCGATTCGCGCCCCAGACCGGTGCATCCGCGGACGCCAGCGCACGGTTGACGCCGACCGCGCCGAAGCTCATCCGTAGCCTGTGATTTCCCGTATCGGAGCGTAAGAACTGGTAGGACTGAAGCAGCGATTCGGCGTTCGCCAGGAGTTCTTCAACGCCTTCGTTGCGCAGCACGTCGCGGGTGCCGGAAACGCGCACAAACACCCGGCTCAGGCCGTCCGCATAGCCCTGCTCAAGTTCCTGAGGCTGCGAGCCAGCGACGGGCACTTCCACCGAGTAAAGGCCGGTAACGGTAACAGCTGCCGCTGGCGCGGCCATCAGCGCCAATACTCCAAACAACCGGAGTGACTGACGGACTATCCGCACTGCCTGCATCGAGATTTTTCCTGAGTCTGGCATGAAACACCCTGCGATTCGTCTTAATGGCGCATAGGATACACCAAGCCCCCTGGTGTGAGTAGCTAACCGGGATTGCAGAAAGTCAATCCGGTGCCACACTGCCTTTAAGGGTGACAAACGGGGCAATTGCATTTGGAGCGCCGTTCCGCACCTGTTAAAATCCGCCGCCTGTCCCACTGTCCAAACGGTTAAACACACCATGAGCGAACAGAAGCCCTCCCTCACCTATCGTGATGCCGGCGTTGATATCGATGCTGGTAACGAACTCGTCGACCGCATCAAGAATACCGCGGCGCGCACACGTCGCCCGGAAGTCCTTGGCGGCCTCGGTGGCTTTGGCGCCATGGTGGCCATTCCCCCTGGCTACAATGAGCCGGTGCTGGTATCAGGCACCGACGGCGTCGGCACCAAGCTTCGACTTGCGATGCAACTCCAGAAGCACGACACCATTGGCATTGACCTTGTGGCCATGTGTGTCAACGACCTGGTGGTAGGCGGGGCCGAACCCCTGTTCTTCCTGGACTATTACGCTACCGGCAAGCTGAATGTCGACGTGGCCGCCCAGGTTGTCGACGGCATTGGCGCTGGCTGTGAACAGGCCGGCTGCTCCCTGGTGGGCGGCGAGACGGCGGAAATGCCGGGCATGTACGAAGGGGACGACTACGATCTGGCCGGTTTCTGTGTGGGTGTGGCAGAGCGCAGCGAGATAATTGATGGCAGCCGCGTGCAGGCTGGCGACGTTCTGCTCGCCCTGGGTTCTTCCGGCCCGCATTCCAATGGTTACTCCCTGATCCGCAAGATCCTGGAAGTCAGTAACGCTGACCTGAACCAGACGGTTGCCGACGTCACCCTCGCGGATGCCCTAATGGCGCCCACCCGCATTTATGTGAAAAACCTGCTCCAGCTCGTCCGCGAAGTGGACGTTCGTGCGCTGTCCCACATCACTGGCGGCGGCCTTCCGGAGAACATTCCCCGGGTTCTGCCTGATGGCATGGTTGCAGCCATCGATACGGACAGCTGGCAGCTACCCCCGGTGTTCCAATGGCTGAAGGATGCCGGCGGCGTTGCCAGCGAAGAAATGTACCGCACCTTCAACTGTGGCGTCGGTATGGTTGTATGCATCCCTGCAAACCAGCGCGAACTGGCCCTTGATACGCTGAACGCTCTGGGTGAAAAAGTCTGGCAGGTCGGCATCATTGAAGCCTCTGACGACGCCACGGCCTCTGCATCAGTACGTTATGCGCCAGGGCTGTTGTCGGCATGAAGGCAGATTCCGTAACCGCCCCACGCATCCTGGTCCTGGCTTCCGGCAGCGGCACCAACCTTCAGGCTCTCATCAACGCCAGCCGGGAGCGGGACTTTCCCGGCCAGATCGTTGCGGTAGGGTGCAACCGCCCTGGCGCCTTCGCTCTGGAGAGGGCAGCCCAGGCCAACATCGACACCTTCACCGTGGATCACACCCATTACGGTTCCCGCGAGGAGTTCGACGGCGCACTGATGGCGGAGATTCGCCGTCACAACCCGGACCTGATCGTCCTGGCGGGCTTCATGCGCATCCTGACCACGGATTTCGTGCGGGACTGCGTGGCACCATGCTGAACGTGCACCCTTCCCTTCTGCCCAAGTACACCGGGCTGAAGACCCATCAGCGTGCACTGGCCGCTGGCGAAACAACCCACGGCGTGTCCATTCATTTTGTCACCGAAGAACTGGATGGCGGGCCGGTGATTGCCCAGGCAGAAGTGAGCATATCCCCGGACGACACCCCGGAATCCCTGGCCGAGAAAGTCCAGGAGAAAGAACACGTGCTTTACCCAATCGTCGTGCGCTGGTTCTGTGAGGGACGCATTCAACTGGGCACCGACTATGTAGTGTTCGACGGTCAGCCACTGAATCGACCGGTGGTACTTCCGGACGAGAACTCAGCAGCCTCGGCCTGAGTAAACTTATCGTCATCTCCGGAAGCAACCAGTCACGCTAGACTGTTCAGTGACAGATCTGCCATTGCAACCGGAGGAGTCGCATGCCCCTGAAATTCAGCCTCACAGCGTTGCCCGCCTTGTTAACCGGGGCGCTGCTTCTCGGAGCCTCACTCGCACAAGCCTCGGACGAGCAGGAGGACGTTACCCTCCAACCCATGAAGCTCAGCTACAACGCCTCCCTGGACAAGGGTATCTCCCTCAATGGTGACGCCCGCCGCATCCTGGAACAGCGGGACGATGGCACCTGGCATTTCAGAACCGACGTGGATTCCTTTGTTGCGGACATTGACGAATCGCTGATCTTCCGCTGGGAAGACAATCAGGTGGTTCCCCTGCGTTACCGCTACAAGCTCTCCGGCCTCTTCATCCGGGACCGTGAGGAAGCGATCGATTTTGACTGGGAAAATAACGTAGTCAGTGGGCATCACGAAGGCGATAAGTTTTCGATGAAGCTGGAGAAAGGCGCCATGGACCCCATGGGCTATCAACTGCAGCTAAGCCAGGACATCAAGGCCGGCAAGCGCGAGATGGAATACCGCGTCATCGACAAGGGCGACTACGACACCGACAAATTCGCCGTCGTTGACGAGGAAACCGTGCGCATCAACGGCGACGACATCCGCACACTTAAGGCCGAGAAAGTTCGCGACAGCGACAGTAAACGCGAGTCCCTGATGTGGTTCGCGCCGGAGCGTGACTACCTGCTGATCCGCTTCCTCCAGGTGGAACCTGACGGCAGCGAGTACGAACTGACCATCAGCGACGCCAAGGTGGGCCGCTAGAGCGGTGAGTTACGGGCTGGCCGTCGCCCAGACAGCCTTCACTTCATCCGCGATGATTCGCAGCCCCTCCGCCACGCGCTCATCGCCCTGTGAGTAGGTCACCCGCAGGCATTCGTGGCGGTGCTTCCAGCCGTCTTCCGGCAAACCGGGGAAGAAGTAGTGCCCCGAGACCACCAGCACGCCCCGCGCTTTCAGCCGCTGATACAGCTCCAGACTGCTGATCGGCAGCCCCGGAAACCAGAGCCAGAGAAACATGGCGCCTTCGGGTTTATGGACGTACCAGCGACAGCTGTCCTCGCCCATGGCATCCCGGAACACCGCCACCGCCCGCTCCATTTTCGCCTTGTAGAACGGGCAGACCACATCCCGGCTGAGCGACAGAATCTCTCCTGAGCGCACCAGAGGCTCCGCCAGCATGGCGCCAAAACTGCCGGTGGCAGATTCATGATGGCATTGATGCCCGACAAGGCCTTGATCACCGGCTCCGCCGCAATAACGATGCCCGTACGCACGGCAGGCAGGCCAAACTTGGACAGGCTCAGACACAGGATCACCTGGTCGTTCCAGTGGGGTTTCGCATCCACAAACAGCAGGCTTGGAAACGGTGTACCGTAGGCTCCATCCACAATCAGCGGGATGTCATGCTGGCGGGCCATGGCTTCCAGCCGTGCCAGCTCTTCGTCGGTGACCACATTTCCAGTGGGGTTCGTGGGCCGGGAAACGCAGATGGCGCCGGTTTCAGCCGTTACCTCAACCGCATCGAAATCCACCCGGTATTTGAACTCATGGGCGTCGGTGAATGAGATATCCGGCTGCACGGCGTGGAACAGCCCGGGCTCAATACCGGCATCGGCATAGCCTATGTACTCTGGCGCCAGTGGCAACAGGACATGCTTGTGCACCCCATCACCATAGTCACCACCAAACATATTGAACAGCATGAAAAACGCGGCCTGACTGCCATTGGTCAGGGCAATATTTTCCGGCTTCAATCCCCAGCCATACTCACGATTCAGAAGCTCAGCCAAGGAGGCAATGAACTGCTTCTCACCCTGGGGCGGGTCATAAATACCAACCAGCCTGCGCGTATCACCATCACTTTGGGCCATGTCGGCCAGTATCTGCTGGACCCGAGCCTGGATCTCGGGAATATGGCCGGGATTGCCCCCACCCATCATGATCATGTCGTCGCCGGACGCCAGGGCGTTGCCAAGGTCATCCATCAGGGAGGTGATTCCCGCATCCGCGGTAAATTTCCGACCAAAGGAAGAGAGTTTCATGATGCTTTTCTGTACCGGATTAGAACGGATTGTCACCCAAGTGTAGGCCAGAGCCAGCAGCGCTGCCGGTCAGTCGCTCAGCGAGATGCCCAGGTTGCTCACACCGTCGTTGGCGGCATCGCCGTGGATGCGTTCAACAAACTGGCTGGTGGGCGTGCGCTGGCGTTTGAGGGCCAGGATCAGGTCGCGCTGGAATACCTTGTCTTCTTTCATCAGCGGGTGCTGGTCCAATAGCCTGACCAGCTCATCTTCTTCCAGGTCTTCGCCTTCGGAAAGCTCAACAAAGTTCATGACGGTCGCGGTGGCCATCTGGGAGGCGTCGGTTGCGCGGTGCTTGCCCGGATTGAGCCGGTTCAGCAATGCCTGTTCCAGCAACTGGCAAAAATCAAAGGCGGGATAGACACCGTAAGCGTCATAGGCGTTCACATCTGGCGACAGCGATTCGAGTTTCGCCAGCAATTGGGGAATGGCCGCTTCGGAAACGTCCTTTTGCAGCATTTCCCAGCCAAGATCGAGCAATTGGCGCATTTTCGCACCGGTTTTGAGCCCAACGGCGTCCGCAAACAGGGCGTAATTGGGGAAGGAGCGCTCAGCGAGGGCCATCAGGAAGGTAAATTCCCGCCAGCCCTGCAGTTGTGAGACAGCTTTCAGAAACTGATTGGCGTTCACTGTGGCTCTCTCCTGACGATGTCACTTATCGGAATCGCCCCTGCGGCACTGCCACTCATGTTCGCGGCAGGGTCACGCCTGTTTGCCCCAGGTACTTTCCGCCCCGGTCTTTGTAGCTGGTGTCGCAGATTTCATCGGACTCAAAGAACAGCATCTGGGCGACGCCTTCGTTGGCGTAGATTTTGGCCGGCAAATTGGTGGTGTTGGAAAATTCCAGGGTGACCTGCCTTCCCACTCGGGTTCCAGTGGTGTGACGTTGACGATGATGCCACACCGCGCGTAGGTGGATTTGCCCAGGCAGATGGTCAGCACACTGCGGGGGATACGGAAGTATTCCACGGTGCGCGCCAGGGCAAAGGAGTTGGGCGGGATGATGCAGACGTCGCCGGTGTAGTTGACGAAGCTGTTTTCATCGAAGTTCTTCGGGTCCACGGTGGCAGAGTGGACGTTGGTGAAGATCTTGAATTCGTTGCTGCAACGGACATCGTAGCCGTAGCTGGATGTGCCGTAGGAGATTACGCGGCCTTTTTCGGTTTCGCGGACCTGATCGTATTCAAAGGGTTCGATCATGCCGTGATCCCGGGACATCCGGCGAATCCAGTGGTCGGATTTGATGCTCATGGGTGACGTCTCGTATCCATAAAAAAGAGAGGCGGTAGTTTACCTGTTCACTTAATGACTGTCGAAGGCTTGGGCCCTGAATTTGCTTCCTGGCTTCGGGGGCTGCCAGAACAGACGGAGCCTTCCGAAACACGCCGTTGATACGTCCATGTAGGCTTGAGAAAAACATCCATGTTTTTCACAGTTTCGGAAGGCCCCGTCTGTTCTGGCGATCCAGCTTTCGTGGTGGTCTATAGCTCAGTCCACCTCTTGGTGTTGCGGGCTTTACTAGTGTTCAGTGACGGACACGCTGGAGATCGAACCGGTAAGATTTCGCTCTCGTGTGGACAACTCCGCACCTACCCGGCGGGCGATATCCTTGTAGCGCCTTGCCACTTCCGAATCGGGTTCTGCCACCACAGACGGGGTGCCGCCGTCGGTCTGTTCGCGGATGGTCAGGTGCAGCGGGAGTTGGCCCAACAGCGTGGTGTCGTACTCTTCGGCGATGCGTTCGCCGCCGCCGTGGCCGAAAAGGGGTTCTTCGTGGCCGCAGTTGCTGCAGATGTGGACGCTCATGTTTTCCACCACGCCCAGCACGGATATGTCCACCTTGCGGAACATTTCGATGCCTTTTTTGCCGTCCAGCAGGGCGATGTCCTGGGGTGTAGTGACGATGACGGCGCCGTTTACCGGGACTTTCTGGGCGATGGTGAGCTGGATGTCGCCCGTGCCCGGGGGCATGTCGAGGATGAGGTAGTCCAGTTCGTTCCACAGGGTCTGTTGCAGCAGTTGCATGACGGCGCCACTGACCATGGGGCCGCGCCAGACCATGGGGGTTTTATCGGTGACGACGAAGGCCATGGAGTTGGCCTGCAGGCCGTGAGCTTCCATGGGGACGAAGTATTTGTTTTCCCGGGTGTCGGGGCGTTTGCCCTCGGGAACGCCCAGCATCATACCGATGCTGGGGCCGTAGATGTCTGCGTCGAGTATGCCCACGCGGGCGCCTTCGGCTTGCAGCGCCAGGGCGAGGTTGACGGCGGTGGTGGATTTGCCCACACCGCCCTTGCCGGAGGCCACGGCAATGATGTTCTTGACGCCGGGAACGGACTGGATGTCTTTCTGGCCTTTGTGGGAGTGGATTTTCTGTCCCACGTGGACATCCACGCCTTCAACGCCTCGACGTCGTCGAGGGCGTTGGTGAGCAGCTCTTTCAGGGCGCCGGCGATGCCTTTGGACGGGTATGGCAATTCGATCATCACGGTGACCTTGCCGCTGTCGTCCGCGGTCAGGGATTTCACCGCACCCAATTCATACAGGTCCTTGCCCAGGTAGGGGTCGCGGTACTGTTGTACGGCGGTTTCCAGTGCCTGCTGTGAAATCTGTGCCATCGGAATCTCCGGTCTAACGTCACGCGCATTTATTAGCGCGGAAACAGGTGTTTCGGGTGAAAATTATCTGCTCGGAAGGTATCATTTGTGCCCGTTTCTGGCCATAAGGGTTCTTTACCCGGAGCAAGGCCGGTAAACGCGAACGCCCAACTCCTGACGAATGAAGGTTCGGACCACAACATGACGCAAGCGAGTTCAAAGCAACAGCGCGATATTCTGGTAACCAGCGCCCTGCCGTACGCCAATGGCCCCATCCACCTGGGCCATCTGCTGGAATACATTCAGACGGATATCTGGGTGCGCTATCAGAAAATGCGTGGCCAGAACTGCTACTACGTTTGTGCGGACGATGCTCATGGTACTGCTATTATGCTCCGTGCCGAGCGGGAAGGCATCTCCTCCGAGAGCCTGATCGACCGTATCCGGGACGAGCACCAGCAGGATTTCGGCGGCTTCCACATCCGCTTCGACAACTATTACACCACTCATTCCGAGGAGAACCGCCAGTTCTCGGAATACATTTATCGCCAGTTGCAGGAAAACGGCCACATCGCCACCCGCAAGATTACCCAGGCGTTCGATCCTGAAAAGAACATGTTCCTGGCGGACCGGTTCATTAAGGGCACCTGCCCCAAGTGCAAGACCGAAGACCAGTACGGCGACAACTGCGAAGCCTGTGGCGCCACCTATACCCCGGCTGAGCTGATCAATCCCCGCTCGGCGGTCTCCGGTGCCACGCCGGTGGACAAAGAATCCGAGCACTACTTCTTCCGCCTGCCGGAATTTGCGGACTTTCTCGCGAACTGGACCCGCAGCGGTACGCTGCAACCCCAGGTGGCCAATAAACTGGCCGAGTGGCTGGATGCTGGTCTGCAGGAATGGGACATCAGCCGCGATGCGCCCTATTTCGGCTTCGAGATTCCGGATGCACCCGGCAAGTACTTCTACGTCTGGCTCGACGCGCCCATTGGTTACCTCGCCAGTTTCAAGAACCTGTGCAACCGGGAAGGCATTGATTTCGAGCATTTCTGGAAGGCGGATTCCACCGCCGAGGTGTACCACTTTATCGGCAAGGACATTATCAATTTCCACGCCCTGTTCTGGCCGTCCATGCTGCACAGCGCCGGGTTCCGCACACCCAGTGCCGTCTGGGCCCATGGTTTCGTGACGGTAAATGGTAAGAAAATGTCCAAGTCCCGGGGCACGTTCATCATGGCCCGGACCTATCTGGACCATCTGAATCCGGAATACCTGCGCTACTACTTCGCCGCCAAACTCACCGGCAGCGTCGACGATATGGACCTGAACCTGGAAGACTTCGCCGCGCGGGTGAACTCGGACCTGGTGGGCAAGGTGGTCAACATTGCCAGTCGCAGCGCCGGGTTCATCACCAAGCGCTTTGATGGCCAGCTCGGTACCGTCACCGAACATGAAAAGCTGAAAGAGTTTATCGAGGCCGGCGATGAGATCGCGGACTTTTTCGAGGCCCGGGAGTTCGGCCGCGCCATGCGTCGAATCATGGAACTGGCTGACATCGCCAACCAGTACGTGAATGACGAGCAGCCCTGGGTCATTGCCAAGCAGGACGGCCAGGACGACAACCTGCAGGCCATCTGCACCAACGCCATCAACATGTTCCACCTGCTGATGACTTACCTGGCGCCGGTTCTGCCGGAAACCGCCAAGGCTTCCGAGGCGTTCCTGAATGCGCCGCTGGACTGGAACAAGCGCGAGCAACGGCTTGAGAATCACGGCATCAACAAGTTCAAGCCGCTGATGAACCGCGTGGATATGGCTCAGATCGAAAAAATGCTGGACGCGTCCAAGGAAGAAATGCCCGCAGCGACAGGACAGAAGGCCCCGGAAGCCAATCTCGAGCCCATTGCGGATGAAATAGAATTCGGGGATTTCGCGAAGGTGGATCTTCGGGTCGTCAGAATTGTCAAAGCCGAACACGTGGACGGCGCCGACAAGCTGCTTCGCCTTACCCTTGACGTTGGAGAGGGCGAGCGCAACGTTTTTGCCGGCATCAAATCGGCGTACAAACCTGAGGACCTCGAAGGACGCCTGACGGTGATGGTGGCCAACCTCAAGCCCCGAAAGATGAAATTCGGAATGTCAGAGGGCATGGTGCTGGCGGCCGGCCCCGGCGGAAAAGACATTTTCATCCTGTCACCGGATTCGGGCGCCACGCCCGGCATGCGGATTATGTAATGGCGCGCTCTGATGACTGAGTATCTGCTGATCCTGGTCAGCACCATACTGGTGAACAATTTTGTGCTGGTTCAGTTTCTTGGACTGTGCCCGTTCATGGGCGTATCCGGGAAGCTGGAAACCGCCATGGGCATGTCATTGGCCACCACGTTTGTGCTGACCCTGGCCTCGGTGTGCAGCTACCTGGCGTATACCTACCTGCTGGAGCCGCTGGACCTGGCGTTCCTGAAAACCATCACGTTCATCCTGGTCATCGCCGTTGTGGTGCAGTTCACGGAGATGGTGGTGCGCAAGACCAGCCCCCTGCTCTATCGGGTATTGGGCATTTTCCTGCCGTTGATCACCACCAACTGTGCGGTTCTGGGTGTTGCCCTGCTCAACCTCAACAAGAACAATAACTTCGTGGAGTCTGTCCTGTACGGGTTCGGCGCCGCCGCCGGCTTTTCGCTGGTGCTGGTGCTGTTTGCTGCCATGCGTGAACGCATCGCCGTGGCCGATGTTCCGGTTGCCTTCCGGGGCGCCGCCATTGGCATGGTCACCGCCGGGTTGATGTCTCTGGCTTTCCTGGGCTTTACTGGTCTGGTCAGCGTCTGACGGAGCGTTTGTATTATGTGGACGAGCATACTGATTGCCGTACTGGTTCTGCTCGCGCTGGCGGTTGTGTTCGGCGGCCTGCTGGGCTTTGCCGCAGAGCGCTTTCGGGTGGAAGGCAACCCGTTGGTGGACCAGATTGACTCCATGCTTCCCCAAACCCAGTGCGGCCAGTGTGGTTTTCCCGGCTGCCGTCCCTACGCCGAATCCATTGCCAACGGCGATGCCATCAACAAATGCCCTCCGGGCGGTGAAACCACCATCAAGGCACTGGCGGACCTGCTGGACGTGGAGCCACAACCGCTGGACGCGGAACACGGGGTGGAACAGGCCAAGCGTGTTGCGGTGATTCGCGAGGACGAGTGCATTGGTTGCACCAAGTGTATCCAGGCCTGCCCGGTGGACGCCATCCTCGGCGCCGCAAAACACATGCATACCGTAATCGAGAGCGAATGCACCGGCTGTGATCTGTGTGTGGAACCCTGCCCGGTGGACTGTATCGACATGATTACGGTAGAGCCCGACATTCGCTCCTGGACCTGGACACCGCCCAAATCCGGTGTGATTGCCACCGATCGTCAGGGGGCCAACGCCTGATGACACAGCTCTGGGACTTTTCCGGCGGCATCCATCCTGCCGAAAACAAACACCAGTCCACATCACGCCCGATCACTGGCGCCGGCCTGCCAGAAGTTCTGGTATTGCCGTTGCAGCAGCATATAGCGAGCCGGCCGAATCCTGTGTTGCAGTCGGCGATCGAGTCCTCAAAGGCCAGAAAATAGCCGACGTGACCGGCGGCATGGGCGTACCCGTTCACGCGCCGACGTCCGGCACCATTGAATCCGTCAGCCTTCAGCCCGTTCCCCACCCCTCCGGAATGAGCGACTGGTGCATTACCCTCAAGCCCGACGGAAAAGATGAGTGGGCACCTCTCAACCCGATAACGAACTACCGGGATCTGGACCGGGAAACGGTGCTCGAACAAATCCGCGACGCCGGCATTTCCGGCATGGGAGGCGCCGGCTTCCCCACAAACATCAAGCTACGCCCGCCGAGGGACCGGAAGGTAAACACGCTGATCCTGAACGGCGCGGAGTGTGAGCCCTACATCACGGCCGACGATATGTCGATGCGGGAGAACGCGGTCGAGATCATTGCCGGGTTGCGCATCATGGCGTGGATACTGCGCCCGGAGCGGGTTGTGATCGGCATTGAGGACAACAAGCCAGAGGCCATCTCAGCGCTCAGGAAAGCCGCGGAGGGCACCCAGACAGAGATCGCGGTCATCCCCACCAAATATCCCTCTGGCGGTGAAAAACAGCTGATACAGATCCTGACAGGCATGGAAGTGCCCAGTGGCGGGATTCCAGCGGATATTGGAGTGATGTGCCAGAACGTGGGCACAGCCATCGCCGTATCCGCCGCCATTCATCGGGGCGAGCCGTTGATTTCCCGTGTCACAACGGTCACTGGGTATGCAGTGACCGATCCCGGTAATTTCGAGGTCCTGATCGGCACACCTATCGACTACCTGCTCTCGCAGGCCGGGCAGGAAAACAGCAAGCTCCACCGCCTTGTTCTGGGTGGGCCGATGATGGGCTATACCCTGGAAACGCCAGCCGTACCGGTGGTCAAGACCACCAACTGCGTCATTGCCGCCACTGCCACGGAATTACCGGACCCGGCTCCGGAACAACCCTGTATTCGCTGCAGCATGTGCGCCGAAGCCTGCCCAATGGAGTTGCTGCCCCAGCAACTGTTCTGGTACTCCAAAGCCGGGGAGTTCGACAAAGCCGAGCACCTGAACCTGTTCGACTGCATCGAATGTGGTGCCTGTTCTTACGTCTGCCCCAGCTCCATTCCGCTGGTGCAGTATTACCGGGCGCCAAAGGCGAGATACGGGTACAACAGGCTGAACAGCTGAAAGCGGATCGCGCCCGTGAACGTTTTGAAGCCCGTCAGGCGAGACTCGAACGGGAACAGCAGGAGAAAGAGCAGCGCCGCAAAGAACGAGCGAAGGCGGCTGCCGAAGCCCAGGCCAGGAAGCAGGCCGAGGCTGAAAAGGCGGAAGCAGAAGGCCAGCCCGCCGATGACCGTGCCGCCAAAGCCGCCCTGGTGCAGGAAGCCCTTGCCCGCAAAAAGGCCAAGGGCCAACAACAGGCCGAAACGAAAGCCGAGACATCTGAAACCAAAGCCGCCAGCGAACCGGCACCCGATATTGACGCCCTAGAGAAGCAGCTTGCCCAGGCCACCGCAAAGCTGAACACCATGCAAAGCATGCTGGAGGACGCCAGGGCCGAGAATGCGGACAATGTCGAAAAACTCGAGAGAGCCGTCACCAAGAACCACGACCGGGTGAAGCGGGCGGAAGAGGCTCTGGCAGAGGCCCGGCAATCTGTGGCGGCCACCGATACCCAAACGACAGACTCATGATGAACAGGCTCCAACGCTAATGGCACTTGCGCAACAGTCCTCGCCCCACGCCCGTAACGCCCGCTCCACGTCACAGGTCATGCTGTGGGTGATTCTGGCGGCCCTGCCCGGCCTGCTGGCGCTGACCCTGTTCTTTGGCTGGGGCAATCTGATCAACGTGGTCTGGTGCATCGCGGTGGCACTGGCAGCCGAGGCTGCCATTCTGAAGCTTCGCAAGCGCCCGGTGGTTTTCTTCCTGAAAGACAACACCGCTGCGGTCACTGGCCTTTTGCTGGGCCTTTCCCTGCCTCAGTTTGCGCCTGGTGGGTGTCCGCGGTTGCCGTCATCGCCGCCATCGTCATGGCCAAGCAGCTCTATGGTGGCCTGGGCTCCAACCCGTTCAACCCTGCATGGTGGGTTACGCTCTGGTGTTGATCTCGTTCCCCGTGGCCATGACCACGAATTGGGCACAGCCCGGTCTCCTATGGGAGACCGCTCCGGGGTTTGGCGACACCCTGGGCATGATCGCCTCCGGTCAGCAAACAGCGGTAGACGCCTTTACCATGGCCACGCCGCTGGATGAGTACAAACACAAGATTACCACTCACACCGCAGCGGAGGTGCTTGCTCACCCCACTTTCGGCGACGGTGTTGCACGGGGCTGGGAGTGGGTCAACGCCGCGTTCCTAGTGGGTGGCCTGGTTCTTGTCGGCCTGAAGATTATCACCTGGCACATTCCAGTCAGCATGCTGGCGGGCCTCGCGCTTATGGGCCTTGCCTTTGGCAGCAACGCGGACCAGTATGCGCCGCTGTCCATGCACCTGCTGGCAGGGGGCACCATGTTAGGTGCATTCTTTATCGCCACAGACCCGGTGTCCGCCGCGTCCAGCCATCAGGGCAAGCTGATCTACGGAGCGGGTATTGGTATCCTGATTTACCTGATCCGCACCTGGGGCGCCTACCCCGATGCGGTGGCCTTCAGCGTTCTGCTGATGAACTTCGCGGTGCCGTTTATCGACCACTACACGCCGCCTCGTACCTATGGGCATCACAAGCCCCGGCGCGGCATTCCCGGCAAGGGTCAGGGGTAAAGCATGGCAGCACTCGCAAAGTCCATCCGTCGCAACGCCATTGGCCTGGGCCTGTTCGCCATCATTACCGGCGGCACCATCGCCATCACCCAGGTTATGACGGCCGAGCGCATACAGGAACAGGCCGCCAGAGCGGAAGCTCAGGCGCTGTTTGAGATCATTCCGGAAAACCGGCACGACAATCATCTGCTGACCGACACGGTGCAGCTTCCTGCGGATAACGGAATGAACGCTAACGACCCCGTCACGGCCTGGGTGGCACGTCGCAATGGCCGCCCTACCGGATTGATCATGCCGGTGGTGGCCCCTGACGGTTATTCTGGCAACATTCACTTATTGGTGGGCCTGGATATGAAGGGCACGGTGCTGGGCGTTCGGGTGACCAGCCACCGGGAAACCCCTGGCCTGGGCGACCGCATTGAAACCAAGAAGTCAGACTGGATCCACTCGTTCACCGGCCGCTCTCTTGGCAACCCGGAACAGAACGCTGGACTGTCAGGAAGAATGGCGGGGTATTTGACCAGTTCACCGGTGCGACCATCACCCCGAAAGCCGTGGTTAATGCGGTGCAAAAAACACTCATCTATTTCCGTGAGCATCGCAGCGACATTCGCGACATCCTCAATGAACCCGCGTCACCCCGAAGCACGCCTCTGACGCCCGAGGAAATCGCTGGCCAGACACCAGAACGGGAGCATTCGTAGCATGGCGACCAAATCCAGCTCAGAGATCATCCGTGACGGGCTTTGGACCAACAACCCTGCCCTGGTTCAGGTGTTGGGGCTTTGCCCCCTGCTAGCGGTGACCAGTACCGTCGTTAATGCCATCGGCCTGGGCCTGGCAACGCTGATGGTACTGATGGGCTCGAACCTGGCAGTGTCACTGATCCGCAACTTTGTCAGCGAGTCGGTGCGCCTGCCTGCCTTCGTGATGATCATCGCCTCTTTCGTCACCTGCGCTGAACTGCTGATGCAGGCCTATACCTATGAGCTCTACCAGATCCTGGGTATTTTCATTCCATTGATTGTGACCAACTGTGCCATTCTGGGCCGCGCGGATGCGTTTGCCTCCAAGAACCCGCCCCTACCCGCCCTGCTGGACGGTGTCATGATGGGTACCGGCTTTCTGGTAGTGCTGATTGCACTCGGCGCCATGCGGGAGCTCGTAGGCCAGGGCACCCTGTTTACCGATATGGATCTCCTGCTGGGCCCTATGGCGGCAGACTGGGGAATCCGTCCGCTGGAGCAATACCCTGACGTGCTCTTCATGGTACTGCCACCGGGCGCCTTTGTAGGGCTGGGGCTGCTTATCGCGCTGAAGAATGGCATCGACAATCATCTCAAGGCCCGCCGTACAGCGGCAGAGCCCATCGTGGCCGGTAGCAAGCGAGTGCGGGTAACAGGCCATGTATCCTGAACATCCAATGACCATTACTGTCTCAGCCAGCGGATAACCCATGAACAAGGCAAAACGTACGGAAATCTTTACCCGTTTGCGGGCAGCCAATCCGACGCCCACAACCGAGTTGAACTATACCAACCCGTTCGAACTGCTGATCGCAGTGATCCTCTCGGCCCAGGCCACGGACGTCGGTGTGAACAAGGCAACAGCAAAACTATACCCCGTAGCCAACACACCCGAAAAAATACTCGCACTGGGAGTGGATGGCCTGAAGGAATACATCAAAACCATCGGGCTGTTTAACAGCAAGGCCGAGAACGTGATCAAGACCTGTCGTGCGCTGATTGAAAAACACGGCGGGGAAGTTCCGGACAACCGGGAAGACCTGGAAGCTTCCGGGTGTGGGCCGCAAGACCGCCAATGTGGTTCTGAACACCGCGTTCGGGCAACCGGCAATGGCGGTGGATACCCACATCTTCCGGGTATCGAACAGAACGGGAATTGCGCCGGGCAAGAACGTGCTGGAAGTGGAGAAGCGCCTGATGCGGCTGGTGCCCAGGGAGTTCCTGCTGGATGCCCACCACTGGCTGATCCTTCACGGGCGCTACACCTGTACCGCCAGGAAGCCCAAATGCGGCGCCTGCATCATCGAAGATCTGTGCGAATTCAAGCAGAAACGGGATTACATGGACTGACACCGGCCCCGGATAACCGGAACCGGTGCACCTTACTGTGCGCTTACCGCTGGCCCAGCATCTTCTCTTTCAGATCTTCCTGGGCAGGCTCGTCTGACAACCAGATGCCGAACAGGGCCTTCTTGAACTCCAGGTCGCCAATGGTGGCGCGTTCCTTGCCATTCTTAAGAACGCGCACGCCTTCACCCGGCAGGTAAACGAGATCAAACACGTCACCGTCCTTGATCTCTTCTGAAAACACATCCAGGAACGCATCCACATCGTCCTTGATCGCGGCCAGGTCTCCCCCTGTGGAATTCTCAAACCCTTCCATTGTGGCTGATTTCATTTTGTCGCTGGTGATCATCCCGGAAATAATGTGCAGGGTGATGGCCTGGGGCTCGTCAGCGTTGATAATGGCCTGGCCATCGTCGATGGTCTCAGGCACATACAGACCGCCGATATAAAGGTCCATGAACCACTTGGAACGGGTACCCGCACCGTTGAGCTTGAGCTCGGTATCCATCGCCGAGTAGGTATCCGGCACATCAACGCCCTCCACCGTCAGAGCGGCGGCTGGTGTTGTAAGGGCTGCTGTCAGCAGCAGTGATGCAAATCCTGTTGATAGGGCCTTCTTCATCGTCCTTTCCTTATTGATCGTTATTATTGAATGTCTGATTGCACCGGAGTTCGACACCCATATCCCCCTCCGGCCATCAAAGTTTAACAGGGAGCAAACGAACGCTTACGCCGGCTGGTTCTCATTTGGCAACGCAAAAAAAACCGGCCTGCAGACAGCGGGCCGGTTTTTGGTGGTACAGAACCGATTACTTGAACAGCATGGTTCCCGACAGGCCTTCCTTCTCCAGGATTTCGCGAAGGCGACGTAGCGCCTCCACCTGGATCTGGCGAACCCGCTCACGGGTCAGACCAATCTCCTGGCCCACTTCCTCAAGCGTGCTGATGGGGTAACCTCTCAAGCCAAAGCGGCGGGACAACACTTCCTGCTGTTTGTCACTGAGCTGATCGATCCACTTTTCGACACAGGAGCACATGTTGTTGTCCTGCAGCAGGTCGGCGGGATCAGAGGCGCCTTCGTCTGCGACGGTATCCAGAAGGGATTTTTCACCGCCGGTACCAATAGGCGTGTCCATGGACGCAACGCGCTCGTTCAGGCCCAGCATCCGCTTAACGTCTGCTACCGGCTTGTCGACCATGCGCGCAATTTCTTCCGCCGACGGCTCGTGGTCCAGCTTCTGGGTAAGCTCCCGTGCCGCGCGCAGGTACAGGTTGAGTTCCTTAACGACGTGGATGGGAAGGCGGATGGTGCGGGTCTGGTTCATGATGGCCCGCTCAATGGTCTGGCGGATCCACCAGGTCGCGTAGGTGGAGAAACGGAAGCCCCTCTCGGGGTCAAATTTCTCTACCGCACGGATAAGCCCAAGGTTACCCTCTTCTATCAGGTCCAACAGTGTCAGACCACGGTTCACGTAACGCCGGGCAATCTTGACCACCAGGCGTAGATTGCTCTCGATCATACGTTTGCGACCGGACTCCTCTCCCTTACGGGCGAGCCGTGCAAAGTACACTTCTTCTTCGGGTGTTAAGAGAGGAGAGAAACCGATTTCGTTGAGATAAAGCTGGGTGGCGTCCAGTTGTTTCTGGCTGGTGAAGTATCGACCCTGGGCCGGGATGTCTTCTTCTGTTTCAACGGCTTCCACTTCGGCCGTTTCTTTTTCTTCTACTTTGTCTTCCGCTAACAGCTGATCGTCTGCGTCTTCAACATCTGATACACGATCAATGATGAGTTCTTCATGCTCTGCTGACATAACTCTTTGCCCCGCCTTTCAATGATCCTGGAAATTCGCTCACGTCTTTTTGTTATTGCGAGCGCCTGCTTTCTTCGTGTTCTTGTTCAGGACATTTATTGCTAGCTGTTGACGGTTGCCGGAACCGTCGTTTTTTTATTGTTTGTCTCGACTATTATCTTTCGTTGCCTCTGATTTTCGGTGCCGAACGCCAGGTTTTGTTCTGCCAATCCGTTTCATCGGGCCGGGAGGTAGTGGGCGGGGTCGACCGGGTTGCCATTTTTCCGGATTTCAAAATGCAACTTGGGCCTGTCCGTGCCGCTGTTTCCCAGTTCAGCGATGACCTGTCCGGCTTTAACGTCCTCCCCTTCCTGCACCAGAATCTTCCGGTTGTGAGCATAAGCACTCAAATAGTGCTCGTTGTGGTTCACTATGATCAAGTTGCCATAACCGAGCAACCCACTTCCAGCATAAACGACATTACCACTTGCCGCTGCCCTCACAGAGTCACCTGCTTTTCCAGCAATATCAATACCTTTATTGACTTTCCCGGATGTAGAATAACCTGCAATTACGGTGCCAACGTGGGGCCAGCGCCAGTTGACATTGGATACTGTCTGGCTTTGACCCGTTAATGGTGACGACTTATCGGGCCGCCGCGAAACCGTCGGCTTTGGCTCCGGTTTGGGAGCAGGCTGTCGCGATGCGGTGCGGGTTGGTGGTCGCGAGACCGACGTTTTACTACTTCCGCCAGTCTGCGCTGTGGATGTTACATTTCCGCGAAGGTCCAGCCTGAGAACCTGCCCTGCCTTGATGTGGTAAGGCGGGCTTATACCATTGGCATTACCTAATTCCCGGTAGTCACGGCCGTACCGCCAGGCGATGCTATAGAGCGTTTCCCCGGATTTGACAACGTGGCGGCCCCAGTACACTGGCGGGTTGTAGAGGTCATCACGGTAGATTGCCTGCGTGTTGCAGCCAGTCAGCAGCATGGCGCCAAAAAGCACAAGCAGAAAGGTGTAGAGGCGCGTCCGTTTTTTTGAACACGGAGAGGCAGGGGCACCGGAGGGGAGCCGCGGGAAGACTGCCGTCGCAGCAATGATGGACCCACGCACTAATCTCAAAAGAATAAAAATACGCCCGTTATTAGTAATTCGTATAAAAAATTCGGCGGTTTATAAAGTGTTTTAAGTAACTTGCTAATTTATTGCACATTTTGGGCATGAAACCAAGTTACCCATCTGTTGCGTTTGTTACTGCCCGAAACAACCGTACGGATCAAAAAGTAACACTTAGTCTCGATACGCCCGTGAACGCCGTCACAACAGCGAGCAGAAAACCAGGCTAGCGGGCGGCGCCAGGCTGTTTTTTCCTGCCCACCCATTCCACCAGCAAAACCAGCAACAGACCGGCGAACGCACAGGTTATCGCCAGCAGTAACTGTGACTCGTCACCGGTCAACTCAGCATAGCCCATCGGACTGACGCTTGCTTCGTTCAGGGGCACCTGCTGGCCGGCACTATTGGTGCGCCAGCTTAGTGTCTCTTTCCAGGGCCAGACCTTGTTCAGCGCCCCCACCATAAAGCCAGTCAACAACGCCAGCACAAGGTCATGGTAGCGATGGAACGCCCAGGTAATGAGCCGGGCAACCGACAGTAAACCGACCAGGCAACCAACAGCGAAAATCCCGAGGATGCCCAGATCCAGGGAACGTATGGCGTCCAGCACCGGGACGTACATACCCAGAATCACCAGGATAAAACTGCCGGAGATTCCTGGCAGGATCATGGCGCAGATGGCCAGGGCCCCGGCACCGAAGAACACCGGCATAGAGGGCGACAACGGGCTGCCGGACAAAGTCGTTACCCACCAGGCAAAAACGGTTCCCACCGAAAATGGCAACAGCAACAATGGCTCATAACGACGAACCTGACGGCCGACGTGCCACACTGACGCGACGATCAGGCCGAAGAAAAAACTCCAGATAAGGATCGGATAAGTGGCAAGGGCATGACTGATCACGGACGCGAGGGTGGCAATACTGCCCAGGATCCCCGCCAGCAGACACAGTAGGAAGGTGCCGTCACACGCCGCCCAGAATTGCCTCACCTGACCACGGATCAGATGCTGGAAGAAGGCTTGTGGAACGGCATTGATGGCTTCCAGCAACCGGAAGTAGATGCCGGTAATGAATGCAATGGTGCCACCCGACACGCCGGGGACGATATCAGCCGCCCCCATGGCCATGCCCCTCAGGAATACCGCAAAGGGGTGATGGGAGTGAGGTACGTCGGCAGAAGACTCAGAGGGGCGTTCTGCGGTCACCGTACAACCCCACCCAACAACGGCACAAAACGCACCGGTTCAATATCCCTGGTCTCGAAACGGTCGCCCTGGCGTACCATTTCCACCAACATCTGTGTGCCCTCGCCGATCGGCGCCACAATAACGCCTCCATCCGCCAGTTGGTCTTTCAGTTCCGGCGGGATCTCACGGGGTGCCGCGGTGACGATGATGCCGTCAAACGGCCCCTGTTCTGGCCACCCCATACCTCCGTCTGCGTGCTTGAGCATCGTGTTACGGTAGCCAAGCTGTCGAAGCCGGTCACGGGCCCGGTCCTGGAGCGGTTTGATGCGCTCAACGCTGAAAACCTGATCCACCAACCCGGCAAGGATCGCGGTCTGGTAGCCCGACCCGGTTCCCAGTTCCAGCACTTTCCGGGGTTTGTGGTGCATCAGGGATTCTGTCATTCGCGCGACAATATAAGGCTGAGACAGGGTCTGACTGTAGCCAATGGGCAGCGCAGTATCTTCGTAGGCCCTATGGGAAAGCGCTTCATCAAGGAATATGTGACGCGGCACGTCCGCCATGGCCGTAAGCACCTGCTCATCGGCTATACCAGCCTCTCTGAGCCTTTGTATCAGTCGCATACGGGTTCGGCGGGACGTCATTCCAATACCGTCAATCGCTGCCACCATTAACGTCCCTCCCGTCCTGACAGCAACTCAACCCACTCTCGCAGTGGCGACAGTACCTCATGGCGCGTCATATCCACATGGACGGGAGTGATCGAAACGTAATTCTCGCGCACCGCGTTGAAATCGGTCCCCGGTCCGGCGTCGCTGCCCTTGCCAGCGGCACCGATCCAGTAACGGGACTTGCCCCGGGGGCAGGTCATCGGCACCGCGCCTTCAGCCCGGTCGCGATGGCCAAGCCGGGTCACGCGGAAGCCGGCAATATCTTCCCATGGCACATCGGGAACGTTCACATTGAGAATGCATCGAGGACCAAGAGTTAACGGCTGATCGCTTTCCAGCAACGCGCGAACAACCCTGGCCGCCGTTTCGTAGTGGAAACGGCCTTCGTTCACCAGCGATACCGCTATTGCTGGCAACCCCAGGTTTCTGCCCTCGGTGGCAGCCGCCACCGTACCCGAATAGATAATATCGTCGCCGAGGTTAGCGTGGGTATTGATGCCCGAGACCACTCGATCAAACGGCTCTTCAAACAGCCCGTTAACCGCAAGGTGAACGCAATCTGTCGGGGTCCCGTCCACGGACCGGAAGCCATTGGGATGGTCTTCCACTGTTAGCGGGCGGCTCAGCGTCAAGGCATTGCTGGCACCGCTATGGTCCCGATCCGGCGCCACGACTTCAAGATGGCCCAGCCCCTGGAGCCCGTCGTGTAGGGCCTGAAGACCAGGCGAATGAACGCCATCATCATTGGACAACAGAATTCGCACAATTTTCTCCAATAAACGTGGTTGCGTCCATTATATCAAACACATCGTCCAGCAACGTTGTTGCGTATTGCCCCGGCGCAAGCCGGAACGACAACCGCAACTGGTCATTGCCGTCCCAATGCCACTCCAGACCTTCCGGTTTCAGGCTCAGCGGCCGACGCTCAGGCTTCATGCGGGTGGTTGAAAACACCGCTGCCAGCTGCGGGTGCTCCGCAACCACGGAACGCTCGATTTCGCCCTGGACCGACACTGCCTCGGTGCCACCGTCGCCCCAGAGAGGACCTGTCACCATCAGGTTCTGATTTTCACAGGCGCCAGGCTCTCCCTCCAGAGGTTCCAGCCAGGTGCCAGTCTCAACACGATGGGCGAGCACCTCGTTGAATAACCACGAACGTGCCGCCGAAAAGTACAATACGTTCTTACTGTCGCGACTGCCAGAGGTTGACCGCCCTCGCCCACGCTTTTTGACATTGCGACCACTCCGACGGTTCAGTGTTGTCGGGTCCATGGTCAGCGCCCTATCCAGATTGGCACCGCCATGGCCAAACCGTTGCGAACCGAAATAATTCGGGCATCCGAGGTCCCGCAACCGGGCCAGAGCCGCATCGATAGCAGATGTGTCGCCGACCACGTCCTTTAGCACCAGCTCAAACCGGTTGCCCTGATGATCGCCCCGCCTCAGTTTTCGAGCCTGGCGGTACTGAGCCAATACCGGCCAGTGTTCCTCCACCGCCTGGATGAACGCTCCATCGTCGTCTTCCTGTCCCGGCCGATAAAGGCTAAACCACTGACGCGTGACCGCATGACGGTCCTTCAGCCCGCAAAAACCCACGTCGAAATGCCTGCAACCGCAGATATTAGCAAGCTGCCGCGCCACGTAGTCGGTGTTATCCCCGACTTTTTCCAGACGCAGGCACAGATGCTCTCCCCCACCGCCACTGTCATCGGGCATAGACAGATCTTCATCCACGAAAAAGTCGCCGGGGAGCGATTTGATACGCGCCGAAGCCACCCGAGAGCCCGAGGAGGTTGGCCAGTCGAGTCGCCAGCCGTTGGAAGCGTGCTGAGCATCCGTCATGATGAAACCGGCTCCAGCAGGCAAACCGCCTGGCACGCAATGCCCTCACCGCGGCCGGCAAAGCCCAGCTTTTCGGTGGTGGTCGCCTTGACGCTGACCCGGCTCGCCGGGATGGCAAGATCCTCGGCAATGGTCAACCGCATGGCCTCAATATGGGGCGCCATTTTCGGGGCCTGGGCAATAATGGTGGCATCCACGTTACCGACACCATACCCTTCACCGGCAACACGCTCCATCACGCGGCGCAGCAAGTCCCGGCTGTCCGCTCCCGCCCACTCATCACTGGTATCGGGAAACAGGTGACCGATGTCGCCCAGGGCCACGGCACCCAACAGGGCATCTGCAAGGGCGTGCAAAAGCACGTCCCCGTCGGAATGGGCCTTGAGGCATGGGTGTGCGGAATGGTCACACCGCCAATAACGACTTGATTTCCCTCACAGAAAGCATGGACATCAAAGCCCTGCCCGATTCGCATAGTGCTGTTTCCTTTTCAATCAGTAACGATGCAGGCTTGCCGCTAGAGACGGCTGAGGATAAAACCGGCCAGTGCCAGATCAGCGGGTACCGTAATCTTTATATTATCCGGTCGCCCCTCAACGATACAGGGAACATTGCCTGCGTATTCCATGGCCGAGGTTCATCGGTCACCGGGTAACCTGACGCAATGGCAGCTTTCAGAGCCATCCTCAAGGCGCCACAACGGAACATTTGAGGAGTCAGGGCGCGCCACAGATGACGACGGTCGATGGTTGTCTCCACCTGATTGCTGTCACTTGCCACAAGTTTGAGCGTATCGGCCACCGGCGTCGCCAGCAAGCCACCCACAGGGTGATCCTGAAGTTGGGTCAGCAATCGTTCGAGGTCATTGGGATGCAGGCAAGGCCGGGCGGCATCGTGTACCAGCACCCAATCGTCGTCATCCGCCCGAGAGGCCAGTGCCTCAAGTGCAGACAATACCGAATCCGCACGCTCAGCGCCCCCGGCACAGGACTCTATACGTGCGTCAGAACTGGCTGCAGTTTCCGGCCACCAGGGATCGTCCGCGCGAATAGCGACCACACAACCTGAAAAATCAGCATTGTCCAATAACCTGGAGAGAGTGATATCAAGGATATATTGATGGTCCAGCCTGAGATACTGCTTCGGGCAGTCTGCCTTCATTCGCTGGCCGGAACCGGCGGCGGGAACAATCAACCAATAGCGGGGTTTACTCATGGACGTGGTCAGCTTTGATCGGCCTGGCTTGCGGCTGGGTTACTGCTCGACCACCAGGAAGAAGGTTTCATCGTTGCGGATCAGCCCCAGGTTCATGCGGGCACGTTCTTCAACCGCACCTTTCTCACCGCGGAGGTTACGAACTTCCGCATAGAGACGCTCATTGCGGGCTGAAAGCTCGGCGTTTTCCTCGCGCTGCTCGGCAATGGCGTTCTCCAGTCCCCATACCTGGGCAAAACTACCTTCCCCAACCCACAGGCGCACCTGCAGCAGGAGAATAAGAATAATCATGATGGACCAGAGTAACTTCATTGCGAATTCCGTTTACGATGCATCAACCGGACAGTAAGTATAGACCTTAGTGTAGTTTAGCAACAAGTTCTGCTAACCAGTTGTACAAAAAGGCCATCATGCCTCACATTTTGAGGATCACGATGGCCTTTCCGGATCGGTTACCTGTCAGCATCCCGCCGACAGGGTATCCTTCACAGGCGATTAGCCTGGCCTTTGATCTCGCTCAGGCCACGATAGGGAGCCTTTCCATCCAACGCTTCCTCAATGCGAAGCAACTGGTTGTACTTGGCAACCCGGTCAGAGCGGCACAGGGAGCCGGTCTTGATCTGACCCGCACAGGTGGCCACGGCCAGATCGGCGATGGTGGTGTCTTCAGTTTCACCGGAACGGTGGGAAATCACCGCCGTGTAACCCGCATCCTGAGCCATCTTGATGGCGTCGAGAGTTTCGCTCAGGCTACCAATCTGGTTGAACTTGATCAGGATGGAGTTACCAATGCTCTTGTCGATACCCTGCTTGAGGATTTTGGTATTGGTCACGAACAGGTCGTCACCTACCAGCTGAACCTTGTCACCCAACTTCTCAGTCAGCACTTTCCAGCCGTCCCAGTCGCTCTCATCCATACCGTCTTCGATAGACACAATCGGATAACGCTCGCACAGACCAGCGAGATAGTCGGCGAAACCGGCGGAATCAAAGGACTTGCCCTCACCGGAAAGCTGGTACTGACCATCCTTATAGAACTCGGATGAGGCACAGTCCAGCGCCAGGGTCACATCAGTACCCAGCTTGTAGCCAGCCTTCTCCACCGCTTCCTGGATCACCGCCAGAGCGCCTTCGTTGGAAGGCAGATCCGGTGCAAAACCACCTTCGTCACCCACGGCGGTGTTAAGGCCTTTGCTGTTCAGCACTTTCTTCAGCGCGTGGAAAATTTCCGCACCAATGCGCAGCGCTTCGGCAAATGACTTCGCAGCCACCGGCTGGACCATAAATTCCTGGATATCAACGTTGTTGTCTGCGTGCTCGCCACCGTTGAGGATATTCATCATCGGCACCGGCATGCTGTACTTGCCGGAGGTGCCGTTCAGGTCCGCAATGTGAGCATACAGCGGCTTGCCCAGTGAAGCGGCAGCGGCTTTGGCAGCGGCCAGGGAGACAGCCAGAATAGCGTTGGCGCCCAGGTTGGCTTTGTTCTCAGTGCCATCCAACTCAAGCATGATGTTGTCGAGAGCACGCTGATCAGCTGCGTCTTTACCAATCAGGGCATCGCGAATCTTGGCGTTTACCGCCTCAACAGCTTTCAGAACGCCCTTACCCAGATAGCGGCTCGTATCCTTGTCACGAAGCTCCAGAGCTTCGCGTGAACCCGTCGACGCACCAGAGGGGGCGCAAGCACTGCCGATGGTGCCGTCCTCAAGAATCACGTCCGCTTCAACCGTGGGGTTCCCGCGAGAATCCAGTACTTCACGGCCTTTAATGTTGGCAATCTTGGTCATTCTTCTCTGTCTCCAAGTTTGATTTCAAAATTGGGAGTAAGAGCGAGCGGGAACGGCCCTACGAAAAACGCTAAAAGCACATCCCTGTGCGCTTGGGCTCCGCCATCCATGGCTCCGCACATTTTCGTAGGGCCGTTCCCGCTCACTCCCACAGTCCTTCTGGAACGCAAAAAAACCGCCAATCAGGCGGTATCAATAGGTTTGAAACTCTTCACAAGGTCATCAACGGCCTTCACCCGGGCCAGGAACGGCTCAAGCTGGCTCAGGCGGAGAGCACAGGGCCCGTCGCACTTGGCTTGATCCGGGTCGGGGTGAGCCTCAAGGAACAGACCCGCAAGCCCCTGGGACATGCCCGCCAGGGCCAGGTCGGTTACCTGGGCTCGGCGGCCACCGGCTGAATCCGCGCGACCACCGGGCATCTGCAAGGCGTGAGTGACGTCAAACATCACCGGCACATTCATGGACTTCATGATACCGAAGCCCAACATATCCACCACAAGGTTGTTGTACCCGAAGCTGGTGCCGCGCTCACACAGGATCACCTTGTCGTTACCGGCTTCACCACACTTCGCAATGATGTGCTTCATTTCCTGTGGCGCCAGGAACTGGGCCTTCTTGATGTTGATGACCGCTCCGGTTTCTGCCATGGCAACAACAAGATCCGTCTGTCGGCTCAGGAAAGCCGGCAATTGGATGATATCGCAAACTTCTGCGGCAGGTGCAGCCTGCTCAGGCTCGTGAACATCGGAAATGATAGGGACACCGAACTTGCTCTTGATGTCCGCCAGAATCTGCAGCCCCTTCTCAAGACCGGGGCCGCGGAAGGAATGCACGGACGAGCGGTTGGCCTTGTCGAATGACGCTTTGAATACGTAGGGAATCCCGAGCTTGCTGGTGGCCTCGACGTACGCCTCGGCCACTTCCATCGCCATTTCGGCAGATTCCAGCACGTTCATGCCACCGAACAACACGAACGGCTTATCGTTGGCAACCTCGATTCCCGAGACGTTCACCGTACTCTGCGCCATGATCAGGATTCCTTTTTACGGGCCAGGGCTGCCTCAACAAAGCCCTTGAACAGCGGGTGGCCGTCCCGGGGCGTGGAGGTAAATTCCGGGTGGAACTGGCATGCCACGAACCAGATGATCAGGCACTTCCACAACCTCAACCAGCTTGCCGTCGGTGGAGCGACCGGAAATTCTCAGGCCGGCACCTTCCAACTGTGGCAGGAAATGATTGTTCACCTCGAACCGATGACGGTGGCGCTCACGGATGGTCTTACGACCGTAACAGTTGGCGATGGTGGAACCTTCAGCGACCACGCAGTCCTGAGCGCCCAGGCGCATGGTGCCGCCCAGATCAGACTCTTCGGTGCGCTCCTCTTTCTCGCCGCTGGCATCCAGCCACTCCGTGATCAGCCCCACAACCGGCTCCGGGGTGTGTTCGCGGAATTCGGTGCTGTGGGCATCTTTCAGGCCCGCCACGTTGCGGGCGTATTCAATAACGGCCACCTGCATACCCAGGCAGATACCCAGGTACGGAACCTTGTTTTCGCGGGCGTACTGCACCGTGCGGATCTTGCCTTCGACACCGCGTTCACCAAAGCCACCTGGAACCAGAATGGCATCGGCACTGGCCAGCGCACCGGTACCATCGCGCTCGATGTCTTCGGAGTCAATGTAGTTCATACGGACTTTGGTGCGGGTCTTGATACCGGCATGCAGGAGCGACTCGATCAACGATTTGTAGGCGTCCAGCAACTCCATGTACTTGCCGACCATGGCGATAGTAACTTCACCTTCCGGATTCATCAGGGACTCAACGACCGCATCCCATTCGCCCAGGTTGGCCGGGCTGGCATCCAGACTGAAACGCTCAATAACCAGCTGGTCCAGACCAAATTCGTGCAGCATGCGCGGAATGGCGTAGATGGACTTGGCATCCTGCAACGGAATGACCGCCCGCTCTTCCACGTTGGTGAACAGTGCGATCTTGCGACGGGAACTGGCGTCCACTTCGTGCTCCGAACGACACAGCAGAATATCCGGCTGCAGGCCGATGGAACGCATTTCCTTTACCGAGTGCTGGGTAGGTTTGGTCTTGATCTCACCGGCCGTGGCGATGTAGGGAACCAGGGTCAGGTGCATGAACAACGCACGCTGCGGGCCAACTTCCACCTTCAACTGGCGGCAGGCCTCAAGGAATGGCAGCGATTCAATATCGCCCACCGTGCCGCCGATTTCGATCAGTGCCACATCGGCGCCGGAAGCGCCTTCAACCACACGACGCTTGATCTCGTCCGTGATGTGGGGAATCACCTGAACCGTACCACCGAGGTAATCACCCCGGCGCTCCTTACGAATCACTTCCTCGTAGACGCGACCGGTGGTGAAATTGTTCCGGCGTGACATCGGCGTGCGAATAAATCGCTCGTAGTGCCCCAGGTCCAGATCGGTTTCCGCGCCATCTTCGGTGACAAAAACTTCACCGTGCTGGAACGGACTCATGGTGCCGGGGTCCACGTTGATGTACGGGTCCAGCTTGAGAATAGTGACCTTCAGGCCGCGTGCCTCTAGGATCGCAGCCAGAGAGGCCGATGCGATACCTTTCCCCAAGGAGGACACGACACCGCCGGTGACGAAAATATAACGCGTCATGCAGATTCCGTGATTTGTCTGGTTCGGTGAAGGAGGGAGATTGTCATCTCAAGATGGGACGCCAGACTACCAGAAAGGCGCCACCTTCTCAATTACATTCCCGCTCCACAACAATCCGCCAGCCACTGGCCGGGGCCTCTCCACAGTATTTGCCGGAAACCCACAAGTCGCCAGCTCCGACCACTTCTTCATGGCCGTCCACCACCTCAAGAAGCAGCGGTAGCCGGGCTCTTTCCCAGGGTGGAACATTTTTTTCCTGAAGCCAGTTCTTCAATAATTTCGACGGGCCGCCAGGGGCTGGGCGGATGCGTTCGCCCCCTGCCCTCGTAGATACCCTTATTTCCGGCGCCGGTGTTTTAGCTTACCTGACGCCGCCAGCGTCAATCGCCATCCACCCCACGATAGCGCCTGATCCGGAACCAGGACAGGCTTTCCGGCAGGCAATTTCGTGAACTCGGGAACCAGGTACAGGCACCCCCGAAAACGTCGAATCACGAACCCCGTTCCCCGAAGCTCCGGCTCCCTGTCCGCCGGCGAGCTCAGAAAATCTTCCAGAACCTGCGGCCAGTCTGCAATGGCGGGGGCTGATAACGAAAATACCTTGCCCACCAGCGCAGCAGGTTTTTCTGCTCCGCCAGAGACAGTGCACCGAGCGCACTCAAACAAAGCTCACCAGAAGGCCCGGCACATTGTTTAAAGTGGATTTCCGCCAGCTTTGCAGCCAACTCGTCCCCCTCTCGACACGAATGGGCGGTATGCCCCATACGACTGATCAGCGACGGCCAGCGTGACTTGAGGAGAGGAAAAATCGACGTACGGAGAAAGTTGCGATCAAAGCGCTCATCGATATTACTGGGATCTTCCATCCACTCGATACCGTGCTGAACTGCCCATCCGTGAAGCTCTGCGCGACTGAAATCAAGCAGTGGTCGATACAGCCGACCAGCACCCAGAGGGCGTGTCACCGGCATACCACCCAGCCCCGCCATGCCAGTCCCGCGCAACAACCGAAACAGCACTGTTTCAGCTTGATCATCACCATGATGGGCCATCAACAGTAACTCTCCCGGCGCCAGAATCTCCTCAAACACCTGGTAACGCGCATTCCGGGCGGCCTCCTCAATACCGCCACCGCTAGCGCCAATATCCGAAGATTCGCGACCGCTGACGGTGACACGGTGACTGTCGAGTGGCACACCAAGCTGCCGGCAAATCGATCGACAGAAACGCTCGGTTTGATCGGCGTTAGGCTGCAACTGATGGTTGATATGAACCGCAGAAATCTGGCCGCTATGGGCGTACAGCCAGGTGGCAACATGAAGAAGCAGAACGGAGTCCATGCCACCGCTGAGGGCAATGCGAAGGTGTGAATGATCAGGCAGGTGCCTGACCGGAGTACATAGCGCCTCCGGCCAGTCTCTTCCGGAGCCGGGGTTACCGGCCGGTGTCATATCGGGTCAACCGCTCGTAGCGGCGGGACACCAGTTCGTCGGCCGGCAGGCGACCGAGTTCGGCAATGCCCTTACTCAGGGTCTCACGCAGGGATTCTGCCATTTCTTCCAGGCTGCGATGCGCCCCGCCCAGCGGTTCTGTAATAACGTTGTCCGCCAGCCCAAGATCCTTCAGTCGGTCGGCGGTCACGCCCATCGCTTCTGCCGCCTGGGAAGCGTATTCCGCACTCTTCCACAGGATTGACGCACAGCCTTCGGGTGAAATGACTGCATAGGTGGAATACTGAAGCATATTCAACTGATCGCACACGCCGATGGCCAAAGCACCGCCAGAGCCACCCTCGCCTACCACCGTAGAAATAATCGGCGTCTTCAGGCGGGACATGACGGCCAGGTTGAAGGCGATCGCTTCACTCTGGCCACGCTCTTCGGCTCCGATACCTGGATAGCACCCGGGGTATCAATAAAGGTCAGGATCGGCATGCGAAAACGCTCAGCCATCTCCATCAGCCGCAAAGCCTTACGGTACCCTTCCGGGCGCGGCATACCGAAATTCCGCTTTACCTTGTCGCGTACTTCCCGGCCTTTCTGGTGACCAATCACCATGACTGGCTTGCCATCCAGGCGGGCAGTGCCACCGACGATGGCTGATCATCCGCATAGCGACGGTCACCGTGCAACTCGTCGAAGTCGTCAAAGATCATGTCAACGTAGTCGAGGGTATAGGGCCGGCGGGGATGACGAGCCAGGCGGGCTACGTCCCAGGGTTTGAGGTTCGAGAAGATGCTTTCAGTCAGGCTGACACTCTTCTTGCGCAGCCGGCTGATCTCATCGGTGATGTTGATATCGGTATCATTTCCCACCATGCGAAGCTCTTCAATCTTGGCTTCAAGGTCGGCAATCGGTTGTTCGAAATCCAGATAATTAGGGTTCATGATGTTCCATCATTTGCTTGCAAGGCGAGAATGTAAGTCGCCAAACCAGAATTTTGGACAAAGATAGCAGCGCCTGAGCATTGGCTAAAGCGGACCTTCGTATGAGTCCGCTTTCTGACAAAAACGTAATTATTCAACGTGTCCGCCATACCCGGGATGAACCTTGCCGGATAGTATCAATCATAGACCAGTTCTACCGACTGGTCGCCTACGAGGTATTTCAACTCCAATAACAGGTCGTCATCGGGCTGTACGCGCCACGATTCACCCAGTTCGATACGGTACTGGCATTATCGCTACTGTATTCAATCCATACCGGGCTGCCCTCACAACGGAAGGGCCTGAGCGTGGAGTCCAGTTTATCCAGCAGGCCGTTCTGAAGCTGATCCGCGTGAATAGCGAGCTTGAGACCACGACTGAACTGTTGCCGGGCCGTACCAACATCCATCACCGAGCTGACGCGCATCTTCATCTGGCCAGAATAATCATCATGGCTGACCTGGCCTTCCACCACAATGACCTGGTCGGACTGAAGCAACTCCCGATTCTCGAAAAAAGCCTCTGAAAACAAAGTGGCCTCAATGCGGGCACTGCGATCATCCAGGGTGATAAACGCCATGGTCGACCCTGTACGGGTCTTCATGGAACGTTGCGCAACGACAAGGCCGGCAACACGCTGGGGCTGGCGAGCCGGTTTGAGATCAGCAATGGATGAACGCACGAACCGACGCACTTCTTTCTCATATTCATCGAACGGATGGCCCGTCAGGTAAAGGCCCAAGGTGTCTTTTTCCCCCTTGAGGCGCTCTTTCTTGGGCCATTCCCGCACATTCGCCACGTCGGAATAAGGATCGCCATCTTCCCCGCCCATCAGCATGTCGCCAAACATGTCGGTCATGCCCACGGACTCGTTGCGGGATTGCTGGCCGGCCTGCTGAATGGCCTTATCTATGCTGGCCATCAACTGGGCGCGCCCTGCCCCCAGCTTATCCATGGCACCGGAGCGGATCAGGGCCTCCATGGCCCTCTTGTTTACTTTTTTCAGATCCACCCGGCGGCAGAAATCGAAAATATCCTGGTAGGGCTCGCCGTCGGCGCGGCCGGCCTGAATACTGCCAATCGGTCCCTCACCAAGCCCCTTGATGGCGCCGAGACCGTACACAATGGCGCCGTCATCGTTGACGGTAAAAGTGTATTCAGAGCGGCTGACGTCGGGCACCAGCAGCTCCAACCCCATGCTGCGGCACTCCTCCACCAGCGTGACCACCTTGTCGGTGTTCTGCATATCCGCCGTGAGTACCGCGGCCATAAACTCAGCGGGATAATGAGCCTTCAGCCACAGGGTCTGGTAGGAAACCAGCGCGTAGGCCGCCGAGTGGGATTTGTTGAAGCCATAGCCAGCAAACTTTTCAACCAGGTCGAAAATGTTCTCCGCCAGGGTTTTGTTGATGTCATTGTTTTCACAGCCGTCGAGAAAGAACTGCTTCTGCTTGGCCATTTCCTCGGGCTTTTTCTTACCCATGGCCCGGCGCAGCATGTCGGCGTTACCAAGACTGTAGCCGGCCATCACCTGGGCAATCTGCATAACCTGTTCCTGATACAGGATAACGCCATAGGTGGGCTCGAGAACGGGCTTCAACCCCTCATACTGATAATCAGGATGCGGGAATGACATGGGCTGCCTGCCATGCTTCCGGTCGATGAAGTCATCCACCATGCCCGACTGCAGTGGCCCCGGACGGAACAAGCGACCAGGGCGATCATATCCTCCAGGGAGTCCGGTTGCAGGCGGCGAATCAGGTCTTTCATGCCACGGGATTCAAGCTGAAACACCGCTGTGGTTTCCGCCTTCTTGAGCATGTCGAACGAAGGCACGTCGTCCAGCGGAATCTCGTTAATGTCCAGCGCCGGCTTGCCCTGTTTCTCCAGGCGCGGGTTAATCATCTTCAGGGCCCAGTCGATGATGGTCAGGGTCCGCAGCCCCAGGAAGTCAAACTTCACCAGGCCGGCGTCTTCCACATCGCCCTTGTCGAACTGGGTCACCAGGCTGCCGCCCTCGTCATCACAGTACAGCGGCGAGAAATCGGTAATCTTGGTGGGCGCAATCACCACGCCGCCGGCGTGCTTACCGGCGTTTCGACACACACCCTCGAGTTTCAGGGCCATTTCCCAGATTTCCTGGGCTTCCTCGTCATTTTCCAGGAACTCGACCAGTTGTGGTTCCTGCTCCAGGGCCTTCTCCAGGGTCATACCCGGCTCAAAGGGAATCATCTTGGAGAGTTTGTCCGCCAGCCCGTACGACTTGCCCTGAACCCGGGCAACGTCCCGCACAACCGCCTTGGCAGCCATGGTGCCGAAGGTAATGATCTGGGATACCGCCTCGCGGCCGTATTTTTCCGCCACGTAGGCGATAACACGATCACGGCCTTCCATGCAGAAATCGACGTCGAAGTCGGGCATCGAAACCCGTTCGGGGTTCAGGAAGCGCTCGAACAGCAGGTCGTATTCCAGAGGATCAAGATCGGTAATCAACTGGGCGTAGGCCACCAGGGAGCCAGCACCGGAACCCCGGCCAGGACCTACCGGCACGCCGTTATTCTTGGCCCACTTAATGAAGTCCATAACGATTAGGAAGTACCCCGGGAACCCCATCTGGATAATGATATCCAGCTCGAAGTTCAGGCGCTTATAGTAGGCCTCGCGCTTGGCATCGTATTCGGGGTCGTCCTTGCTGAGGGTTTTCGCCAGCCGCTCTTCCAGGCCTTCTTCCGACACCTTTCGGAAGTAGTCATCCATGGTCATGCCATCGGGAATGGGGTAGTTCGGCAGGAAATACTCCCCCATACGCACCGGGACCGAGCAGCGTCGGGCAATTTCCACCGTATTTTCGACTGCCTCGGGGATATCAGAGAACAGCTCAATCATTTCATCGGCGCTGCGCAGATACTGCTGGTCGCTGAAACGACGCTCCCGCCTGGGGTCGTCCAGGGTCCGGCTCTCGCCAATGCAGACCCTTGCCTCATGGGCTTCGAAATCCTCGGCATGGAGGAAGTGGACATCGTTTGTCGCCACCACCGGGCAGCCCAGCGCCTCCGCCAGCTCAACATTCAGGTGCAGGCAATCTTCATCCCCAGGACGCCCGGTGCGTTGCAACTCCAGGTAAAACGACCCCGGGTAAAGGTTCATCCAGTATTCGGCACGCTGTCTGGCAAGGTCCAGCTTGCCCGACATCAGCGCCTTGCCCACGTCCCCCAGTCGCGCTCCAGACAGGGCAATCAGCTTCGGTGCGGCTTTCCAGCCACTTTCGCTGGATAATTGGCTTACCGAAACGCTGCCCCTCTGTGTACCCCAGCGAGACCACTTCGGTCAGATTCAGGTAGCCATCGTTGTTACGGGCCAGCAGAGTGATGCGAAACGGGTTGTCGGGCTCGTCCGGGTTTTCGACCCACAGGTCTGCGCCGATAATGGGCTTCACCCCAGCACCCATGGCCGCCTTGTAGAAGCGCACCAGGGAGCACATATTGGACTGCTCCGTAAGCCCGACAGCGGGCATGCCCAGTTCTGCAACACGACCGATCAGGGGTTTCACGCGCACCAGGCCATCGACCATGGAATATTCGGAATGCACGCGGAGGTGGACAAAGGTCTGTGACATAGCGTCGGAAATTTCCTGCAGGTTAATGGCGGTTCGGGGCCAGGTCAGCGACCAATCAATTCTTTGATGTCTTCTTCAGTTTGCGGGCCGAAGCGGGCCTCGACGAGGTCTCCATCCGGATCCACAATAAACGTTGCGGGCAGGGCCACGGGTGTTTCCCAGCCAAATTGCGGCCCTGGATCCTCTGCCAGCATGCTGTACTCAATACCCATTCTTCGCCCCAGGTCGATCAGTTCCTGGCCACGAACATCATCAAAATTCACACCGAGGACAACCACGGCACTGGCGGTGTCGATACTGTTCAGCTCCGGAATTTCCTCCAGGCAGGGTTTGCACCACTCGGCCCAATAATTGACCAGCACCCAGTGGCCCCTCAGGCTCTCCCACTGCAGTACGGTTCCGTCCGACTTTTCAAACTCGTGGTTCTGGCAGCCTGCCAGCGGCAACAAGGCCAATAGTATACCGATCCCGCACAACCTGGTGGAATAACGCACCAGTGCAGAGTACTTTGCAGGATATCGCGCAGGGTATTGCAAAGGGTGGCCTCCTGTTAGACTACGGCGCTCAGACAAACTTGCGGTTAACCTGACCTGGGAAGAGGGAGAACCATGACAGAACCAACCCGAATTTTCCACAATCCGCGCTGTTCAAAATCCCGGCAAACCCTTGAACTCCTTCGCGAACAAGGTGTTGAACCGGACATTATACGTTACCTGGAAACGCCACCGACAGAGCAAATCCTGGAACAGATCCTTGCAGCCCTGGACATCACTCCCAGAGAGCTGATGAGAACAGGGGAAAAGGAATACAAGGAACAGGGCCTGGACGACCCCGAGCTTGGCCGTGAGACGCTGATCAAAGCGATGGTCGACACTCCGAAGCTGATTGAGCGCCCCATCGTAATCAGGGGTAACAAGGTAGCCCTGGGCCGACCGCCCGAAAATGTCCTGAATATTCTCTAACCGGAGATCTCCAATGGCGACCACCTCGCCCTATATCCTGGTGCTGTATTACAGCCGCACTGGGCAAACGGCCGAATTGGCCGCCCAGATTGCCCGGGGCGTATCCCGGGTGCAGGGTATGGATGCCAGAATTCGCACCGTGCCCAGCGTGTCGCCGGACACCGAGGCGTCCCTGCCTGCGGTACCGGACGACGGCGCGCCCTATGCCAGCAAGGATGATCTTGCGAACTGTGCGGGCCTGGCCATCGGCAGCCCGACCCGGTTCGGCAACATGGCAGCACCGCTGAAGTATTTCCTCGACAGCACCGGCGACCTGTGGCTGAACGGAACCCTCAACGGAAAGCCCGCCGGCGCGTTTACGTCCACTGGCAGCCTGCATGGCGGTCAGGAGAGCACCCTGCTGACGATGATGGTGCCACTGCTGCATCATGGAATGGTGCTGTGCGGTGTGCCCTATTCGGAAAGCGCGCTCAACGAGACCTCCGCCGGGGGTACGCCCTACGGCCCTTCCCACTGGGCTGGCACCGGAGAGCCACAGTCCGTGAACGACCACGAAAAAGCCATATGCCAGACATTTGGCGAGCGCCTTGCGCGGCTTGCCATGAAATTGCGCTAACCCCGGCGCCACTTAACGACAACGGATCACCGAATGCTTCACAACCCCAAAGCCCGAATAACCGCCCGACTGACCATACTGCTTTATCTGGCCACACTGGCGGCCCTGCTTGTCAGCACCTTTTACCCCGTGCAGGTCGAGGGCGTTTCCGTCACGCTGATGCTCAGCGTAAAGCTGGTCCCGCTGCTGGCGTTTGCCGTACCAGTGTTCCGGGGCCACAACCGTGGTTACATCTGGCTCAGTTTCGTGGTGATTTTCTATTTTACCCAGTACGTCGTATCGTCCTGGCTCAGCGAAGGCGCTATCACCCCTCTGATCATCGCAGTGCTGACCTTCCTGCTGTTTACTGTGGCCATGGTCCACCTTAAGGTGAACCGTCCGCAGCCCGTTACCGAAACCTGACAGGGAACGCATCATGGCCGACAGCACTCATCCACCCGCGCCACATAGAAGTACCTTGACCCTGAGGGATATCTGCACGGCGCTGGTCACCGGTGGTGAGATTACCCAGGAGGATGCCGAACGGGTTCTCTCGGCCAATATTGGTATCCAGACAGGGGGCAGCGGGCCCGCTAGCCAGCGCCATCCACTGGAACTGGTCGCCAAGGCCGGGTTGGAGAGCCAGAAAACCGGCCGCACCCTGGATCTGGACAGACTGACCCAGTGGCTCGCGGAGTGGGCGGAACAGCCCTACTACCACATCGACCCCCTGAAGATAGATACACCCGCGATTGCCCGGGTGATGTCCTATGCCTTTGCCCAGCGACACGGCATTCTCGCGGTTGAAATAGGTGAGGATGAAGTTCTCATCGCCAGCACCGAACCCTTCAAGAATGACTGGGAAGGCAACCTGCGCCAGGCGGTGAGAAAAGACATCCGCCGCGTGGTCGCCAACCCCGAGGATATCCGCCGTTACACCGTTGAGTTCTATCAACTGGCGAGCTCCGTCAGCAAGGCAGGCGGCAACAACGCAGCCAACCCCGCCGGTACCCAGAATTTCGAGCAACTGCTGGACCTCGGGGCCAGCGAACACCCGGATGCCAACGACCAGCACGTGGTCAAGATTGTTGACTGGCTGCTGCAGTACGCCTTCGACCAACGCGCATCGGATATCCACATAGAACCACGGCGCAATGTCACCCAGGTGCGCTTTCGCATCGATGGGGTGCTGCACAACGTCTACGAATTCCCGGACCAGGTCGGCGTGGCCGTGACCAGCCGCCTGAAGATTCTCGGCAGGCTGAACGTGGCGGAAAAGCGCCGCCCCCAGGACGGCCGCATAAAAACCCGAAAGCCGGACAACAGCGAGGTGGAATTGCGGCTGGCCACCATGCCAACCGCGTTTGGCGAGAAAATGGTGTTGCGGATATTTGATCCGGAAGTGCTGTTGAAGTCCTACGAACAACTGGGGTTTTCCAAGGAAGACCGGGAACGCTGGCAGGCTATTACCGATCACCCCCACGGCATTGTTCTGGTCACCGGCCCTACCGGCTCTGGCAAGACCACCACCCTGTACTCAACCCTCAAGCAACTGGCCACTCCCGAGGTGAACATCTGCACCATCGAGGACCCGATTGAGATGGTGGAGCCGGCCTTCAACCAGATGCAGGTTCAGACCAACATCGAACTGACGTTTGCCTCGGGCGTGCGGGCGCTGCTGCGACAGGATCCGGACATCATCATGATTGGTGAGATCCGTGACCTGGAAACTGCAGAAATGGCGGTTCAGGCCGCTCTGACCGGGCACCTTGTGCTGTCCACCCTGCACACCAACGATGCCCCCAGCGCCATCACCCGCTTGATGGAACTGGGCATCCCCCCCTACCTGATTCGTGCCACGGTGCTGGGCGTAATGGCACAACGGCTAACCAGAACCCTGTGCCCCCACTGCAAGGCGCCAGGGCCGGTGGACGCGCAGGCCTGGCAAAGCCTGACCCGCCCCTGGAAAGCCACCATGCCCAAGCAAGTCTACCACCCGGTTGGCTGCCTGGAGTGCCGAAACACCGGTTACTATGGTCGGGCCGGCGTGTATGAAATCATGCAACTGTCCGGCAACCTGATCCGGCAGATTACCGAGCAGTGCGAACTGGACCAACTGAGAGTGGATGCGTACAAGGATGGCATGAAATCCCTGCGGCTTAGCGGCGCGCAGAAAGTGGCCGCCGGCTCCACCACGGTCGAGGAAATCCTGCGGGTAACCCCCGAAAGCCAGCGTTGATGCGCTCCCGGTTATCATGCCAGACATGGTTGAGCGCTACTGGGGAAACGCTCCGCACTGGGTGAGCAACTGCTGCCAACGCTCTTTATGGGCCGTAATGGCGCGGGCCAGTTGTCCCCAGACACTGTCGGTATTGCCCGTTTCCAGATAGAGCCGATACCAATCGCGGAACGCAGACGGCATAGTCTCTGACTGCTGGGCGGCGAGCGTATCCAGCGGTTTGATCAGTGCCTCCCTCGCCTGCTCAATGCGGCCGAGATAGTCCTCAATGTCATCGCCGTAACCGTCGGTATAGATATCCACGAGCTCGTCGGGCGGCGCTTCAGGCTCCGACCCCGAGCAAAGTGGTGCCCCTTCCACTCTTCTGGTCAACAGAGCCGTTGCGTCCTCAAGCCGCGCTGTGATCAGCCGAGCGCTGTTTAATAACTGACCCGCACGATGTTCCGCCTGCCAGAGTTGATGCACACCACCCACATAATCCAACGGCTCATCTGTGTTGCCGTCCAGCAGGCCTCTTACCGTCTGGTTGACTCGCTTTACGCCCGAGGACAACTCCGCCAGAACCTTGTCATCGCCGCTCCCGGGATAATATCCCTGCGACAGGGTAAACAGACGCTCAATCTCTTCCACCCCCCAGGTGGCGTTCCATATCGCAATGGGGAGCGACTCGGTTTTATGGGCGATGGCCTCTTCCAGTTCTTCCTGTATATCCTCACCATCGGTCTCCGAAATACAGGTCTCAGCGGCACGGATAAACCGTGTTTCATAACGCAATCGATTCAACGGTTGCATTACCCGCCCCATGATCGAATTCCTTTCGCCGACCACGTATTGCAACTCACACCCGTAAAGAGACAGGAAATCGAGCATTCCCATGTCCAGATCCGGCATGTCGAGAACGCGCTCCCGTCGGCGCGGGATCTGGGGAACAGGAGCTATATCGGAGAGTTCGGGGTGCAGTTCCAGGGCATCGGCCACGCTCACAACGTACCCATCCATCATATCTGGAACACCGGAATCCGGCACGCAGCCGGCAAGGTATAGGCACACCAAAGGCATTATCAGGCATCGAACGTCAGGCACCATGGAGGGTCAACCCTGCTGCAGAAACCTGTCGACCCCTGCAAAGTCCGTAGCCACCGCCCGCTTCGTGTCCGGCAGATCTCCCTCACGCACAAGCCAGACCGTGCGCAGGCCAGCTTCCTCAGCGGCCTTCAGTTCGGCCTCGACATCGGAGAGGAACAGCACCGTTCTGGGTTCGACACCCAATTCGTCGATGATGTTGCTGTAGGAAGTTGATTCCTTCTTACCGCCGATACGGGTATCGAAGTAACCGGAAAAGAATGGCGTTAAATCCCCGGCTTCGCTGAAACCGAAAATCAGCTTCTGTGCCTTCACCGAACCGGAAGAATATACGAAGAGACGCAATCCCCGATCATGCCAACGCTGCAGATACTCGGCGGCATCGTCGTAGATGTGCCCCCGGAAAGCACCCTGCTGGTAACCCTGCTCCCAGAGCATTCCCTGCAAGGCCTTCAAAGGTGTTTCCTTGCGATCTTCCCGAATCCAGGTATCCAGCACCTCAACAAGCCCGTCGATATCCTCCCTGGCGACACCTGACGTGTGGGCAACGGCATCCAACTGCTCACGGATTTCCGTGCTGTCCGCCGCACCTTCCCGTACAAACTCGGCCATATGCTTCGCCGAGTAGGGAAACAAAACCTCATGCACAAAGGAGATCGAACTGGTGGTTCCCTCGATATCCGTCAGGATCACGCGGATCATCCAGCCACTCCCGCCAGGCGTTCATAGCGCGGCAGCCGGCTGGCGATGTCTTCACCCGTGAAGTCTGCCACCCAGCCTTCCGGGTTGGTAAACAGACGGATACAGGTAAACGCAGGCTCCGGCCCCATATCAAACCAGTGGCGTGTGCCATCCGGCACGCTGATAAGGTCATTTTTCTGGCACAGAACAGCGTACACCTGGTCACCAAAATGCAGGTAAAACAGGCCCTGCCCGCGAACAAAGAAACGCACCTCGTCTTCGCTGTGCACATGCTCATCAAGAAATTTCTGGCGGAAGGCCTCTTTCTGGGGGTTGTCCGGGTTCAGGCTGATGACATCCGCTGCCTGGAAGCCACATTCCTCCTTCAGCGCCTGGATCTCACCGGAATAGGCCTCAAGAATGTCGTCAGATGACGCGTCTGCAGGCAGATCCCGGGTAGCCCATTGTTCAAAGCGCACGCCGTGCTCTGCCAACAGGTTAGCGATTTTGCCCGCGTCTTCGGTCACGATGCGGGGGGATTCGGGCACACTCTGGTCAAAAATACTCAAGGTTGTCATCGGCGGACCCTCATGGTTTCAAGCTCACATTCGAAAAGGAATTCAAAGGCTTCGACGTGGCGCAGGCAGTCTGACATGGTCCTGCCCCAGGTATAAAGGCCGTGCCCACGAATCAGGTAACCCGGTTGTTCAGGATGCTGACGAAACCAATCTCTGGTTTGGTCCGCCAGCGCCGGAATATCCTGAGTATTGTCGAACACCGGCACGGTCAGTTGCGACTCGTGGGTATCAACCCCGGAAAACGCTTTCTGTAACTCGTACCCCTGTAACTTCAGCGGTTCTCCGGCGGGCAGCAGCCGGCTCAACACCGTTGCCTTGACAGAGTGGGTATGCAACACCGCACCAACGTCCGGAAAGGTCTGGTAAAGCACCGTATGCAAACGTGTTTCCGCCGACGATCGGGCATTGCTCTGGATGGGGTTACCAGAAAGGTCCACCACCATGACATCACCCGCCACCAGCTGGCCTTTGTGTCGGCCGGACACCGTGACGGCGATATGCTCATCATCGATCCGCGCAGAATAGTTGCTGCTGGTAGCCGGCGACCAGCCCTGGCCGTAGAGAAACCGGCCGGCATCAATGATGGACTGCGCGGCAATGGCGTAGCGGGTTACGTCAAACAAAAATCACCTCGGAACAGACACGCCGGATCAGCGCTTGATGATTACCATTATAAGGATGAGCGAGCGGCCCGCAAAGGCCAACGAACGCTCACCGGTCGGCCTGGAAAGCCATGGATCATACCGTGGCTTTCAGGGGAAGGCTGCGCTGGCGTTTCCCGGTCAGGGCAAACAACGCGTTACCCAAAGCTGGTATCACCGGAGGTACACCGGGCTCCCCCACACCGGTGGGCGATTCATCGCTATCGATGATGTCCACCACCACCTCGGGCCGCTGATCATGACGCATGAGCGGGTAATCGTGGAAATTGCTTTGCTGGACCTGTCCGCCTTCCAGGGTAATGTTGCCGTGGAGCGCTGCCGTGAGGCCAAAGATAATACCGCCCTCGATCTGATCGCGAACAATGTCCGGATTGACCACCTGGCCGCAATCCACAGCACAGTACACCCTGTGCACCCGGATTTCCCCGAACTCAACGCTGGCCTCAACCACCTGGGCCACGTAGGTGCCAAAACTGCGAAACAGAGCAACACCACGGGCCCGTCCTTCGGGGGCGCCGCTGTCCCATTGGGCAAGTTGGGCAACCCTGTCCAGCACGCCCAGGTGTCTAGGTTCGTGGTCAATCAATGAGCGCCGAAACCGGTACGGGTCATGGCCTTGCTCATGAGCCAGCTCATCCATAAAGGTTTCAACAGCAAAGCCGTTGTGAGAGAAACCCACGGACCGCCACCAGGACACCGGCACCCCCGGATCTGTGTGGGTATGGCGTATGTCGATATTCGGCACCCGATACGGATATTCTATGGCACCTTCGATGGCGGAATGATCCTTGGGAGTCGCGACACCCTCGGCGAGCAGCCCAACGCGCCCCAGAGTGCCGTACAGGAATTTCGGAGCCCACGGGTACTGGCTGGTGCCGCATTGCGTACGTACCAGTCCAGTATCTGCGGGCCAACAATCTGATGGTGCCAGCCAGTGACGTTATCGCCACTGACACTGGCCCGCATCCGGTGCAGCATGGCCGGACGATAAACATCGTGACGGGTATCTTCTTCCCGCGACCAGATCAGCTTGACCGGTTTGCGTACCCGGTAGGCGACAGACGCCGCCTCCTCAATGTAATCATTGGTCAGCCGGCGCCCAAAGCCACCGCCGAGGAAGGTGGTATGGATGGTCACCTCATCGGGCGAGAGGTCCGTCACCCTCGCAGCCGCGATCCGACCAAGATCGGGTGCCTGGGTCGGTGCCCAGACTTCAATGGCGCCGTCCCGATACCACGCCGTGGCATTCATCGGTTCCAACGTCGCATGGGCAAGGTAAGGCTGCTCATAGCTGGCCTCCACCACGCGCTCCGCACCTTGTTGTGCGTCGTCATAATCACCTTCGCTGCGCTCGCGTTCCCCCGGGTCTTCATCAGCGGCTTTGTGGTACGAGGAGAACACCTGTTCGGAGGACACATCCAACGCGCCGTCGTTGTCCCATTCGATCGTCAGGGCGTCCTGGGCCTTACGGGCCCGCCAGTATTTGTCAGCCACAACCGCCACGCCACGCTCGATCTCAAACACATCCAGCACACCCGGTAACCGGCGAGCAGCGGTGTCATCGTATGACTTTACCCGGGCGCCATAGCGCGCGGGGCGGGACACCACGGCGTAAACCATGCCTTGCAGTTCGACATCAATGCCGTAGATTGGCGCGCCGGTGGACTTGGCTTCGGCATCCAGGCGCCCCCGTTCCTTGCCGATGTACTTCCATTCCCTACGGGATCTGAGCGACGGGGCCTCAGGCACAGGCTGCTTCGCCGCCAGTTCCACCAGCCGACCGTAAGCCAGGCTGTCGCGCCCGTTCGGATGGATCACCCTGCCTTCGACCGCCCGGCACTCAGCGGGGCTGACTTCCCAGACATTGGCTGCGGCAGCAACCAGCATCATACGGGCAGAGGCTCCCGCCACCCGTAACGGCTGCCAACTGGTCGCCAGACTGGTGCTGCCGCCGGTCAATTGCAGGTTGTAGAGGGGATTACGGTATTCCGGGGCCGCAGGGGCAAATCGCGGTTTGATGGAGGCTGGCGCCACCCCGAGCTCTTCCGCAATGAGGGTGGTCAGGCCAGTGTAAGTTCCCTGCCCCATCTCAACACGCGCCAAGGTGAAGTAGACCTGATCATCGGTCGTCAGCTCCAGCCAGGCGTCAGGTTTCCAGCTACCATCCTGCTCACCATAATCGGTCTGGATGCCAGCGCAGCCCGGAAGCGACAGGGACAGGACCAGCCCGCCAGAGGAGCCTGCGGTTACCTTCAGGAAATCGCGTCGATTCATGGACATATTACCCTTGCCCCCGATCAGGACGGGCTGCGTCATCACCAACCACGGACTCAACCGCCGCGACAATGCGGGAATAGGTACCGCAACGGCAGAGATTTCCGCTTACGGCGGCAACAATATCATCGCGGGAGGGAGCTTCGTTGTGCTGCAACAAATGCGCCGCACTCATAATCTGGCCAGACTGGCAATAGCCGCACTGGGGCACACCATGTTCGACCCATGCCTTTTGCAAAGGATGCAGGTTTCCATCTTGCGACAGACCTTCGATGGTTGTCACATCCCCACCGTCAGCCAATTCAACCGGGGTGGAACAGGAACGCACCGGATGCCCGTTCAGGTGCACGGTACAGGCGCCGCAGAGCCCCATGCCGCATCCAAATTTGGTACCTTTCAGTCCGAGTTCATCGCGAATCACCCATAGCAGCGGGGTATCGCTGTCTACGTCGAGCATCCGCTCCCGGCCATTTACGGTAAGGCTCACGGCCATGGTTGTTCTCTCCCCTGCTGCCCGGAACCCTGGCCCCGGCTGAGTTTTATTATTATGAACGCTGAGCGTCCTTATTTGATGACGTCGTTGCCGTCCTTGTCGGTCCAGATTTTCCGTTCGCCGGCTTCCATTTTACCCTCGGAGTCCCAAACCTCGCGGTCCGTTGTTGCCTCTTCCACCTTGCCGTTGTCATTCCAGATGACCCGGTCTTTACACCCGGCCAGTGCCGCTACCATAAAAAGTACCAACATCAGTTGCTTCACACTTACCTCCGAACCGATCTTGTCGGCGTTGGGTGAATAGTCAGGATCCGTGAATCTCACGGTTACGCTGTTTGTCGCGGTCGCCCTTGCGGACCATGACATAGACGGCACCGGTGCCGCCATGGCGCTTCTGGGCCGAATGAAACGCCAGCACATCTTCCAACTCTGGCAGCCATTTGGCCAGATGGCTCTTGAGCTGGGCGATACCGTCCGGGTTACGCTCTCCCTTGCCGTGGAGAATAATGACGGATCGAAGTCCATAGCGCACGCAATCATTAATGAAACCAAACACGTCCCGACGCGCTTCTTCAACAGTCATTCGATGCAGGTCCAGGCGCGCTTCAATCGGGTACTGCCCCAGACGGAGCTTACGGAATACGCCATGCTGCACACCGGGCCGCTGCCAACAGAGAACATCGTGCGCTGTCAGAGGCTCAACCATATCCGCCGTCAGTGGATTGCGATCCCTGTGCGGCTGATCTATGGCGGACCGCTGCCGCTCAAGGTGCCCTGGGGTCAAATCCTTTGGGGCTTTAACATCGGCTTTGTTCGGCTTCCGGATACGGCGGACATCCTTCATCTCCTCCAGGAAGCTCAGGCGCTCATCTTTGGTTGTCATGGCGATATCATTTACGGTCGAAGTTGCATGGACTTTACCACCCGGCTCACCCATCATAAAGGAGGCCCCTCGCCCTACCCACTGCCAGGCCGGGGCTGGCCCGCGCTCAGACAAACATCGTAGGGCCGGTAGATAGACGGTTGGTCTACACTTCCGGCTCATAAGCACGACAACGGACCGCGATTATGACTGCCGCATCGCAAGACAGTGCACGCCCCCAGAATACCCGTGCCATCATGGCATTTCTGCGGGAGCATTCGCCTTTTTCAAACATGGACGATGCACATCTGGCCCATTATGCCGAGCATGCCTCGCTGAGATTCTACGCCGATGGCGATGTGGTGCTGACACCGGACGAGGGCCCGGTAGAACGGTTCTACGTGGTCAAACAGGGCCGTATTCGCGGCGAACGGGAGCGAGACAGGGACGGAGAAACCGAAACCACCTTTGAAATAAGCCAGGGCGAATGTTTTCCATTGGCCGCGCTGATTGGAGAACGCCCCACCCGCACACTGCATCGCGCCTCCGGAGACACCTTCTGCCTTAGCATTGAACACGACACCTTTGTCATGCTGTTCTCGCAGAGTGATCCCTTTCGTGATTTTTGCCTTCGCGGCGTCAGCAGCCTGCTTGATCAGGTGAATCAGCGCATACAGACCGGCGCCATGGCTTCCATTGGTTCCAGTAACTCGCTGGACACCCCGCTGGAACGCTACGCTATTCGCAACCCCATCGTCTGCTCTCCGGACCTCCCGGTCCGAAAAGCGGTTGCGCGCATGCACGAAAACAGTGTCGGTAGCATCGTGATTACCGACGACGAACGGCATCCCACAGGTATATTCACTCTTAGGGATCTGCGCACCATGGTGGCAGAGGAGAAGGGCCCTCTGGACACGCCCATCGGCCAGGTCATGACCAGGAACCCCTGTTGCCTCACGGCCAGCGCAGATGCTTTTGAAGCCGCCATGCTGATGGCAGAGCATCACTTTGCCCACATCTGCGTGGTGGATGACGAGCACCGACTGATTGGCATGGTATCCGAGCGCGACCTGTTCTCACTTCAGCGGGTCGATCTCGTCAACCTCGCCAGAACCATCGGCACCGCCAGCCATCTCCGTACCCTGGTCAGCCTCCGTAAGGATGTGTCCCGGTTAGTGGACGCGATGCTCGCTCACGGGGCCGATTCCGGCCAGGTGGTAAAAATTATTACCACCTTGAACGATGTCACTGTAAGACGGGTCCTGGAACTGAACATCAAGAAACACGACCCTGGCATCCCTTTCACCTGGCTGACATTCGGAAGCGAAGGTCGGCAGGAACAAACCCTGTTAACGGATCAGGACAACGGCATCCTGTTCCAGACACCGGAGGGGATGACCGAGGAACAGGTCAGGGAAAAACTGCTGCCCTTCGCGGAAACCGTCAACAAGGAGTTGGCGGAATGCGGCTTTACCCTGTGCAAGGGTAATATCATGGCCAGCAATCCCAAACTGTGCCTTAGCGGCAGGGAGTGGGATGACTGGTTTGCCCGTTTCATTGACGCCTCAACCCCGCAGAATCTGGTGTATTCGTCCATTTTTCTCGACATGCGGGCGGTATTCGGGCCAATGGAACCACTGGAAAGGTTGCTGGATAAAGTGCTCACGCGCATACGCAAGAACGACCTGTTCCAGAAGATGCTGGCGGGCAACGCCATTACCCGCAAACCTCCTCTGACCATGTTCCGCAACTTTCGCTATGCCCCGGATGGCAAGAAAAACACACTTGATCTGAAGCGCCAGGGACTGGCTCCCTTCGTGGAAGCCGTTCGGGTACTTGCCCTCGCCAATAATGTGGGCACAGCCAACACACTGGAGCGCATGCAGCAGCTCGCCTTAAAAGGTGTCTTTGACACCAAAGACGCCAACGCCTGGCAGGAGGCCTATAGCCTGATCCAGGCTATTCGGATGAGGGCACACCAGGAGATGCTGGACCGCGGCGAGCCCCTGTCCAATTACATAAACCCGGACGACCTTAACCCTCTGGACCGCCGGATTCTTCGCGAGTCGTTCCGCCAGGCACAACGCCTGCAGCAGAAACTGGAAATCACCTACCAACTCTGAAAACCGGGCCAACCTTTATGCTGGAACAGATCAAAAACTGGATCGAACGGCGTAGGGCCGGCAGCACCGGTGGTCACGACCGAGAACACTTGCCAACGCCAAAAACCGCCGGAGACCAGCGCCTGTCAGACTGCCGGCTGATCGTACTTGATCTGGAAACGACCGGCCTCAACCCGGCAAAAGACAATGTCATCGCCATTGGCGCGGTGGCCATCCGGCACAACGCCATTGACCTGGGTGACCAGTTTGATCTGATCCTGCGTCGCCCGGAGCTGGACATCAGCGAGACGGTACTCATCCACGGCATTGGGCCGGAAGCCTGACTCAGGGACATGAGACAGAAGACGCACTGCTCCATCTGCTGGAATGGATGAATGGCGACCCTATCCTTGCCTACCATTCCGCCTTTGACCAGAAATTCCTTGAAAAGGCTCTCAAGCAAACACTGGGCTACACCCAGCCCCACACCTGGCTCGATGTCGCCGAGATGCTTCCCGCCTACTTCCCCAACTCCAAAACCGGGGGCAAAGGACTGGACAACTGGGCCGATTTTTTCGACCTGGAAGTCAGCGCCCGACACCATGCCGCTGCCGACGCCATGGTGACGGCTGAGTTAACCCTCGCTGTTATCAATAAAGCACAAAAAAGCGGTGTCACCAGCCTGCGTGACTTCAATGGCAAACTGAAGTACTACCGACAACTGAAGAATATCCATCGACAAGGCTAGAGCCCCGGAACTGTGTCGCGTTTGCAGACCTTTTGTCCCTCAAATAACTGAGAATTAGACCTTTTGCCAATATCTATCTATCGCTTGACGGGTAAAGTCGAATAGGACATCACGTCGGAGAAGAACTATATGAATAATAATTTCTCTACAACCAACACTTCACAGAAAACCCACCCAACCTCCACAACAACAATACAGGAGTGATCCTATGTCAGGTCATGACTACGATGCTGTGAACTACTGGAAGGCGAACCTACGCCTTATATTCGGGAGCCTTATTGTCTGGGCCTCGTGTCTTATGGGTTTGCGATACTGCTTCGCCCCATGCTCGCCGGAATCCCCATTGGCGGAACCGACCTCGCTTCTGGTTCGCCCAACAGGGTTCGATTCTTACTTTCATCGCGTTGATCTTCCATTACGCCTGGCGGATGAACAAGCTCGATGAAAAATTCGACGTGCATGAGGAGTAAGTTCGAATGAGTCAATTTGCCATTAACCTATTATTTGTGGGCGGCTCATTCGCCCTCTATATCGGTATCGCCATCTGGCGAAAGCCGGTAGTACGAGTGATTTCTACGTTGCCGGCGGCGGCGTTCACCCGATCACCAACGGTGCGGCGATCGGTGCTGACTGGATGTCCGCAGCATCCTTTATCTCCATGGCGGGCCTGATTGCCGCTGGTGGTTATGCAAACTCGACGTTCCTGATGGGCTGGACAGGCGGCTACGTTCTGCTGGCCATGCTTCTGGCGCCTTACCTGCGTAAGTTTGGTAAGTTTACGGTTCCCGAGTTCATTGGTGACCGCTTCTACAGCAAGAATGCCCGCCTCGTAGCGGTTATCTGTCTGATCGTAGCGTCCGTGACCTACGTCATCGGCCAGATGGCTGGTGCCGGCGTAGCCTTCTCTCGCTTCCTGGAAGTAGACGCTACCATGGGTCTGATCATTGCGGCTGTGGTGGTATTCGTCTACGCCGTACTTGGCGGCATGAAGGGCATCACCTATACGCAGGTGGCTCAGTACTGCGTACTGATTACCGCGTACACCATTCCTGCCGTCTTCATCTCCCTGCAGTTGACCGGTAATGCTCTGCCTCCTCTCGGCCTGTTTTCCACTCACGTGGACTCCGGCATGCCGATTCTGGACAAGCTGAACCAGGTCATCACGGATCTCGGTTTCAACGAGTACACCGCTGATGTGGACAACAAACTGAATATGGTTCTGTTCACGCTGACCCTGATGATCGGTACCGCTGGTCTGCCCCACGTTATTATCCGGTTCTTCACTGTGCCTAAAGTGGCGGATGCACGCTGGTCTGCAGGCTGGGCGCTTGTTTTCATCGCCCTGCTTTACCTGACAGCGCCTGCCGTTGCTTCCATGGCTCGTTTGAACCTGATGACCACCATCTACCCGGAAGGCACCCAAGCGGAGCCGATCCAATATGATGAGCGTCCAAACTGGATCAAAGAGTGGGAAGTAACCGGACTGATTCAGTTCACCGACAAGAACGAAGACGGTCGTATCCAGCTGTACAACGACTCGCCAGAGTTCGAGAGCACTGCTCAGGCTCGTGGCTGGGAAGGCAACGAGTTGGTCGTTAACCGGGATATCCTGGTACTGGCCAACCCGGAAATCGCCAACCTGCCGGGATGGGTTATCGGCCTGATTGCCGCCGGTGGTCTGGCAGCAGCACTGTCCACGGCAGCGGGTCTGTTGCTGGCAATTTCGTCGGCAGTCAGTCACGACCTGATCAAAGGCTCGATCAACCCCAATATCACCGAAAAAGGCGAGTTGATGGCAGCCCGAATTTCCATGGCCGTTGCCATAGTGGTCGCCACCTATCTTGGCGCCAATCCCCCGGGGTTCGCCGCACAAGTGGTGGCATTGGCGTTCGGTATTGCAGCCGCCTCTCTGTTCCCCGCACTGATGATGGGTATTTTCTCCAAGCGGGTTAACAATGTCGGCGCCATCGCTGGCATGCTGACCGGTCTGGCCTTTACCCTTACGTACATTTTTGTGTACAAGGGCTGGCTGTTCATCCCGGGCACCAACAACCTGGCAGACACCCCTGAAAACTGGGTGCTGGGTATTTCCCCGCTGTCGATCGGTGCGGTTGGTGCTGTCGTCAACTTTGCGGTAGCCTTCATTGTGTCCAACGCAACTGAAGAACCGCCCGTTGAGATTCAGGAACTGGTTGAAAGCGTCCGCTACCCACGTGGTGCGAGTCAGGCTCACGACCACTAAGCAACGAATCAGCCTGATTCATTCAATGAATCAGTAGGTTGATGACGAACGGGCTTCCTCTGAGAGGGAGCCCGTTCTTTTTAAGGAAACCCATTTTATGTTCTGGACGTTTGTCGCTACCGTTGTTTGCGGCCTCGGAGCCGCAGGTATTGCGCTCGGAATCCGGGCTATGACCCGAAACCTTGCTCCGAAATGGATCATCCCGGTATTTGCCGGAGCTGGCATGCTGGGATACCTCATCTATACCGAATACACCTGGTTTGAACAAAAGCAGTCCCTGATGCCCGAAGAGGCTGTCATTGTGGACACGGAGAGCAACGGCATTTTATGGCGCCCATGGACGTTTTTCTTCCCTTACGTCAATGCTTTCTCGACAGTCGATACCAAAAGCATCAGCGAAACCCCGTCAAACCCGGACGTTTTGCGCTTCACCCTGTATCGCTTTGAGCAGAAAATGATCGATGCTGTTTCTCATCGGATTCATATTCTTAACTGCAATGCCCGCGAACTTGTACCACTGGGTTCAGACGGCGCCCCACGGCTTGATAACATGAAAAAACTGGACCCGCAGGACAAACTGTTGATGACCGTTTGCGGCGAATGACGATACCCAAAACCGCTCCCGAGAACCCCGGGTAGAATAAAAAGAGCGAACTATGATTAGTGCCTGGTTGCTGGTCTTAATTTCCATCACCTACATTTCGATTCTTTTTGTTATTGCCTGGGCCGGCGACAAGCATCCTGGTCTCTACCGTCGCCGACTGGCACGTACCCATATCTATGCTCTGTCACTGGCGGTCTACTTCACCTCCTGGACGTTTTACGGTGCCGTAGGCCGAGCCACTCAGGAGGGGCTCGGCTTTTTGCCAATCTATCTCGGCCCGTTACTCGTTTTTGTCTTTGGCGCTCCCCTGTTGCGCCGTATCATCTTCATCAGCAAGCGCAACAACACCACCTCGATTGCGGACTTCATAGCATCCCGTTATGGCAAATCCCAGTCACTCGCCGCCATGGTGGCAATCTTCGCACTGATCGGCAGTGTTCCTTACATCGCCCTGCAGCTTAAAGCCATCTCCATGGGCTTTAGCGTCCTCTCGGACACTGGCGTGGAACCCAATGAACTCAGTACCGCTGCGTGGAACGATTCGGCCTGGTATATCACGCTGGTGCTCGCAGTATTTACCGTCCTGTTCGGTACCCGACACCTCGAGTCAACCGAGCACCACCGGGGCATGATACAGGCAGTGGCCTTTGAGTCGTTGATAAAGCTCGTGGCCTTCGTGGCCGTTGGCCTGTTCGTTATCTATGGTCTTTATGGCGGCTTCGGTGATCTCTGGGGCAACGTCCGCAGCGCCGGGCTCGTCGGCACACTGACCACCGACAGCGTAGAGGCTCCGGCTTTTATTACCCAAACGCTGGTGGCCATGCTGGCAATCATCTGCCTACCCCGACAGTTCCATGTCATGGTGGTGGAAAACACCGACCACCGGGATTTTGAAACCGCCCGCTGGGCGATGCCGATTTACCTGATTATTGCCAGCGCCTTTGTTCTACCTATTGCGGCAGCAGGCTTGTTATCCCCGGAAGCCAGCGCGTCCGATCCGGACATTCTGATTCTGAACCTGCCAATTCTGGCCGGAGAACAATGGCTCGCTATCCTGGCATTCCTGGGCGGTGGATCAGCTGCGGCAGCAATGGTCATCGTCTGTTCGGTCGCCATCGCAACCATGGTCAGCAATGAAATCATCATGCCGGCGCTACTGAAGTTCTTCCGCCCCGGCATGAACAAACGCTCCGATCTCAGCTACCTGCTACTCAGCATTCGACGGGTTGCTATCTTCGTGGTGTTGCTCACTGCCTACGGGTTCTATCGCATGGCAGGCGCGGATTACAGCCTGACAGCCTTTGGGCTGCTCTCATTCGCCGCAGCGGCCCAGTTCGGACCCGCACTTGTCGGTGGTATTCTCTGGCGCAAGGGCAACCATACCGGCGCTGTCTGGGGCCTCGGTCTCGGCTTCCTGATGTGGTGCTATACCCTGCTGTTACCCGCTCTGGCATCCACTGGCTGGTTAAGCGATACCCTTATTGATCATGGGGTTTGGGGCATTAACTGGACAAGGCCCACAGCTCTTTTTGGTTCTGAACTTGATCAGACCAGCCACGGCATTATCTGGAGCCTGGGCATCAACACCGTTACCTACATCGTTCTCTCGATGTTGACCCGCCAACGGGTGCGGGAAAAGATCCAGATCGCCTCGTTCTTCCACGATCCCCAACCGAGAGCTGAGACGCCGCAGCAACAGAGCTGGCAGGGTGAGATCTTGACCTCTGATCTGCAGGCGATCTCCGACCGTTTCATGGGGGAAGAGCGAGCCGAAGCCATCTTCCGCAACTACGAGCGGCGCAACGCCATTCGCCTGCACCCTCATAGGCCAGCTTCGTCGCACCTGATGAAGTTCATTGAGCGGCAACTGGCATCGGTTATCGGGGCGTCCACGGCACGCGTGGTACTGGAGTCCACGCTCACCGGGCGGGACATGCAGATCGAGGACGTCGTGAGCATCGTCGATGAAGCCTCGCAGGCCATGACCTTCAGCCGGGAATTACTGCAATCGGCAATTGAAAACATCAGCCTGGGTGTTTCCGTCGTGAACCACCAACAACAGCTGGTGGTATGGAACCACCGCTACCTGGAGCAATTCAGCTACCCGAAGGGCTTCGTCCGGGTCGGCCGTCCGGTGGAAGACCTGATGCGGTACAACCTGACCAGTGCCAACCTGCCAGCGAGACGAATCGACGAGGTCATTGCTGATCGCTGCGCCAGCATGCGCGAGGGTCGGCCGATGTCCTACGAGCGACAACGACCGGACGGCACCGTACTGAGGATTGATGGTAGCCCGATTCCCGGAGGTGGTTACGTAACCACCTTCCAGGACATCACCGCTATGCGAAGGACCGAGCAAGCGCTGAAGGAAACCAATATCTACCTGGAGCAGCGCGTCAAAGAACGCACCCAGGAACTCCAGGTGATCAATGAGCAGATGCTCAAGGCGAAATCCGTGGCTGAACAGGCCAACCAGAGCAAAACCCGCTTCCTGGCGTCAGCAAGTCATGACCTTCTCCAACCCCTGAATGCCGCGCGCCTGTTCACCTCGGCTCTGGCGGGTAAAGCCAGGGATCCTGAAATGACCGAACTGGTGGACCACATTGACAGCTCGCTGGGCGCCGCCGAAGAAATCATCAGCACCCTATTGGACATCTCAAAGCTGGACGCCGGTGCACTGGAACCGGATATCGGTGTGTTTCCGGTTAACGAGATCATGCGGCACCTGGCAACCGATTTCTCTGCCATCGCAAAAGACCAGGGCCTGGATCTTCATGTTGTCCCCAGCAGCGCCTGGGTGCGATCAGACTCAAAACTGCTGCGGCGCGTTATCCAGAATTTTCTTTCCAACGCCATTCGTTACACCCCAAGTGGGAAAATCCTGCTGGGCTGTCGGCGTCTGAAAGGGTATATCCGCATTGAGGTATGGGATACCGGGCCGGGTATTCCGGAAGACCAGCTTACTCACATCTTCGAGGAATTCCGTCGTTTTCAGCAGGGCCGGGACAAAAAAGGCCTTGGTCTGGGGCTCGCGATTGTCGACCGCATCTGCGGCATGCTGAATCACCCGGTGAACGTACAGTCAGTTCAGGGACTCGGCAGCGTATTCAGCATCACCGTGCCAGTTGCGCCGGCCGAGCAAAGTGACCAGAGCACCACCAAATCTGCACCCGCGTCGCGGCGTGTATCGAGCCTGGGAGGCCTTCACGTGGTCTGTATCGATAATGACCCTGCTATCCTCCATGGCATGAGTGCCTTGCTGGATAACTGGCACTGTGACGTGACAACAGCCGAAAGTCTGGAGGATGCTCGGGACAAACTGAACGGCACGAAACCGGACATCATATTGGCCGACTACCAATTGGACGATAACCGGAATGGGCTCGACGCCATGGACTCATTGAGGGACGAGATCAGCAATGATATACCTGGCATACTCATTACCGGCTATATGGCTCCGGACGTGAGGGAGGATGCGATCAACAGGGGCTACCAGATCCTTTATAAACCGGTGAAACCAGCCGCATTGCGAGCACTGGTTAACAAGTTGCTGAAACAGAAACGGTCATGACCGAACCCACGAGCAATGCCATCGGCGCCAACTTCGGGAAACTCAGTTACCTGGTCGTCGACGACTTTGAGAACTTTCGATTGTCCATGCGGCAAATCTTGCGGAATTGCGGCGCCGACAAGATCGAGTCGGTCGCCAACGCATCCGCTGCCGTCCAGTATTGTGCCTATAACCACGTAGACGTGGTGCTTTGCGACTACAACCTGGGTGAGGGCAAGAACGGCCAGCATATACTCGAGGAGCTCCGGCACAAGAAACTCCTGAAACGCTCTTCGCTGTTTCTGATGGTGACCGCCGAAACCTCCAAGGAGATGGTGATGGGCGCCCGGGAATACCAACCTGACGGCTACCTCACCAAGCCCATCAACCGTGCCATGCTTGAAAAGCGACTGGGCGGCCTTATCGCGCAACGCAATGCCCTGCTTCCGATCAACCGGGAGATCGATCGGGAAAACTTCCCCGAGGCCATTTCTCTATGCCTGCAGACGCTACCCTCGCAACCTCGCTACAAGACCTGGCTAATGAAAACGCTGGCCGACCTCTATTATCAGGTTGGAGACTTCAGCCATGCCCTGAAAATCCATGACGATGTACTGAGCCAGCGCGATCTGTCCTGGGCACGGCTTGGTCGTGGCAAAATTCTGATTGCCAACCAGAATTACGATGAAGCGGCGGCAACCTTGAAAGCACTGGTGTCTCAGCATCCGGATTACATGGAAGCGTATGATCTTCTTGCCGAGGCTCTCGAAAAACAGGGCCGGCCCACCCAAGCCCAACAGATTCTTGAGAAGGCGGCAGAGCACTCCCCTAACGCGCTGTTGCGACACAAGCACCTAGCCGTACTTGCCTCGTCCAATCAAGACATGCCGACAGCGTCCAAAGCCTGGCGGCAGACCGTCAGCCTTGGCACCTACTCGATACACGACAACTCCGAACACTATCTTGCATTGGGCCAGTCACTGTCAGACCTCAGTGAAGGGGACTCGTCAAATGAGGGCACAGCCCATGCGGACGAAGCTCTGACCATACTCCGACGTATGGAAAAGCGGTTTGCCGGACAGGAAAACATTAAGCTGCGTAGCCGAATTGTCCAGTCCCGGGTTCATGCCGGCCAGGACCGAATGAATGAAGCCCAAAATGCTCTAGACAGCGTTGCGGACGAACTCGACCCTGATCTAATGCCTCCCGAAGCCTGCCTTGACTACGCCAAGACGCTGTTCCGTCTGGGCCGGGAGGCCGATGCCAAGGGCCTGCTCAATGCCCTTGCCCTTCGTTGCAGCGATAACCCTCCGCTATTGCAGAAAATCGAGAGCTTACTCGATGAACCGGTGGGCTTCCGACAAAAACTTCAAGCCCGGTCTCTGAATCGTGAAGGCATCAAGGCGTTCGAGGCAGGCAATCTGGAAGAGGCCGTGACCACATTCAACCGGGCACTGGATATCGTGCCCTCCCACGCCTCTCTCAATTTGAACCTGGTACAGGTATTGATGAAGCAATATCAGGGTACAGCAGGTGATCGAGAGCTTTTGAAGCGCTGTGAAAAATGCCTGGAAAAACTCGCTGATCTGCCAGAACAACATCGCCAGCACCGACGCCTGATCTCTTTGCGCAAGAAACTGGAGGGAATGATGTCATGACCACCAATGACCATGATGAGTTGACTCACCCCCGAGGTACACAGAGCATCGACTTTTCAATGGTGCTGGCCTCAGCCGTCCATGACATGAAGAATTCGCTGGGCATGTTGCTGAACTCCCTGGATGAGCTTCGCCAGGAGCAGACAGACACCATCGGCGATTCTCCCCGCTTCAACACCCTGCAGTATGAAGCCGAACGCATGCACAACGATCTGGTGCAGTTGCTGGGCATCTACAGGCTCGGCGAAAACAACCTGTCCGCACATGTTGAGGAGCACTTCGTTCCGGACTTCCTGGCACAGCAAATGGCACGCCATACGCCGCTTCTTGAGGGCATGGGGATCAAGCTGGCGATCGAATCCGATGATATCAATGGCTTCTTCGATGAGGACCTGCTGACCGGTGTACTCAACAACACCATCAACAACGCCATCCGATACACCAAGAGTATGATCAAGCTGACAGCGGCGATGCATAATGATTTTCTGGTTATTGGCGTGGAAGATGACGGCGACGGATACCCGGAAAACATGCAGCACAATGGAACGCCCAGCTTCAAATCCCTGAACTTCAACAGTGGAAGTACCAGCCTTGGGTTGTTCTTCGCATCATCGGTTGCCCAGCTTCATAGCAATGGTGACCGCCATGGATATATCAAGCTGCACAATGATGGCCGCCTGGGCGGTGGCGTATTCGAGATCTGGCTGCCATGATGGAACACAGCCAATACTTCAGGAAGGGAACCAATGGCTCGAGGTCACGCTTTAATTGTCGATGATTCGTCGACGGCACGCATCATCCTGGCCCGCCTGCTGGAACGCGCCGACCTGACGACAAAAGGCGTCGCCAGCGCTGAGGAAGGCCTCACACAGTTACGTGAAGAGGCTTTCGACCTGGTTTTCCTGGACCACCTCTTGCCCGGAATGAACGGCTTGGAAGCCCTGGATGTGATCAAGGCGGACTCTGAGCTACGGCACATCCCGGTTTTCATGTACACATCGCAAAGCGCGGAGCGTTATCGTCAGGATGCCAAGGCCCGTGGTGCCGCTGGTGTGATTGGCAAACAGGTTGATCGGGAACAACTCCTTACCACTATCGAGGCTATCCTGACAGATGCCTCCACCTTGCCTAGTCTGTCGCCAATCGACAATACCACTGGCGAACTCATTGAACAAAGCTACACAAGACGACTGACAGGACGGCTCGCCACCCTGGAGATCGCCTATGAGGAAACGCACGACGAACTCAGGCAGCTGCGCAAAAGTGTTGCCCTATTGGAAGCCATGCATCAGGAAGGTCTTGACAGGCAGCGCAACCGACTGAAGTGGCTGGCGATTGGCAGTGTCGCCGGCCTCGCAGGTATCGTTCTCTTCTTCGGCCTGGAATTGAGAGATCTGTCGATGATACTTGAAAGCCTGAACGAGCAATTGGTCGTTATGCAGGAAATCGTAGGTAGCCTGGTTGAACTCGAGGAAGTGAGCAGGCAATAAAAAACCCCCGTCGGCGAAGCCGCGGGGGTTTTTGGGTAGTAGATTCCAGTCTTCTCGGTATATTCGAACCTCTGGGTCGATGTGAGTAGTGCGCTGCCGTTCAGGTAAAAAAGATAGCGGTCCCAGGTGATCAATTGGAACCTGATCCGTCTCATAGACCTCGGCGGGTGACTGTTGCTCAATCCGGAGCCAAGCATGTGTTCCCGACACGCAAAGATCGGCTTTGGCGATCCAATACGATTTCGGCGAAAAGGTATACCGAACGCTCTGGCAATACTCAGAGCTATTCAGGGGGATTGCTGAGAAGGCCAGTTGCAGCTCACCAACTAATCGATTGGCGTTCGCAAGATGGCGAAGGAGTTCCTCGGAAATGCGTACCACCACGAAATCGTTCTCGGATCGGTAACTGTATTTTTCAGATTTAGGGAAGACCAAAACATTCTTGGCGACCAGTGGCAAAAGGGCATCCATTAGACCGGCAGCAACTTGTCGTGCAGATACAAATGGTGTTTTGGGGAGGAACTCTTCAAAGTGTTTGACCGCGCTGGTTAACACTGATGAGGCCAGCGAGGGCTCAATTTGTGTAAGCATTGACCCTTTGAACTCGAATCGCCCCAACTGGGGATTCTGGTTCAGGATGGTCTCAGCAGCCCTTTCGAACAGTTCCTTTTTCCGCTCTGATAAATGAAGTCCAGGGTGGATAGTTTTTTGCTTTAGTTGAGCCCTCACCACGTCTATATACGCAGTCATCGGTGGAATAGGGTGATCTGGATTACCCTTGAATCTCGCCGAGTACCCACGAGGTGGTTTGGGAATGCCAAGCTTGGTGCATCGTTTCGTGAGTGCAGGACCTGAAATCCCAAGCTTTGCAGCGACTTGCTCACTGGGCATGGACCAAACAAGGTGGAACAGCCCCTCTCGGTCTCTCTCGAGCCTGCTATCGTCCGATTCTGACTGCATTTCTCCGACCCCTATGTCATCTGTAGGGATTTTAGGTGATTCTCTGCTGTATAGATTGCGATCAGTTCGTCGGAGTCGGAATTAGCCCAGGATCTTGGTTTCAGTTGGTTAATCATTCAGTATTCATCACACATAATTTTCTGGATTTGGCAGTAAACTCAGGAAGGGCAGGATGCGTTTAACGAAGATCAAAGACATTAAGGGATTCCGAATTTTCAAAGACTTCGAGTGGCCGGAGAACCTTGATGACTTTGCGCGCTTTAATCTGATTTACGGCTTGAATGGAAGCGGAAAAACGACTTTGACGAGTATTTTTTCGGATCTTGAGCATCGGCGTGGGGCCAGTGCATTGTCATTGAACTTCGAGTTCGGGGGTGAAACGGTAAACGGAAAATTGCCTCAAATAAGCTCCATTCCGCCGGTCCGGGTATTCAATCGCAGCTACATCGAACACGCCATCTTTGAAGATCCGGCGCAGCAGGAGCTGGCTCCTGTTTTCTATCTCGGTGAAGACTCTATTGAAAAGAAGAAAAGAATCTCGGAGTTGAGGTCCGAGGTGGAAGAAATCGTTGCAGAGCTAAATACTCTCAGTTCCCAGAAAACCAGTAACGAGAGGGCGTTTGAAAAATTCTGCCGAGAGAGAGCCTCCGCCATCAAAGATGCTTTTACCAGGCCCGGAGGCCGATTCAACAATTACAATCGTCCAGCGTTCGAAAGTCGGGCACAGGAGCTGTTGATCGATAGTCCTGCCCGCTTGGACGAAGCAGAAAAGGAAAGACTGTTGGGGGTTACACGTTCTCAACCAATGAGCTGTTCCTAACGTTACGCTGCCTTCGATTAAGTTCATGGAACTGACCCAAAGAGTCGAGCTGTTACTGGGGAAGTCAATAACGGCATCGGTTATCGAGGAGCTGCGCGACAACCCCAAGCTTGGACAGTGGGTTCAATCTGGCCTGACTCTCCATAAACATCATTCCGAAACAGACCGTTGCCTGTTTTGTAAACAGAGTCTCCCTGAAAGGCGTCTGGAAGATCTGGAAGCCCATTTCAATGATGAGCTAAATCGGTTTCAAACGGTACTGGACGGTCAAATCCAGAATATCGAGTCTTCGATCAAAGCAGTCAATGGCTTTGAGCTTCCTGCCACAGCATTGCTTTATCAACACCTCCAGGCTGACTTCGAAAAATATTCTGGACAGTGGAGATCAAATAAAAAAAGCGTTGTTACTTTCCTTGAATCCTTGGCATCAGCGCTCAAGAAAAAGCGTGAAAATCCCTTTGAGCGAATGGAGCTTCGAGATTTTCTATTCGCATTCTCGACTGCAGCAAAAGACTCTAACTGGTTACTCAAAACCCTCAGCATAGCGCTGGATGCCTCGCAGAATATCGCAGCACAACTTGGGCTTGAGGTCATCGACCGGATCAATAGGTTGATCGACCAGCACAATCGCCACAGCTCATCATTTGAGCAACAAGTCCAAGACGCGATGAACCGTGTGGCAGATGACATGGTTCTCGAGTCACTCGATGAGTATCAACAATACAAGACTGATTTGAGCCACCTGGGTTCCAACATTGTTGAGAAAGGAAGGGAACGAGATAAGAAGAGAGGCAAGATCACCAAACTCGAAGAAGATATGCGTCATCACCTAAAAGCTGCCGAGGAATTAAACGAAGAGGTGGCGGCATACCTTGGGCGGCGAGAACTGACATTCGAGACGTCTGACTCTGGGTATCGTTTATTTCGCCATGGAGAACCGGCTTATCATCTGAGCGAGGGCGAGAGAACTGCTATAGCTTTCATGTATTTTCTGAAAACGCTCGAGGATGAGAGCTTGGATCTTACAGAAGCGATAATCGTGATAGATGATCCAATATCGAGTTTGGATGCAAACTCACTGTATAGCGCTTTCAGTTTCATGAAAACGAAAACAGCAGAAGCCGCGCAACTGTTCATTCTCACGCATAATTTTCAGCTCTTCCGGTTAGTTCGAAATTGGTTCGACCATATGAACCGCGGAAGGAAGAAAAATGCGCTGAACGCTCACATGTACCTTCTCGAACCAAAATGGGCCGAAGGAAACCGGTCCTCGTCGCTGGTTCCACTTGACCCTTTACTCGCTAATTACGAATCCGAGTACCATTATCTCTTTAAGCAGATCTGGTCCGTCGCTCAAAGTACAGAGGCTGCGCCTCTCGACCAGTATTACGTGCTTCCGAACGTGGGCCGGCGGCTATTGGAAACTTTCTTGAGCTTCAAATTTCCAGGTGGAAAGCCCGCTCTTGGTTTGTTGATGTCTAAGGTTGAGTTTGATCCGGCAAAGAAAACCCGCCTATTGCGTTTTTTACATGTTCATTCTCATCACGATCGTGTTGCTGATCCGGAGCACGACCTCTCAACGCTCAGCGAAGCTCCCCAGGTGTTCTCTGACCTATTGGAGCTTATGCACGCTCTGGATGAAGGACACTACAAAGGTTTGGTAGCGAGCATGCAGCAACAGTGATTCTGGGTAAGCGACCGCTACTGTTGATTCTTGCCGTTAGCAGGCTACAGTTTGGGTATTCTCGTCGTAAATAAGGAAGTAACCAATGCCCATAACGGACTACCACGCCAAGTATTTTGCCTACGAACTCACCAGGCAACGCGTGGTGGTGACGTTGGTCGTCTGACCCAGTCGCTGTTCGATGCCTCAGTAGACCTGAACCCCCACCAGATCGATGCCGCGCTCTTCGCTTTGCAGAATCCCTTGGTAAAAGGTGTGATCCTGGCGGACGAGGTTGGACTGGGTAAGACCATTGAGGCTGCCCTGGTGCTGGCACAGTACTGGGCAGAACGCAGACGAAGACTGATCGTCGTCTGTCCTGCGGCTTTGCGTAAGCAGTGGGCAAACGAGCTGGCAGAGAAATTTCATCTGCCCTCGCAGGTTCTGGATGCCCGAACCTATAAGGAGTTGCGTAAGCAGGGGGTGGCAGACCCGTTCGACCAGCCCGGCGTTAACGTCATTTCTTACAATTTTGCCGCGAGAATGTCGGAGAAGCTGCGGCTTACGCCGTGGGATCTGGTGGTATTCGACGAAGCCCACAAACTCCGTAACGCTCACCGGGAAAGTCACCGTACTGGCCAGGCTATCAAAGAAGCCTTCGGCGCATGCAACAAGCTGCTGCTAACGGCAACACCACTACAGAATTCCTTGATGGAGCTGTACGGCCTGTCGACGGTCATTGACAGCCAACTGTTTGGCGATGCGCTCAGCTTCCGTCGTCAGTATCTGCGCGGTGGAGAAGACCTGGAAGGTCTGAAGGAACGGCTTCAGGAGTTCACCAAACGGACCTTGCGTAAACAGGTTCTGGAGTACATCCGCTACACACAACGACGCGCCATCACGATTCCCTTCGCCCCATCGGAAGACGAGCTGCGGCTCTACCACCTTGTCTCTGCTTACCTGCAGCGTGAGAACACTTACGGCGTACCCCAGCAACAGCGCCACCTGGTCACTCTGGTGGTCAGGAAACTGCTGGCGTCATCAACGAGTGCCATTATCAATACGCTTGAGACAATGATCGAACGGCTGAAAAGGCTGGAGCAAACTCAGGAGGATGAGGACAATTGGCTGGAGAAGCTGATCGGTAGTGAGGATGTAGAAGACGACCTCCTCGATGAAGCTGCTGACGGGGAGGGCGATTACCAGGTTGAACAACCGGGTGAGCCCATACAACTGGACCGCCTCCGTGGTGAGATTGCTGAACTGGAACAATATCTGGACCTGGCGCATAGGATCACCGAAGACGCTAAATCCGGGGCTCTGCTGAATGCGCTGGAACAGGGCTTCAGCCACATGACGGAAATGGGGGCGGAGCGTAAGGCCGTTATCTTCACAGAAAGCCGGCGAACCCAGGATTATCTGCTCAAGTACCTGGAGCGCCATGCTACCTCGGTAAGGTCGCCACATTCAGTGGTACCAATAATTCCAGCACTACGCAGGCGATTTACAAGCGCTGGCTCACGCGTAACGAAGGTTCTGATCAGGTTACCGGTAGCCCTGCAGTTGACCGGCGCACAGCGATTATCGATCACTTCAGGGACGATGCAGAAATACTCATTGCCACCGAAGCCGCAGCAGAGGGCGTGAACCTTCAGTTCTGCAGCCTTGTCGTCAATTATGATCTGCCCTGGAACCCTCAGCGAGTAGAGCAGCGCATCGGGCGCTGCCATCGCTACGGGCAGAAATTTGATGTCGTCGTCATCAACTTCCTCAACCAAAAGAATGGGGCAGATCGGCGGGTTCTTGAACTGCTCAGTGAGAAGTTTCACTTGTTTGATGGCCTGTTTGGTGCGTCAGACGAAGTGCTGGGCCGAATCGAGTCCGGCGTCGACTTCGAGAAGCGCATAGCGGCCATTTACGACACCTGCCGGTCTCAGGCCCAAATCGAGCAGGCCTTCAATGATCTCCAAAAGGAACTGGAAGAAAGCATCAACCGGCGAATGCAAGAGACTCAGGAAAAGCTTCTGGAGCATTTCGATGCCCAAATCCATGACTTGCTGAAGATCCAGCGCGAGAGAGCAGAGCAGCAGCTCGACCGGGTAAGTCGCCTCTTCTGGCAGCTCACCAGGCATCAACTTTCCCCCTTCGCAACCTTTGATGAGAGCCGCCTGGCATTTGAGTTGAACGAAAGTCCGTTAACCAAGGTGCCCACCGGATCTTACGAGCTGATCCGAAAGGGCGAGAAACCGTCAGACCACGCCCACCTCTATCGGTTAAGTCATCCCCTCGGTGAGTACGTTTTGGACACAGGTCGCAGGCTGGAAACGCCGGTAACGGAAATGGTGTTCAAGCTGTCTGATCACGAGGCGAAACTTTCCGCACTCCAGAATCTGCCGGAAAAATCCGGATGGCTTGAACTGAATTTGCTTGAGCTGCAAAGCTTTCAGCGTGAAGAACACCTGGTTTTTACCGCTGTCACGGATGACGGACAGCTTCTGGATGAAGAGCAGTGCGAACTCATTTTCCGGCTGCAGGGTGAGGTGCTGAGCAACGACCTTGGCGGCCCTGGTCAGCAAGCTGGACGCCAGCTAAGTGAAACCGTCACCCGGCAACTGGATGCCCGGCTCAGCCGATTGCTTGACGAGAACAACGAATACTTCCAGCGGGAGCGGACCAAGCTCGAAGCCTGGGCGGACGACCAGTTGTTGAGTGCCGAGCAAAAACTCGAGGACGCCAAAACCCAGATCAAAGAGGCAAAGCGCCAGTCCCGCCTCGCAGAGAGTGTTGAAGATCAGAAGCATGCTCAAGAAGAGATTAAGCGTCTTAGCAAGTTGCAGCGCCGGCAGCGACAGGAAATATTCGATGTGGAAGACGAGATAGAAGCCCGCAGGGATGCCTTAATTGATGCGCTGGAGCGCCAGATGCATCAGAGCAGTAGCACCCATCACCTGTTTCGAATTCGATGGCGCCTAGCCTGATCTTTAGCTGTCAGTTCGATTAACAATCTCCCAGCTATTTGTGGGAGAATCCCTCAGCATTTCTGACCTGCCAAGTTCGATTTTTAAACAGGGAATACCATGAGTCACGCGACACAGCAGTTAAAAGCCCAGCAACGTCGACAGAAATTCGCCGACCTTTTGCGCGAAATGTTCCAGCTCAATCAGCCGGAACTAGATTTTGGGCTCTATCGCATCATGCATGCCCGCAAGGACGATGTTAACCGTTTTATTGAGAAGGACCTGCCCAGCATTACCCAAAAGGCGTTCCAGGACTTTGCCAGCCAAGATAAAACTGCAATTGAGAAGGAGCTTCAAGAGACGGTTGAAGGGTTAGAAAAAGCCAAGGTGAATCCGGAAACGAACGAGTATGTACAGGAACTGAAAGCTAAGTTGAGAGACGACTTTGACTTGGCACGCGAAGAGGGCGAAGTCTACGACGCGTTGCTCACCTTTTTCAGCCGTTACTACAACGAGGGCGACTTCCTGTCACGCCGGGTATACAAAGACGGCACCTACGCTATTCCCTACCAGGGGGAAGAGGTAGTGCTGCACTGGGCCAACAAAGATCAGTATTACATCAAAAGCAGCGAAACCTTGCGGGATTACAGCTTTCGCCTGAACCCGGATGCCGGCCCCGGCGAAGATCCCATGCGGGTTCATTTCAAGCTGGTGGATGCTGAAGCCGGTGCCAAAGACAACAACAAGGAATCTGCTGATAGTCGCCGGGTCTTCGTGCTGGATGTGGAGGACCCGTTTGAGCTGATAGAAGGCGAAGCAACCGAACACGGTGAGCAGTACACTGACCTGCAATGTCGGTTCATGTTCCGGCCGGCAACGGAAAGTGACTGGACGGAAGCCGAGAAAAAGAAGGCGACGGCTGCAGCCCAGAAGAAGCCACCGACACAAGATGCGCTCAGAGCAGTTGCTGAAGAAAGGCTTCTTGGGGCAGCCTCTGATTTGTCTGAGCCTTGGAAAAGTGCGCTGGCAAAATCTTACCGTAAGGCTGATGGCAGCCGGGCTGATTATTCAATGTTGGCTGGACAACTGAACAACTACACCAAGAAGAATACTTTTGATTATTTCATCCACAAGGATCTCGGTGGGTTCCTAACTCGTGAGCTCGATTTCTACATCAAAAATGAGTTGTTGGACTGGAGTGATATTGCTTCGTTGAAAAACGATACGGCAAGGCTCGCGCCGTTGCTTAGCAAGATCGATGTGATTCGTTCCCTGGGAGAGAAGATAATTGCGTTTCTTTCTCAGCTTGAGAATTTTCAGAAGAAGCTGTGGTTAAAAAAGAAGTTTGTAACCGAAGCTAACTACTGCATTACGCTGGACCGGCTCGAGGATCAGCCGGAGTTGCTGGCTAAAGCTTTTAACAATGAGCATCTACTTAAAGATTGGGAGCGGCTTTATAAAATCGATCTTGGGCAACTGAAGGAAGATCGAGCGTCTTTGGGCTGGGGAGAGCTTCTGGCAAAGCCTGAGTATAGATATATGATGGTGGATACAGTGCATTTCGGTGCCGGGTTAAAAGAGGCTTTGTTAGCAGGAATTGATGATCTAGACGAGCAGTGTAATGGGCTGCTGGTCAATTCAGACAATTTTCAAGCACTGAATATGCTCAAAATACGTTACAGCGATAGTGTCAAGTGCGCTTACATTGATCCCCCGTATAACACCGGTGGTGATGGGTTTCTTTATAAGGATGGGTATCAGCATTCAAGCTGGCAAACACTCATAGCTCAGTCGAATTCGCAAGCCAAATCAATGCTCAAGGACACTGGAACCATCTCGGTCTCAGTGGGAATTGAGGAGCATCCAGGACTTTCGTCTTCGCTCTCTAATACGTTTGGGGAGAAAAATCGTATTGCGGAGCTTGTATGGGAGAAGGGACGAAAAATGATAGCCGTAGATTTTCAATTGGGCATGATTACATTCTGGTTTGGGCTAGGAACAAAAATTCGGTAGAGGATAAATGTGTTCCTTGGCGGGAACCTAAACCCGGCATTCGTCCCATCATCAATAAATACATGGAAATAAAGAAGAAGCATGGGACTGACTATAAATCAGCTTCAGCTGATTTAAAGAATTTTTATGCGGGTCTTCCCAAAGATTCTCCTGCCAAGAAGTATGCTCGTTCGTGGCACGTCGATGCGAGGGGGATATGGAGGGATAATAATATTACTTGGCCTGGAGGAGGAGGTCCTCGTTACGATCTCATTCATCCAATAACTGGCCAACCCTGCAAAGTTCCTGATGCTGGCTGGCGTTTTATTGAAGAAACGATGAAGGAGAAGGTAAGAGAAGGCTTTGTTGAATTCCGCGAAGACCATACTCAACCCCCTATTTATAAGTCTTATCTTTATATCGATGGTGGAGACGAAGCTGATAATGAAGGTGTTCTTCAAGTCATGGGGAGCGTCTTTTACCGACATTCGCAGCCTTCTAACGATGTACAAAAAGGAATGTTTGGTAGTCGCGCTTTTGAAAACCCCAAAGATCACCAAGCTTAGGACGATTGATTAATTATTTGTCCTCGCCAGGAGATGTGGTTTTAGACTACTTCGCGGGCAGTGGGAGCACTGCTCATGCCATCATCACAGAGCTAAATCTTACGAGAAAATACCTGTTAGTGGAGATGGGCGAGCACTTCCGTTCGTTAGTCGTCCCTAGAGTCAAGAAAGCCTCATATTCAAGCGAATGGGAGAGCGAAATTCCAAAGGATCCTCGTGGAATCTCGCATTTTTTTAAGTATATGTCCCTTGAAAGTTACGAAGATGCCCTTGGAAATTTGACGCTTAATCGTGCATCGGGGCAACAACAGCTGCTGAACGAGCCTGACGGGTCCGATCAATCCGACGCCCGGCAAGCATATGTGATGAATTATCTACTGGAAGTCGAAACTCGCGATTCCAAGTCGTTATTAAATACTCGTCAGTTTCTAGACCCGAACCAGTACGAACTTAATGTCCGTTCCGCCAGTGGTGATGAAACCCAGCCAGTCAATGTGGACTTGCTCGAAACCTTCAACTATCTGCTGGGCTTGAAGGTAGAGCATATCGCTGCACCAATTCACTTCGAGGCTGAGCTGAACCAAGGCGAATACGGCCGCTGGCAGGCTAAGGTTAAGCGCAGTGAAACCGGTAAGTGGTGGTTCCGAACCGTCTACGGCACGAACCGAACAGGTCAGCAGGTGTTGGTGGTATGGAGAAACCTACCGTCGGTCATTGATGGTCAGGGTGATGGCATCCAGAAGGACAATGCCGTACTGGATGCGGTACTGATCGAGAAGCTCTCTATCCGCCTGACCGAGAGCCAGGACGACGAAATCGATGTTCTTTATGTGAACGGTGACCACAACATCAGTATTCCCCGGTCCCGCAAAGGTGAACCCATGGAGCAGGCGCGTATCCAGCTGATTGAGGAAGCTTTTCATCGGCTGATGTTCGCTGACACCGAAGCGGTTCACTAAGGGGAATATTATGGCAGCACGGAAATCCGCCAAGGGCAGTAAACAGGCGTTGCAATTTTGCCATCACCTGGTGCTGAACCAGTGGTTGTTCTCTCTGTTCGGCTTCGACTCTCTCAGTGGCCAGTTTGATTTGGGAAATCGGGAAGCGCCGACGCTCGAGGCGTTTCGCGACCGTTTCCAGCTGATCGGCGAGACCAGCGGCCGCAATGCCGAAGGCGAGCATCTGATCATCCAGAGAATGCGGGAAAACCTTAACGAAGATGCAAAGCTGAGCGATGAGCAACTGCTGGAGTACGACCGCCGGATTAAGCAGCTAACGGATACCATCAATAACGCGCGCTTGGCCTCCGGTGAGGAGCCGATTGAATGGAAGTACTTCCAGTACTTGATGCTGCTGTTCACCGAGATTTACCTGGACTATCTGTTCACCAAACCGGATGAGTTGCTGGACGCGCTCAACCAACAGATTGAGCGTTGGAATGACCACTGGGTTGTAGAGCAAGGTTTTAATCACAAACCGTTGGATTTGCTGAACCCCGAAGATGATCTGTGGTCGCAGCTCAACATGGTGGCCTATTGGAGCGCGACGGGTTCCGGTAAAACCCTAGTCATGCACGCCAACATCCTTCAATATCGCTTCTATTTGCAGCGGTATGGCAGAGCCGGGGATATCAACAAGATTATTCTGCTTACCCCCAACGAGGGGCTTACCCAGCAACACTTGCGTGACTTGGAGAAATCCGGAATCAGGGCCAGTGAGTTCTCTGCCCGTGGTGGTGATCTGTTCGCTCAGGACGTGATCGTTATCGACATCAACAAGCTTCGCGATAGTGAGAAGAAGAAAACGGTTGCGGTCGACTCCTTCGGCTCTCGCAACCTCCTGTTGGTGGACGAGGGCCATCGGGGGACGGCCAGTGGTGGCGGCAGCTGGTACGAATACCGGCAAAAATTGTGTTCGTCGGGTTTCTCCTTCGAGTACTCCGCTACGTTCGCCCAATCAGGCTCCAAACACGAAAACCTGCGCCAGACCTATACTAAGGCCATTCTGTTCGATTACTCCTACCGGCATTTCTACGGGGATGGCTATGGTAAGCAGTCCCAGATTCTGAACCTGCAAGCGAATCCCAATGCCCAGGATGAATTCCGATATCTGGTTGCCTCGTTGCTAAGCTACTACCAGCAACTACGGTTGTTTGAAGAGCAAAAGGCCAGCTTCAAGCCCTTCAACCTGGAGAAGCCGCTGTGGGTGTTTGTAAGCTCCAAGGTAACGGCAACGCTGTCCAGCGGTGAAGCTTCAGACACGGTTCAGGTGCTGGCATTTATCGACCAGGTATTGCACAAGCAGGAAGAAACGGTTGCCGCGATTGATTACCTGCTGAAACGCGGCATGGTTGCCAAGGGCGGTACCGATCTGCTCCATGGTCGGTTCAATTACCTGAAAGAGCTGGGTGAAGGCGGGGATGCGCTGTACCACGATCTGCTGGACAGGGTATTCAATAGTAGTGGCGGTCGACTCCACATCGAAAATATTACCGGCATTCCTGGTGAGATCGCGCTTCGAGCTGGCACGTCAGACACCCCATTCGGTGTCATCAACGTGGGGGATGATGCAAAGCTGGTCAAACTCTGCGAGAAGCACGACCTGTTCACTCAGGATTCTCGCTTTAGCGAAAGCCTGTTCCACGGGATCAACACCGACAGTTCACCGGTCAACCTGCTGTTGGGCTCGAAGAAGTTCACTGAGGGCTGGAGCAGTTGGCGTGTTTCCAACATGACGTTGATGAACGTCGGTAAGAATGAGGGTGCCCAGATCATCCAGCTGTTTGGCCGTGGTGTTCGGCTGAAAGGCTGGAAAACGACACTGAAGCGTTCAGCCGAGCTTGCCACTGGATTGAAAGAGGCTGGCATTGAGCGGCCTGACCACATTGGTGTCATGGAGACCCTTAACATCTTTGGGGTGAAGGCCGATTACATCGCTCAGTTCCGGAAGGAGCTGGAAGACGAAGAGATCCCGGTTAACGAGGGACTTGAAGAATTCGTGTTTCCGCTGAAGCCGATGAAGGATCTGCGCAAGGACCTCCATGTTGTTCGGGTTAAGGAAAGCATTGCCAATAAGGCCATTGGTGGTTCCGGTACAGCATTTCAGGAACTTGCCGAACAGGTGGTACTGAAGGCTCCAGGAGAGTTGCAGCCTACTGAGATCGACTACTTCTGCAATCCGCCGAGGGTCATCCTGGATTTCTATCCCCAGGTTGGACTGTTCGCAACCGACAAGAAGGGCGTTCAGAACACCGGAGCCAAGATTCAGCGTCTAAAGCCGACTCACATTGCACTGCTGGATATGCAGCGCCTTTATTTCGAGCTGCTGGCTTTCAAGCGGGACAAGCGCTGGTCAAACCTGACCATCACGCCGGATGTGGTTGAAAAACTCCTGACTGATAACCGGTACGAATGGTACCGGCTCTATGCCCCGGATGAGGCCATGGAGCTGGGCCGGTTAGAGAAGATGACGCTATGGCATGACATGGCGATATCCCTGCTCAGAAAATACTGCGAGCTGTTCTACGGATTTCGCCGGAAACAGTGGGAAGCGGACAAGCTGGAGTACAGACCGATCACCGAAAATCGGAAGTACCTCCCGGGTGTGAGTGAAGCCACACCAGAAGGCAGCTACATGGTCACCCTTGACCGGGTTCGCCATCAGTCTCTGATCAAACAACTTTCGAACTTGAGGGAGAGTATCGAAAAGGGTGATGTGGATACATGGAATGGCGCGGTTAAAGAAGGACTGGAGTTTATCTGGTGTGAGCGGCACTTCTATCAGCCGCTGCTGGCATCCACCCAGGGGCTGGATTTTCAGGTGACTCCGGTATCCCTCAACAAAGGCGAGGCCGATTTTGTTCGCGACATCCAGGCGGCAACTAAGACTGGGGCTTTTGAAGGCTACGAGGTTTACCTACTGCGCAACCAGACCGGCCAGGGAGCCGTGGGCGTATTCGTTGATGGTGGCTTCTACCCGGACTTCATCCTTTGGTTGGTGAAGGGCCAATCCCAGAAAGTGGTTTTCGTCGACCCGAAAGGCCTGCGCCATCATAAACCGGACGATCCCAAAGTCCGCTTCCATGAGACCATCAAGGACATTGAGGCAGACCTTCGCAAGCAACGTCCGGAGAACGCCGGAATCGAGCTGCATGCGTTCCTTATTTCGGAAACCCACTCATCTCAGCTTGTGAGCCAGTGGAGGGATGTTGCTGGACAAGCTGTAACTCGGGAGCTTATGGAGAGTTGGAATATTCTATTTCGGGATGAAGATGATCGGTATGTCAAGAAGTTGATTGAGCGGGTTTCTGGTTCGTAGGTGAACTCCATAGCTCAGTTGCTAACTGGGGTGTATCCATCCCCTAAAATTAGTGCACGCACTGATATCGGTTAGCTGATTGAACTATCTCAATATTCTCCGCTGGACAGAGTGCGGCATAAACCGCGTGACAAACGCAGCAATGTAAGTCTGAGGCGTAACCAGATACCTTGGCTTGGGACGTCCCACTTCCGCAGCCTGGTAAATCTTTTCGGCAACATCCAACGCACTGGCTGTAAACGGCTTCATTCTGGCCCCAGGCGCCAGCGCTGCTTCCATTGCTTTGTACTTTTCCCGGTGCGCAGCACTTGCACCGCCAAGCAAGGGCTGCAAAGCGGCCAGGGCATGTTCTCTGAACCGGGTCGCGACGGGCCCGGGAAGCACAAGCGAGACACTTTCCAGGCTTTTACTGCCCCGTTCATCAAACCAGAAGCTGTCGTGCGCTGCGTTCATCGCGGCTTTGGCGGCACAGTAGGCGCCTTTCATTTTCTGGGGCGCGATGGAGAGAACGGAGCTCACCGCGATTATCCGCAAGGGTATGCCGTGTTGTTCGCAGAGCCTCAGGCAGACGGCGGCCAGCTTGATGGGGCCGAATACGTGGGTGCAGAACTGCTTTTGCCACATGGATTCGGACAGATCGCGAAGCGCGCCGAATTGCCCGTAACCGGAGTTGTTGACCAGAATAACCTGCTCGGCTGCTGCAATTTCGGTTTCCAGCTCGCCCGCAAGCCCCTCGATTTTCTGAAAGGACTCAAGATCCAGCGTCATCTCCAGATCTGCGAATTCAACGCCACTTGGCTGTCGGGACAGGGCGATAACCCTATAACCTTTCCGGGCAAAGAGAGCACAGGTCTCACGGCCAATTCCGGCGCTGGCACCGGTTACCAGGGCGAGTTTCGTCATAATGGATGTCCTTTGGTTTGATACCAGACCTCCCAAAAAGGGAGGGCGGCAGTGACGCCTATAGTACATTGTCGCCTGAATCTACCGGCGTTGTTGATCCAGTTTTTTCACACCAGAAGCAAGATGGTCTCTGTCAGAGCCTTGTCTTTGCGACGCACTTCCGCCTCCAGTTTATTAACAATTCAATTTAATGGTTGAATAAAACGAGCGCTCGTTCTATTTTTGTTGGCGGAGGTCGCGATATGAATAATTCCAATCAAACGAATTCAGACAACGCAAATGGGTCTCTGCGGCTAGACGGCAAGACTGCTCTGGTAACGGGTGCTGCTGGCGGCTTGGGTCAGAGCTTTACCCGTTGTCTCGTTGAAGCAGGCGCCAGCGTCATTGTCAGTGGCCGTCGCGAGAGGCACTTGAATCCCTCAAGGCCGAATTTTCGGAACATGCTGATCGTATCCACGTTGTCACTATGGATGTCACCAACGAGTCCAGTGTCGCTGAAGCCTTCAATACCATGGCTGATGAGATCGCCATTCCGGACGTCGTCGTTTCCAATGCCGGTGTGGCAACGAGCAAGAAGGCTCTGGATCTTAATGGTCAGGATTGGGACCGGGTTATCGACACAAATCTCAAGGGATGCTGGCTGGTTGGCAACGAAGCCGCCCGTCGTCTATCAGCAGTTAATCGGGGCGGGAGCATCATCATGATCTCTTCCATCCTTGGTCATCGCGTGGCCGGCAACGTGGCTCCTTATGCCGCGGCCAAGGCCGGTGTCGAGCAGCTGACTCGTGCTCTTGCGCTGGAATGGGCCCGATATGGAATCCGCGTTAATGCACTTGCGCCGGGTTACATCGAGACCGATCTGAACCGCGATTTCTTTGCCAGTGAACCCGGCCAGAAAATGATCCGCCGTATTCCTCAGCGTCGATTGGGGCAGGCTGATGACTTGAGTGGTCCGTTGTTGCTGCTGGCTTCCGGACTTTCCGACTATATGACCGGCAGCACCCTTGTGGTGGATGGCGGCCATCTTCAATCCTCGTTGTAAGGAGTGGGCTGTGGATTTCAATTTGGACCCCAGGAACGAGTCGTACCGAAAACGCATCCGGGATTTTGTCGAACAGGAGCTGTTGCCGCTGGAGCAGAACCCGGAAGCCTATGATGAGCATGAGAACATCGCGGCGGACTACCTTGAGCAGATGCGTGCGAAGGCAAAGCAGCAAGGCCTGTGGTGCTTGCAGCTTCCCGAGCGCCTGGGCGGTCAGGGGCTCGACATTTCGGGTATGGCTGCCTGTTACGAGGAAATGAACCGGTCGATCTTCGGGCCGGTGGTGTTCAATTCCGCGGCACCGGACGACGGCAACATGACCGTGCTGGCGAAAGTCGGTACAGAGGCCCAACAGGAGCGTTGGCTCAAACCCATCGTTGAGGGCAGGGTGCGTTCGTCTTTCGTCATGACCGAGCCACCTCCCGGTTGTGGCTCGGACCCCGGCATGATGCAGACTACCGCGACGCGCAAGGGCGATCGTTGGGTGATTCATGGCCACAAGCACTTCATCACCGGAGCAGCAGAAGCCTCCCATTTCATTCTGATTGCGCGCACGTCTGAAGATACTCGCAAAGGCCTGAGCGCGTTCCTGTTTCACAAAGACGATCCGGGCTGGGAGATCATCCGGCGTATTCCAATCATGGGGCCGGAAGAACACGGCGGCCACTGCGAGCTGCGCTTTGATGGCCTGGAGATCCCGGACGAAAATCGACTGATGGAGGTGGGAGACGGGCTTAAGCTGACCCAGATTCGCCTGGGCACGGCTCGTCTTACCCACTGCATGCGCTGGCTGGGCCTGGCGAGACGCTCCCTGGAAATTGCCACTGACTATGTGGATAACCGGGAATCCTTTGGGCAGCCCCTGGCGCAACGCGAAGGGGTGCAGTGGCTGCTTGGTGAGGCAGCAATGGAGATTCAGATCGGCCGATTACTGACCATGCACGCTGCCTGGAAACTGGACCAGGGTGACTTTGCCCGAAAAGAGGTTTCCATGGCCAAAGTGTCGGTGGCCGATACCTTGCACAAGGCGGTAGACACGGCAATCCAGCTCTGCGGCGCCAGGGGTTACTCTAAGGATACCCCGCTGGAGTGGATCTATCGCTATGCCCGCCAGGCAAGGCTGGTAGATGGCGCATCGGAAGTGCACAAAATGGTGTTCTCGAGAACACTCCTGGCTGAGCGTACAGACTTCTGGCACTGGGGAGTCGAAGCCTGATGTCTGCACTTGAGGATACTTTTGCCGCTTTTATAGCGCGGCAGACTGGAGCCTCCGACGCAACGGTCGTCTCTTTCGACAGGCTTTCCGGAGGGGCGATCCAGGATAACTTCGGGCTCACGCTGGATTTGGAGGGTGGTGACCGACCCGGGCGGCACGAATTTGTGGTGCGACAGGACGCACCGTCCGGGGTGGCCGAGAGCTTGACCAGGCCGCAGGAATTTCGAGTGTTGCAGGCCGCTTTCGGTGCCGGGGTGACGGCTCCTGAACCTCTCTGGCTGTGCGAGGATACTGCGGCCACCGGACAGGTGTTCTATGTCATGGCTCGGGCTGCCGGGAGTGCGTCACCACGCAAACTGGTCAAGTCGGAGTTTACTGACGAGCAGCGCCGCGCTCTTGTTCGAACGTTTGGCGCAGAGCTTGCGAGACTTCACAGCGTCAGGCCGCCGTACGATTCGCTGGACTTTCTGGCCATGCCCAACCCGGACAATCCGGCCCTTAGCCGGGTCGCCCTTTACCGCCGCTATCTGGAAGAGATTGGTGAGCCACACCCGGTGCTGGAATGGGCATTGAACTGGCTTGAGGATAACGCGCCTGAACCAGGTCCCACCGTTCTATGTCACTGCGATTTCCGAACCGGCAATTACATGATAAGCGGCGACAGACTGACGGCCATTCTGGATTGGGAATTCGCCGCCTGGAGCGACCCATGCGAAGACCTGGGGTGGCTCTGCAGTCGCAGCTGGCGTTTCGGGGCTGACGAACGGGAAGTGGGCGGAATTGGAGATAAACAGGATCTTCTGGACGGCTACCGGGAGGTAACCGGAGCCAGCATTAGTCCGGCAAGGGTCAACTACTGGGAGGTCATGGCACTGGTGCGCTGGGCCGCCATTGCATTGCAACAGGCGCGTCGTCACATGTCGGGTGAGCAGCGCTCGCTCGAGCTGGCGTTGACCGGCCGCATGGTCGCTCAGATGGAATATGACCTGTTGAACCAGGTTCAGGAACTGGAGGATGGCAATGATCAATCGACCTGAGACTCGTGACCTGCTTGCCGAGGCTCGCCAGGTGTTGCTCGATTCGCTGGTCCCTGAACTTGGCGGGGAGCGCAAATACGAGGCATTAATGATCGCCAATGCCATGGGCATGGCATCCGCGAACAGGAACAGCAAGAGGCGGGAGAGCCTGAATCAACCGACGTCATGCTCTCCCGTTTTCTGGCCGGTCACGCGTTGCCGGAAGAGTCGGAGCAGGGTGAACAGACCCTGGCCAGGGCGCTTCGTGAACGCGTTGTCGACGGCAGCGACCGTGAGTTGCGGGCGGTCCTTCGCGCAATGACGGAGACACGGCTGAAAGTAAACAATCCGGGCTACCTGAAATAACCCGAACAATCCCGGATGGTGTGATTTGGGTGTGACATGGGTGTGACATGAACAAGTACAAGAACCTGAACAAGACCACCGCAAACTATTCGCCACTCACCCCGCTTACGCTGCTGCAGCGGTCCGCTCGGGTGTACCCGAACAAACTGGCGGTGATTGATGATGACATTAACCTGTCCTACCGGGAGCTTTACGCCCGCTGCCGCCAGATGGCCAGCGCCCTGAGTCGCCGCGGTATCGAGACGGGCGATACGGTAGCCATTCTGTGTCCCAACTCCCACGAAATGCTTGAGGCCCATTACTCCGTGCCTATGTCGGGTGCGGTACTGAACGCCATCAACATCCGTCTGGATGCCGGGGCCCTGTCATTTATTCTGGCCCATGGTGAGGCCCGGGTTCTGTTTTACGACACCCAGTGGGAAGAGCAGGTCCGGGCCGCGGTAGCCGAGCTTGAAGTTAATCCCTTGCTGGTGGCCATCGATAGCAAGGCAGGGAAGAGCCAGGGTCTGGCAGAGCTTGATTACGAAGCCTTGTTGCAGGAAGGCGATGCGGACGCAGGCTGGCAGCATGCCACAGACGAGTGGGATGCCATTTCCCTGAACTACACCTCTGGAACCACCGGCAATCCCAAAGGCGTGGTTTACCACCATCGCGGCGCCTACCTGGCGGCCATGACCAACGCCATGGCTTTCGACATGACGGCCGAGACCGTCTACCTATGGACCCTGCCAATGTTCCACTGCAATGGCTGGGCCTATACCTGGGCAATCACCGCCGTTGGCGGCACTCATGTGTGTCTTCGGGAGGTGGACAGCCAGGAGATCTACCGCCGCATCGAAGACTACGGTGTGACCCACATGTGCGGAGCGCCCGTGGTGGTGAACCTGCTGATACAGGAGCTGGGGCGCGCGAGCCTGACACTCTCCCGGCCGGCCCAGTTTGCTCTGGGCGGCGCAGCGCCTCCCAGTAGCGTGATTCGCAAGGCAGAGGAAATTGGCTTCCAGATCAAGCACCTGTATGGCCTGACCGAAACGTTTGGCCCCTCGACGCTCTGTGTGCCTCAGCCGGAATGGCAGCAATTGCCGCTGGAAGAACGGGCGTTAAAAATGTCCCGCCAGGGTGTTTCCACGCAAGGCCTGGATGAAGTTGCGGTGCTGGATATGGTCAGCGGGGAGGCGGTACCTGCAGACGGAAAAGCCATGGGCGAAATCTGTATTCGTGGCAACACGGTGATGAAGGGCTACCTGAAAAATGAGGAAGCCACTGAAAAGGCCTTCAGCGACGGCTGGTTCCACACCGGTGACCTGGCCGTCATGCACCCGGATCATTATGTCGAAATCCGCGACCGGGCCAAGGATGTGATTATCTCCGGCGGCGAAAACATCTCCAGCCTGGAAGTGGAGGAGGTGCTATACCGGCACCCGAAAGTGTCTGAGGCTGCAGTGGTGGCCATGGCCGACGAAAAATGGGGCGAGGTTCCCTGCGCCTTTATTAATCCGATCGATGATGGTGAGGAACTCACGCCCGAGGAGATCATCGCCTTTTGTCGGGAGCAAATGGCGCACTTTAAAGCGCCCCGGAAGGTGGTGCTGGGTGAGTTGCCCAAGACCGCCACTGGCAAGATCCGCAAAAACATTTTAAGGGACACGTTGTCCTGATGACTGCGCTGGCCATGGTCAGCAGGAGGTTGCGATAACGCGAACGACGAACATATGACAATGAAATCGTGGCTTGATTTAACAGGCCTGAAAGTTCCAGTGACAAAAAAGACAAGAACACAGGAGCACTACCATGAAAACATCAAGCATCAAGAAACTTCTGGTTGCGATGACCGCAACCGCTACGCTTGGTACCGCAGGTATCAGTTATGCTGAGGAGCCCATCCGGCTCGGGGGCCTCTACATCCTCTCTGGCAGTGCTGCCACCTATGGTGAGTTTGCCCAGAAGGGCATCAACCTGGCAGTGGATGAAATCAACAGCTCCGGCGGCATTCTGGGTCGTCAGGTCGAAATGGTCTATGAGGACACCCAGGGGAAGGCTTCAGTAGCCATCCAGGCCGCTCGCAAACTGGTCTACTCGGAGGGTGTGGACGCCCTCGTGGGCCTGGACAGCTCTGGCGTGGCCCAGGGTATGGTTCCAACCATGCCGGAGTTACAGAAACCCCTGATCATTACCCACGCTGCCACGCCGGATGTCACCGGCAAGTTGTGTAATTCGTTCACCTACCGTATCAGTGTCAACGTGGCCCAGAATATGAAGGCCGCCGCGCTGGTGGCTGCAGAAACCGATGCCACCAACTGGACCACCATCGGTCCGGACTATGCCTTCGGCCATCAGTCCTGGGAATTCTTCGGAAACTACCTCAAAGAGATCAATCCGGACGTCAACCTGATGTCGGAGACCAACTTCCCGCGCTTCGGCGCCGAGGATTTCACCCCGTTCATTGACAGGGTCATGGACTCTGACGCCGAGGGCGTTCTGATCTCTGTCTGGGGCGGTGACCTGGTCAACTTTGTCCGCCAGGCAAACACCCGCGGGTTCTTCGAAGAGGACCTGGAGGTGATGTTTACCGTGGGCGCCGCGACCGAAGTACTGACCGCACTGGGCGAGGAAATGCCTGAGGGAGTGCACCTGTCTACACGTTACTGGTACGAGGCCTACGACAACGACATTAATGACCGCTTCGTGAAAGCCTACCTTGATGCCTACGGCAACCCTCCCAGCTATAACGCTGAGGGTGCGTATGCCGCCATCTACGCCTACAAGCAGGCGATGGAAGCGGCCGGCAGCACCGAGGGGCCGGCTGTTGCCAAGCGCTCAGCGGCATGAGCATGGACGCCCCGAACGGCACGGTGACGTTCCGCAAAGGCGATAACCAGGCCATGGTCAGCCCGAACTGGGGTGTTTCCGGCTCCATGCATCCAGAGCATGGCATCCGCACGCTGAACAACCTGCAGATATTTGACGGCGAGAAAGTAGCCCGCACCGTCGAAGAGACCGGTTGCAGCTCTGATCTGACTGTTGTTCTTTTGCTTGCCGTGGCGCCCTCAGGGGCGCCACGAATCCGGCCCTAACGTAATGAGGTAATACATGTCTGGCATCGGAGCGGCGTTGCTGAATAGTCTCGATATAGGATTGCTGCTGTTCATTATCGCAGTGGGCCTCAATATCGTGTTCGGTGTGCTGAACATCATCAACTTTGCCCACGGGGCACTTTACATGCTGGGGGCCTATCTGGCCTTCACACTGATCAATATCGCGGGCATGCCTTTCTGGGCAGCCCTGATCCTGGCGCCCATTGGCGTCGCTATCCTGGCCGTCATCATCGACCGGTTGCTGTTGCGCTTTATCTATTCCCGTGACGTGGCAGACAGCCTGCTTCTGACTTTCGCTATCCTGCTGATCATCAACGAGAGTGTGAGGATGATCTGGGGCAGTGGTATCCATGTGGTCCAGCCGCCGGATCTGCTGTCAGGTTCGGTGCGGCTGTTGGGCAGTTCCGTTGCCACCTACAGCCTGTTCGTGATCGTCATCGGCCTACTATTGCTGGCTGGTCTCTGGTACCTATTCAACCGCACCCGCGTCGGCCGCATCATGCGAGCTGCGGCACTGGATCGCGATATGGCCGAGGCGCTGTGCATCAACACCCGGCTGGTGGTGACCGGCGTGTTTGCCTTTGGCGCCTGGCTGGCCGCTGTCGGTGGCGTCATGGCGGCACCCATGCGAGCACTGGACCCCGGCATGGGGGACAAGATCATTATCGAGTCGTTCATTGTGGTGGTGATCGGAGGGCTGGGCAGCTTTCCGGGCGCCTTGCTTGGAGCCATCATCCTGGGCCTGATTCATGGCTTCGGTGGCCGCTACCTGCCGGAAGTGAACCTGCTGTTGCCGTTCGTCGGCATGGCGCTGGTTCTGTTGTTCAAACCACACGGCATTATGGGCAAAGGGGCAAATGCATGAAAACCAAGGTTCTGATGGCCATTCTGGCTGTGGTGATTGCCGGGCTGATTGCGGTGCCCTGGATTGCTTCCTATTTCTATGTGTTTATTTTTACCGAAATCCTGATCCTGGGTCTGTTCGCGGCCAGCTTCAACCTGATTTTCGGTTATACCGGCATGCTGAGCTTCGGGCATGCGGCGTTCTTCGGTATTGGCGCTTACGCCACGGCCCTAGTGCTGATCCACCTGGAGTGGCCGTTCCTGGTCTGTCTGATGGTTTCCATGGGGGCCTCTGCACTACTGGCTTTGATGATCGGCTTCCTGAGCGTCCGCCTCAATGAGGTGTACTTTGCCATGCTGACCCTGGCTTTTGGCATGATGGTCTTTGCTATCGCCTACCAGTGGCGCTCGGTGACCAACGGCAGTGACGGCCTCGCCGGGTTTACCCTGGGCTCCTTCGGCTGGGGCTTGACCTCACTCTGGCGAATCCCTCGGTCTATTACCATGTGGTGCTGGGTATTGTGGCCATTGCCGCGATAGTGCTTTATCTGATCTGCCGCAGTTCGTTTGGCATGATCCTCAAGGCAATCCGTCAGAATCCCGAGCGGGTATCCTTCGCCGGGCTGAACGTGCGGACGTATCGTCTTGTGGCTTTCGTTATCGCCGGAACCTTTGCGGGCCTGGCCGGTGGTCTGATCGCTCCATTCCTGCGTGTGGCGAGCCCCGAGCTTCTGCACTGGTCGATGTCCGCCGAACCCATACTGATGGCCATCCTGGGGGGTACCGGGTTTTTCCTGGGACCGTTCATCGGCTCTGCGGCGTTCGTATTGCTGGAAACCTGGATCACCACTTACACAGAGTCCTGGATGTTGGTTCTGGGTATCATCCTGGCGCTGATGGTCATCTTCTTCCGCAAGGGGCTGTTGGGCACCGCCATTGACTGGTGGATGGAGGTGAAGAAATGACTAACCCAGTCCTTACCATTGCTAACCTGACCAAGCGTTTTGGCGGCGTCACCGCGGTTTCCGATATCAACCTGGACGTCATGCCCAAGGAAACCATCGCGATTATCGGCCCCAACGGTGCCGGCAAGACCACCTTCTACAACATGGTGTCCGGCCGGATGCAGCCGACGGAAGGCACGATCACGCTGGACGGCAAGGATATCACCGGCCTGCCTCCCCACAAGATCAGCCGACTGGGCGTATCGCGATCGTTCCAGATCAATAATATCTTCCCGGAGATGACGGTGCAGGAGAACGTGGAAGTGGTGCTGTCGGCCTATCATGGCCACAGCCGCAAGCTGTTCAATATTGCGTCCCGCAATACCGCAATCCAGCACGAGGCGGTTGGGTTCCTGAAGCGTCTGGGCATCGACAGCCTGAAAGCACAGCGTGCCGAAGTGATCAGCTACGGCGACAAGCGATTGCTGGAGATCGCATGGTGCTGGCAACGCAACCGAAGCTGGTGCTTCTGGACGAGCCAACTGCCGGGATGACTCCGGATGAAACCCGGCGCACCACCCAACTGATCAAACAACTTGCCGGTAGCGGTGACTACACCTTCATGATCACCGAGCACGATATGGATGTGGTCTTCAATCTGGCGGACCGGATTCTGGTCATGCACCGTGGCGAGAAGCTTTTTGCCGGTACGCCCGAGGAGGTCAAGAACCACCCTGAGGTGCGTGTTGCCTACCTGGGTGAAGAAGACGACGAAGCGGTCGAGGAGGCCAACCCATGATTCTTGATGTTCGCAACATTCAAACGTTCTACGGCGAGAGTCAGGCGCTCCAGGGTGTTACCCTTCAGCTCGAAGCCGGTGAGACGGTTTGTATCCTCGGCCGGAATGGGGCGGGAAAGAGCACCACCCTTAAAAGCATCATGGGTCTGACGCCTCCGAGATCCGGAGTGGTCGTTTACGAAGGCAAGCCGGTCCAGGGCTGGCCGGCACATCGCATCGCCCGTGCTGGCATCGGGTATGTACCGGAAGACCGCCGGATATTTCCCGGTCTGACGGTGCGGGACAACCTGGATGTAGCTTCCTATCAACGCAAGGGCAGTGCCGCGCGTTGGACGGTGGATGGCATCCTCAAGAAATACGAGATGCTGGGCGAACGGGCGGACCAGGACGGCGCGACCCTGTCCGGTGGTCAGCAACAGATGCTGGCGGTGGCAAGGTCCCTGATGATTCAGCCACGACTGTTGTTACTGGATGAGCCAACGAGGGACTGGCCCCGGTTATCGTGCAGCAGATCGGTGAGCTGATTGACGATCTCAGCCAGACCACCACCATCCTGTTTACCGACCAAAGCGTGCGATTCGCACTAAAGCATGCTCAAAGAGCCTACATTCTGGAAAAGGGCCAGGTTGTGCACGAGGCGAGCAGTCAGGACCTGAAGGCGGACCAGGCTACCCAGGACCGATTCTTGTCCGTGGCATAGCGTGGCTTATAATCCCCGCCGCAGAGGCAAACGGACGTGGCAGTTATGATCGAAAATTACGAAGCATTCCGCGGTGAACTCCGCATGTCCAAGGAGGATGTGATCCGCGATGTGTACCGCCAGAACAAGGAACGCATCAGTATTAAAAAGGAGGCGACAGCGGTCAAGAATCTGACCCGAATCATCGACTCGACTGCGGCTGGCCAACTCCAAGGGGTTTCATGCGATGACGCTGAGGGACCTGTGCGGAGATTCCGGCATGAGCATGGGGGGGCTCTATGCGTATATCCGCAACAAGGATGACCTGATCCACCTGATCCAGAGCCACGGATTCATTATCACGCGTCGGACTCTGATCCATTACACGGAAGACGTCGAGGATGTCCGGGACAGAATGTTCTCTGCGATCAAGGCACACCTGTATCTGAGCGAGCTGATGCGGGCCTGGTTCTACTTTTCCTACATGGAAGCGAAGAGCCTGCCGGCCGAGGAAAAACGGGACGCTGTCGCCATTGAGCTGGAGATTGAGGAGATCTTTCTGCGGCTTATTGAGGATGGCATAGAGGCCAAGGTTTACCGCTCGAGAAATGCCCGCCTTGTCGCCTCCATGATCAAGGCCCTATTGCAGGACTGGTACCTGAAACGCCGGAAATACCGTGACCAGAGTGTTGCGGTTGACGACTATGCTGCGTTTGTCAGGGATGTGATTGAAAGCTATCTGCTTGGAGAGCGTTGACTCTCTTCTGTGAGGAATGTGATGACTATCAGACTGACAAACCCGGCACTGTTGCGCGAAAGCGCCCATATCAACGGCGAATGGGTCCAGGCCCGTTCGGGTAATCGGCTCGCGATAACCAATCCAGCCAATGGAGAGCATCTTGCCTATGTGCCGGATATGGACGCCGAAGATACCCGGCAGGCCATTCGGGCGGCTGAGGCAGCGTGGCCAGAATGGCGCGCTCGTCCGGCCAAGGAGCGAGCGGGTGTTCTGCGTCGGTGGTTCGATCTGGTGATGCAACATCAGGAGGACCTGGCCTGTTTGATGACGGCAGAGCAGGGCAAGCCGTTGGCCGAGGCACGCGGTGAGGTTGCGTACGGCGCCAGCTTTATCGAGTGGTTTGCCGAGGAAGCCAAGCGGGCCTATGGTGACGTCATTCCTGGCCACGGTCGTGACAAGAGGATTGTGGTTATCAAACAGCCGATCGGGGTAGTGGCGGCAATCACGCCCTGGAATTTCCCGGTGGCCATGATCACCCGTAAGGTTGCCCCGGCACTGGCTGCCGGTTGCCCGGTGGTGGTCAAACCGGCGGAAGACACGCCGTTGTGCGCGCTCGCTCTGGCGGTGCTAGCCGAGGAGGCCGGAGTTCCACCGGGGATCTTCAACATCGTTACCTGCTCGAAAGACCGGGCGCCGCAGGTGGGTGAGGAACTGACCACCAGCCCTGCGGTTCGCAAGGTGTCGTTTACCGGGTCCACGCCCGTGGGCAAACTCCTGATGCGCCAGGCCAGTGGCACGGTCAAGAAAGTGAGCCTGGAATTGGGCGGCAATGCGCCGTTTATCGTGTTTGACGATGCCGATCTCGATGCCGCGGTAACCGGATTAATGGCCTCCAAGTACCGAAATACCGGGCAAACGTGTGTATGCGCCAACCGCATTTATGTGCAATCTGGCGTGTATGATGAATTTGTTGAGAAGCTTAAGACTGCGGTTGGCAAGTTGGTCGTGGGGGCTGGCCTGGAAGGCGAGACCCACCAGGGTCCACTGATCAATCAGGCTGCGCTGGACAAAGTCAGGCGGCACATCGCCGATGCGACAGAACGGGGCGCAAAAGTGGTGATGGGGGGCCAGGCACACGCTCTCGGCGGCACTTTTTTCGAGCCCACCATTCTCACGGACGTCACCCAGGACATGCTGGTGGCCAGTGAGGAGACCTTTGGCCCGGTGGCACCGCTGTTCCGGTTTGAGACCGAGGAGCAGGCCATCACCATGGCCAACGATTCGGAATTCGGTCTGGCGGCATACTTCTACAGTAATGACATCCGGCGCATCTGGCACGTGGCAGAGGCCCTCGAAACCGGCATGATCGGCATCAACGATGGCATCATTTCAACCGAGGCCGCTCCCTTTGGCGGGGTCAAGGAAAGCGGCTTGGGTCGTGAAGGGTCACGGCATGGCCTGGACGAGTTCATGGAACTCAAATACCTCTGCCTCGGTGGAATGCGCTGAGTCCCGTTTTCGAGGAGAATTGAATGTCTGGCTCCCTATCTCATTTGCGTGTCCTGGATCTTTCCAGAGTGCTGGCTGGTCCCTGGGCAGGGCAGATCCTTGGGGATCTCGGCGCAGAGGTTATCAAGATTGAGCGCCCCAAATCCGGGGACGACACCCGGTCCTGGGGGCCGCCTTATCTTCAGGGGGCCGATGGCAACGTAGATCTCTCTGCCTATTTCCTGACTGCCAATCGAAACAAGCAGTCACTTGCGGTCGATATTGCCCATCCCGAAGGACAGGAACTGATTCGAAAACTGGTCGCAGAGTCGGACGTCATCCTTGAAAACTTCAAGGTCGGGGGCCTCAAACGCTATGGCCTGGATTATGACAGCCTGAAACGTATCAACCCCAAACTCATCTACTGCTCGATCACCGGATTTGGCCAGGATGGCCCTTACGCGAACCGGCCCGGATATGATTTCCTGATCCAGGCCATGGGTGGGCTTATGAGTATCACCGGGCAACCGGACGGCGAGCCCGGCGCCGGGCCAATGAAGGTCGGTGTAGCACTGACAGACATCATGACCGGGCTGTATGCCACCATTGGTGTGCTCGCTGCGCTCAGTCACCGTGACCGTACGGGAGAGGGGCAGTATGTGGAGGCGGCGCTGCTGGATGTGCAGGTAGCCTGTCTGGCGAATCAGGCCATGAATTACCTGACCACAGGCCAGGCGCCAGGGCGGATGGGGAACGCCCATCCGAATATCGTGCCTTACCAGGATTTTCCTACCGCAGATGGCAACATGGTGCTAACGGTCGGTAACGATGAGCAGTTCACCCGGTTGTGCGATGTTCTTGAGCATCCGGAGTGGGCAAGCGATGAGCGTTTTGCGACAAATCGGGCTCGCGTGGCGAATCGAAAGGAATTGATTCCCAGGCTGCGGCAGGCCACGGTGATGCGGTCAACACAGGAATGGGTGCAAATTCTGGAGCGTTCAGGGGTGCCCTGCGGGCCGGTTAACACCCTGGATCAGGTATTTGAAGACCCACAGGTTCTTGCGCGGGGAATGAAACAGTCTGTTCAGCATCCATCGCTGGGCGATGTGCCGACGGTTGGCAATCCGATCAGGCTGAAGCTGACGCCGGTAAGTTACAGGACGGCGCCTCCGCTGTTGGGGGAACAGTCTAAACAAGTCCTTGAGAAGATTGCCGGCCTCTCTTCTGGCGAAATAGAGAGCCTAAGGGAGCGCGGCATAGTCTCGTGATCTGGTGGCGTTAGCTTTCCTCAGCCAACGCCACCAGATCCGTACGGATATCCTCCACACTCAGCTCTGGACGGATCAACAGGCGAGCCTTGCCTTCGCGATCGAACACATATACCGCGCCGCTGTGCGAGACGTTGTAGTTGCCTTCCGCATCTGGCTCGTCGTAACCAAAGGTGGTGCGGTAACGCTTACTGAGTTCCCTGAGCGCCGGTTCCTCGCCGGTCAGGCCGATGGCCCGGTCGCTGAAAAAGCTTACGTAGCTGTCGATGCGTTCTGGGGTGTCCCGTTGTGGGTCCACGCTGACAAAGACAATCTGCGTGTCCTTCCGTAACTCCGTGGGCAAATCCTTCACCGCCCTGGACAGTTTCTGGAGTGTGGCGGGGCAGATATCAGGCAGGAGGTGAAGCCGAAGAACAGCAGCCGGATATTGCCGTCGGTTTGCTCGGCCGTCACCGTGTCGCCGGAGGTGCCAGTCAGCTCGAAGGCCAGTTCCGGCATCAGCCCGCTGATGTCTTTGCCATTCCAGTTTTCATCGTCGCCAAAGCACCCACCGAGCATCACCAGGGACGCCAAAAGTGCCATGGCAGAGATCGCTTTATGACTGCAGGGTAGGAACCGGTTTTTCATGAATGGCTGGCCTTCAGCTTTTCGTTATAGGGCGACACCTTGCCATCTTCACGCATGGCACGTCGAAGGATAATCAGAATGCCGAGGATGCTCATCATGGCCGGAGGAATCCAGGTCAGCAATCCGCCCAGCAACTGGTCCGTTTCTGGCGGCATTGGCCAGGCTCGACCGCAGACTTCGTACACGTCGTACACCATGCCCCTTGAGAACACGATGGTGGCGCCAGAATCATCTGGGGGATGGCAACCAGGGCCAGAAGAAGGATGCGTTTGCCGTAGCCCAGCGCATCGCTGATGACGGGTGAACGTGGATCAAAGATCAACCACCAGAACAGCATGCCGTCCACCAGCATGCTCCAGTTCATGATCCAGTACAGATCACGGCTGAGCATGGCGTCGAAGTGGATTGGCGGCCACAGCCAGAAGTAGATCAGCCCCACAAACAGGAATGAGGCAATCGCCGGGTGCTGGAGAAAACGGTAAATCCACCCCAGCGGTATTAGCGCTCGCCGTACGCCGGGATTGATCAGGCTGTAGAGGAAACGCATCACCGGAAGGGGGTTGGACAGGGCAATCAGGATCGGCCCCAGGTGGTGCAGTATCAGATGCTGGCCCCGGTGAACGAAGAACATGTACTGGGAGTAGTAATCGAAACGGGTTTGCATCACGCCGTAGCAAAGCATAACGCCCACCACAAACACCAGTATCCGGCCGCTTCCGGGTCGGTCATCAGCAGGCATCCTGACCAGGCCGTACCCGTAGAACGCCAGAACGAGCACGAAACTCAATATGGTGAGCGGCGAGAAGTCATAGGGTACGAGGTAGTCTAAGGCCGACATCGGGCTTGCCTTTGTGCTCTGGGGGTGGAACCGGGTGATTGTTGTTGTGACTGATCCAGAGTTTTACCGGAGTGACGGCTAAATTCAAGAGATTGTTGGGTTTGCTGTGTTAATCGGGGTACCCCGTAATATCCCGAATTTTACGGTACAGCGGCTGAAGCTGGGGATACATCTTCAGGTACACCTCACGATACAGGCGCTCGTAGAGTTTCTGGGTGTCGGCCTGCGGATGGAAGACATCACCCACTCGGGTCATTGCGTTCACCGCCGTTTCAAAATCCGGATGAAGCCCCAGGCCAACGGCGGCGTCGATGGCGGCACCAAGGCCGGAGGTTTCGTAGGTATGAGGCCGTTCTGCGGGCAGGCCGAAGACATCGGCGGTCAGTTGCATGGCAGCATCGCTCTGGGAACCGCCCCCGGCGACTCTCAGCCTGCGGATGGGGACGCCGCTGCGTTTCTCGATCCGTTCCTTGCCTTCGCGCAGGGCGTAGGCCAAACCTTCCAGTATGGCTCGGTAGATGTGGGAGCGGGTGTGGACGTCGCCAAACCCGATGATGGACCCTTGGCTTCCGGCCCCGGCTGGCGAACCCCGGGTGACCAGTAGGGTTGCAGCATCAACCCCATCGAACCGGCCGGAACGGCCCGAACCAGTTCATCGAACAGGACTTCCGGCTCCACGCCTTTCTGCTCCGCCAGTTTCTGTTCCCGCAGACCGAATTCGCGCTTGAACCAGCTCACCATCCAGAAGCCCCGGTAGATCATCACCTCGGTGGAATAGTGACCGGGCAGGGCGGAGGGATAGGGCGGCATCATGCGAACCGGTTCCAGGTAACGCTTGCTGGTGGTGTTGATGGTAGCGGTAGTGCCGTAGCTCATGCAGCCGACATCTGGTGTCAGGCCACCGGAGCCGAGTATTTCGCAGGCCTTGTCCGATGCCGCAGCAATCACTGGCAGTGGCGCCGGCAGGCCAAGGTGCCTGGCCGCGTCTTCGGTGAGGTTGCCGATCTTATCGCCGGGCTTAACCAGCTCCGGCAACATCTCACGGCGAACGGGCATGGTGAGCCACTTGAAATCACGTTGGCCGGCCCACTGGTGGCGTTTGTAGTCGAACGGGATATACCCCACCTGGCTGCCCACAGAGTCTCTGAACTGGCCTGTCAGACGGTAGTTCAGGTAGCCCGACAGCAGCAGGTAATGCCGGGTGGCCGCCCATATCCCGGGTTGGTTCTGGGCAATCCAGTTGGCCTGGGTTTTCTCTCGGAAGCGATCAACGGTGGGTTCCAGACGAAGCAGCTTGAACAACCAGCCCCATAAACCGGGCACAGGCCCTTCAACCCGGGCGTGACGTTGGTCGAGCCAGATGATGGCTGGCCGGAGTGGCTTGCCATGTTCGTCCAGATTTACAACGGTGCCACGCTGGGTGGTCAGCGTTACCCCGGCCACTTGAGTCGGCAATGCATCGGTGTTTTTCCAGAGCAGTTGGCACGCTTTACCGAGGTTTTCCCAAAAGTACTCCGGATGTTGTTCCGCCCAGCCCGGCTGCTCGGAGAAGTAGGGTTCAATCTCCTGTTTGCCCTTGCCGACGAGGTTGCCTGAGTGTCGAACAGCAGGGCCCGCACGCTCTGGGTGCCGTTGTCGATGGCCAGGATGAGCGGTTTGGTCGTGTTCATCCAGTGGCCTCCGGTTTGGCCGGAAATATGGCCGGAAGCGAGTAGCAAGATCGCCAGAGCTCCAGATAACGTGCCTCTTCCCGTTCCCAGGTGGTGTCGTCCCAGGCCAGGATGGGTTTGCACAGGCAATGTATGTCCGGAAGCAGGTCTTCACCGCCTTTTGGAAGCACCAGACCGAGCCGGGTACGGCGCAACATCAGGTCATCCAGGTGGATCACGCCGGTATTGGCGGCCGCCCAGGCCAACTCCGCCCACAGGGTGTCGGTGCCGGCAACGGTTTCATGAGCGCCGGCGCGCAGGACCTCTGCCAGAGCAGGGCCGTAGAAGCCCCGCAAACGATGCCAGTTCTGATGGCTGATGGCGTCAGGACGTTCGAGGTCGGGGGGCGAAGCAAATACCGGCAGCGCATCGTTTCTGAGATGAAAACCCGGCATTTGCCCCCGTTCGAGTACTTCCCGGGCAATCAACCGGAAGGTGGTTAACTTGCCACCGGCGACACTGACCAGACCATTGTCGGACCAGATTACATGTTCCCGATTTTCCTTTGAGGGTTTTCGCGTTCCCTTATTTTGAGTGACCACGGGTGATTGGGTGACGACGGGGCGCACTCCCGCCCAGGTTGCGATCACGTCACGCTCGGTGATGGCACTGGCGGGAAACAGCTTTGAGGAGATCTGCAGCAGGTAGTCGAGCTCCTCCCGATTGATGGCCGGCTCACGGGACAGCGACTCTGTGTGGTCGAGGTCCGTGGTCCCCAGCACCGTCGTGCCTTGCCATGGGAAGGCGAATACCGGCCGACGGTCCTCCGGATGAAACAGCGACACCGAACAGGACACCGGAAGCCGCGAATAGGGAACAACCAAGTGGCTTCCCCTCAGGGGACGTATTCGGGTGTCAGTACTGTCGGTCTGCTTCAGCTGGTCCGCCCAGGCACCCGTGGCGTTAATAACCAGTGGGGTGTTGACGGTCATTTCCAGCGTTTGGGAATCCGTGCTGGTGTCCAGAAGGTGAACGCCTGTGACGGCGTTGGTCTCACTGTTGCGGAGAACTGCCTGCGCCTGCATATAGTTCAGGCAGATCGCACCATCGGCCTCGGCTTCTTCGAGTACACGTTGCACCAGACGCGCATCGTCGGTAACGGCATCGGTGAAGCCGCTGGCACCGGTCAGATGGCTGGTGGAGAGGCCCGGCACCCACTGCAATGTGTCTGCCGGGCTGAGTCGCTGCCTGGACGGCTTGCCCGCAAGTCGGTCGTACAGACGCAGCAGCAGCTGGAACAGCTTAGGGCCGGGGAACTGTTTCTGGTAGTGAGGCATTATGAAGCGCAGGGGGTCGATTAGCCCCGGCGCCTCTGCCAGCAGGCGCTCCCGTTCCCGCACCGCGTCCCGTGTCAGGCGAAAGTGCCCGCTGCCGAGGTAGCGCAGACCACCGTGGATCATTTTCGAAGAACGGCTGGAGGTCCCCCAGGAGAAGTCCCGTTGCTCCACCAGTAAGGTGCTCAAGCCGCTGCCGGCGGCTTCGCGAGCGATGCCCGCTCCGGTGATGCCCCCGCCGACCACAACCACATCGAAGGCGGCGTCGCCACGGGCCAGCTGGTCAAGCTTTTGTTCGCGCGTTAGAGGCATTACTTCTGAACCAGTGTTTGTGGATTCATCAAGCCGGCGGGATCGAATGTCTGGCAAAGAGATCCGATGGCCAGCATGCCCAACTCGCCTTTTTCGACCGGCAGGAAGGGCGCGTGATCCTTGCCAACGCCATGCTGATGGCTAATGGTGCCCCGGTTGTTAACGATAATGCCCGACGTGCTGGTTTTCAGCGTTTGCCAGCGGGCCAGGGTTTCCTCGTAACTGTCGGCCACCCGGAACACATAGGTGGTGTAGAGGCTGCAGCCCTGGGTATAGAAATGCGAAAGATGGGTGAAAACGTGAACCAGCTCCTTCTTTTCATTCAGCTGGTTACGGAGGTTTTCTTCAATCTGGTTTAAGAGTTTGTCGACGTTGTCCCAGTCGGTGGCGGTTTCCAGGGTGTCGACGGCATACCCGAGTTTCCAGAGGGCTTCTCGCAGGTAGGGCATGGTGAAGCGTTTGGCGGCCCATTTCTCGCCCAGTTTTTTACCGGTGTAGATCCCACCAAACTCGCGGCAGAGTTCCCGGGTTTCCGTGAGGGCGTTCCGGCATTGGCGTTTGCTGCCTGTGACGCCAAACGTCATCATGCATTTGCCGTCTTTGGCGCCCCGCAGGCCCAGATAGGACTCCAGCAGGCCAATCATCCCGGGGTGACCCGCCAGGGCGAGCTGGGTTTCAGTTTCGGTGGCGTTGCTCAGGCGCAGCATCGAGAGCTGGGTGCGGTTCTGCACTAGCTTGCGACACGCTGTTCGAGCCTTGTCCCACGACGGGAAGAACATGACATGGAAGCTTTCATGGGCAGGCAGTGGCGTGACGCGCACTTTCACTTCGGTGATAAGGCCGATCCTACCCTCGGAGCCCAGGATCATCTCGCGGATGTCCGGGCCGGCACTGGAGGCGGGAATCGTGGGGATGTCCAGCGTGCCTTTCAGGGTTTCGATGCGGCCCCCGGCAAACAGCTGCTCAATACGACCGTAACGGAGTGATTGTTGACCACTGGATCGGCTGGCGACCCAGCCGCCAATGGTGGACAGTTCGAAAGACTGCGGAAAGTGCCCCAGGGTATAACCCAGCGCCCGTAACTGTGACTCCACCAAGGGGCCCGGGGTGCCAGCCCCAAAGGTGGCGATCTGGCTTTCCCTGTCCAGGTCTGTCAGGCGGTTCATCCGCCCCATATCAACGGTCAGCACCGGCTGATCACTGGCCACGGGGTTGATGTGGCCGGCCACGCTGGTGCCGCCGCCATAGGGAATGAGGGCAACATCGTTCTCTTCGGCATACTGAAGCAGGGCCTGGACATCCAGGGACGACTCCGGATAGGCAACACCATCGGGAAATACGCCAAAGTCGCCGCTGCGCATGGCGAGCCAGTCTGCGAGGCTTTGGCCGCGGGCGTGACGCACCCGATCTTCGGCCGTGTCGATACAGCCCGGATTTGGCGGCAGCCTACTGTCTGGCACCTGGGCACAAACATGTTCCAGAGATACATCCGCCAACGGAGTGGCGCTTCCTATGCGCTCGTCCAGAAACCGCCGCCCCTCTTTGGGTAATTCAAGATTGAACTGGTCATCTCCCCAGCCGTTCCAGCGTCGCATGTTGGCCGTTCCTTGTTGGTAAATGTGTGTGCGTGTGAATACTCGTGGGGCAGATTGTACCGCCGGGTACTGTTAACGCAGTGTCGCCTGGCGACAAGTCTTGTGTCTTATGCCGACAGCGGTGAGTCTAGCGAAGGCTGTCCACCATGCGATCATTGAGGCTCTGCCATTGCTCCAGTTTTCTCGCTTCTCCGATTCGTTCGGAGTCACCACTGGAACGGTTCAGCCACAGACCGTCACCGTTAAAACTGTAGACCGGTTCCAGGTCCTGCCTCTGGGACGCGGGTTTGATCTCGTTGATAAGGTTGTCGAGGATCAGTGGATCAGCGTCGGGCTCGGGATACCACGCCAGTACCATATGCGCCTGGTTCAGCTTGAGAGCTTTGACATAAACGATGCGGAGTTGCTCGTCGGGAACGCCCATGGATTTAAGGGTGAGGTATTTTGCGATGGAGAAGTCCTCGCAATCGCCGCCATTGGTGGTCAGCAGTTCAACAGGCGTCGCCCAGTAGTCTTCCTCGCCCCAGTGGGCAATGTCGCTGACAAACCGGACCCGGTTAAAGAAGGAATTCACGAGCCGGAGCTGGCGGTCGACCGCTGCCCGGGAAGCCATATCGTGAAGGTTTTGCCAGGTTTCCAGCCGGTCCTGGGCCTCCTGGCCGAATTCCGAACGCACGTAGGTCATGAGCCGTTCGCTGAGTTCGAAGGCGGCCACCGTTAACGTGATGACCATGAGTAGCATGGAAAGCAGGGAGCCGCTGCGGCGAGGATTCGATGCGGCCGTCTCCATGGCTGTCCTCAGTTGTTGGTTCTCAGGCGTTCGCGAAGTTGTTCCAGGCGCTGCCGGATTTCCTCGCGGCGTTGGTCGCTGGTGTCTGTGTTGGTGGAGGTAGATCGTCTGTCCACACCAGTTGGACGAATTTGAGTGCCACTGGGTTCCTCCTGCTCATTGGAGGTTTGCGTGGAAGCCATGGAGAGCCCCGTTCTGTCTTCATCTTCGGGAAAATAGAGGTTCTCGAGTTTGCCGCTGCGTTCAATGATGATGCGATTGGGGCGAACAGAACGAAGGGTCGCATTGCCAGGCAACTCATCACCCACCAGATAGGCTTCGGTGTTTCGCTTGTCGTCTTCAATCAACGCGCTACCAGGAAAGTCGCCCGAGGCGGCCAGCACACCGCGAAGAAACAGCCGCAGATTGGTTTCCGGCAGGTTTTCAGTATCGGGTTCCGTTTGGGGCGCCTCTTTACCGGGTTCTCCAAACAAGGCAAAAGAGGCCAGGTTTACCTCTGGCACCTTCCGGGTGTCGGTTTCCGCCATTGTCATGTCAGCAGTGGAAGTGGTGTCGCCGGCACTGGTTTCATTCTGCCAGAAACGAACGCCCTGCCACGCTGTCACAGTGATCATGCGATGCCTGCGACGATGGTGAGTATCAGTGGTAACCTTGAACTGGTAAAAAGCATTGAATGTCCCGAAAAGAGCAGGTGTGGGCCGGCAAAAGGCTCACAGGTTATCAGACTGCAACGATTTATTGGCAGTATAGTGTATAGAGTTATTCAGCGGTTCCATATCCTATGGTAGCCTTTCTGAATTAATTGAATAGAAAGGGATTCCGGAACTTTTTTCTTCCCGCCCCGGCAACAAAACGAGGACGACCGTGGACACAGACACAGAACTTCAGCCGCAGGATGCTCCGCTGGGCCGTCTACCTTTCACGTTCGCCAAACGCAACGGTGTGATTCTGACACGTGACGACGATGGCGACCCTGTAATCCTGGTACGGCCCGGGGCGGGTCACTCAGCGCTGGCGGAAGCCAACCGCATCAGCGGGGGGCGTGCAAGGTTTTCTCCCATTGATCCGGCCCGGTTCGACGCCGCGCTGAACGCCGCCTACCAGAATGATTCCGCCGAAGCCATGCAGATGGTGGAAGGTATTGGCGATGATATGGACCTGGCGTCGCTGGCGGATTCGGTGCCCGAAACCGAAGATCTGCTGGAGCAGGAAGACGACGCCCCGATCATTCGGCTTATCAACGCCATTCTTACCGAGGCGGTCAAAACCAGCGCCTCTGATGTTCATATTGAAACCTACGAAACACGACTTGTGGTTCGCTTCCGGGTGGATGGTGTTCTGCGGGAAGTGGTACAGCCCAAGCGAGCGCTGGCGCCCTTGCTGGTGTCGCGGATCAAGGTTATGGCCAAGCTGGACATCGCGGAGAAACGGGTGCCACAGGATGGTCGTATCGCCCTGCGGGTTGCCGGACGTGAAGTCGACATTCGTGTGTCCACCATGCCGTCATCCAGCGGTGAACGGGTGGTATTGCGTCTTCTGGACAAGCAGGCCGGGAGCATTCGCCTGGAATCCCTTGGTATGGCGGGCGGCGATCTTAAAATACTGCGCCGGCTGATCTATCGGCCCTATGGCATCCTGCTGGTAACCGGTCCCACCGGTTCCGGCAAATCCACAACATTGTATGCGTCGCTGCAGGAAATCAACGATCGTAGCCGGAACATACTGACCGTTGAGGACCCGATCGAGTACAACCTGCCCGGTATCGGCCAGACCCAGGTCAACACCAAGGTGGATATGACCTTCGCCCGAGGGCTCCGGGCCATTCTGCGTCAGGACCCGGATGTGGTCATGATCGGTGAAATCCGTGACCTGGAAACGGCGGAAATCGCTGTTCAGGCCAGTTTGACCGGGCACCTGGTGTTGTCGACTCTCCACACCAACACCGCTGTGGGTGCGATTACCCGCTTGATGGACATGGGCATTGAGCCGTTCCTGATTTCTTCCAGTCTGGTGGGCATCGTGGCACAGCGATTGGTGCGCGTGCTCTGCAAGGACTGTTGTGAACCCTACACACCGAGCGAAGAGCATTGCGAATTTCTGCAGCAGGACCCGGCCAATCCGCCGACAATTCATCGCGCCAAGGGCTGCGAACACTGCAACCAGTTGGGGTATCGGGGCCGTATTGGTATCTACGAGGTGGTCGAGGTCAACGAGGAGATCAGCTCATTGATCCATAAGCGGGCAGGGGAGCTGGATCTCGAACACGAAGCCAGACTTCATGGCCCGAGCATCCATGCCGATGGCGTCCAGAAAATCCTGGATGGGGTAACCACGGTTGAAGAGGTCCTTCGCGTGACCCACCGGAGCAGGTAACTCCATGCCAGCATTCGATTACAAGGCACTCGACAGTCGCGGCAAACAGAAACAGGGCGTTGTCGAGGCCGATGCACCAAGGGCGGTTCGCCAGCAATTACGTGAACGGGGCCTGACGCCCCTGGCGGTGGAGCCGGCCTCGGAGAAACAGGCCCGGAGCAACCCACTGAGCAGCCGGGGCAGCCTGGCAACGGCGGACCTGGCTCTGGTGACCCGTCAGTTGGCGACGCTTATCCAGTCCGGCATCCCCATTGAACAGGCGCTTTCGGCGGCCGCCCAGCAGTCTTCCAAGCCTCGTATTCGCAGCATGCTGATTGCCATACGCGCCAAGGTCATGGAGGGGTACAGCCTGGCGGACAGCCTGGGTGAATTCCCACGGGCATTTCCACGGCTCTATCGCTCTACCGTGGCTGCGGGTGAACACGCCGGGCACCTGGATTTGGTGCTCAACCGGCTGGCGGACTATACCGAGGCCCGGCAGGAGGCTCGTCAGAAAATCCAGTTGGCGGCCATTTACCCAATCATTCTCAGCGTTGTGGCCATTGCCATTGTGGTGTTCCTGTTGACCTATGTTGTGCCGGACATCATCGAGGTGTTTGTAAAGCAGGGGCAGGAGCTTCCGGCGCTGACGGCCGCCATGCTGGCAGTCTCTGATTTTCTGGGCAACTACGGTATCTATCTGCTGATACTGATCATTATGGCACTGGTTGTTTTCCGGTGGTCATTGAAGAAACCCTCGTTCCGGCTCCGCTTCCATAAAAGCCTGCTGAACATGCCGCTGTTTTCAGGCATGGTTCGCGGTGTCAACACCGCACGCTATGCCAGTACACTGAGCATTCTGACCACCAGCGGTGTACCGTTGGTGGAAGCCATGCGTATTGCCGGTGAGGTGCTCTCAAATGACCACCTGCGTCAGGAGCTGCGGGATGCAGCAAGAAAGGTGAGTGAAGGCGGTTCCCTTCATCGCTCGCTGGACCAGACGGGGTACTTTCCACCGATGATGCTGCACATGATCGCCAGCGGTGAAGCCAGCGGCGAGCTGGACAGCATGCTGGAGCGGACTGCGACGATGCAGGAGAACACCCTGCAATCCAAGATTGCCGCCATCGTGGGCCTGTTCGAGCCGATGATGCTGCTGTTGATGGGCATGGTTGTGTTGATTATCGTGCTGGCAATCATGCTTCCGATCCTGAATATGAGCAACCTGGTTGGTTAGGCCAGGACCGGCAGGCCAACCCCATTTCCAAACCCAGAGATAGGGACAGATGAAGAGCGAAACAATGAAACATCAAATGGCACAACGGGGTTTTACCCTGATCGAAATCATGGTGGTCATGGTTATTCTGGGCTTGCTGGTAGCCATTGTGGCTCCCAACATCATGGGGCGAAGTGACCAGGCCCGCGTGACCGTCGCCGAAACCCAGATGAGCAACATGCTAACGCGTTGGACCTCTACCGCCTTGATAACAGCCATTACCCGTCAACCCAGCAGGGCCTTGAGGCACTGGTGTCCAAGCCCAGTGGCAGCCCCGAGCCGCGGAACTGGAATCCGGAAGGGTACCTGAACAGCGTTCCCGAAGATCCCTGGGGTGCGCCATACCAGTATGTAAACCCAGGCACGGAAGGCCCTTATGATCTCTACTCGTACGGTGCCGATGGCCGAGAGGGCGGTGACGGTGATAACGCCGACATCAGCGTATGGAAGGTCAGGGACTGATAGTGCTCTCCAGGACGCGACAGTCGGGCTTCACACTGATCGAAATACTCGTTGTCCTGGTGGTGGTTGGGCTGCTCGCGGCGCTTGCGGTTATGTCGATGGGTGGTAGCTCGCGTGATCGCGAGATGGAAAATGAAGTACGCGAGCTCTACCTGCTGATGCAGACCGCCTCGGAGCAGGCGATACTGAACAATACTGAACTGGGCCTGATCCTCGAGGAAGACAGCTATCGTTTCGTCGCCTGGGAAGAGTTGAGTGGCGAATGGAAACAGCCAGCCGAGCGGATGTTCCGGACACGGAGTTTTCCGGAATGGATCACGGCGACTGAATACATCGAAAGCGATACCCCACGCCTGGCGTCTGACGAAGATGAACTGAGGCCGGATGTGGTGTTTTTCTCCAGCGGTGAAACCACGCCCTTTGAGATTGAGTTCCTTGTTGGCCGCGATGATTCCCGGATGCATACCATTGCGTCTGATGGCGTTTCTCCCTTGGAATGGCGCCATCCCGGAAGCGAGGAGGTCGAGGAAGAATGAAGGGCCAGCGCGGTTTCACACTGATTGAGGTCTTGGTGGCTCTGCTGGTTTTCGGCCTGATTGCCACCGCAGCCGCTGAGGTGGGTAGTCAGTATATTTCCAGCTATGAGCGGATTCGGGACAAAACACTGGCTGGCTGGGTGGCGGACAATCGCATCAACGAAATCCGGCTTCAGGAAAACCTGCCCTCTATTTCAGAGAACTCGGAAGACATCGAATACGGCTCGTATCAATGGCAGGTAACCACTGCTGTCCTTGCCACCGAAGACCCGTCCATTCTCCGTGTTGAGGTCACCGTGGCTCAGTATCGCGGCAACAGACCTGAGCCCGCCCCGATCCACACGCTGTCTGCGTTTATTGGTGAGAACTGATGTCGGCCCCATGATCATTGCTCAACACAGGTCGCGTCCCTCCGCTCAAGCTGGCTTTACCCTGATGGAAGTGCTGATCGCGGTTACCATCACCGCTGTTATCGGCCTAGGGGTATGGCAGGTGCTGGGCAATGTGGTCTCGTCGAGGGACCGGGTCAACGAAGTCGCGGAACAGTTTGATAATATTCAACGCACCATGCTCTTGCTGGAGCGGGACATTACCCAGGTGGTGAACCGGTCCGCCCGTGACATTTACGGCGATTTCCGTCCTGCTCTGACCAGCCGTGAGGAAGAGTTTTCATTGATTCTCACCCGCCAGGGCTGGCGCAACCCACTGGGCACTCGCCGCAGCAGTCTGCAGCGGGTGGGCTGGGAATACACCGGGGATGAATTGCGCCGGCGGTACTGGGTAACCGTCGACAGGGGGCAGGAAGACAACAGCCAGGACCTTCTTCTGCTCTCGAACGTCACTGAGTTCACGGTTCGTTTTCTCGATGATCAGCGAAACTGGCGGGATGAATGGCCTGATGAAGAGAGTATGGCCAATATGACACCAGGTACGCGCCCCGACATTCCCTTACCGCTGGGTATCGAGGTCACCATTGAGCATGAACGTTTTGGAGAGCTGGTAAGAACCTTCACGCTTCCTGATTTTGACAACGACGTTGCCCAGGGTGTGGTGAATAGCGTCAACGATGCCGCAGACGATCAGGACGATGATCAACAACAGGATCAGGATCAGAACCCAAACCCTGGCCAGGACTCATCGGGGACAGGAGTGACGGGTGGCTAAACATCCATTCATCGGTAGGCACGGTGGTCGCCAGAGTGGCGTTGCACTGATTATGGTGCTCCTCGCCATGGCGCTGGTGGTCATGCTGGCAACAGGCATGACCCAGCAGCAAAGCGTGCGGGTATTCCGAGCCAGCCACTACCTTGCCCAGCAGCAGGGGCACAGCGTGGCCCTGGGTGCGGAAGCCTTTGCCCGCCAGATTCTGGTGCGCGACTTTGAGGACGACAAGGAGAACAACCTCATGGTCGACAGCCTGGACGAATTCTGGGCAAAGAATGCCGCCATCCTCCCGCTGGACGACAACGGCGTGGCGGAGGTTCAGATTGATGATCTCGGTGGCAGGATCAACCTCAACGACCTGGTAAGCGCCAACGGGCAGGTCGACCCCATTGTTCGTGATCGGATCGCCCGTTTGCTCCAGGTGCTCGAAATCACCACGGTCAATGTCGATGCGCTGGTGGATTGGATCGACCCGAACGACCAGACCGTCAGCGCGTATGGGGCCGAGGACGGTCAGTACCTTTCCGCGGATCCGGCCTACCGGGCCGGCAATCAACCTTTGTTGATGTTTCCGAGCTTCGCATGATTGATGGTATGACCGAGGAAGCTTATCGGGCACTGAGACCACACGTAACGGCGTTACCGGTGACGGGGTTGGGCATCAACGTCAACACTGCGACGGCACCAGTGCTCAGGTCTCTCCATGAGGAACTGACACAGGCTCAGGCAGACGCTATTCTGGAAAGACGCACAGAAGAGCGCTTCGAGAATGTACAGGACTTCCTGGCACTGGATGAATTTGCGGGGAGGGGGATGAAACCCACGGGCCTCGGTCTGCAAACCCGTTTTTTTGAAGTAGTATCGCGGATTACCTACGATAACCGGGTTGCCAACCTGGTCAGCACAGTTTATCGAAGCCCGGAAGGCGAGATGCAAACCGTGTCTCGTGACACCGGGCAAAAGAATCGTATTACCAAGGAACCGTTCACGATCTCCGGGGAATAGGGAAGTCCGGAGCCGGAAAACCGTTACAAAAAGAACCGATAACCCCCCAGAGGGTTTCGAAAAAGGAAACTGTTCAGAATGTCATATCGCCTCTACGTCAGGCCACGGCCACCGTTCGCGGACCTCGACGCCAACCCGGAAGCCAGTTGTACAATTGGGTGCTGGTGGATGCCAGTGGAGATGCCCAGGCCCGGGGAACCGCGGATTCACGAGACACCATCGAGCAGACTCTGACCCAGAACGATCTTGAGAATGTGCTGTTGGTGGGTCTCATTCCCGGCGATGAGGCGCTCTTCTGCGTAGCGGACATTCCCGCCAAACAAACGCGATTTGTTCATCAGGCGCTCCCTTACGCGGTTGAGGAGCAGGTTGCCCAGGACATCGAAAGTGTTCATCTGGCCCTGGGTAACCGCACGGAGAAAGGTTTTCGGGTGGCGGCCATAGACCACGGGCAAATGGCCGAATGGGTGGTGATGTTCAGTGGTTGGAATCATCTTAAGCTGGATGCGATCTACCCGGATTCAAGCTTGCTGCCGTTGACTGAAGGCGGCTGGTCGGTGTGCTTGGATGGCGATTCCGCCATGCTTTCCAGTGATCAGGGGGAGTGGCTCAGTGTTCATGCTCGAAATCTCGCGATGTTTGCGCAGACGCTGGCGCTTCCACCGTCTGATGAGGTGGTCGCCGAGGTGCCGGTGACCGTTTACGGCACTGAGCAGGAATTTGAGCACCAGCAGGCGGACCTGAGCGAGCTGAAATCGTCAGGGCGCCTGGTGGTTCGCGAGGAAACGCTGGAACTGATGCCACTGGAACTGCTGGCACACTCCCACCATCATCACCTTTGCCAGCCGATCAACCTGTGCCAGGGGGCCTACAGCATCCGCACGGGCAAATCGAGTGCGCTGGGCGCATGGAAACCGCTGGTTGCCGTGGCCTGCGTATGGTTTGTGATCCAGATTGGCGTGGAAGTCGGCATGGGATTCTACTACCAGCAGCAAGCCGATGATATCCAGGAGCAGGCGATGGCAGTTTATCGTGAGCTTTCCCGGGAGACGCCAGGACCCATTCCGGTAACGTGCGCCGGGTTGTTGAGGGACAGTTGCGTCAACTTCAGGCGGAAGGGCCAAACGCCGGTTTTCTCACGTTGATGAAGTACACGGGTGAACAGTACTCGAAGATTCCCGATTCACGCGCTGTCACCTTCAATTCGGTGAACTACAGCCAGAATCGCGGGGAACTTGTGGTCGATGTGCGCGCAGACAGCTATGACAAGCTCAGCACCCTGAGAAATGGCCTGACCAGTCGCGGATTGGAAGCGAAGATCGGCTCGGTGGTTAATGAATCCAATGGCGCCCGCGGGCGTCTGACGGTTTCCGGAGGATAATGGCATGTTAAACAGGATCAAGGAGCAGCCAGCCGTCGGAAAGCTCATCGCCCAGTATGACCAGTTGCCTCGCAGGGACCAGCAGGCTCTGTCTGTTCTTGCGGTGGCCGTTCTCCTCGGCATTCTCTACTTCGGAGTCTGGCGCCCTGCCACGGGTTTTCACAACGAAGCTGTCGAGTCTAGGGAGCGTGCCACTGAACTCTTGGCGTGGCTTGAGGCTAATCGTCAGTCATTGGAGCGTCTGTCCAGTGCCAACTCGTCTTCGGGGGGCGCAGGTTCTGATACGCCGGTAGACGGTAGAGCACTTATGGCGCTGGTGACGCGCAGTGCCAGCGAATCAGGCCTTTCGCTTCAGCGCTTCGAGCCCAGTGGTGAGAACGCGATTCGCGTCTGGCTCGAGGGTGCACCGTTCACTGAGGTGGCCAGCTGGCTGGAACGTCTGAACACCAGCCACGGTGTTCAGATAGATCAAGCGTCCATGGACCGACAGAACGATCCAGGGATCGTATCCGTACGTCTGACGTTAACGATTTGAGGCAGACACTGGAGAATATGTGATGAGTGACGGCACACAGAACAAGAATAGCCAGGAGCCAGTCATTGTTCGACTCGATGGAAGTGCCCGAAATGAGGCGATTTCCATATTAGTCCATGCGTACCGGGATGAACCGACGTTCCAGTACCTGTTTGATCATCGTCGGCCTGGCTATCAGCAGCGCGTGCGTGCCACGGTGCGGGAACTGATTGATCTCTATTTTGGTCTGAATCAGGATGCGGTGGGTGTGCTGGTGAACGATACACTTGTTGCCGTTGCCTTCATTGGCGAGCCGGAGCTCCGGCTGAACCTCGCGGAGCAGCTTAGCTGGCGTATTCGCATGGTCCTGACAGCCGGGTTTGCCTCTACCCGTCGTTACCTGGATTACCATGAGAAAATTCGGGAAATGCTCCCCCAGCCTCTGGCTCACCAGTTGCCATTGATGGGAGTGAACCCGAACTATCAGAACAAGGGGTATGGGCGACTGCTGTTATCCACGGTTGAGAAGCTCTGTGCGGAAAATCCCCGGGGAAGCGGGCTTGTCCTGGATACAGGCAACAGCCGTTACCTTCCGTTCTACGAGTCCGAAGGGTTCCGAAGCCTTGGCACCATTCGCCTGGGAAGCTTTGAGGACCACATACTATTCCGTGAGGTCCGCCCCGACGAACAGGCGGCGGTTTCCGGTTGAACGAACAGATTGTCGAAAAAGACAGGAGACGCTGTGTCTGACAGACAGGATTTTGATCTTATTATTGTGGGTGCCGGTTCCGGTGGTGTCAGGCTGGCACGCATGTCCGCTGCCAAGGGCGCTCGTGTGGCTGTGGTGGAATCGCGCTATCTCGGTGGAACCTGCGTGAATGTGGGCTGCGTGCCGAAGAAACTGTTTGTCTATGGTTCTCACGCGGGTGAAGACATCGAGGACGCTGCGGCTATGGCTGGAACGTGCCAGGGGATCAGGTCAGTTTTGACTGGACCAGGCTGGTTGCCAACAAAAACGCCGAAATCGAACGTCTTAATGGTATCTATGGGCGCATGCTGGCCAATGCCGGCGTCACGGTTATCGAAGGCACCGCGACATTGAGCGATGCTCATACGGTGGTAGTGGGAGAGCGGTCTTATACCGCGAAGCATATCACTATTGCCACCGGCAGTTGGCCCGTGGTCCCGGATGTGCCAGGCAAGGAATGTGTTCTTACCTCGAACGAGATGTTCTATCTGCCGCAACTGCCGAGGCAGGCAGTGGTCTGGGGCGGTGGCTACATCGCGGTGGAGTTTGCCGGTATTCTTGCCGGGCTTGGCGTTGAGACAACACTTCTCTATCGCGGTGATCTGTTCCTCCGGGGCTTCGATGACGATGTTCGTGAGTTTACCGCTCAGGAAATGCGGAAAAAGGGCGTGGACCTGCGCTTTGGCGTCAATATCGAATCCATCGAGAGCGAGGACACTCACTACAACGTCAACCTGACCGATGGCTCCCGCTGAATACCGGTCTTGTGATGGCGGCGACCGGGCGCCGTGCGTTGGTGGATGGCCTCGGACTTGAGGCGCTTGGGGTTCAGCTCAGTGCCTCCGGTCATGTGGTTGTGGACGATCACTTTCAGTCCGCCGTGCCCTCGATTACAGCTCTTGGCGATGTTATCGGCACCCCACAACTGACGCCGGTGGCGCTTGCCCAGGGCATGGTACTGTCCCGCCGACTGTTCGGAGACGGCCAGGGCGAGATGGACTATACCTGCATTCCTACGGCGGTCTTCTGCCAGCCCAATATCGGAACGGTCGGCCTGACGGAAGCAGAGGCGAGGGAAGCAGGGCATAAGCTCCGTATCTACCGGTCGGAGTTCAAACCGATGAAACATACCTTGAGTGGGCGGGATGAGCGGTCACTGATGAAACTGGTGGTGGACGCTGACACTGACCGGGTGCTGGGTGCTCATATGGTTGGGCCCGATGCCGGAGAAATAACCCAGGGGATAGCGGTTGCCCTGAAAGCTGGCGCGACCAAAGCGCAGTTCGACAGCACGATTGGTATTCATCCGACCTCCGCCGAAGAGTTCGTCACCATGCGCGAGCCCGTCGCGTAATCTTGCTAAAAGTCGCTGGTTACACCCGTATCCAGCGGCTGAGTACCGTTCTGAGGTGTTCTTTTCTCACAGGCTTGGCGAGGTAATCGTTCATGCCCGACTCTCGACAGCTGGTCTCGGTTCCCGGAAGGGCGTCCGCTGTCAGTGCGATAATCGGGGTTCCGCCCTGGCCGTTGCTCTTTTCCCATTCCCGGATGCAGCGGGTGGTTTCATAGCCGTCCATCACCGGCATCTGGCAATCCATCAGGATAACGTCGTAGCCGGAGTGATTGGTTCGAACCAGATCCAGTGCCTCCTCACCATTGGCCGCTGCGTCTGTCTCAAAGCCCAGCCGCCGGAGCAGGGCAGTGGCGACCCTCTGGTTCACCATGTTGTCCTCCACCACAAGAGCACGGGCTTGCTCGCCGCCGGTTTTGACAGGGCCCTGTTCCGCAGCCTCAACATGATCGACCCGGTTTGCCAATTCAAAGGGCAGCTCGAAGCGGAACTGCGACCCTTTCCCAATGTCGGTCTCGACTTTGACGTGACCGCCCATCAGCTCAACCAGCCTCTGGACCAGCGAAAGCCCCATGCCGGTTCCGCCATAACTGCGTGAATCACCCGTATCAAGCTGCTCAAATGAGTTAAAGATATCGTGAATTCGTTCAACAGGAATGCCGCAGCCGGAATCACTGACAGTGCAGTTGAGCACCAGGCAGTTATCCTCAAGAGAGAAAAAGCTGGCCTGTACTTTGATGAAGCCGTCGCCCGTGAACTTGATGGCATTATCGATAAGGCCCGCCAGGATCTGGCGCAGGCGCGGGGAGTCTCCCAGCACAAGCAGACGATCCGGCCAGTCTCCGATAAACTTGGTGGACAGCGCCAAACCCTGCTGCTCGGCGACATGACGGTAGCTGGCGGTGCAGTTGGTGATGAGCTCTTTCAGGTCAAACTCGCGGTTATCCAGTTCCAGCGTACCCCGGTCAATATGGGAATAGTCCAGGATGTCATTGATGACCGTCAGCAAGTCCTCAGTGGACTGCCGCGCCGTCTGGAGATAGTCCTTTTGCCGAGCGCTCAGGGCCTCATCGGTCACGAGTTCAATCATCCCCAGAACACCATTGAGCGGTGTCCGTAACTCATGGCTCATGGTGGCAAGAAACTCGGATTTGGCTCGATTCGCCATTTCCGCCCGTTCCCGGGCTTTTTCAGAAGAGGCCAGGGTCTCGTCCCGGGATGCCTTAAGGTTCCTCAGGTGCCTGGAGAGAGCATTGAGCTTTCCTCCAGCTCCCGGGTTTCGCGGGTAGCGCCGGCAAGGCCTACCTCAACTTCCTCGTATTCCCGATTAATCAGTTTTGCAACCCGACGGGACAGGCCATGGATCGGTGAGACGATACTGTTCAGCGAGTGTTTGACGATTAGTAGCGTAAACAGCAGCAACGAAAACCCAACCGCCAGTGATGTCCAGAGGATGTCCTGCCGGCGTGCTGCGAGTTGGGCTTTGTTGACGCCCACCTGAACAGTACCGACGCGAAGCGCTCCTGACCCGAACCCGTAGTTGGGTTCGAACCATTCGGTCTGGCGATCTTCGCCCAGATCAAGCGGTTGCTGCAGTATCTCAGATTCGAAGACGTCGAAGGTCTCCTCAGCACTGATATTGCCCGGGTCGTCCGTGGAGACAAATCCAACCTCGTCGCCGACCACGTTGGAGACGCGTATCCATTGGGCGCGGCTGCGCCGCAGCGATTGCGACAGTATCTGTTCAAGGGACGCCGTGTTCCCCGAAACGACGGCGTATTCAACCGCCGGCGCAAGGCTGTCAGCCAGCATCTGACTGCTGTCAGCCAGGTCCTTGCGGGCGTCATCAAGCCGAGCAGACGTAAAGAACACCATCAATACGATGAACATGACGATCGCTGGAGCGGCACCCAATAGCAGCAGCTTCCGCGTGAGGGGGACTGGCCTGCCCATACGCTTACTCATCAGACGCCTCCTCGGACCCAGCCAACCGCTCGCTAATAGAGTTGATGATCTCCTGACGGTCGGGCAGCGGAATGTTCAGGGAACGCGCAACCTGGTCGTTTAGCTCAATTCTGAAGACATCGGGATAGGCGGGCGGGGGAAACTGACCATCACTGCGGTATTGTTCTATGTATTTTGCTGCGAGTTTGGAGATCTCGGTTAAAGGTGTATAGGTGGATGCCAGCGATCCCGCTTTGACATAAGCCTGACTCGGGCCGATGACAATCCGGTTGCGACGGTAGGCCGTCAACAGGATGTGCTTGATGGTTCGGGGGTTGTATATACCGCTGTCCGGCGCGGCCAGAATAAAGTCACCGTAGTTCAGCGCGTGAATGAGTGTTGGTATCAGGTCGTTGTCGGAACTGACGACAAATACTCGCGCCCGGAGCCCATAAGCTGGAAGTTCATCAACCAGGGACTCGTAGAGTTCGACGGTCTCGGGACGGGCAAGCATCGCCACCCGGGTGGCATGAGGCAGGATCTCCTTTCCAGCGACGGCCTGCCTGATTAATGGGGGGTTGTACAATATGCCTGAAACCGAACCTTCAGAGCGTCCCGCATATCCACTGATAAACGATTGATCCACAAGCAAAGCCAGGATAGGCACATCACGATTCTCTTGCCGAACTCGAGTAAAGGCTTCTGGCCCGAGCGTAATAACGGGCGTGGTTTTGTCCTGAGACGTCTGGCCGCTGCTGAAGGAGCGAATGTTGACGGTGCTGCCCAGCGCCTCCCTAAGAAGGGTGATCATGCGGCGGTTCAGAGCGGAGTTCTCGGAACCGGCCAGATACACCTGGGAACCCGACGAGGATTGCGCGTAAACAGGCTGAAAAGGCACAGACAACACGAAAAGCAGGAACAGTACGGCACCGCCCAGGGCGCGCCGACTGGCATGGCCGCCTGATTCTTTCCCCATTTTGGTGTTGTACGTTGGTTTCATACCGTCCAGGGTCGGGTATCGTCCGTGTGATGCCTTTAGAATCTTACGCCGACTTCAGCGAAGAACTGGTTATGATCCCTGATGATGTTATCAGGACTCAGATCCGTCGTGTCCTTATCCAGATAGTGTTGCATGGTAACGGCAAACTCATAGCTGTAGCCGGTTTTGAAAATGTGCCTTGCCAGCCTCAGGTCCAGACGTTCGAACTGTGAACGCCGGAATTCATCCGCAAAATAGAATGCCGCCGATGAGGTCAGGTTGAAAGGCAGATCCTGTATCCACGCAAAACTTCCTGAATGCCTGACTGACAAACGCCCCAACAGGTCAATGGCATATTGTTTGTCACCGGCATCACGATCATTGGCGCCGGTATAGCGGCCGTCCTGATCCAGATAAGCATAGCTCATCCTCAGTTTTGTATCGGGAAAGTCCAGTGACGCCTCTACTTCAAAGCCTTTCTGATCGAGTGCGACATTGTTGTCGATGGTCCAGTCTTCTTCATTGATGATACCGCTGATCATGTCCCGAAGCTTGTCGTTGAAATAGCGAACTTCCAGTGACAAGGTGGAACTGTCCAGATAGTACTGGCCAAAATAGCTTATTTCCCGGGAGATTATGTGCTCTTCTTCAAGTGTTTTACCATACGTCGACGTGGCGGGGTCGACCAGATTCGCGACCAGGAATCGTTGCCCTTCAAGAAACGTGTACGGTGGCTGAACATTCCTGGGACGATAGGACCAGTCCGGATTCTGTTCGAACGCATCCGGTGTGCGTACTGCCTCGGAGTAGACAAATCGGAGCGTGTGGTTGTTGGCCAGGATGAAGTTGGCCGCCACCCTGGGTGAAAAGTAGCCTTCGTCCGTGGTGGTGGTTTTTTCCCAGTTGCCGCCGGCGTTCAGGGTGAGCCAACGTAAAGGCGAGTACTCAAGGTTCGCAAAAACCTGTGACTGGTAGTTGTTACCGCGGCCATTGAAATAGGTCTCTGATCGATAGGTATCCTTACGATAACCAAGACCCGATACCAACTTCAGATCCCGGTTGAACAACAGGGTATCCTGGATTTCGAACTCCAGGCGGGATTCCTCAATGTCTTCATTCAAATTTGCCCTGAAAGGGTCTACTTCGTTGGCAGTGCAGGGTTCGAGATCAAAGCTGTTTCCCTGAAGAATATTGTTAAAGGTATCCCCGGGAATGCATATGCTCCAGCGCTGCCGCCGATCATAGTTCTGGAAGCTGGCCTGAACATGATAGAAATGGTTTTCGGAGGTCGTCACGTTCAGGCGGGTTTGTAGATAGTAGTCGTCGACGATGATGTCAGGATGGTCATCGGCGCCGAGCTTACCGTTCTTGATCTGGTCCTCCTCATTGACGCCATCCACCACACCGCCGCGCAGGTCCAAACTGTATTGGCTGTTCAGGAACAAACTGCTGTCGTAGTTAAAGGTGTTGATGTCATAGCCATCATGGAAAGGGTAGTAGATGTCGTCGTCTACTTGCTCGTCAAAACCGTCAGATTTGCGTTTCTCGTAGGCCAGTCGCCAGTTATAGTCACCTGAGACGTTGCCGGCGGAACCAAACACCCGTTTATAGCCTCTGGAACCGGTAATGGCGCGGGTTTCAACGCCGGCCGTATCCTCGGGCGCGCGGGTGATGATATTGATGGTTCCGAGGAAGGCATTGATGCCATACGCGGCGCTGTTTGGGCCGCGGCTGACCTCGATTCGTTCTATCAGCTCCAGGGGAACCGGCATGGTATTCCAGTCCATGTCGGACAGGTTAGGGCGGTATGACGTACGGCCATCGACCTGAACCTGCAATCGGCGCTGCTCATAATGTACAGTACCGTGGTAACTGGTCACCGGGTTGTTGCTGCCGACCTCCGCGACGGTCATGCCGGGGACCAGGCGAAACACCTCCACCAGGTTCATGATGCCGAGATCCCGGATCATTTCGCCGGTGATGATGGTGGTCGTGCCGGGCACACGTGACTTCGGTTGCCTGAGGCGGGTTGTGGTCAGCACCTCTGGAATTCTGGAATCCATTTCAAAGGCTTCCGGTGAATCACCAAACGCTGCCAGCTGGAAGATTTGGTCGTTGCTTTCCTCCGCTACCACCGGAACAACGGCAATGAACGTGCCCGCAAACACCGACATCAGGCGACTGCGATAAGTATCAGGCGAACAAGCCCCGGAATTTTAATGAGATAGGTCGTAACGGGCATGAGTGTCGTTTTATACTTTGCCGAGTGTGGGATTTTTTATGGTGAACGCTTTTTTCATATCCTAGGTGACCAGATTACATTTGTCTCTCTAAAATTTAATGAAAGTCTGATGAATGAGTTACAACTCTATGAATTGTTGGGAAGTATTGGGTATCGAGCCCACCGGTGATCATGCCCGTATCAGGGCGGCATATGAGCGGCAGGAAAAGTTTGCCTCTGGCGAGGAACTGGAACGGCTGCGGCAGGCTTTCAAGGAAGCAACGGGCGGGGAACCGCAAACGGACAACAGTCCATCCGATGCCGGTAATGAAAGGCGGCCTCAGGTTGCTGAGACCCCTGCGGCAGTGAGGCAGGAGGACCAGGAGTTGGATGCCTCGGAACGACAGGTGGTACGAGAGGTGGTTATCCAGGTCCGAGCCTTGCTGAATGATTCAAGTCGCAGCAAGGACGCGCAGATCTGGAAAGCCATTCTTGGAGAGCCTCCTGCAGATCAGCCTCATGTTCGCAAGGAAATTGCCGACGCGCTGGAACCCCAGGTTCGGCCGATGGCGGAAAACGGCAGCTTCCCGGCGCCGGTTGTGCAGTTTCTGGCGGGGTGGTTCGACTGGTATAGCTTGCGGGATGCACATGCCCACGACGCTGACGAGGACGACATGGAGGCGGAAAAGTCAGCGGGGGATCAAGAGCCGCAGGAAGAACTGCCGCCCCAGATGGTTAACTTCTGGCCAGCGGTCATCGGCTGGATCGTCGGCCTGGCTGTATTGGCTACCTTATTCAGTGGTATGGGGGGCGGCGGCTGACGCGGCCTCAATCCTGCGGCGATACGCCTGAGCCAGCATGGCTCCCACAATGACCTGAATCTGGTTGTAGCACATGATAGGCAGCACGATCATGCCAAACCCGGGGTGCCCGGAGAACAGCACCTTGGCCATGGGCAGGCCGGACGCCAGACTCTTCTTTGAGCCGCAGAATACCACGGCGGCCTCGTCCTCCAAGCTGAATCCAAGCCGGCGAACCACAAACATCGCCAGTACCATAAAAAATCCCAGTAGCGCGAAGCACAGCACGATGGCCAGCAGAATCGCCTTCAACGGCAGGTTCTGCCACAGGCCACTCGCGACCGAATGGGAAAAGGCGGAATACACGATCAGCCAGATCACACACTGGTCATAGCGGGAGGTGAGCGTTTCATTCCGAGCCAGGAAACCACCCAACAAGGGGCGCAGGCCGTGGCCAACCGCAAACGGAAGAAGCAGTTGTAGCACAATGTCTTTGAGCGCCTCCGCCACCGAAAAGCCACCGTCGCCCGACGTGCTCACCAACAGTAACAGCAGAAATGGTGTCAGCATCATGCCAAAGACATTGGATGCAGCAGCGCTGCAGATGGCGGCAGGCACATTGCCCTTGGCCATGGCGGTATAGGCAATCGAGGAAGAAACGGCCGACGGCAGCACACCCAGATAGAGGAATCCCAGCCCCAGATCAGGCGGCATCCACTGAGGCGCAAAACGACTGATTTCATTGATGGGTAATGCCACGAGGGGAAAGAAAACAAAGGTGAAAGCGGTAATGATGATGTGCAGGCGCCAATGGGTGGCCCCGGCTACGATCTGTTCACGTGAAAGCGCCGCGCCATGAAGGAAAAACAGGAGTGCCACGGCCACAGTGCCTGCAGTTGCCAGGGCGTTGGCGGCATCACCACGCACCGGCAGGAACGTGGCAAGGACAATCGCACCTAACAGCAATAGCGTGAAGGTATCGAGCCTGAATTTCATGGATGCTTCTTCCCCAAGGCTTTAAGGCTCGGCTGGAGCAGGGCCCTCGACAGAGTTTCCGCCTTAACGGAGTCCTGTCGTCGGATCGCGGCGAGTAGCAGTTCATGATCCTCCTGGGAAGGTTCAGGAAGTCCTGAATCGAGCTCGGTCAGTTCAATGGTCTGTGCCACCGAATTGGCAAAATAGTCGTACAGCTCCGACAGGGCAGGGTTGTGTGACGCTGCGACCAGGGCTGTATGAAACGCATGATCGTGACGGATTCGGCGTTCAACATCGTCACCGGCTTTCGCCCGCTCATCCAGGGCGAGCGTCATTCTCTCCAGGTCCTTGGCGTCCCGGCGTTCCGCAGCGAGCTTCGCAGCTCGGTTTCCAGCATGATCCGTACTTCGAGCTTGTCTCTTAACTGGGCCCGGTTGATTCTCCGCAGGGTTTCTCCTGCATCCTTTGTGGCTCGAACGTAGGTGCCATCCCCCTGACGTGTCTCCAGCATGCCGACATGCACCAGGACCCTGACCGCTTCACGAACGGTGTTACGGCTCACGCCGAGGGACTCCGACAGTTGCGCTTCAACGGGCAGCCGTTCGCCAATCGCCCAGTGGCCTTTTTCAATGGCCTGGCGCAGGCTTTCTATGGCGGTTTCGACGAGAGAGCCCTTGGAGATTCTGGCGAGCTGCATGTTTAAGATCCTGATAAATGATGACCCAATCATCCTATGAATATGCCGGGGCTGTCAAATGGACAAGCCTGGAGGGAGCAAAGAGAGGCTAAACGGAGGGTTGCAGGAACTCGTAGTCGTCCGGGTTCACCTCCCGCGTGGCCTTGCGGTAAGTGAAGGTGAAACCGGGCCAGTTCACCGTGTTCTTGCCATCGCTGTCCAGGTACCAGGAATGGCAACCGGATTCCCAAACGCTGTCTTTAAGCTTTGTCTGAACGCCCTCCGAGAACGTTCTAAGCCGATCTGGTTTTACATCCATAGCCGTGCCGGGTGTTGCGCTCAATGTATTGATACAACCCAGCACATACCGGACCTGGGACTCCAGCATGTACACAATGCTGTTGTGGGCGAGGTTTGTGTTGGGCCCGTAGAGCATGAAAAGGTTGGGAAACCCGGACACCGTAATGCCCTTGTAGGCCTCCGATCCAGTGGCCCAAGCCTGGTTGAGCGACGCGCCGTTGCGGCCGGTGATCTCCATCGGTGACAGGAAATCCGAAGCCGCAAATCCGGTCCCCAGGATTATCGTGTCCAACCGGTGCAGAGCGCCGTCGGTGGTAATCAGGCCTTCCTCCACGACACGCTCTATACCAGTGGTGACGAGCTCGACGTGAGACTGATCAACGGCTGAATACCAGTCGTTGGAAATCAGTATCCGCTTGCAGCCGATCTTGTAGTCCGGAATCAGATGCCTGAACTTCTCGGGATCGCGAACCTGGTGTTTGGCAAAGCGCTTTGCCTGCCAGGCAAAAAGCTCGAGCAAGCTGTTAAAGCGGGTGAACGCCAGGGCGCGGCTTTCATTCTTCCAATAGATCAGAGAGCGGTAGATGCGGTCCCAGGCCGGAACCTTCTGGAACAGTGCCTGTTCCCATTTATAGAACGGTCGGTCGGGTTTCGGCAGCACCCAGGCAGCGGAGCGCTGGAAAAGGCTGAGAGCTCTTACCTTTGGCACTATTTCCGGCACGAATTGAATGGCGCTGGCACCGGTGCCAATCACGCCAACATTCTTGCCACTCAGGTCGTAGTTATGGTCCCAACGGCGGAATGGAACGTCGTGCCTGCAAAGGTATCCAGGCCGGGAATATTTGGCCATGCTGGCTGATTCAACTGGCCGGTAGCGGTAACAATGATATCGGCTGTCTGAGACTCTCCGTCGGTAGTGGTGACGGTCCAGGTGTTGGTGGCTTCGTTGAAAACCGCGCTGGCGACTTCGTTATTAAACTGAATATGCCCCGCCAAATCATATTTCTCAACGCAGTGCTGCATATAATCAAGAATTTCCGGCTGCAATCCGAACTTTCTTGACCAGTCGTGTTTGGGCTCAAAGGAGAAGGAGTACAAGTGAGACTGAACATCACATGCCGCACCGGGTAGGTATTATCTCGCCAGGTGCCTCCAACCCCGGACGCCTTTTCCAGGAGGGTAAAGGTTTCTATTCCGGCATTCCGGAGCTGGATGGCCATGCACAGGCCGCCAAAACCGGTGCCAATGATGATCACAGACGGTGTGGTACTGCGGACACTCTCGTTCACGGAATCTTCCCTTTGACGTTATTATGGGAATTCGGATACCGGGTAGAGTATACGTCTGACGCGAATTGCGGTAGATGGTCAGAACCGGATTAACGCAGAACCCCATGTAAACCCGCCGCCAAAGGCTTCCAGCAGAAGCACCTCATTTTTCTGGATGCGACCATCGCGAACGGCAACGTCCAGCGCCAGCGGGATTGACGCAGCAGAGGTGTTACCGTGCTTGTTGACGGTCACCACCACTTGGTCCATGGACATGTTCAGCTTGCGAGCCGTGGCCGCGATAATCCTCAAATTCGCCTGGTGCGGTACCAGCCAGTCCACATCGGATTTCTTCATCTGGTTGGCTTCCAGGGTTTCGTCCACAATTCTGCCCAGGGTGTTCACGGCAATCTTGAAAACTTCATTGCCCTTCATGTGAACATGGCCTTTGCCGGCCCGAACCTGGTCGAAACCATCGCCAATACCAAAGGGTACGTGGAGCAGGTCTTCGTATTTGCCGTCAGCATGGATGTGGGTCGACAGAATGCCGGTTTCCTCGTTGGCTTCCAGCACTACGGCGCCGGCACCGTCACCGAACAGCACACAGGTGCCTCGGTCTTCCCAGTCCAGAATGCGGGAGAACAGCTCCGCGCCAACCACCAGAACCTTCTTGCTGCTGCCGGTTTTGATGAACTTGTCAGCAACCGATAACGCATAGACAAACCCACTGCAAACAGCCTGGATATCGAAAGCAGGGCAGCCATGGATATCGAGTCTCGCCTGCAGAATGCACGCCGAGCTGGGAAAGATCTTGTCAGGGGTGGATGTGGCGAACACAATCAGATCAATGTCGGCAGGCTGAAGGCCGGCGGCTTCAATGGCCCTGCGGGATGCTTTTTCAGCAAGATCGACAGTGGTTTCACCTTCTACAGCGATGTGTCGCTGCTCAATGCCGGTACGCTCACGAATCCACTGGTCGCTGGTGTCGACGATTTTCTCCATGTCTTCGTTTGTCATGACATTCTCAGGCAGATAGGAGCCCGTGCCGACAATTCGCGCGTACGTCATGTGCTAGTTTCCTCAGGTGAACGGATCAATACTCAGATTCTTTCAATCATCCTATACCCTATTGATCGCCCCCAGCTATTAGCGTTTTGTCAAAGATGAGCGTGAGATGCCCCGGAAAAGCTGGTACTCAGCCTGTAATCAGCTATACCTGTAGACAGGAACTCTTGTTGTGAAGGAGTGCTGCTGATGACAGACCTTCCCCTCGGTATGAAGTATTACCTGCTTATTCTCACCTCAAGCCTGATTGAAGACCTCAATGACTACGGCGTCAAATGGATTGCGAACGAACCGGGTATTGCGATTCGTGACGTGGAAAAGGCGTTTTTCTGTGCCCGGGCCCTCGAAACCAGGATACCGGACGAACCTGGCCAGGCGGACCCGCGCCTGTGGCCGGAGCTTATGAAGTCGATCCATACCATTCGGCGCGTCCTGGATGTGGTCGAGAAAACCACGTTCGATGCCGTGATCGCCGAGGCCCTGGAAACCACATCCGATATCGCGCGAGCTGATATCAAGCACGTCTTCGAACAGAAACGGGAAGCAGGGGAGGTGGATTTTCGTCTTCATGGACTTCTCAACACCAAACCGGACCCCGCAGTGCGCGAGGCCTTCATGCTGAAGCGGGCACGTCGCTATCAGAGCTTTATGGCGTTCGACGGCGCCACACTGAACGACGACGAGAAGGTGATATTGAATGATGCGCAATCGGTCGCCCGTCACATAATGGATGGCGACCGTGATAACCGTCGAATTGATGCATTGCTCGTTATGGGCGCCGTGCTGATTGAAACGGCCAGTGTGAGACCGAAATCCAGGATACCCCGACTGATCCGGGAGAGCTTTGATCGCATGGCCACCAAGGCTGCGATGGCTCTCGGTGCCATTGTCTACCGTGACGAGTATCTTGAGTTTAAAGCTACTCTCGGATTGGAGCGGCTTGATTCGGATTTATAGGGAGCTGCTTTATAACGTTTTAACGGTTCACAACTCCCGATGATGAATGGCATCCTGACTAACCACTCTGCGAAAAGAAGGAGACGAGGTAATGGGCATTTCCAACCACGAACTTCATAACGAATTCCCCCAGTTTGGCGAATTGATCGACGAACTGAGAAAGAACGACCCGACGTTCCAGCACCATTTTCGGCAGTACGCAGAGCTGGACCAGGAAATCGAAGGCCTGGAACGCAGGGATGCCCCGATCGGAGACGATCAGTTGCACCAGATGAAACAACAGCGACTGCAACTGAAAGATGATCTGTATAAGACGCTTGTAAAGAAGTCGAACGGGGCGGCATAGGTACAAGTTGCTAGGCTCAAAGGCCCCAAAACAAGGCTTCGTAGTGGTTTCCAAGTATGGGGCCGGACAGGAATCATCCATAAAATAGGTAACTACTTAAAACCGATTACGGTTTAACCCTTTGTTGTTATCGATAGATGGATGATTGAAATGAAAAGAGCCGCATCACTGTACAAAGGGTGGAGAATGAAGCGTAACTTCCTCCACCTGGTCCTGACCATGGAACCCCGTCTTCTGAAGGACGTTGGTTACCCACCTGAGCTTGTTGCACAGCGTCTGGATACACCGTTCTGGAAGTTCTGAAAAGCGAGTTGAGGCGGTTATTTCAGCACGGCTGCCTGTAGGAATCGCAGTAGTTTGTGGTTGTTCGCATGGGCAATGTTAATTCGCAGAGCGGACTCCCCGTTTTGGTCAGCCAACTCAAAAAGTTGGCTGGGCGCCAGAAAAATACCCTCTCCTGCAGCCCGCCTGCTTAGTGCCATGACGTCCACACCGTGTGGAAGCGGGCACCATAGGTAATACCCTCCCGCCGGGCTTTCGATGTTGTCCAGGCCGATGCCTCTCAACGCAGACACCGCGTCGACACTCGCATTGGCCACCCGATCCCGCAGCCTCTTCAAATGACGACGATACCGACCTTTAACGATCATCTCGTGAACAATGCGTTCCGTGGTGCTGGAGCTGTTAACCACCGTTAGCATCTTGATGTCCGTCAGCGACGTAATCAACGCGGGATTCGCCGCGATATACCCGCAACGCAGGCTGGCCGACAAGGTTTTCGAAAACGTTCCCACGTAGATTACTCGGTTCAGCGCATCCAGTGAAGCGAGGTGGGGTGTTGCCTTTGGCAGTATATCGGCAAAGGGATCGTCTTCGATTAAAACCAGATCATGCCGTTCCGCTATAGTAAGTAGTCGATGCATCTTCTGGAGCGACATGGATGTGCCCGTTGGATTGTGAGCCATCGGTTGCACGAAAAACAGCTTTGGCCTGAACTGCCGTATCTTTTCCTCCAGCATTTCCAGGTCCGGCCCGTCCGATTCCCGGTTTACGCCAATGACGTTGGCTTTCTGAAGTTTGAGTTTGCCAAACATTGGGTAATATCCTGGCGTTTCGACCAGAACAGGGTCGTTGGGCCGCACGAAATGCCGAACGATCAGGTCGAGCGCATGGTTGGCGCCAAACGTCATCAGAATCTGGTCGGGGCTTGCGCTGATTGCTCGGTCTGTCAAAGCTCGGGCAATGTCTTCCCGTAAAGCCTGAAGGCCTTGTGGTCTGCCATACTCGAAGTCGTCGGCAAGGCCGGAAGCACTGGCGTTGCGCTTGAGGTATCTGCCGATCTCCGAACTCTCCATCCAGGTCGCGGGTAGGCGGCCGTCACCTGCACGGATTTCATAGTGTTGGTTCAATTGCTCGCGCAAGAGTGACACAAGATCCAGGGCTTCTGTGACGTGTTCGGAATAGGGGACAGGTTGTGTCGGGTTAGCTGCCTGCACGTAGAATCCGGAACCCCGCCGAGGGCTGATATAACCGGTTGCCACCAGGCGATCGTAGGCATCCGTTACCGTGTTCTTTGAAACCCCATGGCTTTCGGCCGCCACCCGGATGGACGGCAGCCGAGACCCGGGCATTAGCTGTCCTGAGTCGATCTGTTGAATCAATGTGTCCGCGATGTGTTGCGCCCGGGATACTTCACTTGCCATATCAACTCCAAATTGTACCAGTAAATAGACTGGTACAGTCCGTGGTACACATGCATTAAGTGTCACTTGTCCATTTTAGTCAGCTGTCCTAGTTTGTACAGGTGCGCCATGCAGGTGTACGCGGCAATAATAAACACAATAACCACCAGTACGATGGAGAACACTATGAACGAATCGATACGCCAGAAGACCGTTGTCGGTCTTCGTCATGCCTGCAAAGGTTTGGTTGCTGCCGCCGCGATGTTTACCGGTGTGACGTCGGCCGCAGAGCTGCCTGAGGTGAACTGGCGAATGCAGGCATTGTGGGATGCAGGAACCACTCCCTACGAATTTGAGAAACGATTTGTCAGCCGTGTTTCGGAACTGACCGAAGGTCAATTTACTATCCGGCTTTTTGCTGGCGGCCAACTGGCTCCTTCGGCGCAGGCCTTTGAAGCGTGAGGGTGGTGCCTTTGAAATGATGAAAACGTTTGATGGTTACGAGGCAGGCTCGATTCCCGCGTTTGCATTCACAAGCACGATTCCGTTCGGGTTTCCTGAGTCGGACCAATATGAAGCCTGGTTCTATGAGCGTGGCGGCCTTGAGTTTGCCCGCGAAGCTTATGCAAAGGCAGGGCTTTTTTATATCGCACCCACCGTTTACGGCCAGGAACCCATTCACTCCAAGTTTCCGATAAACACACTGGGCGACGTTGAAGGCAAAAAAGGTCGTTTTGTCGGCCTGGCCAGCACTGTAATGGCGGAATTCGGTGTATCGACCACGCCGTTGCCGACCGCTGAAGTCTATCAAGCACTTGAAAAAGGCGTGATCGACTTTGCTGACAGGGGGGATCTGACTGCCAACCTGGAAGCAGGCCTTGGCGAAGTGGCCAAGTACGTTATCGTGCCGGGGTTTCACCAACCTACCACTGCTACCAGCTATGTTGCCAACCAGCGTGCCTACGATAAATTGCCGGATTCCTACAAGGCTGCGCTGGAAAGTGCTGCCCGTGAAGTATCCGCAGCCCTTCGCCAGCACAACGTGGCTCAGGACGCAGTTGCTCTGAAGAAATTCGAAGAGCAGGGAGCCGAAATCATCCACCTGGACGCCAATACCGTGGCGCAAGGCCGCCCAACCGCCATGAAAGCCTGGGAAAAAGCGGCTGGCGACGATGAACTGGCCAACAAGGTCCTGGACAGTCAGGTCGAGTTCATGAAGGAACTGGGACTGCTGGAATAATACCCACCCTGCCATTAATCAGAACCAGCCCGGTTCGCCGGGCTGATACCGCAGAGTGAGGAGTAGTTATGTCTATTGTTCAGGGCTACTGCAAGGCCGTCACTGGTCTGAATCGGTGGCTGGCAGTGTTGGCATCGTTGTTGGTGTTCATCATGGTTGCCGTCATCTCCTATGAGGTGGTTGCCCGTTACTTTTTCGATGCGCCCACTGTCTGGGCGCTGGAGTTGTCCACGTTATTGCTTGGCCCCTACTTTATGTTGGCTGGCCTTATCTTCTGCACACAGCCGGACACGTCAATGTCGATATTGTTTATGGCAAATTGTCTGCAAGGGCAGCTGCCATCGTGGATACGGGCATCTACCCCGTCATCGGGTTGATTGCCTGTGTGCTGATCTACCAGAGCATTCCGGTTGCGGTTAACTCAATTGAATCCGGTGAAACGTCGTTCTCGTCATGGAATCCAGCGATATGGCCGGCAAAAACCTTGATACCGGTCGCCTTTACGCTGCTCTTGCTTCAGTCGATTGCGGAAACGTTGCAGGCAATCGTCCGAATCCGGACGGGCGGGGGGAGCGCGTCATGAGCTCGACCTTTGTTCTGTCCGCGATGTTTATCTCCCTGCTGGTGCTGCTGCTCAGCGGGATGCCACTTGCGTTCGTTCTTATATCTCTGGCTGTGCTTTTTACCGTAACGCTCTGGGGAACAGATGCTCTTGTTCTTTCGGTTTTGCAAACGTTCGATGTCATGACATCCGATGTGCTCCTCGCAATACCACTTTACGTGCTCATGGCCAGTATCCTGCAGCGGTCGGGAATCATTGAAGCCTTGTACAAGGCCATGGAACTCTGGTTCCGACGGCTACCCGGTGGGCTAGCGGTGGGCACCATCGCAATATGCACTGTGATGGCGGCGATGACCGGCATCGTTGGGGCGGCCGTTGCGGCAATGGGTATTCTGGCACTGCCATCCATGCTCCGCCGAGGCTACGACGAAAAACTCGCACTGGGCACCATTTGTGCCGGTGGCACCTTGGGCATTCTGATCCCACCGTCAATCATCACCATTGTTTACGCGGCAACCGCGCAGGTGTCCGTGGGAAAAATGTTTGCGGCGGGGATCATTCCGGGCATGGTGTTGGCAGGGCTGTACATTGCCTATGTAGTGATCCGCACCCTGTTGAAGCCGAGTGTGGCGCCACGTCCGGAGCAGGTGGAAGTATCGGTACGTGACATGTTTGCGTCGCTTAAGTCCCTGATTCTTCCGACGCTGATTGTCTTCAGTGTGCTTGGGAGTATTTATGCGGGTATTGCTACACCGACCGAGGCAGCCGCCGTTGGCGTGGTGGGCGCCATGGTTTCAGCGGCTTTGCAGCGTACCTTCACGCCCGCCAACCTGAGTGCCGCTGCAATGGATACGCTGCGCGTGACCACCATGATCATGTGGATCACCATCGGCGCCAAAATATTTGTATCGATCTTCACCGGTACTGGTGGCGCGGACTCCTTGTTGACGTTTATCCAGGATCTGGAACTGAACCGTTGGCTGGTGTTACTTGCAATGATGGGCATCCTGGTGCTGCTAGGACTATTCCTGGATGAGATCGGCATCATTCTGCTTTGTGTGCCGGTGTTCCTTCCCATTATTAACGCCTTCGATTTTGACCCGATCTGGTTTGGCGTGTTGTTCCTGATCACCGCGCAGATGGCTTATATCACCCCGCCGTTCGGATACACCCTGTTCTACATCAAAGGGGTGCTTCCTGACGGTATCGGGATGGAAACGGTCTATCGCGCCATTGTTCCTTTCCTGTTGCTTCAGATGATAGCGCTGGTCCTGTTTATGGTATTCCCGGATTTGGTGACCTGGTTGCCTAACCAGCTATCCCAACGCCTGGCTTCCTGACAAATGTAATGGAGATTCTTTAAATGCACACTCAAAACTCCCGTATATCCGGCTTTCACAAGCTTTCAATGTCAGAAAGGCTCAACAAGGTCATGGAGGTTGCTGGCCTTGATCGGAGTGTAGAGGCACAACTCTCGAATACCGGTAATCTCGAAGCGTCTGTTGTGGACTCAATGATCGAGAACGCTGTCGGTACCATGAATATTCCTCTGGGCGTTGCGACGAACATGATTGTTGACGGTGAGGACGTCCTCATTCCGATGGCAACTGAGGAATCATCCGTCGTTGCCGCCGTTTGCAACGCGGCAAGGCAATGTCGCGATTCCGGTGGGTTTACTACATCCCTGTCAGGCTCGTTAATGATTGCCCAGGTACAGCTTATTGATGTCAGTAATCCCGAATTCGCGCGACTTCAGATTCTTGAGAACAAAGAGAGGATTCGAGAAATCTGTGACCAGACCGACCCGGTATTGCTGAAACATGGCGGTGGCTATCGAGATCTGGAGGTACGGGTGCTCGAAGGGGGGCGCAACGGACCCATGGTCATTACCCATCTGATCGTCGACACCCGCGATGCGATGGGCGCAAATGCCGTTAATTCCATGGCCGAAGCGGTGGCCCCTCTGATTGCGGAATGGACCGGCGGCAAGACGTATCTCCGGATTCTGTCTAACCTCGCCGATCGTCGCCTCGCAAGGGCCAGAGCCACTTGGTCGCTGGACGCCATTGGTGGGAAGTCGGTTCGAGAGGGAATTCTGTCGGCGTTTGATTTTGCGGATATTGATCCGTACCGGGCTGCAACGCACAACAAAGGGTTATGAATGGGGTGAGTTCCGTTGTGTTGGCTACCGGTAATGATACGCGTGCGGTTGAAGCAGGTGCTCACGCGTATGCCGCGCGGTCGGGGCAGTATCGTTCGCTGACCCGGTGGGAAGTCGATCAGGACGGTAATCTGACCGGAATGATAGAGATGCCGATGCTGTCGGGCTGATTGGTGGGGCGACCAAATCCCATCCGACTGCCCGCATTGCATTGGAGATTATGAATACCACAACCGCTGAAAAATTGGCCAGAGTGATTGCGGCTGTCGGGCTCGCACAAAATTTCTCGGCATTGAAAGCGCTCGCTACCACGGGAATTCAGAAGGGGCACATGGCCCTTCATGCCAAGAATATCGCCGTCATGGCCGGTGCGAAAGGCCCGGAAATTGACACCGTGGCGAGAGAGCTGGTTGAGGGCGGAAAAGTACGGGTGGATATCGCTGAGGAGATCCTGCTACGTATGCGGGCTAAAGGCGTGTCATCCTGATTCGAGGCTGGCTCGTAGAAAGTCGATAAACAACCTGGCTCGACGCGGCAGGTAGTGGCGGTCTGAGTATACTGCATAGATGGAGCGCCGGGCAGGCAACGCGTCCAGTTCGAGCTTCCGCAGTTTGTCGTCCGCAAGCTCCTGCCTGATGTATGCGCGTGGGACCAGTGCGATTCCAAGGCCAGCCACAGCCGCATCAACCAATACAAGCGAATTATCGGCCACCAAGGGCCCGGATACGGCAACGCTAAAGGGGGCGTGACTTCTACCTGCAGCGCCAGCTGGAACAAATTCCCAGCTCTTCGCATCGGTGCTGAGGCTGTAAATAAGGCACTGGTGCTGTCGGAGATCTTCTACGGTTAACGGTGTGCCGGCGGACGCCAGATACATTGGAGAAGCAACAAGAACCCTTTCGAGCGCTCCCAGTCTAACCGCAATGAGCGAAGAATCCTCGGGGGATCCGATTCCGCGAATGGCAAGATCAACACCCGAGCCGACCAGGCTGGTCAACTGGTCGCTCATCTGTAATCGAATCGTCAGCTGCGGATATGCCTGCCGAAACTGGAAAATTAACGGGGCCATCACTTTCATCGACAGAGAAACCGGGCTGGCAATAACCAACTCGCCCGACAGATCGCCGGTATCAGCAACGGAATCGAGCATTTCGCTGGTCTGCTCAATGATAGAAAGGCAATAGGTGTAGAATCGCTCGCCTTCGTCCGTAAAGCTGATCGTACGGGTATTGCGGTTGATCAGCTTCGAGCCCGTCCAGGATTCGAGGAACCGGACATACTTGGATATAACTGCATTCGAGCAGTGGAACTCGTCGGCAGCAGCCGTAAACGAGCCCAGCTCGTAAATTCGCTTGAAATACTCCACACCCTTGAGGCGGTCCATGCCGGCGCTCCACATCAGATCTTGATTGATGAGGGAATTATACAGGCAAGCGCCGGTGTGTGGCTGAATTCTATCGGGCCTGTTGATCAGACCCTTTGAATCAGTTGGGACAGGGGTCTGCGCACCTTTGGCATGTTCGCCATCCGGTCCTCCGCCGTATCACGGTACCCCAATGCTGCAATGACCACGCTGCTCAGATTATCCTCGTTCAATCGCAGGACGCGATCGAGGGCGGCTGGATCAAAGCCTTCCATCGGCGAGGCATCGACACGCTCTATAGCGGCGGCGGCAAGGGTAAAGCCCAGGGCAATGTATGCCTGTTTTGCGGCCCAGGCCTGCTTGTCAGCGGCCGTTTCCAAACCATTGATGGTACCTTTGATAGCGTCAGCGAACCCGTTCAGATCGGCAATCGCAACCCCTCTCTCTGTCGCCGCCAACTCGATGTAATGATCAACCGTTGAGTCATCCAGATCCGTCTTGGTCGCAAACACCAACAGGTGGGAGCATTCCTTGACCTGTGGTTGCGGTGCAGCGTCTTCATGGATGCGCTCAAGCAGCGAGCGGTCGCTGATGACTTTGATGGTGTAGGTTGCAACCCATAAGAGGACGGCGCCAATCGTGTGGCCTCCAGTATTCTCTCCAGTGTGCCTTCCGGGAGAGATTTGCCATTCATGCGTTTTGTGGCGTAACGCCATTCCAGGGCTTCCAGAAAATCCATAACAGTCTTCCTCTGTCGGTTTTGGTGGTTGGTTGACTGCTGACACTAAACGATGAGTTTCGGGGAATCGATGCGCAAATCGGCAAAGCAGTTTTCACGAAACGTGTGGTGATCCGTGGTCGCCGCATCGGGATGATAGGGCTCGCAACTAACGGAGAAAAAACCATGAAACAACATGCGAGTACCGCATCTCATCAACCCGATGTAACGTCCATGCTTCTGTTATTGGGCGTTGGCGTACTGATTGCCCTGATGCTGCCGCTTTCCAGGGCCGCCATGGACGTCGGCATGACACCACTGGCGTACGCCTTCTGGCAGGCTTTGGGTGGCGGTATCCTGCTGGTTCTCTGCGGTCGCCGGGGTTCCCCGGTGCGATTCAGCAGGCCCCTGATTCAATACTTTGGCATCAGCGGACTGACCGCCATTGCCGTACCCAATGCGCTGGCCTTCATTGTTGTTGCGAATATTGGGTCCGGCCTGACGGCGACTCTCTATGCGCTGCCATCCCTTGCCACCTACGGGATCTCCGTCATTCTGGGCATGGAAACACTGAGCAGGAAAAAGTCCGTTGGGCTGAGTCTGGGCGTTGCCGGTTGTGTCTGGATTCTGTCGCCCAATCCGGCGGGCATCAATCCGGACTCGCTGCCATGGCTGCTGTTAGGTATGTTGGTTCCACTGTCCCTCGCTATTGGCAATGTGTATCGCACGTCTCACTGGCCGAAAGGGGCTACTCCAGAGCAGCTGGCCCCTGGAATGCTTCTCGCCGGTGCCGTACTGATTTTACTGGTGGTCGTGGTGACTGGGGGCGCACATTCGCTGCTTGTTAGCGGGATGGATCTCTGGACCATTGTGGCCGTTCAGTCTGTCCTGACTGCGATCAGTTATCGCGGCTTCTTTCACTTACAGAAGCGGACATCGCCAACGTTTCTCAGCCAATTGGGGTTCGTGATTACACCCGCTGGCCTATTGTTCGGGATCGTTTTCTTTGGTGAGTCTTATGGTTGGGCCGTGTGGGGTGGCGTGGTGCTGCTCTTGATAGGTGTTGTACTGGCAAACGGCGCCACCCGTGAACGCAAAACCTGCAACGCGGTCAGGAATCCTGGCTAAGCGCAACGTCGTCGTCGACACGCTCTGGGCCGGACTGCTGACGCCATGCCAATAGAAATATCGCGAGCCCGGCAACGGCGGTTGTGGCACCAACATACCCTGTGGACTGCATCCTAGGCCGGCACTGATAGCCATCCCGCCCAGCCAGGGTCCAAGAGCATTGGCCACGTTGAACGCTGCGTGGTGAGAGGCGGCGGCCAGTGTCTGGGCACCGTGCGCCACGTCCATCAGGTGGGTTTGCAGCGCGGGCCCAAGGCCAACCATCAAGGCGACCAGGAAGCACATCACCAGCATGGTCCAGATGGTTTCTGTGGCGTAGGGATACAGAAGCAGCATGCTGATGCTCCACAACAACATCCAGCCAACGCTGCGGAACTGGAGGCGATCAAACAGCCAACCTCCGAGGATGTTGCCAACGAATCCTCCGAGCCCGAAGACCGCGAGTGCGATTGGAATCCAGAAGGGATTGACCCCGGTGACTTCCAACAATGTTGGAGCCATATAGCTGAATACACAAAACATGCCGGCAAACCCGATGGAGCCGATGGCGAGCGGATACCAGATTTCCGGGCGATTGAACGCCCGGATTTCCGAGAATGGGCTTTGCCGTTCCTCTTGTCGATTGAGAGGCAGGAAAAGAACAATCATCAATCCGGTAAGGGCTGCGATAGCACCCACAAACCCAAAGGCATACCGCCAATCCAGATGTTGCCCAAGAATCGTTGCCAGTGGGTTTCCGATCAACAGCGCGAGGGTAAGCCCCATCATGACCAGGCTCACGACCTTGGCCCGTTTGTTAAAAGGTACGAGTGAGGCGGCAACCAGGGCGGCAACACCGAAATAGGCGCCATGGGGGAGGCCGGCGATGAACCGGAACACCAGAAGTGATCCGTACCCCGGCGCCAGGGCACTGGCAATATTTCCCAGCGCGTAGAACGACATCAACAGGATCAGCAGGTGCCGCCGATAAAGCCTGGCACCGCCAATGGCCCAGGAGCGGCGCTCCCACGACAACGCCCAGCGCGTACGCACTGATCAAGTGGCCGACCTGTGGTTCCGTAACCCCCAGATCCGCGGCAACGCCGGGCATCAGCCCATGATGGCAAACTCTCCCGTACCTATCCCAAACCCGCCCATGGCGAGTGAGAATATGATCAGTGTAATCCTGGCGGGAGAGTAGGGAGCTTCCTGCAATTGAGAGGGCATGGGGTGGTTGGCCTTGGCTGCAAGTCAGTAAATTTGAAACAAGGCCGCCCAGTGTGAGCTAATCCAACGCATTTCGGAATACGCGTATGTCCTCAGATCAGCCAGCCGAAGAGGAAGTCGAATAACGAGCTGAAAAAACCGCCACTGCTTTTCGCGACAGTGGTGGATTCCGAAGTGTTGTCTGAGGTCGAACTCGTTGCCTGCGATGACTCCGAAATCTCCGGATTGCCAGAAGCCGTCGGTTCCTCTGGCAACTGGTAGTCAACATCCGTTGATGTCTCTTCGGTCGCCTCGGAAGGCACATTGAGAGCCACGGAAGGTTCTGCATCAACGGTTGAGAGCTCTTCGACCGTTGATGTCTCTTCAACAATTGAGGGCTCTTCAACAGCCGCAACTGCAACGGGTTCGGTTTCAGGTTCCTCTGCGATTTGAGGTTTAGGCTTTGAATCTTGAGCTAATTCCGTTTCGGGCTGAATCACCGGCTTATCGTTTGTTGCTACGATGGTCTCCGGAGCAGGTGCTGATTCTTCTTCCAAGGTTGACGCTTCAGTCGATACTGGCACTGGCTCCGGCTTAACCTCCGGTTCAGGCGCAGCTGCAATGGGTTGTTTTGCACTGGGTGACCCGAAACGCTGCTTGCTGATTCCCGCGTCAGCCATTGCCCCCTCACGGCTTCGCGCGCTGTTGCCAGTCACGGCATCGCCATCCTTAACGGCGATTCCCAGGGCAGACAACGTTTGTGGGTCCAGATCGCCAGTGGCCTGCAACCCCTCTCGACCGGATTGATACTTCCGGATGGCCGAGCGCAGGGTGTCGTCCATCCACATCGGCCTTGCCAATATCATAGCCAGCACCGTAGAGGGCATTTTCAGCAGCAAAGATGGTGTCGGCAGGATCGGCCTGAGCGACTGCACAAAAGGACACCGTCAGCGCCGCAAGAAAGCCGGGCATCCTGGTAAAACGTGAATGGCTCATGGGTGAATCTCTCCCTGATACGCTGTATTTATAGCTATTGTTTGAGTATTGAAAGTATCAGTAATTGAACATGTCGCCCATGACGCAGTTAACACAAGCGGAAAAGGGTCCTAGTTTGACGTTTTAAAGCGACGCACCAGGCCGTTAAGGTCTTCCGCCATCTCCGCCAGGGAATTGCTGGATTGGTTAACGTGGGCAATATCGTCGGTGAGCTTGTCGATGGCACTACTACTGGCCTCCACGTTCTGAGTCATCTCAGCAGCGGTCACCCGCTGTTGCTCAGTGGCACTTGCAACCTGCGTTGTCATATCCACAATCCGGTTTACGGCCGCCATGATTTCTGACAGGGCAGCGCCAGACTTGCCGGCTTCTTCACTGGCTTCAGAGGCCATCTGTTTGGCCTTGCTCATATCAACCACCGCGCCGGCGGCACCGCTTTGCAGATTCGAGACGATTCGCTCGATATCGACCGTTGAATCCTGAACCCGCTTGGCAAGCCCTCGGACCTCATCAGCAACCACCGAAAACCCACGGCCTGCGTCTCCCGCACGTGCTGCTTCGATGGCGGCATTGAGGGCGAGGAGGTTGGTTTGTTCTGCGATAGCCTGAATAACGTCCAGTACGTTACCGATCTCACCGGATTCCTGCTCAAGCCGTTGGATGCGCTTTGACCCTGCCTCGACCTGTTCTGCGAGTCGGGAAACGGATTTAACTGCGGTCGACACCGTTTCCTGGCCGGTTCCTGCCAGCTCGGCGGCCTGGCGTGCGGATTCATCTGTGTCACTGGTGTTGGACGCGATTTCGTCGGAGGTGGAGACCATTTCCTGCATCGCCGCCGAAACTTGAGTCACCTGGTCCCGTTGTTGTTCGGCATTGGCAGTGGTGCTGTTTGTAATGCCAGACAATGACTCAGATTCCGTACTGAGACGCCGGGACGACGCGACAATCCGGGAAATGATGTCTTCCAGGGTTTCCAGGAAGGCATTGACCGCTGAGATGAAATCGCCAATTTCGTCAGGGCGGCCCTTGGTCAGCCGGGTAGAAACGTCGCCTTCGTTATTTCCAATGTTTTCCAGGTAACCCAGAATTTCTGACCGGGCACGTTTGACGCTATTGCCCATCATACGGCTCATTAGCAGTGCGACCACCAGCCCCAGAACGACAGACGCAATGAATGCGGCGAGTGTCAGGTTGAGTGCCGTCTCGGTCTCTGCTTCCGCTTCGTCGGCCACGGTTTCGAGGGAGGCAAAAACCTCTCTCTCAAGATCCTGAGCCAGGTCAGTGATTTGGGGGCCCAGTACGTCAAGCTTGTCTTCTTTCGTCCGGATCATCGCCTTTTGCTGAACCAGCAGTTCATTGACCGACGACTGGTATTTCCCAAGCGCCTCTATCGCCGTATCGAAATACTGGCTGACGTACCCGGGGACTGAGTCCATATCCAGAAACTCGAGCGCATCGGAAATATCCTCCATGGCGTAACCCAGTGCAGTTTCCGAGGATTCGTCGCCATCGGCAAAGAAGCGCTGTGAGGCCATTCGCATCATCAGCGTATCGTGAATCAATTGTTCCAGAACGACTCGCAACCGGCTGTCCGGCTCTCTGTTGGTAACGCCATCCATAGCCCTGCGCAGCGCCTCTGAAGCAGTGGGGCCGTATTGGTCGAGTTCATTGGCAATGATATTTTGGACTTGCTGCTTGGCGGGTACCAGTTCGTTTTTGAAGACATTCGCGTACTGCAATGTCGCCTCTTCGATCTCAGCAACCAGTTGCACGCGGTCGGTACTTTTAATCGTCTGCTGCGCCGCTGAAAGCTCACTGAAAAAATCCGTCTCGAGCTGCTTGAAGCGTGCCAGGACGTCTTCGTTACCGGTAGCGTAGTAATCAAAGACTCTCAATCTCATATTGTAAAGATTGATAAGCACACCGGTCGCAACGGCGGTTTCCGGTGCGAGATCCCTTGCCACCGTATCCATTCGCGCATCAAGGTTCTGAAATTCCCGGATGCTGTAGAAGGTTACGAGTGCGAATAAAAGCAGAATAAAAACAGGTGCGATCAGGAGTTTTCCGCTGACACCTAGCCGACGCTCAATAACTTCTAATTTTTCTACAGCCACTGGTCTGCCCCTCTATGCATGCGAGATCTCTTGGTTAACGGCAGGTCCGGGATAATCTGGAGCCGCTCAACCAATTTATTCAACGAAGTTTGCTTGGGTCGCAATCATGGGGGAAAGCTCCAGGTTCCAGTGAGCCATTCCGCTTCGGCTATAGATGTAGTGCCCGCTCAGGGAATTCATTTTCGGGATGCGGGCAGGCTTGACACCATTCAGGATGAGGGACGCCAAGCGGGCGGCAGTAATGCCCTCCTGGTGAGCCGAAATGGTGAAGCCGCCAATCGCTTGCTGCTTCCCAATGTTGATATCCCAAAAGGAAAAGATGGGAACCCGGCTTTGATTAAATGCCCGGGTAATGAGTTCGTCCGGTGCGATGTAGGTGCCCTCTGCGTCTCGGATGGTGTGGTGGGTGCCAACGATGATTGCATCGTACAGTTCGTGGGCCTGAACAACCGACTGCAACCAGGTGTCTTTGTCGTTGGTAAGTACGATGTCCAGTTTCGAGCCATATATTTCGGCACTTCTCTTGTCGCCGAAGTATTCATTGACTGCGTTTCGCATGGTGGGTGAGTCGTCCATTAAAACAAGAAAGTGTTTATCCACTTTCAATACTTTCTGAAGATGACGAATGCTCTCCTCAAAAAACGGCCGTTCCAGCAAGCCGGCGACCAAATCGTGTTCCAGGGTAGGGTGCTGCACCGGACCGCCGTTGACGCCCAGGAATACAACCGGAATTTTCCGCTCAACCAGGTGGTTGGCCATCAGCGAGAATGCGTTGTCATCTCCAAGAATGGCAATGTCAGGCTCGATCTCGGTAATGGATTGCTGGAGGCTGGCTACTTTTTGCGGCCATTCTGATTTCGGTAATCGTTTGGTGTCGAGGGCAAGCACGCGAATATCGTGGTCTTCGCCCAGCACTGATTGGACGGCTGCGATATAGTCGGCATCCCATTTGTAGCTTGGTGATAGCTTTCGATAATCACCACGGTTTTGCTGAAACACAGGGGGCTTACCAGCAGAAGAGCCAGGAGGAGCGTACGCATTGGGTGTTCCTTGTTATTGTCCGAGTGAAGTCTGCACCCGTTCTTTCTTGTTGAAAACGCGTTGTTTTTATCGTTATTCCACTGCACCTAACAGGAACCATGCCAAATTTCTAAGCTTTTGTTTTATAAGAGCATTGATTGCAGGGGCAGGCATCGGAATGGGTATGTCGGTGCCGAGTGTCTGGTTTCTGGGACACAATGACCTGGATAGGGGAAAGTGTGTCTGATTTATCGGACAGTACTGTCCTGATGTCCGGACTTTGGTGGGTGCCACGATCTGCGTGTTTCAGGCATCTGTTTCTGAGTTGGCAGCTCGGCTGGATGCCCAGACGAACCCGAGCAACCCGACAATTGGGCCAGGAACCAGCAGCCAGGCGGCGTCCAGACCGATATGATCGAATAGCGCAGTGGTTGCGGCTATCGATACCACGGAAATTGCAAAGCCGATGGAGTTCTGGATCGCCAGTGCGGCACCGACGACTTCTTTCGGGCAAGCCTGAGCGGCCAGGGCGGAGAACTGCGGAGAGTCCGCGATCACGGTGGCGCCCCAGGCAAGCAGAAGGACTCCTAGCCACATGGCGGGTAAGTCACGCCAGAAAAGGGCAAATACCACAGCGCAAACGCAGGAGGATGCCAGCGCACCGAGCGCGACCTTTGCGCTCCCGATACGACGTGACAGAAATCCCCCGACGAGACACCCCAAAGCTCCAATGCCTATGATACTGAACGCCATGCCCGATAATCCGACGGCCGAGTACTCGCTGAGCAGAGCCGTGTTGGCCACAAGGAGCGGTACTACCGTCCAGAACGCGTAGAGCTCCCACATGTGCCCGAAATAACCCAGAGCTGCGGCACGAAATCGATTAACCTTGAAGGCATCAAAGACCGTCAGCGGCCGCTCGGAGGTGGTGCCCGACGCATGCTTCGCCTGACCTGTACCGGGCAGATGGGGCCCGTCCCCAAGCAGATGGATAAGGACTGCACCAAGCAGCGCAAGCATCGATGACGCCAGGATAACGTACTGCCAGGGCAGATCCGCACCGGCTTCTCGTAGTGCATGGGGCAGTGCGGTGCCGAGCGTCAACATTGCGACAAGCTGGGCGAGGGCCTGTCCGGTCCTTTCAGGAGCCCAACTGACAATCAACTTCATGCCCACGGGTAGATACCCGCCAAACTCAGGCCGACCAGGAAGCGGAACACAATGCCACTGGCCAATCCCTCAGAAAACCAGGCGAAACAGGCATTGAATAACGCACCGCAGGCTGCACTGACCACGAAAATAAGGCTCGCACGATACCGTTCTGCCAGGCCTCCCAATGCCATGATCATGGTGCCCAGGATAAAACCGCCCTGAACGGCGCTGGTCAGCCAGCCAATATCAGCAGCAGTGATCTGCCAACTGGTCATCAGGGTGTCCGTGGCACTGTTGGCGCTGAACCACAGCGATGTTCCGAGCAGTTGAGCGAGGGCGATTGTTGCAACGGGGCCAAGCCTGCGCAAAAACCTTGAAGGGATGGGGGTAGCCCCCTCAAACTGTCCAGACGTCATAAATCCGCTCCATATCCGTCGCGGCCATCAGTGTAGACTGACCGGCTGGCGCAGTATACTGATGCACCATTCGTCATTTGGTGTAGAACCTGGGCGCCAGATGGAGTGGCCAGATGGAACGAACAGGAGTGTGGCAAGTTTTCAGTGCTCGCCGGAAGCGTGGTACCTTCGGGCAAGAAGACTTTATCGATGGATATCAGAAAACTACAGCAGGTGGATAGACTCTATGGACGTAATTATCATCGGGGCGGGCATTATGGGAACGACTTTTGCCACGTTGGCAAAAGAGCTGGCTCCTGAGTTGAATATCACCATCCTGGAGAGATTGGAGAGCGCGGGAGAGGGTAACTCGTGGGTGTTCAACAATGCCGGCACGGGACACGAGGCGAACTGTGAGCTGAACTACACGCCGGTGGATGAAGAGGTTATCTCCGTCGAAAAGGCCTTGAAGATCCATGCGCAATTCAATGTGGCCAAGCAGTTCTGGGCGCACCTGATCAAAAAAGGCGCTATTAAGGACCCCAAGACATTCATCAATCAGACCAGGCACTGCACCATCGTATCTGAATCCTCGATCGACGAATTGCGACTGCGGTTCAAGGAAATGTCTGCTCATCATTTTTTTGAGAGCATGCGTTTCTCAGAGGATTTCGACGAAATCAAGAGCTGGATCCCCTATTTGATGGAAGGGCGTCCTCGCCATGAAAAGATGGCTGCGACCGTCATAGAAACAGGCACGGACGTGAATTTCGGTGCTCTGACCCAACAAATGGCTGAACACGCTGCTCAAGACCTGGGTGTGAAGATTGAGTACGGCACCCATGTTAAACGCGTACACAAGAGCCCGCGGGGAGTTGGCTTATAGAAACCGAACGCCATGGAGCCCACGCTCGTTACAAGGCTGATGTACTGTTTGTTGGTGCGGGTGGGGGTGCATTCCCGATCCTGAAGAAAAGCCACCTGCCGTTTGCGAAACGGTTTACAGGCTTTCCCGTCGGCGGGCGGTTCCTGCAGGCCCCGATCAGCGCAGAGCAGGCCGATCATTACCGGGCAAAAACCTATGGCAAAGCAAAAGTAGGCGCGCCCCCCATGTCGGTGCCGCATCTGGATTTGCGAGTGGCGGATGGCCAGCACTACCTGTTGTTCGGCCCATTTGCCTCTTTCAAGCCCGTTCTGGAGAAAGGACGTGGATTTTTTGACTACCTCCGGGCAATGCGCCTGCATGATATCCCAGGATTGCTGAACGTCACCCTGGAGCACTTCCCATTGGTGAAATACCTGGTTTCAGAAACCTTCAAGGGCGAGAAGAGCATGTTCGAGGAGCTTGAAAGCTTTGCGCCCGGCCTGAGCAAAAAATTTGACTGGAAACCGGTTCACGCCGGCCAACGGGTCCAGATTATCAAGGACGGCGATCTGCAGATGGGTACGGAAATCCTCGTGTCCAAGGACAAAACCTACGGAACCTTGTTGGGAGCATCGCCAGGGGCATCGGTTTCGCCGGAGGTAATGCTGAGGTGCCTGGAACAGCTGCTACCGGCCATTTTTACCAAAGAGGCAACCAGGAAAGCGAAGAAAGAGATTTTTCCTGAAGATGATCTGGATACCCTGGCCACGAATCCTGATCGTTATCGGGAAATTCGTGATGCCGTTAATAAGCAGTTGGGAATAGTTTGAAGTAGGGGCGTTCCATGATTCCGGAGTTGCAGGTCAGAATCATGGAACGCTATCCGAATAGCACCTGAATGGGTGGTGACTACCTAGACATAAAAGTCCAGGTCCTCCTGGGCTTTCAACAGGTCCCGCATCTTGATGGGGTCATCACCATAGAAGAAGACCAGGCCCCAGTGAGTACCGAAGGCGGACCGGTCAGGAACCGTTTCTTCCGTCGGTGCAACGAGTTCATGTGACTCGAAATAGGGGTGATCAACACATTCCGGAGGCATTTCCAGCTTGCTGACCACGCGGCGGCGCGGATAAACACCGAAGCAACCGGCATAGCCCTTGGCATCGACCACTTCGCGTGGGAAGAATTTTTCCACTTCCTCTTTGGTGCTCTTGGGGTCAAATACCAGCATTGACGCTTGGTACGCGTTAAACCCATACGCACGTTCAATCAGCTCAAACGCCTTGAAGCCGGGTGGGCGGTAAGCAACCTCACCAAAGTACATTTCACCATCAGCAGTAACGAAGTACTCCGGGTGAATCAAGCCAAACTTAATATCGAACGTTTTAATCAGCAACTCGATCTGCTTGGTGATGGCATTACGCCAGCTTTCGAGTTGCTCGGTCGCCGGAACGAAAACGGAATAGCCCAGCGTTACGTACTCAGAGATATTGAGAAATTTGATCTTGCCGTCGTGAATCCATGCCTCAACGGCAAACTCCCAGCCGCTCAGATGGCTTTCCATGAGCAACGGATATTCTTCCGCTGGAATGTTGTCAATTTCCTCAAGCGTACGGATCATTCGATGGCCGAGGCAACCAGCCTTGTCAAACGCCTTGACGTGAATGGGGTCGTCCGGGTCGCCATCCAGTTTCAACAGGGTCTGGTTGACACGCTTCATGAAACGGACGATGTCGTCTTTCTCGTGGGCCTCCTCGAAGATCCCGACTCGAATGCCGCCAAGCTGGGCACGGCGCTTCATCAAAGCCTTGTCACGGAACAGAATCGACTGCCCGTACATGCGAGGGCTGTCCAGGAGCACTGAGTTGATCGCCCCAGACCACTCAACGGTCTCTTCGAACAGCGGTATCGCAACATCAACGCCTTCCTCTTTCAGCCTTTCAGCAATCTGCAGGGACCGATCATTCAAACGGATAAAATCCCATGGGATAAAGGGGATCTTGTTAGCGGTACAAAAATCCGCAGCCCATTCCGGAGCAACAACGATGTAGCGGCGGTCGAACTTCTGTGCGGCCTTGATGGCATTGACGCTCCAGCCAAGCAGGGCGATATAGCCTTTGTTCGGATCCTTTGGGGTCTCCGTACCTTTAACAGAGTCCATTTCCGGATCAAGCCAGGCGGCCACATCATTTGATAAGGGCGCTTCTTGTGTTGTCGACATGTGTCGTTCTCCTTGCAACCTGCCCGATAGGAGCATGTAAGTAGTTGAAATTATTGTGGGGCAAGTTTCGTGAGTTAATACATCCTCTCTATCAACATAGTCGCTATCACCCCAAAATGAAAAGATTGCGCCGGAATTAGCCGTTCCTCCACATCAACTATTTTCCAATAACTAATATTGAATGATTGCTCAAGAATGCCTAGAGTGTAAGTTCCTGAAACAGACCACCGGAGGCCCTCAATGATCAGATTCTATTTCCACCCCAGACCCAACCCGATGAAAGTGGCCCTGTATCTCGAAGAGACAGGTACGCCTTATGAACTGGTTCCCGTCGATACCCTCAAGGGCGAGCAGCATAAACCGGAGTTCAGGGCCATTAACCCTAACGGCAAAACCCCTGCGATCGACGATGATGGAGTACGGGTATTCGACTCCAATGCCATTTTGCTTTATCTGTCGGAGAAGAGCGGTAAGCTGGGCGGAACCCCAGAAAACCGGGCTGAACTGCTGTCCTGGATGATGTTTGTGGCGTCTGGGCTGGGGCCGTACTCCGGTCAGTCAGTGCATTTCCGGCATGCTGCTCCGGAACAGATTCCTTATGCCGCTAATCGCTATCAGCGCGAAGCACAGCGCCACTATGAAGTGCTGGATACGCATCTGGCAGATCGCACGTATCTGGTGGGCGAGGAATTCAGCATTGCGGATATTGCAGCCTGGGGCTGGGTTGATAAAGCTGGAGTTGTGCTCGGTGATGCTGAGCTGGCCGGTTTCCCGAACCTGAAGCGGTGGTTTGACAGCATCAACAATCGTCCGGCAGTCGCGCGTGCCAGGGCCGTCGGCCAGGACGTTCCATTCCAAACCGAAATGGATGATGCAGCACGCCGAGCCCTTTTCCCGCAAAACTACCCGGAGCAGGCGTAAACATGATTGATCTTCACTACTGGCCAACGCCCAATGGCCACAAGATCACGATCTTTCTTGAAGAAGCGGGGCTTGAATATGATATCCACCCGGTGGATATCAGTGCTGGGGACCAATTCAAGGCATCGTTTTTGGCAATTTCACCCAACAACCGGATGCCGGCGATCGTTGATCACTCGCCGGCATCCGGCGAGGGGCCGCTTTCCGTTTTCGAGTCGGGCGCCATTCTGTTGTACCTGGCAGAAAAAACAGGCCGCTTTCTGCCCGCGGATTCTCGGGCTCGTATCACGGTCATACAGTGGCTGATGTGGCAGATGGGTGGACTTGGCCCAATGGCGGGACAGAACCACCACTTCGTAAAATACGCGCCGGAAGAAGTTCCTTATGCCATTCAGCGTTACGTGAATGAGACCAATCGGCTTTATGGCGTACTCAACAAACAGTTGGAAGGACGCGACTGGGTTGCAGGTGACTACTCCATTGCTGACATGGCGACCTATCCCTGGGTTGTGCCGCATGAAACTCAACAGCAGAACCTTGATGATTTCCCGAATCTCAAGCGGTGGTTCAATGCCATGCAGGCGCGACCGGCGGTGGTCAGAGCGTATGAAAAGGGAGCCCCGTGGTCCAGTCGGCCAGCCGTGACGGAAGAGGGTAAGAGTCTACTGTTTGGTCAGACGGCCAATCGATAGACGTCAAGCACGACTGATCTCCCTACTTGCTGACTTATTGGTTACACTGGTTCTACGCATCAGGAGAAAGCCGAAGAGAACGCAATGGGCGCTGAGAAGCAACGTATCCAACCAGAGTTCGAGTGGGTAGATCAGCGGGGTGACGAGTCGATCCGATACCTGGATCACGGTTACCCGAGCCCGCTCGTGCGCTGGCACTATCACGAGGAATATGAACTCCATCTGATCACCGAGACCTCCGGAAAGGTGTTCGTGGGTGATTATATCGGCAATTTTGCCCCCAACAGCCTGATCCTTGTGGGGCCCAACCTTCCTCACAACTGGATCAGTCAGCTAGAAAAGGGCGAGCATGTTGAGCTTCGTGACCGCGTCATCAATTTTTCCCACGATCTGATTACCGCCTCTGAATCGGTGTTTCCTGAAACGCGGGCCCTTGCTCCGTTCTGGCAACGTGCTCAATACGGCATTGAATTCCGGAATCGCGAGGGAATTGACAAAGCGATAGGGTTGTTTGAAGAAGTTGCCACTTCGAATGGCTTTCGACGCTTGACGCGTTTTTGGGCAATGGTTGAGATCCTGGCGGCGATGGATGACTATCGCGTGCTGTCTTCGTCGACGTACCTTCCGATTACCGATGAAAAGATCCTCAACCGATTGAACCAGGCGTTGAACCATATTTTCGAGCACTATCGGTCAAGTATTTCCCTGGAAGATGTTGCGGCGCATGTGAACATGAGCCCAACCTATTTTTCCAAGTTCTTCAAGAAGGCCACCGGCCATCGATTCATTGAATTCGTTAATACTTCGGGTCAACAAAGCCTGTGAACGCCTGGCGCATACGGATGATCCAATTACGGAGATCTGCTTTCAGGTTGGCTTCAACAACATCGCCAATTTCAATCGCCGGTTTTCCGATGTGAAGGGCATGACGCCGTCTGAATACCGCCGAACCTCCATAGACGCGTTGTATCAGCGGTAATCAGTACCTCATCTGTTTTATCCCTCTCTCTGCAGATCCTCTTTTTCTCACGGAATGATACTTTCTGGTGACGTCCATGGGTTCCATTCAACCTTACTTTGTCGCCAATAGCCTACACAGCCTGTACTTTTAGCCATCTTTAGCTAAATGAGCGGGGGAGGCACCCCCATTCGTGATGGCAAAAAAGTACAGAAAAATGACAGGGTATGTATTTGTTCAGTTCTGACATTAAGCGTGTAATAGCACCATTGATTCACTTTCCTGACGAGAGGTGATCCGTCAGATCAAAGTACCCGGAATGCACCGGCTAATCCGGACATTCTGAACGACCTACTCCAAAAACAAACAGAGGTTGGAACATGAACAACAAACGATATCTGTCCGCTGTTATGGCCGTTGGCATGACGGCCGTCGCGTCCTCCGCAATGGCTGCCACCAAAGTGACTATTGGTACTGTGAACAATGGCGACATGGTTCGCATGCAGGGCCTTTCCGATGAATTCGAAAAGCTTCATCCAGACATCGATCTGAACTGGGTAGTGCTTGAGGAAAATGTCCTGCGCCAGCGCCTGACTACCGATATTGCGACGGACGGCGGTCAATTCGATGTGATGACGATTGGAATGTACGAGGCACCGATCTGGGGAGAGAAGGGGTGGCTGACCCCGATGGAGGATCTGCCTTCGGATTACGATCTGTCCGATATTTTTCCATCAGTTCTCGGCGGCCTGTCCTCCGACGGTACCTTGTACGCACTGCCGTTTTACGCCGAAAGTTCGATGACGTTCTATCGCAAGGACCTTTTTGAAGCCAATGGGCTGAGCATGCCGCAACAGCCTTCCTGGGATCAAATGAAAACCTTCGCAGAAAAGCTCCATAAACCGGAAGATGAGCAATACGGTATCTGCCTGCGTGGAAAAGCAGGGTGGGGCGAGAATATGGCTCTGATCACAACCATGGCTAACGCCTTTGGCGCACGCTGGTTTGATGAAAACTGGAAGCCTGAATTCACTGGCGAAGAGTGGAACAACGCCGTCAGTTTCTACGTCGACCTTCTCGGGAACTACGGCCCTCCGGGCGCTTCATCCAACGGGTTTAACGAGAACCTGGCGCTGTTCAACAGTGGCAAGTGCGCCATGTGGGTAGACGCCACTGTCGCCGGATCCTTTCTTACCGATGAGTCTCAAAGCAGGGTAGCGGAACACATCGGCTTTGCCCTGGCGCCAGAACAGGTAACGTCAAAAGGTTCGGGATGGTTGTGGTCCTGGGCCCTCGCCGTTCCGGTGAGCTCAGACGCCAAGGAAGCGGCGAAGACCTTTGTCACCTGGGCAACCTCGCGGGCTTATAGCCAACTGGTTGAGGAAACCTATGGCATTGCCAACGTGCCCCCCGGCACACGCACCTCCACCTACGACAACGCTGAATACCTGGAAGCTGCGCCGTTCGCGACCCGAACCCTGGAAGCAATCGGCAACGCCGACCCCAACGATTCCACGTTGAATCCTTCCCCCTATGTGGGCGTTCAGTTTGCAGCCATCCCTGAGTTTCAGTCGATCGCAACCCAGGTCGGCAAGCTGATCTCGGGCGCCCTGGCAGGGTCAATGTCAGTTGATCATGCCCTGAAAGCGGCACAATCGATCACCCTTCGCGAGATGACTCGCGCCCGCTATTACTCCAACTGAATACCCGGCCAAGACGAAACAACAATGACCTCATACAGGGTCCGCTTCGGCGGAGCCTGTTTGGGGGTCACCGGAGAACCGATATGAAGACAACCGCTCTGAATGCAGGTCCCGCGAGCTCCGCCGCGGAACCCAAACAGGACAGCCGCCAGGGAAGTATTAGAAAGACCTCCCGCATCAATCGTTTCATGGTGTCGCCGTCGGTGCTCGTCCTGGCGCTGTGGATGGTGATTCCGCTGTCCATGACCATCTACTTTTCAGTGATTCGCTATAACCTGCTGTACCCCGGCGATAACGAATTTGTGGGGCTGGAAAACTTCCAGTTCTTTGTCACTGATTTCGGTTTTATGGCCGGAATGAGCAACACCCTGCTACTGGTCGGTTCCGTGCTGTTAATTACGGTGGTCCTGGGTGTACTGATTTCGCTGCTTGTTAACCAAGCGTTCTGGGGGCGGGGTATCGTCCGGATTCTCCTCATATCCCCGTTCTTTATTATGCCGACCGTAAACGCGCTGATCTGGAAAAACCTGCTGCTGCACCCGGTTTCAGGTGTCTTTGCAGCCATCTGGAAGTTCTTCGGCGCCACGCCGATCGACTGGTTTTCCGAGTTTCCGTTGTTCTCGATCATCATGATCGTGTCATGGCAGTGGCTGCCGTTCGCCATCCTGCTGCTGATGACCGCATTGCAATCGCTGGATCAGGAACAGCAGGAAGCGGCCCGCCTTGACGGCGCCGGACCCTGGGCTCTGTTCTTCCATCTCACCTTGCCGCACCTTGCTCGTCCGATCGCGGTGGTGGTTATGATCGAAACCATCTTCCTGCTGTCGATTTTTGCGGAGATCTTTACCACCACGGGCGGTGGCCCGGGTTACGAGACCACCAACCTTGCGTACCTCATCTACAGCCAGGCGTTGCTGCAGTTCGACGTTGGACTGGCTTCAGCCGGTGGCCTGATTGCCGTTGTGCTGGCCAACATCGCCGCCTTCTTCCTGGTGCGGCTGATCGGCAAAAGCCTGACCGAAAAACAATGATTCACGGAGGTTACAACATGCTTAGCCTGAAACAACGTCGTAGCCTGAACACCCTGCTCATGGGGGTGCTGGCGTGGGGTGTGGCCCTGGCCATTTTCTTCCCGATTTTCTGGATGCTGCTGACCAGCTTCAAAACAGAAATCGATGCCTTTGCCACGCCACCGCAATTGTTCTTCTCGCCGACCCTCGAGAATTACACGCTGGTTAACGAACGCAGTGACTATCTGCACTTTGCCTGGAATTCGGTAGTGGTGTCTTTCGGCTCCACGATCATCGGAATGATGCTCGCCGTACCCGCTGCCTATTCCATGGCCTTTTTCGAGACCAAGCGTACCAAAGGGACACTGTTGTGGATGCTATCCACCAAAATGCTGCCGCCGGTTGGCGTGCTGGTGCCGATTTACCTGATCTTCAAAGACACGGGTTTGCTCGATACCAAAACCGGACTGGTGATCATCTACACGCTGATCAATCTGCCGATCATGATCTGGATGGCCTACACCTACTTCAAAGAGATTCCAAAAGAGGTGCTTGAGGCAGCTCGGATGGACGGTTCCACACTGTTCCAGGAGATCTGGCGAGTGCTGCTGCCCATGAGCAAGGGCGGTCTGGCGGCAACGGTGCTGCTGTCACTGATCCTGAGTTGGAACGAGGCGTTCTGGTCGCTCAACCTCACGGCGTCGGAGGCGGCCCCGCTGACGGCCTGATCGCATCTTACTCAAGTCCTGAAGGCTTGTTCTGGGCCAAGTTGTCAGCCGTATCGACCCTGGCCTGTGCCCCATTCTTATCTTTGGCTGGATCAGCCAGAAACAGCTGGTTCGCGGCTTGTCCTTTGGCGCCGTCAAATAACGGAGATTTCCCATGGCTAACTTAACAATAAAGAACCTCAAGAAATCCTTCGGGGAGACAGAAATTCTCAAAGGCATCAATCTTGAGATCAAAGACAATGAGTTTGTGGTGTTTGTCGGGCCATCAGGGTGTGGCAAGTCGACCCTGCTACGCTCCATCGCGGGCCTGGAAGAGGTGACCGGTGGCCACATCCTGCTGGATACGAAAGAGATCACCGATTTGGCCCCGGCCAAACGGGATCTGGCAATGGTGTTCCAGAGCTACGCCCTGTACCCCCATATGTCCGTACGCAAAAACATGTCGTTTGCACTGGAACTCGCTAAGGAGAATAAAGAGGTTATCCATAACAAGGTAGCCGAAGCGGCCCGAATTCTGGAGCTGGACCCGTTGCTGGAACGCAAACCCAAAGAGCTGTCCGGTGGCCAGCGCCAGCGGGTGGCCATTGGTCGTGCAATTGTACGCCAGCCCAAAGTATTCCTGTTCGATGAGCCGCTCTCGAACCTGGACGCTGCGCTGCGGGTACAGATGAGACTCGAGCTGGCCAGACTTCACCACGACCTTAACGCGACCATGATTTATGTTACCCACGACCAGGTCGAGGCTATGACTCTGGCGGATAAAGTCGTTGTGTTGAATCAGGGCCGGATTGAGCAGGTAGGAACGCCCCTCGACCTTTACCGTAACCCGGCCAACCGATTTGTCGCAGGTTTCCTTGGGATGCCCAAGATGAGCTTCCTGCCGGGCAAAGTAACCGCACTTGATGCCGCAAGCGTCACGGTTGAACTGACTTCCGGTACTACAGTGACGTTGCCCGCAGCCAGCGAACACCTGAGTCAGGGCAGTGCTGTCACCGTTGGCGTTCGGCCGGAAAACATCGATGTGGTTGAGCCCAGCGAGAGCTCACTGACCGGCCACATGGACATCGCCGAAAGCCTGGGTAGCGATACCTATTGCTATGTAAAGACCGATGGCCAGGAAACGCTGACTGTCCGCATGCCCGGCAACTTTGCCTGCAACTACGGTGATCGCATCGGTTTACGCCTGCATGTGGATGAGTGCCACTTGTTCGACGAGCAAGGCAATGCCGTTCAGAAACCCAGCCGATTGGCAGCGTGACATCTTATGAAACTGAATAACTCAGCATTGGACCAACTGAGTCCAGAGGTGTCCGTGCAGCTTACGAACGGAGTAACCTCAGACAAGGCATCGTTCATATTGGCGTGGGCGGATTCCACCGTGCCCATGAAGCGGTCTATACCCACCAGCTGTTGCAGGCAGGTGGCAGCCCGGACTGGTCGATTTGTGGTGTTGGGCTGCGTGAAGGTGATCGGGCCATGCAGCAGGTGTTGTCCGCGCAGGACCACCTGTACACCCTGATCGAGCTCGGCGCCGACCGCACCAATACCCTCAGTGTCATCGGCTCCATCACTGGTTTCATGTTCGCGCCTGAGGAGCAGGACGCTGTCATCGAGAAAATGGCGAGCTCCGAAGTAAGGATCGTCTCGCTGACGATTACCGAGGGTGGCTACAACGTGGACGACAACACCGGGAGGTTCAATGAAAACCACCCGGACGTTCTTCACGACCTGGAAAACCCGCAGCAACCGCGCACGGTCTTTGGCTATCTGACTGAGGCCCTATGCCGCCGACGCGAGCGTAATCTGCCGCCATTCACCGTCCTGTCGTGTGACAACCTGCCAGAGAACGGCCAGGTGGCCCGCGGTGCCCTGTTGAGCTTTGCCCGCCTGAGGGATGCCGATCTTGCAGGCTGGATCGGCGAAAAGGTGAGTTTTCCTAGCAGCATGGTTGACCGCATTACACCGGGAACCCATGACAAACATCGCCAGTGGCTGAAAGATAACTACGACCTGGAAGATGGCTGGCCAGTGATCTGCGAGCCTTTTTACCAGTGGGTGCTGGAGGATGATTTCTGTAACGGTCGACCGGAATGGGAAGCGGTGGGTGTTCAGTTCACGGACGACGTCGCCCCTTACGAGCGCATGAAAATCCGCCTGTTGAATGCCAGCCATTCCGCTATGGCCTACCTCGGGTATCTTTCCGGTTATCGATATACCCACGAGGTCATGGCGGATGATCGGTTCAGCCGTTTTATTCGCAGCTTCATGGATGAAGACGTGACACCGATACTGGGAGAAATTTCAGGTATCGATGTGCCCGCGTACAAGCAGACCCTGGTCGAACGCTTCTCCAACCCTCAAATGGGCGACGAGTTGGCCCGGCTGTGTATGGACGGCTCCAGCAAGATACCGAAGTTCCTGGTGCCGACGGTGCAGACACTGGTGAACGAAGGACGACCGCTGTCTCGTGTTGCCATGATCATTGCCAGCTGGGCGCTCTACCTCCGTGGCAAAGATGAGAAGGGACAACCGCACGAAATCAATGATCCCATGGCCCCCCGGCTGCAGGCGGCCGTTGAAGACAGAGCCAACCTTACCCCGGAGTTTCTGGGGATGGCAGACCTTTTCGGGACCACCCTCGCCAGCTCCAGCGACTTTGAAGAGGCCTTCGATAGGGCACTCGACAAGCTGGAAACAAAAGGGGTTTTTGCAGCCCTCAGCGAGAGCTGACCTGACGAACATTAGGGAGCACAGATATGAATGCACTGGGCAAATCCGAGTCCTGGAGCATGCTGGAACAACTTGCCAACGAGACTCGGAACGACCGGATCGCGGATTATTTCAAAGCGGATCCGGACCGTTTCGATAAGATGAGCCTCCGGTTAGGCGAGCTGTTTCTGGACTATTCCAAGAACAAGGTATCGCCGCAGGTGATGGATGCGCTGTTCGAGATGGCCAAACAGTCGCCGTTGGCGTCGCGCCGGGAACAGATGTTCTCTGGGGAAACCATTAACGTCACCGAACAGCGTCCGGTTCTGCATACCGCCTTGCGCAACCTGGGTGAGGCACCGATTGTCGTGAATGGCCACGACGTCATGCCAGAGGTTCGTGCCAGCCTGGAAAAACTCCGGGCCTTCACCGAGCTGGTCAGGAACGGACAATGGCTGGGCTATACCGGCAAGCGCATTCGCGACGTTGTAAATATCGGCATCGGCGGTTCAGACCTTGGGCCCAGCATGGTGTGTCGCGCCTTGCTTGATTACCAGCATCAGGAAATGAACGTCCACTTCATTTCCAACGTCGACGGCCGTCACCTCAAGAAAGTGCTGAAAGGGCTGGATCCGGAAACCACTTTGTTCGTTGTGTCGACCAAGACCTTCTCGACCCAGGAAACCCTGTTGAATGCGAACAGTGCCAAGCGCTGGTTCCAGGCGCAGACGCAAAGCACCACAGCCGACATGGGCCAGCACTTTGTCGCGGTGTCCACCAACATCAACGCAGCAACGGAATTTGGCATCCGCGAGGACAGCATCTTTGAATTCTGGGATTGGGTAGGTGGCCGCTATTCGCTCTGGTCCAGCATTGGCTTGCCCATTGCCTTGAGTATCGGGTTCGATGCATTTATCGAGCTGCTTGAGGGCGCTTTCATAATGGACCAGCACTTCAGGGAGGCACCTTTTGAGGTCAATATGCCGGTCGTGCTGGCTCTTCTCGGCATCTGGAACATCAATTTCCTGAGTGCCGAAACCCAGGCGATTATTCCTTACGATCAGGCGCTGCACCAATTACCGGCGTTCCTCCAGCAACTGGATATGGAAAGTAACGGCAAGTCAGTGGACATCGATGGCAACCCGGTCAGCCACGCCACCGGTCCCATTGTGTGGGGGCAAACCGGCTCCAACGGTCAACATGCGTTCTTTCAGTTACTGCATCAGGGCACACGCTTCGTACCCATCGACTTTATTGCGACGCTGAAACCCGAGGACGACACCAAGGACCACCATTTTGCCTTGCTGACTAACATGCTGGCTCAGGCCAACGCCTTTATGAATGGCGACACCCAGAACGACCAATACGCCAGTTGCCCGGGCAATCGCCCAAGCAACGTGCTGCTGATGGACGAATTGACGCCCCGAAATCTGGGCGCCTTGATTGCTCTGTATGAACACAAGGTCTTTGTGCAGGGTGCTATCTGGAACATCAACTCCTTTGACCAGTGGGGCGTGCAGTTGGGCAAGCGGCTGGCCAACGAAATCAGCCGTGATATTGAACAGCAGAGCGACAAGTATGATCCGTCAACCCAGGGGCTGATGGAGATTGTCAAACAGCACCTGAACACGGGTACAACCAATTCAGACCCAGCGGTGGAAGAGGGGAGCAGTCGATGATCAAGGTTATTTCATTCGGTGAAGCCCTGGTGGACATGCTCTCAAGCAGGGTGAGCGAAGACCAGGCTGAAAACTCTGATTCGGTCAACGAGCGCTTCACAAAGTTTCCAGGTGGTGCACCTGCCAACGTAGCCGCTGCGATCGGTAAGCTCGGCGGCGACAGTTATTTCGCCGGCAAAGTGGGCGCTGACATGTTCGGTGATTTTCTCGTTAAATCGCTGGAAGCCATGCATGTGCGAACGGACTATCTGCTGCAAACCAGTGAAGCGAAAACTGCCTTGGCCTTTGTGTCACTGGATAAGACCGGAGAGCGAAGTTTCGAGTTCTACCGGGGACCATCGGCTGACCTGTTATTCGCCCCACACGAATTCCAGCCAGAATGGTTCGATGACCGCGGCATTTTCCATTTCTGCTCCAACACGCTGACTGAACCGGGCATTCTGGAAGCAACCCAGGCGGGACTGGAAAAGGCCAGAGCAGCGGGATGGCTGGTGAGTTTTGATATGAACCTCAGAAATAACCTCTGGCCCAAAGGCACAGATCCATATGCTCCGGTGTGGGCCTGTGTGGAGCAAGCGGATCTTGTGAAGCTATCCGCAGAAGAACTGGCCTTCTTGTGCAGACACCAGAACGAAACCGAGGTGTTGCAGAAAATCTTGAAGGCAGGCGCTTCTTTGGTGTTGGTTACAGACGGCGGAAAGCCATTGCGTTACTTCACCTCATCTCATTATGGCTCCATCGAGCCACGAAACGTGCAGATGGTTGATAGCACCGCCGCCGGCGATGCGTTCGTTGGTGGGTTGCTCTATCAGCTGTCGGACCTGGATATAACCGCTGCCAGTCTTAAGGCGTTGGGCGAAGACCCCGAGCAACTTGAAGACATACTGACCTTTGCCAGTGCCTGTGGTGCGCATGCGGTCACTCACGCAGGCGCTTTCACCTCTTTGCCAGGCCTGGAGGAAGTTTCGGCTTACCTACGGATAGGGGCCTGCCCGACGTAGCCTCGGCAGTTCTACCCACCGGCGCACACCCTCCTACAGATCCCTTCCGGCAGGTGCCATGCATCCATCGTGGTAGCGAGCGTTACCTTTCGGTCGGTGTCTGTCACAATTGTCTATACTTATCAGACTATAGAAACGGTGACGCCCGCCGTTCTCGAACCCAAAGCGCAGTGGGGCGCCTCTCATGCAGCGTGCAGTATCAGTTGTCATACATTACGGGGTTATCGCGGTGTTGCTGGTGCTTTATGGAACCCTAAGCCATGCAGCCGCACCATCGTCGAAGATAAAGATCTGTTATGAACCCTGGGACCCATACATCTTTAAGGATCATCAGGGAGAGATGCGCGGCATTGCCGTGGAATTGATGAATGCCGCGCTCAATGATCTGGGGCTGATCGCCGCCTACGAGGAATTGCCGTTTAAACGCTGTATTTCAGAGGTTCAGTCAGGCGCCTCAGACATCGCCGTACCAATAACAGAGGGGCGGGACAAGCTTCTGCACTCGCGAACGATATTTGCTCACTGGACATTGGCTGCGATCGTACCTGAGAGCCTATCCATTGAGGGGCCGGTGACGCTTGAGAAGCTGGATGACCTTAGCGTGCTGATCATCAGCGGGTATGTTTACCCGGACAATATCACGCGCTGGGCAGAGACCCATGAGGATATTACCGAGATCACCTATTCCGCTGATGGCGAGGGAATGGTGCCTTTCCGCATGCTCGAATTTGGGCGGGCCGATGCATTCATTGAAGACAACTTCTGGAGCGCCAATCTGATCAAGGATCACGATCTGGCGCTTCGCGTTCTGGAACCAGCGCTTGGTTCTTCGGTCAGTGTGGCCGGTTATCGCAATGAACTTGCCGGTCTGCGCGATGACATTGACCGAGCCCTTGCTTCAAGGGGACAGGCTTTCAGAGACGAGCTGTTTAAGAAGTATACCGGTTATGCCGAGTCTTTTTTTTCCGGTCAGTGAGCTCAAGCTTCCCCAGTAACGTAAATCGTGCAACACAGTGCGTACAACACAGTGAAGGGAGAGACCAATGATTAACCTGACCATAAACGGACAGCTGCATGAGCTGGACGTCCCCGACAATATGCCATTGCTTTGGGCCATTCGGGACGTTGTCGGCATGAAAGGCACCAAGTTCGGGTGCGGTATCGCCCAATGCGGTGCTTGTACGGTTCATCTCGACGGGGTCGCCACCCGATCATGCATAACGCCGGTCTCCGCAGCTCAGGGAGAGATTACGACGATAGAGCCATGGCCGACGACCCGGTTGGCAGCAAAGTCCAGCAGGCGTGGCTGGACCTGGGTGTGGCCCAGTGTGGCTACTGCCAGGGTGGCCAGATCATGAATGCCACAGCTCTGCTGAAGAAAACACCGGAACCGGAAACCCAGGAAATCATCGATGCCATGGCGGGCAACCTCTGCCGGTGTGGCACCTACAATCGCATTCTGGCGGCCATTGAGCGGGCTGCGGACAAGGAGGTGAGCTCATGAGCCATTCCGACAACACACTGCTGCTTGCCAATGTCAGCCGCCGCGGTCTTCTCAAAGGGTTGGCCGGAGCCTCTGCGCTCCTGCTCGCAGCCCGATGGGATATTGGGCTGGCCAATGAACAGGCTCAATTCGGGGCCGGGGCCATGCCGGGGGGCTGGGTAGACAACCCGAATGTGTTTATCCATATCGACGCCAACGGCCTTGTCACCATCGTCAACAACCGTGCCGAAATGGGGCAGGGTATTCGCACCAGCCTGGTTATGGTGGCCGCGGATGAACTGGGCGCAGACTGGGACCGGGTTCGCGCGGAACAGGCAGACGGCGATCAGGATAAGTTTGGCAACCAGAATACCGATGGTTCCCGCAGCATGCGTCACTGGTACGACCCCATGCGCCGTGCGGCCGCTGCTGCCAGGCTGATGCTTGAGCAGGCCGCGGCCAATCAATGGGGTGTATCGGTCGACGAAGTTAGGGCGGATGTTCATAAGGTTGTTCATCCTGCCACTGGACGTGAACTCGGCTTTGGCCAGCTCGCAGAAGCCGCACGGGAGCTGGACGTTCCTGGCCGGGACGGGTTGGTTCTGAAATCTGATAGTGAGCTGCGTTTCATTGGCAAGGAATCCGGCCTGATCAATGGCGAGCTAAAATCCATGCACCCCAAAGCAATCGATGGTGAAGACATTGTTACCGGCAAGGCGATTTTTGGCGCCGATGTGGATCTGGAAAACACCCTCTATGCGGTGGTGGCCAGGCCACCGGTCTATGGCGCGACGGTGAAGAGTGTCGATGACAGTGAGGCCCTGAAGATCAGAGGTGTTAAGAAAACTGTACGCATTGATGGCACGGGCCAGCCTGCGGCATTTAATCCGCTCGGGGGTGTTGCAGTAGTAGCCACTAACACCTGGGCTGCCATGGAAGGCCGCAGAGCTTTGAAGATAGAGTGGGACAATACTCCGGCCGGTAACAACTCCGATTACACATCGGATACTTACCGTGAATCTCTGGAAAAAGCGGCGCAATCGCCGGGCAAGGTTATACGCCAGTCCGGTGATGTTGAGGCCGCTTTGAAAGAAGCCAATAAGCGGGTGTCAGCCACCTACTACATGCCCCATATGGCTCAGGCTCCCATGGAGCCCCCCGTCGCCGTGGTTCGCGTAAGCGGGGGCAAAGCCGAGGCCTGGGCGCCAGTGCAGAACCCCAGGGCGACGCGAGAAGCATCGCCGGGCTTCTGGAGATCGACCTGGAAAACGTGACCGTTCATCAAACCCTGCTGGGTGGCGGTTTTGGCCGTAAATCGAAGCCAGACTTCGTGATTGAGGCCGCTCAAGTGGCCAAGGCCTTTGAAGGGCAGCCCATCAAACTGCAGTGGTCCCGTGAGGACGACATTCAGCATGCCTACTTCCATGCGGTTTCTGTGGATCACCTGGAAGCGGGGCTCGACGGTAATGGCAAAGCGACCAGTTGGCGCCACCGTACTCTGTCTCCCAGCATTGCATCGCTGTTCGCGCCGGATCCCAAACACAAGGCGGGCTTTGAGCTGGGAATGGGGTTTAACACCATGCCATTCAGCATCCCTGCTATCCGTTTGGAGAACCCGCCGGCACCGGCTCATGTCCGCATCGGGTGGTTCCGCTCGGTGTACAACCTGCCGCATGCGTGGGCCATCCAGAGCTTTGCCCACGAGATGGCGGTAGCCGCCGGCAAGGACCATCGCGATTACGTACTGGACCTGCTGGGGCCAGGGCGTGAGGTTCACAATCTCACGGTGGGCGATGGCTGGAACTACGGTGAAGATCCTGAGATGTACCCGATCGATGTGGGCCGTATGCGCCGGGTTATTGAGCGTGCCACCGAAGAAGCGGGCTGGGGAAAGGAAAGAGCAAAGGGGCGTGGCCTTGGGCTTGCCTTCCACCACAGCTTTGTTTCCTACACCGCCGTCGTCTTTGACGTGGAAGTGGATGACGGCGGGCAAGTGACCATTCACCGCGCCGACATTGCCTTTGATTGCGGGCCGCAGGCAACCCGGAGCGAATCCGGTCACAGATGGAGGGTTCCTGCGTGATGGGAATCGGCATTGCCCTTCAAAATGAGGTGACGTTCCAGGATGGTGTCGCTCAACAAAGTAACTTCGACAGATATCTGTTGCCGCGAATGCCAAACGCGCCGAAAGTGGTCCGGGTGCACCTGATTGATAATCCCGATGACGCCATGGGCGGTGTGGGCGAGCCGGGGTTGCCACCGGTCGCGCCGGCACTGTGCAACGCCATCTATGCAGCCACGGGGAAACGCATCCGGCGTCTTCCTGTTGGTGATCAGTTGAGTGCATGACCATGCAAAGTCTGGATGCTCGGGTAGTGGAGCAGGCGATCGAATGGCTGGGGAGTGGCCGGACGATCTGGTTGTGCACGGTGTTGTCTACCTTCGGATCATCGCCCAGGGAGCCGGGCTCACTGATGGTTACCACCTCGGATGGACATCATGTGGGCTCGCTCTCGGGTGGTTGCGTCGAGGAAGACTTCCTCGAGCGCGTTGCCGCCGGAGAGTACGAACAACCTGCTGTTATTGTTCGTTATGGCGACCCGGGCAGCAACAGCCCGGAGAGCCCCCGTATTCGCTTGCCGTGCGGGGGCATTCTCGACGTCCTGGTGGAACGTATGGTTGCCACCGCAAAGACCCGGGATCACCTTGAGCGGATTCAGCAGGCCCTGTCCGGCCAAAATGAAATCGCACGACATATCAGATTGACGGATGCAGTGTGGTGGCTGTCCGATGCTGAACCCACGGGGCCGCGGGTGTTGCAAAATGAAACCGAAGAGACGGTGACGGTTCGTATTGGCCCCGTCGCCAAGCTAATTCTTGCCGGCTATTCAACGGTATCAGAGGCCTGTGCACAGTTCGCCTTAAGCCTTGGTTATGAGGTGGTGCTGTGTGACCCACGGGAGGAAGTCACCAATGGCATGAGCCTGCCGCCGGGTGTTGAGTTTGTGCCCCAACTGCCGTCGCTGTATATCGCTTCGCCTGGTGCTTGCACGCCCTCCACGGCGATAGTCGCCGCAACCCATGACCCCCGCATTGATGATCTGGCCATGATGGCTGCTGTCAAAACCTCGGCAAGCTACATTGGTGTGATGGGCTCTGTTCGTACTTCCCAGGCCCGATCCGAACGACTTCGTCGGACTGGTGGCCTGTCAAAGGAAGACGTTGAGCGGATCCACATGCCCATCGGACTCAACCTCGGCAGTAAAACCCCTTCTGAAATTGCACTGGCCATCGTTGCGGACATGGTGCGTGTCAGGCGAGGGCGTTCGCGTGTCGAACTGTGAGCGCCCTTGCTCACACCTAGGTTAACGAAAGGTCGGTGGGTCATTGCCCACCGAATACCGGATTACTCGTAAGCGCCTGCGGAGTAAGTCAGCTCGTAACTGTGGCTGTAGATCTCGAGAATGTTTCCGAACGGATCTTCCATGTAAACCATGCGGTAGGCTTTTCGCCGGGGAAGTATTCACGAACTGGCATGCGCTGTTTACCGCCTGCCGCAACGATTTTCTCTGCAAGGCCTTCCACGTCCGGTCCTGGACACAAAAGTGAAACACGCCGGTTTTCCAGTACTCGAAGTTGTCTTCCGGCTTTTCTGCGTTGTTGAATTCAAAGATTTCCACACCAATCCGGTCGCCGGTGGAAAGGTGAGCAATCCGGAAAGAGCCCCAGCCTGCACCAAACACATCGGTACACATAACTCCAATGGGGCTGTCATCTTCCTCAATAGTGGTTTGCGGCATGATCAGGTACCAGCCCATTACTTCTGTATAGAACTTCACAGCGGCATCAAGGTCGGTCACCGAAATCCCGATATGGGAAAAACTGCGTGGGTAAGTGGTGCTCATGGTTCTTCTCCTCTGGAAAGTGTAGAACCAGAGTAAGCGGCAATTGCTATAATATAAACAGGTCATTGCTTATCAAATCAATAAGAGTTTCTTATGCTTAATCCCCAATGGTTACGTTCGTTCGTTGTACTTGCAGACGTCGGCAGTTTTACCCGGACAGCCGACCAGCTCGGCTTGACCCAGGCAGCCGTCAGTCAGCATGTAAGACATCTTGAAGCACAGCTGGGGACCCTGGTGATACGGCAACCTCGACGGATGGATTTAACACCGGCCGGCCACGCACTCCTGGCGTATTGTGATGAGATGGAACAGGCCGATATGCGCTTACGCCTGCGAATGTCGGAAGGCGATAAAACAAAAGGTGAGCTCAGTCTTATCACGCCGGGGAGCTGCGGCTTGCTGCTATACCCACTGTTGCTCGATCTGCAGGAGCAGCATCCTGATTTGGTGGTCCGTCATCGATTTGCACCGGATACGGAAATATTGGATGCGGTCTTGGGTAAACGCTATGAGATCGGCTTGGTTACGGCAAAGCCTGACGATCCCCACTTGACGTCCTCCCACTTCGCCGGAGAGCCACTGGAACTGATTGTGCCGGCAGGGCAATCGGTATCGAGCTGGGCGGATTTGGAGCGATTAGGCTATATCGACACTCTGATGGCCGGGCCATGGCAACGCGCCTGTTGAGCCGCTGCTTTCCGGGGGAGCCTGGAATCCGCAATATTCCGGTGCGCGGTTTTGTTAATCAGGTAGCTTAATTCTCGAACCCGTAGCCAGGGGCATGGGCTTTACCGTACTACCGCAGTACGCGAGGCAGGCCTTTGCCCGACACAGCGAAATCAAGGTTATGACGCTTGAAAGGGACGTGGTGGATTCGCTCTGGATGATCTCCCGGGCGGAATGGCCCCTGTCTGCGCGCGCTCGCTATGCCATGGAATATCTGAGGCAACAATTGGGAGATCGGTGACGACAACCAAGAAAGCCAAAAGACGTAACCATTGGTTGTGATTGGCATACATTTAATCGATTTTAGCTACGCTATTAGGTGGGATACGTTTTTACCAGCATCACAACGGAATAAGGGGAAGGAACATGGGCACGACCGACAAACCCATTGCGCTGGTGGTTGGGCTGGTGATCATTTAGGGTCGGCGATCGCACGCCGATTTGCCAGGGAAGGATTCCATCTCGTGGTAACCCGTCGCCGGGGAGATCTGGAAAAGCTCGGTCGTGAAATCAGCGACATAGGGTCCACGGCAACGGCAATTCATTCCGACGCCCGTGATGAGACGCAAGTAACGGAGCTGATCAATCGGGTGGAATCAGAGTTGGGCCCTATACGGGTTGCTATCTTCAACGTTGGTGGAAACGTTCGATTCGATCTCTGCGAAACAACCGCCCGGGTGTACCAGAAAGTCTGGGAGATGTGTGCGCTGGCGGGCTTTCTGGTGGGCCGGGAGGTGGCGGCGAAGATGCTGGCCCGTAGCGAGGGTACCATCCTGTTCACCGGTGCATCGGCAAGCCTGAGAGGTGGGGCCGGTTTTTCTGCCTTTGCGGGCGGCAAGCACGCGTTACGGGCCCTGGCTCAAAGCATGGCGCGGGAGCTTGGACCAAAAGGAATCCACGTAGGTCACGTTATTGTTGATGGACTGATACGAAACGAGGCGACCGCTGAGTTTCTGCCTGATCTTTATGCCAGTAAGGGGGAGGGTGGCATCATCGAGCCCGATGATCTTGCCGACATTTACTGGCATCTCCATACACAGCCCCGGTCAGCCTGGACATTCGAGCAGGATGCGCGGCCATTTTCTGAGCCCTGGTAAATCCTTTCCAACAAGAGGTAACGATAATGAGTACGAATATCGACTTTTACTATGATTTCATAAGCCCCGCGTCCTATTTCGCATGGATGCGGTTGAAGGAACTCACTGAGGGGACGGGCGCCAATATCAATTACAAGCCGATTCTTCTCGGGGGCATCCTCAAGGCCACAGGCAATACGTCTCCGGTGACCGTCCCAGCCAAATGGGAATGGATCAAAACCGACTTTCAACGCCATGCCGATCACTATGGCATTCCGTTCCAGTTAAATCCTCACTTTATTTTCAGCACGGTCAATGCAATGAGAGGCGCGCTCTGGGCGCTATCGAACGGACAGATCGAATCCTACAACCAGGCAATGTTTTCAGCCGCATGGGCCCAGGGGGAGGACCTTTCATCCCCGGAGGCATTGAGGGCGATCCTAACCAACGCTGGTTTTGATCCGGAACAGGTAGCGGGCGCGATGGCGCAACCCCAGATAAAAACAGCACTGATCGAGCGACGGATGCCGCTGCCAAGAGGGGCGTGTTCGGAGCCCCCACCTTCTTCGTCAACGACGAAATGTTCTTCGGCCAGGACCGTATGGACTGGGTTAAGCGGGCGCTTGGATAACCTGGGCCGCCCTCAGCACCAACACACACCTATTGATTAGCGTCCGCAATCGGAATGCCGTGATAGGCGCATGGAGGTGCAGATTCAGCGTCTGCTCTCATCCCTTACGGATCGATTGCAAGGCACTGGCCCATTTCTCCAACTCCTCGAGCATCGCTTTCCCGGAACCTTCGTGATGCTCGCTCGCCTGGAACACCTTATTCTCATCGAGGAGGTTCCAGGGCATCTGAACCATCACGCCCTCCATCATTGGCATCATTTTCAATGTCGTTACCAACTGTTTCGCGAGTTGCGCCGAGCGCAGACCACCGGATACGCCACCGTAGCTCACAAACCCGCACGGCTTGTAGTTCCACTCGGTGTAGACGTAATCCAGTGCGTTCGTGAAGGAAGGGGGAGGGCAATAGTTGTACTCAGGGATAACGTAAACGTACGCATCAGCTGCATCGACGCTTTTTGACCACGCCCTGGTATGATCATGTTCGTATTTCTGTAAACGCGGATGGTTTGGTTCGTTGTAGACCGGCAGCTCAAACTCTGCCAAGTCGACAAGCTCAGACTCGAATCGTCCGTCGGCATTGGCGAATTCGTTGAACCATTTAGCGATCGATGGACCAACCCTTCCAGGGCGCGTGCTGCAGATGATTGTTTGAAGTTTCAGCGTCATAGCAATTTCCCTCAGTGTTGTGTTCCCTAGTTTCCAAACAAGTGCGAAAGACCGCAGGTCTTTACCATATCTTCCCGCCGGTCGTGCGGCAAACTGCCATAGAAAATCGATCTGTACCTCTGCCCCTAGCGCTGTCGACTAACGAAACAGCCAGTTTGCAACGAGTCGAACCACTCGGGGCATGATCAAATAGACCACTAGTGCGACGACAGTTGCTGCGACCAAGCCATGACGCACCCCCCATAACGCAAGCACTGGAAGTTGATTGAATATGGGCTGAAAGACCATTGGTACGATCAACGTGAGTGGCCAAATAACTGCTGTCGTAATGAGCCATTGCTTCCAGCGAGTGGGCTGTTTGGCTTTTGACGTGGGTGGGGTAAACCAGTAATCGATGCCAGTCCTAATCTCTACGTGTTCATCGGACGCCAGCGCCGGAACGATGCCGGATATCAGCTCCCGCCGAACATCAGAGTTCAGCCAAGTGTCGGCTTCGTCGGGGTGGGAAAAGCGCACCGCTATTTCAAAGGTGTCATGCCCTTCGGGCGGTCGTACCACATGAACGCCTTGGTGTCCGGAAAACTGAGCTGCGGCGGCAATGATCTGTCTGAGCCAGGTTTCATAATGGTCACGGTGTCCGGGTTTTACGGTGTGCCGGATTATGATGGATCGACCAGAGTCATAGTGGATGCTTGGGGAGCGTCTGCCTCTTGTTCGTTCATAGTGTGCTTCCCAATCCATGATATTTTGGGGGCGACGTCCTGTCAGCCCCCAGCAGTGCAGCCTTTTGCCTGCCCTAGAGAGCACCGAATTTTCCTGATTGAAAGTCGAGCATCGCCTGTTTGATTTCCCCCTCTGTATTCATCACAAAGGGTCCATAACCCACGACTGGCTCATCAATGGGCTCGCCACTCAACACAAGCAACCGAGCGTCATTGTTGGACTCAAGCACAACCTCTTGTCCCTCGCGGTCCAGGCTTGCAAGCTCAGCGTCACGCAGAATATCGGTCTCATTGATTTGCACCGAACCGTTCAGCACTGCCACCAAGGTGGTGTAGCCTTCGGGTACCGGCAAATTCACACGGGCACCAGGCTCCAACCTAAGATCCCACACATTGATTGGCGTGAACGTGTTGGCAGGTCCTTTATGCTCAAGATACTCACCAGCAATGACTCGCAGCGTTCCACCATCGTCTTCGAGGGATACACGAGGGATGTCCTTATTGAGCAACGTCTGGTATGCCGCCGGCGTGTCCTTTGCCGATGCAGGTAAGTTGACCCAGAGCTGCACCATTTTCAGCAAACCACCTTGTTCAGTGAATTGCTGTGAATGGAACTCCTCGTGCACGATTCCCGCGCCAGCGGTCATCCATTGGACGTCTCCCTCGCCAATGAGCCCACCTGCACCCGAGGTATCCCGGTGTTCCAGCTCACCGCTGTAGACCACTGTCACGGTTTCAAAGCCTCGGTGTGGATGTTGACCAACCCCCCGGGGACGTTGAGCCGGAGGAAATTCCGATGGCCCGGCGTAATCCAGTAGCAGAAACGGCGAGATATTCGATGCGCCCATGCGATCGTAGGAGAAGAGCGAACGAACCGGAAAGCCATCACCCACCCAATGACCGCGAGGGCGACCATACGTTGTCAGAATCTTTTTCACTTTGACCTCCTAACGGGTCCATCGACCCAACGTTTTTACTGCATCAATGTGACGATAAAACAGCGTACGGGCCCTGAATAGATAGCAATATTCGCACTCAGTGTTCTATACCTAGAACGCTCGCCGCCCGACAGAACCTGACCGGACGACGCCGTTTGACTGAATCAGTCAATCATTATCGGATTGAGTCCAGCGCCTCATTGTTCTGGACTACCTCTTGCGCTCTGGCGTAGCTTTCGATGAGCAATTGGTAGGCAGGGAAGATATAGGTATAGGCTTCCGCCCATGCCTGAGCATCATCACAATGCCAGGTTTTTTGCAGCTCTGAGGCGACCGCAGCGGTGTCCATCGGAACCACACCGGCCTGGACAACTCGAGCCATCGTGATCTCTTGAGCCATTTTGCTGTAGGTGCCGGATGCATCGACGACCGTGAATACCTTATAGCCGTCAGCTACGGCGCTAATAGCAGGGAAGGCCATGCACACGCTAGTGATTGTCCCTGCAATGATTAGCGTTTTGCGACCGGTTGCTTCTACCGCCGCAACGAAATCCGGGTTATCCCAGGCATTTATTTCACCTTTTCGTGCCACGTATTGCGCATGGGGCGCATTTTCGTGTATCTCCGGTATCAGTGGGCCGTTAGGGCCCTGGGGGACAGATGCCGTGGTGATCACGGGAAGCTTGGATAGTGTGGCAATCTTAGCCAGTGCAGTGGCACGAGCTCGAAGTTCGGTCATGGGCATGTCACCGATGGTCTGAAACAGACCGCTTTGGTGATCAATCAGAAGCAATACGGCGTCGTCTGGATCAATAACCGGGCGCTGACCATTAAAATTTGCGGGAGAAGTCATGATGATATTCCCTGTATAAAGATACGATGGGTTGGGGGAGGTATTCGCTGGAAGGACACGAATACCCCGTCATTACGCTACTGCTTCTCAGGCAGAGTGTTGTAACTGGTAATCAAGTTTCGGTAGTCAGGGATGTGGTTTGAGAACAGGGCTCCGAGCCCCTCAATATCGTTGCGCCAGTCACGGTGCAGCTCACAAGCCAGTCCGAACCATGTCATCAATTGGGCACCGGCCTGCGACATCCGATCCCAGGCGGAATGTCGGGTCAGCTCGTTGAACGTGCCGGAGGCGTCCGTCACCACGAATACATCATAGCCTTCGGCCAGCGCGGAGAGCGCCGGAAAAGCAACACACACTTCTGTCACGACGCCGGCGATGATCAGTTGTTTCTTTCCCGTATCTTTAACGGCCTTAACAAAATCCTCATTGTCCCAAGCGTTAATCTGCCCTGGGCGGGCGATGTAAGGGGCAGAGGGAAACTGTTCTTTCAGCTCCGGAACCAATGGGCCGTTAGGGCCAGTCTCAAAACTGGTTGTCAGAATGGTCGGAAGCCCAAAGTATTGAGCCAGGTCACCCATCGCCAATACGTTGTTCTTGAACTTGTCCGGGTCAATATCGCGGACCAAGGAGAGCAGGCCAGTCTGATGATCTACCATCAGTACCGCAGCATCGTTTTTATCGAGTCGAACATAGGGTTTGCTCATGACGTTCTCCTTTCTGGGCTTAGACGGCGCAGTGCACCGTCGTCGTTGGCCCCCTCTCCTTTGGCACTGGAAAAGGGAATAAATTTAACGATAGTTCAGCCAGGGTGGCCTGAGTAGGCACTAATTCTTATACTCAGAGTTCTATATATAGGACGATCGTATATGCAGGATCTGAACGATCTTTTTTACTTCGTGAAGGTGGTAGATCACGGCGGATTTGCGCCAGCGGGCAGGGCACTTGGGTTACCCAAATCCAAGTTGAGCCGGCGCGTGGCAGAGCTCGAGAGTCGGCTTGATACCCGGCTGATTAATCGCTCACCGCGTGTCTTCACTGTTACGGAGTTGGGGAAAGAGTATTATCGCCACTGCGTGGCAATGCTGGTGGAGGCCGATGCGGCACAGGAAGTCATCGATCATTCCCGCTCCGAGCCAGTGGGTTCGATACGGGTGAGCTGCCCGCCGGGAATCATCTACTTTCTGGTGGCCCCGTTGATTATCCGGTTTATGCAGCAGTACCCGAAAGTAAAAATCGAAATGGAGCTACGAGCCGACGGATCGACGTTGTCAGGGAGGGGTTCGATGTTGCCTTGCGAGTGAGATACCCGCCGCTCGAAGACAGTGACTTAACGATGAAAGTGCTGTCTAAAAGCCTCAGTGCTTGATGGCCGCGCCAGAGGTGGTTGCGCAGTATCCGAAACCAATAACTCCCGACGATTTATCAAAACTTCCCAGTATCGATTTTGAGCAATGGGATGGACAGCATGTCTGGTGCCTGGATGGGCCCGCTGGTGCGGCCGTTAAAATCCATCACCAGCCACGCCTGGTCACCGATGATGTCTTTACGTTGCTCAAAGCTGCTGTGGGTGGTTTAGGTGTGGTAAAAATGCCGCTCATCGTCGGTGGGCAGGACCTGATTGACGGCAATCTCGTCAGTATTTTACCGGACTGGCGACCACGCGGAGGGATTTTCCATGCTGTTTTCCCGTCGCGCCGAGGGCTGCTTCCTGCGGTAAGAGCATTTTTGGACTTCCTGGCAGACTCACTTGAGGAAGTGGATTTCAGGCTACCGGGCGACGAATGATTTGGCGCCATTGCAGGCCGCATTAGCCGGGGACGTTACCGGGTTGGTCCGTTACCTCATTTACCCTTCGCCAGAGAAATACTGGCACAGGAGAACGCAGCCCTGGCGGCGATGGGGTTCGGCAATGAACATGTGGCTGGGACATTGAGATTGACTGCATCCAGCACGTTTGCCCAGCAGTATGTGTTACCGCTGATGCCGGAGTTTCTGGAGCTTTACCCAGGCATCAATCTGGACTTGCGACTGTCGGATATGGAGCTTGATCTTATCCAGGGAAGTTTTGACCTGGCATTGCGGGACTCGGTGCTTCCAGACAGTAATTTGAAGGCTCGTAAACTGGCAGACGACAGGCGATTGTTGTGCGCCTCCCCGGAGTACCTGGCGAAGTGGGGCACACCGAAGCATCCCGACGACCTTTGTTCCCACCAACTGATTGCGTTTAAATCCCAGGCGACCATCAACCTGATTGGCCAGATGGTGAACAGGGTAAATTCAACCCGCGTGCGCCTGGTAACCGCCTGATCATTGATGACGGGCTAAGTTATAAGATCGCCACCATAACTCCGATCGGCCCATTGAAAAGCGCGGTAGCTCTATTGCTGAATCCGTCCATGATGGCTCCTCCTGCTGAATTTTTGCAGTGTTAAGGGTTCAGTGACTGCAAAACCCACAATCGAATAGTTTAATTTCTCATCTATTTTAAGGTTGCCTTGAAAGAAGGGATGGGGCAAGCAAAAAGGCGGCACGAAGTTCTCAATATTTCACTTACTGCAATAGTCGCACCGGCTTTATGGCGTTACGCACTTGTTCGTCAACAAGAGAGTTGTGCGGCAGTTTCTGGTGAGGTAATGGATGCGCCGACCCGGAACTGATAGAGCGTTGCAAACGTTTGCTGGATTGTTTGTGGAAGGAAGAGCGGCAGAAACAAAAAAAGCCACTCGGCTTACGCTCTGAGTGGCTTTTTCAGTTGATATTCTTGTTCGCAGGAATGGTAGGACCAGGCAGATTTGAACTGCCGACCTCTGCCATGTCAAGGCAGCGCTCTAACCAACTGAGCTATGGTCCTATGTCCTGCAACGGGGTGGAAATATACTGATTCCGATGGGCGTGGTCAACCTCTTTCAGGCGGTTTTCTGCTTTCTGGCCCAGCCTTTTATGGCCTTGCTGAGCACTCCCCACCGATTGATCAGCAGTGCGAGGAATATCAGGCCGCAACCGGCGAGTTGTGTGGTGGACATGGATTCGCTGAACCAGCCTGCAGCGAACAGTGCGACCCATACCGGCTCCAACACAAGGATTACAACTCCGTGGCTGTGGGTAGCCAGGCTTTGGGCATAGGTCTGCAGCAGGAAGCGGCCTGCCGTGCCTACCACGGCACTGGCAATCACCCAGCCGGCGAGAATGCCGGAGAAGTTCTCGAGAGTCGGTGTCCAGGGTTCCAGCAGCAATGACTCGGTCAAGGTGACGGTGCCTACGGTGAGCAGCGCAATGGTCGTGAGGGGCAGGGCGGGGACGCGGTGTTTTTCCACGGACTCTCCCCGGCGGTTGATCACCGTGCGCTGGTTGGCCGCGCGGGTGTTAAGGGTGAAATACAGCGCAAAGATAAACGCAGCCACCACAAAGAAAACCTGACCGATTTCGGGCCGGAATCCATTTTTGAGCGACAGCAGCGCGAGCCCGCCCACCGCGACCGGAATTGCAAACCAGGTGCTCAAAGGCTGTGCCTCCTGGAAGATCACCCGGGCAATCACTGGCACGATGACCACGCCAAGGCTGGTCAGGAAGGCACCTTCACCTATGTGGGTGACGTGAAACAGCCCCATCACCCAGAAGCTCATGGCCACTCCGAACACCAGCCCCACGCCAGCACTGCGCTTGAATTGGTCCAGGCTTAGTCGTTTCAGCGAAGGCCAGGCTATGACCGCCAGTACCGAACCGGCCAACAGGAACCGAAGGGCCATGAACATCAGCGGCGGCATCAGTAATACGGCTTCCTTGGAAAATATCCAGCTAATGGCTGCCATCAGGGTGACAACCACCAGTAACAGGTCGGATTTATGAGTGTTCGAGAGGGGCATTCAAGACCGCCATAGAGTGGATAGGCTTTAGAGCGACAGCGGCGGAGTTTATCACGGGCAGGTAAGAATGGCTCTTCCATGAGCCGGTTGGTGCTCCTTCAGACGGTTGGGTCCATCTTGGTATTTTTAGTTGTTGAGTGTGTTGTAGACCAGTGTCGACATATCGGTCTGGTCCGAACCGGGTACTTCAACATATCGGTCACCGGAACCCCACCACTGCCACCAGGCGCGCTTGTTGTAGGTGCGGCTGGCGAAATCGACACGCAGTCCATTGAGGGTTGTGTCATTCACTACGGGGACGGAAATGTTGCCGGTTTCCGAGCCCAGAACGCCGCTGTGGGAAGCACCCTCGTTCATCAGGATCGGAAAGTGATTGTAGTACAGGTCCGACGGCCCGTTCTGGCTGGACACCTTGCCCGCCAGGCTCAGGTTCGAGCTACAGGAGTCGATACCGTTGCTGGTGGTGGCGCCACAGGCCGAGTGGTTGGTACCACGCCATCATCAGTGCCGGCAATGAACGGCTTGGTAATGCCGCCGTAGGAGGAGCCGCCGGCCACAAACCGCAGGCGCGGAATATTATTGGGACTGACGGCGAGGTTGCGTGCCGTGTTGGTTTGCAGGTCATTGACCACGCCAAGGCTGCCTGGCTCAGGGGTGATGCCGGTGAAGGCACGTACCGCCTGTTTGAGTGGCCAGTTGTACCAGCTGTCGTTGTAGGCAACGTTCAGGGCCAGATCGGCCAGCTCCGTACCGCCGCCGGCACCGGAGTAGTCGATGGCAGCAAGGATTTTCAGGGGCTGAAGACCGTCGGCCTGAAGCCAGCGGGCCTGATTTTCCAGGAGGTAGCGGGTGACCAGGTCTCCCGTGGAATGGGACACCACAATGCAGAAATCGTTGCACAGCCCTTGTTGGCTGATGTCTCGCAACTGCTGATAGGCCTGCTGGGCGATGCTTCCCTCTACCCGGCCATCGCTTCCCCAGTCTACGCGGGCATCGGAACGGGACAGCCAGAAGGTGCGCCAGTAGTCCTCGCCAGCACTTTTTACCTCATTAAGGTTGGCAGGTGGATTGGCCAGGTCTTCCTGCTGGAAGCCGTGAACCAGGATCACGTTGTGGCCCGCAAGCTGGGCGTGGGCGGTGCCGGCGAACAAGCCGCCGGCGATGGCCACCGCAAGGGCGGTCTTACAGGCACTTCTCTTTCTTGTTTTCATAAAGGCTCCGTCTTTGTTTTATTGTTGTATCAGAACTTGTCTGCCAGCCTTTGCAGCAGCGCAGCACGTTGCTCTGATTCGGGGTCACCTGCCGGGCTGTCGGTCAATCCGTCCAGGTCCGGTGGCGAAAACGAGTAGCCATCATCAGGGCCATAGCCATAGTCGGTGCGGTCTCCGGGCGAGGCCGGCAGGCGACGGATCTGCAGGTTGCGCAGTTCCAGGTTACCGCTAATCTCACGATGGGCGAGCACCGAGCATGGGCTTTGAGCTCCAGGGTGTCGGTGGTTCCGTCGAGTCGCTTCTCCGCCTGCAGCTGCGCGAGTGCGCGGCCGTTGTGGTAGAGCTGGGCAGAGAGGGCATAGAAACCGGGGTCTTTGGCGTCGAAATGAACCGGTATTATCAGGTCGTTGTTGGTCACCTTTGGGTCGCCCAGGCCGTCAAACTCTCCCAGGACGGGCTCAATGGTCAGGGTTGAAACGTGGCGTACGGGTTTGCCATCAATGGTTGCCTCAACGATCAACCGATATTCGCCAGGCTCTGCGTCGGCCTCAATGATGCTTCATAGTAGGGGGCACCGGCCTCGTTCTGGAGTGTAGTACTGGCAATCGCCTGGCGAGACTCGGGGGACTCCAGGGTCGCGTCCAGGCTTGGCCCTACCACCTGGGAGCCAGTAATGCTCGCTGCCACAAGAATGTCTTCTTCCTGTACGAAGCGGTATTTCTCAAGTGTGACGGTAAATTGTCCGCCCCCGTCCAGCGGCAGCTCCACAGGGTCGAAACGGTTGCCGGCGTAGGCCTTGGCCTGGTCGTCAGAGATTGGAATGGAGTAGGTCGGGTAGCGGATGTTCTGGCTGTATTGGGCTGCAGCACTGGCCAACATGAAGCCGATCGCATTCTCAGAGGGTTCCTGCTTTTCCGTGGTCGGCGATTCGGCCGGCCCGGGCTTGGAGCGGGTGGTGTCTGTTCCGGAAGGGGGCGGGCTCCTGCCTTCGCTCTCACCGGTTATCCAGGAGAACCGGACTGTATTGTCGGTCGACAGTAGATATCCCAGGCCGACGGCACCGGACACAACGAACGTTAGGGCCAAGAGCAACCGCAGTGGCATCTTTGGATCCTTGTTGGAGGCATTCTATGGCGCGAACGCCATTATTTTTGTTGTTGTATTAACATAACGGGCCAAACTGACTTCGCGCAAAAAAATGGCCCGAATGTGTAACAGAATGTGTCCAGGGTGTGATGTTGTTCACACTACCTCATAACCAGCCGGACTCTTTCACAGCTTCGAGGCCGAACCTGAGGCGAACGTCATCACCCACCAGATCCTGATCAATGCCGTAGGTCATACCCCAATTGCTGCGCTTGATGGTGGTCTCGGCGGTGATGCCGAGGGTGTAGTCCTCGTGCCCGATGGGGTAGTCGGCAGATTTGTTAAGGGTTACATCAACATCCACCGGGCGGGTTTTGCCCAGAAGGGTCAGGTCACCGGTCACAATGCCGGTGTTTTCGCCGGTGGTTTCGAAACTGGTGATCTCAAAGGTGATGTCCGGGAACTTTCCACTGTTGAGAAAATCCTCGTTGCGCAGGTGGCCATCCCGTTTATCGTGATTGGTGAAGACGCTTTTGCTTTTGAACGTCAGTGTGCCGGAGGTGAGCTGTTGAGTCTCCTCGTCGTAGCCGAACTTTCCTTCCACATCCCGGAACATGCCCATTACCGGGGCATAGCCGATGTGGTTCACCTCAAACGACATCGAGAAATGCTCATCGTCGATAACGTAGGTTTCCGGCTCGGCCATGGCAACGGGGGCGGACAATGCCAGTGAGGCGGTCAGTGCCGCGGTGGATAGGAACGTTTTCATGTCTTTCTCCCTGTTTGATAAAGCCAGCGCAGGTCTGTAAAAAACGAATAACAGAGCAGTAACAGCGCGATAGCGAGTGTGGCAGTCGCGAAGCCGGTCGGCGTAATCGGCAATATGGCAACCATCAGGGTGACTATTTGCCATACGCAGACAGTTTTGCGTCGAAAGCTGTCGGGTAGTGGTCTGTCCATGAAGCGAAACCAGTGGCCAGCGATCACAAAGGCGTAACGCATCAGCCCAACGCGAGAACCCATGGGCCGGCTTTGCCCTGGGCCAAGACCGCAACACACAGCCCGAGGATGAACAGCGCATCCAGTTCCATGTCGAATCGGGCACCGAACGCCGTTGTTGAACGGGTGGCCCTTGCGACTGCGCCATCCACGCCGTCAAGAATCAACGCCAGTAAACACAATGACCCGTACAACCACAGCCAGTTCCCTAACTCGGAAGTGAACGGCGCCAGGCTGATGAGGAGTATGACGAGGGAGGCGCGTACCAGGGTTGCCCGATTGGCCCAACCGAAGTCCTGTTCCGCAGGCCAGAAGCGAATAACAGGCACCGCAATTGCCAGGCAAAGCAACACGGCGAGCGCGTAAAAGCTGGCAGGGGGGTGGAATCCGATGCCAGCGGCGGTCACCATGAGCGCCGTCAGTCCGCCGGACCAGGCAAGATCGGCAGCCAGGGGCAGGCGGAACGTGTGAGTGTGGGAATCCATCATCAAACCCCAGCGTATGATTGAGCGTGCATCCGGTCGTAACAGGGCCTTACTGAAAATATGGATGCGCCTGTATGCACTATAGCTGGCAAGGCCGCGTGTACTATAGCCTGCGTATACTATAGTGAGTTACGTGCGCTGTAAGGAAACAGACGATATGACAAACGCATTTTGGGTGACCGGGCCCGGGGAAGGGGCCATTCTCCCAGCAACCTACGATCATTGTTCGGCGACCGATGCTGACAGTCCAGCGGTGTCTGTGCGAGCGCTATACTCGGGCGTCAGTCGTGGAACCGAGTCATTGGTTTTCAACAACCGTGTGCCACCGTCGGAATACGATTCGATGCGTGCCCCGTTCCAGGAAGGCGATTTTCCCTTCCCGGTCAAATATGGTTATGCCAGCGTAGGTCGTGTTGTTTCGGGCCCCGAGGCCCTGACTGGCCAGTCGGTTTTCTGCCTGTTTCCTCATCAGGAGCACTACCAGGTTCCTGCATCCGCCGTGGTACCTCTTCCATCCGGTCTTCCGGAATCCAGGGCAGTGCTGGCCGCCAACATGGAAACCGCGGTTAACGGCCTGTGGGATGCTTCACCACGAGTGGGAGAGCGGGTCGCAGTGGTTGGCCTTGGCGTCGTTGGTCTGCTGGTTGCGTGGCTTGCCAGCCGCATACCGGGTACCCGGGTTACCGTCGTGGACACCAATCCACAGCGTAAAACGGTTGCGCACACCCTGGGGCTGGATTTCCAGACCCGGTGCCGACAGGACGATCATGACTTGGTCATCCACGCCAGCGGCCACCCAACGGGTCTTGAAACCGCTCTTGCGCTGGCGGGACAGGAAGCGCGAATTATTGAGATGAGCTGGTACGGCGAGCAGCCAGTGCCGGTATCCCTGGGCCGGGCATTCCATTCCCGTCGGCTGACGATACGGTCTAGCCAGGTTGGTAACCTGCATCCTGAGCAGCGGCCACGCTGGCGCCATCGGGATCGAATGGTGCTGGCCCTGGAGCTGCTGCGGGATGATGTCCTGGACTGCCTGATCAGCGGCGAAACCACCTTCGAATCGCTGCCGGAGGTTATGCCGGCACTTGCTGGAAACAGAGCTGGCGGAACGGCCTCCGACACTCTCTGCCACCGTATCGTATACCCCGACAATTGACTTCCATCATCCGTATCGAGGACCCAAAACCCCATGTTCAGCCTTACCGTCAGAGACCACATGATGATCGCCCACAGCTTTAAGGGTGACATTTTCGGCCCCGCCCAGGGCCTGCATGGCGCCACCTACGTAGTTGATGTCTCCTTCGAGCGGGAAGCCCTCGACAACGACGATCTGATCGTCGATATCGGGCTGGCGTCCGAGGTGTTGTCGTCGGTGATTGCCGAGTTCAACATGAAGAACCTGGACGATATCGAGGAATTTGCCAATCGCAATACCACCACCGAATTCATGGCGATGACGGTGTTCGACCGACTGGCCGCGGCGATCCGCCAGGGCCGGCTGGGTGAAACCGGCAAAGGCCTGTGTTCGATGAAGGTCACCCTTGGCGAATCCCATATTGCCTGGGCCAGCTACCATGGCGAACTCTGAACCATTAACGTCGGTGTTGTTCGTTGTCCCGGGGGATCCTGAACAGAAAACCGGAGGCTACCGGTACGTTCAGCGTGTTGTCGCAGGGCTCAGGGATAACGGCGTGGATGCCTTTGTTTCCGGGCTCTGTGGCAGCTTCCCGGTGCCAGACCGGATGGCGGAAGCATCCATGAACAGGTTGCTTGCCGCCCTTGCGGATGATTCGGTGGTGGTACTTGATGGCCTGGCCATGGGCGGGCTTCCGGACGTGATCGCCAACCATGCATCCCGTTTGCGGGTTGTGTCGCTGGTCCACCACGCCCTGGCGGATGAAACGGGGCTGACGCAAGAGTTGCAGGATTGGCTTTTCCGGGTAGAGCGTCGGGCGCTGTCAAAGGTGGCCGGGGTCATCACGACCAGTGCCCACACCGCGCACCGACTGAAAGACTACAGCGTACCGGCCACGGCCATCCGCGTGGTTGAGCCGGGCGCCGACACCATTGCCGGTATTGGCGCTGAAACCCAGCCATCAAGAGCCCAGGGCCCCACGATTCATCTGCTCTGTGTTGCCCACCTGTCGCCGCGCAAGGCACAGCACCATCTGGTTGAAGCGTTAAGTGATCTCCGGGACTGTTCATGGCACTGCACCCTGGCAGGCTCGCTGGATCGCGACGAGCGCTATGCCCACGAGCTTCGCGGTATCATTGCGAACCTGGGGCTTGAACATCGGATCAGTCTTTTGGGGGAGCTGGACGACCTTGAGCTTGCCGGCGCCTATCGTAACGCTGATGTTTTTGTGCTGCCGTCCGTTTACGAAGGGTATGGAATGGTGATTGATGAGGCGATTGCCGCGGGGTTGCCGGTGATCACCACGGATGGGGGTGCCCTTTCCACCACAGGCCTGCGGCCTGGCGTCCGGCAGTATCCAGCCGGCGATGTCGCAGGGTTGCGGGGCGTGCCTGGAAGACTGGCTTACTAACCCCGGCGCGCTTGGCGAGGCGGCTACCCAGGCACAGCAGGCGGCGCGCTCCCTGAGAAGCTGGCAGAGTACCGCCATTGACTTCCAGCGTGCACTGGAAGACCTGCTGCCGCCACCGGACCCTACCACCTTCGACAGCGACTGGCTGGCACTGCGTGAGCCGGCAGACCACCTTGCTCGTAACAAGAAGTTGCTCTCGGAGGTGCTGGTTTGGGCGGAACAGGACTATTGTCATCCGGTCGTTCTGAGCGGTCATCACGCACCACCACTGCTGGTGGTGGATCTGGGTACCGGCACTGGCTCCAACGCCCGTTACCTTGTGCCGGCCATGACGGTACCCCAGTACTGGGTGCTACTGGACCAGGACGAACACCTGCTTGCCCTCGCCGGAGAAAGCCTGCAACACCTTGATGTCCCGCTGGAAGCCCATGCCTGTCACTTGAACGCCAAGCGGCTTGCCGGGCAGATTCCGGATGGCACCCGGTTGATCACAGCTTCGGCCCTGATAGACCTGATGTCGGAAGACTGGCTAGAGGCATTGGCGGTAGCCGCCACCAGACACAATGCCGGCGTGTTTATCGTTCTGAGTTACGCGGGGAATGTCGAGCTGTCGCCGGCAGACCAGGACGACGACTGGATACGCGAGACCGTCAACGAGCACCAGCACAACGATAAGGGGACTGGCGCCGCGCTGGGGCCATCGGCGACGAATTACCTCAAGCAACAGCTCGAATTGCGGGACTATCAGGTGTCTGTTGCTCCAAGCCCGTGGCGCCTGACGCCTGCTCAAAGTGCACTTCAGCGCGCCTTGCTTGAGGGCTGGCGTGACGCGGTGATGCAACAGTCGCCGAGCGAACGTCAGCGGGCCGAGCGCTGGTTTGGCTGCGTCTGAAGCAGGCTGATGAGCAGAGCCTGTCAATCCGCGTGGAACATGAAGACTTGTTTGCCCGGCCAGCCAGAGACGGCGTTGCCTGACGTGCGACGCCTGCTCCGAACCCGTTACCTGCGCTGGGGTTTCACCCTGCTGTTGCTATTGGCGACTGGCTACTTCCTGGATCTGGGCGTGCTCTGGCGGGAACTGGCGCAGTTCTCATTACTGTCGTTATTGGCAGCCATGGTGGTATCCGTTGCGCAGGTGGTGCTTTCAGCCTGGCGCTGGCGTTACACCGCCCGGCGACTTGGGTTGGTCTTGCCCATGGCTGTTGCGGTGCGGGAGTACTACCTTGCCACTTTTCTCAATCAGGTGCTTCCTGGCGGGGTGATGGGCGATGTTAATAGGGCCTGGCGTCACAGTCTCGACTCCGGTGCCCGTCTTGCGTCTGCTCATGCTGTCATGATCGAACGATTGTCTGGCCAGCTGGTAATGGTGGCGGTGGCGCTAAGCTGGGGGGTTGGCTTGCAGGGTCCCGATACGGGATGCTTGAGGCTTTTACCGGCTACGGCGAACGGGCGCTGTTGTTGCTGGCCGTCCTGGTTGCGACAGTGGTATTGATTGCCAGGCTTTGGCAGCGCGGGAAGAGCTACGTCCATGCGCTTCGGCGTGACTTGCACAAGGCTCTGTTGAGGTGGCCGGCTCTGGGTGTCCAGTTGGTATCCTCCGCCGGTGTGGTGGCCAGTTACCTGGCTGTATTTTCGTTGTTGGCTCTGGGAGCGGGTTATTGGGCTGACCCGTACATGGCCCTGGTGCTGGTGTCTCTTTGCAGTCTTCTGCTGCTGGTCATGGCTATTCCGGTTACCGTCGCTGGCTGGGGAATGCGCGAGGGCGCTGCGGCATTGCTCTGGCCTATGGCTGGAATGCCGGCCGAGCAGGGCGTTGCACTCAGTGTCGGCTACGGGTTGGCGGTCCTGTTGTCCAGCCTTCCGGGCGTGCTGTTCGTATTCACTCGCCGACACTCGAGTGGCTGAAATTCAGATCAAACAGCATGTCACTGCCCAGATCCACCATCTGGGCCTTCGGGCGCAGGGCGCTGTCGAGTGTCTTGATTTCCGGCAGTGAAAACGCCGGGCGCCCACTGCCGATGATCATGGGGGCGACCATGACATGCAGCCGGTCGAGCAGGTCCGCATTCAGGAATTCAGACACGGTAAGCCCACCGCCCTCCACAAAAATCTTGCGAAGACCAAAGTCCGCGAGAACCGCGAGTATATGGGCCGGGTCCGTGGTGTCATTCTGCCCGAGGCAGGCACATCTGTTACGCCGTGGCGGGGTGCCAGCTTATCGCCAGCGTGGTAGTCCCCGGCGACGAGGCGAAGTGTTGGGGATGCTTCATCGCTGAACAAGTGGTGGCTGTCCGGTACCCGATGGTTGCGATCAATCACCACCCGAACCGGATTAATGCCGGACGTCTTGCGAACCGTCAGCCTGGGATTGTCGGTGGATGCAGTTCCGGCGCCGACAATGACCGCTTCCGACACTGCCCGCAAGCGGTGCAGGTGGGTAATGCCATCTTCGCCATTGATGAACTTGGAGGCGCCGGTCACCGTGGCGATACGTCCGTCCAGGCTCTGCCCCATCTGGCCGACAACCCGCGAGCGTGAGCCTTGAGCAACCGGGCAGCACAGCGGCAGGAAAACCGACAGAAGGTCCCGTGCGCCGAGCTCTGCTGGCAGTCGAAGTGCCCATTCGCCGTTCTGGCCAATATCCAGTGCTGGCTTATCACTGCCTGGCAATGAAAGCGTCACATTGCTGCGGTTCACTGCGTCCAGTACCAGCTCCCATGCGGTGTTCTTATCCAGTGCTTTTGCCGCCATACCAAGTTATTTCCGTTGCTTATGGATTCATTATAGGTAGATTGTGTGTAAAGCTATATGTACGTTACATTTCCGGTTTGAGTCACCGAAAGTGCCATCAGGCCACAAGACTAACCACGGCAGAGAACACTCCTATGCGGTACCTGCAAACCTTTAACCGCCGCCTGCGGCAGATTCGGGAAGCCGGGCAGTTGTCGTGCGGGGACGTGGCAGAAATGTGCGGAGTGGACGAGGCGCGGGTGGTGAGTTGGGAATCGACTGATGCGAGGCAGCGGGCATGGCCGGGTGTCACCGAGTTACTGGATTTTTGCCTGAAGACGGAAACCCCACTGGAAGACCTGCTGGATCTGGACGACGCCGGGGACACCGGCCAGTTGGAGTTGCCAGGCCTGGCGTTCAGCCAGGGCGATGACCTGTCAACGGCCCTGAAAGAACTGGAGCGTGAAATCAGCCGGATTCAACTTTCAGAGGAGGAAATGGAACTGCTGCGCCGGTTCCGGAAAACCTCCGGCGAAAACCGGCGCATGATCCTGCAAATCCTCGGCAAATAGGCGCCTATTTACCTTTCTTGTAGATGTTTTCGTAAACGTAGTTGGTCGCTTCCACAAACCCGTCAATGCTGCCGCAGTCAAACCGGCGCCCCTTGAATTTGTAGGCCAGAACACATCCGTTCTTCGCCTGTTCCAGTAGCGCATCCGTAATCTGAACCTCACCATTCTTGCCCGGGGGCGTGCGCTCGATGATGTCGAAGATGTCCGGCGTGAGGATGTAACGCCCAATGATCGCCAGGTTGCTGGGGGCATTTTCCGGGGCGGGTTTCTCGACCATGTCAGTGATGCGATAGAGGCCGTCTTTCATGGACTCGCCTGCAATCACGCCGTATTTGTGGGTCTCATCTTCCGGTACTTCTTCAATGGCCACGATGGAGCAGCGGAACTGGTTGTAAAGCTTGACCATCTGGGCGAGTACACCTTCTTCGGCGCCATCGGCCACGCAGAAGTCATCAGCGAGTACGACCGCGAATGGGCTGTCGCCGACAAGGTTGCGACCAGTAAGGATGGCGTGACCGAGACCTTTCATTTCGCTCTGGCGGGTGAAAGCGAACGAGTTGTTGTCGATCAGTTCCCGGATCGAGGTTAACAGGTCTTCCTTGCCCGAACCGGCAATCTGGTGCTCGAGCTCATAGCTGATGTCGAAGTGATCCTCGATGGCCCTTTTACCTCGACCGGTGACGAAACCGAATTCGTGAACGCCCGCTTCAGAGGCTTCCTCAACGCCATATTGAACAAGGGGTTTGTTCACAATGGGAAGGATCTCCTTGGGCATGGCCTTGGTGGCCGGCAGGAAGCGGGTGCCATACCCGGCAACGGGAAAGAGACACTTTTTGATCATAACGTTCGTCCTTATTTCGTTTCGGTCACGGCCTGTTTGAAGTCAGTCGTCCGTGTAGGCTGACTCACGAATTGTGCCAAGTGTAACCAAGTTAGTGACCCAAATGGAGGCCTCGGTAGCGAAATGTAGAATTTGGTAATAAGTGGTACCAGTTCTCAATACCTCCGGCCTGTTGAAATCTATAGAAAAAACTTTCAGAGGTCTTTGTAATCATCTGTTTTCTATGAAGATTAACTTTGTAAATTTTGGCAACCAGTGATGGATTTAAGGGCGTTAATGCAATACATTCCGCAGTGACGATTTTTTAAGAATAACCGGTATTCGCAGCGACAGGCGGCCGGCGCTCACTGGCAGGATCAGAAACATTGAGACATTCCCTGTTGTTCGCACTGATTTGGTGCGTTCTCAGCCAACCTTTGTACGCGGAATCATCGGGTTCCTGGTTGCGTAATGGCTGGAAACCCTACGCCGATAACTTTGAGGGCACCGTAAATGCGTTTCGCGATGAGCGTGAACACTGGCTAAGATCCCGATTGAAGTTTTCCGGCAAAACCTCCCTGAACAGCGACGGAATGGACGGAGACATCGGTGTGTCTGCTGACAGCCTGGTCGGTAGCAGCGATGCAATCGGGTTTCACTATCGCGATGCCCGGTCCCACAAAAACCGCTCAGACGCCAACGCCACGTCGTTTCGGTACCGCTTTCCCGCCGGAGCCAACCAAGTCACCGTGGAAACCGGAAGTTCATATTACAGCCGTGCCATTACCAGTGGTGACAGGCGCTACAACGCCAGTGGCGAATCCAGTGTTGTAGGCGTCGGGGCCAGTCGTCCGCTGTTTTCAAGATTTGGTCTGGCGTTTGATGGTATTGCCCGCCATACCGGGCGGGACAGCCGCGCTCTGGAGAAGGGTAGCCTGGTATCAGAGAGCCGTTACGAACTGTCCTCAGTTGGCGTCAAGGCAAAGGGCGGTCATGAGCTTTGGGGTGGCTTGCAGGCCAGCACTGGTCTTCTGGCGGTGAGCGGTCGCGAGTACAGTGCAACCGATTACCGGTTGAAGGAAGATGTCGGGCGCGAAGACGCGTTCTACAAAGTGGCCATGTCCGCTTCGCTGGAACAGGAGCTCTATCGCTGGCGGTGGCGGATTCACGGCCGTTACCAGTTCGCTGATGAAGATCTTCCGGTGTCGGAGTATCTGACCGTGGCCGGTCCCTCCATGATGGCCGGTTTTAACGGCCAATCCGTGTCGGTTGTTCAGGGTGGCTGGTTGCGCCTGGATACTGCCAGCCCCTCGTGGCAGATGCCATTTATGGATGGTGTACTTTCCAGCGTGAATTTTGCGGTGTTGCACGGCTGGGTTCCATACTCCGAAACCCAGTCCGACCGCCACGGCCGGGCCAGTGCTGGCCAGGTTTCACTGAAGTTCGAGGGCCGTGCGTTCACGGCCAATGTCAGCGTCGGCCGTATGATTCGTGCTTCCACGACGGCCATGACGATGCCCGAACGCCCGGACGTTCGGTTCTCTCTCACCATGGGTATCTGATTTCTTCCCTAACTCCTCTCTGATGCCTCTCTGGCTCCCTGTGGCCAGCCTGCCTTACGAAGATGTCACTTGAGACGGCGCCCGTCGCAGGTGCTACATTAAAAAGTCGATGGACATTTTTCGAGGTGGGACCTACATGCATTCAGGGAAACGATGGCTGATCGGCCTGGTATTGCCGGGGCTGCTCTACGCCCATGTGGCGGGGGCTCTTGAGTTCAGGGAGATAGTGGACAAGGCCAAAGCAAGGGCTGAAGGTGAGTATCAGCCGCCACCTCCGGTGCCTGGGTTTCTCAGGAACCTGAGCTACCGAGACTACCAATCCATCCGCTTCAATCCGCAGGCCAGCCTTTGGCGCGAGGGACGCTCCCGATTCCAGGTGATGATGGTGCCGCCGGGGAGTTATTACACCCACACGGTCAAGCTGAATGAGGTGGATGCCGACGGCGTCACACCCATCCCGTTTGATAAATCCGGCTTCAGCTTCCCGGACCCGGAACTCGCCAAAAGGGTTCCCGCAGACTTGGGATATTCAGGTTTTAAGCTCACGTACCCGATGGGCCGTGGCGACGAACAGAATCAGTTTCTGGTCTTCGCCGGCGCAAGCTACTTCCGGGGCGTGGGTGCCGACAATCACTTTGGTCTGTCGGCGCGGGGTATAGCGATAGACACCGGACTGCCCTCCGGAGAGGAGGTGCCATCGTTTGTTGAATTCTGGCTTGAACGGCCGGGAGGTGGCAGTGAACGTATGCGGGTTTACGGCCTGTTGGACGGCCCTAGCGTCGCCGGCGCCTACCGTTTCGATATCCAGCCTGGCAAAACCACACGTATCGATGTCACTGCTGAGTTGTTCTACCGCAACCCGGTGGACCAACCGGGCCTGGCGCCACTGACGTCGATGTTCTACTACGGCGAAAATACTGCCAGGCCCCGGGGTGAATGGCGGCCCCAGGTGCACGACTCAAGCGGACTGCTGATTCATGACCAGGGCGCGGGCGAATGGTTGTGGCGCCCTCTGACGAACCCATCGCGCCTCCGGCTCAGCTACCTTCAGGTTGATCGCCTGGCTGGCTTCGGTTTGATGCAGCGGGATACCCAGTTTGACCAGTTTGAGGACGCCGAGGCTCGATATGACAAACGGCCCAGTGCGTGGGTTGCGCCAAGGCAGGGATGGTCGAACGGCGAGGTCGTGCTGGTTGAAATCCCCACCAACGCGGAAACCAACGACAACATTGTTGCCTTCTGGAAACCGAAGGAGCCAGTAAAGCAGGGTGACCATCGGGCGTTTGCCTACAGCCTTCGTTTTGGCGACAAGGACGTATCCGGGCAGGACACCGGGCGTGCGCTGCAAACGTTTGTTGGAGATGGCAATCGTCCCGGAGGCGGCACGGAAGAGGGGGCCTACCGAATCATTGTTGATTTTGCAGGGGGGCCACTGGACGATCTCAAGCCCAATGCAGCCATCGTCAGTAAAGTCAGTGAGGGCAGCGGAAACAGCGATGCCGTTGAGATCATAGAGCATTTCGTTGAGTACGTTGAGGCGGATAGCACCTGGCGACTGTCGATGCTGGTGCGCCCCGTCGGTGAAAAGGCTCCGGTGCTCCGAGGACAACTCCTGCTTGATAATGAGCCACTGACCGAGACCTGGACCTATTCCATCGGCCCGGATTCCGGGCTTGGCCAGAAACAGTAGAGCGGAGATTTGTTCATGCCGGAAACCGTATGCCAGCAGGCGATCGAGAGGGTCATGACTTATCTGCGCGACGATGGCGTGGAGTTGGACGCGGAAACGTGTCGACAGGTGCTGCGTTTGGTTGATAGCGCCATGAAGGACGGTGGTGGGCTGGATTTGCCCGCCCGGTGTATTGAGCTCGTGCCGGACTACTTCAACCTGCCGGGAATGGACATCCCGGCGCCTATTCCACCCCTGATGCGCGGCCACCTGGGGTACTATCCCCATGACTGAGGTCGTTAATGAAGCCCCCCACGAGCGTTCGGGAACCTGGCGCCGCACCGCCACAGTGCGTCGCTTTTTCCTGACATTGTTTGTGGTTGGGCAAACCATTGTTGCCAGTTACTTCCTGCTCTGGATTCTGCCGTATCACGGCGGAACATGGGTAGAGCTCGGCCTGCTTGCGCTTTTTATCCTTCTTTATATGTGGATTGCAGTGGGATTCTGGACGGCCGTGTTTGGTTTCGTACTCAGGCTGATAGGTGGCGATCGTCACAGCCTTCTCAAACGCCATCCGGAGTCGGAACTGGAAAACACGGCGCTGGCCAAAACCGCCATCGTTATGCCGATCTACCACGAGCCCGTGAAATGGACGCTCAGCGGGTTGAAGGCGGTCTATCAGGACATTGAACGGACCGGGCAGCTGGACCGCTTTGAATTTCATATTATCTCCGACAGCAGGGACCCGAACGTCTGGCTCCAGGAACAGGCCGAGTGGCACCGGCTGTGTGAAGAGCTCGGGGCTGAAGGGCGGCTGTTTTATCGTCGTCGGCGCGTCAATCTCAATTTCAAAAGCGGCAACGTTGCGGACTTTCTGCGGCGTTGGGGCCGCCGTTACCGTTATATGGTTGTGCTGGATGCCGACAGCCTGCTAAGCGCGGGAACCATCGTGAAAATGGTGCAACTGATGGAGCGGGAACAACGTGGGTATCCTGCAGACCGCACCCACCATTATCAACGGTGAGTCTCTCTTTGCCAGAGTGCAGCAATTCGCGAACCGCCTTTACTCGTCGTTATTCGCTACTGGCCTGGCAGCCATACAGATGGGAGACGCTGCCTTCTGGGGCCACAACGCCATTCTGCGCGTTGAGCCTTTATGACGCACTGCGGTCTTCGCAAGCTGCGGGGCTTCGGGCTTTTTCGCGGGCCCATCATGAGTCACGATTTCGTCGAAGCGGCCTACATGGGGCGCGCCGGTTATGAGGTGTGGCTTGAGCCTGAGCTTGGCAACAGCTTTGAAGAATCACCGCCCACCATTTCGGATGAACTCTCCCGGGACAATCGCTGGTCCAGAGGCAACCTCCAGCATCTTTGGATCCTGCTGTTCGGGCGGAAGTTGCGCCTGGCCCACCGGATGGCGCTGCTTAACGGCATCATGGCGTACCTGGCGTCGCCGCTCTGGTTGGCATTCCTGATTCTGACGACCGTTGAAGCCGTGCAAATGACGGTCGCCAGCATCAATTATTTCCCGGAAGGGCATCAGGGGCTATTCCCCCTATGGCCGGAATGGCGGCCGGAATGGGCTATCGGGCTTGCGCTGAGCACCCTGTCGCTGCTGTTCCTGCCAAAGTTCCTGGCCATTTTTGATGCTGTAGTACACGGCCTTGTGCGGGGCTTTGGAGGCGTCTGGCGGCTGTTTCTCAGTGTTTTGCTGGAAATCGTCGTTTCCGTCCTGCTGGCTCCGGTCCGGATGATGGCCCACAGCCGATACGTCCTTGGGGCTCTTCTCAACGTCTCTTTGTCCTGGGCAGGGCAAAATCGCACAGAAGAAACGACATGGCGGGACGCTTTTCTGACCCAGTTTCCCGGCATGCTCGTGGGGGCTGGCTGGTCCGCCTTCGCCTGGAGTCTGGACCCCATGTTTTTCCTCTGGTCCTTGCCCGTCGCGGTGCCGCTCGTGTTGGCGGCCCCGACATCGGTGGTGCTCAGCCGTGTAGGGCTGGGGCGGGCCTTTCGGAAAAAAGGATTACTGGTGATACCGGAAGAGCTTACACCAGTCGCGGTATTGAACGACGCCAGACGCGCAAGGGCCGAGAGTGATGAGGTTCCGGTGATTACCGCTGTGGAGGCCGCCGTGATACGGCCGCGACTGAACCAGCTTCATCTCACTTTGGCGCGCGCCGATCGCCAACCCAGAAGGGCGGAGTTGCTGGCGCCATTGGTACGACGACTCGCCGACAAAGGGCCGGAGTCATTGTCCCGGAACGAACTCAGCCAAGTGTTCCGTGACCGCACGGCACTGGCGGAACTGCACCAGCTTGCCTGGCGTTCATCGCCGGACAGTTTCTGGGGACGGCGAATATCCAGTCTGGGCAAGACAAAACCTGAAGAGTAAAGGCTTCAATATTAGACGGGAGCATGACATGGACAGACGCACACTGATCAAAACCTTCGTCAGTCTGGCGGGAGCCAGGCACTGCCCCTCTCGGCATTGATGTACAGTGGTTCCAGCGTGGCGGGCGAGGTTGGTGAGCCCAAGCCATTCAGTTACGCGTGGCTGAAAGGCCATGCGCGGGCCTTGGCCGGTGAACCCTGGGTGTCACATGAAGGGGAGTTGCCCGGCTCGTTGAAGAATCTGTCCTGGGACGATTACCAGGCGATCGGCTTTCGCCCCGAAGAAGCGCTTTGGCGTAACGACGACAATGCGTTCCAGGTGCAGCTTTTCCATCTTGGCCTCTACTTCAAAACCCCGGTGCGCATCCACGAAGTGGAAGATGGCGAGGCCCGGGAGCTTGCGTACAAGCCGGAATATTTCCGATATGAGGGTGAACAACCCCTGGGAACCCTGCCGGAGGATCTTGCTATGCCGGGTTCCGTGTTCACTTCCACACGGACTACGAGCGCGACCTGGCCGCTTTCCTCGGCGCCAGCTACTTCAGGGCGGTTGGGTCAGAGATGCAATACGGGCTCTCCGCCAGGGGGCTGGCGATCGACACCGCACTGGAAAGCGGGGAAGAGTTCCCGCAGTTTTCGGCCTTCTGGCTGGAGAAACCGAAACCGGGCAGCCAGAACATGGTGGTCTATGCACTTCTGGATTCACCCAGCACGACCGGTGCCTATGCCTTTACGTTGACCCCGGGACGGAACATGGTGATGAGCGTGGATGCGGCGATATACCCGAGAAAACCCATTCAGCGGGTGGGGGTCGCGCCACTGACCAGTATGTACCAGACCGGTGAGAATGATCGCCGCATGGCCTATGACTGGCGCCCGGAAATTCACGATTCGGACGGGCTGTCGATCCTGAACGGGCAGGGCGAATGGCTGTGGCGGCCACTGGTCAATCCTCGCTCCCTGCGGGTAAATACGTTTGTTGACAATAATCCTCGTGGCTTTGGCCTGCTGCAGCGCGACCGCCGGTTTGCCAACTACCAGGACGATGGCGTGTTCTACGAGAAACGTCCGAGCACCTGGGTCACGCCTCACGATGACTGGGGCAAAGGCAGTGTGATGCTGGTGGAAATTCCCACCAAGGACGAGACGTTCGACAATATCGTCGCCTTCTGGCACCCCGAGAAGCCCATGGAGCCGGGGCAGGAGTATCTTTATTCCTACACGTTGTCATGGGGGGGCGAGCCGCCGATGGAGCCAGAGGAGCTGGCCACGGTCCAGGCAACACGTACGGGATTGGGGGGCGTTGTCGGGCAGGAGCGAAAATATTTCTCCTGGCGGTTTGCCGTGGACTTTGCCGGCGGCGCGCTGCCGCTGGTGGGGGACGATGCAGAGGTAGAGCCGGTGATAACGGCCAGCCGTGGGGAGGTGGAAATCACCTCTGCGCGGCCATTGGACTCCATTGGTGGTTATCGGGCGATGTTTGACCTTGTGCCCGACGACTCCCTGGAACCGATTGACCTGCGTCTTCAGCTCAAACTCGGTAACCAGGTGCTTACCGAAACCTGGTTGTACCAGTACACGCCGCCTCCGAAGGACGAGCGCACGCTCTATTAGCCTTGCTTCTGGGCGGTGAAGGCTGCCGCTCTGTCAACAATTACGCTGCCAGGTAATCCGGGATTGTTGACAATAATCGAGTTAGGGCGTAGATTTCCGGTAATTCCAGTCACTATTGTTGACAAAATATGCCGGAAGCTATCGCCCAAACCTATACCCGTGCCGATGAAGCCTTCGATTGTCTGCAAACGGCCATCGTTAAGGGCGACCTTGCCCCTGGCGAAAAGATCGGCGAAGTCGAACTCTGCTCCCGTTTCAATCTTACCCGTGGCCCGCTTCGCGAGGCGCTTGGCCGCCTTGAATCCCGAGGGTTGCTGGTGCGCCGGCCCCACGCCGGGGTAAAGGTGGTCTCAGTCAGCGCTGATGAACTCATGGAGCTCTACCGCATTCGCGAAACCATGGAGGGGCTCGCCGCCCGTCAGGCCGCCGAGCGGATGACCGATCAGGAAATCGCTGACCTGTCCGCCACCCTCGATAGCCATGAGCGAATGATCGAACAGGCCCAGGGCCAGGCCTACTATCAGGCGGAAGGCGACTACGACTTCCATCACCGAATTGCCACAGGCAGTCGCAACACCAAACTCGCGCAAATGCTGCTGGGTGATCTTTACTATATGGTCCGGATGTATCGTTACCGTTTGAGCACCTCATCCGGGCGCCCTCACATGGCGCTGGGGGAGCATCGCAGGATTGTTGAAGCCATCGCCCAGCGTGACGGCGAGCTGGCGGAATTCCTGATGAAACGACACATCCATGCGGCCCGCAAAAACATCGAGAAAAAGATTCAGCAAGGCGATTTAACGATCTAGAACCGTCACCCCAAATAATGAGGTTACTCATGTCCAAAACACTATCCCCAGGCGCACGTCTTCCAGCAAGCTGAAAGAAAACCACCCCCTACAGATCGTCGGCACCATCAACGCCTATACTGCCATGATGGCGGAAAAGGTCGGTCATCAGGCCATCTACCTGTCCGGCGGCGGTGTTGCCAATGCGTCCTATGGTTTGCCGGATCTGGGCATGACCACTCTGAACGATGTGGTCGAGGATGTCCGCCGTATCACTGCGGCCACCGACGTCCCGCTGCTGGTAGACATCGATACCGGGTGGGGCGGCGCCTTCAACATTGCTCGCACAATTCGCGAAATGGAACGCGCTGGCGCAGCGGCAGTCCATATCGAAGATCAGGTGGCCCAGAAACGCTGTGGTCACCGACCGAACAAGGAAATCGTCTCCCAGGAAGAAATGGTGGATCGCATCACGGCCGCCGTGGATGCCCGTCAGGACGATGACTTCTTCATCATGGCTCGTACCGACGCGTTCCAGAAGGAAGGCCTGGACGCCGCGATTGAGCGTGCGAAGGCCTGCATAGAGGCGGGCGCCGACGGCATTTTCGCCGAAGCGGTGACCGAGTTGGAGCACTACAAGGCCTTCTCTGAAGCCCTGGACGTGCCGGTGCTGGCCAATATTACCGAGTTCGGTGCCACGCCGTTGTACAATCGCAAGGAGCTTGCAGAAGCCGGCGCCGGTATGGTGCTGTATCCATTGAGTGCCTTTCGCGCCATGAACAAGGCTGCACTGACGGTTTACGAAAACATCCTCGAGAAAGGTGACCAGAAAGACGTGGTTGATCTTATGCAAACGCGGATGGAGTTGTACGATTTCCTGAACTACCACGATTTCGAACAGAAGCTGGACGAGCTGTTCCAGCAGAAAAAGGGTTAATCAAAATCCAAACATTGATGAGGGGGAAAACCATGGCTGAAGCAAAAAAACTCGGAGGCGCAGGTCTTCGCGGCCAGGTGGCTGGCGTAACGTCGCTGTGTACTGTTGGCCAGTCCGGTGCCGGCCTGACCTATCGTGGCTATGACATCAGCGATCTGGCGGACCACGCCCAGTTTGAAGAAGTGGCTTACCTGTTGTTGCGCGGCAAGCTGCCTAACCGGCAGGAGCTTGAGGACTACAAGAAAAAGCTTGTGAGTATGCGTGAACTGCCATACGCCGTGAAATCCGTACTGGAGCATATTCCCAAAGACGCCCACCCCATGGACGTCATGCGCACCGGCTGCTCCATGCTGGGTAACCTGGAAACGGAGACCGACTTCAGTCAGCAGGACGACAAAATCGATCGCATGCTGGCACTGTTCCCGGCCATCATCACCTACTGGTACCGCTTCGCCCATGAAGGCGTGCGCATCGATACCGCCAGCGACGTGGATTCCATTGGCGGCCATTTCCTGGAACTGCTCCACGGCAAGAAACCCAGCGAACTGCATGAGCGCGTTATGAACGTGTCGCTGATTCTTTATGCAGAGCATGAGTTCAACGCCTCTACCTTCACGGCTCGAGTGTGCGCTTCCACCCTGTCGGATATCCACAGCTGCGTGACCGGTGCGATTGGTACGCTGCGCGGCCCGCTTCACGGTGGCGCCAATGAGGCGGCCATGGCGCTGATCCAGAAATTCCAGACCCCGGACGAAGCCGAGAAAGGCCTGCTGGGCATGCTGGAGCGCAAAGAGAAGATTATGGGCTTCGGCCATGCGATCTATCGGGAGTCTGATCCCCGCAACGCCATCATCAAGAAATGGTCCGAGGAGCTCGCCAAGGAAGTGGGTGATACCGTTCTGTACCCGGTATCGGTTCGTTGTGAGGAAGTCATGTGGCGCGAGAAGAAGCTGTTCTGCAACGCCGACTTCTTCCATGCCTCCGCCTATCACTTCATGGGTATCCCGACCGAATTGTTTACCCCCATCTTCGTGATGTCACGGGTGTCTGGTTGGACCGCCCACGTGAAAGAGCAGCGTGAGAACAACCGCATCATCCGCCCAAGTGCCGATTACGATGGCCCGGCGGATTCGAAGTGGGTGCCGATCGACGAGCGGCCGTAATCCGATAAACCAGAATTTGAGTACCGCCCATGAACACTGATTACCGCAAACCTCTCCCGGGTACCGACCTGGAGTATTTTGACACCCGTCAGGCTGTGGAAGACATCCAGCCTGGCGCCTACGACAGACTGCCGTACACCTCCAAGATCCTGGCGGAGCAGTTGGTTCGTCGTTGTGATCCATCGGCACTGACGGATTCCCTTAAGCAGCTGATCGAACGCAAACGGGACCTGGATTTTCCCTGGTACCCGGCCCGCGTGGTCTGCCATGACATCCTTGGCCAGACGGCCCTGGTAGATCTGGCTGGCCTGCGCGATGCCATCAAGGAAAAGGGTGGTGATCCGGCGAAAGTCAATCCGGTGGTGCCCACCCAGTTAATCGTGGATCACTCGCTGGCCGTTGAGCACGCCGGTTTCGAGAAAGACGCGTTCGAGAAAAACCGTGCCGTGGAAGACCGCCGCAACGACGACCGTTTCCACTTCATCAACTGGACCAAGACCGCGTTCAAGAACGTGGATGTGATTCCTCCGGGCAACGGCATCATGCACCAGATCAACCTGGAGAAGATGTCGCCGGTAGTTCAGAACCGCGACGGTATTGCGTATCCGGACACCTGCGTTGGAACCGACAGCCACACCCCCATGGTAGACGCCCTTGGTGTTATCTCCGTGGGCGTGGGCGGCCTTGAAGCCGAAAGCGTGATGCTGGGCCGCGCCTCCATGATGCGCCTGCCAGACATCGTGGGTGTGGAGCTTAAGGGCAAGCTGCAACCAGGAATCACCGGTACCGACATGGTGCTGGCTATCACTGAATTCCTTCGTAAGGAAAGGGTGGTAGGTGCCTACCTGGAATTCTACGGAGAAGGCGCCGACAGCCTGACCGTAGGTGACCGGGCCACCATCTCCAACATGACTCCGGAATACGGTGCCACGGCGGCGATGTTCTATATCGACGGCCAGACCATCGATTACCTCAAACTGACCGGTCGTGAAGACGAACAGGTCGCCCTGGTTGAGAGATACGCCAAAGAGACAGGCCTGTGGGCCGACAGCATGAAAAACGCCGAATACGAGCGAGTGCTGACGTTTGACCTGTCCAAGGTACATCGTACGCTGGCGGGCCCGTCTAACCCCCACGCGCATCTTCCCACCTCCGAACTGGCCGAGCGCGGTGTTGCCGGCAAATGGGAAAAAGAAGAGGGCAAGATGCCGGACGGCGCGTGCATCATCGCCGCGATTACCAGTTGCACGAATACCAGTAACCCCCGCAATATGGTGGCCGCAGGCCTGATCGCCCGTAATGCCAACAAGCTGGGCCTGACTCGCAAGCCTTGGGTAAAGACTTCCCTGGCGCCGGGCTCCAAGACGGTAAAAATGTATCTGGAAGAAGCCAGCCTGATGTCCGAGCTGGAAGAACTCGGCTTCGGCGTAGTGGCTTTCGCCTGCACCACCTGTAATGGCATGAGTGGCGCACTGGCCCCGAAGATCCAAAAGGAAATTGTTGATCGGGACCTGTATTCCACCGCCGTGCTTTCGGGCAACCGGAACTTTGACGGCCGCATTCATCCCTACGCCAAGCAGGCGTTCCTGGCATCGCCGCCGCTTGTTGTGGCCTATGCGATTGCAGGCACCATCCGCTTCGACATCGAAAAAGACGCCCTGGGGCACGACAAGGATGGCAACCCCATTACCTTGAAGGACATCTGGCCGGATGATGCGGAAATTGACGCCATCGTGAAGTCCAGTGTGAAGCCGGAGCAGTTCCGCAGCACTTATATTCCGATGTTCGACATCACCCGGGATGCGCACGCCAACACCAACCCGAACTACGACTGGCGCCCCCAGAGCACCTACATTCGTCGCCCGCCGTACTGGGAAGGTGGCATGGTAGGCGAGAAAACCCTCAAGGGTATGCGCCCGCTGGCAGTGTTGCCGGACAACATCACCACCGACCACCTGTCGCCGTCCAATGCCATCCTGATGGACAGCGCAGCCGGCGAATACCTGCATAAAATGGGCGTACCTGAGGAAGACTTCAACTCCTACGCCACCCATCGGGGCGATCACCTGACGGCTCAGCGCGCCACCTTTGCCAACCCGAAACTGTTCAATGAAATGGTCCGGGACGAGAATGGCAAGGTGAAGCAGGGCTCCCTGGCGAGGGTTGAGCCGGAAGGCAAGGTCACCCGCATGTGGGAAGCCATCGAAACCTACATGGAGCGGAAGCAGCCACTGATCATCATCGCTGGCGCCGACTATGGTCAGGGTTCCTCCCGTGACTGGGCGGCCAAGGGCGTGGCCCTGGCGGGTGTGGAAGCCATCGTGGCTGAAGGCTTTGAGCGCATCCACCGCACCAATCTCGTCGGTATGGGCGTCATGCCCCTGCAGTTCGAGGAAGGCACCACACGGCAAACCCTGGCCATTGATGGTACCGAAACCTATGACGTAGAGGGCACCGCTGCACCGCGCGCAGAACTCACACTGGTTATCCATCGCAAGAACGGCAGCACAGAGCGTGTACCCGTAATCTGCCGCCTGGATACCGCCGAGGAAGTGTCCATCTACAGTGCGGGCGGTGTTCTGCAACGGTTTGCTGAGGACTTCCTGCAATCAGAGGGGGCGGCATGACCCACGCGCCCCAGATCAAAGTTCCCGCCACCTACATGCGTGGCGGCACCAGCAAGGGTGTGTTCTTTCGCTTGAAAGATCTGCCCGAGGCTGCACAAGTCCCGGGTGAAGCCAGGGATAAACTCCTGCTGCGCGTGATCGGCAGCCCGGACCCTTACCAGAAGCAGATCGATGGCATGGGCGGCGCCACCTCCAGCACCAGCAAAACCGTGATCCTGGCGGAGCCAACCCAACCGGATCACGACGTGGACTACCTGTTTGGTCAGGTGTCCATCGACAAGCCTTTTGTCGACTGGAGTGGCAACTGCGGTAACCTCACCGCCGCGGTCGGTGCATTTGCCATCAACGGTGGTTTCGTCGCTCAGGAGCGCATTCCGGAGAATGGCATTGCCACCGTTCGCATCTGGCAGGCGAACATCCGGAAAACCATCGTGGCCCGCGTTCCCATCACCAATGGCGAAGTACAGGAAACCGGTGATTTCGAACTGGACGGCGTGACTTTCCCGGCCGCCGAAGTGCAGGTCGAATTCATGGACCCCGCCGATGGTGAGGGCGCCATGTTCCCCACCGGCAACCTGGTGGATGATCTGGATGTGCCCGGTGTTGGCACTCTCAAGGCCACCATGATCAATGCCGGCATTCCCACCATCTTCCTGAATGCAGACGATATTGGATACAAGGGCACGGAACTGCAGGACGACATCAACAGCAACCCCGAAGCGCTGGCTATGTTCGAAACCATCCGCGCCCACGGCGCCATGAAGATGGGCCTGATCAAGAGCGTGGAAGAGGCCGCCAGCCGCCAGCACACGCCCAAGGTGGCGTTTGTGGCCAAGCCGTCTGACTACGTGTCGTCCAGTGGTAAGGCGATCGGGGCAGGGGATGTCGACGTACTGGTGCGGGCCCTCTCCATGGGCAAGCTCCACCACGCGATGATGGGTACTGCGGCTGTCGCCATTGCCACGGCGGCGGCGGTACCGGGAACCCTGGTCAACCTCGCCGCCGGCGGGGGGGACAGAACGTCCGTGATCTTCGGTCATCCGTCCGGCACCTTGCAGGTCGGCGCGGAAGCCAGACTGGTTAACGGTCAGTGGACCGCCACCAAAGCCATCATGAGCCGAAGTGCGCGAGTGCTTATGGAAGGTTGGGTGAGAGTGCCAAGAGATAGTTTCTAATGGGGAAGCGCAGAAAATCCGAGAGCTAAAACGCTCTGATGTTGACTGTCAGTAAACCTGGCCGTAAACTCTCCCTATGTACTTCGTGAAATACAAAAAATCCGCACTCAAAGCGTTGAGGAAGGCTCCAAGGCCGATAGCAGAACGGATAATGTCCGAACTCGAAGCGATTGCTCTTGATCCTGAGAATTATCATGCGACTGGAAGCCCATGAAAGGGAAGCCATATTGGCGCCTTCGTCAGGGTGGGTACAGGGCGATCTGCAGTTTTGATAATGGCAAACTGATTTTACTGGTACTGAAAGTTGGCGCCAGGGGAGATGTTTACAAATGAGCGTACAGATCATTGAAAAGTCAGGAAAACCTGAATACGCAGTCATTCCCTATGCGGAGTATCAGGAACTGCTTGAGATGGCACAGGATGCGCGTGATACTCAGGATGCCGATGCCGCTAAGGCGGAACTTTTGGCTGGAGAGGACGAATGCATTCCTGCGGCTATCGCCAGGCGTCTCGTATTGGGAGAAGAGCACCCTCTGAAGGTTTGGAGGGAATATCGCGGCTTCACTCAGGAGCTTTTAGGAATTGAAGCCGGTATTGGAAAATCATACGTCTCACAAATTGAGGCTGGTGCCAAAACCGGTTCAACAAAGGTTCTTAGTGCACTCGCGAAAGCTTTGGAGGTTGAAATAGACGACCTGTTGGATCGGTGACGTTTACTGTCGTCGGTTATCTATTGGCCATCTTGCAATTGGGGGTGTCGGATTAAGGCCTATAGGGGCCTTAATCGACAAGAAGGCTTACGCTTGATACTACGGCGACGCAGGCCAAAGCCCAGGGCGCCGAGGCCCAACAGCGCCAGGGTGCCGGGTTCCGGAACAGGGTTCGTTGGAGTGATCGGGCTGCCAGCTGCAAAGTTGTTGTTGTCAGTATCCGACAGGAAACTGAACATGCCTGAGAACAGGCTGCCACCAAAATCGATTGCCATGGTTGTGAACAGGTCGTCGTAGAACACGCCATCGAGAGACAGCTTGTCAGAGTATTCCACGTTCACGGTTGTGCCATCGGCCAAGTCGCCGGTATTGGACAGTGTGAACGGCTTACCCTGCGCTGAATTCGGGGAACGGAAATCACCACCGAGAATGTCGAAAATCGTGTTGCCAGGACGCCCGTTCAACACGATGCTGGTGACGTCTTGAACCGAATTGAAAGTAAACGGGGAGTTGTAGGTGTCCCCGTTGACAGACAGGCTCCAGCCACTGCCGACGGCTTCGCCGTAGGACGTGCTGCCCACAGTACCGTCGAATGCTACGGTTTCACACGCAGCGCTGGCAAAGCATGTGGTGATTTCCATGCCATCCATCAGTGAACCGTCGGTTGAATAGCCGGTCAGCATTTCGGTGTTGTAGAGGTCGCCGTCTGAGTTGGTGACGTTTACGATCGGTGCTGCGTAGGCATTCCCAGCCATTGCAGCGGCCAGTCCCAGGCCAATGACTACCTTGCGGTTAAATCCTTTCATACTTCCTTCTCCTTGCGTTTTCACAGATGTCCATATTCACCCTACATTTCCTGCAGAGTGGTCTCCGGACTGCGTTCTCAGCAAGAAAAAAGCCAGCTTGGATATTTTTCGGTTAAAACAGCCGGTTGCCATTTTCTGAATGCTCTGGTCACCGGTGAGGCATTGAAAAGTGTATAAAAAGTCAACGCTTAAGATCTGGATGGCTGTATCCCGGCCGGGCCGATGTACTAACCTGTTTGGCATGACTGTTTTTCGTTCTTAGTCTCTCACTGAGATCCAAAACCAATAAGGGATTCGCCATGAGCTCCAACGCTGATCAGAACATTCGCCCCGACTATGACGACGTCCTGCAGGCAATCGCCGACTACGCTCTCGGCTATCGGATAAAAAGCAAAGAGGCTTGGAATACCGCGAGAAACTGCCTGATAGATACCCTCGGTTGTGGCCTTCTGGCCCTGCGTTTCCCTGAATGCACCAAGCACCTTGGGCCGCTGGTTGACGGCACCGTTGTACCCCATGGCGCCCGTGTTCCGGGCACGCCTTACAGACTCGATCCAGTAAAGGCGGCCTGGGATATTGGCTGTATCGTGCGCTGGCTGGACTACAACGATACCTGGCTGGCGGCGGAGTGGGGCCACCCCTCGGATAACCTGGGGGGCATACTGGCCGTGGCGGATCATCTGTCCCAGAAGCGGGTGGCGGAGGGCAAGGCGCCCCTGACCATGCGGGATGTCCTGGAGGCTATGATCATGGCCCATGAAATCCAGGGGGTGCTTGCACTCGAAAACTCGTTTAACCGGGTGGGGCTGGATCACGTTGTGCTCGTCAAGGTGGCCTCAACCGCTGTTGTCGCAAAACTGATGGGTGCCAGTCGCGATCAAATGCTGTCGGCCTTGTCCCATGCCTGGGTGGACGGCCAGGCGCTGCGAACCTACCGTCATGCGCCGAACGCTGGCTCCCGAAAATCCTGGGCGGCGGGAGATGCAACGTCCCGTGCCGTGCGGCTGGCCGATATTGCAATGCGGGGAGAGATGGGCATCCCGGGGGTGCTCACGGCACCCCAATGGGGCTTCTACGACATTCTGTTCAGCAAAACCAATAAAGATCAGAAGCTGAAACCTGAGGACAAGCGTCAGTTTACTTTACCCCAGGCTTTTGGCGCCTACGTGATGGAAAACATTCTGTTCAAGATTTCCTTCCCGGCCGAGTTCCATGCTCAAACAGCGGCGGAAGCAGCGGTCATACTTCATCCCGAGGTAAAAGACCGCCTGGATGACATCGAACGAATCGTTATCACCACCCACGAATCTGCCATCCGTATCATCTCGAAACAGGGCACATTGGCAAACGCGGCCGACCGGGATCACTGCCTTCAATACATGGCTGCTGTACCGCTGATTTTTGGGGGGCTGACAGCGGAGCATTATGAAGACAGCTTCCATGAGGCCAATCCGATGATCGACCAACTCCGAGACAAGATGGACGTGGTTGAGGATGAGCGATACACACGTGAGTATCTGGAAGCAGATAAGCGCTCAATTGCCAATGCGATTCAGGTGTTCTTCGCCGACGGCACCAGCACGGATAAGGTGGCAGTTGAGTATCCCATTGGCCATCGCCGTCGCCGAAAGGAGGGGATTCCCCTGCTTGAGGATAAGTTCCGCCATAACCTGGCGACCCGGTTTCCTGGTCAGCGCTGCGAGAAGATCTTTAACCTGTGTAAAGATCAAGCGCTATTGGAGTCGACCCCCGCACACGAATTTGTTGATCTGTTTGTTATCTGAACTGATTGGAGCGCCTGCTCTCCGGGCGTAGCGAGGGGTTGTCGAAAAACTTTACATTGAGAAAATGTGCGGGCTTCTAACTGACTGAAAATGAACCAGTTGAAGCGTGGCACGTCTTATGCAGCAGTTACTCCCTATCGAAGACGATTCTGTCAGCTTATATGGAGTACTGATATGAACACACTACAAACAGTCGGCGCCATTGGGGTTCTCTTTGGCGCCTGCAACTGGGCCAGCGCTGCGCCCATTCTCAGTATTAGTAGCCAGGGCGCTACAGCGGCCGCCTCCGCGGAACAGGACTTCCTGGACGCTGCGCATTCCGGTTATCTCACCGAAACGTTCGATAATAATTCTTTTTACACCGTTGGAAACCAGGCTGGCACCATCACGTCCTCAGTGGGTGTTGGGTCCTTTACCAGTGCGGTGCCAGGTTCAGGCGGGTTGTGCGATAGCGGTCCCTATAACTGCAATGGCGGTCTTGCCGTATTGAACGCCGGCACCAGTCCCTTTAGCGGGCGCTATTCCGTATCCGGGGATAACTGGTTGGACAGTATGGATGCACGCCAGATGGTTATTTCTCCAGCGGCTGGTTTTAACGCCATGGGTTTCTATATGACAGACCCCAACGATGCTGGCGGACGCCTCTCGATTGGCGGGTTCGATTTCAGCTTCAACGACATATTTGGGTCCGCTCTGGGCAACGGCAGAGTTTTCTATGTCAGCCTCTATGACGCAGCGGGTTTGGGGGATGTCAGTATTTTTTCCAACAACCCCGATGATGGGTACGGCATCGACAACATAACAGTCGCCAATGTCACAGAGCCGGGTACGCTGGCTTTGTTCGCGCTGGGACTGCTAGGAATTGGACTTTCGCTTTCGCGGAAGTCAAAGCGCAACCGCTGAGGATCAATGGCGGTGTGTCAGTATATTTTACGCAACCCAAATAATGCCAACGTAAGTGATTGTTTAATAGCGAATAAATAATTGGCACGACAACTGCATTGGTTTGGGTGGTTGATGAGAATCATAAGATGTAGACAAGGAGCAGTAAAATGAAAATGACTTCAAAGCTGATTGCAGCGGCGATGCTGGTGGGAACGTTCTCGGTAGCTCAGGCCGCTCCAATGGACGTTTTCGACCTGAAAACAGACGGTGGCGCGGACGTGTTTACCGATACCCTCGGTGAAGGCGCGTTCTACGACAACGGAGCCTCTTTTGCAAAACTGAACGATGTTGATGGTAACCAGGATTCAGCCGGTGCCTTCCTGCTGTTTGAATTTGCAGGTTTTGCGAACATCAACAACTTCGGTATCTATAACCTGAGCGACACCAACGAAACACTTCAGGTGTTTTCAGGGTCAGAAGGCTCTGGCGGTCGCCAGGTAGAATTTGACCTGGACGCCGGAACAGCTTCCACTCACTTCGGAACGGCCAACATTGGCTCTACGTTCGGCTTCTATCTGCAGCGCGGCAACACCACGTTCTATTCAGATGCCAGCCTGAACGGCGGCGTTGACATGACACGGATCTTTGACGTGACTGGCAGCCAGAACAGCAGCTTCTTTGGCAGCTCACTGATTGTGGCCTTCGAAGACCTGATTGATGGTGACTTCGATTACAACGATCTGATCGTTGGTATTTCAGACGTGCAAGCGGTGCCCGAGCCAGGAACGCTCGCTTTGTTTGGTCTTGGCCTGCTGGGCCTCGGCATGACTCGCCGTCGCAAGTCAGCCTGAGCTAAGTAAGCCATCGAACACCCTGCCTTGATCTCCGGGGCGGGGTGTTTTGCGTTTCTGGCGTCGCGTCGGGTGCCGTCCTTCTACTGTCCCTGATTGCAGTATCATTAAAATGCAGTAAACTCTGTTCATTGTTAGATCTGCAGCATGGGATGCGCAGGCGCGTTTACAGTGAACAGCAAAAGGAGTTGGCGTGGCCCACGTCAGATTGTTCAAGCACTACATTCATGTTCCCTTCGTCATTCTGGGCCTTATTGACTTAATTGTCCTGGCAGTTAGTTTCTGTATCGCCGCTTTTTTCCGCCATTTCGGCGATTCTTCTTTTTTCTTTGAAAGTATTCAGTTCCTACTACCTTCAGCGTTAGCCTTCGGTCTTGCAAATCTTTTGGTTATGGTTGCTCTTGGCGTTCATCAGTCACGCCTCGAAGAGGGTATGTCCGGGATGATGCTTCGCACCATTTTTTCACTCATCATTGGTGTGCCGGCATCAGCGTCTATTTATCTCTTGGCCGATCAATGGTTGTGGTATCTAGGCTTTACCGACTTGCTCACTTCAGCCTCTGTCCTTGGTTTCTTTTTTCTAGGGATTTACCGGTCAATATTCTTTGCATTTACCGGCAAGGACTCTTTCAAACGCAAAGTGCTGGTTCTTGGGTCCGGGTTTCGTGCAAGGCAGTTGCTTGAAGACCTGACTACACCTTTCAATCGCAAAGGTTTCACGCTGTCGGGTTTCGTACCACTACCGGATGAGTCGTCGGAGATTGAAGAAAAGCACCTCATCAGGCTTCCCAATACACTTCACGACTATATACGGAAACACCCGGTCAGAGAGATAGTTGTGGCAGCGGATGACCGCCGCAAAGGATTGCCGATGGAGGATTTGCTTGAGTGCAAAATGGAAGGCGTAAAGATAGTTGACGCGGCGTCGTTCTATGAGCGGGAGTCACGTAAAGTTGCCTTGGAGATGGTTACCCATGGTTGGCTGGTGTTCTCTGACGGGTTTTCAGTCTCATCTGTGTTTGGATTTGGAAAACGGTCTCTCGATATACTTGCCGCGACGATCTTATTGTTGGCCGGTCTGCCTTTGATGGCGCTTACCGCTATTGCGATAAAAATTGAAGATGGGTTGGCAGCCCCGGTATTTTATAGTCAAGAACGTGTCGGTCTTAACGGCAGAGTTTTCAGGGTTCACAAATTTCGCTCCATGACCACGGATGCCGAAAAGAATGGGGCAGTATGGGCGAGTAAAAATGACACCCGAGTTACGCGGGTTGGCGACTTTATCCGAAAAGTGCGTATCGACGAATTACCTCAAATATTCAACGTGATCAACGGAACCATGGCATTTGTAGGGCCTCGTCCGGAGAGGCCCATATTTGTCGAGAAATTGTCCGAGAGGATACCGTTCTATAGTGAGCGTCACCGGGTCAAGCCTGGTCTGACAGGCTGGGCCCAGCTTTGTTTCGCTTATGCTGACAACGAAGAGGACACCAGGGAGAAGCTTCGTTACGATCTTTATTACATCAAAAACCAAAGCCTTTTGCTGGATTTGTTGATTATAATTCAGACAGTGGAGGTGGTATTGTTCAAAAAAGGATCAAGATAATTCCAGCCAGTTACGTCGACTGATAAACGGAATACAGCATGGATATCTCAAGAGGAATAAAAATGTCACGGATCACTACTTTGCCAGGACTTGCTCTGTGCATCTCGCTGATGGTTATCGCTTCCGGTTGTGCAGGCCCCACTGCTTCATCCCCCGAAAAAATACAGCAGGCTCTATCCGCTGGGCCGTCAGGTAGTGTGAATAGCTATGTCCTGGGCGCCACTGACGTCGTCCGGGTGTCGGTATGGCGAAACGAGGATCTTAGTGTTTCGGTCCCCATTCGTCCTGATGGCAAAATCTCGGTGCCACTGATCGGTGATGTTCAGGCAAGTGGCAAAGAGCCGGAAGAGTTGGCAGACGACATCCGGGTTGAGCTTACCGAATATATCAGGGAACCCCAGGTAAGCGTGGTGGTGACCTCAATGGGAAGCCATGAGTTCACTGATCGTGTTCGGGTGACGGGAGCTGTGCGTCAGCAGGTCTCGCAGCCACACCGGGATGGAATGACGGTATTGGATATGTTCCTGAGTGCTGGCGGCGGAAACGAGTTTGCCGCACTAAACCGGTCAATGCTTTACCGGAAAATGAACGGTGAAGTGGTAGCGATCCCTGTAAAGCTTGACGACATTCTTAACCGCGGGAAAATAGAGACAAACTACGCCATGCGCCCGGGGGATATTCTGAGCGTCCCCGAGCGAAATTTCTGATCACGTAAACCCTGTAACAGTCAGACTGTTGGATTGAGCTATGGCACTTCCATTATCCCAGTTACCAGTTGAAATGCTGCGAGAAGTCCGGTCAAAGAAGTGGCTGGCATTTCTGGTGTTTGTACTGGTTAGTTTTGCGGTGCTTGCCGCCGGCTTTCTCTGGCCGTACAAGTATCAATCCGAAGTAGTGATATTCGTTGATGACAGCAATATCATCCGCCCGTTGATGGAAGGCAGTGCCGTTACCACTGAGATTAATGACAGAGCTTCTGCGGCGCGGGAAATGCTCCTTGGCCGCAGTATCATGGAAACGCTCGCGAAGGATAGTGACGTGTACGATAATGTCGATTTGCCGCCTGAGCGCCTGGAAAGTCGAATATCTGGCATTAGGGGAGGGCTAAGCGTACGCACACGTGGTGACAATTTTTTCAGTATCGGTTTCACCTCGTCATCCCCTATGGAAGCGTTCAAGGTGGCTCAGCGGCTTGGGCAACTGTTCATCGAACAGAGCAGAGATCGAAAGCGTGCCGAGAGCCGCAGCGCCTATGAGTTTATCGACCGCCAGGTCAAAGCCTATGAACAGCAACTTGCAGAGGCGGAGCGCCGGCTCAAGGAGTTCCTTTCAACGAACAAGGATGGGACCGAAGAAGACGCCAACAGAAGGATGGCCAATCTCCGCAGCCAGCTTGAGCTGGCCGAGTTGGAGCGCGCTGAGCTCACTACCCGGCTGGAATCGCTGCGAAACCAGCTGTCCCAGGTGCGTCCGACCATCTACCAAGGGCGATCTCAGGACGAATTTCAGGAAAGAATCTCATCGTTGCAGTCTCGGCTCGATAGCCTCCGTCTCCAGTACCACGACTCCTACCCCGATATCATTATCCTGCGGGAGCAGTTGGCAGAGCTGAAGAAGCAGCGCAATGCAGCGCTGGCGGATCGGGAAAATAACGGTGAAAGGTCGCTGGAAGGCAATGAGATTGTTAACCCCTTGCATCAGGAACTTAGTGCAAAACTCTCAACCACCCGTGCTGATATGGAAACGGTTGAGACTCGAATCCGCTCTCTGAAAAGGCTCATGGCCGAGCAGGAGGAGCGGATGGAGCGAATACAGGAAAACAAGACAGAGTACTCGCAGCTCACAAGGGATATGGAGGTCAACAAGGGCATATACGATGATCTTCTGAAGCGCCGTGAGAGGGCGCGTGTGTCAATGTCCCTGGACATTGAAGGGCAGGGCATGAATTACAAGATCAATGAAACCGCCCAGTACCCCACGTCGCCGGTTGGCCCGAAGTTTCCGATGTTTGCAATGGCAGGGCTGGTGTTAGGGCTTGTCGCACCGTTTGGCGCCATAGCCGGACTGCTACAAATTGATCCCAGGATTCGCGCCCGTGCGCAACTTGAGGAAGACATTGGCCTGCCGGTACTTGCTGAAATTCCTGATGTGCGCACGCCCTATGAAAAAAGAAAAGACAGACGTCTCACGATTGCCATAGGGTTTCTCTCTGTTATTGCGATAGCTTTTTACGTTGCTATTGTTGTGGCGTCTGAATTGGGAGCAGTTTGATGTCGGAATCAAGGAATCGAGATGACGATGCGGTAGAACAGAAGCAACGTGCCGGTGGTGAAAGCGGCGACGGGCAGTCCAGGGAAGCCGGTTCCGAGCAATCGTGGTTCACTCAGCGTGACATAGCGAAAGAGGCGGAGAAGGGCGGGTTGCCATACTCTGAGTGGGAAGACTCCAGAATGTTGGTGCCCAGTTCGCTGGAGTTGGGTGCGGGTGCGGTTGACAAATATGTCATCAGCAAACAGATCGTAAAGATGCAGGAGCCACGTCGGCTTACGCCTGATGATCTTGACGAGCGCAGGATAATCTATCCTGAGTCGAAGAACCGCAACCTGGTAAACCGATTCAGGGCATTACGTACCAAATTGCTTGAGAACTCTGGCGGCAACAATTTTACTTTGGTTGTAACGGGTGCTTCAGCGGAGGCAGGCGCCTCATTTGTGGCTCTGAACCTGGCGGCCGCGTTTGCGTTTGACCAGTCGAAAACCGCGTTAATCATCGACTGCAATCTTCGCGAACCAACGCTTCATTCCACCCTTGATATCATGCCTGAAACGGGACTGACGGATTTTCTCGATGATTCCGACTACGACATCAGCCGGATTCTATACCCCACCGGCATTCCTCGGCTCAGGCTTATTCCCGCCGGTAGTCGCAGGGAAACACCGGCTGAGTTTTTCACATCATTCAGGATGAAGCAGTTTCTGCAGGCCATACGGCGTAGATATCCGGATCGCTTTATCGTGTTGGATACCGCTTCCGTGGCGGATTCACCAGACGCCCGGATTCTATCCGAGCTTTGCGACTACACGATGCTCGTCGTGCCCCATGGCAAGGTAACAGCAGGCACGGTTGAGAATGTCGCCACTGCGTTCAAACCGGAGAAGTTTGTTGGAGCGGTGATCAATGGTTAGAACGATCCGCTCAGCGATACGCTGGAAGCGAGAAGCCTTTATACTCTTCGTTGCTGCCGCAACCGCGGTGTCCTCGGTGGCAACCGCTGAGCCTTTAAAGATGTCAGCAGGCATCGACAATCGGCACAGCGATAATGCCCGAGAGGCGCCATCCAACGAGGAAAGTGACACTGAAACGCGTTTGAGAGTGAGCGTGTCCCATCAGAGTGATCCCGGTCGCTGCACATCGAACCTCGGAGCGACGTTGGGTTACGGTTACTGGCACAGTGATACCTTTGATCCGGAAACCTACACTAATGCCGATTTTTCCGGGGAGTGCGAGCTTGCTCACCAGCTCAACTGGGCTGTTTCCGATAATGTGAGGGATGTTAGCAGGATAGCAGAGGGCCGTCCACGCCTGACAACACCACTCGAAAAAATGTTTTCAGAACCGGCCCCAACTACACTATTAAACTGACTCCTCGCGACAGTATTCAGTTGTCCGCCGAGTACGAAAATACGCAATTCGAAGAGGCCGAAGAAACCGACAGTGATCGGGTCATCGGCATAATTGCATGGAACAGGCTGTTCAGTCCGACGTTTTCCGGTGGGGTCAGCGCCAGCACAGATCGGGCGGAACTGGATACCGATGAGGAGATCGATAAGGATACCCTCAGTCTTGTTTTCAACAAGCGTTGGCCAGCAATGCGAGTGTCCGGTTCGGTTGGCAACAGCCGAATTGAAAGTAGGTTTCGCGGCGTGAGCCAGGAATCAGATGGGGTCGTCGGTGACCTGATGCTCGAGCGAGAGCTCAATCCTTCGTCCGAAATCTATCTTCAAGCCAGTAGGCAGTTAACCGACCAGACCTCTGACTTTGACATCCAGTTCGATGATTTCGAATTCAATCTTCGAGAGACGACAACGGTTGAAGTAACAGCGCTGGAAGCCGGACTGGGTAAGCGGTTCAGTGATGCGAGTTCGGTCAATATCGGGCTTACTGCCAGCCGGTCTGACTACCTGCAGACGACCGACAAGGAAGAAAGGGCCGGGCTATCTTTGCGTTACTCCCGCCCGCTTGGATCCAGGCTTGATTTCAACGTCGGCGCGTCAATGACGCATTACCGCTACGAGGATGAGGGCGAGGATGACGAACTGTTCAATTCCAATGTGGGGTTAACCTACAAGGCAAGCAGAGATCTCAGTGTGTCTGGCCAGATTGGTCATAAGCAGCGGACCAGTGATTTAGTCTCCAGAGAATACACGGAGAACTGGATAGCGCTGGGGCTCACCTATGCGATCTTTTAAACCTGGCCACGGAATATCAAGAGGAGGCGGCACCGTCGCTATGACTCATGAACACCATCAGTAACGCACTTACGATCGATGTAGAAGATTATTTCCAGGTAGCCGCGCTCGCCGAAGCCGTCGACCGGAAAGACTGGCACGATATGGAATATCGGGTTGAGGCCAATACCGACCGTCTTCTTTCCGTATTGGGTGATCACAACACGAAAGCCACCTTTTTTACCCTTGGCTGGGTTGCGGAAAAATCGCCCGCGCTGGTCCGTCGTATACACGATGCCGGCCACGAGGTGGCGAGCCACGGTTACAGCCATCAGCTTATCTACAAACAGACGCCAGAGGTGTTCCGCGAGGAAACCCGGAGATCCAAGGCTATCCTCGAAGACATTATTGGTGAACCGGTTACCGGGTATCGCGCTGCAAGTTATTCCATCACCGCCCAGTCACGCTGGGCGCTGGATATTTTGTGTGAAGAGGGGTTCACATGGGATTCCTCTATTTTCCCCGTTCACCATGACCGGTATGGAATGCCAGGTACACCCAGATGGCCGCATCGCCTGAAAACCGACAACGGTTCGGAGATCGCAGAATTCCCGCTGAGCACCTTGAAGTTGCCGGGCTACACCCTTCCAATCGCCGGAGGTGGCTACTTCCGTTTGTTCCCCTATTGGTTCAGCCAGTGGGGACTTGGCTCGATCAACCGTATGGGCAAGCCCTTTGTCTTCTACCTCCATCCTTGGGAAATCGACCCTGGCCAACCGCGGCTCGACGTAAAGTGGTTCTCTCGTTTCAGGCACTACAATAACCTGGAAGTGTGTGAGCAGCGGCTGGTTAACCTGCTGAAAAGGTTTCGATTCACCACGATGAGTGACGTTCTCGTCGAGCAGGGTGTGCTGGGCCGGGATGCCAGCCCCCGGCAGACCGAGATGGGCACTGCCCGTTTGCTTGGGGGTTGAACGAAATGACCTTCTTCACGGATGAGACATCATGCTAACCCTGGTTTTCTGGCTTTCGCTGGCGCTGCTTTTCTATATCTATCTGGGCTATCCGTTACTGGCTTCGTTGCTGGCCCAGATACGTGGCTTGCCAATCTCTACCGACGACTCCTATCAACACAGTGACCATTGTCATCGCGGCCTATAACGAAGCGGACAGCATTGAGGCAACACTGAACAACAAGCTGGAACTTGCCTATCCGGACGAAAAAATTGAAATACTGGTAGTGTCTGACGAATCAGACGATGGCACAGACAGCATTGTCGAACGGGTTGCTCAGTCATCCAGTCGCAGCATAAAACTCTTTCGTCAGGTACCCCGGCAAGGCAAGACCGCTGGCTTGAACACGTTGGTTGCGAACGCTACAGGGGACATTATCCTGTTCTCGGATGCGAACTCCCAGTGGGACCAAAACGCAGTGAATCATCTGGTGAGCAACTTCGCTGATGACGGTGTTGGCTATGTGACCGGAAAAATGGTTTACGTGGCCGCTGATGGTTCACTGGTGGGCGATGGCTGCAGCACCTACATGAAATATGAGAATTGGCTGCGGGTAAAGGAGTCTGCCATTGGCTCCGTCGTAGGTGTTGATGGTGGTATTGATGGCATTCGGAAGTCGCTCTATCAGTCCCTGCGAGCAGACCAACTCCCGGACTTCGTGCAACCGCTGAAGGTCGTTGAACAAGGGTATCGGGTTATCTACGAGCCCAGGGCACTGTTGAAGGAAGAGGCCAACGAGGACAGCGTCAGCGAGTTCAGTATGCGTGTCAGAGTGAGTCTGCGAGCGTTGTGGGCCCTGAAAGACATGGCACATCTGATGAACCCCTTTAACTACGGACTGTTTGCGCTGCAAATGGTATCTCACAAACTGCTTCGCTATCTGGCGTTTGTTCCGCTGATAACGTTCACGGTGGCTGCCTTGCTGCTGGCCCCCCGGGGAGGCTTCTACGCATTGTGTTTCTTCGGCCTGGTGCTGCTCTACGCCTTTGGCTGGTTGGGACGTAAGGGCGAGGAGCGCGGCCGCAGTAGCTCCTTTGTTTATGCCGTTCCCTATTACTTCCTTTTGTTGAACATCGCATCGCTAAAAGCCACGATGGCGTTTCTGAAGGGAGAAAAGAAAGTAGTCTGGAACCCAAGGAAAGGGTGAGTTTATGACTGGTAAAGAGGAGTTACAGGACACAGCGCGATGGGTGATCCCTCGCGATGAACGTCTATTCATCGATAGGTTGAGGGGCCTTTCAATAATCAGGGTTGTGCTGGTTCACCTAGGGCTTTCATGGTTTTTTCCTCCTTATTCTCAGTTTTTTCACAATCTTTTGCCGGTGCTGTTTTTTGTCAGTGGAGCGGTATCACACTTTAGTTATCTCCGATCAATGAATGCCGGCCACTATCTTTTAAAACGATTTCTATCAATGGTTGGCCCGTTTTACATAATCGGATTCTCATCCATTCTTATTTATTGTTTGATTAATCTTCAATCGCCGGAGTTTGATTTCTTCGCTATCGTTCGCTGGCTTACAGTTATACCAAGTAACGCCGATACGCCATTTCCCATGGGGCAGGTTTGGTTTATTCATGCAATGGTTATCATTGTGATTATATCTTTCCCGTTCTTTGTTATTTCAAAAGCTAGTGTTGCTCCTTTGATTTTATGTGCCATTGGCTCTTTTATTATTTCTTTGGCGCATCAAGCTACGATATAAATAGTTACTTTTACTTTTTTGGTCATAACTTATATCAAGGGGTCGTGAATTTGGGATTCTTCGCGTTTGGCGCTCTATACTATAGAAAGGAGCACTGGTTTTCTTTTTCGGTGCTTGGTTCATTGGCGATAATTGTTTTTATTGTTTTTGCGTATAATATATTTTCATTGAATGTTGATATAAATATGGCTAACCACTCTTATGCACCTGATAGCTATTATTTGTCTGCAAGCTTTCTAGCCATATTTTTGGTGCTTTTAGCGAAGCCAATAATTAACAATGTTCTTAATTATTTGGTTTTTTTTGATAAATTTGTTCTTTTTTTCAGCAAGCATGCTTACTCAATTTTCATTATTCACAGCTTTTCAGTGTATTGGCTAGAGGTTCAGTTTAGCTTGGTTGATGTTGCTAGTAATGTATACCTAGCTTTAATAAAAGTTATCTCGGTATTTATTATTAGCTCTGTACTAGCTATTCCAACAACATGGCTAAGTAAAAAGCTAACGAATGCATTGCAAAGTTTCATTCTAGGTGGGAGTCGCCGCTCTGATCCAATTGAAGCCGAGAAGGTAAAGTCCTCGTGAATGTTGATTTCCGTCCAAAGGTTTTGCATTTGATCGATAGCGGTGGGCTATATGGTGCGGAAAGAATGTTGCTTTCGCTTGTAATGGGGCAGGTTCACAGTGGATTAATGCCCATGATCCTGAGCGCTGGAAAGCCCGGCGAAGGGGAAAAGCCGATTGAAGCCGAAGCACGCCGTTTAGGCCTGCCAGTCAAACTATGGCGCATGAAGCCTGGATTGAATCTATGTGGAGCTAAAGCAATACTGGATTGGGCTAACGACCAAGATTTCCAGTTGATCCATTCGCATGGTTACAAGTTTAACGTGCTGATGGGCCTTTGGCCCGAATCAATCCGGAAAATACCATTGATCGCTACACTGCACGGTTACGTAAGGGCGAAGCGATTCACCAAGGCATGGGTATACGAAACGATAGATCGCCTGATCCTGACAAGATTGTGGCGCGTTGTGCTGGTCTCCGAAGCAATGAAACGTCAGGTTCCGGAGAAAATTGCCCGTTCTTCGACGACCTTGGTGATCCCTAACGGAATGAACACGAGTTCAATACGTGAGTCTGCGGCGAAGGAGCCTGCTGACACTGTGTCCGGATTTCTGAGCCGTTTCGATTCGATAGTATTGGGAGTAGGGCGCTTATCCGCAGAAAAGGGGTTTGACCGCCTGCTGGAGGCATTTGCTGTGCTCAGGCAGAGTCATGAGTCATCGGGCCTCATCATTATTGGCGAAGGTAAACAGCGGGCAGTGCTGGAAAAGCAAGTGTCTGATCTGGGACTACGGAATTGTGTGCTGCTACCAGGGTATGTCGACGAGGTACCAGCGGTAATGAAAAGAAGCGATGTGCTCTGCATGCCGTCACTCACGGAAGGCCTCCCGATTACGCTGCTGGAGGCCATGGCCGTGGGAATCCCGATCGTCGCGTGCGACGTTGGTGAAATCGACAAGGTACTGGGCCATGGTGCGGGCGGACTAATAGTCCGCTATGAAGGGGCATCCCAGCTTGGAGGCGAATTGGCAGCCGTACTTGACCACAAAGACAGCGTTGACGAACAGGTCAAGTGGGCCCGGAACAGGGTGGAAACTGATTACTCGGCAAATGCGATGATGGAGAGCTATCTCGCTGTTTACAGACAGGTCACCCAATGAAGCTTAGTATTATCATGGATCGATACGATAATCCTTACGCCGGCACCGAAAGCCAGGTACTGAAGCTTGTCAATGGATTAATGGAGCAGGGATGGGACATACAGTTCGCTGTGCTTCGCGGAACGGATTACACCCGAAGCGGTATGTTTCCGGTGCCGGTACATGATCTCGGCGTGGGTAGTATTTCCAGCCCCGGCAGCTGGTTCAAAATGTACAGGTATGCCCGGTTATTGCGCAAGCAGGGGTTCTCCGTGGTCCATGCTTTTTTCAACGACACTTCCGTGATCGCTCCCCCCATGATGCGCCTTGCCGGCCTTAAAACACTCATCTCCAGAAGAGACATGGGCTTCTGGTACAGCGGGACCTATCTCAAGGCGCTACGCCTGACGGGTCGCTGCGTGCACGCGGCCGTATGTAACAGCAAAGCGGTAGCGGAAATCACGTCCCGATTTGAGAAGATTCCTCCCGGAAAGATCCATGTGATCTACAATGGTTACCCCGATATGTCGTCTGGCGAACAGGTATCAGCCTCCGGGGCAAGTCGTTTAGAGGCCGAGGTTGTCGTGGGTATCGTTGCGAACCTTCGCCCGATCAAGCGTATTGAAGATCTGATTGAAGCGATTGGCCTACTGGCCAGGGAAGGTTTGCATCTCAAGCTGAACGTAATCGGCGGCGGTGATCCCAGCGCCTATATGGACCAGGTAAGGCGACTCGGGCTTGAAGAGCGCGTCCATTTATTGGGGAGTCAGCCCGAACCTGAACGCCACATCCGTGACTTTGATATAGCCGTACTTTGTTCGGAAACAGAAGGCTTCTCCAATGCCATCATTGAGTACATGCGATGTGGAAAGCCGGTGGTCTGCACGCGTACCGGCGGCAACCCGGAAGTTGTTGAAGAGGGCCTTAACGGGTATCTCGTACCCGTTGGTGATGTTGAGGCTCTGGCAGACCGAATACGGAAACTGGCGGAAAATCCGCAGCTGCGCGAAAAAATGGGGAAAGCCGCTCAATCACAATTGGCTGACAAGTACTCCATGAAAGCGATGGTAGCCAAACACGTTGAACTTTACCGCCAAATTGAACCAGGGATGGTCGAGATATGATGCAAACCCTCTCCAAGCATATTTTCTATCCGCTATGGGACATGAAGGACCGTAGCGGGCGACTTCGGGAATGGAAAACTCTCGAAGAGCAACAGTGGTGGCCACGCCAGAAGTTGCTGGACCTTCAGTTCAAGCGACTTCAGGACATGCTGGTTTATGCGTCAAACCACAGCCCCCATTACAGAAAGATTTTTACCGAGCAAGGTATTGAGCCGGGCGCCATCAACTCGAAAGCGGCTTTCGAGGCGGTTCCGGTAACCACCAAACAGGATATCCGCAACAACCTGGACCAGTTTGTAAGCGACGAGTTCAGCAAGACCGATCTGGTAATGGCCAAAACTGGTGGGTCCACCGGTGTTTCACTGAACCTGTACTTCGATGAAGCCTGCCAGGAACGCCGTAATGGTGCGCAGTTGATGGCTGATCGATGGGCGGGCTGGGATCTTGGAATGAAGAAGGCCTCGGTTTGGGGCAACCCTCCCGTTGCGGAAACGCTGAAACAGAAGCTGCGTCTTCACCTCCTTGACCGCACAATCTATCTCGACACCATGGACCTGAATGACAAATCCATGGGAGAGTTCGTGGAACGATGGCGCAGAGAGCAACCGGGCGCCGTATTTGGTCACGCCCATTCAATCTTCATCTTTGCGAACTATCTGGTATCCAATCGCATTGAGGATTTGAAGCCGGACGGGATTGTTGCCACATCCATGATGCTACTCGACCATGAGCGTAGAGTGATCGAGCAAGCCTTTGGTTGCCGTGTAACGAATCGCTATGGTTGCGAGGAAGTTGGACTGATTGCCTGCGAGTGCGAACAGCACCAGGGTATGCACCTTAATATACCGCATGTATACGTGGAATTTCTGGATGCCAATAACCGCCCGGTGAAGCCTGGCGAACCCGGTAAGATCGTTGTAACGGACCTGAATAACCGTGGCATGCCGCTCATTCGTTATCGGGTTGAGGATGTAGGCGTGTATACCGAGAAAACCTGTAGCTGTGGACGCGGGATGCCTATTCTTGAGCGCCTTGAGGGGAGGGTGGCGGATTTCCTTAAACTGCCTGCAGGCGGGCAGGTAGCCGGCATATCGCTGGTGGAACGTACCTTGACCAAAGTTCCGGGCATCGAGCAGATGCAGCTCGTCCAGGATACGCTGGGCCACGTGATCATCAATCGCGTCAAAGGTCAGGATTTCAATGAACATACAGACACGGGGCTTATAAGCGCTATGCGGGAAGTGTTTGACGACAGCGTAGAACTCGAGATCAAAGATGTCTCAAATATCCCTCAGGAAGCGTCTGGTAAGTACCGGTTCTCAATATGCAAGGTATAAGAATGAATGATCAGCCTCTGGTAAGCGTTGTTATAGCGACATACAACATGGGCCAGTACCTTCCAGAGGCTATTGACTCCGTATTGGCTCAAAGCTGGGAAAATCTGGAAGTGATCGTAGTAGACGACGGCTCAACGGACGATACGCCAGAACAAATGAAGCGGTTTGAGGGCAATGGCCGAGTGAGGTACCTACCCACGGAAAATCGCGGTCAGCCCAAAGCAAAGAATCGTGGCCTCAAGGAGGCAAACGGCGATTTCATTGCATTCTGCGATGCCGATGACGTCTGGCACCCGGAAAAGCTAAACGTACAGATGCCCTTGTTCGAGGACCAGAACACCGGGGTGGTCTACAGCGAAGTCTCGTACATCGACCAAAACGGCAAAACAGTTGACAAACCTCAGCCTTATGAGCGTTATAGTGGCAAGGTAACTAACCAATTGATCATAAAGAATTTCGTCCCGTTCGGCACGGCGGTAATTCGCAGGGAATGCCTGGAAAGAAACGGATACTTCGATGAAAACCTTCCAATGGGGATCGATTGGGATCTTTGGTTGCGATATTCCGTAGATTGGTCATTTCAGTATACGCCCGAGAAAACCTACGTATACCGTGTCTGGCCTGGCCAGATGTCGAGTAATTATAGAGGTAGATATGATAATGCCTTTGTAATACTCGAAAAATTCATAAAGGATAACCCAAAGAAAGTGCCAGATTATCTAATTTCTCGCGCCTGGGCTGATATGTACGTAAGCCGCGGCTATACAATCGCATGCCACGAAAAGACATTAAGGGAGCCAATACTTGATATAACTCGTGGTATTAAGTGTGATTTTGGCTATTTTGTGGCTTGGAGATATTTGTTAAAGGTTCTACTAAGACGCGTCTAAGGCTTTTGGTGGGTTATGAGCTTTAAGAATATTTTATTTAATATTGGTAAGCCATGTGGCTTTTTAGTGTTACTAAACACATAGCCAGAGCTCATCCACGTATTTTAATGTATCATCGCATATCTGGTTCGAGCGGCGGTAAAAATTTACCCGTTGATATTTTCAGAAAACAAATACAAACAATAAAAAAGACGTTTAATCCAACTACGATCCCTGATCTGATTTCGTCCTGTATTGAGGGTAACCCTATAAAAGATGCGGTCGTGGTGACCTTTGATGATGGTTATCATGATTTTGCCGACTATGCTTTTCCCATACTTCAGGAAGAGAGGGTGCCAGCGGTACTTTTTGCAACGACAGGCTTCATTAACGGTGATCTTTGGCTATGGCCAGATCAGATAATGTATGCTGTCGAAAATAGAGGTAATCAGTCTGTTAGTTTTCCTGGGGCAAGCGGCACGCTGGACAAAAATCTTAGTGATGATGAGTGTTGGAACTATATTGCCGACTTTTGCCTGACATTGCCCCCAGAGGAGAGAAACGAAGTCATATGTCAGCTGTATAGAAACATTGACCTAGATATCCCCAATGAAGCGCCAGATCGGTTTCGCTCCCTAAGTTGGCAGCAGGTCAAGGAAATGCAGGCCCTTGGGCTAACAGTTGAAAGCCACTCCTATAGCCACCCGATACTTACGAAGTTAACTGATCAAGAAATTATTAACGAGTTAAAAAAATCGAAAGAAATGATTCAGACGAATTTGGGTTGTAAAGTTGAAGGCTTTTGTTATCCAAATGGGATGAAGTCAGATTTTGATTTTCGTGTGAAAAATGCCCTTATCGAATTAGGTTATAGCTGGGGTGTTACCGCGTACCCCACCCTATCGCCGTTAGCAGATTTATTTGAGATTTCAAGATATAATGCTGGCGCCTCAATGGAAGACTTTTTCAAAACAGTATTTGGTGTAAAGTATTTATCGATGCGTTTAGAATAGGAGGCGTCGTGCTTGCTGTAAGTGTAGTTATTATTTCTTATAATCGACCGGATGAAATAAGGCGAAATATTTCGGAGTTGTTGTATGAGCTTAATCCTGAAGTAGAGGTTGTTGTAGTTGATAATAACTCGGAAACTCCGGTCCGATCTGTGTTGGTTGAGTTTAGAGACCGTATAAAAATAATAGAAATGGATAGAAATGTGGGCGTGGCCGCGAGAAATACTGGCGTTCAACATGCAACTGGAGAAATTGTAATTACGTTGGACGACGATGTATTTGGCTTGACAGCGCATGATGTTCAACTGATTAGAGAGCAATTCCGAGAAAAAGAATCGGTGGCAGCGATAAACTTTCGGGTTATCGATGATTTGACGGAAAAGCAAATTAATTGGTGCCACCGTCGCCATCTAAATGAATGGGGTAGTAAGGAGTTTAATACGTACGAGATTAGCGAAGGGGCCGTCGCATATCGTCGGCAACCTTTTTTGGACACCGGAATGTATCCGGCGTATTTTTTTATTAGCCATGAAGGCCCTGACGTAGCACTTGCATTAATGGATGCGGGCTGGGATGTTATTTACTGTCCTGATATTACCGTACGGCATGCTCATTCTATGGGTGGGCGGCCTAACTGGAGACGATATTATTACGACACAAGAAATATGGTGTGGTTGGGGGTTCGTCGTTACACCTTAGTACTCTTTTTTCGAAAAGTTCCATTGCATCTCATGGCAATGTTTATCTATAGCCTAAGAGATGGATATATGAAGGTTTATTTTAAAGCTATATATGACTCTGTCAGGAAACTAAGCGAAGTAAGAAAAGATAGGAAATGTATCTCTGAAAGCACTTATCTTAAACTTAAAGAGATAGAGCGTTACAACCCAAGTCTATTTTATATGATTCGGAAAAGAATTTTTAAACGGGAAGTGTCTATCTAACCAAGTTTTGTGCGCTGACTCTTAACTTTTCAATAAAAATATTTAATTTTGTAATTTTTCAGAGTCAGTATAATAACGAAAATTTTTTTAGTACCTTTAATTATTACTAAAGCTGATACTGCAGTGCTACTATTGGCCGGTAGGCACAAAATTGACAAACAATGGTGATAAGATGCTCCCGAATCGCGCTCTGTATTTTTTACCTGTTTTGGCTTTGACTGGTGGGGCAGTTGCTGCGGCGCCCAGCATAGGCTCCGTAGAGCTTTTGGCTGACTCAGGTGAAGTCAGGGTATCTGGTACTGGTTTTGGTTCTGGTCCAGACGTTGTCATCTTTGATAATTTTGAGGCAGGTCGTGGTGGAGAGCCCGTCGTTTATGATTCCGCTACGGTAGGCGAGTGGGGTGGTACGGGTTGGTACAATGGTATTGCAAGATATGTAGATGAAGGCAACGGTAATTTGGCCATGACAGCGCGGGATCGTAAGCAATCACTCAGTTCAATGAATCGAATATCGCAACTTGAGGCTAGATTCAAAAATAGTGAAAAGGTCTTTATCGCATTTTCAGTAAAGGTGCCTAAGGGCACGACGTTTGCCGGTGCGTCTTCAACCCAAGACTTTCCGAGTGTTAGTAGCTGGAAATTCAGTTGGGCCTTAGCTGCTGACGGAGCTTACAGCGACCCCTCAGATCTTGACCTAACGCTGCCTACGCATGTTGGCGGTGGCAATTTCACATTGGGCGGCAATGATGGAAATATCACTTGGCTAGATGGCGGAGGCGGATGGTGGTCATGGAATGATTTTAACAACTTATCAATTGGTATTGATCTCAGTAGCTCCAGTGAGGTGAGCTATTATTGGCGTAGTGTCAGTGATAGGGATGTACGTTCGGAAAGGAGCGTGAGCGATAGAAATAAACTGTCCGCTGATGAACTATTTCTTAACCGGGTAAATTTTCCAGGGTGGTGGGGCAACGGAGACAACAGCGACTTCAACGGGCTGTATGACAATACCTATGTTGCGATTGGCGAGAATTATTTGGCCCGGATAGAAATTCGGGACGGTATGGATGATGCTGATACGACGAGGTTGATTGTTGTCCCTGCGAAGTCTTGGTCTAGCTCTGAAATTATTCTCGATTCCAGCATTGTTGAGGGTTTAGAAGGCTCTTTCATTAGTATCGTAGACGCCTCTGGGCGAGCTTCTGATCCTGTCCCAATAGTATGTACAAAATGCCCATCCAAGATTCGCGTATTGGAAATAAAGTAACGGAAGTCATAACCACTGCAGCGAAAAAAAGGAGTTTGATACAATGAGATGGATGCTCGCCTTCACGTTCTGGTTAGCTTCATTTTCGGCCTACCCCGATTTGATCGACTATCAGATTCAGGGGCATGCGGAGCGCCTTTCCAATGGCGAAAGTAGCAGCGTTACGGTTAATTTTCGTGTTGATGTGGAGCGTTGGGAATGGGTATCGTTGAGCGTTGACCTTTGGGGGCGGAGTTGGACTCCGACTGACTCTGCTAACAATCAGATCGGTGTGTGGTCGGAGGAGCCGGAGGGTGGTCCTACCCGTTGGTTCGACTGGTCACCGTCGGTGCAGTCTCTTGGAGAAGTGATTACGTTTCAGCCGTTCCCAGAGTGGAAACTTCATCTAGTGAATAATGAAATGGCAAACGAACCACTGAGTTTTTTGGATCAATCCTTTTTTGTGAACGAATTCGCAACGTTGAGTACCGGCGAGACTCTTGGTTTATCTGGTCAGATATTTAAGGTTTCGCAGGTTACCGAAGGATCCTCGATTATGATGTTGATTTCGGGGCTTCTTTTTTTAGGGTTTCAGAGAACCTTTTTTAGAAGCAAAGTATGCGATTTCCGGAGATGGGTGTAGTATCTTTTGCAATAAGTACCCACCTGTTTTATAGATAGATACCCATCGTTTTTTTGGATTTCTAAAGAATTTGAGTTGCCCTTCTGAATCTGGAGGTTTTACTCGGGAACCTCTCCTGATGGGTGCTGTATGTGATTCTATACATTGCCATTGTTAGGCCAGCTGAAAACCACCAGTATATCTCGTAGGTATCCATCCCGAATAGTCCTAAGAACAATCGAGCATAAATGAATGCGATTACGGCTTGGGCAATTGCTTTGACGAATATTTTGTCGGTACGGGAAATGATATTTTTATTTTCCCTGATAATGGTTCGAATGAATATAAAGAACGAAATTACCCCGAAGACACTCATATTTGTCAAAAGTTCTAAGTAAAGGTTGTGCGTGTCTTGGTATCGGCCGAACATTTCGATGCGTACACTTGGAAATGCACTAACCCCCACCCCCCAAGGTTTAGATAAAAATACATTTACTGAGTCTTTTAGGATTTGTATTCGAGTTTCTGAAGATGATCCCTCGGCTTCCTCTAAAGTTATTATCGAATGTAGGCGATTAGTATATGCTTCGGGAAGTAATATATAAGCAGTTATTGAGATGGTAATCCCTAGTACTAGGTATTTTAACTTGTTTACTTTAAGTCTTTCTCTCCAAAAATAGATGCCCAGTAGTATGGTCGCAACATAACCAGTTCGGGAGCCAGTAAATACAATAATGATTAGCGCACAAACCAGTAATGCGATTAGCAACAATTTTTGCCACCAATTAGAAATTGGGTATAAGTAATAGATAAATGGTAGGCATCCTACAGCCATGCCGCTGTAGGAGTTGGGGTGTCTGTATAACCCAGTTACACCATGTAGTCTCGGTATTCCTTGATTTTCCCACACCATCCCGCCGGTTATCCAGCCCATAAAACCTTCCTGACCCATTTTTAGCATCGCAAGTAGGAAAGCTGCGATGACCATCTTGAGGGCCCATTCAGTGCGAATGAAGGCCGCAAGAAAGGCGGCGAGCATCGAAAATTTTACAACCCGATTGAAAAAGGTCTCCCAAGATTGACTACGGTCATAGGAAAAGAGGGTGTAGAATGCTAATACAGCGAAAAATAAGATGATAGGGCCCTGTATAGGCGTAGAATTCCTATCATTAAGTAATTTAACTATAGCAGAAAGGCTCAGAAAGGCGCCGAGTAAAAACTCAAATCGAACAGCGCCCAATATACCGACTCTTAGCCCTAGTTGTAGATACCAAGTGATAATAAATAAGCAGGTTAGATAGACAAAGAGTTTTTTCTCATTTGACTTTGGTGTCGCCAACAATGAGTTATTTTTGTTAAATGAGTGCCCAAGCATGGATTTGGACCTAACCTGTTCCTTCATAATGCCGCCAGTTTAATAGGAGCCGATCAGGTTTTAGGAAAATATCGATGACGTGCTTTTTGGATCCACGATCCATTGTAATGCTCCCAAAACTTTGTTGTCCAGAATACTTTCTTTCGACGTAGATACCAAAAACCAGGCAGTATAAAGCGATCTATCGTCATTTTGGTATTTTCGGAAAACGTTGGTTTAGGGAAGAATCGCATTAACCATTCATTCACCCCGAGGTCCATTACCAGATGATATCGCGGAGAGTCTCCTTCGTTCATCACGTAATGAAGTTTAGAAAAATTCACGTAGTAGAGTCGGCCGATGTCCATTTTTATTTTCTCGCCGTCGACCCAGAAATAAACTCCAGCATTTGTCTCAATTGGAATATGAAGGCGAACTTTCCGAAAGGCGAGGTTGGCAACCTCGTGTCCGACATCTCTGTGTTTATCAATGCCCGAACCAGGATCCAGTCGGGTAATACGGATGCGCCTTGAGGGCAATGAAAAGAATCCAGAAGCGAAGAGAATGCCGGGAGGTCAGCGCAAATCTCAGTCCGTTTCATCTCCTCATATGGAGCGGCACGTTGTGACTCTGGTCCACTTGCTTCCCCGTTTTTAGAAACTAGTGGTATGGATTTCCAGCCTCGTGAGAGGGTTACATCATAGTGCTCCAGCCAGCTGTCATCCTTCAGCTGATCAAGCTCCCGCCGCAATTCGTCGATGTTGATGGCGAAAGGCAGTTGTTTGGTCAGATCGCACCAAGTGTACATGTTCAGCTCCTTCGAACTCGCAGGGGTGGTCTATGGAAGTAAGTCTATCTCAACCTCTGTGGTTTTCGCACTGTCTGCTTTTGTTTTTGTTGTAGACGTCCGCAATTCATAGTTTCTCTCCAGCCTTTTAACCATTAGTGTAGAATTCCGTCGTTCACAGGGAGTTAGCGCACGTGAAAGAATTCAGTTTCAGTATCATTGTTCCAAGCTTCAATGCGGCGAATACTCTACCGGAGACTCTGGCGAGCATCGTCCCGCAGCTGTCCGAGCATGATGAAATCATTGTGGTCGATGACGGATCGACCGATGAAACTCCCGATGTTATGGAGGGCTGGTCTACGTCACGAGTCCGCTATGTAAGACAGGCTAACAGCGGGGGGCCTGCAAGCCCGCGAAACCGCGGAATAAGGGAGGCAAACGGCTCGCTCATCGCTCTTTTCGACTCAGACGATATCATGCTTCCGGGAAAGTTGGAGGCGACCCGTCAGGCTTTTTCACACTATCCGGATGCTGGTCTGCTGTTCACCAATTTTTCGACAATTGATGAACTCGGAAATGTTTTGAGTTCCCGGTTCCTGGATAGTTATACGTTCACCGGTCCGTTTTGTGCAAAAGATGAGGCGTGCGTGAGAATTGAACCTCCGGAGGCCTATCGTGCTCTCGGGAGCGAGAACTATATTGGTACATCGGGGGTCGTTATTCCCCGAAAGGTGTTTGATCGGCTTGGGGGGTTTGATGAATCGCTGACCAATGGGGATGACAGGGATCTGTGGTTCCGGGTGACGCGCCAAGAGGTGGTCCTGTTTTTGCCTGGCTGCTACCACGCTTATCGTATTGGAAGTTCAAGCATTTCCAAGGGCAGTGCAAGAAAACGCACCCCCTCGAAAATAAAAGTTTTGGAAAGGCAATTGGACAATCCACTTGACGATGAATTTGCGCGGAGTATCCGTTCCTTGGTTTCAGACAACTACTGTGCGTTGGCCTACGAAAGCTTCCAGAAGAGTGAAATGGGACGATGCAGAGCGGAAGCCATACAGGCACTGAATGCTTCTATTAACTCCACGGCTTTGAAGCTCTATCTGCTGTCCTTTCTTGGCTCCAGATTGGCTGCAAGAATCAGGCAGCTCAAGAATTGGCGGGCTCGTTAGCGGATCGACCGAGCTTTTTGGTCGTCAGCTTTCTTTACATTGAGCTTTTTCATAACGACCTTTTGCGGCTTTTGTCTACTGTAAGTCCGAACCTTTTGTTTTAATGGTACAGGCTTTGCAGAGATCCTTTGGAGATGAGTTTTGTCCAAAGGAGAGGCTAGGGCATGGGCGCAAAACGGAACACCTTCAAGCCAACGATCACATTTATGCTGGCGCTACTCTGGACGGGAATCACAAGCGCAGCTGATTTTGGCGAGCCGCTCATCTGTCTCAACGCTGGGGGAGGCGCCTACACCTCGTCTCAGGGCTTCCAGTTTATCGCCGATGCCCATTTCTCTGGTGGCAATATTGCGGCCCACGCTCACAACATTGCCGCTACGGACGACGACCCGCTGTTCCAATCGGAGCGATACGGCAATTTCAGTTACCAGATTCCCGTACCGACCGCGGGCAGCTACATCACGACACTTCATTTTGCAGAGATTTATTACCAGTCCACCACCACAACCGGTGGTGTGGGTAGCCGGGTTTTCGATGTCTACATCCAGGGCGAAAAAGTAGAATCCGAGCTCGATATAATCGAGCAGGCTGCAAGCGTAACAGCGGTTTCCCGGAGCTATTTTTCTCAGGTGGGCGGCAGCTCTGTAAACATCAGTTTCGGCGCAATTTCAGATCTTCCCAAACTGTCGGCCGTGTGTGTTTTCCCTAGCAACGGTGATTTCGATGGCGACGGCTATAGTGACAGCGACGACGTATTTCCATTTGATGGTACGGAATGGCTCGATAGCGATGGGGATGGTATTGGCGACAATGCAGATGCGTTCCCATTCGATGCCACAGAATCTGCGGACATGGATGGTGATGGCGTAGGGAATAACAGCGACCCTGACATGGATGGTGATGGCTTCGCTAATGATAACGATGCGTTCCCGGAGGATCCGTCGGAGTGGCTGGATAGCGATAATGATGGCATTGGTGACAACTCTGATCCAACTCCCTCCCTACCGAGTGTTGCGGAATGTGTGAACGTTGGCGGGCCCAGAGTCACTGCTCAGGACGGCACTGTTTTCAAGGCTGACACCCATTTCCTCGGGGGCAGAACCGGCACTCATAAGCAATCCATAGCCAATACATTGGATGATGTCCTTTATCATACGGAACGTTGGGAGAGTTTCAGTTACAACATTCCTGTTCCTGTTTCAGGTTCTTATCTGGTCGAACTTTACTTTGCCGAAATCTACTATCAGGCGAGGATTTCATCTGGCGGGGTTGGTAGTCGGGTATTTGATGTGTTCGTAGAGGGTGAAACCGTTGCGGAACAGTACGACATAATTGCGGCAGCAGGCAGCAAGTCAGCAACCCAGCTTGACCATGTGGCTGTTGTCGAGGATGGCGAAATTGATGTCGATTTCGGTGCTATTACAGACTGGCCAAAGCTTTCAGCCTACTGTGTAACCGAAATCGTGGGCGCTGACTCCGATGGTGATGGTGTGCCCGACGCTCAGGATGCGTTTCCCTCTGATCCCAATGAAACCGTTGACTCGGACGGAGATGGAGTTGGTGACAATTCGGATATCTTCCCGAATGATGCGTCAGAATGGTCCGACCTTGATGGTGATGGAGTGGGAGATAATTCGGACCCGGATCGCGATGGTGATGGTGTTGCCAATGCCGATGATTACTACCCAGATGACCCCACCGCCTGGGAGAATCCAGGAAGTGGTGGTGGAGACAACGGTGGTGGAACCGGCGGAGATGAGCCTCTCCACCAGATGTGTGTAAATGTGGGTGGGCCGGAATACTCCGCGGCTGATGAAACCCTCTATATAGCCGACAGCCATTTTAATGGTGGCTCGAAAGCCAGTCATGTGTATGAGATAGACCGTACGGCCGACGATACCCTTTACCATTCAGAGAGATGGGGCGACTTCGCCTATTCCATACCGGTTCCTGAGTCCGGAAACTACATTGCGTCATTGGAGTTTGCAGAGATTTACTTCCAGTCCACGGTCGCAACTGGCGGTGCTGGCAGCCGGGTTTTCGACATCATTGTTCAGGGCAATGTCCTGGAGCCCGGGTTCGATATCCTGGCGGACGTGCCTAGCAAGACGGCGCTTACAAGGCACTATCTCACCAGTTCAAGCAGCGGCTCAATCAATATCTCGTTCAATGCAGTTGCCAACGAGCCCAAGGTGTCGGCCATTTGTGTCAGGCAAACCAATGGCGATTATGACGGCGATGGCACTCCGGATGACCAGGACGTTTTCCCGATTGATTCAGCTGAGTGGTTGGACAGTGATGAAGATGGCGTTGGAGACAATACCGACGTGTTCCCGGCCGATCCGGCAGAGTGGTCTGACCTGGATGGCGACGGTATCGGTGACAATAGCGATCCTGACCGTGATGGAGATGGCTACAACAACAATCAGGATGCATTCCCAGGTGATCCCACCGAGTGGCTTGATAGCGATGGTGATGGCGTTGGTGATAATGCTGACCCCACACCCTTCGGTGACATTGATGGGTTCCAGATGTGTGTGAACGTTGGTGGCGGAAGCTATGTGGCGACCGATGGCACAGAGTTCATTGCGGATGCCCATTTTTCTGGCGGAGATACTGGCGGCCCCAATAATTACAGTATTGCTGGCACCGACGATGACAAACTGTTTAGAAGTGAGCGTTGGGGGGACTTCAGCTACGCAGTTCCGGTTCCTGCAGTGGGAGACTACGTTGTTGAGTTGATGTTTGCGGAAATCTATTACCAGGTTGGAACGCCCTCAGGTGGCCCTGGCAGCCGTGTTTTCGATATCTATGTCGAGAACGAATTGACCACCAGCGGTTTCGACATTATTGGTGAGGTTGGCCCGAAAACAGCCATAACCAAGCGTTATCTCGCCCAAACCACTGACAACGCGGTCGAAATTGGTTTCGGTGCTATAGCAGATTGGCCAAAACTCTCAGCGTTTTGTATCTCACCAAGTACCGGAGACTTCGACACGGATGGTGATGGTGTTCCTGACAGCGAAGACGCATTCCCCAACAATCCAGATGAGTGGTTGGACAGCGATGGAGACGGCTTCGGGGATAATTCCGATGTGTTCCCCAACGACCCGACGGAATGGGCGGACGTCAATGAGAACGGAGTCGGGGACAACAGCGACGCGAATCTGGATTCCGATGGCGACGGTATCGCCGATATGAATGATGCGTTCCCGTTTGACCCAACGGAAGCCTCTGATTCAGATGGGGATGGCGTTGGGGACAACAGTGACGCTTATCCTAACGATCCAACCCAGCAGTATTACAGCAGTCTCTACCAGGTTCAGTTCGTGAAGAGCGATGGTGTTGTGGATAGCCTGGCGGATGCCCAGGCCTTGATTGATAACGCCACTCAATACGAAAGCGTCGCTTTCGAGACTCATGAGATCAGCTTTACCGACGGTACTTCCGGCAGCGAGGCTATCTTTGCTGCTGGCGAGAGCTTCCCGTTTGTAAACAACTTCGCGATGTTGGCGACTCGGGAGGTTTACGCCCCTGAGTCAGGAGAATACAGCCTGCTTGTCAGAAGTGATGATGGTGTACGCCTGACGGTAAATGGCAACGTTGTCGTTAATGACGACCTGACACGCGCGGTGGACCACAGCGAGGCAGTGCTTTTCCTCGAAGAAGGGTTGCATCAGATTGAAGTTCTCTACTTTGAGAATACCGGCGGGGCTGTTGTTGAGTTCGCTGGCGTCAAAGGTGTCCAGCAGTACTCATTTGATATTGCGGAGTTCTCAGCTGTAACGGATCGCCTGCACGGAGAGGTTTCCACCCCGGTCGTTTACGAGCCGCACATCGGCGGAGAGTGGGGAGAGGTTATTCAGTGGCCGGAAATACCGGTTTCGGCAGCACATCTTCCTGACGGCAAATTGCTGACCTGGGTTGGTGGAACCGAGATAACCGATACGGGTACAAAGAGCACCGCAAGCCTTTACGACCCCGAGACTGGTGTGTTCGTGGGTGTGGACAACGAAACACATAATCAGTTCTGTTCCGGTATTGCCCTGACTGAAGACGGTTCAATCTTCAATTCTGGCGGCAACCCGGACACCAAGAAAACCAGCCGGTTTGATATTGAGACCATGTCCTGGGTACCTCTGGATGACATGGATAAGGCTCGCTGGTATCCGACGACATTAACCATGCCGGATGACCGGGTGTTCACAACCTTTGCCCGAAGTGCGGCCAATACGTCGGAAATCTACTCCAGCGTGACGAACCAATGGACAAATACCCCGGGTGCGAATATGCAGGGCCTGGTGGATGAGCAGAATCTGGTGAATAGCCAACAGCATTGGCAGAACCAGACGGCGAGCATGCAATGGTATGCGTTTATGCACGTGGCGCCGGATGGTAACGTTTTCCAGTCCGGCCCCATGGAAACCATGCGCTGGTTTGGCACTGAAGGGCAGGGCTCCGTGGAGGAAATCGGTGCAAGGCTTGGTGGCGATCAGGCAAGGATGTTCGGTTCCGCTGTCATGTACGACGTGGGCAAGATTCTGATTACCGGCGGTAACGATCCATCGAGTGATGATCCGTCTTCTGATACCGCATCATGGTTGATATCAATGGGCCCGCACCTGTGGTCACGGAAATCGAACCAATGAATTTCAAGAGGACCTTCCACGATGCAGTGGTTCTGCCAGACGGAAGGGTACTCATAATAGGTGGTACCACAGAGGGCAAGCTTTGGGATGATTGGGGCTCGATTCTTCCTGCAGAGATCTGGGATCCGGAAACTGAGGCCTGGACAGTTGTAAACAGCCTCGAGATCCCGAGGAATTACCACTCAACTGCGCTTCTTATGAAGGACGGACGGGTATTTTCTGGTGGTGGCGGCGCCTGCGGACCTTGCGATGCAAATCATCAGGATGCTCAGTTCTATTCCCCTGATTATCTTTTCAACACGGATGGAAGCGATGCAAGTCGCCTCGAGATAGTTTCAGTTGATAGCACAGTGGTCAGCGCCGGAGAGACCTTATCGGTTCAGGTTTCATCCGGTGCGACGGCTTTCAACATGATTCGCTTGCAGGGAACAACCCATTCGATCAACACCGATCAGCGGTTCATTCCTGTTGAGTTCACCCAGCAGGCTTCTGGATACCAGTTGGAGCTGAATCCGAATCCGAATGTTGTGATCCCAGGTTACTACTGGCTGTATGCGCTGGATGAAAATGGTGTGCCGTCAGAGGGCTACACCATCCAGGTGGTGCGTGATACTTCCAGCGACCCGGGCGATGGTTCTGGGGACCCTGAACAACCCTCTGACTGGGCTGTTCGTACTCCGGCCAGCGGGTCTGCGGATGCCCGTCATGAGAACGACTACATAGCGTTCAAGGAGCGGTTCTATCTGACGGGGGGGCGCGGTAGCCGCTCAATAGACGAGTACAATGCCATCTCCAATACCTGGACCAAACATGGTGTACCGGTCGACGAATCCCAGCAGGAGCTCAGGCTGCATCACTATCAGAGCGTTGAGGTGGGCGGTCGCATCTTCGTTGTTGGTGCGCTTGAAGGTGGTTTCCCTGCAGAAACCGGTGTGCCTGAAATCTACAGCTTTGATCCTGACCAACCAACTCAGTGGAAAACTGAGTTTGTGATCCCGGCGGAGCGCCGGAGAGGCTCGGTTGCCGCGGTCAATTATCAGGGCAAGATTTACGTAGTCGGCGGGAACACCCGCGGTCATAACGCGGGCTGGGTGCCGTGGTTTGACGTTTATGACCCCGTCAACAAAACGTGGACGCAGCTTCCGAATGCCCCGCGCGCAAGGGACCATCACAAGGCTGCTGTGGCCAACGGTAAGCTATACGTAGTTGGAGGCCGGCGTTCCTCGGTGAACCTCGGCAACCCGGTAAGCGATACCATTCCCGAGGTGGATGTCTTTGATTTCGAAACCGGGCAATGGAGCACTCTGGACAGTGATATTCCGACGCCAAGGGGTGGAATAGCGATGATCAAGCAGGGCTCTGAACTGATTGTTGCTGCCGGCGAGAGCGGTGCGGGCGCTCACTCCAATGTTGAGGCTCTGGATGTGGTGACCGGAAACTGGCGCACCCTGCCCAGCCTGGGCATCGCACGGAATGCACCTGGCGGAGCCGCTACGGCAACGAACTGTTCGTGGTTGCCGGTGCCCTCAATAATGGTGCTGAAATCAATGCCCAGGAGGTCATGACGCTTTATCCACGGGACTTTGCAGTGGACACTGATAATGACGGCGTACCAGACGCGTTGGATGCTTCCCGGAAAATTCCGGTGAGTATGCAGATAGCGATGGTGACGGTGTTGGAGATAATCGTGATGTCTTCCCGAATAACTCTGTGAACTGGGCCGATACGGATGACGATGGTGTAGGAGACAATACTGACGCGTATCCGAATGATCCTTCCCGTTATGCGGAGAGTGCGCCCCAGGTACTTAACTCCACCACGCTGGTGACCGAACGCGATACGGGTTCACGGAGAGTCTGGGTGGTCAATCCGGATAACGACTCGGTGACGCTTGTCGATGACGGCGATGTGGTTGTCGAAGTGCCCGTCGGGGACAAGCCGAGCGCGGTTGCTGTTAATCCTGTTTCAGGTGACGTCTGGGTTGCCAATAAAGGTGACAGCACTCTGAACGCGATTGATCCTGACACCTATCAGGTTGTCAGGACGGTGACTCTTCCGATGGCTTCCCAGCCTCATGGCATTGTGTTCCGCCCGGGATCTCATGAGCTGTACGTCGCCCTTGAGGCGTTGGGGCAGGTATTGAGGTTGAATGTTGCAACGGATCAGACGTTGGGTTCCGCCATGCTGGATGGCAGGGTACGGCACCTGGCGATTGATGTGGGCCGTGACCGGGTTTACGCCACCAACTTCGTAACGCCGTTTGTTCCAGGAGAGGATGGACTGTCTCCGGATGTACAAAACGCCAATGCGGAAATATTTGTGTTGGATGCCGCCTCCCTGGCCCATACATCGACTGTCTCCCTGGGATATCTGAACAAGGGCGTTTCTGAGAGCTCTGGTCCGGGGCTGCCCAACTACCTGAATGCTCCTGTGCTGTCACCGGATGGTAGCTATGCCTATGTTCCCTCCAAACAGGACAATATCCTGTCTGGCGGTCTGAGAGGCGGCGCCGGTATGACCTTTGACCAGACCGTCAGGGCCGTTACATCCCGGGTTAATCTTGCGAACCTGACCGAGAACCCTGGCGTTCGTATCGATCATGACAACGCCAGTGTTGCGACCGGTGCCGCGTTTACCGGCGATGGCCGTTATCTGTTCGTTGCACTTGAAACCAGTAGGGAAGTGGTTGTTTACGACGTAATCAGTGGGTTCGAACTGACCAGGCTGGATACGGGGCGTGCACCGCAGGGCGTTGCGCTGTCGCCGGATGGTGAAGTGCTGTATGTCCATGACTTCATGGACCGCGCGCTGACAACCTTTGACCTGAAAGCCATTCTCAACGGTGACGTAAGTGCGACTGTTGCCGTTGGGTCAACGTCATTGGTCTCGCAGGAAGCGCTTTCCCCAACAGTACTTCTTGGAAAACAGCTATTCTACGATGCCGCCGACGATCGTTTGGCCAGGGACAACTACATGAGTTGCGCATCCTGCCATAACGATGGCGGTCAGGATGGCCGGACGTGGGACCTGAGCACCTTTGGCGAAGGGTTGAGGAATACTATTGGTCTGCTGGGCCGAGGCTCTGGCCACGGGCGTTTGCACTGGACCGGCAACTTTGACGAGGTTCAGGACTTCGAAAATCAGATCCGCTCACTGGCCGGCGGCACGGGGCTCCTGGAGGACGGGGAATTTGCTGTTGTAGAGGATCCAATGGGTGCACCCAAGCAGGGCTACGATGCTGAACTGGATGCCGTTGCAGCGTACGTGGAGTCGCTTACCGCGATTCCCGCTTCACCCTATTACGACGGGAATCTGTCGGCTGCAGGCCAGGCAGGTGAGGGCGTCTTCCTGAGAGAAGGATGTGCAGGCTGCCACTCTGGTAGCGAAGGCACAGACTCTCCCTCCGGAGTAGTGCATGATGTCGGAACTATTACAGCTGTCACCGGTAATGCCTCAGGAGGACCGGTTTACGGTCTTGATACACCCACACTGAATCATTTGTGGGCGACAGCACCGTATCTGCATGATGGCTCTGCGCTTACGATAGCGGAAGCAATCCTGAGACACAGTAATGTAACGGTCACGGAGCAAGAGGCGGTTGAACTGGAGATGTATCTGCTTGAGATCGACGGTGGCCGCTAAGGCAATCGGTTCAGGATGAAGCGAGGTAGCCAATTGGGCTTTGAGATTAAGTGGCGTTGGCTGGTTGTTGTGCTTCTCCCGTGGGCCGCAGTCCTGTCCGCGTCGGAAGGAGTTTGCCAGCCTGCGTGCGAGGTAATGTCTGCCAATGGGCATTTCCATCTTCGGGTTCTTCCCGAAGATGGGAAAGTACCGTTAAACAGCCACCACAGTTGGATCATAGAAGTAGAAAGTGACGTTGGTGATCCTGTTGAGCTGAGAGGGTTGGCGGTTTCAGGTGGAATGCCCGCCCACGGCCATGGGTTGCCTTCACAGCCGAGAGTGACTGAGTATCTCGCGGTGGCCGTTACAGTAGATGGCTTGATGTTCAATATGCATGGGGAGTGGCAATTGAATTTAAGTCTCTCTGATGGCCTAGCACAGGACCACGCGACGTTGGTCTTTAATCTGGATTATTGATGCTCTTCCAGCGCTTCACCATGTGTTTGTTTCTGTTGGTTTCACTGTCCGTGTCGCTACCGTCGCTGGCCAACAACGAGCAGTTTGACGAGCGAGATATACGGATACTTCAATCGCTGAGCCTGTCTGCTCTTCCGCCGCTGCCTGACACCCCCTCAAACAATGTCGCGGACCACAAACTCGCAGTCGAATTTGGCCGCCAGGTCTTCTACGATTCTCGCTTTGGCAAGGATGGGCAGTTGTCCTGTGCCAGTTGCCATCAACCCGAGCTGGCTTTTACTGACGGGAAGCAGCGTGGAAAGGGTGTCGGGGAAGCGGCCCGTAACACTCCTACCCTTATTGGAGCGGCGTACCAGCGTTGGTTTTACTGGGATGGTCGCCGCGACTCCCTCTGGTCGCAGGCCCTGATTCCTTTTGAAGCTCCGGATGAAATGGGAAGTAGCAGGCTCTCTGTGTTGAGAGTCATCAATAATGACAAAAGATACCGTTCCTACTATGAGGCGCTGTTTGGTGGCTTGCCAAAACTCGATTTCTCCAAACTCCCGGACGAAGCCTCACCTTACGGTGCTTCTGATATCCAGAATAACTGGTACAGGTTGTCACGACCGACACAAACGACGATCAATCGCGCGTTTTCCAATATTGGCAAGGTTCTTGAGGCGTTTCAGAGAACGTTGCTACCGGAGCCATCAAAGTTTGATCATTTTGTAGATGCCCTTACGGCCGGCCAACAGGATAGGGCGCTATCGATGGTTTCCGAAAGCCAGATCCTTGGGGCGAAGCTCTTTATCGACCAGGAAAAAACTCAGTGCCTTCAGTGCCATAATGGTCCAATGCTTACCAATGGTGGTTTTCACAACATCGGCAGCGGCGTGTTCAGTGGTCCAAATATGGACTATGGACGCGTGTTCGGTTTGCAGTCTGTTTTGATGGATGAGTTCAATTGTCTTGGCAAGTACAGTGACGCAGCCCCCTCAGAATGCACCGATTTGAAATACCTCAGCAGGGACAAGCACCAGGGGCTCCAGGGGGCTTTCAAGGTGCCTACTTTAAGGTTTTTGGATAAGACCGGACCTTATTTCCATGATGGCCGCTTCGATCAATTAAAGGACGTGATGGACTACTACAGATCGCCCCCAGAGAAAGGACTTAATGGCCAGCATGAATTGAGAACGCTCGACATAACACTTGAGGAGCGAGACGCTCTGGTTGATTTTCTTGGGCTTCTATCAGTTCCTGCTGAGCATTAGATACAGTTTCTGTGGTACCACTGATTTTATCATGCCCTTAAAGGCAGGGTAGGATGGCTTGTTAATAAAACTTCTTGCAAACCAATTCCTTGCAAGTTCTATATTTCCCTGATCGTGAAAGTCTATGTAGCCAAGCTTGAGGTAGTTTTTCGCGGCCAACGTGTGCACTGCATTTTTTTGTTCAGTGTTGAGATCCCACTGCTTTACCCTTTCCGCTACGGCCACTCGCTCTAAATGCTGGGCTCTGATGCGCTGTGAGGAAATCCCGCTTTCATGTTTTCGATATCTGAATGAGCTGTGGTCCACGAACACTGCGTCGCCATGCCGGCAGAGCTGGAGCCACATATCCCGATCATCGAGGTGTCTTAGGTTCTCATTGAACCCTTCGGTACGTAGCCAAACTGACTTTTTAAACACAACGCTGCAGGTTCCGACGAAATTGGCTCTCAACAATGCGGCAAGAAGCCGGCCACCGTTTACGGTATAGGTGTTGGTGCCAGCGGGCGACTTCTCTAACTGTTTTAGAACGCTGTATCTGTCCAGATACCTGTGTTCGGTGATGACACCGTTGGAGTCAGCAAGGCTGAAGTTCGTAAACAGAAATGAGGCCTTTGGAGAGTTTTCCAGTGCCTTCATGGCGACACTTACCTTGTCGGGTTCGGCGATATCGTCCGAATCAAACAGGAATATGTATTTGCCTTTCGCTTCCCTGCATCCAGCGTTCCGAGGAGCTGCAGGGCCACCGCTGTTTGCCCTTTGAACCAAACGAACTCTGGGATCTGAAATATCCGCACAAACGGCGCAAGTGTTGTCAGTTGAGCCGTCATCGACGACGAGTATTTCGTCCTGATCACTCAATTGGGAGAGCAAACTTTGCACAGTTTCAGTTAAATAGGCTGCTGCATTGAATGCCGGGATAACAACACTAATTCTTGTTGACATGAAATCCTCGCCCGATAATTCTTGCCGCGTTTCCCAGCATGTACGGAGCGATTCCAAGGTCACACTTGATAGCCACCATCAGGAAGCGAAGCTGGCCCCGTTTTAACTTATGGAGAAGGCGAAGGGATAATCTATCGCGGGCCGATTTTAGCCGCCGGTGAATTGCTTCATTCATTTCACTGTCCAGCTCGAAGTTACGTAGCACCTTTTTGCGATAAAGGATTTCATCATGTATGCGAAAGAAATCCTTATCCGTCCCAAACGTCTGCTCTGAAAATATACTTACGCCCTTCCCATAGGTTAGCCCTACGGTATCCGAGCAGATGACGTTATCGGATCTTTTCCCGATTGTTAGCCACAGAAATTGGTCTTCGCCAAACCTGTAGAACTCCGTTGGGAATCGTAAATCTCCAAACATTTGATAATCGTAAACAATAGTCGAAGTGGTAACGTAACCTTCGATAACCGACCTGAAGTAGTTGTCTTTCATTCTGCATAGGTGGGGATAACCCTCGATCGAGTCGAGATTATATTTTTCAATAAACTTAAGTTTTTTGAAAAGATCCTCATCCTCACCCTCTACAATGCGGGAGCAGAAGTAGAAATGAGCGCCTAGCTTGAAAGCGAGCATAGCAGTTTCGAGATGCTCAGGTGACCAATAGTCGTCCGAGTCAAGAAACGCGACATAATCAGTCTTTGAATTTAACGCGGCAAGCCCCGTGTTTCTGGCAATACCCGGCCCGCTGTTCTTTTGTTCTATTACAGCGATCGATATTCCATCAGGAGGTGAGAGATCCTGTGTAATGGATTTTGTAGATACGGGTGATTCGTCATCCACAATAACAATATCGATATGCGCGATGACGGTCTGACTGAAAATGGACTCGAGGGAGCGCCTGAGCAGTGTGCCGTCGTTCTGGAAGTGGGGGATAACTACACCAATGCGAGGGGCCGTATTCGCCATAGTTTGCTTGTCCTTGTGCAAGCCAACAGCTTGAATCACGCTATAAGTGTAAGTATATACGACTATTGGTTGGCTGACAGATAGTTTCTCGCCCTGACGCCAAGCTTTCCCGGTAAAAGCTGTGCAAGGTGTCCCCATTCCCGTTTGGACAATGACGGAAGAACAAATAGCCAATATACGGTTGTTATCGCCAGGCCGGTAAATAAAAACTCCGGAAAGGTTCCCGTGGGCAATAAGAAGCGAGTCATTGCTGAGGCCACAATACATGATAATGCTATTAAAACTATGGGTTTACCAAGCTCTTTAATTGCTCTGTTAACTGTAAACCCGACTTCTCTCTGAACGATGAATGGCATTACAAAAGCTCGGCCAATGAATAGTGGTGCCGATACCCCTATGGCTGCGGCCACGATGCCGTAGTCCAGTACCCCGATCAGGAGGAAGATCAACGAGGCTGAAGTGAGTGTTTCCGCGATTCCAAGGAAGGCTTGAAGTCGATGTCGGGATGTTGCCATGAGCACGCTGCCCATGGGTGCTGTCAGGAACATAAGCATGCGGCCGCTGACCAGAACCACCAACGTATGGTAGGCCGTTGTGTATTCAAACTCTGCACCCATCCAAAGGCGTATCAACGGTTCACCGAGCAGTATGAGGCCGAAAAGCGCGAATCCACCGAGGATCATGTTGATTCGCAGAAAAACGGCAATCTTGTCATGCAGATCGACGGTATCGCCCTTAGCCTGCGATGCCGCAAACACCGGGGTGCTCATTCCTGTTGCTTTGGTAAGGAACTGGAGGCTGTACTCAACCAGCCTGACGGCGACGTAATAGGTCGTCAGCAATGAAGTTCCAAGATAGGCACCGATCAGAAATATGTCGGCTTTGTCCTTGGCCAGGTTGGTGATATCGATCAGGAAGGCCCAGTTGCTGTAATTGAAGAGCGACCGCATTGTTTCCCTGTCGACAAACTCCCTGCGGATGCGCATAGCCGGGTGGAGATACTTCGCAATAGAGATCAGGATGATGTCTGTGAGGATAGAGGCGCCTAGTTGGACGAGGCTGATGGCGAGTAGTTCATAGCCATGCAGTAGGGCAATAACAGAGCAGACAGTGGAAAGTACTTTTACGACTATTCGGCACCATGCGGTAAGGTCATATCTCACGTAGGCTGCAGCAATGCCGGCAAATGCCTTAAATGGAAATCCGAGTGCTATCTGGAGCCCGGCAATCAGTATCAGAAGGCGTATCAGCAAGACATTGTCTGGATTTTCAACCCAGACCGGTGATACCCAGGCGATGACAGCGCTGGCCAGCATGACGACAACAGCAAGGCCGGAATAGATAATCAGGGATGAGTTGATAACCTGGTTGGCTTTCCTGGTGTCCTCCTGCTGGATATAGCGTGCCATGAACCGGGTGACAGCGGTCGCGAAACCGAAATCAAACAGGTAAAGAGTGGCTGTGAAGCCACCGATGAGTATCCAGATGCCGTACATGGATTCCCCAAGCTGGGACACCATGAAGGGCAACATGAAAAGCCCGACGCCAATCGTAACCACAATGTGAAGTGTCTGGGCAATTGACCCACGAAACAGGCGTTTTACGAGTGACATGGTCGACACTGGGCTTTCCTGAGTATTCAAGAGTTAACGATGGGCGCACTGGACGTATCGGAATGACGAGGCAGTATTGTACATCCATGCACAAGATAGATAACGCATTTCCTTATTCGTGAGGTAACCTACCACATTCCATGGACGAGCTACGACTTTTCAACCGTTTGTGAGGGACCGGTGAGTATTTTCCAGACAGATGCCTGGCAGAATGCATGGTGGCGTGAATGGGGGCAGACCCGGGGGTTCCAGTTGCTGGAGCAGGGCGGTTCCGGCGCATCCGGAGTCTACATTGACAAATACCTGCTCAAGGGGCTGATACCGTTGCGCTGTCTGCAGTTTGTGGGCACCAATTACCGTAGAATTTCCACCCCGCGCACGGAGTACAATTCCTTTGTTTGTTCAAAAGAGACGTTTGACCAAGGTGCGGGACGGCTTGAACGTCTTCTGTCGTCCTGTGGTTGGTCCGAAGCCGTTTTCCGGGATGTGATTAAACAGTCCCCTGAGGCATTGCATCTGCAGAACCTGGCCCACAAAGCGGGATGGAGCTACCGGGTTGTCGATAGTGATGTGGCCTACAGCATTGAAACGACGGGTAGTTTTGACAACTACCTGTCTGCCTTGGGGCCCAATACCAGGTTGCGTCTCTTTAACAGGCGCAAGGTGCTCGAAATCTGCGGAGAGCTCTCATTTGCGGACGCCTGGCCAGACAGTCCTGATGACTTTTTTAATGCCCTGAACGCGTTTCATGTCGAGCGCTGGGGGCAGCCCTGCTTTTCCGCGAGGAGCCTGAGATTCCATAAGGATTTCCTCACACACGTTGTAGAGGAAGGGGGTGTGCCCGATCTTTCGATAATGCGTTGTGATGGGACAGCCGTGTCAGTGCTGTATAACGTCCATTACCGTGGTCGCTGTTATAACCTTCAATCGGGCTACCAGCAGGATTTTCATCCTAAACTGGCGCTGGGCACGCTCCATTTAGGGTATTCAATTGAAGAGGCATTTGAGAATGCCGGTATTGCGGACTTTGACCTTCTTGCTGGCTCTGGTAAGAATGAAGATTACAAAGCTCGACTTGCAACTCATGCCGAGCCTCTGATTTCGTTTATGCTAGTCAGAAGCCGCATATTTCGGTATCTATACCGTATAAAACCCGGAAACTAAAGTGGGGTGCTCGTTTCCCGAGTGCCAACTTGTAGTAAAAAGGTAAACTACCATTTAAACCACGCTTCTCAGGATCTACTACATGGATCGTAATATCGGCATAGCGCGATACCCTTGGCTGTTTCCCGCGCTGTATTTTGCCTGTTTTCTCGTTGCTACCGCTTCTACGTTGAGCGGTCTGGTTGACCGTTGGCTGAAGTTCGATGAGTCGTACTCCCACGGTTTTCTTGTACTCGTGATCAGCATTTTCCTGACAGTCTCTGCGTGGCGCAGGCATCGCCCGGTAGTTGGGTTCTATTGGTTCTGGCTGCTCCCACTGTGTGTCTCCGGCTTGGTATACCTCGCGGGCAGCGTTCTTCTGATTGAAGCGTTCCAGCAAGTGGCACTTTTGCCGCTATTGATTGGTGGGCTTCTGGTGTTGTGGGGGTGGAGGCAGACTCAAGCGTTTTTTATCCCCATGGGGTTGATGGTATTCACGCTTCCATTCTGGGACTATCTTTCCTGGAACCTGCAACTGATTACAGTTGCTTTCAACCAGCTGATGTTATCGCAGTTTGATATCGAATTTATCGTCGAGGGTGTGTTCGTCTATTTTCCGGGAGTGGGGGCATTCGAGATTGCCCATGGTTGCTCCGGATTACGGTACTTGTTGGTTGGTGCAACGTTGTCGCTGCTATACGGTGAACTGAATTACCGTTTGTGGCGTACCCGCTGCGTTCTTTTGTTTACCGGAGTGGTGATATCCCTTGTTGCCAACTGGATCCGTGTTTTCGTCATTATTTATATTGGATACGAATCTGAAATGACGTCATCACTTATCAAGGAGCACGATTTCTTTGGTTGGTGGGTTTTCGCCGGGACTCTTGTTCCACTGTACTTCTTCGCTCGTTGGCTGGAAGGCACCGAAAAGAACCTTGACTCGGCTGTGGACGGCAACACGGAAGGATCAGGCCTCCATTCTGCCGCTGGCATGTTATCCCCCCTTTTTCTTGTGCTTTTGATGGGAGCGGCTTCCTGGTCTGTTTCACCAAGCCTCGCAGACATGAATGGGGAAACCGAACAACACAGTGTGTCTCTAGTAGATGCTTCCAACTGGATGCCCCTTTTCCGCCGGAGTCTTCTGGGATGGCAGCCTGCCATTGTTCGTCCCGATCGTATCTTTGAACAGACCTATATAAAGCGAGGAACGGCGCGGGAGGGTCAGGCCGGAGTCAGGTTGTTGGTGGCATTATACAGTTACGACTATCAGCGCCCCAAGTTTGAGGTGGTTCAGTATAACAACCGAATATACGATTCCTCGGTATTGGTTCCTAAGCGTACCTTCAGTGTTGATCCTGTAAGTGGTCAGACACCGTTGGCTGGTCTGGAGTTGGGCTACCGTCAAACGGATACGACGTTTGTAGTGGCGTATGGATACTATGTTGAGGGTCGATGGGAGAATAATGAACTTCAGGCCAAGCTTGCCCAGCTACCGGGTATGTTTAATTCCCGCAGCGATGCGTCGCTGTTAGTTATTGGTGTTCATTGCGAAGAGTGCGACCGGGATCGCGTGTTACGCGACATTTCGCCGTTAATAAAAGAAGCGGCCCAGGAACACCTAGACCGCCTGTACACAAATTGAGTTATATGGTTTTACTTCATTCGACTTGCTGGGATACGACTTCCGATGGCGCACTTGCGAGACCGCCCTGGTCCACGACGCTTATCGAGAAGTACCACACTCCTGACGCCAAATCTCCGAAAGTAAATGAGGTCTCGGCTCCGTCGACCTGCTGGGTTTGTGTGAGCGCTCCCGGTGATTGACCATAGCGAATCCTGTAGTAATCGATTTCACTCAGTGACAGAGACGAGCCATCAAGGCGGGTGCCTGGAGCCGTCCAGGACAGCGTAATACTGCCATTTGGTTCTGCGGGTTCAGGAGATGGCTCGGTTGGGCCGGGGCTAGTGTTCACGGTTCCGACTTCTTCGAGTGTGAACGGATCAAGGCCACTGTTGTATGCTTCAATATTCGAAATACCAGCGTTGTTTGATACAGAGTCAGCGTCGTCAACCCAGGGGCTAAGCCCCTGTGAAAGTTCCCAGGTATCCGGAATCCCATCGTTGTCCGAATCAAGCGAGTGGCTCGTTGTAGGGTCTGGCGCCTTCACAGTGGCAGGCGTGGAGAGGGTTCCGCCTGTATTGGTGTTTGTTGCCCTGTACTCGGCGACCGCTGAACCAACTCGTTCAAAATATTCCATAGAGAGCAGGACTTCTTCCCCGGGGCTGAGTGTGCGTTCATACTGAAATTCGGTGGGGGCATGCTCTGTCCAGTCATCAATAACAAGAGTACCGTTTGCGTAGAGCCTCACGCCGTCGTTGGTCCTGACGGTAAAGCGGTAGGTGTTTGTGCCTGAGTCATGGGGCGCTGTAAATATACCATTCCAGCGAACGCTGAAGTTGTCGTCGGAGAGCTGGGAATGGGGTTGGCCAGTGCCCCAATTGAAGTCGACACTTCTATCGACTCGCGCATCTACAAAATCATCGAACGCTATACCGCTGTAATATTGGCCAACGAAGCCTTCGACGTAAACTGGTTCCTGTTCAGAAGGCTCCGGAACCTCGTTGGCATCTTCGGGCGACGTCCCGGCAAGGTATTCCTCCAGGTTGGTATAGCTATCATTATCCATGTCTCCACTGGCGTCTCCAGCATCAAGAGGGTCCATGCCATAGGCATACTCAGCACCGTCGGGAATGCCGTCTCCATCTGTGTCGGCGTTGTTTTCCGCTGTTCCCAGCAGGAACTCATCCGCCGCACTTAACAGGTCATTGTCTGGGTCAGAGGTGGAGTCCGCCGGGTTCGTTGGGTCTAGCCCGTAAACGGTTTCCCACTTATCGTACAGACCGTCCTGATCTTCATCGAGTGGTGGGTATTCGGGGTTGAAGGCTATACCCTGGTTACCATCCAGAAAGCCAACCCGGTAGCCCAACGAGTAGGCTTCCATCTCGGAAAGGCCGGCCGTCTCACCCGATTGTGCATAGGAGTGGATATAATTAGAGTCGACGATCTGTTGGCTGATTCCAGGGCCTTCCCATGCGACTGCGAAATGGTCACTCCCTGCGCCCTCCTTCTGGAAGACTTCGAAATAGTAGCGCTGAGAAGCGTCCAGGGTTACGTATGGGGAGGTTTGGGAGCTGTATTTGCTGAACTGATTGACATAGGTCCAGCCTGGCACTGTGGCCAGAATGTCGGCGTCATCCGGCGAGCTTGACGTACTCAGCCAGAACTCGACCTTGTCGTTACCGCTCACAAAGAAGCGATATTCGCCGGATGTTGGTGGCTTTATGAACCCTCTGACGTAGGTGCCATAGTTATCGACACGATTTTCGGGGGCTTCCAGACTGGTTAACGTATCCACCTCATCCGGGTTATCCGGAAATTTGGTGGCAGAGGTCATGGTGTCAATTTCAACACCATCAAGATTGTCATAATACCGAATCTCGACAACGCCAGGCTCGCTGGTTTCGGGTAGGGCCGCCGTTGGAGGAAGATCCTCAATGTCCTGTAGCTGCCAGCTTTGGCACCCGCTGATGAGTATTACTGTACTACCGAGACCAAGTACTTTTGTAATAGACATCCTGCCTCACCTTATCGTTCCCAGATTCAGTAGGACAAGTATTGTTTGATAAAGTGAGGGCTGCCACTTATTCGTTGTACCGTTTTGGTCTTTGAGGGTTAATGTTATATCGAATGGTCATGACGCAATTAGCCTTGCCCGTTAAATTTTTCGAGCACTTTCTGCGCTTCGTTGTTTTTACCTGATGCGCGATACGCCTCTGCCAGATGCAGTGCGATTTCTTCCGACTCCGGTTGTAGTTCATGGGCCTTTTCGAGTATGGGTACACTGGCTTCGTGATTACCGGCCTTGAGCATGATCCATCCGTAGGTGTCCGCGACTGCCGCGTTGCCAGGGCTAAGCTCGTAGGCTTGCTTCGCCAGATCGATTGCCCGCTTGTCCCCATTTTCGTGATAGATCCAGGCCAGGTTATTTAGCACCACAACGTTGCCGGGTGCGCTTTCAAGCAGGGTCTCATAATTCGACTTGGCGCTTTCATGCTGGCCCTCGGATTGCTGCAGCAGCGCCAGCGTAAGAAGCAGCTGGTTACTGCCGGGATACGTTTTGCGGGCGGACTCAAGGAAAGAGAGTGCTTCCTGTGCCTTGCCGGATCGTTGGAGGTTTGTCGCGTATCCATTTGCGAGCTCGGCGCTGGGGCGCTTCTCGAGGGCGAGTTGGTAGAGTTCAGCCGCTTGCTGATACTCTTTTTGCCGTTCGAAGTAAGCGGCTTCCGTTACGTAGGGCGCAGAAGATTCCGGGTGTTGCTGTTTGGTTTCCTGAATAATTCTCCGCGCTTCGTCTTCCTCGCCTTCGTTGAAGGCTTGCTGAGCGGCTTGAAGAGCGATGTCCTGGTTGTCCGGGAACAGTGCGCGTGCCCGGTCAAGGAGAGCGGCCGCCCGGGCTGTTTCTCCCGAGCTCTGAAATGCGGTTGCTGCGCTGCTATAGATGCCTGCAACGAAGGGCGTTGCGGGTGATGGGGTCGATTGCTCGTTTCGCTCCAGCAGGGAGGCGGTTAAATCGTCCGCTTCCTGCTGATTGTTATCCATGAGGGCAACCTCTAGCAGAATCAGGCGAGGGCCGGTCGCTTCCGGATTCTCTTTGAGAATCTCCCGCATGAAACCTGTGGTTTCTTCGCGATCCAGAACGGTCGCCAGCCCCTGAAGCGCCTGGCGGCTATCCGGGGCGAGCCTGACTGCTGCCCGGAACTGCTTCTGCGCTTCCGCTTGATCGTTCTGAGTCAGCGCCAGTCTACCAAGAGCGATCAGCGGTGCTGGTGATTCTGGCGCTTTCTCCCTGGCCTTGTTGAAGTCTGTTTTAGCCGCGTCCACATTGCCTGCGGTGGCTGCAAGGCTTCCCCTGGTCATCAGGGCATTGATACTGTCAGGAGCTTCTTTAATCCACTGAGAGGCGGATTTTACAGCCTCGTCCATGTTGCCAGAGCGAGCCTGAGCTTCAACGATGACGCTGCGTGCCTGCTCCAACTCAGGGGCGCTTTCAAGAACCCGGGTTGCCTCGGCGATCGCTCGGTCATGTTCACCCCGCTGGTTGAGGTAGGTCGCATACCGTAGCCTCAGCTGGTGGTTGTCGGGGTTACTTGCCAGGGCCTTGTCCATAAGCGTTTCGCCCGTCTTCAGGTCGCCGCTGGCAAGCGTGGCAATGGCCACCATGGCAAGCGTTTCCGGATCGGAGTCTTTGTCCTCCAGATTCGAGAGTATGGCCTGGGCGCCTTCTGGATTTCGCATTTGCAGCCGTGCGGCGGCCAGTAATTTGCTGGCGGTTTCTGAATTTCCCGCTTCTGCGATGGGTGCCAGCAGCTTTTCAGCATCCTCTACCCGGCCTTGCCTGAACCGGACAAGGCCGAGCATCAACGATGTCTGTTCATGGTTGGGAGCTTGCGCCAGGACTTCCTCCAGATAACGCGCGGCCTCATCGAGGTCACCCTGTTCCACTGCCGCCTGGGCGGCCATCAGGTTGCTCTTGATCGTACCGGGGGCGGACTTGGCCAGTATTTCTTCGTATACGAAAGCTTCTGACTGCTTCCCCTGGGCTCTAAGGACGCGAATAAGGGACGAAATCGTGGCGTATTTGCGCTGGGTCATTACATCGTACTGACCGATGTCTTCGAGGGCCCGGATATAGGCATCTTCCGCTTTTTGCCACTCTTCCTGAGAAGCGGCGAGCTCGGCCTTCCAGAGCCATAATTCACCATTCGCCTCATCGACCTCTTCCGCCTCGGTGACCAGTTTTCGGGCCTTCGATACGTCGCCGCCGGCGAACGCCGTTTTCGAAAGTCCTATCACCGATTCAACTTCCCCGGAGTCTATTTCCCGTGCTCTGTTGAACGCAGTGCGGGCTTTTTCAAGTTCATTGGATGCCAGGTAAATCTGGCCTTCCAGCAGTGCCGCCTGGGTTTCCACCGGTCGGTCCGGGGAGGTGATGTCATCGAGAGCCGCCAGGGCGTCTTCAAAATCTTCCTGAAGCAGATTGGCTTCTGCGAGGATCAGGCTGGCGCGGTTCTGAACCTTTGCATCGATCTGCTCTGCAGGGAGGCGCTCCAGGATCTGGTTAAGGTGCCGTTCGGCATTGGCCGCATCGCCTGCCTTGAGGAGATTATTGACGATCAGGAAATACGGTTCGATCTTTTCCGGTTGAAGCTCGATCGCGCTCCTGGCTTCCAGTGTGCTTGCCTTGAGTTCACCCTGACGCTGGAAAAAACGTGACTGGTCGATATGACTCAGGTACTGGATGTCGTCCTGGCTCATCTCATTGCTGTCGCCACAGCCGGCGAGAGCGAATGAGATTGCGACTGAGAGGAGGGTGGCACGTACTGCTGAAACTGGCTTCATGGCCCTGGTCCTTTTCCTTATCGGGTCTTGTTCTGGATTCCTTGCCTGCTATTCAGGCGCCTGACGATTCGGGGGATGTTTCAATCCGATATTTATCAGTCAGGTTATACAGCGTTGGTCGGGTTACGCCGAGCAGGCGTGAGGCCTGCGCCATATTAAAGCTACAGGACTGCAGTGCCTGCACAATGGCGGCACGTTCCGCATTTTCCCTGACCTGCCTGAGATTCAGTTGGCTTTCGGGGCCTTCAAGGTCGCAGTTTAGCTCAAGGTCGGCGGCGGTAACACGTTTGCCGTCGGCCATGATTGTGGCCCGTTTCACCTTGTTGATCATTTCACGCACGTTGCCGGGCCATGGGTGTGTCTTGATGGCCTTGATGGCGTCTTCGGTAAAGGCCAGGTTGGGCCGATCCATTTGTTTGCCCAATGACTGCAACAGCGACTGCGCAACAACGAGGGCGTCGCCTTCGCGCTCACGAAGTGCGGGAACGTCGAGAGTAATTTCACTGATCCGGTAATAAAGGTCCTCGCGGAAAGTCTCCTGATCGATCAACTGCTGTACGTCCCGGTGAGTTGCGCACACCACGCGGACATCGACAGGAACCGGGTTGACCGAGCCCACCCGATCGACCACGCGCTCCTGGAGAAAGCGGAGCAGCTTGGCCTGGAGGGGCATGGGCATGTCGCCAATCTCGTCCAGGAATAGGGTGCCGCCATTGGCGCTTTCGATTTTGCCTTTCTTGCTCTGGGTGGCGCCGGTGAACGAGCCCTTCTCAAAGCCAAAGAGTTCGCTTTCAAGGAGGTTCTCAGGAATAGCGGCACAGTTAATGGCCGCAAAAGGTTTATCGAAGCGGTGGCTCAAATCATGAAGCGCCCTTGCCAGCAGCTCCTTGCCCGTGCCGGTTTCACCGGTAATCAGGTAGTGACGTCGGTGGGGGCCACTTTTTCGAGGGTGCGACAGATGCCAAGCATCTGTGGGCTGGCCGCGACGATACCTTTGATGTTGGTGCCATTACGCTGACGGGCCAGCTCCCGGTTGTCACGTTCCAGTTCGGCCAATCGCAAGGCACGGTTCACCACGAAGGTCAGAATGTCCGCGTCCAGCGGCTTCTGGTAGAAATCACTGGCCCCCATACCGATGGCCTTGACGGCGTTCTCCTTGTCTTCCCGTCCGGTGACCACAATGATCTTGGTCATGGGCGACAACCGAAGAATTTCTTCAAGCAGTAGAAAGCCTTCTTTTGCACCACCTGGATCCGGAGGCAGTCCCAGATCCAGAGTAATGACATCGGGTTCGCTTCGACGCAGTGCGGTCAGGGCTGACTCCCGGTCAGCCGCAACGCTTACTTCCAGATCTTCGCTGAAACACCAGCGCATCTGGCTTTGCAAACCCGGATCATCTTCTACGATTAGCAGTCGTCTACTCACAACGGTTACAAATCCCTTTTTGTAATGGTGACGGTCTTGCGATCAATCCTCTAAACCCTGATTCTTAACCGAAGATTGACACTTTGCAATGATAGTGTTCGCTGAATTTCGGTTTCGCCAATTATTTGGCATTCTGCTGCGGCAGTGGGTCGCCGGTAATCAGTCGCTCGGGTTCTTCCGGAGCCTGTTCCGGTTTGAACCGGGCAAGCGGGAACCGGATTGAGAAACAGGAGCCCAGGTCCGGTTCGCTGGTTACATCTATATTGCCCCCAACATTGCGCACATACTCCCTGGCCTGATAGGCACCAATGCCCATGCCCGTCAGCCCCTTGGTACTTTCGAACGGTTTGAATAATTGAGTCTGGATAAAGTCCTCGGTCATGCCGGAACCGGTGTCCTGGATGAACAGCACGACGTTGCCCTTGGCGGTTTTCAGGGTGAGAGTGATTTCGCCATCGGGTGGGGTGGCATCCTGCGCGTTCTGAATCAGATGGCCGAGAATACTGTAGAGTTGCTCCCGGTCGGCATTGATGAAAATGTTTCCGGGATTATCGGCAACCCTCGGTGCAGGTTGGCGGCGGGAGTAGTGCTCCGCCAACTGGCTGACAACCTCAGTCAGGTCGATCACTTCGGTCACCAGGGTTTCGTCCGCTGGCTTGCGGATGTGATCCACCAGGTTCGACATCTTGCGCACGGCATGGTTGGTGGTGTGAATCATATCGTCGATAAAGGCCGGGTTGTTCCGGTGCCTGGGGGCGTTTTTCACCAGCAACGATAGCTGAGCAATCAGTGTTTTCAGGTCATGCACCATGAAGGCAGACGCCTTGCTTACCGCCTCAAACTGCATGGCCCTGGAAAGCCGGTTTTGGGCGTCAGTTTGTGCAAGCAGGTTACAGGTCTGCCGGGCGACAACCTTGATCAGGTCAAAGTTCTCCCAGTTGAGTTCAACGCGCGCGTAAGGGTTGCCGACCATGGCAATACCGTATAAGTCGTTGCTGAGGTATAGGGGAATGACCAGCCAACCATCCGGTGTATGAGATATCGGGTCGGGGATCTCCAGCAGGTTGTAGCTGACCGGATCGCCACGATATTCATGAAGGTCGATAATCCACTCCCGTTCCCCAAAGAAGCGGACAAGTTCGGAGTTGGCGTCGATGGTCGTGTACTTGGGCGTGACCATGTTGACTGCGTTCTTGAGGATGAAGTCGCCTCTTTCCTCTCGTATCCAGAGTGCGCCGGCGTTGCTTTCAACCAGGCTCGAAAGAATGCGGATGACCCGTTCCGGAAGTGGCGGGCTGTCGCTGAGGTCGGCCATTTCCCGGGTCATTTTCAGCCATTCGTCGCGGTAGTCGTATTTGTAATCGAAAAAGTTCTGGCTGATAAACACCATTAGCCGGGAACGCACACGGCGCGAGACCAGCAGGGTGACGAGGAATACCAGTGCGATGCTGAAGAAGAGTACCTGCAGGGCGTCGCCCCATTCGCCTCCCAGGGTTTTGACGTAGTAGCCACCCAGTGACAGGAACAACAGGTAACCACCGGCGAGTATCAGGGCTCCGGCGTGGAAGACGGCTGAACGGGAGAGCTGGAAATCCACTGGCTGTTTGCGGGTGTTAATCACGTTGACAGCAAACAAGGGCACCAGTGCAGCGTTGACCAGGCCACGGGCGTTCCAGAACGACTCCGAGACCTGGCCAAAGAGCAGGGTGTCGGCATACATGAAGAAATCAAAGGCAAACAGGCTGCCAACGGCAATACAGACATACTTCATGCTGGACCGACCGAATGACACGGAGTTTCGCCAGATCTGCTCAATCAGCGATAAGCCGAGTAAGGATAGCGCTATCTGGCCAACCACTTTGGTTTTGCCGTCCAGAATGCTGAGCCCGAAGAAATATTCCAGGACACCGCTGCCGAGTAGGAGAGCAACCAGGATCAGGGTGGCTGCCGCCAGCACTTTTCGTAGGCGACCGACAAGATTGGCAGACCGGAATGAATCGCGAAGTAGGGCGAAGAGGACGGTAATCCACGCGGCATCACGCAGAAGTTCCAGCAGGTAGCGAATAAAAAAGCTTGGTTCGCCCCAAAGGCTTTGGGTAACAAGTGAGCCGGCCCACAGCGTGGTGACCACGGCGGCGAGGAGCAAAGAACGATCAATGTCCCGGCGCAGGTATCGTGTGGCAATCAGCAGCGATAGCAACCCAAAGGCAATGGCTGCCGTGGAATGACTGATCAGGCTGAAATTATTCAACATGTTTCGCTTCCTGCGCTATGCGCCACTTTCCATAACGGCACCGATTTCGATCCTGTGCCGTTCACACCGGCTTCTTGTTCTCCCGGTAGAACCGGAATATCTCTTTTAGCGGGCGCCTGGGAGTGAAACCGAATTCCCTGGCGAACGCCCTGCCGTCGATGACTACAGGATACTTGAAAAAGTGCATCAGGTACGAAGGAAAACTTCGCAGGTTGAGTGTCCGCAGTATCATCCTGGGCAGTATGGGGGGAATGGATGGTACTGGTATGCGGCCGCAGCCGCAGAGCTTCAACGCATGCTGGTAGGCCACCCAGTCCTGCGGCGCGACATTGAAAATTCCCCGCTGGGGTTTGTTGTAAGCCAGCACGATGGCATCCGCCATGTCATCGATATGGATAAACTGCATCATCGGTGAAAAACCGGCCAGAACAGGTGCCCGTTCCATGCCCAGCAAGGTGCTGATGGAGTTGCGCACGCCTGGGCCGACAATGTTGCAGGGCCGCAGAATGGTGATATTCAGGTCCGGGTAGCGCCACAGGTAGATGTTGGCCAGGTTCTCCAGTTCCACGGAATCAATCAGGTCCGCGCTCAGCCCCGCACTTTTCAGCGGAGCTTCCTCGTCTATCAGCGCCGGGTTGTAGGCCACCGCGCCATAGACGTGGAAGGTCGACAGGACCACCACCCTTTTGATGTTGTACTTGTGGCTCAAGTCCAGCAGTTTCTGGGTACCGAGAACGTTGGCGTTGTACCGGCGCATTCGGGTGAGCTGGCTCGACATGATGCGGCCGAGATGAATGACGCCATCAAACCGGTAACGCCGGAAAAGGTCTTCGAAGGAGCGTTTGTTGAAGTCGATGCAGTAGCTGGGGATATCGTCGCCCAGATAGACCTGTTCTCGAAAATCCACGGCAACGAGGTTGCAGGTATCCCGCAGGCGGCTGATTACCTGTTGAGCCAGGGCGCCGGCTGCACCTGTTACAAGAATCTGGGGTCTGCTTTTTTCAACCATCAGAACAGCCTTTTCCTTTCGCTCAGTCCGGTATCGATCAATTCACTGATCGCTGCCTTCACCTGTTCAACTCGCTCTGTCACCTGTTCTTCGGGAATTTCCAGGTCGTCAAACACCATTGGGTCGCCAAAGTTCAGGTGGACTTTGGCCGGCAAGACAAACGGCATGGCCACCGGAGCGTAGGGAATGCCGAGCCACCGAGCCAGTGGTTTGATGTTGGCGATGGCGGGAATGGTTTCCTCACACCCGACCACGCCCACTGGCACAATGGGTGCCTTGTACTTCATGGCCAGGTGCATGAAGCCGTTACCGAACCGCTTGAGCTGGTAGCGATCCTGATACAGCTTTCCAGACCCGCGAATGCCTTCGGGGAATACGATGACGGCCTCGCCGTTGGCCAGCATCTTGGCGCAATTGGTGGGGTCGCCCAAAACCGCGCCAAACTCGTTCAGCAAATTGCCGAGGTAGGGGACGGTCGGGAAAAAACGTTCGATCATTGCCCGGGGAATGCGCGGGTTTTTCTCGCGAGAGGCAAGGGCGTAGGCGATCAAAAGTCCATCTACCGGCAACTGCCCACTGTGATTCGGGACGATCAGCACCGGCCCCTCCGAGGGAATTTTGTCAACGCCGGTGGCTTCCACTCGAAAATACTTTTCGTAGATCTGGCGGGTCAGGGAGAAGCCGTACTTCATCACTTCGTTGTTATAGCCCCAGGGATCGTACCCCAGAGAACCAATCGGCTTGCGGATGCGATTGATGTGATTCTCCAGCTCTGCCGGGATCAACCGTGACTTCAGAATCGATGCTAGACCCATGTGGTTTCTACTCTCTTCCTATCATAACGCCAAGGGTATGACTCTGGCCCGTATTCAGCACGCGGTAATCGCCGAGGGCATTGGCGCTTTCAACGCACAGCATGGACTCCCAGGCAACGTCGGGGAAATCCGACAATCGTGCCGCTTTCTCCGGCCCCGGATTCCAGACAACCGTGGAGTCGCTGCCGATGGCGGTGATGCGCCGGTTCCCTGATGGGGTTTCAACGATCAGCGAATTGCCGCTTTCATAGATGCGGTCGGTTTCACCCTCGAAGCTCACTGGCCCTTGCTGTGTGTGGTAGCTCCAGTCTTTCAGGGAGTCCACGTATCCGCAGTTTTCGAGGCCTCTGACCAGCGTTTTGGAAATGTCCGGGGTCGGAAGATAGGTGTGAAGTGCCTGGGTAAACGCCAGCGGTTCCGAACCCGGATTGGTGGTGGTCAACGCCAGTTGCAGCCGTCAGCCGAGAAGTGGAAGGTCATCAGTAACCGGGCGCGGCCGTCCCAGGCATCAGAAAAGTCACTGTTTGCATCCAGTGACAGGCTGATTTCCACGTCGTGCGCGGTTTCCCTGACATCCTCCAGCTTCCACACTGCCGTACGGGCGAAACCGTGGGAACTGGTGGTCAGCAGCCTGCGGCGAACTTCCGGGGGGTTTTTCTCGGGCGCCCCAAACCAGGGCCAGCATATCGGGATGCCACCACGGATGGCCACGCCGGGTTCAAAGCGCGCGGTGTCGCTTATCCACAGCCAGTCTGGTTCGTCACGGGCGGCAAAGTGAGTAAGGTGAGCGCCCTGCAGGAAAAGGCGGGCGTGGAACAAGGGGTGGTGTACCTCCATGGCTTCCAGTTGCCCGATGGTTGTCCATCGGGTGAACGACCAGTGCCCGGGTTTTAGTGTCACGTAGTGCCTCGTTACAGCTTTCTGGGTGGTCAATGGATTGTCGGTCTGAGGTGCCGCAAGCGTTACGGCATGTCCTTATACTCAGGGTAAATTAAAACTGTGCTTACGGCGAGAAACCATCATAAAATCGGCCGTCCCCGTCGGAGTTTGATGAATGATTGACCAGATTGCTGCCTCAGTTCCCGAGTCTTGCCAGGCCGGAGTCGACCTATCGACGCCGGGAGGCGATCAGTGGCTGGATGACTTGGCGGATGGTCTAACGGAGCACGGCTGGATGAGCCAGGATGTGTCTGTGCTGTTAACTCCGTCCCTTTTAAAGGGTCTTCGCAGTGAAGTTCGGATACTGGACCGGACCGAGGCGCTGCGTAAGGCGGGTGTGGGGCGTGGTCAGGACTTGCTCCAGGACAGATCAGTAAGGCGAGACAAGATTGCGTGGCTGCAGGGCGTGACGCCGGTTCAGGCGGCGTTGTTCGAGTTCTTCGAGTCGGTCAGGCTGGGTTTGAATGAGCGGCTGTTCCTGGGGCTGAAACGGTTTGAGGCACACTACGCCACCTATCACAACGGTGATTTCTACCGTCGCCATGTGGATAGCTTCCAGGGCAGGGCGTCGCGGGTTGTCAGCCTGGTTTTGTACCTTAATGAGGGTTGGCAGGAGGCCGACGGCGGCGCGTTGCAGATTTTCAATCGTGAAAACGAGAACGAGGTATGTGGCGTCGTATTGCCACTGGCAGGGCGGATGGCGCTGTTTATGAGCGAAGAAATTCCCCATGAGGTGTTGCCGGCCCACCGTACCCGTTACAGCGTCGCCTGCTGGTTCCGATGCGATGAAGTGCCGCTGCCATTGTAGTGCCGGAACCCTTTTGCTAATATGCGCGCCGCTTTGAGGGATTTCGCCCCAAAGCCCGTTATGGTGGCTCCATTGGTGCCTCCGCAACGATAAACCGTGAACCCGGTCAGGCCCGGAAGGGAGCAGCCGAAGCGGTGGACTTGTGTGCCGGAGTGTCGCTGATGGAGTCACCCCCAGATTTTTCCTTTTAACGCCCCCGATTATCCCTCTCTGATTGCTTCTTGTTGGCTTCTTCTAACATCCTGACCGTGCTATGGTTAAACCCATTTTTAACGGCAGTTGGCAGAACATGAGCTACCAGGTACTTGCCCGTAAGTGGCGCCCCCGGACATTCGAAGATATGGTCGGCCAGGAGCATGTGCTCCAGGCACTGATCCACGCCCTGGACAACCAGCGGCTGCACCACGCCTATCTGTTTACCGGTACCCGGGGCGTAGGCAAAACAACCATTGGCCGATTGCTGGCCCGATGCCTGAACTGCGAAACCGGCGTTACCGCCACGCCGTGTGGAACCTGCTCCAGTTGCCAGGAAATCCAGGAAGGGCGGTTTGTTGATTTGATCGAAATCGACGCAGCTCCCGTACTGGCGTGGATGATATGCGGGAACTCACCGATAACGTCCAGTACTCGCCAACCCGTGGCCGCTTCAAGGTGTACCTCATTGACGAGGTACATATGTTGACCAACCAGTCCTTTAACGCTTTCCTCAAGACCCTTGAAGAACCCCCGGAACACGTCAAATTCCTGCTGGCGACCACGGATCCCCAGAAGCTGCCGGTGACCGTGTTGTCCCGTTGCCTGCAGTTCAACCTCAAGCGGATGACGCCCGAACACATTGCCGGGCACCTGCGCCACGTGCTGACCCAGGAAGGCATTCCTTTCGAGGAACCGGCCCTGTGGCTATTGGCACGTGCCGCGGATGGCAGTATGCGGGACGCCCTGAGCCTGACAGACCAGGCCATTGCCTTCGGCAATCAGACGCTCAGCGGCAGTGATGTCAGCAACATGCTGGGCACGATTGATCAAAGCGATATCGAGAACCTGGTGAATGCGCTGGTGGAAGACGACGGGCCCGCGCTGCTGTCCGAGATCAATCGTATTTCCGATTTTGCGCCGGATTACAGCGTGATCCTGGCGGACCTGTTGTCGCTGTTCCATCGGGTGACGATGGAGCAGGTGGTGCCGGGCAGTGTCGATAATGCCCTTGGGGATGCCGCGCAGGTGGAGTCCCTGGCGCGCCGGCTGAGCGCGGAAGACGCGCAACTCTTCTATCAGGCCGCGTTGATGGGCCGTAAGGACCTGGCGGTCACTCCCGATGCCCGCATGGGGTTTGAGATGACGTTGCTGCGAATGCTGGCCTTCCGGCCTGGCACTGACCGCCGTGAACCACCGGTGGTGGCCTCCGGGACGTCATCATCAGGGCAGGAATCCCGGGAAGACCCTGAGCCTGGCCCGGCAGCGTCAGAGACAATAACAGCGGCTGTTGAGCCTGAACAAGCGCCTCAACAGCCAGATTCAGAACAGCGGGCAGAGCCAGAACAACGAACCGAACCGACGCCCCAGCCGGAGCCTCAACCGGAAGCCCAGGAGCCCGTACTGGAATCCCAACCCGCTCCCGCGCCAGAGGAGCCTGACGCTGCCTGGCTGGCGAGCTGGATGAAGCGGCTGAATCTGCAGCGGCCGAAGCGGCCAGCACTGAGGATTATGAGCCCGAGCCAGTAGCGCCTGAGCCGGAATACGTCGAAGCGCCTCAGGCCGATGTGCCCCAGGTAGAATCAGCAGCGTCGACCGAATCGACTGAGCCGGCCGAACCGATCGAAGAACCCGCGGATACTGGCGAATTTGTCTGGGAACGTGATTTTCGCAGCCTGGGCATTGTGGGCATGCCGGGTAACCTCGCCAGTAATGCGGCTATGGCCCGCAACGGCGATGAAATCGTGCTGACCATCGATGAAGGTCACGCGCGGTTGTTGAACGCCCGCCATGAAGAAAAAATTATCGAGGCGTTGAGGAATCAGTTTGGCGCCACCATAACCCTGCGTGTGGAGCAGGGCGATGCTGAGGGCAAAACGCCGGCTGCCTGGGAAGAGCGCCAGCGGCAGGCGCGCCAGAAGGCAGCGGAAGACTCAATTCGCAATGATCCCGCAGTGCAGTCGATTGTTGAACGATTCGAGGCTCGGGTCGTCGAAAACAGTATCCGGCCGCCGAATCAGGCAAAGTCCGGCTAAGGTCTGCGGTTGGAGCCACGTGGTGGCAACTCTCTAAGGCAATTCTGTAGAAGGTGAGCGTGATGAACAATATGGGCGACCTGATGAAAAAGGCCCAGCAGATGCAGGAAGAAATGAAGAAGGCTCAGGAAGAGGCCGCCAAGGCCGAGATTACCGGCGAAGCCGGCGCGGGCCTGGTCAAGGTGACTATGAACGGTCGCCATGACGTGCGGAAAGTGGATATCGATCCGTCCCTGCTGAGCGAAGACAAGGAAATTCTGGAAGACCTGCTGGCGGCTGCTATCAACGACGCCGTGCGCCGTGTTGAGGAAAACCAGAAAGACAAAATGTCCGGCATGATGTCCGGTATGGGTATGCCTCCGGGCTTCAAGATGCCGTTCTGATCGAGGATAGCTGATGGCTTTTAGTCCGTTGGTAGACGAACTGGTGGAGTCTCTCCGCTGTCTGCCTGGCGTCGGTCAGAAAACGGCCCAGCGTATGGCCTTCCACTTGCTGGAGCGCGGCCGCTCTGGAGGCTCGCGGCTTTCTGACGCACTGGATCGTGCCATGACCGGTGTGCGCCGCTGTGAGAGCTGCCAGAACTTCGCCGATACGCCTACCTGCAATATCTGCGAAAACCCTGAACGACGGAATGGTACGCTCTGCGTGGTGGAAAGCCCCTCCGACCTTCTTGCCATTGAGCAGGCGGGCGATTATCGCGGCAGCTACTTCGTGTTGATGGGGCATCTGTCGCCCATCGACGGCGTGGGCCCCGAGGAAATCGGTATTGAGCGGCTGCTGCAACGCATCCACGGAGAAGGGGTGACGGAGCTGATCCTAGCGACCAATCCAACTGTGGAAGGTGAGGCGACTGCCCACTACATTGCCGACAGGCTGGATGGCCGCAATATCCTGATTACCCGTCTTGCCCATGGTATCCCGGTGGGGGGCGAACTGGGTTATGTTGACGGATTTACCCTGACCCATGCCTTCCGTGGCCGAAAACCTCTGACTGATTAAACCTGACCGGGATTATTATATGGATTCCAACACCCCAGCCGCTTCCGTTCCTGCGGCTCCCGACACGGTTACCTGGATTCGGGAGCCGGACGACCTGGACCGCTGGCTTGCCGAAGGGCAAGGCGAACCGCTTGCACTGGATACCGAGTTCGAACGGGTCAACACCTTCTTCCCGATTCCTGGTCTGGTCCAGTTGGGGATGGGGCAGCGGTTCTGCCTGGTAGACCCGTCGGTCGCAGAGGCGTCAGAGGGCTTTCGCAACGCGCTCACCGACCCGGACACCCCCAAATTGCTATACGCCATGAGTGAGGATCTGGAACTGTTCCGGCACTGGTTGCAGCTGGAACCGGAGGGCATTCTCGACCTGCAGATCGGCGCCGCGCTGGCCGGTGCCGGCTTTTCCGTCGGTTATGCCCGGCTGGTGGAAACTCTTTTCGGTGAATCACTGGATAAATCGGCGACGCGCTCGGATTGGGTTTCTCGCCCGCTTTCCGCAGCTCAGGAACGCTACGCTCTGGACGACGTTCGCTTCCTTGTTCCCTTGTATCACTGGGTGATTACTCGGTTGCAGAAACGGGGCCTTGAAGCGGCATTGGCTGACGAATCCACTCGATTTTCAAAGGAACTGGCAGCCCAGGATAATCCCGACAGCCATTACCTGAAACTGCGAGGCGGCTGGACATTGAGCCGCCAACAGCAGGGGGTGCTGAAAACCCTGGTGTGTTGGCGGGAACATGAGTCGCGCCTCCGGGATCGGCCCCGCAACCGTGTTGTGGCCGATGCGCTGCTGATTGCCATCGCCCAGAGACTGCCACAGTCAGTACGGGAGCTATCGAATATCCAGGGCTTGCCTCCGGCCGTGGTCAGGCGCTACGGGGATACAATTATTAATATGGTTGCGGAGGCATCGACCGCGGATAATTCCGGCATCGACGTTATTGCCGCTCCGCTGAGCCGCCAGGACCAGATGTTCTATAAACAGCTCAAACGCCTGATGGTGAAGGCGGCGGAGGAACGGGATGTGCCGGTGGAACTGCTGGCGCCTCGCAAGCGTCTTGAGGCTGTTGTACAACAACGAAACCTGGCTGCCGGGCTGTTTGACGAGGGCTGGCGCCGTGACCTCCTGGCACCGGTGCAGGAACAGATTGAGGAACTACTGAAATCATGACCGAAAAGACCTTTGTGTCGGTGTTTCGCAGCAGTAAGAAGCCGGACACGTATATCTACGTTCGACGGGGCCAGGCCTGGGATGAACTGCCGGATAGCCTGCGGGGCATATTCGGCCAGCCAATACACGCCATGGACCTGATCATGACACCGGAACGGAAGCTTGCCCGAACGTCTGGCAAGCAGGTTCTGGAGCTATTGCCGACAAGGATTTCTTCCTGCAGATGCCTGAGGAATCCAGCGGCTACGTTGTAGACTTTCGCCGTAAACCGGAGCCCGGCCGGGAATGATTGCAGAGATTCCGTTCTGGCAACGCAAACGTCTCCATGAGATGACCGCCAAGGAATGGGAGTCCCTGTGTGACGGCTGCGGAAAATGTTGTCTGGCCAAGCTGGAAGACGAAGACACCGGCGATGTCTACTACACTGAGCTGGTGTGCCGTTACATGGAGCAGGACACCTGTCAGTGCAGCGTGTACTCCGAGCGTTTGCAGAAAGTGCCTGCATGCACGGTGCTGACACCGGATACGCTGAGCGACTACCATTGGCTGCCGTATACCTGTGCCTACCGCACACTGGCGGAAGGGCGTGCGCTTGCAGACTGGCACCCGCTACGGTCGGGTGACCCCGATACGGTTCATGAAGCGGGTGTATCGGTGCGTAATCGCGTGATCTCGGAAGCCGATGTACCGGAAGACGATTGGGAAGAACACATAATTCACTGGATCCTTTGATGATAGACGCAGAAACAAACCTTGCTTACGGAATATTCTGGGCCCTGTACGCCGTCGCCTTCGTGGTGTTCTTCTACACCATATCCCGCCTGTTTCGGGTAATTCCGGTTTATGCCATCCGTACGCTGTTGCAGGCCGCGTTGATTGTCCTCCTGTTGACCCCGGTCGAGTCCGGAGAGGTAGCTGGCTGGTGGATGCCGGCCTGGTTGCACGGCGGCTACGAAACCATTCTGGGTGATGCCGCCAACGCGGGCCGGGCCTTTGTGAACATGGGCATAGCATCCCTGGTTATGGTGTTGGTGTGGGTTCTTGACCTCGTCAGATACCGGCTGGTTAAACGCTGAGACTTTCCTTGATCACCACCTCGCATGGAGCTGCCCTGATGCGACTTCTAAGCCGCCTGTTTGCTGTCATCCTCATCCTGCCAGTTACGGCGCTTGCACAGCAGGCGCCAACCCTGCAGTTACCCGACAGTGCCGATGTCCGAATTATTGTCGACATCTCCGGCTCCATGAAAACCAACGATCCGGACAACCTGCGCCGCCCGGCTGTGCGCCTGTTGGCGCGTATGCTGCCTCGGCAAGCCAATGCCGGAGTCTGGACCTTTGGTCAGTACGTCAACATGCTGGTGCCCCATGGCAAAGTCACTGATGACTGGCGGGGGCTGGCTGTCGAACGCTCAGATGAGATCAATTCGGTCGCCCTTCGGACCAATCTGGGGGAGGCGATTCAGGTTGCCAGTGATGATTACCTGTTGGGCTCGGAGAGCCTCGACAATACGGACTTCATTCTACTCACCGATGGCAAAGTGGATATCTCCGACAACGAGAGCGCCAATGATCGCGAGCGTGAGCGGATTCTGGGGGCATTGCTGGACGATTTGAGCAGCCGTGGTGCCACCCTTCATACCGTCGCATTGTCCGAGGAGGCAGATCTTGCTCTTTTGAAGAGCCTTGCGGAACGCACCGGGGGCCGCTATGCCCTGGCGTCGTCCGCTGATGCACTGACTCTGGCTTTTCTTGAAGCGCTGAACACCGCTGTACCGCAGCAGCAGATTCCCATTGAGGATAATGGCTTTCAGGTGGATGGTGGCGTAGAGGAATTTACCGCGCTGATTTTTCGCGCTGGTGACGAGTCTGCCGCTAACCGAACGCTTGAACTGGTCAGTCCCGGCGGCACCAAGGCAGGGCCGGACTCAGCCACCGAGGGAATGCGTTGGGTGCGCGAAACGGAATACGACCTGATTACCGTCACCGATCCTGAGGCGGGCGACTGGACGATCAACGGCGAGTTGGGTGAGGGCAGTCGGGTCACTGTCGTCAGCGATCTGCGGATGGTGGTGAGCCCGGTCCCGCCAACATTCACGGAGAACGAACCAGTATCCCTTCAGGTGGCCTTCTTTGAGGAAGACCGAAAAATTGAAAACCGGGACTTCCTGGGGGTTATCGATGTCAGTGTGACATTAACCTCAGAGGACGGGCGCAGCGGTAACAAGGTGTTGTCTCCGGATGAGCCGCCGCAGGACGGCGTCTATACGGACACCATCACACGACTGCCTGATGCCGGTGAATACCAACTCAGCGTTGTTGCGGACGGTCAAACGTTCTCCCGACGCTTCAGTACCGTTACCCGATATATTCAGCCCGAGGGCGAACAAGCCCCAATTGAGGCAGTCGTTTCTGACGAGCCCTCGCAGGAAGCGTCAGTGATGGAGGATGAGTTGCCAGAGGCCTCACCCGCTCCCGAAATTGAATCGCCTGTGTCCAGTTCCGGGCCGATCGATATCAGCCAGGTTGAAGAGCCAGAACCGAAGCCGCTTGAGGAGCAGCCTGTCGATAAGGAAGAGGCGGAACCGGAAACGCCGGCCACCGTTGAGGAGGCGGCGAGCGGCATTCCGTTCTGGGTATGGGCCGCTGCCGGCACCTTGGGTGTGGTGGCTGTCGCCGGGGTGGCATTCCTGTTCGTCAAGCGCAGAAAATCAGCGCAGGATCAGGGCAACAACGAGGAGCCGCCCCTCGTCGCAGAGGAAACGCCGGAGGAAGAGGCTACCGCCGCACCCGAATCTGAACAGGCGCCTGAAGACGTACCCGCAGAGATACCTGAACCAGAACCGGTGCCGGAACCCGAACCGGAACCCGAACCGGAAGAATTGCCGGAACCTGAAGAAGTGCCGGAACTTCAGCAGGACGAAGCGTTGCCCGAGGATGATATCCCCGTTGCTGATGCGGAGGTGGAGGACGGTGAAGACGAATTCGGGCTGGAGGACTTTGATCTCTCCGAGTTCGACGATTTGCCAGCCACTGATGAGGATAGTGAGCCCACCGACGATGAGTCTGAAAACGACGATAAGGATGGCGGAAAGGATCGGTAGTTGGCGGTTAATCGAACAGGGCTCTTATCAGAACGGCTTCGGTTCTCTATACTCTGAGTCTATTTTCAAACAGACGTTTAACCGTTAATTGAACAGGACACTATCAGCATGAAGTTTACCGGTACCGAGAAATATGTTGCCACTGATGACCTGCAGATGGCCGTCAACGCAGCCATAACGCTGCAACGCCCGCTACTGATCAAAGGCGAGCCCGGCACTGGTAAAACCCTCCTGGCCGAAGAAATGGCTGCGTCCCTCGGCCTGCGCCTGATTCCCTGGCACATCAAATCCACCACTAAGGCCCAACAGGGACTGTACGAATACGATGCGGTCTCCCGTCTGCGGGATTCCCAGCTCGGTGACGAGAAGGTCAAGGACATCAGCAACTACATCGTCAAGGGCAAGTTGTGGGAAGCCTTCGAATCCGAGGAACAGGTGGTACTGCTGATCGATGAAATCGACAAGGCGGATATCGAGTTCCCGAACGATCTTCTGCTTGAACTCGATCGCATGGAATTCTTCGTCTACGAGACACAGCAGTCTGTGCGTGCCAAGCATCGGCCTATCATCGTGATCACCAGTAACAACGAAAAGGAACTGCCGGACGCTTTTCTGCGCCGTTGTTTCTTCCACTACATCAGCTTCCCGGATCACGACACCATGAAGAGCATCGTGGACGTGCACTTCCCGGGTCTGCAGCAGCAGGTGGTTCGCGATGCGCTGGAAGTTTTCTTCGACGTTCGCAAGGTGCCAGGGCTGAAGAAGAAGCCGTCCACTTCAGAACTGATCGATTGGCTCAAATTGCTGATGGCGGATGAGCTGTCTGCCAAAATGTTGCAGGAGAAGGACACCAGTTCCGCCTTGCCGCCGCTGTATGGCGCACTGGTGAAGAACGAGCAGGATGTCCACCTGTTGCAGAAGCTGGCCTTCATGGCCCGTCGTCGCAGCTGAAATTCAGCAAGAGCAGCACCCTATGTTGATTGATTTCTTTCTCGAAGTCCGGCGGGCCAAGGTGCCCGCCAGTCTGCGCGAACTCCTCGACCTGCTTGAAGCTCTGCAAAACAGGCTCGCCTTTGCGAATATGGAAGAGTTTTACTACCTGGCTCGTGTCTGCCTGGTCAAGGACGAGCGCCATTTCGATAAATTCGACCGGGCGTTCCAGGCCTATTTCGAGGGCATAGAAAACCTCGATGACCTGATGCAGGCGTTGATTCCGGATGATTGGCTGCGCGCAGAATTTGAAAAGCAGCTGTCAGAAGAGGACAAGGCCAAAATCGATTCCCTCGGCGGGCTGGAAGAGCTGATCGATACCTTCAAGAAACGCATGGAAGAGCAGAAGGAGCGTCATCAGGGCGGCAACAAGTGGATTGGCACTGGTGGTACCTCACCCTTTGGTGCGAACGGTTACAACCCGGAAGGTTTTCGCATTGGCCAGAACAAGGGGCGTCATGGCCGGGCCGTAAAGGTTTGGGAAAAACGGGAGTTCAAGGACCTGGACGACAGCGTCACTCTCGGCATTCGCAATATCAAGGTGGCCATGCGTCGGCTGCGTAAGTTTGCTCGCCAGGGTGCCGCGGACCAGCTCGACATGGACGATACTATCCGCTCCACTGCCCGCAACGCCGGGTACCTCGACTTGAAGATGGTTCCAGAGCGGCACAATGCGGTCAAAGTTCTGATCTTCTTCGACGTGGGTGGTTCCATGGACTCACGTGCGGGTCTGCGAGGAGCTCTTTTCGGCTGCTCGGCTCGAATTCAAGCACATGGAGTACTTTTACTTTCATAATTTCATCTATGAAAGCGTGTGGAAAAACAACATCCGCCGGATGAACGAAACAACGAGCACCTGGGACATTCTTCATAAGTACACGCCGGACTACAAAGTGATCTTTGTAGGGGATGCCACCATGGCGCCCTATGAGGTGTCACACCCCGGCGGGTCCATCGAACACTGGAACGAGGAAGCGGGCGCAACGTGGTTTCAGCGCATTACCGATCACTTCCGCAAGGTGGTGTGGATCAATCCATTGCCGGAGAGCTACTGGGGCATGGGTGGGTCGCTCGGTATGACCCGTCAGCTGGTGAATGACCACATGTATCCGTTGACCATTGAAGGCCTGGAATCGGCCATGAAACAACTGAGCAAATAAAAAAAGCCGATGCGGTTGAGAGCATCGGCTAAGCTCGGCATATCAAACGGGGTGGCCAAAAGGCTGTCCCGCGCTTCTCTCGGAGCAAATCCGGGGCCAGTTTAAAATAGTTAATATAAATCAGTTAATTAGAATAATTTTCGTGCATCTCCCGTGAACGGGAGATTCCTCGACGTTTTGCTCCTGTCAAAAAATCCGACGGTTTCGGATTTCCAATTGGTGATCTGGATACCGTTCTTGCCTGTTACCAAGTGTTACTCTTTCTGCCAGTTTGTTACAGAACATTGCTAGAGGCAGGAAGCGTATGGTCGCCGGAGCGCAGCAAACAGTAACGGTCGGGCGCCAGGTCAGGGTGGCGTGGCTGGTCATTTTGGTCATGATGGTGGCATCTCAGCTCGGTTTGACGCGTAGCGCCTTTGCTGAGTCGCTGGACCAGGAGATCGACCGCCTGAAAGCCGATGTGGCAGACCTCAGCCAGACGTTGTACCAACTGGAGGAGAACGTACTCTACCCAGTCGACACGCAAGTGGCAGTTTTCCTGACACTCAGGAATCGGGAGGGGCTGGATCTGGACTCGGTGGAACTGTACCTGAACGACACGCCAGTTGCTTCCCACCTCTATACCGACCAGGAACGTGACTCCCTGAAGCAGGGCGGTGTCCAGCGGCTCTATATCGGTAACCTGCCTCATGGCGCCCATCAACTAAAAGCGGTTCTGACGGCACGTTCAGCGAATGAGCGCTTTGTTCGCCGTGAAGCGACCCATCAATTTCGGAAGCGGCCCGGTGAATCCCGCATACAGATGTCTCTGGATGCCGCGGCGCCGGACTACGAACCAGTGGTTTCGTTTCAGGAATGGAAATAGGGCGAAAGGATGGTCGTGCTCGCTAAGCTTCGGAAAGTCTCCACACGGTTTGCTCTCAGTCTGACCGCGGCCCTTATCCCGGGGCTGGCGTCCGGAGGCAGCGATTTGGCGTCGTTGCACTTGGGGCTCGCACAATTCGCCCTGGACACCCATGAACCGGCTGCAGCATTGCGTTATACCCGGAATGCCACTACCGAAGCCGAACGCCTGGTTCGCGCTAAAGCATTGTTAGTCACGGGGAGTCATCAGGAGGCTGAACGGCTGCTGAAAGAACTGATCGAAGGACAGTATTACCGCGGGCAGGCGGCACTATTGCTGGCGGAACTGCCGACGGACTCTGGAGACAACAAAACCCGGGAATACCTTGAAACTGCTGCGAAGCGGGCCAGTGGCAGTGACCGGCAAAAGGCGCTTTACCGATTGGCCGAGATTGAGCGGGAGGCGGGGCATACCGATCGGGCCGGGAAGGTGCTGGCGTCCATGGAGCCAGGCTACTGGGCTGCGCTGGGTTACATGAACATTGCGGCTGACTACGGCAGGCAGGACCGGACTCCATCGCGAGCACTGGTTGCACTTCGAGTGGCTCTGGCCATGTCCGAAGAAGACGTCGACAGCCAACGCAGCCAGGAACTCAGAAGCCGACTACTGGTTCGCGCCGGCTACCTTGCTTACGATCACGGAGACTACGAAAAGGCCATCGGCTTCCTGGAGAAAATTCCCCTGGAAAGCTACAGCACATCCCATGGCCTCTACCTTCACGGTCTTGCACTCTCGGCCAGTGGTAACCAGCGTGCGGCAATGCAGTCCTGGCATCGCGCCAAAAAGTACCCGCTGGCCTATCCCGGTGTGGCCAATGCCTGGCTTGGAACGGGTAGGGGGTACGACCTCGCCGGTTACCTGGGGCAAGCGGGTGAAGCTTATCTAGCAGCAAATGCGTCCTATGAAAGTGAACGGGTGACCCTTCGCAAACTGGCTGACCAGATCCGTCAGAAAGGTGCGTATCAGGCGCTGGTACTGGACGCACGGAACTCTGAGGCCCAATGGTTCCTTGCCGACAACCGTACGCTCACACAGCCCCGTACTGCCTATCTAATTCGTTTCATTGAGCAGCACGCTGCCCAGGCCGCCGTCAACCGGGTGGCTGAACTGAGGGAGATGAGGCAAACACTGAATCAGCGGGAAGACAGCCTTGCTGTTTTTCGGGGGGCCATCAGTGAGCGTTTGGGGCCCGTGGGGCACAACGTTGATGGCGGTCCATTCAACGAAGACATTGAAGTGCTGGTGCAGCGGTTGGCGAACCTGAAAGCCCGGACCATCTCTCCTGCACAACAAGAGGCGCTGAAAGGTGTAGCCAGGACATTGGCCGATCTGAAAGCGTCCGTTGGCAGGCTTGATGGAAGATTGAAAAAGAAAGATCGCAAGCTCAATGAACTGATGACACGCACCGACCATGCGCTGGAGCGGATACGGACGGTCCGTCGCACGGCCGATGCACTTCTGAGCAGGGCGGAGTCGGAACTGGATGAACTGGCTCTGGCCTATGTCGAAGAGCAGGATCACCGTATGGCGTTTGCGTTGGATCGGACCGAGCAGCAGATTGCCCACCTGTACGAGTATCTGGCCCTGGAAAACCTTGAGCGAGGTCAGCCATGAAGCCAGTGGTGTCAATTTCCCTGACGGTGCTGTTTACAGCGTTCGCGGCGAGTGCCCAGGCACAGGAATCTTTCCGGGTAGAGCTGGGTCGCGACGGCGAAACCATCGCTGATATGCGCCCGGTTTTTCTGGAATTCCAGTCCCGACCGATGCCGGCCATATCGCCAACAGAAGTTGCCCGTCGATACCAGCGATTGTTTGAACACTCTGATGAACCTGAAGTACGCATTGATGCACTTAATCGACTTTCCAATATCCAGAAGGTGACTGACGAGGACGTCAGCTTCAGCGAAGAACGCGAACAACAGGTATACCGGCAGGCGCTGGAAAGTTACGAATCCATTCTCGACAGGGGCGCCTACCAGGGCCGGCTTGATGAATTGCTATACCAGATGGCGAAGGCTCATGCCTACACGGGGCAGGCGGAGGAGTCTATTGACCGGTTACGCCAACTGGTTGGACTGTATCCTTCGTCCTCCCTGGTACCTGAGGCCCGCTTCCGCATTGCCGAGGCAGCGTTTTCGGCGGGAGACTATGCCGAGGCTGAGTCCGAGTACAGCCGTGTGATCTCGAGTGACGGCACCGATAGCCTGAAAACCAAGGCCCGATATATGCAGGGCTGGAGCCAGTACAAGCAAGGGTCTTCTGGCCGGACAAGGGCCGCAAAGACGTTCCTGGCGGTACTGGACGGTGTCGGTGAGGAAACCAGTGGGTTTCGCCGCATTCCTGCCAGCGACGCTGAACTGGTTGACGACACCTTCAGGATTGTCGCTCTGATGGCGGCGGAAGACCGGGGCGTTGAATCCCTGGCAAGCTGGTTGACCGATGCGGGTGGCAAGGGCTTCGGGTACCTGCTGTACGACAGGCTGGCAGATTACTACGCCAGCAACCGGCGTTTTGAAGACAGCGTGGCGGTGAACAATGCCTTTGTTCGCGATTTCCAGGCGCATAACGCCGTACCGGCCTTTCTGGCCCAGAATGTGGATGTCCGGCGCATGGCGGGGCAAACTGATCGCGCAAGGGCCGCCAGGCTGAGTATGTCCAGGCATTTGCCGGCGATGCCCGTTACCAGCAACTCGCGAAAGCGGATCAGGAACGCTGGCAGAATTTCAGCCGGTCACTGGCGGACTATCACTATGATCAGGCCGAAGAGGGGCAAGCGGAGCGCCAAGTGGCATCTTTCCGGTTGGCTGGGGGTTACTACAGTCAGTTGGCTGGCCGGAGCGGCGAGAAGGGAGGCGTTCTTCGCCTGGCCGGTGATGCGTTCCTGCAGGCAGGTGACCACACTGACGCTTCGAGCATTACCAGCGTGCGGCTTATGACACGGATCATGAGACAAAAGAGTATCCGGGGGCGGCGGATGCCGCCTGGGCTGCCATCGTAATTCAGCGTGATGCGCTGGACAATCGCAATTCACTTCCCGCGACACTGGACGACCTGGCTGCAGCCGCCGACCGCTTCGCGGCTGAGTTCCCAGAGGACGAACGTCAGGCTGGTCTGACGGCGGATATCGCCAACCGAATGCTCGCGGAGCATCGTTATGCTGAGGCCCTTCGGTTTGCCGAGCTTGCCATAGCCCATCCGTTGGTCAGCCCAGCCGAACGCTACAGTGCCTGGGTCGCAGCCGGTGAGGCGAACCTGGCGATGGCGTCTTATGGGCTTGCTGAAAATGCCTGGCGTCAAGCACTGGCACTGATTTCAGAGGGGCTGTTACAGGAAGGGCGGGCCAAAGATACCGACAGTCTGAAACGGCAACTAGCCAGCAGCATCTACTACCAGGGGGAGAAAGCGGCGAGTGAGGGCCGGATTGATACCGCCGTGGCGCATTTTCAGCGTGTGGAGTCTGCGTTTCCGGGGTCGGACATTGCGATCAAGGGCCGTTACGACGCAGCGAATACACTTCTGAAGGCAGAGCGCTGGCAGGCTGCCGTTAATGAACTGACCCGATTTCGCACGGATTACCCGCAGCATGACCTGACCCCAACCGTAGGCGAAAAGCTGGTGTTTGCCTATCAGTCATCGGGCCAACTGGTGCGCGCGGCGGATGAAATCATGCGTGCCGACGAAGGAGAGTCGCCGTCCTGGGATCAGCAACTGAGGGCGGCTGAGCTGTATCACAAGGCAGAGGCCCATGCGCGTCGCAATCGCATCTACGTCGCGTGGCTCAACCGCGATTCCGCTGCCGCCGATTCCGAGAGCCATATCCGTAGTCAGACCCTGCGCCAGCGTCTTGTGCTCGACGATGTGGAGCCGCGGCGATATCGAATCGAGTTGGTAGAGCGAGAGCTCGCCAGCCAGTGGCATTCGGAAGACACGCTGGCGTGGGCTGGGCGGGCAGCCATCGTGCTGGGGGCGGAGGACTCCGAGCGCTTTGCCGATGTTTCGCTACAGATTCCATTGGCCGAATCCCTGGCGCGTAAACAAGCGGCCCTCTCGGCTGCGCGGGAGCGTCTATCACAAGCTGAGAAGCTGATTGGTGAGGGTGCGCGTTCGGAAATTCTGTTCCGTCGGGCGGAGCTGTACCGGGTGATGGCGCAGGATCTCATGACGTCAGAAGCGCCGGCGAATCTGAGCGACCTTGAGGCAACCCAGTACCGGATGTTGCTTGAAGAAGAGGCCTACCCGTTCGAAGAGAAGGCTATTGACCTGCACGCAAGGAATCATCAACGCCTGGCGGAGGGCCGGTTTGATGAGTGGATGGAACGCAGCCTGCAAGTTCTGGCGGACCTGTTCCCCGGCAGGTACGACCGGGAGGTGCGCTGGATGACGTGGAATGAGGAGGTCAACGATGATGCCTGAAACAGCACGTGCGGTTCTGCTCACAGGGTGTCTCGCATTGCTGGCGGGGTGCGCCAGCCAGCCCAGGCCGGAGCCGGTGGTCGTCGACACCGCCGAGGCCAGTGAACTGGCACGTCAGGCCTGGGAGGCACACCAGCAGGGACGCAAGGAAGAGGCCCTCGAACGGTACCGTGAGGCTTTTGATATGAACCCGGGCAACGCGCTCACGGCTAACAACCTGGCATTGTTGCTGCGAGAACAGGGACGATTTGAGGAGGCGGTGGCGGTGCTGGAGACGGGGCTCAGCCATTCCCCGCTACCGCCGAACTGCATTACAACCTTGCCGTTATCTCAGAGCTGTATCTGCTGGATCTGGACGGCGCACTGGCGCACTACCGTCGTTACCGCGAGTTGGCGGGCACCGAGGAGAAGCAGGTGGCCGGATGGATTGCGGACCTTGAAAGGAGGCTGGATTGAATGCGCTTTTATCGACGATTGGCGACGGCCGGGATGAGCTTGATGCTTGCCCCGTTCATGGCCTTTGCAAATGAGGCGTCCAATGCCTCGGAAGCGGTTGTGTCTCAGGCCGCGGATAACACCGTCGCACTGGGCGTGGAGGGAATCAACCGCCATACCGGAGACGATGATCCCGGCGTGCTTTATATCCTGCCCTGGCAGCCGCCGACCTTGCCGCGGCGTTCACGCGCTGAACTGGATGCCGGAAGCGAGGAACTGCTCGAACCCAAGGACCCGTTGACCCTTGAGCGTCACCGGACGTTTCGTAAAACCCTGAATCCATTGTTGGATTCCACTCTTTCCCTGCAGTAGAGAACCGGGAGTCTGAATATGCTGGAAACTGTTGTTCGTTTTTTTCAGGAAGGTGGTCCCTTCATGTACCCGATTGCCATTGTGCTGGCCATCGGCCTGGCGATTACCGTTGAGCGTTTCATCTATCTCGCTTCGGTGCGCCGCCGGAACCGGCTTGCCTTTGAAAAGGGCATACTGCCGCTGCTGAGGAAACGGGATTACCAGCGGGCGATGAAAGCCGCGACAGGCTCTGACAGTGCCATCGCGTCGATCATGAGCGCCGGCATTGGTCGGCTACTGAATAATCACTCCCGCGAAGATGTTGAGTACGCCATGGAAGAGGGGTTGATGGAAGTCTTGCCCCGTCTTGAGAAACGTACCCAATACCTGGCAACCCTGGCCAACATCGCGACACTCTTGGGCTTGTTGGGCACGATCATCGGCCTTATCGCCGCGTTTACGGCAGTGGCCGCTGCAGATCCGTCCCAGAAGGCGTCGCTGTTGTCGGAAAGTATCTCCGTTGCCATGAATACCACGGCGTTCGGGCTGATGTCGGCCATTCCCCTGTTGATGTTTCATGCACTGCTTCAGACCCGCACCAATGAAATCGTCGACAGTTTCGAGATGGCCGGGGTGAAGCTGCTGAACATTATCTCCGAGCAGCCCGCCCCCCAATCCGCCTGAGCCAGGGTTTGCCGCATGAGACGAAAACATCGCAGGCTTGTCAGCAATCCGGAACTGGATATCACGCCATTCCTGAATCTGATGATCGTGTTAGTCCCGGTATTGCTGCTGGGCATGGTCTTTAGCCAGATTCGTATGATTGAGCTCGACTTTCCCGGGATGGAGTCGGGTGAGTCGCCACAGGCTGACGAACTGCGGCTGGTGGTGGCGTTGATACCCCAGGGCCTGGAAGTGCTGGACAGTGAGAGAGGCGTGATCCGGACCCTGCCGTTGATTGAGGGGGAACAGGACTTCGACGGCCTGAGGGAAACTCTCAAGCAGATCAAGAAGCGGGTGCCGGAGAAGACTGACATCGTTCTGGAGGTCAGCCCGGACATCGACTATCAGACTCTGGTGACTGCGATGGATACGCTCCGCTCCTATCCGGCAGTTGTTGCGGCCAGTGTGGTGAAGGGAGAGCTTTTCCCGGATGTGGCACTGGCAGACGCACCTGAAAACCGGACGTTATCGGTCGAAGGGGAGGGTGCATGAAGACCTCCCGCCGTGCCCGTCGTATCCAGCGCCACTACAGCCGTATGCACCGCCCGGGAGGCCTGAATCTGGTGTCCCTGATGGACATCTTCACGATCCTGGTGTTCTTCCTGATGGTGAACTCGTCCGATGTAAAGGTTATGCAGAACACGGCCGATGTCCCACTGCCGCAATCGACCGCGGACAAGGAGGCGGTCGAAACCCTGATGGTGCAGGTAATCGGCCGGTCCATTCTCGTGCAGGGCCGGGAAGTTGCACGGTTGGATGGCATTGAAACCGGGGACAGCACCATCGGTGGGCTGGCGGATGAGCTTGCCTGGGTGCGTAACCGGAGGGGCCAGGTGCCGGAGCAGGGTCATGAGGTGACCATAATGGCAGGGCGCGCCACCGACTACCGGTTATTGAGAAAGATCATGCAAACCTGCATCGATGAAGACTTCCGGCAGGTCCGGCTGGCCGTTGAGTCGGCGAAGGAGGTCGGCAATGGCTGAGCGTCAGGACCTTTCTCTCAAAAAGGTGTCTCCCAACAATCTCGCGACCAAACAACTTTCATCCGGATTGCCATGGGGCGCGGAAAAGGGAGAAAACCGCCGTTTTGTGCTGGCATTGTTGGTGATGGTGGCGGTCTTTCTGCCTCCTGCGTTGCTTATTCCGGCGTTTCAGCTTCCGGAACCCGACCGCAGCGAGGCGGAGAAGATTCCGCCTCAGTTGGCGCGACTGGTAGAGCAACGCGAGCCGCCTAAGCCGGTTCCAGTGCCTGAACCTGAACCTGAGCCGGCTCCGGAATCTGAGCCCGAGCCCGAACCTGAAAGTACAGAACCCAAAGCGGTGGAGCCGGAATTGGCTGAAGAGGTGCCCCCACCCGAGCCTGTGCGCCCGACACCCGCTCCTTCCCAAACGGTCGAGCAGGCGCGTGAAACCGCCTCCAGGTCGGGTCTGATGGCAATGCAGGACCAACTTGCCAGTATGCGGGCTCCAGAGCCGGACGCCGTGGACACCCTGGCGGCCAACGTCGATGCTGAGACCGCAAGCGGCGATGGAGATCTGTTCGGTGCCGAAACTGACCCCGACAGGGCGCTTGCTGGCAGCGGCGGCGTCACTCGGGAAGCCGCGCCAGAAACTGAGGTGGCAGTGGCTGGCCATCAGGTTCGTAACGTGGAGGTGGCGCAGGAAGCAGCGCCAGAAGCTGCGCCGGAGCCCACCGGCGGACCGGGGCAGCGGGGCATGAGCAACATCCGCCAGGTGTTCGACGCCCAGAAAACGTCACTCTACTCCCTCTACCGACGCGAGCTGCGTCAGGACCCGACGCTGGAAGGTAAGGTTATGCTGGAATTGGTGATCGAACCGGATGGGTCAGTATCGAGTTGCGAGGTGGTGAGCTCCGAGCTGGGCAATCAAAGCCTGGAACAACGCATTGCCATGCGCGTACGCCTGTTCAATTTCGGCGAGGACGATGTGGAACCCAGGACGGTGCGATTCCCCATCGATTTCCTGCCGGGTTAATTCAGTGGCCCGTATACGCTAGTGCGCTATGGTAATTTTTGGTAGCTGTGGCTTGCTCAGGGACATCTTCTGTAGGGGCGATCACTTTCGCCTCACCGGTCACAACCCGCTCATCGTTCTGGTTGCGGACATCGCAGGATAGGGTTACGCGGTTTTTGCGTTCCTTGGCCAGTACTGTCAATGTCACCGTCAGGGTGTCGTCCAGCTTTACCGGGCGCTTGAAAGCCAGGCTCTGTTCCAGGTATATGGTGCCGGGGCCCGGCATCACGGTGGCCAGGGCCGCGGAAATCAGTGAGCCGCTCCACATGCCATGGGCAATCCGCTCCTGGAACATGGAGTCGGCGGCAAACTCCGAATCCAGGTGGACCGGGTTCACATCTCCGGAGACAGCAGCGAACAACACCAGTTCGTCCTCGGTCAGTGTTTTCACATAGGTTGCGGAGTCGCCTTCCTGGAGTTCGTCGTAGGTGATGTTCTCAAGCGTGTCCAAAGTGTCGCTCATGATGGGCTCCAGTGTTGGTGTGATTAGGTTGGTGGCTGCAACCGCTACAGTTCTGCTTTGAAAACTACCTCATCGTTCACAAAACTGCTATTCTCTCCCGACTTTTCGAGGCTGATACTTTTGTCTGGTTGATTTTTTGACCAAAACGACATTGGTAAACATTATAAGCACAAATGCCAAACAGGAGATGGTGATGGATTTTGAGCAGTTCTATCAGGACAAATACCCCGCTGGCGTGTCCCTGAACGTAGACCTGGATAAATACAGTAGCATGGTTGACGTATTTGATCAGGCCGTGAACAAGTACGCTGACCGCCCCGCGTTCAGCGCCGTTGGCGCCACGCTCACCTATCGCGACCTGGACACCCAGAGCCGGAATTTTGCCGCCTGGCTGCAGAACAAGACCGACCTCAAGCCGGGCGACCGGATTGCGGTGCAAATGCCCAACGTGTCCCAGTACCCTGTCGTAGTGTTTGGGGCCATGCGCGCGGGCCTGATCGTGGTGAATACCAACCCGCTGTACACCACTCGCGAAATGGAACACCAGTTCAATGATTCCGGTGCCAAGCGCTTGTAGTGCTGGCGAACATGGCCCATAACGCAGAGAAAGTGCTTCCTCATACCGGCATCGAGCATGTCATTGTTACCGAAATTGCCGACATGCATTCGCCGCTGAAGCGTACGCTGATGAACGCCGCCGTGAAGCACCTGAAGAAAATGGTGCCGGCATTCAGCCTGCCCCAGGCTCACAAACTCCCGGCGGTGCTCAGTGCAGGGGCCAGGGAAAAATTCTCCCCGGTGGAGTGCAAGAAAGACGACATCGCCGTTCTGCAGTACACCGGTGGCACCACCGGTGTGGCCAAGGGCGCGATGCTGACCCACGGCAATCTGGTCGCCAACCTCCTGCAGGCTCGGCCGATGATGGAAGATTCGGTGGAGGAAGGCACGGAAGTGGTTATTGCTCCGCTGCCGCTTTACCACATCTACTCGTTCACCCTGAACTGCGGCATCATGCTTGAAGCTGGCGCCCACAACGTTCTTATCCCGAACCCCCGTGATATCCCCGGATTTGTGAAAGAGCTCAAAAATCATCGTTTCACCGCATTCCTGGGGCTGAACACGCTGTTCGTGGCGCTGTGCAACAACGAAGAATTCAAGGCCCTGGATTTCAGTGCCCTGAAACTGACGTCGTCCGGCGGCATGGCGCTGACCAGCGACACCGCGAAGATGTGGCAGCGTGTTACAGGGTGTGAAATCAGTGAAGGTTACGGCATGACTGAAACCTCTCCGGTTGTCACCTTCAATCCGAACAGCGCGATCCAGCTTGGCACCATTGGCCTGCCGATTCCCGGCACCGAAATCAAAACCATCGACGACGACGGCAACGAAACGCCTCTTGGTGAGCCCGGCGAATTGTGTGTGAAGGGGCCACAAGTGATGCGCGGATACTGGCAGCGTCCGGAAGACACCCAGAAGTCCTTCACTGACGACGGTTTCCTGCAGACGGGTGACATTGCCCTTATCCAGGAAGATGGCTACATCCGCATCGTCGACCGCAAGAAGGACATGATTATCGTGTCTGGATTTAACGTGTTCCCCAACGAGATTGAAGACGTGGTCAGTGGTCATCCAAAAGTGGTTGAGTGCGCCGCTGTCGGTGTTCCCGATGACAAGAGCGGCGAAGCGGTGAAGGTCTACCTGGTGGCAACCGCGGAAGGTGTTACTGAAAATGAACTGAAAGAGTTCTGCCGCGAACGCCTGACCGCTTACAAGGTCCCCAAATCCTTCGTGTTCCGCGATGAACTGCCGAAGACCAACGTAGGCAAGATCCTGCGGCGCGAGCTGCGTGACGAAGCCAACAGCAAGTAACCGGTTCGTGCGGGCGGTTTAATCGCCCCGAACGGATGATGTGAACCCCGCCTCGGCGGGGTTTTTCCGTTTAATGAGGCGCGGGATATCGTTAGACTGTCGCCACGCCCGAAGCGAACCGGGTATCCAAGATCCAACAACGGTAAAACGGACCGATGACGCAAGCCCCCCCGGAACAGTCCACGAATACGCCAGACAGCAAGGCCGCCGTAAAAGCCATCATGGAGCAGCTGGATGCCTGCAACCAGTTGGAAGCCGCCCGTATTCACAAGTTGGTCGCCCGGAAAAAAGGGCGTCCGGGGCAAAAGGACCTGGAGAAGATGGCGCAATGGCTCGATCGGGGTCAGGCGCGTGTCACGGAACGCCAGGCATTGCATAAGCCGGCCACCTTTCCGTCATCGCTGCCAGTGTCTGAACGGGTCGATGATATCCGTGAGGCCATTGAACAGAACCAGGTGGTGATTATTGCCGGCGAAACCGGTTCCGGTAAGACACCCAGATCCCCAAGATCTGCATGAACAGCGGTCGGGGTATTCGCGGGCTGATCGGCCACACCCAACCCCGCCGGATTGCCGCCCGCACCGTAGCCGGTCGTATTGCTGAAGAGCTTGGAGAGCAGACTGGCGGGCAGGTGGGGTATCAGGTACGTTTTACCGACACCACGTCCGACCAGTCGCGGGTCAAAGTCATGACCGACGGCATCCTGCTGTCGGAGGTCCAGCATGACCGGTTCCTGGATCGTTACGATACCCTGATTATTGATGAGGCCCACGAACGCAGCCTTAATATCGACTTTCTGATGGGCTACCTGCGGCAACTGTTGCCGAAACGGCCTGATCTGAAGGTCATCATCACCTCCGCCACCATCGAAGTGGAACGCTTTAGCGAGTTCTTTAGTGGCGCGCCGGTCATCGAAGTCAGCGGGCGAACCTATCCGGTAGATGTGCGTTACCGTCCTCTCACTGGCGATGAGGACGATCGGGACCAGGGTTGGACGGATGGCGTGCTGCGTGCGATGGAGGAAATCGAACAGCACGAACGTGCAGAAAAGCAGCCACCGGGCGACGTACTCGTATTCCTGCCCGGCGAGCGGGAGATACACCGTCCTGCCACATCACCAGTTCCACGGGCTGTTCCAGCACGTCTTCGGGGGCGATGTCGGGGGAGGTACTGGCCAGTTCCAGCTTGCAGTAGCAAAGCCTGGAAAGGTACTCGGTCAGCTCGAAACGGGCGACCACGAACAGGTCTTTGGGGAGTTGGCCAAGGGTGGCCGTGAACTGCAGTCCGGTTGCCTGGGGCATGTCTTCGATCCCTGAAGATGTCTGAAATTGGCGTCGTTCAACAAACAGCTCGTCCTGAGCTTGGGTGATTATAACGATCAGGCAGGAGAATGTAACCCCGGTTTCGCAAAGCCGGGATGTTGACCTCAAAACGAATCTGCTGCACCCTAATCTGGTTTCATTATGCAACCGGAGATGATTTGTGACCAACCATACCAATCGAGCGGTGATTCTCAAGCAGCGCCCGCAGGGCGAAATTCAGGAGGGTGACCTGACCCTTGAAGAGCGGCCAGTCCGCGAACTGAAAGAAGGTGAGGTCCTGGCCAAAGTGCTATGGCTGTCGCTGGACCCTTACATGCGCCCCCGCATGAACGATGCCAAGGGCTACATGGATCCTATTGGCCTTGATGAGGTCGTCGTTGGCGAAAGCGTCGCACGGATCGTCGAGTCCCGGTCAGACGACCTCAAAGTGGATGACCTGGTGACCTGCTACTCGGGCTGGCAGGAGTATGTAGTGTTCCCTGCCAATGCGGAGATGGTCTACAAGATTGAACCGAAGGACAACGTGCCCCTGCAGGCCTACCTTGCGTTGCCGGGATGCCCGGACGCACCGGTTATTGCGGCCTGATGTATGTGGGCAAGCCGACATCCGGCGAGACCGTTGTGGTGTCCGCCGCGTCTGGCCCGGTGGGCACGGTGGTTGGTCAAACTGCCAGGAAAGAAGGTTGCCGTACCGTCGGCGTGGCCGGGGGACCTGAGAAATGCCGGTATGTGGTGGAAGAGTTGGGTTTTGATGCCTGCGTGGATTATAAGGCCGGCAACCTCGAAGCCGATCTCAAGGCCGCCTGCCCCGACGGCATCGACATCTACTTCGAAAACGTGGGCGGTGCCGTGACCCGTGCTGTGGCGCCGTTACTCAACCCTGGCGCTCGGGTACCTATCTGCGGCTTCGTGTCCGCTTACAATGCCGAGGACATGGGGTCCGTGGAAACACCTTTCCACGTACTCAAGGCGCTGGACCCGGTGCCGGAGCACCGTTTCTTCCTGGTCACAGAGTGGCAAGACAAACATCAGGAAATCACCAATATCCTGGCGGACCGTGTTGCTTCTGGCGAACTCAAATACCGCGAGACCATCGCGGAAGGCCTGGAAAACGCACCGGAAGCCTTCAAGGGTATGCTGAAAGGGAAAAACTTCGGCAAGCAGTTGGTACACATCGCCGATTGATCCGGAAAACCTCCAGGGAAGGAGGTTTACCCGGCAACCTGCAACAAGACTTTCCCGATGTTTCGATTCTCCGCCACATAGGCCATGGCTTCCCCCGCCTTCTCGATAGGCCAGGCACTATCAATCACCGGATCAATCTGCCGGGCACTGAGCAGTGGCCAGACATGCTTATACAGGCACTCATGACATCACCCTTGTCCGCCACGGGCCGGGACCGAAGGGTTGAACCGATCAGGCGATGGCGTTTCATCAACATCAACCCCAGATCGACTTCCGCCATACGACCGCCCATCAGGCCAATGAGTATGATTCGGCCATCCATATTCAATACTTTCTGGTCTTCGGCGATGTAGTTTCCGCCAACGGGGTCCAGCACCATGTCCACCCCGCCCCAGGATTTGATGGCATCGACGAACGAACCGTCCTTGCGATTCCAGACACCGCTGGCGCCCAGCCTTCTGCAGATCTCGAGTTTGTCGTTGTCGCCGGCCGTGGCAAACACCGGATTGCCGAGAGCCGTTGCCAATTGAATCACGGCCGTACCAAGGCCACTGGCCGCTGCGTGGACCAGCACTTTCTCCCCAGGCTTGAGTGCAGCTTCGTGATAGAGATTCAGCCAGGCGGTCGCAAACACTTCAGGAATGGCCGCTGCCTCTTTCAGGCTGTAACCCTTTGGAACGGGCAACACCTGAACCGCAGGCACCACCACATGGGTGGCATAACCACCGCCCGTAAGCAGTGCGCAGACTTCATCACCGGGTTTGAGGTTATGAACACCCTCTCCCACCCTGGAAATAGTCCCGCTGACTTCGAGGCCCAGGATGTCCGACGCGCCAGGCGGTGGCGGATAGACACCGGCTTTCTGCATCAGATCCGCACGGTTGATGGCGGTCCACGCAATATCAATAGCCACATGATTTTCGGGCACCTCGGAAGGCGCTTCATACGCTTCCCAGCTCAGTGTGTCGCCACTGACTTTGATGGCTCTCATCATCTGCGCTTACTCCGTGTTTTGGGTCAGGCTCAGGATACCGTCTGCTGGCCCAGGGTTGCACTGATCACTTTGTAATATTTCATTTGCAGTTCACTGAGCCGCCAATCTCCGAGCCTGCAAGTCTCCGGTGGTTGATGTATTAAGCGGCTTAGTAGACCGGCCGCGGCGTCAGCCTCCGCCGCTGGATTATCCACGTGACAGGCATAGCGTTGCGCCGCTGGTACATATTCCGGGTAGGCCAGCCGGTCCGGCGCCAATGCCAGGCAGCCAGATGCCATCGCCTCCAATACCGACAGCCCCTGGAAATCATGAAGAGCGGTGGAGATAGCCACATCAGCTTCGCCCAGCAACCGGTCGTAATCCGCCCTGCTCTGCAGGTATCCCCAGTTCACTATGCGCTCCCGGTGTCGCTCACGTATACCACCGAATGCCTCGGGCTCCTTGCGAAACTGCTCCCCTACCACACTCAACCGGAAGTCCTGGCCGGCGTCGGCAAGCGAATCCAGCAACAAAGACAGCCGGTCTGGCGCCTTGTCGTATTCCCAGCGGTGATTCCATAGGAGATGAGGGCACTGTGCGTTGATCGGTTTCTCTCTTTCAACAAACAGGCGGTCTTCGATCGGCACGGGAACGACCTGGGATTTCCTGCCGATACCCTCCAGCAGGCCATCGGGGAGCCCGTCCGGCATCATTTCCAGGAAACGTCGGGCGCCATCCAGAAAGCTGTCCCGGTTCCACGCGCTGTTGAACAGCACTTTATCCGCGGCAACGGCGCTGTAGAGATTAACGATTTTGGGCTCGGCACTGGAATGCTGCCGGCCGGAATCCGGGTAGGCAAACTGGTTCTCATGCATGTAGAGAATCGTAGGCGTACGCGCCAGATGAGGATGGAATCCCTTCAGGGACGCCAGATCCACCATGGAGGTCACCACCAGGAGATCATAGTGGGCCTTTAGCGCCGGCTCCTGTAGCCAGGTCAGTGCATTGCCGCGAATCCGCCAGCGAAAAAAGCGGGGCGGGAGCGCCAGCACCTCCCAATCGAAATCGGGCTGGCTGGCCACCAGTTGTTCACGCCAGCGTTGATGGCTGCCGGCGTCGTAGGCGGACAATAATAGAATGCGGGGCTGGGCTGTCGATGGCATCCGCGCATTCTGCCATCATTCCCGGTTCGACAACCACACACTTTGATAGGGCTTGAGAGTCAGGCTGCCAGACAGGTCGTCAATCTTCAGGCCAGAGATCAGGTCCTGCCACTCGTCGGTTCCTATCAGGTTAATGTCGCCAAGGGACACCTGCTGGACCTCATCGGTGATGTTGTGAATGCAGAAGATTGACTGGTCACGTCGCATGCTCTGGCGCCAGAACCCGAACAGCTGCAAACCGAGATGGAGAGTGAACTGGGTAGCGTTGGGGTGGAAGGCGGGCTGCTTGCGGCGAATGGCAATCAGGCGCTTGAGCTCGGTGAACACGTTGTGATGATGGCTTAGCGGGTCCGCCAGCTCAGCTTCCAAAGTGTCCAGGTTCCACTGCCCGCGGTTGATGGAACGCAGGCGACCGGTGTTCTTAACCCGCTCATGGTCGTTCTCAGTGCCCAGCAGGCTGTGGATGTAGAACGCAGGAATCCCTTCCAGGGCCAGCATAACGGTATGAGCGCAGATAAAGCGGTGCAACTGCCAATGGTCAGCGCCTCTCTCCGCTGTTCCCTTTAAGGCATCAAACAACGCCACGTTCATTTCATAGGCTGATCCTTGCCATCTGGCGTACGCCGATAGGAGACTTTACCGCCGAAGGATTCCATGGTGTTGATCAGTCGCAGCTTCTCTTCTTCCGTCAACAGGCCGTCTGTTGGGCGCAGGCCCACGCCATCATGGGAGGCAATGAAGTTGAGATAGGTGGTGCCCATCTGCGCCGGCGGCATGCTCATCAGCCAGGTTTTCAGGTGGCGGCAGTTGCCAGTGACCAGAGTGTTGATCAGCAGCGGCGGCAACGAAAAGTTGTAGATCACATGGGCTTCGTTGGCGTTGCCGAAGTAAGTCAGATTCTCGCGGTTGGGAACGTTGGTTTCCGTAATGACAACGCTCTCGGGGGTGTGGTGTTCAATCAACAGGCGCAGAATCTTGATCAGTTCGTGGGTTTGCTGCAGATGGATGGACGGCGTACCCACCTCTTTCCATAGAAAAGCCACCGCGTCGAGCCGGAAAATGGTCACGCCCCGCTCGAGATAGTAGCGGATGATGCCCACAAATTCGTTCAGCACCTGGGGGTTTGCAAAATTCAGGTCCACCTGGTCTTCACTGAAGGTGCACCAGACGTAACGCTCGCCATCCTCTGTCTGTACAGCGTTAAGCAACGGGGATGTGCGGGGCCGGACCACAGCGCTCTGGTCGTCTGTTGGCCTGGCCTCGAAGAAGTAATCCTTGCCAGGATCGATCCGTTTCCGGAAGTTCTCGAACCACCTGCTGCGGGCCGACATGTGGTTGATCACCAGGTCCGCCATCAGTTTGTAGTCGTCAGCTATTCGCTCGATGTCTGTCCAGTCGCCATGGGATTCATTGACCGCCAGATAATCCATAACGGAAAAACCGTCGTCCGAGCTGTAGGGGAAAAACGGCAGGATATGCACGGCGGACACGGTGTCATTCAGGCAGTCGTCGAGAAACCGGTTCAGGGTCTGAAGTGGCTTCTCACCCTTGCGCTGGACGGTGTCCGCGTATGCGATCAGCATGACATCAGATTCGTCCCAGTTATTCTGGTGGGCCGGGGGCGCCGACGTATCCCACGCCAGCCCCATGGTTTCGAGCAGTTGATCCGCGAGGACGCCCGTATCCGCTTCCGGGTAAACCACATCCAGCATCGTGGCGAGCTTGTGATGCAGGGTATTGCTCATGCTACCGATACTCCTCGTTGTCCAGCTCTACGGCCTCGAGAAGCTGTTGCTTGATATCCGGAATGGCACTGGTGACGCGATTCCAGCTCGGAATAAACGGTGTGTCCATGGGGTTGTCCAGAAAGTATGCCCCTGCCCGCATGACATTCTGGGCAAACAACTCCACCGCTTTCTCTTCCTTGTGCCGGTCAAAGCTCAGTCCGTTGATCACCGCGTCACTCTGGTAGGTTTCGACAAAGTCCAGGGCAATGCGGAAGTAGGCCGCCTTGATGGTGCGGAACTTTTCGTTGGAGAAGATTTCGCCATTGGTGGCCAGCTTGCGGAACAGGGCCTTGCTGATGTCGGTGCTCATTTTGGACAGGCCGCGGCTGGCGTCCTCCGGCGATAATTCCTGATGCTTATGATCGTAGGTATCCGCGATGTCCACCTGGCAAAGGCGGTTGGTGGCATAGTTGCGCTTCATCTCCGAGAGCACGCCCACTTCCAGCCCCCAGTCGCTGGGTATGCGCAAGTCGTTAATGACGTCGGTCCGGAACGAGAATTCCCCCGCCAGCGGATACCGGTAGCTGTCGAGATAGTCCAGGAAGTCGCTAGGGCCGCACACTTTCTTCAGCGCACGAATCAGGGGTGTGACCAGCAACCGACTAACACGGCCGTTCATTGCGCCATCCGCTACCCGGGCGTAGTAGCCTTTGCAGAACATGTAATTGAAACCGGGATTGGCCACCGGGTAGATCAGCCTTGCCACCAGGTCACGGGAATAGGTCAGGATGTCGCAGTCGTGGAGGGCAACCGATTTGCTCTTGCCGGAGGCAAGCACGTAACCAAAGCAATACCAGACGTTCCTCCCCTTACCCATTTCTGTGGGTGCCAGGTTCTGCTCGCGCAGTTGCAAATCCAGCGCTTTCAGCCGTGGGCCGTCGTTCCAGAGCACACGCACATGCTGGGGCAGTTCGGAGAAATACGCCAGGGCGTGCCGATATTCCTCCTCGTTGGCGCGATCAAGGCCGATGACGATCTGCTCGAGGTACGGCACTTTGGCGAGTTCTTTCACAATGTTCTTAAGGGCCGGGCCTTCAAGCTCTGAGTACAGGGATGGCAGCACCAGCGACATCGGTCGCTCTTTGCGGAACCCCATAAGTTCCCGCTCCAGCTCTTCCACCGGCCGTCGGCACAGGTTATGAAGGGTTGTGATGATGCCGTTCTGGTAAAAGTCGCCCATGGCGGCTCTCCTGTGGTTAGTACCCGGTTTCAGTAACCGTACTCAATCAGAAGATTCAGCACGCATTCGTTCCACCCCGCCGGACCGGCCTTAATGGACCGTATTGCCCGGCTCTGGGATGGCAGGGATACGCTCTCTGAGTGGACGCCCCGAACGATAACCGCGATATCGGCTTCCTCCAGCATGTGTTGGTCGTTGGGACTGTCGCCCAGTGCAATGGCAATCAGCCGGTCCTGCTCAAAGTGTTCCCTGTATTTACCCAGCAAAAAACGGACCCCATCGGCTTTATCAAAAGTGCCCATGGCATGGAGAAAGCGCCCGCCTTGCACCAGGCGGCAGTCGTGTTCATCCAATTTCTCGCGAAATCTGGCCAGCGAATCCTCGTCTCCTTCCCACAGCAATGGCTCTGTGCCGGCGCGGTCTTTCGCCAGTTCGGCTTCGGATTCAGAGAGGTTGGCGTGCCCGGCCAGCTCCGCCGGGCTCATATCCGCAAAACTGCGGAACTGAAAACCCTCAGCCGACATTCCTTCAGCAGGGTTAACACCTCATCCCGGGATGCCCCAAAACTCTGCACTTGCTCAGGGCCCGGTCCAAAACAGTTCGCGGGGACAATAACGGCAGCGCCATTTTCAACAATGAAAGGCGCCGTGTTTCCCAGTTGCTCCCGCACGGCCTGTATCTCTCCTGCGGTTTTACTGGAATTGAGCACCACCGGGATGTCTGCCGCCGCCAGCCGCTCAAGCGCTGGCTTCGCGGGCGACCAGTCGTAACTGTCGTGGTCCAGAAGTGTGCCGTCCAGGTCGGAAAACAGGAGCAGTCTGGGTTTGGCCATGGCAATGTCCTCTATTGGCGCTGACGGATCAGCGGTTCACCGAAACTGTGGTCTTCACCGACATTGATCACGCAATCGGCGCGGGCGGGCATTTCTTGCAGGCTGGCGCGGGTGATCCGTTCGTAGTGCATGATGAATCGGGCAATTTCCTCATTGCTCATGATGCGTAACTCATTCCCGGCCTTTTGATCAGACGCGCTCTCTTTTGGTGCAGCCCGAGAACGATCCCTTAACTTCTGCTCCTGTAGGGTGCGCCATGTCAGCACGCACTCCATGGAGGGAGCTCGCAGCATGATCAGGCTGTCGAGCTGGCTGAAAAACCGGCCATACTCCCCTTTCAGGCAGCTATTGACGTTTCGACGCCACAGGCCTTCAGGGTCCTCGGACCGCTCCAGTTCGTTGGCTGGCTCCATCAATTCCTCTTCGCCACCCGCTGGAACGGCTCCCACGCACCAGCCCTCCACCAGGATGATGTCGGCCCTGCCCTTGAAAACAGGCCACTGTGCTTTCGGGTAACGGTCATCCCGGGACTTATCAAACGCTGGAATGGCGGTTTCCGTGTCCCGGTGGGCGGCTTTCAGTTGGTCAACAACGTGCTGCCCCAATGCCAGGTCGTGGGTGCCGGGAACGCCCCGGGTAATGAACAGCGGGTGGATTTCGTTTGCTCGCTGCTCCCGCTCTGCACGGGTGAGATAGAGGTCGTCGAGGGAAAAACTGGCCGTGGGGATTCGATAATGATTGGTCAGCAGTTCCCGGAGAAACAGGGTCAGCGTGGATTTTCCAGTACCCTGGGCGCCGTGGATGCCAATGACGATGGGCTCGTTTCGGGCCTGTTTGAGGCTGTGCAGGTGCTGGGCCAGGGGTAGGATGGTCTTTTTGACGGTGTCGGCGTAGGAATCGGGAAGGGATTCCTGCTTGATCAATGTACGGATGGTATTGGTCAATTCGGGTGAGGACACGGTTGACGGCTTCCCTGTTGGTTTGTTTTGAGTTTTGCAGGTTTTGTACCAATTGGAGTATAGGCAGTGGTTATTTGGTTTGTGGGAGATTGGAGTTATCTGGGACACTGACGCTATGAGCAGCAACCCGTTTAAAGTCGAACATCGTTATCTTGAGCTTCCGGACAGTTTTTACACCCGGGTGCCGCCCACGCCGTTGAGGGATGCCCGGATGGTGTGTTTTAACCACGACCTGGCCGGGGAGATGGGTTTTCACACGCAGAACCCCGAGGACTGGACCGGCATTGGTGCCGGGACGGAATTGCTGGAAGGCATGGACCCGGTGGCGATGAAATACACCGGGCACCAGTTCGGAATGTATAACCCGGACCTGGGCGACGGCCGTGGGCTACTGTTATGGGAGACGGTGGGCCCTGATGGGCGACGCTGGGACTGGCACCTGAAGGGGGCTGGGACAACGCCCTATTCCCGGTTCGGGGACGGCAAGGCCGTTCTGCGCTCCACGATCCGCGAATACCTGTGCAGCGAGGCGATGGCAGCGCTGGGAATTCCCACCACTCGGGCATTGTTCATGGTGAGCGCGAAAGACCCGGTGCGGCGTGAGTCGATTGAGACGGCGGCGGCGTTGGTGAGAGTGGCCCAGACGCACATCCGATTCGGGCATTTTGAGTTCGCGGCGCATCATGAGGGCAAACAGGCCCTGAAAACGCTGATTGAACATGTGATTGCGCTGCACTTCCCTCACCTGATCGACCTCCCGGAGGACGAACGCTATCAACGCTGGTATGTCGAGGTGGTCGAGCGCACGGCGCGGATGATTGCCGACTGGCAGGCCGTGGGGTTCTGCCATGGGGTGATGAACAGCGACAACATGTCGATTATCGGGGACACCTTTGACTACGGCCCTTATGCCTTCCTGGACGATTTCGACGCCGGTTACATCTGCAATCATACCGACCAGGGCGGACGCTACGCTACAATCGCCAGCCCAGTGTCGGGTTTGTGAACTGCCAGTATCTTGCGAACACGCTGCTTCCGATCATGAACGAGGACGACGTAAGACGGGGGCTGCGGCGTTACGAGCTCGCCTACAACGAACGCTTCCTGCAAAACATGCGGGATAAGCTGGGGCTGGCCCAGGAAGACGAATCCGACCTCAGCCTGATAATGGACACCTTCAGCATGCTGCACGAGCATCATGTGGACTACACGCTGTTTTTCCGGGGACTATCCAACCTCACATCGAAAGGCTCTTCGCCGATCCGCGACCTGTTTGTGGACCGCAGTGTGGCGGATGAATGGCTCGAGCGGTATGAACAGCGCCTGCAATCCGAAACCCGCGCCCATGACGAGCGGGAATACCAGATGCGGAAGGTGAACCCTAAGTACATTCTAAGGAACTATCTTGCGCAGCAGGTGATCCTGGAAGCCCAGAACGGCGACTACGAGCCTATGAAGGAGTTGCTGGAGGTATTGAAGAAACCGTTCGATGAACAGCCGGAATTCGAACAATACTCAGCGCCTCCCCCGGACTGGGGGAAGCATCTGAGTATCAGTTGTTCTTCCTGAGTTCTCGTAAGGATCACACCGCCTTGGCGGTGATAATCTTCTCGTGCCATTCGGCAGGGCCGGTCTGGTGAACAGAGGAGCCCTTGGAATCCACCGCGACCGTAACGGGCATGTCTTCCACCTCAAATTCGTAGATGGCTTCCATCCCCAGCTCTTCGAAGGCAACCACTTCCGCGTGTTTGATGGCCTTGGACACCAAATAGGCAGAACCACCAACGGCCATCAGATAGACAGCACCGAACTCGCGGATGGCATCAATGGCCACCTGGCCGCGCTCAGCCTTGCCGATCATGCCGGTAAGGCCGGTTTTCTCCAGCATGGTGCGGGTGAACTTGTCCATGCGGGTGGCGGTGGTGGGGCCCGCGGGACCAACCACTTCCTCGCGCACAGGGTCGACCGGGCCGACGTAATAGATGAAGCGGCCTTTCAGGTCCACCGGCAGTTCCTCACCGCGCTCGATCATGTCCACCATCTTCTTGTGGGCAGCATCACGGCCGGTCAGCATCTTGCCGGAGAGCAGCACGGTTTCGCCCGGTTTCCAGTCTTTCACGTCTTCCGGTGTAACCGTATCCAGGTTCACGCGGCGAACGCTGTCACCCACTTCCCAGGTAATTTCCGGCCAGTCGTCCAGGCTCGGCGGGGTTTGCAATGAAGGGCCGGAGCCGTCCAGAACGAAGTGTGCGTGACGGGTGGCCGCGCAGTTGGGAATGATCGCCACCGGCTTGTTGGCAGCATGGGTCGGGTAGTCTTTGACCTTCACATCCAGAACCGTGGTCAAGCCACCGAGACCCTGGGCACCAATACCCAGCTCATTCACCTTGTCAAACAGTTCCAGACGCAGCTCCTCGGAACGGTTGGAAGCACCACGGGCCTGCAGGTCATGGATATCAATCGGGTCCAGCAGCGACTCCTTGGCCAGCTCCATTGCTTTTTCAGCAGTGCCGCCTACGCCAATACCCAACATGCCCGGCGGACACCAGCCAGCGCCCATCTGCGGCACCATTTTCAGCACCCAGTCCACCACGGAATCCGATGGGTTCAGCATGGCGAATTTTGACTTGGCCTCGGAACCGCCGCCTTTCGCAGCCACATGCACATCCACGGTATTACCCGGCACAATCTTGTAGTGGATGATGGCAGGTGTGTTGTCCTTGGTATTGGTGCGCTTGCCGTCCGGATCGGCCAGGATAGAGGCACGCAGCACGTTGTCCGGGTGCATGTAAGCCCGGCGAACGCCCTCATTGATAATATCGTCCAGCGCCATGTCGGCATCCCATTGCACATCCATACCGACCGTCACAAACACCGTAACGATGCCAGTGTCCTGGCACAGTGGCCGCTTGCCCTGAGCGCACATGCGGGAGTTAATCAGAATCTGTGCCATGGCATCCTTGGCCGCCTGGGACTCTTCCTTCTTATAGGCCTCGTGTACAGCCTGAATAAAGTCTTTCGGATGGTAATAGGAGATGAACTGCAGCGCGTCCGCTACGCTCTCGATCAGGTCGTCCTGGCGGATTACGGTGGTCATAGGCGTCTCATCAGGTCTGGTTTGTCTAGTAGGGGTTTTAAACGTGTCTAATAAAGGAAGCGCGAAGTTTACCAGAAAATCCAATACCGAGGGACCAAACCCGGCGCGAAGGTTTTTAACGACAAACTTGCCTAAACGGCCACGAAAAAATGTAACATTGCTGGTATCTTCGATATAAAAACAGCAGGAGACATCGTGACCGACCTCGTCCTAACTGAAAAAAAGAACCATATCCTAACCGTCAGGATTAACCGCCTGGACCGCAAAAACGCCCTCACCCATGATATGTACACCGCCCTCGGTGATGCGATTGAACAGGCCCGCGACGACAGCGACATTCGCTGTATTCTGTACACCGGGAGCGATGAGTGCTTCACAGCCGGGAACGACTTGAGCGATTTTGCCGCGGGCCTGCCCGGCGAGTTTGAAGACACCCCTGTAGGCCGGTTCCTGTTCCTGATGGCCACCACCAACAAACCGATCGTAGCCTCAGTGAATGGCCCCGCCGTGGGCATCGGCACCACCATGCTGCTGCATTGCGATTTGGTGTTTGCCGGCAACAACACCCGCTTCCAGATGCCTTTTGCCAATCTAGGCCTGTGCCCGGAAGGCGGCTCCAGCCTATTGCTGCCCTCCTGGCTCGGCCGGGTACGCGCTGCGGAGTTGTTGATGCTGGGCGGCGCATTTACAGCCGAAGATGCTCAGCGCCTGGGGCTGATCAACCAGGTGTGCGAACCGTCACAAACTGAAACCACGGCTCTGGAAGCCTGCGCACGGCTTGCAGCCCAGCCCCCGGCGGCCGTCCGCGCCACCCGTGAATTGCTGAACCGGGCCAGCGGAGATGCGCTGAAAACCACCATGCTGGCCGAAGGCAAACTCTTCTCAGAACGCCTGAAGTCACCGGAAAATGCCGAAGCCATCAAGGCCTTCACTGAAAAGCGGAAACCGGATTTCTCAAGCTTCAGCTAGGCTGGCTACCCCTGCCCCGAAAGACTCGACAAAAGTCTCGGGGCCAACTATTTTTCAATGAAGCCGAACTCCGACCGTGCGGGTAGGCTCCCAATGATCAGAATCACACTTTAGAGCGATCAACTGTTGCTTTACTGCCGCTATAGTCAGAGTTACAGAAATCAGGCACAGAGCGCTGGCCAGAATTTCAGACAACAGCTAAGCAAACCAGGCCACTGACAACGGGTTTACCGGGCCAGACCGGCCCCGTCAGCTGCCGAACATAACGACACAACAACAGGAAAAGGTTCCACCCATGTTCAAGAAAACTCTAATAAGTCTTGCCGTGGCTTCTTCCGTTGGACTGACAGGCTGCTTTGACAGCGCTGGTTCCGGGTCCAGTAACGCGAATCCCGATTATAAGATTAGTAACCCCAACTTTGACGGGAAAACCTGGCCACTATTCAATCCGGTCACAGGTGACCTTCCCATACCAAATGACCTGATATTCCGTTCAGACAACCCGGCTACCACCATCAGCGAAGCCGATGGCTCCTTTAGCGTTGCTGACTCCTCGCCGCCCGTGACAACTGCGTTAAATCAACTCAGCGGCGCATCAACGGTTGCGCCGCCAGTAGTTCAGTTCAACGGACAGATTGATGCGGACTCCGTGGATTCAAGGGCCTTTATTTTTGCGGATCCGACCGATCCAACCAGCCTGATTCCAAACCCGAACCAGAACGTTTTCCTGATTGAACTCCAGTACGCAGGCGGCGACCCCGTGCAAGGTCTCGGCGCAGGTGAATCACCCACTATTCCTTTGGCCATCACCGCACAAGTTGCCGCCGGCGCTGCGCCTCAGGACCTGAGTGGCCGCGACCAGGCGCAGGCAGGTGCTTATCTGGGAAGCCTCGCGCAATCTCCGGATTACGTTGCTGAAGTCGTGACTCTGGACGGCGACTCAGCCATTCGAATCAACCCAACCAAGCCTCTTAACCCGTTCAAGCGCTACCTCGTCGTAGTGACAAATGAAGTATTGGACGTTAATGGCGATCCAATCATCAAATCCCCACTGTATACAGACGTATCGGATCCTAACGCAGTTCTAGGCAACCCCACCGCGTTGGCCCCGGTCCGCAGAATCGTGGATGGCTTCTGGGAAAAAGTCGCTGCCAACTTCTTCGGCGTTCCGAACCAGGCTCGCCCAGGCAACGCCCTGACTGAAGACGATATCGCGATCTCTTATAGCTTCACGACATCCAACGATCAGCGTGTTCTTCAGTACATCGCCGACCCAAAGGCCTTCTTCAAGGAAACCATCCTTGGCTCGGTGCGCTTCGGTGCCGTCTCTGACGCCCGCGAAGCAGGCGAAACCGATTTCTTCGCGCTCAACACCATCGGCAACAATGCCGTTGCAGCCGCAGATGCAACCGCGGACGGTCAGGCCGATGCACTCGTTGGCGCCTTTACCACAGCTAATCTTCTGCCGACACCCAGTGATCAAAGCTCTACAGCCAGCTTCGGCGCTCCGCAAGACGTAACCCAGGTTTCTGCCGTGGCCAGCCAGTTTGTGGACTTCGGGCAGGTGAATCTGGTTCAGGGAACTATCGACCTACCCTATTACCTCGCCGTACCAACCGGCTCCTCTGATGCAGAAGGATCCGTCATTAACACCCAGAGCTGGACCGCTAATGCAGCTCTAGCTGCAGCTGCCGGAGATCAGCTGGGCGTTTCACTGGCCCAATCGGATCCGACCGTCAGCCAGGTTGTTAACTATCGTTTCCCATTCCCGGCTGAAACCCAGGAAGTCACAGTCCCGATCATGGTCTTCTACCCGGCCGGCTATGATGGCAGCACACCGCTGGAAACCGTCATGTATATGCACGGCATTACGACCGACCGAAGCTCTGCGCTAACCTTCGGTAGTGCATTGGCTCATAACTCTCAGGTGGCCGTTGTCGTTATTGACCAGCCGCTCCATGGTGTTACTCCGTTCAGTACAGCTGAGCAGGAAGGCTTGGCCGAGCAGCTATTGACCTCAGGTCAGGAAGGTGGACTACCTGCCTCTCTGGCACCCTCAGAAGCCAATATCGATGCAGTGATCGCGGGTCAGATCGCGGTAGGCTTTACGGCCGGGGCACTCAGCGTAGATGCTGCGACCGCTAGTACTGTTGTAACCGCAGTTGTTGCAGGCGGTTCAACCGAAGACTTTGGCGCCCCAGCAGCTCAGGCACCGCTTCTGGACGCAGCCATTCGTTCTTTGCGCTCGTTTGAGAACACCGTAGCAAACGCCGGCTCCACGGTTCCCGGTATTGCCAAGACCGAGAACGAACGCCACTTCGACTTCACCGCGAACGCTGCGAATATGCCAACGGCAATGACCGCTACCTCGGGTGAATCTGGAAGCCTGTTCATCAACCTGACCAACTTCACGAATTCCCGTGACAAAAACCGTCAGGCCATTGTGGACTTGCTGAACGTTCGCGCTTCCCTCGGCGGATTAGACTTTGATGGCACCGCTGGCGCAGACCTCGACGCAAGTAGCGTCTACTTCACAGGTCACTCTCTGGGTACCATTGTAGGCGCACCGTTTGTTGCAGTTGCCAATGAAAGCAGCAACCCGGACGACGACATCGTTGCCGCACAGCTTCTCACTCCGGGCGCTGGCATCGTCAGATTGCTTGAGAACTCTCCGGCCTTTGCCCCCGAGATTCTGGGTGGACTCCAGGCCGCGGCAGGTCTTGAGCAAGGTGACGCAGACCTGGAAACGTTCTTCAACGTCTTCCAGGCCGCACTGGACTCCGCGGACCCGATTAACTTCGCGGCCAGCCTGAACGCTTCTGGTAGTGCGGTGTTGCTGTCACAGGTAAACGGAGATCAGGTCATCCCGAATGATCCTCTGGCAAACCCTTTGGGTCAGGCTTTTGACGCGTATCTGTCCGGTACTGAACCGTTTGCCGAGCTTCTCGGAGCAACGGCCGTTACTGGTAGCGGAACACCCGTTCCGCTGGATAACGCCGCTATCACCCGCTATCTCGCCGGTACTCACAGCACTCCTGTTCTGCCTCAGGGTGGGGAGCTGGATGTAAGAGTGTTCACGGAGATGGTCTCCCAGACCGCCACAGTGATAGGTGCAATGGGAACAGCGGTTGTTCCTGACGCTGGGCTGGATCCCGATATCACTGAGATCGTACAACAAGACTGAGAACTTCAGTCGATATAGGAAGGGGTGGCGGAAGCCACCCCTTTTTTGTTTGCTGGTTTCTGTGGACGCAAAAAAAGCGCGGGCAAAGTCACTCCGCCCGCGCTCGTACGACCTACCTTTCTTTGCAATCACCATCAATTGGTGATTGTTATTTCTCCATTGGCCAAGAGGTTGGCCTCGATGTCCGCCTCGTTAAACCAGAACTGGCGATAATCCTCTTCAGAATACCGCAGGCTTTGGTCATTGAAGTGGGTCGAGTCCGCATCGGAAGACTGGGAATAGCTGGTCAGCCCGTATGCTACCGGCCCCTGGTCAGTAAACTCCAAACCGAAGTGCCAGCTTGTGCCTCTAGCCATCTGCCATCCTTCACCCGACTGGTCGGAGAGGCCTGCCGTATTGGAGATGACTTCTGGAGCGATCCGCGGAAAGACAGTGTCCTCAGCTACTTGGCTCGTCACTACTCCAATAGCGTTAAAAGCACCGTCAATGGAGCCATCCCCGCCATGCCACGGAAACGGGTTACCGAGATTTGTTGGTGCGCCGCCTGGTGGAACACCACCTGTGGGCTGGTAGTACTGAACGTCTCCCAGAGGTGAGTCGTAGGCAATATTGACGGAATCAAGCGCTTCCAGACCATCCGCCAGCGCAATCAACATCGTATCGTCAGCGGTTCCGGCATTCGCTGCCGAGGGGGTTGACGGTGTCGCGACAGGATCGGCTGCGTCGAACGGCACAGTCAGGTCCGTCCCGAAGTCATCCCGGTAATTGGCGATAAACACTCTGAAGACATGAGCACCGATACTGTCGGTGTTGTAAACACCGTCCCAGCTCTGCAGCACGTCACATGCCGTATCGACGGTGCGTGCACCTCCGGCGGACAGGTTAACGGGGGTCGCTCCGATCGTTGTGCATCGAGACCTGAGCTCTGTCAGGAACATATCCGTGTACCAGGTACGGTTGTTGTAGATCACTTCGATGAGATCAATAGCCCCGAACTTTCCATCCTGCCCCGCCGGTGCTCGATCCGCAAAACCGGCATCCATAGGATTCTTCAGCATTGAGATCCCGATGCGAGTCCGCGGGTTAAGCGGCGTTTCCTCAGAGCCAAAGAGCGGCGAAAAGCCCGTCAGGAACTGATCCGGGTTGTCGACCAATAGCTGTCATTGGAGTTCTGAACCCAATCCGTACGGACCATCTGGGGACGCTGCTCGAACGGTACGAGACCGTCACACTCCCCTTCAACCCAGTCATCACGGGACTTACTGCCATCCAGCAGGGTCAAGCCATTATTGAACAACTGGTTGTACCCGGCATTCACCGAACGCTTGAAGTCCACCACCGCAAGCGCGGCACCCGAGAGATTTGGCACCGAACTGCTGTCAATGTAATAGGCGTTACCCTGATCGTCAGCATAGGTGGTGTTGGTCCAGAACGTTGTGCCACAGTTTTCAAAGACGGCCTGAAATTCATCCAGGTTGGATGCTCTGCTCATCTGCAACCAGGTGTCCAGCAGTTTTTCCGTACCGGCATTGGCATCCCGGTAGGTATATGCCGTTCCGTTGGCTCCCCAGGCCGGGAGAGCCCCGCCAGTGACAGCGTCCGCTGCCAGCATCGGGCCATATTCAGAGAAGTAGAAGGTTTTCTCCAGCACCAACGGTGCCGGCCCTCCAGTGTTTACCTCAATCTGATAGGTCTCAGAGGTGATCGGTTTTTCCTCACCATCCTTTATGTAGGTGAAGTTGTCACCGTCCTTGAGCGTGAGTTCGTAAAGCGTGAACCGACGACTGGTGGTTACAGTATGAGACCAGGCCAGATTCTCATTGAAGTTGATCAATGGGATGGCCGTCCCCAACAAACCTGCGCCGTTGGTGTTCAGATACCCAGGAACGGTCAACTGAACCTGGTAAAGCCTACGATGTCCCGTGTAGGGGAAATGTGGATTGGCCAGCAAAGCACCCTTGCCCTGCTCCGACATATCGCCGCCAATGCCCCACGCATTACTGCCAAGGCCGATGTCCTGAAAATCGGTCTGGCTTGAGGCGCCTGTGTGAGCGTTCGCCACCATACGCTTCAGGTCACTCTCCTGTTCTTTGCCCTCAGTGCCAGTTACGCTTGCAACCGGCGTCGGCAGAGGCGACTCGCCATCGGGTACAGCAACAAATACGGCTCCCGTGGCAAACAGTGCGCCACTGGCATACTGGCCAACGATGCGATAGTGAGCGAACAGGTCTACCGGCGTGATTTCCTTCACCCAGGGTTGATCACGACACTCGCTCGGCAAGTCTCCTGGTGCGGTTTCGTTCACGTATTGATTGTAACCAGCCGCGAAGCCCTCAATCATGGCACGGGTTTCAGCACTCAGATTGGGATATTCCTCTTCTGCCCCGCTGAGAATCTTCTGTGCTTTGTAGCTGAAGTCGTTGATAACGTTAATGTCGTCCGGCCCAGGGCCAAAATATTTCGCGCGCTCACTTCTGGCTTTGACAATGGCCTCTGCAAGCAGGCATACGTTGTCCTGAGTTTGAGCGTAGCCCGCACCAAACGCCGCAGACGCGAGATTGTCCGCTTTCACGTGCGGAACCCCGTTCGTAGTCCTCCTTATAGTTGCCTCAAATGTACCGTCCGCCGGGAAAAGCTGTTCGTTCACCGAGCTATCGGAGTCGGAAGAAGAACTGCTTCCGTCGAAACATCCTGCAATCAGAAAGCTGCTGGCCAGCGCTACCCCGGCCGCTTTCAACGCGCTTTTGTCTGCGCTCCTGAAAGGTTTGCGAAGCGATTTCATAGTGATTCGTCCATTGTGATTGTTATGGGTAAGCCAAAGATGACTCACTATCACAAATTAGCAGACAAACCTCTCGTTAGCTAAGGGTTGATTTATGATTCACTTCTTTACTGGGTGGCATTATGAAACATTTCACATATCCTGTTTGTACAGCGTGGCACTATTGCGATTCACGTCCCTTGCGACCTTCGGATTCCCAACAACAAGTAGCCTATGAGTCAACCTGACAATACCGGGGCCAACAGATCTCCGGCTCAAAACACCGAACGGGAGCAGAAGCTTCGCATACGGCGACTCGGAATGTCTTTCGGGTCCTACATGGTCACGTTCAGCATCGTCGTATACTGCTGGGTGCAGGGCCTGATTTCGTTAGGCGTAACGGTGGGATTTCTGGCATTCGCCTCACTGATCAATGCCACTTTCTGGTGGTTGATCCATACCGGTCGAAACCTGAAGTTCCATGATCCAAGCATGACATCGGCACAGATGATCGTGTCCCTGCTTCCCCCTATCTGGGTAATGGCTTTCCTGGAGGCTGGTCAGGCCCGAGCCATCTTCCTTCTGATCGCAGTCGTGCCCATGCTGTTTGGCATCCTCGCGCTGACAACCCGCCAGTTCATTGTTGTGGGGGTATGGTTTTTTGCATTGTATGGCCTGCTACATCTCGGCCTGTGGGCGTACCGGCCAGAGGTACTTAACAGTGAACTAGAGATTCTGCAAACGGTGGCCTTCGCCCTTGTTATGGCTGAAATTACCATTATTGGCGGCTTCATCAGCAGCCTTCGGGGCAAGCTGCGGCAACGCAACCTGGAACTGGGTGAAGCATGGAGCAGATTCGGGAACTGGTGAACGTGGATGCCTTGACTGGCGTCTACAATCGCCGCCGGCTGTTCGAGGTCATCTCAGAGGAGTCTAATCGCTACAGCCGAATGCCGGGCTCATTCTCCATTTGCCTGATGGACATTGATCACTTCAAAGAGGTCAATGATACCTACGGGCACCAGGCCGGGGACATGATTCTGCAGGCCGTCGCTCGCTCAGTGAAAGACGGGCTGAGAACCATCGACTGTTTTGGCCGTTACGGGGGAGAAGAATTCCTGCTGGTCCTCCCACAGACTCCCCTTGAAGGCGCGCGCATTAAGGCAGAAAGAGTGCGGGAAACCATAGAGCGCCTGACGTTTCCCGATATCGGGGATGATTTCCGGGTAACCGTATCGATTGGCGTGGCAGAGTATCACCGCGAAGAAAGCACGGACGACACCCTGCTCAGGGCCGATCAGGCACTGTATGCGGCGAAACACGATGGCCGCAATAATGTGAAGTTGGCCGCCACCCGGACGCCTCAGAAATCGCCGTTGTCGGCCCCCAGTGTCCGGCCGATATAACGGCTCTCACAGGGCGTTGCACTGAATTTTATCGGGTGGCCAATCTGCTTTTGGGTCCCCCCAGCCCCTTTTGCCACATCAATAACCATGCCGCGCGCTTTCAGCTGAGGATGTTCGGCTGCCTCGGTAATGGTCAGCACCGGCTCCACGCACGCATCAACGTTCGCAAATACGTCCTGCCATTGTGCCAACGTTTTTTGTGCAATGTTGGACTTCAACGCCTCCCGGATGGCCTGCTGGTGCTCAGGGTTCTGGCTCAAGGCAAAGCTCTTCATGTCGGGGATACCCAGGGCATCACAAAGCCGGTCGGAAAACTGGGGCTCCAGGCTACCCACAGACAACCATCGGCCGTCGCTGGTCTGGTAGTAGTCGTAGAAGGTGCCGCCGTTGAGCATGGAGCTTTCCGGCTTCTGTTCCTGCCCTCCCGCCAAGGCTGCAGCACCGGCCATCGTATTGAGGGCAAAGGCGGCGTCGGTCATGCTGATATCGATAAACTGCCCCTCTCCTGTTTGCTGGCGGTGAATCACAGCCGCCAGTATCCCCATAACGGCATGGTGTGAGCCGCCTGCCACATCGGCAACCTGGATACCCATCGGTGGTGGCCCGGTTTCCCGGCGACCACAATGGCTGGAAACTCCTGCCAGTGAAAGGTAGTTGATATCATGCCCTGCCCGATCCTTGTAGGGGCCAGTCTGACCGTAACCGGTAATCGCGCAGTAAATAAGATTGGGGTTGATGGCCTTGAGGGTTTCATAACCAATCCCAAGCCGGTCCATAACGCCGGGTCGAAACTGTTCAATCACCACGTCGTACTCTGTCACCAACTGCTTGACCAGGTCCGCACTGCCCTCTTGCTTCAAATCCAGCCCAAGGGAGCGCTTACCCCGATTGAGGAAGGTGTGGGACGTACTGACGCCATCTTCCAGCGGCGGCATCACTCGGGTCAGGTCCAGGCGGCCAGGGGCCTCCACCCGCAATACATCCGCGCCCATATCCGCCAGCAGCATGGTAGCGTAGGGGCCTGGCAGCAATGTACTGAAATCCAGAACCTTCAGGTTGCTCAGTGGGCCGGGCATGCAAACCTCCTTCTCTATTTTTGGACAACCCTGATGCTGCCCTGTTTTCCCCGCGGGGCCAACTGCCGGTTCCATCATTCCAATTGACCATTTCTTCCAGTGCGGCGCGAGAGTGATGGTTGCATTGTACCCAAGGGGTTTTATGATGGGCTTCGTTCAATAAGGATAAAGGATGATATGTCGGAACTCACCGTTTCCAGGCACTTCGTGGAAGCCGCATTGGTTGGGGCCGAAAGAGCGGGGATTGATACCCATACAATGCTGCGCGAGGCCGGAATTTCACCGGACCTGCTGAAGATCGAAATGGCCCGGGTGAGCAGCACCCAGTACAGCCGGCTGATGCAGGCTACCTGGAACGCAATGAACGATGAGTTTATGGGCCTGGGCCCGAGACGCTGCCGCACCGGCACGTTCGCCACCATGTGCGCGCTGGTTATCGACTGTCCCAATCTCGAGGCGGTCTATCGCCAGGCGTTTGAATTCTGCCGCCTGTTCGAGCCCATGGTCACCATGAAACTGGAAGTGGACGACAGGACTGCCCGGCTGGTAACGGTGATCGAAGGGGATATCCACGACCCGATGCATTTTTTCCGGGAAAGCATACTGGTCATCTGGCATCGTCTTGGCAGTTGGTTGATCGGGCAACCGGTGGAGCTGCTTAAGGCGGAATTCAGTTACCCCAGGCCGCCCCATGGCGACGAATACCGGCATATCTTCCATTGCCCACTGTCGTTCGAAGCCAGTGAAACCGCCCTGACGTTCGACAAGCGTTTTCTGCAGGCTCCGGTGATACGCGACAAGCCGGAAATGCGGCAGTTCCTGAAAACCTCACCGGCCGACCTGCTGTCACGCCCGGACGAAAGCAACACCTTCACCGGACGTATCCGCGCGCTGATTGGCCGGGATTTTGCGAGATCCCTGCCCGACTTCGAATGGATTGCCACAGAGCTTCACACCAGCCCCCAGACTCTTCGCCGGCGGCTGAAGCAGGAAAACACCTCCTTCCAGGAGATCAAGGACCTACTACGCCGGGACATGGCCATCTATTACCTGTCCCGGCCAGACCTGCCGATCAATGACATTGCGTTTCGGGTCGGATTCACCGAACCCTCAACGTTTCACCGCGCCTTCAAGAAGTGGACAGGAGTCACTCCCGGTGCTTACCGCGAAGGCGAACGGGGTCAGCTTCAGGATTGACTGGGGCTCTGCATGGTGCGAATCAGCCGGCCAAGGGTGCGGGCAATTTCCTCGGCCCGTTCGCGATCCGGGCTGAGTTTCATCAACCGCGAGCCATCTCGTGGGTCGTAAATCCAGCAACTGGCGGTTGAACTCTCGCAATTCCATTCAATCTGAGGATTGACTCCGAAAACGCCCATGGACTCGGTTGTTTTGACAACACGACCACCGGACTCACGTCGGGACTCCTGGATACTGATAGTGTCGTTCAGCCTCTCAATTCTGTACGACACGTCGGCAGGACGGTCCAGCCTTACGATCCTCTGATCTTCACGCCAACCAGCAACGTCCAGGAGCGTATTGGCATGAATCACCAGCGCGTCGGCGTTCGAATCCGCCAGATAGAGTTCCCGGAGTTTCCCCAGTGACTGCTCGCTTGCAGGCTCGATAATAGCCACTGGCTCCGGATCAATAGAGCCATTGTTCTTGGCACTTGCGCCCTCTTGCTGGCGGGCTTTTTCGACATTGGTTATCACTTTGAGCGCATCGGTGTAGTGCTCGCCTTCACTGCCCGCCAGACTGACGTACTTTTCCAACGCTGCTTGTGCCTCGTTGTAGTGATCAGATTCCAGCATCACACGACCGCGAAAATAGAAATAGTTCGCCGGTTTCTCCCCCTCCAGTTGCTGGAGACGGTTCAGGTACTCACCCGCTTCACCCCAGCTCTCTGAGGAAACGGCCTCTTCAGTGGCAAGCATTAATCGACGGGTCTCGTGTTCAGGCTCAAGGGCACTAACCTGACCGGCCATCAGTAGGGATGCCAACATAAAACCACTGACTGAACGACGCCCGACTCGGGTTATCTTCACCATCTTGTTTACTCCTGCTGATTATCCCGGGCGGCGTCTTCGTCCACCGTGGGCCCGACCGGATCGCTGGTGTCATCCACACCATCGGCGTCCACTTCGGCTTGATCCAAAATCGCTTTCGGGAGTTCTTTTTTAACACGAACGCCCAACTCCACAAAGCGATTGGCTTGCGAGATAAGGTTGCCGCGACCACGGGTGAGCGTATTCATCGCCGAATCATAGGTTCCCTGCGCGGTGTGCAACTGGCTGCCCAGCTTTTCCATCGCTTCTACAAAAACCCGAAGCTTGTCGTACACCGCACTGGCACGGTCGGCAATCCTACGCGCATTCTGGCTTTGACGCTCATATCGCCAGATATTTTCAATGGTTCGCAAGGTCGCAAGCAATGTCGTCGGTGTAACCACAATAATCTTTCGCTCGAATGCTTCTGCGAATAGGTTCTCGTCCTGCTGAAATGCAGCCACAAACGCCGGTTCAATGGGCATGAAAAGAAACACGAAATCCGGAGAGTGCAGGCCGTGAAGCTGGCTGTAATCTTTCTCGCTCAGGGCGCGAATATGATTACGCACCGCCTCAACGTGCTGGCGAAGGGCTTCTTCCCTGGCAGTCTCATCCTCTTCCGTTGCCCACTGCTGGTAGGCCAGCAGTGACACCTTCGAATCCACCACCAGGTTTCGGCTGTCCGGCAAATGAACGATGACATCGGGGCGCAGCAACTGGTTGTCATCATCTCGGTAGCTGCCCTGGGTTTCATACTCAATACCCTTGCGCAAACCGGAGCGCTCGAGGACGCGCTCCAGAATCAGCTCGCCCCAGTTGCCCTGGATTTTCTTGTCTCCTTTAAGCGCCTTCGTGAGATTGGAAGCTTCTTCGGTGATCTGGCGGTTCAGTTCCTGCAGGGATTTGATCTCACTCCTTAATGCCTGTCGATCCCGAGTTTCGGTGGTATAGACATCCTCTACCCGTTTACGGAAATCCTGGAGTTGATCCCGGAATGGGTTCAGCAGGGTGTCGATGCTGGTGCGGGTCTGCTGGCTGAAGCGCTCGCTCTTCTGCTCGAAAATACGATTCGCAAGATTCTCGAACTCCTGTTTCAACGCATCACGATTTCGTTCCAGTAACTCCAGTTTCTCCGTGGTTGCACGGCGCTCCTTGTCCAGCGTTACTTCCTGCTCGCGCTGGGCAACCCTGGCGTCGCCAAGCTCGCGGGAGAGCTCATCGGCTCGCTGCTGCTGGGACTTCCTCTCGGTTTCGAGTTGTTCTATGCGATCCAGCCGCGCCTTACTTTCGGACTCCAGCCCGGCCACCCGATTTTCCAGCGTTGCCGCACGCTGTCGCCAATGTTCGGTGTCCCGGCTCGCCTGCTCTGCCTCGGTTTTGCCGTTTTCGAGAGCCGCTTCAAGCTGATGGAGGCGCTGTTCGTCCATCGCCCGCGTGTACTCAAGCTCCCGGAGTGCGGATCTGGCACGGCCCTCCTTAACCATTGAAAACACCAGACAGCACAGCGCTAGCACCAACAAAATCAGCAAAGTGACGGTTTCCGGCCTACGCCCCACTATATCGATGATTGCCTCGGGCACCCCGATCTCCTCTAAATGACTGACTCAAACATTACGATAGAACAACAGTTTACCGTATTCGTGGAACCTTTTTGTTCGGACTCACGTCAAAGGTTTGCCATTCACTGGTTCTAGTGGACCAATTGGCAAATTTCCCGACCCAAGGCATCCGGCTCTGGACTCGGAACGTAATATCATCTAAAACGGTGAATGTGGCCTGTTTGCCGACAGAATGGCTGGTTTGCTGCCGGGTGCCAAGGTCCAGGAGCAGTATAAGGGACAGGAATTCAACATGCTCAAAGAGCTATGGAGAAAATTGGGATCTGAATTCTCCCATTCCGGGTGTTCAGACGTGGAAGGCCGTGAATACCGCAGGCCTGGCGCTCAAGCCAGCCACGGTGGTTTTCGCATTCTTCCCCATATGACCCACACCGGGGAATTCCACCTGGAAAGACTGACTGGCATCCTGAAGGGGCGCTACGGCAGAACCTTTCAGAACAATGGTGACGAATCCATCCGCGATCTGATTCACTTCGCTTCCCGCATTCAGGATCAGGATGTCCAGAGAGAACTGCTGCTGTTTTACCTGAACTGCTCCCCTGTGGTGCAGGAATACCTTCGTTCCGAAGAAGTTCTTGCTCAAAACCACTTCCTTTCCCGGACATCCGGGAAAAAATAATACCCGCCGTTAATGATCTGTAAACCGACTCAACAGTTATGTTGTTGTATACTGCCGGCCTGTGATTACAAGTGGCTGTTCTAGCACACCCGAATTATCCTTGCAGCACTCTGTAATTAAAGTATCAAAGTCGTGGATTCAGGGGTTTCGGATCTTGTCTATACGTTCAGAGTTTGGAAAGTTGGCCGCGGCCGGCCTTGTGGTATCACTCATCACCGGCTGCACTGCGGATCGTTACTTTATGGTGCCGAAGCAGGATCTTGACGCGCTGAATACCTCCGTTATTAATCAGGGTGAACAGGTCGTTCGCCTTGAGAACCGGACGGATGAGAATTTCCAGGCGCTGACCCGGCTGAATGAGGAATCCACGAAAACCATCCTCGACGCCATCACCGAACAGGTCGAAAAACCCGCCTGCCCTCCCACCCCCAAACAGCAGGCCTGCACAGCGGGGCAGTCTGGTTCCAAAAGCGATGGAAGGGCCGACCGACTCAAGGGCAAGGTTGTTGTTGGAGAGTTGGAGAAATTCTACCTTGCTGGCCCCGGCCTGATTTACGATGCTCGCATTGACAGCGGGGCCGAAACCTCTTCATTGGATGCCCGAAACATCACGCGGTTTGAACGGGATGGGAATAACTGGGTAAGGTTTGACGTGCCGGTACCTAACTCCGAGGACATGGTAACGCTGGAACGGGAAATCTCACGCCGGGTCAGGATTATCCAGTCCAGCACCGATGAATCGGAACGCCGTGTGGTGGTGGAGTTGCAGTTCATGATTGGCAACCACCGGCAACAGGCTGAGTTTACACTGACCAACCGAGAGCACCTCTCACACACGGTGCTGGTTGGCCGCAACATTTTGAGGGACGTCATGTTGATTGATGTGGGCAAGGAGTTCGCCACCGAACTGCCCGACAAACTGCCAGCCGAAGAAAATGGGGACCAACCTTGAGTAGCCGCTCACGCATTCCGTTTTTTTTCGCCATCCTCCTTCTTATTGCGGCTGGAATTTCGATAGCCACTTGGCGGCACGTCGAGCTCGGCATTCCCTGGTTTACGGGGGAGCAAAAGCCGGTCTGGATGGTTGAGGCCCGAGTGGACTTCGATGGCACCGGAGAACCCGTACTCGCCAGCCTGAACATCCCCGACCAGCCACCCCAATTCCGCATTATTTCGGAGCAGGCTGCATCTCCCGGTTACGGTTTTTCCATCGTGGATGACTCCGGTGAACGCCGGGCTGAGTGGTCAAAGCGCAACGTTAGCGGCCCCCAGACGCTCTACTTCAAGGTTCAACTGATACCTGATGACAGAGCCCTGGGCAGCCAGCCCAAACGACCGCCCAAACCTGAACCGGTCTTCTGGGAAGAACCTCAGGCAACAGCCGTGGAAGAGTTGTTGCAACAGGCCGCTGAACGCTCCAGCACGCCTGAGAGCATGACCCGGGAACTGATCAAACTGCTCCAACCGGACCAGGCGCCCAGAACACCACCCTGCTCGTGTCCGAAGCAAACTACATTGATCTGCTGACCCGGATGCTCAATCATGCAGGCATTCCCGCTCGAACGGCAGACGGCCTGGCCCTGGAAGATGCCAGGCGACGCCAGCAACTTCGTCCATTCCTGCAGATCTATGACGGTTCCCGATGGCTGACCTTCAACCCCCGCACAGCGGAACAGGGGCTTCCGGAACATGTCCTGCTGTGGCGACAGGCTGCGGCTTCCCTGCTGGATATTGTCGGCGGTGACAATTCAGACGTTAGCTTTTCCATGCTTCGGCAAACCATCCCGGCACTGCAATTGGCGCAGGCTCAGTCCAGCGAGAATGGCCTCGGCTTCCTGAGTCTTTACCAGCTCCCCATTGAAGAGCAAAGCATGTTCAGAATGCTTCTGCTGCTTCCCCTTGGGGCGCTCGTGGTGGCCTTTATGCGAATTGTCGTCGGCATACGAACGTCCGGCACGTTCATGCCGATACTGATCGCCGTGGCCTTTGTGCAGACGACACTGATTCCGGGGCTGATAGCTTTATTTCCGTGGTGGCCATTGGCCTGCTCATGCGTGGCTACCTGTCGAGCCTTAACCTGCTGCTGGTCTCGCGAATATCCGCGCTGATCATTCTCGTGATCTTTATCACGGCCGGGCTGAGCATCGCGGGTTATCAAATGGGCTTCAACACGGGGATGACGGTTACCTTCTTCCCCATGGTGATTATCGCCTGGACGATAGAGCGCATGTCCATACTCTGGGAAGAGGAAGGCGCCCGGGAGGTGTTTGTTCAGGGAGCCGGCAGTTTGTTTGTCGCAGTCTGCGCATTTCTGATTATGAGCGCGCCCCTGGCGAGCCACCTGACGTTTAATTTCCCGGAACTTCATTTCGTGGTTTTGGGGCTGATCCTGCTGATGGGACAGTACACGGGCTACAAGCTCACAGAGCTCCGTCGTTTTTATCCGATGAAGGCGTATAACTGATGGGCTGGATTTCGCCCTTCAAGCTGAACCAACTGGGCATGCTGAACATGAACCGGCGCAATGTGGACTACATTGCGCGGTACAATAGCCGTTCTTCATACCCCTTGGTGGACAACAAACTCAAAACCAAGCTGGTGGTTGCCGAATACGATGTTCGCACCCCCAGGCTGCTGCAGGTGGTGCGTCAGCAACACGAAATCTCCCATTTCCGGGAAATGGCAGAGGACCTGGACGGCTTTGCCATCAAACCGGCCAAGGGTTCCGGAGGTAAAGGGATTACCGTGATTACCGGCCGGGACGATAACGATTACGTCAAGGCGTCGGGCTCGCGGGTATCCTCGAGCCACCTTGAGCGCCACCTGTCCAACATTCTTGCCGGGCTCTACTCGCTGGCCGGCACGCCCGACGTCGCCATTGTCGAGAACCTGGTGGAATCGATTCCATCACTCGCCAAGTATTCCTTCCAGGGTGTACCAGATATCCGCATCGTCGTTTTTCAGGGCTACCCCGTGATGGCAATGCTTCGGCTGGCTACAACCGCTTCAGATGGTAAGGCTAATCTACACCAGGGTGCCGTAGGTGTTGGACTCAATATCGCCAATGGCCACAGCCTGAATGCGGTACAGTTCAATCGACCGATCACCCTGCATCCCGATACAGGCCTCGCCCTGGAGAACCTGGTGATTGATGACTGGCAGGAAATGCTGGTAATGGCATCACGATGCTACGAGGCAACCGGGCTGGGATATATGGGTGTCGATCTGGTCGTGGACGCAAACGAAGGGCCTTTGCTGCTTGAGCTGAACGCCCGCCCCGGCCTGGCCATCCAGATGGCCAATGGTCGCGGTCTGTTGCCGCGCCTGAGGCAGATCGAAGCCCTCCGAAGGACGCACTTCACCCCGGAAGAAAGAGCCGCATTCGCTATGGATACCTTCACGTCCAAAACCTGACCTTCAAATAGCAGGCACAAAAAAACCGGGGCGAACCCCGGTTTTTTTACTTTCTCACACTTCTCAGAGCTTACCTTCGGCAATCAGCAGCTTGCGCTCATGGGTGAGGCCTTTCAGCAGCCCCCAGGTCATGACCAGCAACACGGCTGTAAACGGAAGCCCTGCCGTAATGGCAGCTGCTTGAATCGCGCCCAGTGCGTCTTCGCCGCCACCGAAGATCAGTGCTGCGGCAATGGCACCTTCCATTACTACCCAGAACACACGCTGCGCAGTCGGAGCGTCGGTTTTACCGCCCGCGGTAATGCTGTCCACAACCAACGAGCCGGAATCAGACGATGTCACGAAAAACACCAGCACCAGCACGATACCCACGAAGGATGAGATGGCAACGAACGGCAGGTTAGCGAACATCTGGAACATGGCCAGGGACACGTCCGTCAGACCATTCTCAGCCAGAGCACCAATGCCGTCCTGGATCTGCTCCAGAGCGGAACCGCCAAATGCACTCATCCAAACCACGGTAATAACAGTCGGCACGATCAGTACCGCAGTCACGAATTCACGAACCGTGCGGCCCTTGGATACGCGAGCGATAAACATACCAACGAACGGCGACCAGGAAATCCACCACGCCCAGTAGAAGACCGTCCAGCCATGGAACCAGGCTTCATCTTCACGACCAAACGGATTGCTGAGTGCCAGCGCATTGCCGACGTAGCTGGATGAGGTCACCCAGATGGTTTCGAAAATGGTCATGGTCGGACCGGCGAAGATGATAAAGAACAACAGAATGCCGGCCAGTGACATGTTGACGTTACTCAGGATCTTAACGCCACCGTCGAGGCCTCGCAGCACTGAAATCAGGGCAAGAGCCGTCACGCCGGTAATAATCGCCATCTGCACGTTGATACCTGACGAAATCCCGAACAGGTAATCCAGGCCGGAAGCAGCCTGTTGCGCACCAAAACCAAGAGACGTGGCGAGACCAAAAATGGTTGCCACCACCGCCAGGATATCAATGATATGACCGGGCCAGCCCCAAACCCTATCACGGAGCAGTGGGAAGAACGCAGAGCGAATGGTCAGCGGCATGTTCTTGTTGTAGGCGAAAAACGCCAGAGACAGAGCCACAATCGCGTAGATTGCCCAGGGATGCAGACCCCAGTGATACATGGTCGCACCCATGGCCAACCGCGCGCCCTCGGCCGTATTGGCCTCAACGCCGAGCGGCGTTTCATACCAGCCCGTGTAGTAGGCGACTGGCTCGGCAACGGCCCAGAACATGAGACCGATACCCATACCTGCTGCAAAGAGCATGGCAAACCACGACATCGTCGAAAATTCTGGCTTGGCGTCCATCCCGCCGATGCGGATTTTGCCAACGGGCATGAATATAAGAGCAAGGGAGACAACGACAAAAATGTTGGCACTGATCAGGAAAAACCAGTCAAATTGTGCGATGGTCCACCATTTGGCGCCGTCGAGGAGCTCCTTCGCCTCTCCCGGGAAAATCAGCGTCCCGATTACAAACGCAACAACGATTATTGCTGTAATCGGAAAAACTGGCGCGTGTAGGTCCAGGCCAAACGGATTAATATTATCCTGGCCTGCGACGTAATCCGTCTGGTACTCGTCTTTTACAACGTCGCCCACGTTTTGAGCCTCCTGTTGGTGAAAATCTCTTCAATATTCGGATGCAAACGTTACAAGCTCGCCATCTTATTGCTTTGAGTTCAAAACATCAAAGAACGGACTCTTACGCCCTGAAAACAATCTTAGACCAATATTTCAGTGTTCGTACAAATTACTCCTTGATCCGTCTTGCCATACGGGAACGTATCTCCCGCACTTATGCTGTTAATATTCTGCAAACATACTGCACATCCACTCAGAGGAGTTTATGGCTAAAACCGAAACCTTCCCCTTCCGATATACGCTTTATGCGCTGAGCCTGACTGGCTTTATCGTTTCTCTACTGGCCAGTACCATCTGGGGGGGCTGGTTTTATGTCGTCCCCGTCCTGCTCGGGGGATTGGCGGCAACCGGCACATGGGATCTGCTTCAGCGTAAACGCACTGTTAGCCGAAATTACCCCATCCTTGCCCATTTTCGGTATTTTCTTGAATCGATTGGCCCGGAAATACGCCAGTACTTCATCCAGTCCGACACCGACGAACGCCCCTTTTCACGTGAACAGCGCACCATCGTTTACCAGCGAGCCAAGAACGTGCTCGACAAGCGCCCTTTCGGCTCACAGTTAGGTATGTATGACGAGGGTTTTGAGTGGATCAACCATTCCCTCCAGCCTTCTGCACTGAAAGACGCTGACTTCCGGATCGTGATTGGCAAACAGTGCGCCAAGCCCTATAACGCCAGCGTCTTCAACATCTCGGCGATGAGTTTTGGCTCGTTGTCGGCCAATGCCATCCTGAGCCTCAATGCTGGCGCAAAAATGGGGAACTTCTATCACGATACCGGCGAAGGCTCCATATCCCGCTATCACCGGGAACCAGGCGGAGATCTGGTCTGGGAAATTGGTTCCGGATACTTCGGATGTCGCAACGAAGACGGCACTTTCAACGAAGAGAGGTTCGCCCGCAATGCCACTCTCGACCAGGTAAAAATGATAGAGGTCAAACTATCCCAGGGTGCCAAACCTGGACATGGGGGCATTCTTCCCGGCGAGAAAGTGACACCGGAAATTGCCGAGGCCCGCGGCGTCGAAGCTGGCAAGGATGTCGTTTCCCCCGCAAGCCATTCAGCATTCTCCACACCCAGGGAATTTCTCGAGTTTCTGGAGAAACTTCGTGAGCTATCGGGCGGCAAACCGGTGGGCTTCAAACTGGCTATAGGCCATCCCTGGGAGTGGTTCGCCATCGTCAAGGCCATGCTGGAGACAGGAAAAACACCTGATTTCATCGTTGTGGATGGCGGTGAAGGCGGCACCGGCGCGGCTCCTCTGGAGTTCATCAACCGTATTGGAACCCCCATGACGGAAGCCCTGTTGCTGGTACACAACACACTCGTGGGCACCAACCTGCGCGAACACATTGCCATTGGCGCTGCGGGCAAGATCACCTCAGCATTCAACATAGCCCGGACCCTGGCCCTGGGGGCAGACTGGTGTAACGCGGCAAGGGGTTATATGTTCTCGCTCGGCTGCATACAGGCGCTCAGTTGCCATACAGGAAAATGCCCCAGCGGAGTTGCAACCCAAGACCCAAGGCGAAGCAAAAAGCTTGATGTTCAGGATAAGAGCCAGCGTGTTTACAACTATCACAAGAACACCCTGGAAGCCTTGATGAACCTGCTTGAGGCGTCAGGACTCAAGCACCCCTCCGAACTTGGGCCGGAACACATCATCCGCCGCACCTCCAAGACGGAAACCCATTCCTATATGGACCTGTTTCCTTTTCTGGAGCCGGGTGCCCTTCTGGAAGGAGAGACCGGTGAAAGAGTGTTTGATACCTACTGGCCGAACGCTACCCCGGACAGCTTCGATCCGCCGGAGTTTATTCGTCAGCTTCGAGAAACCAAACTGCGATAGAAATGCCCGAAGAATTCGGCGATTGGATGTTTATTTTTATCCGAGGCTGGTGTAGACTTCGCTCCCGCTAAGCCACTGAGATATCTCTCAAGTTTCTCTCTGGCCACTGGCAATTTCGGGGCGTAGCGCAGCTTGGTAGCGCACTTGCATGGGGTGCAAGGGGTCGTAGGTTCAAATCCTACCGTCCCGACCAAATTCCCTACACAAAGCCCGGGCCGAAAGGCCCGGGCTTTGTTGTTTTCACAGACGACTGCTAGCCAAAGTGGAAGAAGGCCAGCTTGTTACCGTCCAGGTCTCTCACGTAGGCGCCATAGAACTGATCAGGGATCCGCTGGCCAGGCTCGCCGTCACAGCTCGCACCCAAATCCAACGCTCGCTTGTAGTGGGCATCTACCGCCTCCTTGGACCCTGGGTGAATGGCGACCATATTGCCATTGCCCGGTTGATTGGGTTCGCCATCGTAGGGAGTGCACACGGCCAGCATCGGCGCCTTCATACTCTCCCCAATAAACGCAATGCGGCCCATATCCAGAAGGACCCTAGCGCCGATATCCCCTAACAGTTCCGAATAGAAAGCCTTGGCTCGGGACATATCACTGACGCCAATCGTTACGTATCCAATCATGCTGTTGTTCTCCGGTGTGAGTGTCGGTCAACTATACGACCTATTTGTTCATTTCGGCGACTGCCACCAACAAAAAAGCCGAAGGCGAACCTTCGGCTTTCAGCTTCAAAACGTCTCACTTCACCGGCGTATTGAGCACGTCGAGAACATCTTCCAGTTCGGTAATCATCTGCCGGATCAGCTGCTTGTACTGGGAGGTATCGTCTTTCACCTCGTGGCTGCTGAGTTTCTGCTTGGCCCCGCCAATGGTGTAGCCCTGATCATACAACAGGCTGCGGATCTGGCGGATGGTAATGACATCGGCACGCTGATAGTAGCGGCGGTTGCCACGGCGCTTGACCGGAGAAAGCTGAGGGAACTCTTGCTCCCAGTATCTGAGCACGTGCGCTTTTACAGCACAAAGTTCGGCAACTTCACCAATGGTGAAATAACGCTTCCCCGGTATCGTGGGTAATTCGTTGTTATGACTGGGTTCCAGCATACGCTTCTACTTTCTGTTTTAGTTTTTGTCCCGGGCGGAACGTAACAACACGCCGTGCACTGATCGGAATTTCCTCACCGGTCTTCGGGTTCCGTCCCGGCCGCTGTTTCTTGTCACGCAGATCAAAGTTACCAAATCCCGACAACTTCACCTGTTCGTTGTGGCTGAGAGCGCCTCTGATCTCGTCGAAAAAAGCTTCCACCATTTCCTTGGCTTCACGTTTGTTGAGACCCAACTCCTCGTACAACCGCTCTGCCATCTCCGCTTTCGTCAAAGCCGCCATCTGCTAACTCCTCAGTGTTGCCCCCAACTCTTCGCGCAGTGCGTCAATCACACCGTTGAAGAGCGAATGCACCTCTTCTTCATTTAGTGTGCGCTCGGGATGCTGCCAGAACAGGCTGAGAGCGAGGCTTCGGTTGCCTTCACCCAGGCTTTCACCTTCATAAACATCAAACGCACGCAAAGCCGTGAGGTGCTCCCCGGCGTGCTTTTTCGCTACACGCTCGACGTCTGCAAACCCCACGTCGCTTCCGATAATAATAGCCAAATCCCGCCGAACTTCTGGGAATTTTGAAATATCTTTGAAATTAGGCACATATCCAGAAACGACCGAATTCAAGAATAGCTCAAACATCAGAATCGTGCCATTAAGTTCCAGTTTTTTCTGCACTTGTGGGTGTAATGTGCCCAGCCAGCCTACATGTTCTCCGTCCCGCATCAACTCCGCCGTCTGGCCCGGGTGCAATGCGGGATGCTGACTGGCAAGGAACTGAACCTCGATGCCAAGGAGCTGGAACAGACTCTCCAGCTCTCCTTTTACGTCAAAGAAATCGGCGTTTCTGCGACCGTTTGCCCAATTCTCTGGCAATTGCCCACCTGCGATCACCCCCGCGAGCATGGGCTGCTGATCAATCCGGTCGCCGTCTTTCACGAAGCGGAGCCCGGTTTCGAACAGGCGAATTCGAGGTTGCTGACGGTTCTGATTGTAAGCCACGGTTTTCAGCAGTCCGCTCCAGAGACTCGTGCGCATGACAGACAGATCCGACGAAATCGGGTTTGCCAGCGCAATGCCTTCCCGCTCTGGATCAATCAGGCCCTGAACCTTCGGGTCTACAAAGCTGTAGGTAATCGCTTCCTGGTATCCACACGCCACGAAATAGCTCTGGATAGCCGATACCGGGCGGACGGCCTCTTCCTGGGGGCGAAGGCCGAGTGATCCCGTGGGTTCCGTGACCGGCAGGTTGTTGTAACCGTATATCCGTCCAATTTCTTCGATCAGGTCCTCTTCGATACTGATATCCGGGCGGAAACTCGGCACGTGTACCCGCCAGCCATCCTTCAGCAGCTTATCGATATGAAGGCCCAGACGGGTCAGAATTTCTTCCACCGTAGTGCGGTCGATCTCCAGCCCCAACACGTCGGCAACACGTGTCTCCCGAAGGTCCACCGTGCAGTCTTCAGGCAAGTCCTGCTTGCTGACAACCTCGACAATATCCCCAGGCTCGCCACCCACGATGGACATCAGCAATGCCGTTGCACGCTCCATGGCATCGCGGGCAAGCTCGTAGTCCACGCCACGCTCGAACCTATGTGAAGCGTCCGTGTGAAGGCCATAGTGGCGCGCCTTACCCGCCAGAGTAATCGGATCAAAATAGGCAGCCTCAAGGATCAGGTCGCGGGTTCGCTCACTCACTCCGGAATGCTCGCCACCCATCACACCGGCAATCGCTATCGGCTTGGCGTGATCCGCGATAACCAGGGTATCCGGGGTCAGTTCCACTTCCTGTCCATCCAGCAATACCAACTTTTCGCCCTGCACTGCCCGGCGCACAACAATGCCACCCTCTATTTCCTCACGGTCAAAGGCGTGTAGGGGCTGACCCAGTTCAAGCATCACATAGTTGGTAACATCCACCGCAGCGTCGATAGAGCGGATCCCGGAGCGGCGAAGCTTTTCCTGCATCCACAGTGGGGATTCAATGCTAAGGTCCACGTTGCGCAGGATTCTCCCCAGATACCGGGGGCAGCCTTCGGGGTCTTTCACGGCGATGTCAGGCACCTCTGAGTGCACTGCTTCCACGGGGAGAATTTCCGGCCCCTCAACCACAAGGCTGTTCAGTACCCCGACTTCCCGGGCGATCCCTTTGATTGACAGGCAATCACTGCGATTCGGCGTCAGATCCACGTCGATGGTGACGTCGTTCAACTTGAGAAACTCACTCAGCTCCTGGCCTACCGGCGCATCGTCCGGCAACTCCATCAGCCGTCATGGCTATCCGAAAGGCCAAGCTCTGACTCTGAGCACAGCATTCCTTCCGAAGGTTGCCCACGCAGCTTGGCCTTCTTGATCTTGAAGTCGCCCGGCAACACCGCTCCGACGACGGCAAACGGCACTTTCAGGCCGTCGCGCACGTTGGGCGCACCGCAAACCACCTGTACCGTTTGAGCACCATCACTGACCTGACAAACCCGAAGCTTATCCGCATCGGGATGAGGCGATACCGACACAACCTCACCCACAACAATGCCACTGAACTTGCCGGCTACCGGCTCAAATCCGTCAACTTCCAGACCCGCCATGGTGATCTGATCCATCAATGCCTGGGTATCATTCGCCGGATTGACCCATTCACGTAGCCACTGTTCACTGAATTTCATGGTATCTGCCTTGTCCTGATGCGGTGTTGCCTGTTAGATCGTTTACCTTGATGGCGTGTTCAACGGAACTGCCGCAGAAAGCGGAGGTCGTTCTCAAAGAACATGCGCAGGTCATTCACGCCATAGCGAAGCATGGCAAGGCGCTCTACGCCCAGACCAAACGCAAAGCCACGATATTCCTCGGCATCGATACCGCAATGCTCGAATACCTTGGGGTGAACCATGCCGCAACCCATCACTTCCAGCCACTTGATGCTGCCATCCTCTTCGCGCCCCCACTCGATATCCACCTCGGCGGACGGCTCCGTGAACGGGAAATAGGATGGGCGGAATCGCACTTCCAGGTCGCGCTCGAAGAATACCCGCAGGAATTCCTCAACGGTGCTCTTCAAGTCCGCAAAGCTCACGTCTTTTTCGACCAACAACCCTTCCACCTGGTGAAACATGGGAGTGTGGGTCATATCCGAGTCACAGCGGTAGACGCGGCCGGGGCAAATCATCCGAAAAGGTGGCTTGCCATCTTCCATGGTGCGAATCTGAACCGGTGAGGTGTGGGTTCGCAGCAATGTGCCGGGATTGAAGTAAAACGTGTCATGCATGGCGCGGGCCGGATGGTGGCCGGGAATGTTGAGAGCTTCGAAGTTGTGATAGTCGTCTTCGATTTCCGGCCCCTGCTCCACGGTATAGCCCGCGCGGGAGAAAAATTGCTCAATACGCTGAAGGGTGCGGGTAACCGGATGCAAACCACCCAGATCCTGGCCTCGCCCGGGAAGCGTCACATCAATGGATTCACTGGCGAGTTTTTGCTCGATGGCGGCGCGCTCAAGGTCTGTACGGCGGGCGTTGATAGCCTGCTCCACCTGCCCCTTGCGTCGTTGATCTTCTGCCGGCGGCGGGACGTTCTTCCGCAGACAGCTTACCCAGTGTCTTCGCCTGCTGGGTGATCACACCCTTCTTGCCAAGGTATTCAACACGAATCTGATCCAGTGCCTGCAAACTGTCGGCACTTTCAACCGCCGCCAGGCCGTCCTGAACGAGTTGATCCAGGTTTTCCATTGACCCTGCTCCAATCCAGAAATGGAATCACTCTAAACAAAAATAGGGGAAGAGCGCGCCCTTCCCCTATCAGAAGGCGTCTTCATGAACCCATGGAGACGCTGAATCGATCGGTTAACCGATGAAAGAGCTAAGCGATCACAGAGACGCTTTGGCCTTCTCAACAACAGCGGTAAACGCCTGCTGCTCGTTCATGGCCAGGTCGGCCAGAACTTTACGGTCGATCTCAACATTGGCCTTCTTCAGGCCAGCAATCAGACGGCTGTAAGACAGGCCGTTGGCACGGGCGCCAGCATTGATACGGGCAATCCACAGTGCGCGGAACGAGCGCTTACGGTTACGACGGTCACGGTAAGCGTACTGACCGGCCTTGATAACCGCCTGTTTGGCTACGCGGAAGACGCGGCTACGCGCTCCGTAATAACCCTTGGCCTGACTGAGAATCTTTTTATGACGACGGCGTGCAACCACACCACGTTTTACGCGAGGCATACGTTAATCCTTCTACCTTTAAACCTAAAAAGAAATGGCTAGCGGCTGAATCAGCACGCCGTCATACGTTTGATTGAAGCCACATCGGACTTGGCAATCAACTTGGTACCACGGAGCTGACGCTTACGCTTCGGGCTCTTCTTGGTCAAGATATGACTGGTGAAGGACTGCTTATGCTTAAAGCCAGTAGCGGTCTTCTTGAACCGCTTGGTGGCCCCGCTTTTGGTTTTCATCTTGGGCATTTTTAAAACTCCGCATTCTGTTTTTAAGTGATATCAATGTGCCCCTGAACGACAAATCCCCCGCGACCGCGGGGGATCAGCACCGGATCAGGTTCACTTCTTTTTACGGGGGGCCACTACCATGGTCATCTGGCGGCCTTCCATTTTCGGCCGCTGTTCTACCTGGGCAAGCTCTTCAATATCCACTTCGATCCTGTTCATGAGCTTCATACCAATTTCCTGGTGTGCCATCTCACGTCCACGGAAGCGGATAGTGATTTTGCCGCGGTCCCCGTTTTCAAGGAAACGTACCAGGTTGCGTAGTTTGACCTGATAATCCCCTTCTTCAGTTCCTGGCCGGAACTTAAGCTCTTTGACCTGCGTCTGCTTCTGCTTTTTCTTGGCAGCCGCTTTGGCCTTCTTCTCATCGAAGATTTTCTTGCCGTAGTCCATTATCTTACAGACGATCGGATCGGAATCCGTAACCTGAACCAGGTCAAGAGACGCTTCTTCAGCCTGCTTGAGTGCATCTTCAATCGGTACGACACCGACCTGATTGCCTTCGGCATCGATCAGACGGACTTCAGTTGCGTCAATGTTCTCGTTGATCGGCGCTTTTGGAGTGCGCCCCCGATTCGCTCGCTGTTTAATAATCAGATCTCCGTTTTGGTTCTGCCTTTGCGATTGATTTCGTCAGCCATCAGCTGCTCAAACGCTTCCAGCGATAAAGTTCCCAGATCCTCACCCTTGCGGGTTCTCACCGCAACGGCGTTGTTTTCAACTTCTTTGTCGCCGATAACAACAAGGAAGGGAACTTTGTTAATAGTATGCTCGCGGATTTTAAAGCCGATCTTCTCGTTTCTCAAGTCAGCATTAACCCTATAGCCAAGGGAATCCCACTTTTTCGCAAGATTCTGGCAATAATCCCGCTGATTGTCGGTAATATTCAGCACCGCGATCTGCGTTGGCGCAAGCCATGTCGGGAAAGCACCCTCGTATTCCTCGATGAGAATACCAATAAAGCGCTCGAACGAACCAAGAACCGCCCTGTGCAACATCACCGGCGTCTTGCGCTCGGAGTTATCTGCCACATATTGGGCACCCAGCCGTCCCGGCATGGAAAAATCGACCTGAATGGTACCACATTGCCACACCCGTCCGATGCAGTCTTTCAGCGAAAACTCGATTTTCGGGCCATAAAAGGCGCCCTCACCCGGCAAAAGCTCCCAATCAACGCCTTCCCGGTTCAATGCTTCTTCCAGCGCGGCTTCCGCTTTGTCCCAGACTTCGTCCGAGCCAACCCGCTTTTCAGGACGGGTTGAGAGCTTGTAAAGAATCTCCGTAAACCCGAAATCCGCATAAATCTCGTGGAGCATGCCGATAAAGTCAGACACTTCCTGCTGAATGGCATTCTCTTCGCAGAATATGTGGGCATCGTCCTGGGTAAATCCGCGAACCCGCATCAAACCATGCAAGGCACCAGACGCCTCGTTACGGTGACAGGAACCGAACTCGGCCAGACGCAGAGGCAGGTCCTTGTAGCTTTTCAGGCCCTGGTTGAAAACCTGCACATGGCAAGGACAGTTCATCGGTTTGATGGCGTAATCGTGCTTCTCGGACTCCGTGGTAAACATGTCGTCCTTGAACTTGTCCCAGTGCCCTGACTTTTCCCAAAGCGCCCTGGAAACCACCTGCGGCGTCTTGATCTCCTGGTAACCATGCTCATGCTGCTTGCGACGCATGTACTGCTCGATCTCCTGATACAGGGACCAGCCATCCGGATGCCAGAACACCATGCCCGGGGCCTCTTCCTGCATGTGGAACAGGCTCAATTTCTTGCCGATCTTGCGGTGGTCGCGCTTCTCGGCCTCTTCCAGGCGATGCAGATAGGCCTTCAGGTCTTTCTTGTTGCCCCAGGCAGTGCCATACACCCTCTGCAACTGCTCGTTGCTGGTATCGCCGCGCCAGTAGGCGCCGGCAACCTTGGTCAGCTTGAAGGCCTTGAGCTTGCCGGTGTTGGGCACGTGAGGGCCCCGACACAGATCGATAAAGTCACCCTGGCGGTAGAAGGACAGATCTTCCTCGCCGGGAATATCCTCAATGATGCGAACCTTGTATTCCTCGCCCATCTCATCAAACAGACGGACAGCTTCGTCACGGGACATGACCGATCGGGAAACCGGAATATCCTGCTTGACCAGCTCTTCCATGCGCTTTTCGATCCGGCTCAGATCTTCATTGGTGAACGGCCGGTCGAATTTGAAATCGTAATAGAACCCGTTGTCCACAACCGGACCAATAGTCACCTGAGCGGAAGGAAACAGTTCCTTGACCGCCATGGCCAGGAGATGTGCGGTGGAGTGGCGGATAATGTCGACGCCGTCTTCATCACGCTCGGTGACAATGGCAAGCTCAGCGTCTTCTTCAATCGGGAAGCTGGTATCGACCAGTTGGCCATTTACACGGCCGGCAATGGCGGCCTTGGCAAGCCCGGCACCGATGTCTGCGGCGACATCGTGAACGGTAACAGATTCGGCAAAACTGCGGTGACTGCCATCCGGCAGGGTAACAACAGGCATAGTAGGCTCCTAGGGACTCAGAGGTGATCCGTACCAAAGACCACATGTTGACGGTTGGCCGCGATACAAACCGCGGACCGTTGCGCGCAGGAGTTTAACAGAAAAAAGCCCGGCAGGTTAATGCCGGGCTTTTAAGGGGAAAAGAGTCAGCCGTAGGCGCTGGCCTCTTCGGGTGTGCGTCGCCGCAATTGGCCGAACGCGACAAGACCAAGCAGTATAAGCGCGGGAATGAACATAAGTTCCTTCGGCGGGCGCTCATTCTCAACCTGCACGGCATCAATGGTCCAGCCGAAGCTGACGCCGGCGTTCTCTGCCTGGCTACCATAGCCAACGAAATCCACCACCATCGTGTCGTCCTGACGCGACAGCTCAAGGCCAGCGCTCGCCAGTCTCGCCTCCGGGGATTCCGCTGCGGGTAGCTCCAGACTGAGATAAGTGGAAACCTCGTCACCACTCAGGGACATGCCCGATGCCTGCACTACCAGGGACTCGCCTGCGGGCACATTTTCAATATGCTCAATCACCTCGGTACCCGGCCTGTCCTGCGTTGCCGGGTAGACCATGTCCCACCAATAACCTGGACGGAACAGGGTAAACGTGATCAGCAGCAGCAGAGCCGACTCCCACTTGTAGCTCTTGGTAAACCAGTAACCCTGAGTGGCCGCCGAGAAGACCAGCATGGCCGTCACCGCACTGGCAACCGTCACCAGCAAATCCACCCAACCCGTCAGGCCAATCAACAACAACTGGGTGTTGAAGATGAACATGAAGGCAGAATCGCTGTCCGAATATCGTACGTGAAGCCCTGCACACCCGTTCGTATCGGGTCCGCCCCTGATATAGCCGCCGCCGCGTAGGCGGCCAGCCCCACGGGCGGCGTATCATCGCCAGTATGCCGAAATAGAACACGAACAGGTGGACAGCAATCAAAGGCACCAACAAGCCGTTCTGGGCACCCAGTGTCACGATAACCGGGGCCATCAGGGTGGAAACCACGATGTAGTTGGCGGTCGTAGGAAGCCCCATACCCAGAATCAGACTGATAATCGCTGTGAAAACCAGCATCAGCAACAGGTTGCCGCCGGAGATGAACTCCACAAACTGGGTCATCACCAGGCCAATGCCTGTCAGCGTCACCGTGCCCACCACAATGCCGGCGGTGGCAGTCGCCACACCGATACCAACCATATTCCTCGCGCCAGTTACCAGCGAGAGGGTGAGGTCAACGAGGCCGGTTTTTGTTTCCGCAAGGAAGTGACCTTTTTTGCGGAAAAACGCTTTCAGTGGCTGCTGAGTGATCACGATGAAAATCATAAACACCGTGGCCCAGAATGCTGATAGCTGGGGCGAAAACCGCTCAACAGTCAGGCACCAGACCAGGACCACCACTGGCAACAGGAAGTACAGGCCGGTCTTAACCGTTGGCCCCACGTCAGGCAGTGTATCCATTGAGGATTCAGGATCGTCCTGAGCCAGTTCCGGAAAGCGGGTGGAGTACCAGACCAGCCCGATGTAAATGAACAGCAGAAGCGGCCCGAGAACCCACACAGCGGCTTCGCCCAGAACCACCTTCAACCATCCAATGCCGTAATACACGATGAACGTGAGAGCACTCAGGCCAATCAGGATCACAACCCAGTTCAGCATACGCTGCGCGAGAGTCGGGCGATTCGGACGTTCAATACCCTTCATCTTGAGCTTACAGGCCTCAAGGTGAACGATGTAAATCAACGCCACGTAGGAGATCAGCGCTGGCAGGATGGCGTGTTTGATCACTTCCAGGTAGGAAATGCCCACGTACTCAACCATCAGGAAGGCTGCCGCGCCCATAATGGGAGGCGTCAACTGACCGTTAGTGGATGCAGCTACCTCAACAGCACCCGCCTTGGTAGCGGGGAAACCAACCCGCTTCATCAGGGGGATGGTAAAGGTGCCGGTTGTCACCACGTTGGCGATGGACGAACCTGAAATCACACCGCTCAGACCACTGGATACCACCGCGGCCTTGGCGGGACCGCCGCGCATGTGCCCGAGCATGGCGTAGGCAACCTGGATAAAGTAGTTGCCCGCCCCTGCCCGTTCCAGCAGCGCACCGAATAACACAAACAGGAAGACAAAACTGGTGGACACGCCAAGGGCGACACCAAACACGCCTTCCGTACCCAGCCACATATGGGAAGACAGCTTGCTCAGACTGGCCCCCTTGTGGGAAATCACATCCGGCATATAGGGGCCGGCCAGCGCGTAAATAAGGAACACACCAGCAACGATGGTCAGCGGCAGCCCCAGTGCGCGGCGAGTTGCTTCCAGAAGCAGTACCAGACCACCAAGTGCAATGATCAGGTCCTGGGTAATCGGCGAGCCCGGACGCGTCGCAAGCTGGTCATAAAACAGGTACAGATAAGAGGCTGCAAAAGCGGCAGCCAGGGCAAGAATCCAGTCGTAAACCGGTACGTGGTCAACATTCCTGCCACGAATCATGGGATAAGCCGCAAACGCGAGGAACGCTGCAAAGGCGAGATGAATGGATCTTGCTTCCGTCGAGTTAAAAACACCGAACTCAACAATGTAGGGGAGCGGTGACGCTATCCATAGCTGAAAGAGGGACCAGAGCAGAGGGACAACAAAGAGAATCTTTGCAGCCGTACCGGTCGCAGCCCTTCCACCGGTCTCGGTTTGGAGAACCTCTGCAACCTTCTTGCTGTCGATGGTATCCCCGGCTCTCGGTTCGCTATTGGTCATAGCTGGGTCCTGTAAGAATATAGCGGGTCGGAGATCAGAACACCGCGGGCAGGCCTGCCCGCGGTGTCGTTTTACCGGTTACAGGATCAGTCGATCAGGCCGGCTTCTTTGTAGTACTTCGCCGCGCCCGGGTGCAGAGGTGCACTCAACGCGTCGGATACCATTTCTTCTTTCTTCAGGTTGGCAAACGCAGGGTGCAGGCGCTTGAAGCTGTCAAAGTTCTCGAATACAGCCTTGACCACTTCGTACACTACGTCCTCAGATACCTCGGTAGACGAGACAAACGTTGCCGCCACACCAAACGTGGTCACGTCATCGTCAGAACCACGATACATACCACCCGGGATCACCGCTTCACGGTAGTATGGGTTGTCTGCAACCAGCTTCTTGGTCGCTTCGTTATTGACGCTGACGATCACACTGTCACAGGACGTGGTCGCTTCCTTGATCGCACCGGAGGGGTGCCCAACGGTGTAGAAGAATGCATCAATATTGCCATCACACAGAGCCTGGGATTGCTCCGCAGCCTTCAGTTCCGCCGGAAGCGAGAACTTGTCCATGGTCCAGCCCATTTCGTCCATCAGCACTTCTGCTGTGGCGCGCTGGCCGGAACCGGGGTTACCGACGGACACGCGCTTGCCTGCAAGATCTTCAAACGTCTTGATACCAGACCCCTTGCTGGCAACCACCGTGAATGGCTCGGGGTGCAGCGAGAATACAGCACGCAGCTTCTCGTTCTTTCCGTCTTCCTCGAACTGGCTGGTGCCGTTGTAGGCGTGGTACTGCCAGTCAGACTGGGCTACCGCCAGGTCCAGCTCACCCTGGCGAATCGCGTTCAGGTTATAGACCGAACCACCGGTGCTCTCTACAGAGCAGCGAATACCATGTTCCTTACGATCCATGTTAACCAGGCGACAAATCGCACCACCAGCCGGATAGTACACACCGGTTACGCCCCCGGTACCGATGGTGACAAATTTCTGCTCCTGCGCGGTAACCGCTGTCGAGGCGGTTCCAAGGCTGACCGCTGCTGCAACTGCAAGTGCGGAAAATTTCTGTTTCAGTGCCATGACTTTTCCCTTATCTGTTCATTATTGCTTTTTTGGGCCCGCGTAACGAAACGGACACTCCTCACTTTCGCCTTAAAACATAGACCACTTTGCGATATAAATAAAGCAAGGGTTAGCTCGCTAACCACTTGAGCAAAAAAACAAAAAAAGCCCGCAGAGCGGGCTTTTTTGATCAAGCGGTCGCGAATCTTATTTGTTCGCGCGGGCCTTGGCAACCATTCGATCCGGGCGCAGGAGGAAACGCGCCAGGGCCGGCAGCAGCCAGATAGAGCCCACCATGTTCCAGATGAACATGAAGAACAGCAACAGCCCCATATCCGCCTGGAACTTGATCGGCGAGAAGATCCAGGTAACCACACCGATACCCAGTGTGACACCGGTAAAGATAACCGCCTTACCAGTAGACCTCAGGGTCTCGAAGTATGCTTCCTGGAGTGTCTTGCCCTCCAACAGGAACTTCTCGAGCTTGCTGTAGATATAGATACCGTAGTCGACACCAATACCCACGCCCAGCGCAATAACCGGCAACGTCGCTACCTTGATACCAATGCCTGATACCGCCATGATCGCCTCGGCCAGGATCGACGTCAGGCCCAGTGGGATCAGAATACACAGAACCGCACGGATAGAACGGAACGTCAGCAGGCACAATGACGCGACCACACCGTAGACGAAGATCAACATCATGTTCTTCGCACTTGAGATGACATCGTTCGTGGCAGCTTCGACGCCCGCATTACCGGCGGCCAGCATGAACGTGTATTCGTCGTTGTTATTGTTGCTGGCGAACTCCTCAACGCGTTCGGTGACTGTTTCCAGCGTTTCTGCCTTGTGATCCTCAAGGAAAACAAGCACCGGTGTCAGATCACAATTGGTATTGATCAGGCCTGCCGGCGCCTCACGGATCGAGGCATTGATAATGGTCTGGTTGCGGGAAATCTCATACCACTTCCAGTTACCCTCGTTCAGTGCCTTGGTAACAATCTTGGACACATCGGCCAAAGACGCCGAGGACTGCACGCCAGGCGTGTTCTGAAGCTCCCACTGAAGGTTGTCCATCGCGCGGAGAACGTTGTACTGGGTACACTGCTCTTCCTCGGTTTTCACCATCACGACCAACACATCGGCACTCGTTGAGTAGTTGTCGATGATGTAGGCATTGTCCTTGTTGTAGCGGGAATCGGCCCGCAGCTCCGGCGCACCCTGATCAAGGTCACCGACTTTCAGGCCTTGCTTGTAATAAAGGCCAAGACCCAGGCCAATAACCGCTATCAACAGAGAAATCGGTGCCACACCGGGATGTGCGAAGTAAGACATGACGCGCCACTTGCGGTCCTGCTTTTCACCATGATTCTGCACATGACGAACACCGCCCTTGGAGATACCAAGGTACGACATGATCAATACGTGCAATACCAGGTTGGTCAGAATGACGAACGCCACACCGATGCCGGCGGCAACGGCCAGATCCCGGATAACATCGATCTCGATGAAGAACAGAGTCAGGAAGCCGAAGGCATCTGAAATCAGAGCCAGCATGCCCGGGATGTAGAGCGCCCGGAACGCAAGGCGGGCCGCGGTAACGGAATCAAACCCTTTCGCCGCTTCCACCGCCATGGCATTCACAATCTGAACGCCATGACTGATGCCGATGGCAAATACGAGGAACGGAACCAGAACCGAGTAAGGGTCCAGGCCATACCCCAACAGCCTCAATGTGCCCAGTTGCAGGAACACCGCGATGATGGAGGTGAACACCGGAACCAGTGTTCCGGTAATGCAACGTGAGTACCCGAACAGCAACAGGGTCGTCAGGATAATGGTGATGCCCGCAAACCAGGCAATGGAACCAATACCCTCAATGAGGTCGCCCACTTTCTTGGCGAAACCGACGATGTGAATTTCAATGTTCGGATTCTGCGCCTCGTACTTGTCCCGGATCTTTTCTTCCAACTGGCGCGAGAACTCACCGTAGTCCAGCGGCTCGCCAGTTTCAGGGTTGTTCTCATAAAGCGGCGCGTACACGATGGTAGAGCGGAAGTTGTCGGAAATCAGGCGCCCTACTTCGTTCGAACGGAGTACGTTCTGACGCAGCTGTTCAAGGGTGGCCCGGGAGCCATCGTAACCGTCCGGGATCACGGTGCCGCCCTGGAACCCTTGCTCAGTCACCTCAACCCAGCGAACGTTGGAGGTCCAGAGTGATTTCAATCCGGAACGGTCCACCCCGTTGAGATAGAACACCTCATCGGTGATCTGCTTCAGGGTTTCCATATACTCGGCTGTGAAGATATCGCCCTCTTCCACTTCCACGGCGATACGCACAAAGTTACCCAGGTTCTCCAGATCGTCCCGGTGCTCAAGCATATTGACGATGTAGGGATGCTCCAACGGAATCATCCGCTCGAAACTGGCATCCGGCTCAATCTTGACCGCGTTGTAGCCAAGGAACAGCGTCAGGAAGAAAAAGGCAATCAGGATGATGGCCCGATTGTTGAAGATCAGCCGTTCCAGGAACGGTTCTGCCTTCGGTGTAGTCAGGTAATGCTCGCCCTTGTCGTGCTTCGGGTTCGACATTCAAAAGCCCCTCTAATTTTCTATCTGTTGGTGCCGCATCAGGGCGTTATTGAAGATTCTTGCCGCGGGCGTCGGTGTGCTTCACGCCACCCTCGCCCACAATCAGCAGATTGGTTCCCGATACGGGGACAACATCCATCACCCCTTCCCGATCATCCCGGAAGTAGGGACGGAAGGTATCTCCACCGTTGGTGCTCATTAGCACTGCGCCACCATTGCCAACCAACGTGATACGGCCGTCTTCGGACACCGTGCCATCATTGAGGGTTGCGTCCGACTCACTGGGCACCACTTTCCAGCTTCTGCCCAGGTCGGATGAAAAGAAGATGTTCCCACGCAAACCGAATGCGAGTATCTCATTCACATTACCGGTTCCGATTGCTCCGAACAGGGAGCCTTCATAGGGGCTCTCACGTCTCTCCCAGCTGTCACCGCCATCGACGGACACGAAAATCTGCCCAGCCTCACCGACGATCACCAGGCCACCGCCAGTGATCTGGCCAATACTGTTCAGGTGAAAACTGCTGGGGTTTTCAAGCTTCGGCGCCCAGTCTTTCCAGGTCTTTCCGCCGTCCGTCGTGCGCAAAAACATGCCATAGGCACCAACAACGAAACCGTGGTTCTCATTTTCGAACCAGACATCCAGAAATGGGTTCACCGGGCCGATTTCAAGATCCGCCTGCAGGTTTTCCAGCGAGAAATACAGATCACCCAACGCCCAATCGAGGTCGTCTTTCTCGTCCTCCGGGGCTTCTTCCAGTTTCTGCTCCATTTCGTCGATCTGCTCCTGGCGACTTTCAATCGCCAATTCAGCAGCCCGGACACCGGTGAGCTGGAGCTCCCAGTTTTCGCCCGCATCGTCTGAATGGAGAACAACACCACTGTGCCCAACGGCCCAGCCATGCTGTTCAGTGCCAAAATCCACGCCGGTCAATGTGACCGATACCGGAACTTCACCCTGCACCCAACTTTCACCATCATCATCGGAAAAAATGATATGACCACGCACACCGGCTGCCACGATTCGTTCGCCCGCCGTGTCGACATCATTGAGCAGATGCTCTGGCGCAAGCGCAGTTGGCCGGGATGGGGTTTCGATGATATCTGCAAGCGCAAACACCGTGGGCGCGGACAATGCCATGGATAGTCCAAGACAGGCCGCTCCCAGAGTCTTGCACATCAACCTTGTAGCCATTCAGATTGCCTATATGTTGTGTTGAACTGTGTCACTCTGATTTTGCCGGTCGCACCGGCCAATACTATGAATATACCGGTGCCCTTCCGACCACCGGTATATCCGTCGCCATCCGTCTCTGGCGAAAATCGTGTTCCAACAGCGAGTCAAGACGTTAACGCACACTCCTGCGACGCAGGGAAGCCGGCGAGAAATACCGTCGGTTGGGCACGTCGTTGGTAAACTTACGGGTGGAACCCTCTTCGGTATCCAGGCCCAGCACGTGATAACGACGAGCCTGAAGGTCATGGTACACATCCAGCACTGTCCATACGCCAGGCAATTCATAATAGTTTTTCGCCAGGCCCATGGTCACGCGCCAGAGCTCACCGCGGCCATCGTACTGGTCCAGCAGCAAGGTGTTCCAGCTATCGGCATCCACATAGAAGCGACGCTTGCCGTAAATATGGCGCTCCCCTTCCTTCAGGGTCGCTTCCACAACATGCACCCGATGGAGCTCCCAACGGGTGAGGTCCGGATTCAGGTGGGAAATACCCAGGATTTCGGAGTAAGGCGTGCCCTGCTCACCGATGCGGTAATTGTTGTAGGGAACGTAGATCTCCCGCATGCCCTCATATTCCCAATTGTAGCGGTCCAGGGCACCGTTAAAGATATCGGTGTCATCGGCTGTTCGCAGATTGTCTGCGGCTGCAATCGGAGAGTCATAGCCCAGGTTGGGTGCACGGCGAACACGGCGCTGGCCGGCGTTGTAACCCCAACCATTACGCGGGTTGATAATCTGGTTCAGAGTTTCATGAATCAGGATGGCACCACCGGCGAGACGGGGTGGCGACTGGGTGAACGACAGATAATAGAAAATAACGTTATCGAGTTCTTCTTCACTACCCTCAGGGTTGTAGTAATTGAAGAAGGCTTCCTGCTGAGAGGTCACAAGGGAGTAATCGCCATCCGGCTGCACTGCCACTTCGCTTGAACGGCGGGTTACGGAAACGCCACGCCAGCGAGTCAGGTGATTCCAGATTACCTGCCAGGCTTTTTGCTCATTATTACCGTGCAGGATGGGGAAAGGATAACCGGCAAAGGCGCCATCGATACCCTCGCCTTTACCCACTACCTCAGCATCTACGGCATTTTCCCTGGTATTTTCAGCAACCCAATCCGGCACCGCGTGTGTGCGACGGCTTTTGTAGACCGGAATACGGAAGGTCGTCGGATAGGTGTCGAGCATGGCGCGGAGGCCGTCGGTCAGGTACTCGTCATACTGATCCATGTTGGACGCGCTGATGGTGAATAACACCTCATCGTCCGGGAAAGGGTTGATATGGTGCTGACCACTACCCTCATATCCGGCAGGGGCTTCGGTGAGGCCACCCGTCCACGCGGGAATGGTGCCTGCCTCGTTGCCGGCTTTCACGGAGCCAAACGGGGTAAGATCCTGACCCAGTCGAGCGGCTTCACTACTGGAAACGGCGGAACTGGCTGGCATGGCAAAAACCGAAAGAGCAAACAGACTGCCCAAAATCACATTGTTCTTGTATGTCATTTTTTAACCTTAAACCTGTCTGAAAGCCCTGTAGAAGGCTTTTCTTATTGTGTTGTCATGGAATATCGGCTCCTGACAGAGTAGCCGATTGGCCGATATTGTCTATCGACCGAAAGTGCGATTTTGTATCCGCCTGTGACAGGCCCCGCGTTGCGGCAGACGGATACCCCAGCGATCTCGCTTCCCTATTGGCCGGCAAGGCTCTTGTGAACCACCTCGTAGACATCCCGCGACAATCCAGACTTGTCACGAACGGTCTCCAGCGCCGATTTCATCTGCTCGCCGTGAACCGGCGCGAATTTGCGCCAGCGGGTCAGCGGAGACACCAGCCTGGCCGCAATCTGTGGGTTGCTGTCATCCAGTTTTCGCACCTGCTCCGCCAGGAACTGATAACCGACTCCATCCTCCGCGTGGAAGGCAGGGAGATTCTGGCCGGCAAACACCCCGATCACCGAGCGGATCTTGTTGGGATTCTTCCAGTCGAACGCCGGGTGCTCCATCAGTTCATGGACTTTGCGCAAGCCTCCGGTGCGGGTACTGCCCGACTGCACCGCAAACCATTGCTCAACCACCTGGGGGTCGTCCTTCCACTGCTGGTAGAAGTCTGCGAGTGCCTGCTCCTGCTCTTTTTCGTAACCGGAGTTCACCAGGGCACGAAGGGCTCCCATACGATCCGTCATGTTATCGGCCTCGTTAAACTGGCTTGTCGCCAGCGTCCGGCCCTCTTCATCATCGATGTGCAGGAGCCAGGCCAGGGCGGTATTCCGCAAGCTCCGACGCGCCACGGCCTCCGGCGTCACCTCGTAGTGACCGCTCAGGGTGTTGCGGTGATAGCAGGCCAGAAGCTCGTCCCTCAGCGATCTCGCCAGATGCGCAAGCACGCGTTCACGGGCTCTGTGGATGGCAGGTACGTTGGGCTGATCAGCCAGTTCGATCAGATAGGCTTCGGATGGCAGTTGCAGCATTTTGGCAACCAGCGCCTGGTCCAAAGACGAGTCCGCCAACAGGCTGCGATACGCCTCAACCAGGCCGGCGTCCACGTTCCCATCGGTGGACGACACCAGTGAGTTGATGACGTCCACCGCCAGGCGCTGCCCCGCGTCCCAGCGATTGAAACCGTCCGAGTCATGGCTCATCAGGAAGGTGAGCTGCTCCCGTGTCCACGGGTAGAATACCCGCACCGGCGCCGAGAACCCCCGCAACAATGAAGGCACTGGCCGCTCCGACAAGCCGTGGAATTCGAAGGTATGACTGGCGTCGGTCAACTCCAGGACCCGGTCCGTTGGCGCATCGGCATCATCTGCAGCCAGCTTCAGTGGCAACGACTCACCCTCGGCACCCAGAAGGCCGATGGCAAATGGGATGTGCTGCGGCTTCTTATCGGCCTGTCCCGGTGTATCCGGAATCGACTGTTTGATGGTCAGGCGATAGATGCCAGCAGAGTCATCAAACTCATCCCGCACTGTCAGCTCTGGCGTGCCAGACTGCTCGTACCAGAGACGGAACTGCGACAGGTCACGACCACTGGCATCCTCCATGGCGCGGACAAAGTCGTCTGTTGTCACCGCCTGACCGTCATGCCGCTCAAAGTACAGGTCACTGCCCTTGCGGAACAGATCGGGCCCCAGCAGCGTATGGATCATGCCCACCACTTCCGAACCTTTCTCGTAGATGGTCAGCGTGTAGAAGTTCGTGATCTCCATATAGGATTCCGGACGAACCGGGTGCGCCATTGGCCCCGCATCCTCGGCGAACTGAGCGGTACGAAGCATGGTCGCATCCTCAATCCGCTTGACAGTGGGCGAACCCACATCGGCAGAAAAACAGGAATCCCGAAACACCGTGAAGCCTTCTTTCAGGCTAAGCTGGAACCAGTCGCGACAGGTCACGCGATTACCGGACCAGTTGTGGAAATACTCGTGGGCCACGATCGACTCGATGCGTTGGAACGCCATGTCCGTCGCGGTTTCCTGGCTGGCCAGTACGCACGAGGAGTTGAAAATGTTCAGCCCCTTGTTCTCCATGGCGCCCATGTTGAAGTCATCCACTGCGACGATCATGAAAATATCCAGATCGTACTCGCGGCCATACACCTCCTCGTCCCAGCGCATGGCGCGTTTCAGGGAGTCCATGGCGTGGTCGCACTTCTCGGCGTTGCGGGGCTCAACGTACATGCGCAGATCAATGTCACGACCTGACATTGTCTTAAAGGTGTCCCGCTTCTCCAGGAGGTCACCGGCCACCAGAGCAAACAGGTAGCAAGGCTTCGGGAATGGGTCTTCCCAGGTAACAAAATGCCTGCCGTCGGCCAGATCGCCCTTTTCAACATCGTTGCCGTTGGACAGCAGGATGGGATAGCGGGTTTTATCCGCCTCAACACGAGTGCGGAAACGGGCCATCACATCGGGCCGGTCAGGAAAGTACGTAATGCAGCGGAAGCCTTCGGCTTCACACTGGGTACAGAACATGCCCGACGATTTGTACAGGCCTTCCAGGCGCGTGTTGTTCTGGGGTTCGATCCAGGTCACGATCCCCAGATTAAACTGATCCGGCACTTCATGAAGGGTGAGTTTGTCGTCACGGTCCTCGTAGGCGCTGCCCTCCAGGAGGTTGCCATCCAGGCTCACCGATTCAAGTGTGGTCAGGCTGTCGCCGTCGAGTTCAAGGCTCTTGTCCGAGGAATCGCTGTCGGGATTCCGGCGCATGGCCAGGGTACAGTGAACCCTGGCCCCATCTTCAAACAGTTCAAAACGCAGATCCACATGGTCCACCAGAAAGGCGGGCACGCGGTAATCCTTGAGGAAAATGGTCTGTGGCTGACTGGTACGCATTCACTTTCTCCAGAATTCGTTGGGCCGGGCTCAGTGGTTTGGGAAGACCCGGAAGCGGACTTCATAACCGGTGTATTTACGGATATTGATAACACCGGTATCCAGGATCAGGTATTGGCCCTTGATCCCCTGGAGCACGCCGTCCGCCGAGGGCGACTTGTCCAGATTATGAGTTTTTACCGTCCGGGGCCATACCTCGACCGGATAGCTTAGAGCCAACCCGTCTTCATCGACAGCCGGATACTGTTCTCACCGTGGGCTGCGCGCAATTCCGACAAATCGTCGGCGACCAGCTCCAGCATGCGGCGACGCTCTTCAACCAGGTCCAGATCCGGCACGTCGCCTTTAAGCATGGCCCGCCAGTTGGTTCGGTCCGCGACGTACTTCTTGCACGCGACTTCCACAAAACCTGCTAACTGTCGGGTAGTCACCCGGACCATCGGGATGGCATCGACGGCACCCTGGTCTATCCAGCGAGTTGGCACCTGAGAACCGCGGGTTATGCCCACCTTGAGACCGGACGAATTAGCCAGATACACCACATGCTCAATCATGCAGTGAGTCTCTCCCCACTCCGGCTCACGGCAGGTGCCCTCATGGTAATGGCATTTTTCCGGGCTCATGATGCAGCTGTCACAGGCGGCCAACTTGCGAAAACAGGGATAGCAGTAACCCTGGCTGAAACTCTTGTTGGTCTTACGATCACAGTTGATGCAGCGTATCACGCCATCGAAATCAAACTGCAACGGGTACCCGACCATCTCATTAAGGGGGATGAGGGTATCGCCCACCCGGATGGTATAGCTGACCGGATCACCGGCCTCTGCAGGCATCTTGCGCAGGCGACCGGTCACATCAACCAATGCGGTCAAGACTTCACCTCAAAGTACTGATCTGAGCCAGCGGTACCGTTTGACGATTTCCCTGCTGTGCGCGACACGCTGGGATCGCACGCAGTCCCCGCCTTTTCGCCGCGGTCAAGGTAACCAACCCGCTCTTCCATCGGTGTGTTGTGGTGGTCTTCGTAATAAATAACGGCCTCCATGCAGATCGACCGCTGCTCGTCACTCAGTTTACGACCATCCGGCCACTTGCCCAGCTCAAGGGCGCGCTTGAGGCTCTGATAAACAGCGGGGTCCAGCCGTTTGATCAGCTCTTCGTAGGTCATTTCGTTCTCCAATCATTTGCTAGCAAAAATGTGAGGAAACCCGTTGACAACAATAAACGATAATGATTATCATTAACTCACCAAATGACGAAGGTCGTATTCATTTGGTCTCTCTCATCAGGAGCTATACGCTCTTTTCATGCCCCGCGGTTTCGCGGGGCTTTTTTTGGTACCGGCAAAATGGCCGCCAGGGCAAGGCCAGCCACAAAGCCTCCCAAGTGGGCTTCATTTGCCATCTGCCCCAACCCCACCATTTCGGTAAATGGCGTAAAGCCAATCACCATCCAGGCCACGGCAAACGTCACCAGTGCAGGCGGGAACTGGAAACGGGGCACGCGCCGCTGGCTCAACCAGCAATAACCCAGAATGCCGTACACAACGCCAGACAGACCGCCAAACAGAGGCCCACTCACGATGTACTGCAATCCGTTGGACAGCAGGCTGGTCACTACGAACAGGGCAAGTAACCGCGCACGGCCATCGAACCACTCAACCTGACTGCCCAGGAACCACAACATGACGGAATTAAAGATGATATGGGTCCAGCTGAAATGCAGGAAATCCGGCGTGATCAGGCGCCAGACCTGCCCACCAGCCAAGGTAGAAGACAGCGCCTGGATTCGATCCGCCATGGTACCAACATCATAGAAACGCGGATCGACGAACATCAACAGGGTGGATAGCTGATTCTGTCCCATGGCCGTCACCCAAGCCATCAATACGGCCAGGGCAATCATGGCGAGCACCATGGGTGCGTGGCGTGGCGACGGCTGCCAACGCCCCCCGACAAACACCGGCGATTGCGCTGTCGTATTGACAGCGTCCTGCACCTCGGGTTCCTTCAGGAAGCGCTCAAGGGCCTGTAACACCGGCTCCGTATGCTCAGGGTTCTCCAGCCACAGCACCTGTGACCCACCCTCCTCGGTGATCCGGTGCCCCACCCCCTGCTCTTTCAGCCAACGACTGAAACCAGCCAGGTTTATGTCGGTCTCAATCTGTTTCACGCGATACACAGGTTACCTCGCCACGCTGTCTTCGCTGGTGGGATAGTCCGGCTGCTCCGGCCTCTCCACATCCACCCAAACGAACTTGTCACGGGACAGGGTACGTTCGCCATCCAGGCGATAGGCCACTAGCTTGCCGTATTTGACCGCACTGAAGTCGATGCAGGCCACATTGTGTTTCAGTGGTGCCGGCTCGCCTTCCATCCAGTAATGGCCCACGAACACCGGTGGCGCTGAAGCGGGATAGCTGATCAGCTGGCCTCGCTCAGCGTCCGTCAGCTCACGGCAGGCGACGTCCTCCGGCAAGGGGTCAGGCTGGAACACCACGTCGGCGTAGGTTTTCGGGTTATCAGCCCAGAACTTGGTGCGGAAAAACTCCCTGACGTAGCCGTCTTTACCGGTAATCTTCACGCCCGGCGGCAAGCGAAGATCCGTGCCGCGCAGCAAGGTATCCATGACCTGGCCGGCGAAGGACTCAATCGCCGCCGATGCATGGAGGAACTCGTCATCGATACAGGCACTCCCCTGATTTTCCTTGAATTTGGTGATCAGGTCGCTGTCCCAACACGCATGTACTGCCCGGAAATCCGGCTCATCGATAAACAGGGGAATGGTGTAGAACCACTCCAGAAACTCGTTCCATTCGTGGGGGTAATGCTCGAACTGTTCGAGGGTTTCTCGGATCAACCGGTCGTGCCGGGCATTGTGCTCCCGCAGGAACGTCTTGCCACTGCCGGGGCGGGCACGGGTGCAGTAGCCCAGGGCGTTGTACTCGTGATTTCCCATTACGATGCGGGCGGAACCGTGCTCGACCATGTCCCTGACCAGATGCAGTGCCTCACGGATACGAGGTCCGCGGTCAATGATGTCACCAATGAATATGGCCTGGCGCCGGGGGTGTTCATAGACACCGTTAACCTTGCGATAGCCCATCTGGTCCAGTAGCCGCACCAGGGTATGAGCGCATCCGTGAATATCGCCGATAATGTCGTAACCGCGGCTCGCGGATCTTTCCTGTCCTGGCATGTTGTTAGCTCGCTGCAATCTCACTGGCCCAGCCCAGCTTGTCCCGGCATGTGGCGTAAAAATTATGATCCGCGGGGTGAATCAGGCGAATCTTGAAGGGTTTCTTGGTGATTCGGATGATGTCGCCGGGGGCACAGGCAATGTTCATCTGCCCGTCGAAACTGATCTGCGGATAGGTTTCGTTGGTTTCACCGATCACCAGCTTGATCTCGCTCTTGCCGTCCACCACGATCGGGCGACTGCTCAACGTGTGCGGGAACATGGGCACCAGCACGACGGCATCGAGTTTCGGATGCATGATCGGCCCGCCCGCCGATAACGAATAGGCGGTCGACCCGGTCGGCGTAGCCACGATAAGCCCATCCGAGCGTTGGCTGTATACGAAATGTCCGTCGATGTAGAGGTCGAACCCGATCATCCGGGTCGATTTGCCGGGATGCAGCACCACGTCATTCAGGGCGGTTCCAAAGCCCAGGGGCTGGCCATTGCGCTCCACGTGCCCATCCAGCAGGAAACGTGTCTCTTCGATGTATTTCCCCTGCAGGACCTTGCCCAGCCGTTCCTCCAGGTCAGACGGAGAAATATCGGTCAGGAAACCAAGACGACCACGGTTCACACCCAGCAGCGGAATCTTGGATTTGGCCAGTTCCCGGGCAGCGCCCAGCAGACTGCCATCACCACCTACCACAATAACCAGGTCACAAATTTCACCCAGCAGCTTCTTGCTGGCCACCTGAAGACCATGACCAGGCAGCATACTGGCGGTGTCTTCCTCAATGATCACGTGATAGTTATTGCTCACCAGATACTGTTTGAGCTGACGCAGCGATTCGACCACCTTTACGCTGCCCATGCGGCCAATCACGCCAATGTTTCTGAATTGATCCATGTAGCTTCCTGTGGGTGTCTGGGTTGGGCCGGGGCGGAGCTGATTCATCACCCGGGGGCGTATCAGCACCCATAGTAACGAAATACGGCCCGATTCTGAAAAAAGATCCCGCAGGAAATCGCTAGAGGCAGGTTAGTTGGAGTCCTTCGGCCGGTGCTGTTCGCAGCGATCATCCACCTCTGCCCGAAACTCAGCCGGCTGACTGATGCGCATGACGGGCTCACCACAGGGTTTACCGTTGGTAAGCTTATGATGGCAGACCGGGTGTTCATAGTGATCAAGCCATTGCCGATAGGCCGGCTCATTGAGCCCGCAACGCTCAGCAGCGTAGGCCACAGGGTTGCGGAAATAGCTCTCGATATCATCGTAAGGCAGGGTAATATGACCTACCCCGGCGTGGTAGGCCACCAGGAAGACCGAATGGTTTTGCAGATGATCCATGACTGAATTTTCGGTTGGCGGCTGGTGTCGCAAGTCATAGTTTTCCTGCTCCAGCACCACGATCTTTTCGTCCCTCAATTCCAGTTCGCGCTGACGGCGCTCCAGTTGCTCTCGCAGCAACACCACCTCGGCATCCGCCGTAGCACCCTCGCGCTCATTACGGGCCTCACCACTGGCGATCTGCTCCTGCATCATCAGGTACTGCTCATTGCGCTCAGCAAGGCGTTTTTTCAGCTGTTCATTGCTGAGTTTCTGGCGCTCATACTTCTGCTGGAGTTCGGCGGTTTCATTACGCAGGGCCTGCATCTCATGGCGGTTTTCACGCTGCAGATCAGACAGCGCATCGCGATGAACACTTTGCAGGGTTTTGATGCGAAGCCGCTGTTCCCGGATAACACGGGCAAGCCGCACCCGGTCTGCGGAAACCTCAGGTTCTTCCTGGGAACGGGACTCGGCACCCAACACAGGAATATCCTCTTCCGGCGTGGGCTCCACCTTGCGGAACCTCAGTGTGTTCGCATCCACGGCGCGCCGAATGGCCTGGAAGTGGTTGCTTCCCGGGGTCATATCAGGATCCCAGAAATCCTCGGCACTGGCAGACTTCGGGCATTGACTGCGACACACCAATCGAATCGGACCAGCACCCATATCCGGGCCCTTGGCACCTTTGCGGGCCAGTTTTTCTACGGGCAAGTTCCAATGGCTGTCAGCCCTGCCTTCCTCATCAAAATAGATTCGGAAAAAAACCAGCGAACGCACCAGAAGGTCGCTGCCAAGCAATACGTAAACGGCCTTTACATCGGTATCTGCCAGGTCGGACAGGCCAACGTAGCCATCAAGAAAGGCCCCGAACTCAGACGCACGCATCTGGCGCGACACGTCGCTGCCGTCCATGAAAAACACCGCCGAATAACCATCGCTTGCCTGGTCGGCAGACCCCATTGCTAACTCCCCACTCTCCAAAAACCCGACCGCTACACGACAAACACACCAAAAGTGTTCCGTTTTTTTCGTCAGACACCAGAAACCGGCCCTGCACAGTGCGCGGGGCCGGCTTCAAACTGACAGACTTCCGGATAATAGTCTAGCGGGTCAAACCTCTGAAGGTAGAGTAAAACTGCAACGTTTTGTGATCAGGGCCCGCACGCCCGTGGCACTCAGAGCTCCGCTGCCAGGCGGCTGCCCTGATTGATCGCGCGCTTGGCATCCAGTTCCGCGGCCACGTCGGCGCCACCGATCAAGTGCACCTTCATTCCAGCGGCTTCAAGCCCACTCTGTAACTCACGCAAAGGCTCCTGGCCGGCACACACAACAATGGTATCCACCGGCAATACCCTATCCTCTCCCTGCTCGGCACCTTTCGGGGTCACCGTTATGTGCAGCCCGTCATCATCAATCTTGCGGTAGCTCACGCCCGGAACCATCTGCACCTGGCGATTCTTCAGTGAAGTGCGGTGAATCCAGCCTGTGGTCTTGCCCAGGTTTTTACCGACTTTCGATGCCTTGCGCTGCAACAGGTACACCTCGCGGGCCGGCTCCGGCACCTCCGGCTCCATGCCTGAATACCGCCACGATGACCAACGCTCAGGTCCACTCCCCATTCACGCATGAAGTGCTCGGGATCCAGCGCCGCCGAGGTGCCCTTGTGGACGATGAATTCCGAGACGTCGAAACCGATGCCACCGGCACCAATCACCGCCACTTTCTGCCCTACGGGCTTGCGACCCAACAGCGCATCCAGGTAACCAATGACACTGGGGTGATCCACTCCCTCAATCTCCGGTGTGCGCGGGCTGACGCCGCTGGCCAGCACCACATGGTCGTATCCACCAGCCTTGAGGGCATCGACATCCACACGGGTATTCAGGCGTACGTCCACCCCGTGCTTGTCCAACATGACCCGGAAATAACGCAGGGTTTCGTAGAACTCCTCCTTGCCCGGTATCCGCTTGGCCACGTTGAACTGACCACCCACTTCGCTACCGGCGTCAAACAGCGTTACTTTATGACCACGCTCCGCCGCTACCGTCGCAAACGCCAGGCCTGCGGGGCCGGCCCCAACCACCGCGATCGTTTTGGGCTCGGCGGTTTTGACGTAGGTCAGCTCAGTTTCGTGGCAGGCACGGGGGTTGACCAGACAAGAGGTCAGCTTGCCGCTGAAGGTATGATCCAGGCAGGCCTGGTTGCAACCGATGCAGGTGTTGATTTCGTCCGCGCGGTCTTCGGCAGACTTCAGAACAAGGTCCGCATCCGCCAGGAACGGACGGGCCATGGATACCATATCAGCATCGCCTTCCGCGAGGATCTTCTCGGCAACATCCGGCATGTTGATGCGGTTGGTGGTCACCAGGGGGATGCTGACCTCGTCTTTCAGGCGCGCCGTTACCTTGGTAAACGCGCCCCGAGGCACAGAGGTAGCAATGGTCGGTACACGGGCTTCATGCCAGCCGATGCCGGTGTTGATAATGGTGGCGCCGGCTTTCTCGATTTCTTTCGCCAATTGCACCACTTCATCCCAGGTACTGCCATCTTCGATAAGATCCAGCATCGACAAACGGTAAATAAGGATGAAATCGCTGCCCACGCGCTCGCGAACCCGGCGAACAATCTCGATCGGCAGTCGAATGCGGTTCTCGTAGCTGCCACCCCACTGGTCAGTACGATGGTTTGTATGGGCCACGATGAACTGGTTGATGAAGTAACCTTCCGAACCCATGATCTCCACGCCGTCGTACCCGGCTTCCCGCGCGAGCGCCGCGCAGTTGACGTAATCCTCAATCTGCTTTTCGATACCCGCTTCGTCCAGCTCTCTAGGCTTCATCGGTTGATGGGTGCCTGAATCGCGGACGGGGCCACCAGCTCCGGATGATAAGCGTAGCGACCGGCATGGAGAATCTGCATACAGATCTTGCCGTCGGCCTCATGCACCGCGCGGGTGATCACCTGATGCTTGTCCGCTTCTTCCTGGGTGTTCATCTTGGCCGCGTGCTGGAACACCGCACCTTCCACATTCGGGGAAATACCACCAGTCACAATCAAACCCGCACCGCCACGGGCACGTTCGGCGTAGAAAGCGGCAAGCCGATCAAAACCATTCTTCGCCTCTTCCAGGCCAGTATGCATGGACCCCATCAGTGTACGATTGCGAAGACGCGTGAACCCGAGATCCAACGGCTCCAGCAAATTGGGGTAACGTTTAACGCCCGGTGTCGATTCGGTCATGATCTCTCTCCTGTTATTGGATCGGCAATGCCGTGATATGGGCTCTAAATTAGCCATCCGGCCCTTCCCAAACAATATCCCGAAACAACAGTTTGATATCCTGTAACGACTTGTCGGACAATACCTGCATCATGAAAACGAGCACCAGACACAAAAACCCCCTCGGCGATATCAGCGTGCTGTACGTCGCCGTCATGGCCCGCGCACTTCGGGCCGAAGGCCGGGACCCCACAGACCTGCTGAGCCGGTTTGGGCTGGACGAACAAGCACTGGGAGCGCCTGCGGCCCGGATCAGCATCCCCCGGTTCATGAGAATGGGTCAGGCGGCTATCGCCCTCACCGGCAACCCCGCGCTCGGCCTGACGATGGGCCAGCTGTCTCGCCCCGTGGACGCGGGTATCGCAGGGCTTGCCGCCCAATCTGCCGCCACAGCTGGCGAAGCATCAGCACGCTGATTCATTATTCCCTACTCAACAGCCGCAACAGCAGGGGTGTTCCCTGGACAGCCGGCAAGGGCCGTGAAGCGCATTTTTACTCCATCAAACCCTACAACGCGTTTAATTACTTCGTGGTGGATTCGGTCCTTGCAGCCTGGGCCCAATTCCTGAGGCTCATTACCGGCCACGACCGGGTCGTTGAACGGGTCTGCATTGAGTACCCTTCCCAGGGTTACGACGATGTGTTTGAACAGTGGTTCGGGTGCCCGGTGAAGTTCGGTGCCGAAGGCAACAGCCTCAGACTGGCCCCGGGAATAGCGGAAGCCGCTTCGCTACAGGCGCAGGCCGCCATGTTCGAGTCACTGTCAGGGCAGTGCGCACTGGAACTGTCACGTATCCGCGCCGGGTGGAGCACGGCTGACCGGGTGAAAGACCAGCTCCCACCCCTGCTACAGGGCGGCACTCCGACCCTGATGACCGTCGCCCATAAGCTCGGCGTCGCGCCCTGGACACTTCAAAGGCAATTGGCAGAGGAGAACACCGGATTTCGGGAACTGGTGGACGACACCCGCAAGGAGCTGGCTGTCGAGTACATACGGGAAACACGGGTATCGCTGTCAGAAATTGCGTGGCTATTGGGCTTTGCCAATCCGGCAGCATTTCATAAGGCGTGGCGTCGCTGGTTCAACACCAGCCCGGGGGAACATCGAAAACAGTACCTAGCGGAGCAGGCTGCCAAAGGCATTCTCTAAAAACCTGAAAGCACCACTACAACTCAGTGGCATCGTCCAGAGTATCGTCATCATCATAGTCTTCAAACTGACAATCCATCAGCTCTTCTTCGTAATCGGACATTATTCGTCTCCCCAGTTTCAAACAGGAGAACGATAGCATGGACAATATTACAGAGAGATGAATCGGGAATGACAACAAAAAGAGGTAATCAAAGAAGGGAAAATGGCGGAGCGGACGGGACTCGAACCCGCGACCCCCGGCGTGACAGGCCGGTATTCTAACCAGCTGAACTACCGCTCCGCGTGAGCCGCCACCTCGGGCGCAATCAAGGGTGTGACTGCTCGGTGACAACGAGGGCGCATTATAAAGAGGCCGCCCTGCATGTCAACGTTTTCATGAAAAAGTTCGGTTTTCGGAAGGCTCTTACATGGCATCAACCATGGCATCCTTTCCCTGTGCGGTCTTCCGGTATTCGATAGGCGTCATGCTCGACCAACGCTTGAACGCCCGGTAGAAAGTACTGGGTTCCGAGAAGCCGGTGAGATAAACGATTTCGTCAATGGATTCGTCGGTGGTTGCCAGCAGCTGCCGCGCCAGGCGATAACGGAAATCCGCCAGCACCTGGTTGAAGCTGGTTTCTGCTTCAGTCAGGCGGGTACGCAGGGTTCGGGGTTTAATGCCAAGACGTTCGGCCACTGCATCCAGAGTAACCTCGCCGCTGTCCAGCAGTTCCGCAACAATCCGCTCGACCTGTCCGACGATGTCTTTCTTCTCAAGACGGGCCACCTGCTCACTGGCAAACCGCTCATGGAGGTCCAGCAACTCCGGTTCCGCATGGGGTGAAGCATGGGACAGCAGGGTGGCAGGGAAATACAGCCGGTTTTCCTTGGCGCCAAATATGACATCGCAGCCAAGCACGTCGATCACATGCTCCTGGCCATGCTCACGCTGATGCTCAAACTCGATGCGCGACGGATAGAAGCTGTCATCGGTGATCGATCTGAAAAAGGTAATCAGGCCCTGCACGAAACATTCGTTGAAGTGCCGCAGACGGCTGACTTCGCTGGAAGCGGCATCCAGAACCATGCAAGCCTCGTCACCCTCGATGAAGAAGTCGGTATTGGCAGCATCGCTCAACAGGCGCTGATAGTTCTGAGCCCGCCGCAGGCCCTCGCCAAACGTCGGGCTACTCAGAAACAGATATTCCAGTACCTGCCCCTTGTAGGCCGGTAACAACTGACCCAGGTGGAGGCCGGCGTCGGAGTCACCCGACACATCCTCAACCACCTGCCAGAAATACAACTGGGCACTGTGAGGTGTTCTTAGCTGCTCGGTGTAGACATAGTCTTCATCCACTCCCAGCCGGGCAAAAATGGCATCTGTATCAATCCCTTTGCGTTTCATGGCCTGATAAATCAGGCGCAACATCACACCCGCATCGCGAAGTTCCTGCATAAAATCCCGCTTTATAGTTGTTTATTAATCGGCTTGGCCGGCCGGACAACCTTGCTGGCAAGCCAGGTCAATGCTCATACTGGCCGGGTTTGCCAGACTCTGAGACCTTAGTCTTATATTAGAGCATATCAGGCCACAGACGCACAGGTGTACCAGGAGAGATAGCAATATGACAGATACTTCAATCTACCACCGTCACCCGCCCGGCCTATGGTCGCTTTACAGCAAGGCCCTACTCCCGAAAACCAAGCCATCCGGCGACGAACTCAGAATCCCCGGCCTGTCCACCCGATTAATCGGTGTCAGTACGGCCAACGATAACCTGAAACGCTACCGGAAGGTATGTGGCTTCGATACACAGGCTAACGTGCCCATCACCTGGCCCCACATCCTGGCGTTTCCGTTGCATCTGAAACTGCTGACCGAGAAAGACTTCCCACTGCCCCTGCTTGGGCTCGTTCACCTTCGCAACAACATCACGCAGCACCGAGCCATCGGCACCGGGGAAACACTGGACATCACCGCACGGCTGGACGGTCAGAACAATACGTCGAGGGGCCTGGAGTTCGATCTGGTCACCGAAGCCTGGTCCGCAGGGCGGCTGGTGTGGGAAGAGACGAGCACCAACCTGTTCCGGCAGCCGGATAAAAGCAAAAAGGCCTCGGGCGATAAACCTCCCGAACTGCCCCACTACCCTGAGACCACCGACATCAGTGCCGCGGAATCCATTGGCCGGCAATACGCGGGGGTATCCGGTGACAGAAACCCGATACACCTTCACGCGCTGACCGCAAAGGCCTTCGGTTTCCCCCGGGCGATTGCCCACGGCATGTGGAGCAAGGCCCGAGTGCTGGCATTACTGGAACAGCAAAGCGGCTGGCGCCCGGACGCGATATCCGTCTCCTGCCAGTTCAAGAAGCCGCTGTTCCTTCCCGGAACCGCACAACTCAACTGGCAGGCGGGGCAAGACGGCTGGGACTATCAGCTACTGAACGCGTCCGGAAACGCACCTCACCTGAGCGGCCAGATACATTGGGAAAGTTAAGTGGGGAGAGAGGTTACTCTGTCGGCTCTCCGGAGCCGTCAGTGGACGCACAGGGCGAACCCACAGCACCGGCGACCGGCAGGGTAAAGAAGAAACACGCACCACCGTGCTCGGGCCGCTCAAACCCGATATCACCGCCCTGCGCCTGGATCAGGGATCGACACATGGGCAAGCCAATCCCCATGCCTTCTTCCTTGGTGGTATAAAACGGCAGGAACAGCTTTTCTTCCGCATCGTCCTGCAGGCCAACACCATGATCGGTGACCGCCACACGGACACAGCCCGTGCCTGACATCGCCACGGTTACCTCCACAGGCTTTTCCGATTGGGCGCTACGAGTGGACTCCAAGGCATTACGAATCAGGTTCAACGCAACCTGCTGTACCTGAATCGGGTCCGCAAGGACATCCGGCACGTCATTGGCCACCGAAATCTCGACGCCGCCCTCGTTGTTGCGGATATCCACTTCTGCGAACTGGCGGGTATCTTCCAACAGCGCCGCAATCGACAACACATCCTTTCCGGCAGCCGGCTTCTTCATAAACCGCCGGATGCGTCGGATCACCTCACTGGCGCGGTGTGACTGGGCTTCGATCTTCTCCAGCGTTTCCTCAAGCAACTCGTGGTCCGGCGCTTCCTTGGCTAACACGCGCTTGGCAACGCGGGCATAGTTGGTGATAGCCGTCAGTGGCTGGTTAACCTCATGTGCCACACCGGCCGCCATCTCCCCCATGGTAGTCAGGCGGGAGAAGTGGGCCAACTGCTCACGCTGCTCCTGAACCATGTGCCGGGCGTCGTCCAGTGCCCGCTCACTTTCAAGCTCAGCAGTGATGTCACGGAAGACAACCACCGCGCCATGCAGTTCATCACCATCCAGTTTCGGTGTCGCACGATACTCCACCGGAAACGGTGAACCATCTGCGCGTAACATCTCGATATCGCGCTGGTTCTCCGCAACACCCTTGGTACAGGTGGCATAAACAGGAAGTGACTCACATCCGTGGCCGGCGGTGCGGAAATGGAGATCGAAAAAACCCTCACCAATCAACTCTTCAACAGGCCTGCGCATGATCAGCGCCGCCGCCGGATTGGCGAACACGATGGTACCCCTGGCGTCGAGACCGTAAATACCTTCGCTGATGGAATTGAGTATGCGGGCCTGATCGTTTTCAAGCTGGCGATTACGGGCCTGAAGCGCCCGCTCAAGGCGGATTACCCTGGCATGGGTTTTCACCCGGGCAATCACCTCCTGAGCCTGGAACGGCTTGGAGATATAGTCGGCGCCTCCCAGGGAGAATCCCCGGACTTTCGCCTGCAGATCATCCAGAGCGGAGAGAAACACCACGGCGCTGTCTGACGTAACCGGGTCTGCCTTGAGGCGTTCACACACCTGATAGCCGTCAAGTTCCGGCATCATGATGTCGAGAAGGATCACTTCCGGCTGATGGCGATGAGCAAGGTCCAGCGCCTTTTCACCATCGTTGGCAATGAGCAGGCGATAACCCTTGTCTTTCAGGGTCTCATAGAGAACCTTGAGGTTCTGCGGGTTGTCGTCAACGAGCAGAACCGTTACGTCTGTTGTCTCAAGGACAGCATCTGTCATAGAAGTACGGCCGGTTACGATGATGAATGCATGATGCCGGCCAAATCAGCGCGCGTCGATAAGGTCCTTTACGGACAGAACCATACGGACCAGGTGTGCCAGTGAATGAGTACCCATCTTATGCATCACCCGTGAGCGATGAATTTCCACGGTACGCTGGCTGATCTCCAGTTCGATGGCAATGACCTTGTTCGCCTGCCCGGCAATCATCCGATCCATGATTTCATGTTCCCGGGGCGTCAGGCTTTTTACGCGGCGCAGGATTTCCTGCTTCTCACCGAGAGTTTTGCGCTGCTCCTTGTCCTGTTCCAGGGCGGCTTCGATTTTCTGGAGCAGGGCCTCTTCACGATAGGGTTTCTGAATGAAATCGACCGCGCCCTCTTTCATGGCATCCACGGCCATGGGGACATCACCGTGCCCGGTGACAAAGATAATGGGCAGGATGGAGTGCTTTTCATTCAGTTTCTTCTGGAGTTCCATACCATCCATGCCCGGCATGCGGATATCCAGTACGATACAGCCGGCCATTTTTTCGGAGTAATCCTTGAGGAATGCGTTGGCATTGTCATAAGTCTTGACCGGCTTGCCATCGGATTTCAGCAGCAGTTCAAGAGAATCACGAACCGCCTCATCGTCCTCAACTACGTAGACCGTTTGCTGGGTATCAGTCATGTGCCTTGTCTCTCCTTTCAATGACCGCCGATCACACTTGTGAAACCGGCTGATGGCTCTCAGTGAATCGACGGATCTTTGTGGTCGTCCCGGGCATGCTCCTGACGCTCATGCTCGCGCATTTTTTCCAGACGTTGCTGGATAATGCCAAAAACGCTCTGCTTAGGGTACCTGCCTTTGTCATCAGCCTTGCCTGCCGGTTTACCGAGCAACAGCGTAATCGCTTCCTCGGCACGGCTGACCGCATGCACGGCAAACTGTCCATTGCGAACAGCCTGGACAACCTCCTGCTCAAGCATCAGGTTCTGGACGTTGGTGGAGGGTACGATCACCCCCTGGGTGCCAGTGAGTTCCCCGGTCAGCCTGCAAGTGCTGAAAAAGCCTTCAACCTTCTCGTTCACGCCACCAATGGGCTGAACCTCTCCGAACTGGTTCACCGACCCGGTAATCGCCAGGTCCTGCCTGACAGGCAGGCCGGATAACGCAGACACCAGGGCGCACAGTTCCGCCAGCGAAGCACTGTCACCGTCCACTTCGCCGTAGTTCTGTTCGAAGGTCAGGCTGGCCGACAGATGCATGGGATCCGTAACGGCAAAATGGGCAGACAGCCAGGAACTGAGGATCATCACCCTTTCGAGTGAATATTACCTCCCAACTTGACGTCCCGTTCGATATCCATCACACCGCCATCTCCATAATAGCAGGTAGCGGTGATACGGTTGGACAAACCAAACTCGAATCCGCCGGTAGAGAGCACTGACAACGCGTTCACCTGCCCAACACAGGTGCCCGTTGTGGACACCAGCGTGGTGCCATCGCGGATGGAGTCGTAAAACTGATCACGGATACGGCTGCTGCGATATTGGGCGCTCTCCAATGCCTGATCCACATGGGAGTTCTGGATCAGCTTTGCCCCCGCCTGTCTCGCCCAGTAATCAGATTCCCTCAGCAGATTGGCGATATCCGCTGCGTGCAGCGACAGCCGATCCTGATGTTCTGCCATGCGCGAACTGTGCTCAATCACACGTGCCACGGCTTTGTTGCTGCAATGCAGCAGCTTCTTTTCGTTCACCAGGCTGGCGATGAACTTGGCGTACAGGAGCTGGCTCTCGTCCGTACGCATCATCTCGTTTTCAAAGTCTGCGGTGACCCGAAACAACTCAGCGAACTCGGGGTCGTATTCCTGCAACAGCATCCAGGTTTCCCGATCGCCGAACAGTACGATCTTTACGTCCAGCGGAATGGCTTCGGGTTCCAATGAAATCGTGCCCGACAGGGTCAGCTCCCGTTCCAGCGAGTTGATCTGGATGGACTTGGATCGCAAGGCACGCTTCAACCCGTCCCAGACAAATGGCTGCTCAAGCACCTTGATCGCGTCCATCAGCAGATACCCCCCGTTGGCACGGTGAATACTGCCAGGGCGTATGAGCGAGAAGTCGGTAAACACCGAACCCTTGAAGGTAACGCTTTCCACGTAGCCAAACAGGTTGTGGTAGGTGGGATTGTCCTCGACCACAACCGGCACTTCGTCGGTTTTCTGGTGCACCAGCACATTGACCAGATAGCGCCGGGGCATTTTTTTATCCAGCGACGCATAGGCGATGGCCGCCTGCTCTTCATTGTCTTCCAGAAAAATTTCCAGGCTCTCGGAAAGGTCCTTACGCACTTCCTCGAAATACGAAACCACCTCCGGCATATCCCTGTATTTCTCAATCAATTCGTCGATCTGGTGGCCGGAGATGCTTTCCAGTGTTTCCTCGTTGAGCGCCTGCTGGCTTTCGGCGTATTCCTGCTCCCAATCCGCCAGTTTGCGTAGGGCCTGACGCAGCTTCTTCTCGAGCTTGTTGATATCATTCTCGAACTTGTCCCGCTGAGCTTCTGTCAACGCCTGGAAGGATTCAGCGGTATGGGGTTCCTCGCCATTCATCGCCACCAACCGATAGCCGCCGGGTGTCGTAATATTCAGGCTGACCTTCTTTCGCCTGGCCTGGGCCGCCACCTTCTCCAGTTCATCTTCCTGCTTCTTGGCATACCCGTTTTTCAGCTGCTCTGCACGCTCAAGGAAACTGTCGCTGTCGAACGTCTGGGGGATCATCTTCATCAGACGCCCCATCAACTTTTCCATATCCTGTTTGAGCTCGGTGCCCTTACCGGCGGGCAACTGAAGAACACGGGGAATTCGCGGTTCCTCGAAGTTGGCGACATAACACCAGTCGTGGCTCTGATTCTCAGTGTCCACGTGATGCTCCAGATAACGGAGCATCATCGTGCGCTTGCCTAAGCCGTTACGGCCCACGGCATAGACGTTGTAACCGCCATGGGGCATGGCAAGCGCAAAACGCACCGCTGCCTGGGCCCGATTCTGGCCAACAATTTCCGCCAGGGGCTCGAGCTGTCGCGTGGTCTTGAACGGTAGATCTTTTAAAACACAGGCTTTGTAGAGCTGGTTCAGGGACAGTGACTTCAAGGTTCGGTCCTGTAACGGTATGAAAGCATTTTGGTGTTGGCCGCTCATTGTAGAATCTGGGGCCGGCCCTGTCGCGCTCTCGCTAAAGATTTAGCCCAACTTGTCGATAAATTGATCAATCGGGCATAATAACAGAGGCCTCAACCTCAGGGCGGGACACTCATTCAATGGATATTTATCGAAATCAGTCACAACCGTTGACGGTGCTGGAGTCACTGCGGAAACGCAAACCCTTTACCGCACCGCAGCCGCAACAGGCGTCACCGTCGCCGGAAAAACCGCAGGGCGACCGACGTGTACAGCCCGACCGACGCCGGGCACAGGTCGCTTTTGAGGGGCCAGACCGCCGCAAGAAGCGGTCCAGGCGCAGCCCGCGATTACTGAACCCGAAAACCGGCAAGGCCGCTCCCACCGAAGACCGCAGGGGGCGACTGGTCAGCACCCAGGCCTGAACACCATGTCATTAGGGGCATGATTTTGCTGTTGGCACACTGCAGCCCCATTTTGATAACCCGGTCACAGTTCTTCGCTTGGTCATTTTTCAGTCACCATCGTGGGCACTAGACTTCAACGTCCCGGTGGAAGAACGGGCCAATAATAATCACAAGATACGCAACGGATGCCAACGTATGATGAGTGATTCCGCAGACCGCAGAATCAAGGACCGCTACCCTGCCATGTGCCTGAAGGTACAGCTGCAGGAGCGTGGCTTCTTTGGTCGAGGGAAGAATTCAACCGCTGTCACCTGCCTGGACCTGAATCGCTATGGCATGGCGGTGCTTTGCCCAAGGCCAGTAGAGTCTGGCGCCCGTCTCTATATGGACTTTCATGGCAAGTACATCTGCGAATCCCGTGTCGCCGCCCGGGTGATCAGTTGCCAGCCCTATCAGACCGGTTACCGGGTAAGCATCCAGTTCAGCTACTGTTTCGACAAAAAGGGGTATTCACGAACCGTGGACAATGCCCTTTCCCGCATTGAAGGCCTGTACAATCGCTACGCCAGCTAAAGCTTCCTAGAACAGTCCGGCATCCAGGCTGGCGGCCATGTAGAGCCCCAGTTCCCGGCACTGATCCTCGAATTCGTCCCGATAGTCGCCATGACAGAGCAATGGCTCCTGCACCAGCCGCCAACGCAGGCCCGTGGTGATGGAATCGATAGCGCGATGGGTGCCGGTACCGTCGAGACCGGCGCGGATGTAGAAGGTGAAGGGCAAACCCTGGGTTTTCTCAAGGCAGGGGTAGTAACTGCGGTCAAAAAAATCCTTTAACGCACCACTCATGTAACCAAGGTTTTCAGTGGTACCGAGGATGATGGCATCGCAGGCCAGAACATCTTCCGGGCCTGCTTCCAGCGGAGGGAGCACCGTGACCTCGACATTTTCGATGTCTTCGTGTTTTGCGCCCTGCTCTACGGCTTGCCTTAGTTTAAGGGTATTCGGGGAGGGTGCATGGGCGACAACCAGTAGTTTTTTCTTCGCATCCATACTATCTCCCCGATAACGCAGGAACTAATAACAGAGCTTAGAGAAGCTCACCGTTCGCGTCTGCTGTTGCCTCTTCCTTTGCCGCTTCTTCTTTCTTGGCCGGCTTGGGCATCAGCTTGTCACGCACCGCCGCTTCGATCTCATTGGCGATCTCAAGGTTCTCTTCCAAAAACTTGCAGGCATTGGCCTTGCCCTGGCCGATCTTGTCGCCCTTGTAGGCGTACCAGGCGCCGGACTTGTCCACGAAGCCTTCCTTCACACCCATATCGAGCACTTCGGCCATGTGGTAGATGCCCTTGCCGTACATGATCTGGAACTCGGCCTGCTTGAACGGTGGAGATACCTTGTTCTTGACCACTTTCACTCGGGTTTCGTTGCCCACCACTTCATCGCCATCTTTAACAGCACCGATGCGGCGAATGTCCAGGCGAACGGATGAGTAGAATTTCAGGGCGTTGCCGCCGGTGGTGGTTTCGGGGCTGCCGAACATCACACCAATTTTCATACGGATCTGGTTGATGAAGATCAGCAGGCAGTTGGCATGCTTGACGTTGCCCGTCAGCTTACGCAGCGCCTGGGACATCAGGCGGGCCTGGAGACCAACATGGCTGTCCCCCATCTCACCTTCAATTTCGGCCTTGGGCGTCAGCGCTGCCACGGAGTCCACGATGATGACGTCAACAGCGTTGGAGCGTACCAGCATGTCAGAGATTTCCAGCGCCTGCTCACCGGTGTCCGGCTGGGATACCAGGAGTTCATCCACGTTCACGCCCAGCTTTTCGGCATAGACCGGGTCCAGGGCATGCTCCGCATCCACAAACGCACAGGTTTTTCCGGCCTTCTGGGCTCGGCAATCACCTGCAGGGTCAGCGTGGTTTTACCAGAGCTTTCCGGGCCGTAGATCTCACAGATACGACCATAAGGCAGACCGCCTATTCCCAGCGCCACATCCAGGCCCAGGGAACCGGTGGATACCGCAGGGATCGCTTCCCTGGGCTGGTCGCCCATCTTCATGACAGCGCCCTTGCCGAACTGGCGTTCGATCTGGCTCAGTGCTGCACCCAGTGCTTTCTTGCGGTTGTCTTCCATCGTTGCAAACCCTCTGTCGCCAATGCCGTTATCGGGACGGGAGCCCGGCGGCCAAAATCATGGACTGCGGAACCCGGAAAACCGGACTCCTGTATATTTGAACAGTATTAAAACACAACACGAAGGTAAGACCAACCCCTCCGTTTCAGGCCTTTTCCAGAAAGCCCCTAACTCCCTGTAACACATAAAGAACCGCCTGGCGCCGAACCTGATCACGGTCGCCCTGGAACTGCTCAACCACCGCTTCGGTGTCAGCCGGAGAGCGCCCCCAGGCAAACCACACCGTGCCTACCGGCTTGTCGTCACTGCCGCCACCAGGGCCCGCCACGCCGCTGATCGCAACAGCCACATCCGCACCCGTGGCCGCCAGGGCACCAGCAACCATTTCCCGTACCACCGGTTCGCTAACCGCGCCGTGCTCCCCCAGCGACGGTTCAGTCACACCCAGCAAGCCCCTTTTTGCATCGTTGCTGTAGGTCACCAGTCCCGCCAGAACGTAGGAAGAAGAGCCCGCGCGGTCGGTCAGCACCTTGGCAACCCAGCCGCCAGTGCAACTTTCGGCAGTGGCTATCGTAAGCTCGCGTTGCATTAATACGTCAGCCAATTGCGTGCCGGCTTCCGCCAATGCCTCGTCAGTCAGTGGCATAATGATCTCCTTCGTTTCATCATGGCGGTTATTTTCTTACAATCCCTGCCTTCACATAAAGCCAATGGATCCGGAACCGTTCATGTCAGCAGCCCAGACCGATCTGTCCCACCACACCCCGATGATGAGGCAATACCTCAAGATCAAGGGTGAACACCCCAATGAACTGGTGTTCTACCGCATGGGGGACTTTTACGAGCTGTTCTACGAGGATGCCAAGAAAGCCGCCGAACTGATGGATATCACCCTGACGGCCCGAGGGCAGTCCGGGGGCAGCCCGATTCCCATGGCGGGCATTCCTTACCATTCCGCTGAAGGCTACATTGCACGTCTGGTTCGTGCTGGTCAATCCATCGCCATTTGCGAACAGATTGGCGACCCGGCGACCAGCAAGGGGCCGGTAGAGCGCAAGGTGGTTCGCATTGTGACGCCGGGCACGCTGAGCGACGATGCGTTCCTGGAGGACCGCCGGGATAACCTCCTGGTCGCCATCTACAGCCACCGGGAGCAGTTTGGTTTTGCCTCCCTCGACATCTCCAGCGGACGGTTTACCGTGTCTGAACTGGACGATCTCGAGGGCCTGCAAGGGGAACTCCAGCGCCTGCGCCCAGCGGAGATCCTGATCAGTGAGGACTTTCCTTATCAGGACGTACTGGACGGCTATACCGGTATCCGTCGCCAGGGCCCATGGCTGTTTGAGTCCGACACCGCCCGCCGCGTGATTACCCAGCAACTGCAGGTCCGCGACCTGACCGGCTTTGGCTGCGAAGACCTCACGCTGGCCATCTGCGCCGCCGGATGCCTGCTGCAGTACGCCAAAGAAACCCAGCGCACCGCCCTGCCCCACATTCGCAAACTCAGCCGTGAACGGCGCGAGGAAGCGGTAATCCTGGACGCCACCAGCCGCCGTAACCTGGAAATCGACACCAACCTGATGGGCGGCACCCAGCACACCCTGGCCTGGGTGATGGACCGGACGGCGACCGCCATGGGTGGGCGCCAGCTAAGACGGTGGCTTAACCGGCCTTTACGGGACATTACCGTGGTGGAACAACGCCAGCAGGCGGTTTCCGCACTTCTGGACGGCTTTCACTATGAGCCGGTTCATGACCTGTTGAAAAGCATCGGTGATATCGAGCGGATTTTGGCCCGCGTGGCACTGCGTTCAGCGCGCCCAAGGGATCTGGCACGGCTGCGGGATGCCTTTCTAAGCCTGCCGGATTTACAGAAGGCACTGACACCGGTCAATTCCCACCACGTCGTCAGACTCGCCACAACGATCAGCGAGTACCCCGAACTATCGGACCTGCTGGAACGAGCCATCATCGACAACCCGCCGGTGGTTATCCGGGATGGCGGTGTTATCCGCGAAGGTTTTGACGAAGAACTGGACGAACTGCGCAATATCAGCGAGAACGCAGGCCAGTTCCTGCTGGACGTTGAGACTCGTGAGCGCGAGCGTACCGGGATCAGCACGCTGAAAGTGGGTTATAACCGGGTACACGGCTACTACATCGAAATTACCCGCGCCCAGTCCGGGCAGGCGCCAGTGGATTACATCCGCCGCCAGACCCTGAAAAACGCAGAACGCTTTATCACCCCGGAACTGAAAGAATTCGAAGACAAGGCCCTGAGCGCCAAGAGCCGCTCGCTGGCACGGGAGAAAGCCCTGTACGACGAGGTACTGGAAACCGTAGCCGCAGAACTGGCACCCCTGCAGGACGCTGCCCAGGCCCTGGCGGAGCTGGATGTGCTCAGCAACTTTGCCGAGCGGGCCACCAGCCTTCGCTTCAATGCCCCGGAATTCAGTGACACGCCCGGCTTCGATATCGAAGAAGGCCGCCACCCGGTGGTAGAACAACTGCTGAGCGATCCCTACGTGCCCAATGATCTGCTGATGGACCAGCAACGGCGCATGCTGGTGATCACCGGCCCCAACATGGGCGGTAAGTCCACCTACATGCGCCAGGCAGCACTGATTGCCCTGCTGGCTTACACCGGCAGCTATGTGCCCGCCAACCGCGTGGTCATCGGGCCACTGGATCGTATTTTCACCCGCATGGGTCGTCAGACGACATCGCCGGCGGCCGCTCAACCTTTATGGTGGAAATGACTGAGACCGCCAATATCCTTCACAACGCCACGGAATACAGCCTGGTGCTGATGGACGAGGTGGGGCGCGGCACCAGCACCTTCGACGGCCTGTCCCTGGCGTGGGCGACAGCGGAACACCTGGCCAAACACATTCGCTGCTACACCCTGTTTGCCACTCACTATTTCGAGCTCACGCAACTGGCCGACGATCTTGAGCACGCCGTTAACGTTCACCTGACTGCCACCGAGCACGACGACACCATCGTGTTCCTGCACAACGTTCATGACGGCCCGGCGAGCCAGAGCTATGGTTTGCAGGTGGCGAAGCTGGCTGGCGTGCCCCAGGACGTGATTCGCAATGCCAAGGAGCAGTTGTCCCACCTTGAAGGCGGTGCGGCACCAGCCAGGCCGGCAGCCGATCATACCGCCGTGGCGCCGGCTGAACCTGAAAAACAGCCACGCACCGCCCGCGTTAGCGAGCCGGTTATGCAGGCAGACATGTTCGCCAGCCTGGAGCCCAGCAAAGTGGAAGAATGCCTGGCCGACCTGGACGTGGACGGACTGACTCCGCGGGATGCCCTTAACCGACTGTACGAATTGAAAGAACTGCTGGGGAAATAGTGGAACTCAGCGGCAGAATTGATCTGTGTAATAACGATAGTGCACCTCAGCGCTTGCGACAGGGCAGGCCGCTCAATACAATATCGCGCAATTATTATTACACTGATGAGATTGACTACTGGACCAGGAAACTGACTATGACGTTTGTCGTTACTGATAACTGCATCAAGTGCAAATACACGGACTGCGTGGAAGTATGCCCGGTTGACTGCTTCTACGAAGGCCCGAACTTTCTGGTAATCGATCCGGACGAGTGCATCGATTGCGCCCTGTGTGAGCCGGAGTGCCCCGCTGAGGCCATTTTCTCGGAAGACGAGCTGCCGGCGGATCAGGTCCAGTTTGTGGAGCTCAACGCCGACCTGGCAGGCAAGTGGCCCAACATCACCGAAAAGAAAGACCCGCTGCCAGAAGCCGAAGAGTGGGACGGCAAGCCGGACAAGCTGCAGTACCTCGAAAAGTAATAGCTGCGTTCAGCGTATTACCATCAAAAAGGGGAGCCTCGGCTCCCCTTTTTCATACATCACCACTTCACTGCGTCGCCAGTTTTGCCCCGATAGCGACGAAGAAGCCACCAGTCAGCGCGTTCAGCATGCGCTTTACGCCCTGCCCCACGCCAAGCCTTCTTGATTTGACCACCACCAACGCCAGCCCACATTGCCAGGCCATCGCCAGCACAAAGTGAACCGCCGCAAGGAACAGCGATTGCTGGAATGCATTCCCGGCGGGATCGATAAACTGAGGAAGCAACGCCATATAGAACAGCGCCGTTTTCGGATTCAGCACGTTGGACAGCAGGCCTTCTCGAAACGCCACCCAGATTGATACCGGTTTCATCAATGGCGGTTCGGCGCTCGATATCGAGGATTCATCGGCGTTTGCGGGGCCCCGGGCCATGGCCTGACGCAACGAACTCAGCCCCAGCCAGATCAGGTAGCAGGCACCTGCCCATTTGACCGCGGTAAACGCCCAGGCCGTCTCTACCAGCAGCACCGAAATACCCAGAGCGGACAGGGTGGCGTGAATAAACAACCCACAGCAGATGCCCACGCTGGTGACACAGCCATCCCGCAAACCATGTTTCAATCCACCGCGCCCGGCGTTCCGCATCACCAGCAGGGTGTCCACCCCTGGCGTGACAGTCAGTAGCGAGATGGCCACCAGATAGGCCCAGAACAGCTCCGTTGGTACCAGCATTGCCAAACATCCCACGCGAACGCAGGAGTGCTCAGCTCTCCTGCTGCAGAAGTTTTTTCGCCGCGGCCGACTTATAGAATGGCGCAAGACGACGACGGATCAGGGCCTCAAGATACCCCTCCTCCCGCAGCACGTCTATCACAGGAAGTGCGTAGCATCCACCTCCGCCATGACTACATCGCGATCGACCCCAACGGCAGCCAACAGCTCAATTACCGGCTTGTCGCCATACAGGGTAAACAGGTGCTCCACCACGGCCCTGGCACACCCCTCAAAATAGGCCGTCTGTCGGAACTGCAGCCAGAACTCATACCCCAGAACCACAAACTCCTGGAGCTGTATGTCTCCAAGCCCCTCGTGCAACTCTTCGATGGTGCGGTCTTCCAGTGACACCCATACGGCCATCACGCTGTCGCGCAGCTCCTCGTCGCTCAGCGCCTTGTTCAGGAACTGTTCACTCCGGCTGATCAACCCCGGCAGGCTGTCGGACAACCAGGCCTTGAAACGGCGCTCAAAGGTCTCGTCCAGGCCCGGAACCGCCCTGTTGGCCATGCGCTTGCCAAACTTCATCATCGAGCCGACACCGGGAACACTCTTGGTAATCAGGTTGTCCTCGTAGAGGTAGTTCACCACGCCCTGATACACCACGTTTGAAACCAGCTCCTGATAGACCGGGTGAGCCATGATCTCGCTGATCACCCGCTCACGCTGCTGACGTAGTTCAAGGGCCTCTTCGAGGAACCCGGTGGCCTGCTCTCGGGTGATAATATCCCGTAACCGGGACGTGCGCTGGACCGGCGCGTTCAATACCTCCGTAGCCATTTCGGCCGCCAGTTCCGGGATACCGGCATCCAGTTCCATGTTGATCACAATGCGCTGGATCACGCCCATAACCTGTTCCGCCGAGGTCAGCCGGTTCAGGGTGATGGCCCCGGCGTAGTCAAACAGTTCATCCACTTCGGTTTCGAGAAAGCGCCGCAACTTGGCCCCTTTCAGGGAAGCCAGTTCGTGTTTTACGTGTTGCTCGAGCAACGCATTGGCGAGATCCGTTTTACCTTTGGTCATAATCGGGGTCCGGTGCTGTCTGGAAGTGGGCTTCTGAATTGAGAACGACATGAGGCTAACACGAAGCCCGACCGGCTGCGTTTGCCGAAGATACAGCCTTTGGTGTGCGAGTGAGCCAAGAAACGGGAGGTGGTGCCTGGGCGCCCGATAGCCCCGGCTACTGGAAATCGCTGAATTCGTGGGGTTCTGCGGCAAGCGCCAGGCACAGGCTGCCGGGGCCGATGTAGATGCTGCTGGTAATGCCCATCTGGGAGAGCAACAGCTCAACACCGTTTTTCTCACAGGCGTCACGCAGGCGATTCAATCCTGGAAGGTCCTCGATTTCAGTCCAGGTCAGGCCGCAGGAAAGGCTGACATAGGGCGTCAACAGACCTGCCTCGACCCTCGCGGTGGCATAGTTCATCACTTTTTCCACTGCCACGTCGAAACTCCGGGTTTTGGCAACCGGTTGTCCTTCAGCGCCCTGACCAAAAATGACCGGGGTGATGTTCAGTGCCTTGCCGAGAAACGCCACCAGTGCCGACACGCTCTTGTCTCCACGCCGACGGGCCCGTTCGCGGATATAGTGCAAATCCCGGGGAATCACGCAGGTGTAGATTCTGTCGGTGAACGTGTCGACTTCATTGCGTAAGGCGTTTTTCGAAAGCTTCTGCTCAATCAGGCGAAGGGTGTGAGCCGCCAGCAGCCCCTGGCCGGCAAAGATCTGTTTGCTGTCGATCACCCGCATGGAGAATTTGCCCTCCCGCCCGGCGGCGTGGCGGGCCTCATGATAGTGCCCCATCACACTGTTCATGGCTTCCGTGGCATTCTGGAAAATCAGGCTGCGAGACCGGGTGACCGTTTCGCAGATGGCAACGTCAAATTCCGTGACAATTTTTTCCATGAACAGATCGTGGATCTGTTCGGCGGAGAAGGCGTGTGTTTCGGCGTGGTGGCCCTTCTGCAACAGGCCGCTCTGGTAGAATTCCTGGGTCCTGACCGGGTCGTGCTCGTCGATGTAGGTCTGGCCATCAATAACGGCCGTGACCGGCAGAACAAACAGATCGTGCTTGCGACTGAACTCATAGGGCAGATCGCAGGCGGAATCAACGATAAGACCAACGCGCATGGGGCCTCCAGCTATGGGAAGCTATTCCAGCCGGTTGCTTCCCTTTATTGTCATTGTTTTTGGCAGGCCCAGTCTTACACAAAGCGGTCAATATTTCAGCACCCTGCTAGCGAGCGGATGGCTTCAGTTCAAGTTCATTGAGGTTTTTCTCGATCAGTTCACGGTTATCCTGTTGCCACGGATGAAACCCCTTGCGGAAATAGGCCAGGAAGTCCGGCATGCACTTGCGCAACACCCCCGGTTTACCCCATAGAAAGTTAATACCACCGATCCACGTGCCGAGGCTCCACAACTTGCCGTCGGTTTTCAACAGACTGCAGGTGTTCAGGAAGGTGTACTTGAAGAAATTCCAGGTCACAAACAGGAATACAATCCGGCGAAGACGCTCATTGCCAACGCAGTGTCGATAGACGTCGAAAGCCACCGATTTGTGCTCAGTTTCCTCGATGGCGTGCCAGCGCCACAGCTTTTCCATGTCCGGTGTGGCCCCTTCCATCCATTCCGGGTGACGGAGAATGGCATTCGCCAGCACCGCGGTATAATGCTCGGCGCCGCAGGTTCCGGCCAGTTGGCGACTGGGCGGCAGGTTGCTACCCACGCCATATGCCTGCGGAATCGCTCATCAATGGCATCGATGTTGTACCCACGAGCCTTCAACGCTTCGTTGTAGTGCTTGTGCTCCCGGCTATGCAGCGCCTCCTGGCCAATAAACCCGCGAATCTCTTCCTTAAGCTTGGGATCGTCCACCTTGTCCCGGTAGAGCCGAACCGCATTGATAAACTGCTGCTCGCCATCGGGGAACTGGAGCGAAAGCGCATTGAAGAACGCCGTGCGGAAGGTGTCATTGCCGTGCCACAGGGTTTTGAGGTCGTCGGCAATATCGAAGTGCATGTGTCGGGGTGCAACCGAAACGCCTTCGGGCGTGGAGCTGATGGTCATGACTGCCTCCGGGTTATTGTGATTATGAAGCGGCATTCACCGTACAGCGGCAACGTCGCGTACGAAAATTGATCAGAAACTTCAGTTTAAACCCGAATTCAACACGGAAGGAAGGCGACAACTACAAAAAAGCGACAAGTTGTCACTATATGACAACTTGTCAAACAAAAAAGGAGGCATGGCCAAGCCGATGCCTCCAAGGACACATAAGGGTAAAGTGCGTTCAAGCAGATCAGACGCTGCTGGCTTAATGTTCTTCAGTTGCCTTAACACCCGGCGCTTCCGGGTCGGCGGTAAATCCAAGCAGCTTGGTGCGCTCGATAAGAAAATACAGCACGGCACCGGTGGCCAGTCCCCAACCCGCTCCATAGACTGCCAGAACCACCCCCATGGTACCGGCGATACCACGTTCAGTGTTGTTCTCCAATTGCTCAAGCCCCACCATTAGGCAGATGTAGCCAGTCAGAAGCAGAGTCAACGACAAGGCAATCGGCAATACTGGCTGGAAGAAGCTCACCAACGGCAACACAAACAAGGCAATGAAACCAGTAACCCAGAACGTACCACCACCGCTGTAGATGGAATCCATGGCGTTACGGCCATATTTATAACGCTCAGCCATGGTAGCGGTAACCGCCGTCCAGATAGGGCCGGCAAGACCGGGGTATGGCGCAAAGAAAGCGTGCCCACCGTTGCGGATAGCCGTCACGAGATGTACACGATCAATGCTGTTATCAATCTCCTCATCCTTTCGCAGGTGATCCACCCGGTTCATCAACGACTGCCCAACTACGATGTCACCAAAGGCAATGACATAGGCGATCACCGCTGTCGGAATGGCGTACATGAACACTTCGGCATCGGGAAACCCGACAGCAAACGGCAGATAGTTCCACAGCTCGTCAAACGCCGGCTTGGTAATGCCCCACTCCACGTCTGGAACGGCATACTCACCAGTGGCAAAACCCACCAGGATGGCGACGACCATTCCCGGGACCATTCCGTAGTTCGCAATCTTGCGGGCAATGTTGCTGGTGTCGACGAACCCTTTGAAAGATACCGAAAACATCAGATACAGACAGACCAGACCGCCCACAATCAGGGAAATGGGGGTTTCAGCCAGTCGTCCACCTGCTTCGATTTCGCCCATCAATGCGGCAATACCGGCACCAATAATAATGCCGCCCTTCATGGAACGGGGAATCAGCTCCACCAGCTTGCTCCCCAAGCGGGTAACCCCCAGCACCAGGAAAATAATGAACACCAGGAACTGTAGCGCAAACAACGCTTTAATTGCCTCCGGACCCGGCTCGTAGTCACCCAGGAAGAGAAGCACCACAGGGATGCCCGGCGTGATCCAGCCCGGTATCAGTGGAACACCGAGTAACGCTGGCAACATGAAACCGATGCCGCAAATCACCACGTAGGCAAGCGCAACGTCGTAGGGCACACCGAGGTACTTCTCCAGAAGCGGAATCATCGCAAGGCTGACCACGAACATGATCAGCGCCTGCACCATTTCGGCAAACTCCCAACGGTAGTGAACAAACGGCAGTCGAATCTTGAATGGACCAGCCGGCCAATATGGCTGCTCTTCCCCATTTTTACGGTGGTAAACTTGCATAAAAAGTCTCCTGGTGCGGAATCATCCGCACCTCATGTTGTTTTTGTGTTAACGGTTTCCAAACCCGGTCGCCGGGCTATAACACCACCAGATCAATCCAGTTCTTTTGCCTGGTCTCGCAGCACGAATTTCTGGATCTTGCCGGTTGAGGTTTTTGGCAGGTCACTAAATACGATCGTCTTGGGCACCTTGAAGCGAGCCAATCGTTCACGGCAGAAGTCGATCAGATCCTCCTCGCTCACTTCGCTGGCTTCCGGCTTCAAGGTGATAAACGCACAAGGGGTCTCGCCCCATTTGGCGTCTGGACGCGCAACCACCGCTGCCTCCAATACCGACGGATGGCGATACAGAGCGTCTTCCACCTCAATGGTAGAAATATTTTCGCCCCCCGAAATGATGATGTCCTTCAGACGATCCTTGATCTCCATATAACCGTCCTCGTGCCACACAGCCAGATCGCCGGTGTGGAACCAACCGCCGCGAAAGGCTTCCTCAGTGGCCTTGGGGTTTTTCAGATAGCCCTTCATTACGGTGTTACCGCGCAGGAATATCTCGCCAATGGTTTTACCGTCTTTAGGTACTGGCTCCATGGTGCTTGGCTCGCCCACCATCGTGCCTGCCAGCGTCTGATAACGAACGCCCTGACGTGCTTTGATCGTGGCCCGTTCATCCAGCGTTTTCTCATCCCACTCGGATTTCCACGCACACACTGTCACTGGGCCGTATACCTCGGTGAGACCATATACATGGGTAATCGCAATCCCCATTTCCTCAATGGCACCGATAACCTGTGCAGGAGGGGCTGCACCGGCTGTCATCGCCTTCACCTCGTGATCAATTCCGGCTTTTGCAGACTCTGGCACATTCAACAGAGCGTTGAGCACAATTGGCGCACCGCACATGTGAGTCACCTGATGATCGCGAATCAGCTGGAGGATTTTCTCCGGGTCCACCCGCCGTAGACACACATGGGTGCCTGCCATCGCCGTGACGGTCCAGGGGAAACACCAGCCGTTGCAGTGGAACATGGGAAGCGTCCACAGGTAGACGGGGTGCTGGCCCATTGACCACACGGCCTGATTGCCAAGACTGTTCAGATAAGCGCCACGATGGTGGTAAACCACACCTTTCGGGTTCCCGGTGGTACCTGATGTATAGTTCAGTGAAATTGCATCCCATTCGTTTTCAGGCAGGTTCCACTGGAACTCCGGGTCGCCTTCCTGAAGGAACGCTTCGTAATCCAGATCGCTCACCTGGATACCCTCACCGTATTCGGGATCGTCAATGTCAATGACCAATGGCTTTGAGTCCAGACGACTGATTGCATCGCGAACCACACTACCGAACTCCCGATCGGCCACCACCACTTTGGCTTCAGCGTGCTCAAGCATAAAAGCAATGGCCTCAGCATCCAGTCGCACGTTAAGAGTGTTGAGCACAGCCCCAATCATCGGAACGCCAAAGTGACATTCCACCATCGCCGGAATATTGGGCAGTATCGCCGCCACCGTGTCGCCACGACCGATGCCCCTGCTGGAAAGCGCAGAGGCCAGTCGGCGACACCGTTCATAGGTCTGTCCCCAGGTATAGCGAATGGCTCCGTGTATGACTGCCGGATAGTCCGGGTAGACACTGGCGGTACGCTCAATAAAGTCGATGGGGGAAAGGACAGAGTGATTGGCGCTGACTGGCTCGAGGCCCTGATCAAAAATTGATGTCATTGTATGGTCCTGTAAGCGTCATTATTCTTATGGTGCATTAAAGAAGTCTACCAAAAGGGCTACAATATCTGGTATAGAGATACTATTTTATAGCAACACTACTAGAAATTACACCAATGTATTATAGTGTATTTACTATATTAAAATGAAAAATAACCAAGGAAGCACTATCACAACCTTCCAGCTGCCAAGTTCCGACCCTGAAGCAGGGCTTATACTCGATTCCGACGGCCAGCTGCTAGGCTTGAATCAGGCAGCGAAAGATCTGTGTGCGGAGACCGGAACCGACAACCCGATCAGACTGCTACCAGTCAATTTCTCAGCTCTGATCAATGCCTGCCTTACCCAGGGGCGCGCTATTGAAGGCGTGGAGAGTCGTCTGCATTCGGCCACCCTGTCGTGGACGTTCATTCCCGACCAGGACTCTCGCCAGATTCTGGCACGGGGACGGGATGTCACAGACAACATTCGGAAACTGGACGAGGCAACCCGATCCAGCCGGCTTTACCGATTGATTACCGAAAACACTACAGACCTTATTTCCCGGCATGCACCGGATGGCAGGTTCATTGATGCCACGCCGGCATCCTGGAGCTGCTGGGGTACTGGCCTGAGGAACTTAGGGGCAAACCTCTTGAAGAGGTATTCCGAAGCAATGCCTTCAGCGCCGAAATGGAGGAAGCCCGTAACCGGCTTCGGGACGAAGGCTACGCCACCATGACCATAGAGATCACCCACCGGGACGGCAGCAAGCGATGGTTTGAAATCGCCAGCCGGGCGATCAGGGAAACCTACACCGGAGCAGTGATCGAGCCGTCAGCGTCTCACGAGACATTACCGCAAGGGTAAAGTCGGAAGAAAACAACCGCCGACTGGCCGAAGAACTCGCCCACACTGCCCGCCTGGCGACACTGGGCGAACTGGCATCCAGTATCGCCCACGAGATGAACCAGCCACTGGCGTCGATCGTTAACTTTGCCAGTGCAAGCCAGCGTTATCTGAAACTGGCCCTGGAGTACCCGGAGAACCTCGAGCGGGTGGACGATGGTCTGCAGCGAATCACTCATCACGCCAACCGCGCCTCGGAAGTCATCAAGCGACTGCGGGCCTTTCTACGTAAGGGGCAGCAACGCACAGCGCCGGTTAACATCAATGACGCGGTAACCAACGTCAAGCGACTATGCCAATGGGATGCAGACAAACATAATGTTGTCATCCAGGAGAACCTAACGCCGCTCAACCCCGTACTCACTGCCGACCCGGTCTTACTCGAGCAGGTGTTGATCAACCTGATTCGCAACGGTATCGACGCCAATACCGAAGCCCGGCAGGATAACAACGCCCCATCTCACATTAAGATTGAAACCTGCATAACACCGGCGCAGGAGACCCTGATCAAGGTGACTGACCACGGAACGGGCCTTGACGAGGAAGGCCTGCGACACATGTTCACGCCCTTCTATACCAGCAAACCTCAAGGACTTGGCCTTGGACTTTCCATGAGCCGCTCCATTATTGAGGGATATGGCGGCTTTCTGGACGCACAACCAGCCGACGGTGGCGGCCTGACACTGATATGCCGCTTCCCTCCTCCCCACTGCAAAAAGAATGAATCCGGCAACCCTAGGGAGACAGACCAGGATGAGTGATTCAGCCCATACCGTTTATGTTGTAGACGATGATGCCGGCATGCTGGAGTCCACCCAGTGGCTGCTGGAGTCCGTTGGCCTACACGTGCAGCCTTATGCAGATGGCCGGCAATTTCTGAACGCCGTTAATCCGGAGCATACCGGCTGCGTGGTCCTCGACATACGGATGCCTGGCCTCGGCGGCTGAACGTTCAGGAAGAGCTTCAAAAACGGGGCTCGCAACTTCCCATCATCTTTCTCTCTGGACACGCGGATGTGCCCATCGTGGTCCGCGCCTTCAAATCCGGGGCTTTTGATTTCATCGAGAAGCCATTCAACGAACAACTTCTTCTGGATAGCGTCCAGCAGGCCCTTCAGGAACATCAGAAAACCAATAGTCAACAACGTGGAGACCAGCACACTGACACGCTTGTCGCTTCTCTCACACGGCGGGAACGGGATGTATTCATGCCATTGGCACAAGGATACACCAGCAGGGAAATAGCGGAGCAACTGGGCATCGGCGTGAAGACAATTGACTTGTACAGGGCGCGCGTAATGAAACGGCTAGGTGTGGAGCGCGTGCCGGATGTTACGGGCATTGCGGTTGCCATCGGCCTGCTGGATCCGATGAGCCTGCGGAAAAAATAGGCCCGAGTCAGGCCCGGGACTCAGCCGCCACAGCCGTTACGATGGCACCGAGGCGCGCAATGGCCTGCTCAACCCGCTCACTCCAGGGATTGGCACCATTCAATCGCAGGCAGTTTTCGTACTTGTCGGTGGTGGAGAACATCAGGCCCGGAGCCACGTTGATATTCTCCTCCCGCGCCCGGCGAAACACCTCTGTACCGGACACTGTGCCCGGAAGCTGAACCCACAGCACGAAACCGCCCTGGGGACGGCTGACAGCCGTACCTTCCGGGAAGGAGCGTCCTACTGCCGCACGCATACGGTCCGTTGCCTCGCGGTAACGCTGCCGGGCTGAACGCAGGTATCGGTCGTAACCGCCCTGCTCCAGGAAATGCGCTACGGCAATCTGGGGCACACTCGCCGTACCCAGATTACTGAAATACTTCTGCTGCCGTGCTTCGGCGAGGTATTTTCCCGGCATCATCCATCCCAGCCGTAAACCCGGAGAAATGGTCTTGGAGAAGGAGTTGCAATAGATAACATTGCCGGTGCGATCAAAGACCTTTGCCGGTCTGGGTCGATTCATGCCGTAATAGAGATCGCCGTAGATGTCGTCCTCAATCAAAGGAACGCCCACCGCTTCCAGCATCCTTACCATCTGCTGCTTGCGAAGATCAGACATCGTCGCGCCCATGGGATTGCTGTGATTGGGGACCACCACGCATGCCTTCACCGGCCACTGTTCCAGCGCCAGCTCCAATCCCTCCAGGCTCAGCCCTTCCGAAGGATGCGTCGGCACTTCAATGACCCGGAGCCCAACCACGTCCAGCGCCTGGAGGATGCCCGGGAACGATGGTGACTCGACAACCACGATATCCCCAGGCGAAGTGACCGCCTGCAGGGCAAGAATAATGGCTTCCTGGGCACCGTTGGTGGCAAGAATGTCGTCGGGCGTGGTAATAATCCCCAATGCGGCCATTCGCTGGGCCACCTGACGGCGATACTCGATCTTGCCGGGAAAGGCATAGTCTAATGTTTCCAGCCCTCGCCGTGCAGCCCAGAGGGTGGCATGCTGGATCTGCCGCACGGGCAGGAAATCGGGATGTGGCACAGCGGCCGCCAGAGGCACCATGCGTTTCTCTTCGTCAGCACAAAGATCAAGCGCCATGTCACGGGCACTCACCGGCACCGGCTTGGCTTTGTGCTTCTGCATCACCGGTTCTGGTGTATCCCGCCTGGCAGATGCACAAAATAGCCGCTGCGCTCTCGCGCTTCGAGGTAGCCTCGGGCCTCCAGCGTCTGGTGTGCTTGAAGCACCGTTGACACGCTCACGCCAAACTGGCGACTGAGCGCCCGAACACCAGGCAACCGCTCACCTTCGCGATAAACCCCATCACGAATCAATGCGTGTAACTGGTCTGCTACCTGATTATAGAGAATGCCCATCGCTTCATCCTGCCAGATCAATCCAGAATGGCTGCAGTACAGATCAAACAGATTCTTACCAGCACAGATGTCGAACAAAAAAGCCTGTACCGGTCCAAAATCACAATATCTGAATCTGTTATGGTTGTCTGCATAAACGGAGAATGGTGACTCTGGCTATCACTCATCGAATCTCGCGAAAGGAAAGAGAATGAAAACACTACCGATATATCAGGTCGACGCCTTCGCCAGCCAGGTTTTCGGCGGAAACCCCGCTGCCGTCATGCCACTTGAAGAATGGCTGCCGGACGACACCATGCAAAAAATGGCGCTGGAAAATCATCTCTCGGAAACGGCCTTTCTGGTGCCCCTTCCTGATAACGCAGAAGAAGACTTTCACATACGCTGGTTCACGCCCGACATAGAAGTGCCTCTCTGCGGCCACGCCACCCTCGCCAGCGCCTGGGTCCTCTTCAACAAGCTGGGCTGGAAAAAGGAGCAAATCCGATTCCAGTCCAAAAGCGGCCCCCTGGGAGTGAAACAGACCGACGACGGCTGGCTGGAACTGGACTTCCCTAATCTGGGCTTTGAGGAACGCCCGACACCCGGCCTGATTCTGGAAGCCCTGGAAGGCTGCCCGAACACGTCGTTCTTTGTTCCCAAAGACACCAATTACCTCATCGTCCTCGGAAACGAAGCGGCGGTAAAAACCGCGCAGCCGGACATCCGCAAGCTCAAAGAACTTGGCAATCTAGGTGTCATCATTACGGCACCCGGCAATGACTGCGACTTCGTCAGCCGTTACTTCGCCCCCGGCGGCGGCATTGATGAAGACCCGGTCACCGGCTCAATCCACAGTATTCTGGTGCCCTACTGGGCCGAAAAACTCGGCAAGGATCACCTGTTGGCACACCAGGTGTCCGACAGAGGCGGCGTTCTGCGATGTGAACTGAAGGGCGACCGCGTCGCCATTGCGGGCCAGGCGGCATTCTATATGGAAGGTTCCGTGCAACTGCCCTAACGTCTCCGCAAAAATGTATACTGCGCCCAACTAATACATGCGGGGCGGTACAAGCACAGATGTTTGGCAAGGCGCAGGTTGAGAGCTGTCAGGGATCGTCAAAAACAGGGATGTTTTTGTCGAGCGTACAGGGACGCATTCACCGCGTATCCCTGACCGCCCTCAACCCGTGCCGGAACTCCGTAGCCCTGCAGCGGGACAACATCAGATGAACACGGCGAGCTACGACGTCATCATCATAGGCGCCGGCGCCGCAGGCCTGATGTGCGCTCTAACTGCAGGCTACCGCGGCCGTAGCGTGCTGGTGATCGACCACGCCAACAAACCCGGCAAGAAGATCCTTATGTCCGGCGGTGGCCGTTGCAACTTCACCAACCTCAACAGCACGCCGGCGAACTTCCTCTCGGACAATCCCCACTACTGCATCTCCGCCCTGAAACGCTACACCCCCCAGCACTTCCTGGACTTGGTGGAACGCCACGGCATCGAGCACGAGGAGAAGGCCGCCGGGCAGCTATTCTGCAAGGACAGCAGCAAGGAAATACTCGATATGCTGCTCACCGAATGCGAATGGGCTGGCGCGGAAGTGCGACTTAAGACAAGCGTTAAAACAATCAGCGGTGTCGATCACGGCTATCAGCTACAAACCAGCAGCGGTACCCTGACCTGCGAATCCCTGGTCATCGCCTGCGGTGGGCTGTCCATCCCCACCATGGGCGCAACCGGCTTTGGCTACGATATTGCGAAACAGTTCGGGCTTGCCGTACTGCCCACCCGGGCAGGTTGGTGCCCTTCACCCTGCACCCGGAGCTGAAGGAACAGTTGGCGCCCCTGTCCGGCGTCAGTTGCCCTGTGGATGTGCATTGCAACAACGAACATTTCCGCGAACCGATGCTGGTCACCCACCGCGGGCTCAGCGGCCCTTCGATGCTGCAGATTTCCAGCTTCTGGCACCCCGGCGACAGCCTGAGCGTCAATATGCTGCCCGCCACCAACGTAGAACAGGACCTGCACGACCTGCGTAACTCAAAACCGCAATCCACGGTGGCCCAATACCTTGCGCAACACCTGCCCAAACGCTTCGCCCAGGCCCTGAACGACGTTCACGGCTGGGCCGGTCCATTGCAGGGCTACAAAAACAGCGACATAGAGCAGGTGCTCGCGCCCTGGACCAATGGACCATCAAACCTGCCGGCACCGAAGGCTATCGAACGGCCGAAGTAACCCTGGGTGGCGTGGATACCCGCCAGCTGTCATCAAAAACCATGGCGGTTCTGGACAAGCCTGACCTGTACTTTATTGGTGAGGTGGTGGATGTTACCGGACACCTTGGCGGCCATAACTTTCAGTGGGCATGGGCGTCTGGCGTGGCAGCTGGACAGCACGTCTGAGCTGCTGTCCATTATATCAATAGCTGTTTTTCGTCAGATCCATAGAGGATGGAACTTCCAGTCAGAAGGCATTCCCATGGCGGTCCGATATCTTTCTTCGCTTGCAAAAGTGTCTAGCAAATCGTTACAGCTCTCCGCCCATTGGTTGCCGTTATGATTACTTCTGAGCAACACACGCAAAATCAGCAGGACGTAAAATAACCTGTCATGACGCGGGGTTATCGGCGAGTTCCACGCTGGGTCGCGCACCTTCTCCGGCTTGATCGCCAGCTCCCGATTCCAGAGACGGCTGTGGTGGGCACAGATATTTCGGACATAAGTAAGCGTGTGCAGCCAGTCTTTCAGGCGCTTATGGTGAATGCCAAGCTGCCTTGATATATGTTGCTTGTCCTGATTCTTCAGGCCCGTGTAGCAGAAGGACAATGACCCCAATGACATCACCTCCGTTGACATCCAAATCGGCAATGTCGGAAACCCGGTATACTTGCTCTTGAAGTGCTCCACGAAGGCATCTTTCGATTGTAGAGCTTCGCCCTCCAGTTTTGTCAGCCACTTGGCGTGATCGAAATTGGGATGGAAATTAACTGGTTGAATGTGTCCGAAGGGCCCGTATTGATGACCAAGATGATAGGTCACTAGGGTACGGATATGCACTTCAACCCGCTCAATGGCATCTATAACCAGGAGCCGCAGGTGGCGGTCGAATTCGTAAAGCTGCACCACCTGACTAAAGTTCGTACCCGTCTCGAACGAGCCGGTCACTTTTCCCTGCAAGTTGCGCTTCAGAAAGGGATACCAATAGGCGCTCAGCCGGTAGTAGCTTATAGAACTGAGCTGACGTAACGCCAACGTCCGGTCAGGAACAGTCAACCCTCGGGCTTCCAGAAGCCGCAACTGGTCAGCGAAGGAAAGGGCAACCTTGCGGTAGGGCTTCAGCACCGAGCGGCCCCGACATTGTTGACGCGCAAAAAGCGGACATAAAAAAGCCACCAAGGTTGCGCGATATCCCCCGAGAGGGTACTAAGCGTGGTGGCTGTGTTACCTGAACTATAACGAATCCCCGACACTAAACGCAAGCGGCTATCCCGGTTTTGCCGGAAAAGGCACGGTCGATGCGCGCTGGTGTTCGGGGTCAGCTTGTCGGACAAAAATACTCTCCAGCCTTAGTCGTGTTGTGCCTCAGGAGGTGGCAGGGACATTTCAATGATTTTGACGCGGCGTTTTCCGGTAAGGGGCTCTGCTGCATCAGCCCCCTTCTTTCTGCTCTTTAAAAGGTCCAGAGTCTGCTCAATACAAATAACCTATTCATCTGCCAACCCTATCAAAACCTTCTTCTAGTCAGAATTGACGATATATTTAATTTCCGAAGACGACACAGAGACCATATCAATCTGATAGTTCCGGAACCGGATTTCATCAGTGTCCAGAGGATATACGAGTTCCTGAGTGTAAGCGGAGCGAGCCATATTCTCGAACGTATATTCGCGATAAAGCAAGTTGATACCGTTTGCACCCTGACCTGTAAAGACCAATTCGTGGTTCAAGTACCCCGCTTCAGAAACTGGGGTTGTCGACTCCACAGGTGAGAATGTCGTGTCCTCAGGTAACAGATCGTATCCTGAACCGCTGCCAACGGGGCTAGACCAAAAACTAGGAGACATTACAGTTTGATCCCATTGGCCGTTCTCATTTACTCCGAACATCAACGTTGAGTTAGGGATCGCGAGAGCTGGATTGCCTTTTTCATTCGTTCCAGCAATGCGGTAAGTATTTCCAGCAGAGCCGTCGAGATAGATCGCAACAGAGCCAATACCGCCCTCAAGCACGAAGTCATTGTTTGCCCGGTAAAGGTCTTTCTTCACAACAGCCTTATAAGATTTTCGAACTACAATAGGATCGCCGACATAGGCCGTTGCTGGCTCACCAAGAGAATAGTTCTTAACATCCACAATCTCGATTTTATTGGCCGGTCGATCACCCATTTTCACGGATGTTGTGCACCCAGCGAAAACAAACACCAAAAGCACAATCGTCGATAATTTCATCAAAGTCTCCAGCTTAGAGATTTTCAGCGCTCACTGCCCACAATCAAATACATCAATTCAAACAAGGGTACGCCAACTAATATTGGATTCCCCTCCCCCCCGCGATGCCTGACATCCAAAAGGATAAAGATCACGACCAAGCCTAAAGGTACTTCTCGATAGGCAACCATGACAAGAACCCGGACTTCGCCCGGCGCCACCAATGGACGGTCGCTCGCTGGTGAACACTGCCTCACCGCTGCGCCACTGGAGATCTCCGTCCTCGTCCAGAGCCACCTCCCAGCTATTGCCGGGCGCCATGGTCAGCCGTACATCCTCCGCCACACGCTCTGCCAGGTCGGCACTGTGGATAATCAATACGGTTTCACCGTTGAGGTAGATGGAGCGGAGGTTAACGTTGAAGGACCCCACCACCAGGGTGCTGCGATCAAAAACCACTGATTTGGAGTGCAGGCTGACCTCGCCCGTGGCGCAGAAGGCGTCGTCACTCAACCATTGCCGACAGGCCTCGGCATCAGGCTTGAGTTCGTAGATGTGTATGCCCTGCTCCAGCATGTAGGGACGCCAGCGGGCATAACCGGCATGGTTGGTGACCAGATCATTGGAAGCCAGAGAGTTGGTCAGCGCGGCAACCTCCAGTTGCGGGCGCTCATTGGCACCCAGGGCCTGCAACTGTTCCCTGGCAAGAATGAGGTAGGCGGACTCGATCAGGATTTCCCGGGTGGCTGTCTGCGCCAGGCGTTGCAACGCCAGTGCGCTCCGTTTGGGTGTCTCGGATGGCGCGTCCATATGTTCAGGGGGAGGGTCAAACACCAGTTCCCCCTGAGCAATCGTCATTCGGCTGAACACGCTGGTCAGTTCAGACCTGCCCTGTTCCGCCCCGGTGGGGGCAGAGATGGGAAGCCGGGGTTGTGCGATAGCCTGCTGCCGAAGCCCCTCCAGCGTCTCGGCCAACTCCGCGCCAGTAGGCATGGATGTGTATAGATCGGAAGCGGGGTAAGCCCAGGGGCTGCTCCAGTAAGCCTGGAAATTATCCGCCATACCCTCAACCACCGGCCCCAGGGCAAGGACATCGCGATCCCTGAAATAGCGGCTCTCATCGAAGCCGAAATATTCATCACCAATGTTGCGACCACCGACAATGCCCGCAGTCCCGTCAACCACAAATGTCTTGTTGTGCATTCGGCGGTTTATTCGCTGGAAATCCATCAGGAACGATACCCATCGGCCCCAGCCACTGCGGTTTCTGGCTGGGTTGAAGATGCGAATATGAATATTTGGGTGGGTATCCAGGGAAGCAAACAATTCGCCGATCCGCTCGGCGTTAAAGTCATCCAGCAGCAGCCGGACCTTAACACCACGGTCCGCTGCGAGTAACAGCCGGCCGGCCAGGTGCAGTCCGGAGTCATCACGGTTCCAGATGTAGTACTGAGCATCAATACGGTGTTCAGCCGCCTCAATCATAGCGGCTCGGTACAGGAAGGCGTCCTGACCAGAATCCAGCAGGTAATAACCGGATTGACCGTTCGCGTCAGCCAGCCGTTGCCGGGACTGGCTGGAAAGGAAACTGTCGTCAGTCAACACGGCGGTTTCGGCTCCGGAATGAGTGGCCGGCGGCAAACTGCCGGCACAGCCTGTCAGCAAGACCAGCAGCACTAGCAGCCCCGACAGAAAGTAGCGGGCCGACATCAGCCCGGCAACAGAGCGCCGCTGGTTCAGCATTAGCGCAGGATCACCAGCGGCTTTTTCGCGGTTTTCAGCATGGTGGTTGTGGTGCTTCCCACCAGGAACTGTCGAATTCGTGAATGGCCATAGGCACCCATTACCAGGATGTCGATGTCGTGTTCTTCCTGGTAGGCGTGGAGCGTTGGCTCTACATCCCCGGCGCGGATCGCGAGGGTGATGTCGGAGCCAAGGTCACCCAGCATCTTCTCTGCTTTCTTGAGCTGTTCCCAGCGGTCATTGGTGTCCGCTCCAATCATCACCAGATGAATCGGCATGCCTTTCAGTACCGGGCTACCCGCCAGAAGTTCCACGCCCTTGAACGCCGTGGCGCTGCCGTCAAAAGCCAGCATGGCGCTCTTTGGCTGCTCGTACTCGTCCGGAACCAGAAGAATCGGGCGGTGGACACTACGAATCACCGTTTCCAGTTGGCTGCCCACATGTACGTCACGGTCTGAACTGCTCTCACCGTGCAGCCCCATGACCAGCAGACGGGTCTGGTTTTCCAGGGCCAGCAAGGATTCCGTCAGATCCCCATGGCGCTGGCGCTTGATCACGTCGTCAATGCCCTGTTCCTTCACCCGGTGTTCTGCCTCATCGAGCATGTGATGGCCGTGTTCCAGGGCCAGCTTGGAACGCTTGCGGTCAAGCTCGGCAAGCTCATCCATCAGCTGTTCACGGCTTCCCAAGCCAATGCTACCAGCCAGGTCTGGCTCTGTTGGATAGCGTTCCTCGTCGAGAACGTGCAGCAGAGTCATCGGGGTTTCCATGTGCTTGCTGGCCCAGGCAGCGTAATCACACACCGCCGGTGCAGCCCGGGAGCCGTCGATACAGGCAACTACTCGTAGCATTTCAACCTCGCCTTGGTGATCCTTGTGGTTGTTATTCTGACCGGTTACGTCTTTGAATTCCTTGGCTTGTGTCATATCAGTGCGCCATCAACTGGTCAACGGCGTCGGGTTTATCGTGCACCCCAAAGCGGTCAACAATGGTGGCGCTGGCTTCATTCAGCCCGATAATCTCCACCTCCGCACCTTCGCGACGGAACTTGATAACGGCCTTGTCCAGAGCGCCCACTGCCGTAATGTCCCAGAAGTGAGCCCGGGTCAGGTCAATCACCACATTATCCACTGCTTCCTTGAAATCAAAGGATTCCGTGAATTTTTCCGAGGAACTGAAGAACACCTGCCCGACAACGTTGTAGGTGCGGGTGTCAGTCGCTTCGTCAAAGTCGGACGTCACCAGCATGTAATGGCCCACCTTGTTGGCGAAGAACAGGGCCGCCAGAAGCACGCCTGCCAGCACGCCGAAGGCCAGGTTGTGCGTGGCGACGACGACAATAACGGTCACCACCATCACAATATTGGTGGACAGGGGATGCTCTTTCAGGTTCTTGATCGACGCCCAACTGAAGGTACCGATGGACACCATGATCATCACGGCTACGAGGGCCGCCATTGGAATCTGTACCAGCCACTGGTCCAGCACCAGCACGAGAACCAGCAGGAATACACCCGCTGTCAGCGTGGAAAGCCGGGTTCGGCCGCCGGATTTGATGTTGATAATGGACTGGCCAATCATCGCGCAACCAGCCATGCCACCCAGCAGGCCAGAGCCAATATTGGCAACGCCCTGCCCTTTGCACTCCCGGTTACGGTCACTGGTTGTGTCCGTGAGGTCGTCCACAATGGTGGCGGTCATCATGGATTCCAGAAGGCCAACAATGGCCAGACCGACGGAGTAAGGCAGGATGATCATCAGGGTTTCAAGGTTCAACGGCACGTCTGGCCACAGGAAAATCGGAAGCGTATCCGGCAGTTGCCCCATATCACCGACCGTGCGGATATCGATGTTGTAGACCATCGCAACGATGGTCAGCGAGACAATACAGATCAACGGCGATGGCAGTATGCGGCCGACGACCGGCACCAGTGGAAACAGGTAAATGATACCCAGCCCGGCAGCGGTCATCGCATAAACGTGCCAGGTGACATTAGTCAGTTCTGGCAACTGCGCCATAAAGATCAGGATAGCCAGCGCGTTCACAAACCCGGTCACTACGGAACGGGACACAAAGCGCATCAGGCCACCGAGTTTCAGATAGCCAGCGCCGATCTGCAGCAACCCGGTCAGCAGCGTAGCTGCAAGCAGATACTCCAGGCCGTGCTCCTTTACAAGAGTCACCATCAACAGCGCCATAGCGCCTGTCGCGGCGGAGATCATACCGGGGCGGCCGCCGACGAAGGCAATCACCACCGCAATACAGAACGAGGCATACAGACCCACTTTCGGGTCCACACCGGCGATAATGGAAAAAGCGATGGCTTCGGGAATCAACGCCAGCGCCACCACAATGCCGGCAAGCAAATCGCCGCGTATATTGGAAAGCCAGTCGGCCTTAAGCTTGTTCACCATATCGTTGGTATCCAGTCAGAGAGGGCAAATTCGGGACGTAAAAACCGGTTGTAGTCCTCATGAAGTGACTACCGGAGTTCAATCAGGACGTAAACCTGGGAGCACAGGACGCTAGGGCGGAGTGATCGTCGTAACTGTCGTGGGGACGTTCATTAAGGTACGTTCATAAGCTGCGAATTAAAGGCGGCGAAGCATACCAGAACGGTGCCGGAAAAGTAACCGGCGGGCCCGGAGACCGGGCCCTGCTTACGCCACCGGCCCGGACAGGCCGTTGCTGGCGAGGTGAAAGGCAATGATCGCCATCATGGAACCAATGGCGCCATCAATGAACCGCCAGGACATGGGGCTCGACAACCAGGGAGAAAGCGCCGCCCCGCCGAACGCCAGCAGGCAGAACCACATGACAGACGCACTGCTGGCGCCGGCCACAAACACCAGCGGGCTGGCCTGTTGCGCGCCGATGGCAGGGATCAGCAACAAGGTATCCAGATACACCTGGGGATTCAGTAGCGTTACCGCCAGGGTGGTCAACACCACGGTCCGCAGGCTCGAAACATCCGCTTTCCTGGCATCCAGGGCATCACGTCCTTTCGCAGCACGAGCGAAGGCCAGCAACGCCAGCCAGCTGAGGAACGCCACACCCAACCAGCGCATCACGTCCAGCGCTTCAGGCACGGCCATCAACGCGGCGTTAACGCCGAACATGCCTGCCGTGAACAGCAAGATATCCGCCGTCATGCAAATGCCAGCGCAATACCAATGATGTTCCCGGCGAATCGCCTGCCCCAGGATGTAGGCGTTCTGAGCGCCAATCGCAATGATGATGCCGCCGCACACCAGCAGCCCTGTCAGATAACTTGTCAGCATATTTCCCTCCGAATTTGCTGGAAGCTTAAGGGGTAAGGGCTATACTTAAAAATCATAAACCTTATATCCCATGAATATTTCTTATGTTGGATTACAAGCTTCTGCAGGCACTTGCCGCGGTGATCGAGAACGGTGGGTTTGAGCGTGCCGGGGAGATACTCGGGCTCACGCAATCCGCCGTATCACAACGCATCAAGTCACTTGAAGTACGCCTGGGCCAGCCGGTTCTGGTCCGGCACCCGGAACTGCAGGCAACGCCGGCCGGGAACAAGCTGCTGAACCACTTCCAGCAGGTACAGCTTCTGGAAAGGGACCTGCGCAAAACCATACCCGCCCTGGCCGAGGACACCACGCGCCTGCGTATCGCTATCAATGCGGACAGCCTGGCCACCTGGTGGGCCGCTGTGGTTGGGGAGTTCTGCAGCCGGGAGGGTTTATTGCTCGATCTGGTAATTGAGGACCAGGACGTGGGCCTGAAGCGAATGCGCGATGGCGATGTGGCCGCTTGTCTGTGCAGCAGCAGCCAGCCCATTGCTGGCGGGCGTTGCGTGGCACTGGGGGAAATGACCTACATGCCGCTGGCGACCCCGCAGTATGTCCGCCAGTTTTTTCCGGATGGCATCACACCAGAAGCTTTCGCCACCTCTCCGGCTATTGTCTTTGGCCCCAACGACCAGCTACAGCACCGATTCATGCTGGTTGTGGCTACCACGGCCGTTTCCCCTACCACCTGTGCCCCTCTTCTGAGGGGTTCGTCCAGCTTGCCAGGGCCGGCATGGGCTATGGCATGATTCCGCAAATCCAGGCCAGTCATTGGCTGGACAATGGGGGCCTGGTCAACCTTGCACCGGGGCATGAGCTGAAAGTGCCTCTCTATTGGCACTTCTGGCGACACAGCGGGGAGTTGCTACAGCGTTTGACCACCACGCTTGAGGGTGCCATCACCCACCATTACCGCGCATGGCGAAACGTCAGGTTGTAACGGCTGGCGCCCGTCAGCGAATGCTGTGCCTGCTTGAGCGTTAACACGCCATGGTAGCGGAGCCTCGCCGGGCCGCCCCAGACCACAACATCACCATGCTCAAGGGGCACTCGCTGCGGCCGGTCACTGCGCCGGGCGCCTCCGAACTGGAACATTGCCGGCGTGCCCAGGGACACAGAAACGATCGGCTGATCGAAGTCGTCCTCGTCTTTGTCCTGATGAAGCCCCATTTTGGCGCCAGGTGCATAGCGGTTCACCAGGCAGGCGTCCGGCTCAAACCCCGAGTAGCCCCCCGCGCTTGCTGCCTTTGCCGCCAGGGACCGAAACACGGCCGGCATCAACGGCCAGGGTTCTCCCGAAAGCGGGTCGGTTTGCTGATACCGATAACCGCCCGCATCCGTCACCCAACCCCAGTCTCCGCAACAAGTCATCGCCACCGACATGGTGTGGCCACCGGGTGTCTGCATTTGCCGAAACTGGGCCTGTTCCGCCACGACTGAAATCGCCTCCAGCAATCGGCTGGCGTCGGCCCGGGCAAAACGGCGAAGGACAACTGCCCCGTCGCAGAGCGGCTCGACCCAGGGCTCTGATGAAGATGACTCGAACAAATCCATGGTCATTACGCGTTCACCGTATGATCAGGAAAACCGGAAGTTTAACGTCTACCCTTAGGGCAGTGCAGTCCCCTGCGCTTCGCTACGCCAGACCACCGTTTAAGGATGAACTATGCGTCGAAATCGCCAGTCAGCGCAGGTGTCGCTTGCCTTTCTGATAGCCTCCGCGATCACCCTCGGCATGCTGGTACTCACCATTGTACTGGTCAGCCAAAGCTTTCGCGGCATGGAAAGCGCGAAAATTACCGCCGCCAGTGCCACGGCCCGTCAGCTTGCCGTCAGTGTGGATGACCGTATCCGTGCCATCACCGACCCGCCGTCAACCGCTCTCGCTGTCCTCAGCCACGACCCTCTTGCCATCGCCGATACATTGCAACAACGCCTAGTCAGACTACCGGTTGTCGCCGACATTCTCGACAGCAGCGACATCGTCAGTGCCGTTTACGCTGGCTATGCCAATGGCGATTTTTTCCTGCTACGAAAGATACGCAGCTCTGGCGCCATGCAGTTTCCAGACGCACCCACCAATGCGCAGTACCTGCTCCAGTCCATCACCAGGGCCGCGAATGGAAAGTCGCAATCCGTGTGGCACTTCTACGATGCCAGCCGCATCCTTCTGGAAAGCCGTACCCCATCTGACTACCACTTTGATCCTCGAGACCGTGGCTGGTACGAGCTCGCCGATGTCTCCGGCAATACGAAACTGACCGCACCCTATGTCTTCTTTACCACGGGTGAAACCGGCTTGACCCTTTCCCGACGACAAGCCGGTGCGAAGGGCATGGACGGCAATACCGTGTTTGGCATCGATGTAACTGTCACCGACCTGGGCACGCAGCTAGCCGAGCTGCGGCAGACGCCCGGCACCCGCATTGCCATCGTCAATACCGAGGGTTCCTCCTGGCCTACACGGGGCCTGATGCCACCAACAGCGGGACAACATCCAACACAGCAAAGCCACAGGGCTGAATGACGGAGCCATCAACGCCGTCCTGGAAAGCGATAGCAAGCAAGCCACGAGTGAATTGGTAAACCGCTTTACCACTGAAAACCGGGACTGGTACGGCATGACGGAACCCCTTGAGTCCCTGGACCGGGAGAACCTGAAAATCGCCGTGGCCATTCCCGCCGACGAACTATTGGCTGATGTCTGGGCCGCTTTGACCCGGCAGACCATCCTGGCGAGTGCTATCGCACTTCTGTTGCTGGTCATCGGCTGGTTCCTGGGCCGTCGTGTGGGTAGACCACTGGAATTGCTGACACGCCGGGTGGGGGCACTCTCCCGTTTTCGTTTCGACACGTCCGTTTCCGTTGATTCCCATATTCGCGAAGCGCGTCAACTCAGCGTCGCCCTGGACGATATGGCCAGTACGATCCGCAGCTTCCAAAGCATTGCGACCGCACTCAATCGGGGTCAGGATCTGGATAGCCTTTTGCAGGATATCCTCGAACAGATCGTTCACATCCTCGGGCAGACCCGGGGTGCTATCTACCTGATGAGCCGCCAAAGCAGCGAACTCAGGCTTTCCGTGGACCGCGACATACACCCGCCGGAGACCATCACCGGCGTCAACGCCAAGGACGACGACAACGACGTGATAAGGGCGCTCCGTAACGCCCTTTCCGGCCATCCGGTATTCGCCATTCTCAGAAACCGGCGCAAACAGTTGATTGGGGCCCTCGTTATCGAAATGGAGCATGGTGAGCACACCCACCTTAGCGACGACCTGATCGTATTCGTCGATGAGATCGCCGGCTCCGCCGCCGTTGCGATCGAAACCCGTGAACTGATTGAAAGCCAGCAGGCGTTGCTTGAGGGCATCATTCGCCTGGTTGCCAACGCCATTGATGCCAAGTCACCGTATACGGGTGGCCACTGCGACCGCGTACCAAAACTCGCCCAGATGATGGTCGATGAAGCCATCCAGAGCCCCGCAGAACCCTTTGCCAACTTCACCATGAACGACGACGAGCGCTACGAGTTCCACCTGGCAGCGTGGCTTCACGACTGTGGAAAGATCACCAGCCCCGAGCATGTGGTGGACAAGGCCGTCAAACTGGAAACGATCTACAACCGCATCCATGAGATTCGCACCCGCTTTGAAGTTCTGCATCGGGATGCGGAGATCCGGTGCCTGAAAAGGCAACTGGCTGGCGAGAGTTCTCAGCAGGCGGAAACCGACCGGGATCGGGAACAGGAAGAGCTGCAGGAAGCCTTTCGCGCAGTCGCCAACGCCAACACTGGTGGCGAATTCATGTCGGAGGACAACATAGAGCACATCCGGCAGATCGGCCAACGCACCTGGGTGCGTCATTTCAGTGACAGGCTGGGATTGTCCGGCGACGAAAAGCAGGTTTTGACTGGCACGCCGGAGCAGACGCCACCGGCTACCGAGTCCCTGCTGGCGGACAAGCCCGGCCACCTTCGTCCCTGGGGTGCGCACAAACCGCCCGTCACCAAAGACGACCCACGGAACCGGTGGGGATTCGACATGACACTTCCGGAACATGCCGTTAATCAGGGTGAGCTCCACAACCTGACCGTGGCAAAAGGAACCCTGACCCCCGAGGAACGCTTCCGGATCAACGACCACATCGTACAGACCATCTGCATGCTGGACGCCCTGCCCCTGCCTGACAGACTTGCGAACGTGCCCCACCTGGCAGGCACCCACCATGAACGCATGGATGGACAGGGTTACCCCTGCCGGCTGAACGCAGACGACATGGGCATTCCCGAGCGGATCATGGCGGTGGCGGATATTTTCGAGGCGCTGACCGCCGTGGACCGCCCCTACAAGGAGGGCAAGACGCTGACCGAATCCCTGACCATCATGCAGAGAATGGTGGATGAGGAGCACATTGACCGAGCAGTGTTCGAGTTGTTTGTTCGTTCCGGTGTATATCGTCGATACGCGGAGCAACACCTGCGCCCGGAGCAAATCGACGCCGTGAATGAAGAACGCTTTCTGACATGAACATTCCTCCATCGCGGCGGGTTATTTTCGAATTCTTCGCCGAAACCCGTATACTTTGCGCAGTTTTAAACACTTGAAAAGGACACTGACATGTTCGGCCTGTTTATCGGCGGTTTGATCGGCTACTTATTTGGCCGTTTTCCCGGCCTTCTGATTGGCGCTGTGGCAGGCGTACTGTTGACCCGATACATCAAGAGCCGTCTGTGGCAAAAACTGCGCAATGTGCAGACGGACTTCCTGGAATCCGTGTTTGCGGTGATGGGCGCCCTGTGCAAAGCCGATGGCGTTGTCACTCGCGATGAGATCCAGGTGGCGGAACGCCTGTTCGACCGGTTTCGTCTCTCCGGCGAACACCGGGAGCGCGCCAAGGCAGCCTTCAACCGGGGCAAAGCTAATGACTTCGACCTGGATGCGGAACTGCAACACTTCCTGCGGGTGAGTGGCCGCCAGCCCGCATTACTGCAGATGTTCCTTCAGGTACAGGTGTCTGCCGTTGCCGCCGATGGTGTGGTCCACCCGGCCGAACACGAGATGCTGGTGCGTATTGCCCGGGGGCTGGGACTGCCCGAGGCCCAGGTAGACCAGTTGGAAGCCATGTTGAGGGGCGCCCACGCCGGCCAGTCTGGCGCCGCAGGCCAGGCATCGTCCGCCAGCCAGATCGACGATGCCTATAAGGTTCTCGGGGTGTCGCCCTCCGCCAGCGACGCCGAGATCAAGAAAGCCTACCGCAAACTGATGAGCGAGAATCATCCGGACAAACTGGCTGGGCGCGGCCTGCCGGAAAGCATGCGGGAAATGGCAGAAGAGCGCACCCGTGAGATCAGCCACGCCTACGACGTAATAAAGGACGCCCGTAACTAACGAAAGGCCCGGCGAGGGCCTTTTCTTACTTCCCCTCTACCTGTTGTGCGCCGCGATGCAATTTCCCGATATGACATATCGTCACGTTTAGCTTTTATATACAGTGGATACAGTCCCGAAAACAACACGGAGTATCTGCTTTGACCGCCCAACATCCGTTGCAACCCCACCCGCAATCAATGCACACGTTCAGTGACGATCTGCTGGGCCGGCACGACGCCACCGGGCTGGCCGAACTGATTCACAACGGCGACGTATCAGCCGGCGAAGTCCTCCAGGCTACCCTGGCCCGGGCGCGAATAGCCGAACCCTTTATCCATGGCTTGGTTACCCCCATTCCGGACGACGGTGCCGGCATGATCGCAAATAAAACTCCGGCTGCAAAAACGGTGCCTGGCATCTTTGCGGGCGTTCCCACGGTGATCAAAGACAACACCGAGGTGAAGGGATTCCCCACCTCCCATGGCACTGCGGCCATCCATTCCCACCCGGCCGACGAAACCAGCCCTTTCGCCCGTCAGTTGCTGGCCCAGGGCCTGGTGTGTTTTGGCAAAAGCACCCTGCCTGAGTTCGGTTTCAATGCCACCACCGAACCCGCCCATGACACCCCAAGCCGCAACCCCTGGCACCTTCAATATTCCACCGGTGCTTCATCAGGAGGTTCCGCAGCGCTGGTTGCCGCAGGTGTCATCCCCATCGCACACGCCAACGATGGCGGTGGCTCCATCCGCATTCCAGCCGCCTGTTGTGGGCTGGTGGGGTTGAAACCAACCCGGGGACGGCTGATCGACAACGATGCGGCTAAAACACTCCCCATCAATATCGTCAGTGATGGTGTGGTAACGCGCACGGTCAGGGATACCGCCAACTTCTATCACGGAGCGGAACGCTTTTTCCGAAACCCGAAACTCCCGGCCATAGGAAAGGTGGAGCGCCCCGCCACACGCTCACTCCGTATTGGCCTGGTGACCGACTCCATCAACGGTCACGCCACCGACAGTCAAACCCGCGCAGCCGTTGAAAATACAGCACAACTACTCGAAAAGCTTGGCCACAAGGTGGAACCGGTAGGAGTTCCCGTTGCCTCATCTTTCCCTGATGATTTTGCGCTCTATTGGGGAATGCTGGCCTTTGGTGTGCGCGCAAATGGCAAGCGGTTGATTCACCCAAGTTTTGACAAGTCACAGCTGGACGGGCTAACCCTTGGGCTGGACAAAGCCTTCCGGAGGCAGTTCTACAAATTACCGGCGGCACTCTGGCGCCTGCACCGGTCGTATCAGGACTACGCTCGCACCATGGCCAGTTACGATGCCATTCTCACTCCGGTACTGGGTCACACCACGCCCGAAATCGGCTACCTGAGCCCCACGGTCGACTTTGATACCCTGTTCGACCGCCTGACCCAATACGTCAGCTTTACGCCACTGGCCAACGCCACCGGCGCACCCGCCATTTCGCTGCCAGCCAGCCTCACTGAGCAGGGTCTGCCGGTTTCCATTCAGCTGATGGGTAAGCACGGGGGTGAGCAGACACTGCTGGAACTGGCGTTTTTGCTGGAGGAGACGATGAACTGGCCCAGGATAGACAGCCAGCCCATCAGGTCATGACAGGTTCCGCTCCCTGAACGGAGGGGGGCTCGCAGACGACGACCTGATTCCGCCCACGCCCTTGGCCTCGTAGAGGGCCCCATCGGCCCAACTGAAGATGTCTTTGGTGGCATCCGCCTGGCTGGGACAGACGGCACACAAACCAATACTCACCGTCAGGTGCAAAACTTCATCCGACACCCGGAACCCGGTTTCCTCAATCCGGCTCCGGATTTTCTCGGCCACTCTCAGCGCCCCCTCTTTCGGGGTATCCGGCAACAGAACCACAAACTCTTCGCCGCCGTAGCGGGCAGCCAAATCCTGCGGGCGCGTGACATAGTCGCGGATACAGTTGGCCACCATCTGCAGGCAATCGTCGCCGACCAGGTGACCATGTGTGTCGTTGAATTTCTTGAAATGATCGATATCCAGAAGCAGCAGTGACAATGGCTGACTGAATCGATACGCCTTCACCACCGCCGAGCTGAAGGTACGGTCAAAGTGGCCACGGTTCTTGAGCCCGGTGAGCGCGTCGGTAGCACTGAGTTCGCGCAACTGATCGTTGAGCGACTCGAGGTCCCGGGTGCGCTCCTGTACTCTCTGTTCAAGTAACGTATTGGCTTCCTGTTGAATACGAAGGGACTTTTCCTGAGCCATCCTGGCTTTGCGTTCTTCAAGCAACAGGCGCTGCTGGGCCTCGAAAGCACGCTTCTTTTCCCTGTTAAGCCGGTCTGCCAGCGCCATCGATAACAGAATGACGCCTATAGCGGAGCCCACCTGGGTTGCGTTCTCCGTCAGCAGGTTGCGTGGCAACACGGTGAACTTGCTCAGTGCCAGGACAATCCCTCCGAACAGCATAAACACCCAGGCCAACGTGTAATACCTCGCTGCGGGGTCCTTTTTCAGCCAGCGCACAATGCTGAGCACCAACATGGTTGTACAACCTATGAAGGCGATCAGGATTGTGGGCAGAATCATCAATCGGTAAGGAACCAGCAGTCCCGCAGTGGCCATAGCTCCAGCCATAACGATAACGCCCACTGTCAGCCTGTTGAGAACCGGGTGGTTGGCGGGCGTTACGTTGATAAAGCGAAGACTGAAAGTACCACCGAAAAGCACCACCAGATTAAGGAACACAATAATCGCCTGGTCGTTCCACCAGGTGGCCTCTGGCCAGAGATACTGGAAGCAACGCCATGCAGCTCGCCAGGAACAGGGGCATGGCCGAAATGTACCCCACATAATGCAGGAAGCTCCGCTCGCCAACCGCCATATACACAAACAGGTTATAGAGGATCATTACCAGCACAATGCCGTAGTAAATGCCCTCAAACAGGCTGCGGGCCTGCTCGGCCACGTAGAAGGCATCCTGATCCCAAAGAGTCAGGGGCACCTGCATGGAACTGGTGGTGTCCACTCGAAGATAGATGGAGAGCTCGTCGTCACGTGAAAGGGAGAGCGGGACGAGAAAATTGCGGTGGTATATTGGGCGCTGGTAAAACGGCTGCTTATCGCCCAACAACTGGCGTTTAACAAGCTCGCCATCTTGGAGCAGATAGACCTCAATATGGTCCAAAACCGGATACCCGATTTCCAGTAACAGGGGAGCCGTGGCGGCCCCTGGGTTGCGAACATTTACCCGGAACCAGTAAACCTCATCACCGTATCCCAGGCTAACGCTGTCTTTTCCGTTTGACTGCCACTCTCTTTCGGGAAGCTGTCTCACGGAATCCAGGGGAACGGCGCCGGCGGGTTCCTGCCAATACTCCACATACCTGAGAAGCTCCAACCGCTTGGCATAACCGTCCCAAACCGCCGGCTCCGCTGAAACCAGAGCAGGCAGAGCAAACAGCATCATCGCGAACAAAACCTGCGTCAGACCCTTTTGCAAAGATATTCCCAGTTCAATTCAAGAGAAACAGTAAATTTGTTGTTTTTTCGCTACCAGCATAAACCAGAAACCGGCATTTCACCGCAGGCGCCTTTAAAATGACTCAATCAGACAATAAAGCCTAACTAACTGCGGTACTTCCGAACGCTGGTGACGACCCATGTCCCACTCTTATGACTTCAAAGTGGACAGTATCGGGGCCGGGTGCCAGTATGAGAAAGTCGAAAAATGAAAAATGCTGGCGCAAAGCGACCAAACGCCGCTCCTTGCCGTACACCTACTATCGTCCTCGAAACTGACAGCCAGAGACTATGCACGATACGGACACCTTCGTGACCTTTCACAAGGCACTGACGGAACTCAGCCACAGTCCGGCGTTTATCGACAAGAAGCGCCCGCAAAAACTCGCAGACCTGACGGCGCTCTGCGCGAGGCTGCTCAACGTTGACCGGGTCAGTGTCTGGCAGTTTCCGGAGGAACGTGATCGCATTGAGTCCGAGTGGCTTCATACTACGGACGCTGCCACCGGTGACAAATCCAGCCTGTACCAGTCCGGCAACCCGGACTACTTCTCGGCCCTGGAAACCGAACGCGTGCTGTCTGTCCGCGACGCCCAGAACGATCCCCGCACCCGGGCATTCGCGCCGGGCTACCTTATACCCTTGAACATCCTATCGATGCTTGATGCACCGGTATTTGATGGTGCCCGGCTCAGTGGCGTCATTTGCCTGGAATCAACGCACCAACGTGACTGGACCTTGCCGGAAATATCCTTCGTCATCGCTATTGCCGATACCATCAGCCTGATCAATACCCACGAAGCCTGGCTCCACTCACAACGCGCACTTGAATACGTTACCCGTTACGACTCACTGACCGGGCTATCAAACATCGAATCCCTGCGAGACCGTATCGGCCACCTCGCCGACAAAATAGAACGACGAGGGCTTGGTAGCCTGGCGCTGATATGGATTGACGTGGACCGCCTGAAATCCATCAACGATGGGCTTGGGCCTCAAGTGGGTGACAACGTTATTGCCGAAGTCGGTCGCCGCCTGAAAAAGCTCTCTGTTCCAGGCAAGGATCTACTGGCCAGGATTGGAGGCGATGAGTACGCCCTGATGGTGCGCAACCACACCATGCGGGACTCTCTGGAACTGACCGCCTCGCGTATAAGGCAGGAAATCAACAGGCCCATCCGCCTCACTGGCCACTCCATCTCCGTTGGCGCGAGCCTGGGCATCTGCCACTTGCCCGGAGACTGTCAAACCACCGAAGAGCTGTTGCGTGGCGCCGAAGCTGCCATGTACAACGCCAAGCAGCGGGGCCGGGACCAGGCGTGCTTCTTTGATTCGAGCATTCAGGTAACGGCCCGTTCGCGATTCGTTCTGGAAAACGAGTTGCGGGCAGCCATCAGCAACCACACCCTGGAGGTGTTCTATCAACCCATCATGAGCGCCGCCGGGATGAAACTGGAGTCGCTGGAAGCCCTGGTGCGCTGGCAACACCCGCAACGGGGTTGGCTGTCACCCATTGAATTTCTGGGGATAGCCAGAAGCGGTGGCCTGATGTATGCGTTGGGGGAGTGCGTGCTTCGCCGCGTATGCGAACACTGGCAACAGGCCCACAACCAGGGCATTACGCTGCCAGAGATTTCCGTCAACCTGGCGGCAGAGCAGGTATCGATACCGGAACTGCCCAGCCTGATCAGAGAAACCTGCCATGAATATGGCGTGCCGGTCAGCGCGTTGCATTTCGAGGTAACCGAGGATTCCATTCAAGGGGATTTCAACTCACTGAACAGTATCCTGGAAGAGCTGGTCGCCGACGGTGCAAGCCTGTCCATAGACGACTTCGGAACCGGCTATTCTTCACTGTCCCGCCTCAAGAGTCTGCCCTTCTCGCGGATCAAGATTGACCGCTCCTTCATCAGCCAATTGCCAGACGACGAGGACGACTGCGCCATTACCCTCTCGATCATTGGCCTGGCGCGAGGGCTTGGGCTCTCAGTCGTCGCTGAGGGTGTCGAAACCGAAGCCCATGAACAATGGCTTTTCCAGCGGGGCTGTGATTACCTGCAGGGTTATCGATACAGCAGGCCTCTGCCCTTTGAAGCTCTGTTGGAACAGTATTTCACTCCCTTCTAAATCACCAGTTGCTGTTCCTGATCGATAATATGAAACTTTTGTGACACCCGCCGTATCCTAGTGCATATAACAAAAAATCACGCTTTACTACGCCTGAACGAAAGCTCAAGCTAGAAACAGGCCCCATACTATGAATTGGTATTCCCGAAGCATTCTCATTCGTGTGCTGAGCGTTGTCATTGCCGCAAACTTGGTCGTCATACTGGTTGCCGGCTACTACTTCAACTACTCGCTCCAGGCTAAGAACGACTATCACCGGCTGGCCAGCCAACAAATGGTCAGGGCACTGGAGGCGCAGGATATCCTCAGTGATTTCAAGACCCAGGTCCAGGAATGGAAAAACGTATTGATTCGCGGCTCGGATGCCGGTCAGCGTAAAAAGTACTGGACCCAGTTCCAGGAACAGGAAGCCCTCATCCAGCAGAAGTTGGATAGTCTTATCCCAAGGCTGGAAGATGATCAGGCCCGCGCACTGATGAGTCAGTTCCAGCGCTCCCACCAGAAGATGGGTGAAGCTTACCGGACCGGGTTCGCCGACTTTGTGGCATCAGGCTACCAGCACGGCGAAGGCGATCGGGCCGTCAGCGGCATCGATCGGGAACCATCAAGGCTGATTGAAGAAGCTTCCGCACTCATTCGTAAACAGGGTGTGGCCGAGGCCGCGGCCCTGAACGAATCCGTCACTACGAGCACCTGGCGCGTCGGTGGCCTGATGCTACTCGCAGTGTTTCTGGGAACGATCGCTTGCGTCATTGTCCTGGTTCGTTCCGTCGTCCGACCGACGCAAACACTGATTGGCCAAATGCACAAACTGGGGGAAGGTGACCTGTCTGATCCCGCAACTCTAATCCGTCAGGATGAATTGGGTCGACTCGCTGATAGCGCCCGCAAGCTACACGGCTTTCTCTCGGAAACCGGCGAATTGATGGAAGAAAATGCTCGCGAACTCGAACTCACGGGCTCAATGATCCGGGACAATGCCGGCAAAGTCTCATCCCAATCCGAACTTGCCCATCAACGGATTGACCAGATCGCAACGGCCATGAACGAGATGTCGGCAACCGCTCAGGATGTCGCACAACACGCCGCGGCAGTTGCGAACCAAGTGCAGGAAACATCCGGCCAGACGGGCGAAGCTGACAAGCAGATCCACGCCGCAGTGGACAGCATGAATCGACTCGCTGACCAGATTCAGACCTCGTCACGAACCGTCAATCAGCTCACTTCCGACGGCAAGAAGGTTGGCGACGTAATGAAAGTCATCCGCGAAATCGCGGACCAGACCAACCTGCTGGCACTAAACGCCGCCATAGAGGCAGCCCGCGCTGGAGAGGCGGGCCGAGGGTTCGCCGTAGTCGCGGACGAAGTCAGGAATCTGGCAGCCAAGACCCAGGAAGCCACCGTGGAGATCGACCGAATCATCGACACCATAGCCACCGGGTCCAGAGACGCCTCTGAATATATGCAGGCAAGCGAGATTGTCACTCAGGAGAGCGGGCAGTCGGTGGAGGCGGTCAGGCAGACATTGGGCGAGATCAATCGCCGCATGGGCAGCGTGAATGACGCAACCACTCAAGTGGCAACGGCGGCCGAAGAGCAAACCAGCGTCAGCGAGGAAATTAATCGTAACGTGACCGAAGTTGCAGAGATATCCGAAACGATGAACCGCGCTGCAGAGGAAAACCTCACCATGGTTCCAAAGCTTGAAAGCATGGCGAAGGCGGCACGGGACTTATCAAGCCGCATTCGACGCTAATCTCCCTCCACACGGCCCACCCGGCCAACGCGGTTTGTAAACCACACCACTATCGGTTTACAAACCCACGTACCCGTTGGCCGGTCTTGTCACCCAAAACCAGCAGCGCCGGGGTCAGCAACAGCGTGAGCACCGTTGCAAACGCCAACCCGCCGGCAATAGCACTGGATAGCTGGGTCCACCACTGCGTGGACGGAGCACCGATGCCCAAAGACGGGGTCAGGAGATCCACATTTACCCCGAGCACCATTGGCATCAGCCCGAGTATGGTGGTGATGGCCGTCAGCAATACCGGTCGCAGGCGCAGGCATCCGGTCTCCAATGCGGCCTCAAATGCCGCCATACCGCTTTTTCGCATCTGGTTGTAGGTGTCGATCAGAATGATGTTGTTGTTCACCACGATGCCCGCCAGGGCAATGATGCCCATGCCCACCATTACGATTCCGAACGACTGCCCGTTGAGCAGCAGGCCAAGCAATACGCCCGCTGTGGAAAGCACAATGGCCGATAGAATGAGCATGGTCTGGTAGAGCGAATTGAACTGGGTCACCAGGATCAACAGCATCAGGCAATCGCGACCAGAAACGCCGATGCCAGGAAATTCGAGGCTTGTTCCTGGTCCTCATTCTCGCCGGCAAATCGGACGGAAACACCCTCGGGCGTTTCAGGCATTTGCTGCTGCAACTCCATCAGCAGTTCGTCCGCACGGCGACCCGGCTCTATCTCGGACTTGATCGTAATGGTGCGCTGTCCGTCCACGCGGGTAATGCTGCCAATCTTGTCACCAGGTGCCAACTCAACAAACTCCGAGAGCGGTACCTGCCCACGGCTGGTGTTAATCGTCTGGCGCTGGAACTGATCCAGCTCCCGCCAGTTATTAGGCACTCTCACGGCGATATCGACTTCGTCGCGCACGTCCTCAGGACGATAGGTGGCGAGCACCAGTCCGTTGGTAATCAGTCGCACCGCACTGCCAACGCTGAGCACGTCAGAGCCAAATCGGGCGGCGGCTGAGCGGTCAACGTTCAGGCGCCATTCGATGCCCGGAAGGCTGCGGTCGTCTTCGACATCCACAAAGCCATCGATGCCAGACATCCGTTCCCGGACAAGAGCGACATACCGTTCCAGTTGGTCGCTGTCCATACTGCTGACCATAAGCTCAATGGGCTTGCCATCCGCAGGACCACCCTCTTGCTTGCGAAACTCCAGTTCAATGCCGGGAATGTCCGCAGTGAGTGAACGGAAATCTTCCAGTATCTGTGTCGCTGGCCGTCGCTCAAACCAGTCCGTGAACTGGAACTGCAGCACACCGATGACGTCCGGCGCCATCTGGTTTCCGGGGCTGACCATTGAGCGGGCATAGAGGGCTTTCACCTCAGGCATTCCCTGTAAACGCTGCTCGACCTGCCGAACGATGGCATCGCGCTCCTGCACCGACAGATCCCCTCTGGCCCTGACATGTACCTGCGCTGAATCCGGCTCCACGCTCGGGAAAAATTCAACACCATGGTTGAACTTGCCATAAGCCGCATAGATGACCACAACGACGCCAAGCACGCCAAGAAGTGTAAAACCGGGCTTTGCCAACAATCGCCCGAGAACGCCACGATAGACGTCCGTCATGCGGCCACTGATTGCTGACTGGGGACGGCGTTTTCCGCCACTGATGCTGCCAAGGACCGGCAAAAATACGAGAGCCATGGCCAACGAGGCGGTCAGACAGATGATAACGGTGGTGGGCAAAAAGCTCATGAACTCGCCGACCACGCCCGGCCAGAACAACAGCGGGATGAATACCGCCAGCGTGGTGGCGGTTGACGCGATGATGGGCCAGGCCATGCGGCTGGCCGCCTCGCCCCATGCAGACTTTACGTTCTGGCCCTCGGAGAGGTTCCTGTCGGCAAGCTCCGACACCACGATGGCCCCATCCACCAGCATGCCAGCCACCAGTATGAGGCTGAACAGAACCACAATATTAAGGGTAAAACCCATTCCCCAGATCACCAGGATACCGGTCAGGAACGCACCGGGAATGGTAAGCCCCACCAAAAGCGCAGAACGGGGACCCATGGCGGCAATGATCAGGACGATCACCAGCACGATGGCCGTCAGCACATTGTTGAGCAGATCACTAAGGATGTCCCGGACTTCACCAGACTGGTCCATGATATAGCGAACCTCGAGCTCGTCTGGCAGTTGCGGCCCGGCACGTTCAATCAGCGCCTTCACCTTTTCCACGGTTTCGATGATGTTGGCACCGGTCCTCTTGGAGATTTCCAGCACCAGCGCCGGCTCACCGTTGATCCTGGCGAACCCTCGCGGGTCTTTGAAGGTTCGCTGAAGCATAGCCACGTCGCCAAAGGTCACTACGGTGTCGCCGCCTACCTTGACCGGCATGGCCATAACATCCTCCACGGATTCAATAACGCCCGGAACCTTCATGGTCATGCGACCGGCACCGGTATCCAGGCTTCCGGCAGCAACCAATTGATTGTTGCGAGTGACCAACGTCGCCAACTGATCAAAGTCGACGCCATAGCTTTCAAGCACCTGGGGATCGACAACGATCTCCAGGAGGTCTTCCCTGTCACCACCAATGTCCACTTCCAGCACTTCCGGAATGCCTTCGATGGCATCCTGCAAACGCCGGGCAATAGTGACCAGCTCGCGTTCGGAAAGAGGCCCGGAGAGGCCAACCGACATGACCGGAAACAGCGCCACGTTAATTTCATTGACCCTTGGTTCGTCAGCTTCCTGAGGCAGCTTGCTGCGGGCGGTATCAACCTTTTCCCTCACATCCTGAAGCGCGATGTCCGGATCAAACCCGGCGTCGAATTCCAGCATCACCGAGGCGTGACCCTCGGAAGCCGTACCACGCATTTCCTTGACGCCCTCGAGGGAACGCAATTCCTGCTCCATGGGCCGGATAAGCAAGCGCTCACCGTCTTCCGGGCTGATTCCCTCCAGTGTCATTGACACATAGATCATGGGAATGGTGATGTCCGGGTTCGCTTCTTTGGGGATGGTCTGAAAAGCCGCAACACCACCCAGGATCAGGAAAGCCAGTGTCAGCAGTGTGGTCCGGCTGCGGTCGAGAGCGGCGAAAATCAAGGTTCGCATATCGGTTAGCCCCGGTCCGAATCACGATCAACCGGGCGTACCTGCTGCCCGATGGATACAAAACCCGCGCCCCGGGTAATCAACCGAATTTCATCCGGCAGGCCAGTGACCCAGGCGCCATCCGTGGTGACGTTCAGGAGTTTGACCGTGGTAAACACCACTTCGTTATTGTCGCCCACATAGCGAACACCGGGCCGGCCATCATCCCCAAGACTGAGATAGGCCGGCGAAATGAACATCGCCTCCACTTCCGGCAGCGCAATGCGCAGCGTGGCACTACCGCCGGCAACCCGCTTACGTTCCGGGTTGTCTATGGACACCTCCACCGGGAAGCTACGGGTGTCCGGGTCTGCGGCACTGGCCACGAAATTCACCACGCCTTCCAGGCTGTCGCCATCCAACGTGCGAATGGTTACGGCCTGCCCTTCTTCGACGGCGCTCACTGACTGCTGCGGGATTTGCCCCGTCGCTTTCAGCCGATCAACGCGCACCAGCTCCAACAGTGGTGACCCGACCTGGACCAGATCACCAAGGTCGACATCCCGTCGATTCACCGTTCCATCAAAAGGCGCTCGTGGCTCCAGGTTGTCAACAGCAAGACGTGCCTGAGTGAGCTCAGCTCTCGCCGCAGACAGATCACTTTGCAGGGTCAACACTTCGGATTCGGAGGTGAGATTCCGGGATCGGAGCTTCTGGGCAGCCGATAAATCGGCTTCCAATTTGCGAATGCGCGACTGCCATTGTTCTACCGAGGTACGTCGCCCATCCTCGGAGAGTCGAAGCAGGACATCCCCCGCCTCAACCTGGTCACCCTGCTCCACCATCAGCTCTTCTACCGTGCCGGCTACCCGAGCGCCAACTGACACGGTTCGCCAGGGCTCCAACTGCCCCTGCAGCATTAACCCGGGCTCGTAAAGCCTTGTACGCAACACATCCACCTGGACGGAGGGCGCGCTGACCGACTCCTCAGGTGTGTCCTCTGGCGCCTCGTCCCGCGCTTCCTTGACGTCACCGGTTGCCATCCATACCACCAATAAAGCCAGTACCAGAAAGGACAATCCGATAGATCCCAGTTTTGCTTTGGTCATTGATCGCTCGCAGTTAAATTCGGGTGATGTCGGTTTACAGTCCAGGCAGTCGTTTTAGAAACTGTCAGAAAACGGTTGCATCCGGTTGTTTTCGTGGGGTAGATTCTACACATAAACTTCTCTCAGATTCAGAGCAGATACTGATTTTATGAATCTCAACGCAGTGGTTGTCCTTGTGAAGCTAGTCCTGGTGGTCGTGGTACCGTCCGGGGGCTTCTGCGTGGACAAGCGGGTGAGATAGAAACAGACTCGACAAACACACGAAAGCCCCCGGCACCGAAAGGTCCCGGGGGCTTTTTTTTGCATCAGGAAAAAGGAATAACAACCATGAACGGCGCACAGCACATTCTTGACGCGTTCCACCGCCACAGCATCAGCACGGTTTTCGGGTATCCGGGCGGCTGCATCATGCCGCTATACGATGCGCTGGTGGACGATGTCGGTGTGGAACACGTGCTGTGCCGCCACGAACAGGCCTGCGCCCTGGCCGCCGACGGTTACGCCCGCGCAAGCGGTAAGCTCGGTGTATGTATTGCCACCTCAGGCCCCGGCGCCACCAACCTGATCACCGGCGTTGCCAACGCTCACCGGGACTCCATCCCCATGCTGGTCATCACCGGCCAGGTGCCCTCGGGATTGATCGGTACCGACGCCTTCCAGGAAACCGACGTATTGGGCATGACGCTGGGCATCGTTAAACACAGCTATCTGGTTGACGACGCAGACAGCCTGCCCGCGATCATGGAAGAGGCGATGGAACTGGCTCAAAGTGGGCGGCCGGGGCCGGTGTGGATTGATATACCCAAGGACCTGCTGCTGGCTGATGTCAGCGATGCTCCCTTCCCCCGGTCCGAGCCACGGGAGATCAGCTTCCCAGACCTGGCCGAAGCGCTCACGATGCTGCGGGCGGCCCGCAAACCCATACTCTACAGCGGTGGTGGCATCAGCCTGGCACACGCTGAAGATCGCTTTCGCACGTTTGCTGAATCCGCCGCCCTGCCAGCGGTGGTAACGCTCAAAGGTATCGGCAACCCGGGAAAACACAACCCTTACAACCTGGGCATGCTGGGCATGCACGGCTCCCGGGCGGCCAATAAAGCCGTGGATGAATGCGACCTGTTGCTGGTTATCGGTGCCCGCCTGGATGACCGCGCCACCGGCAGCCTGGATGGCTTCGCCCCCAATGCAAAGATGATTCACATTGACGCCGACGCCGCCGAGATCAACAAACTGCGCCCGACCGAGCTGGCTATTCGGGGGGACCTGAATGACATTCTCGAAACACTGACCAACGCCTTACAGGACAAGCCGCTGGACATTGGCGACTGGCAGAAACAGTGCCGAACCTGGTACACCACCGGCGGCTTCCATGCCGCCGACAACGAAGAACCTTTGGCGCCGATCACCGGCCCGGCCTTTGTTCGCCAGCTCTCCCGAATTGCCCCGGATGATACCGTTATCGCCTGTGACGTCGGCCAGCACCAGATGTGGGTAGCCCAGCACTACGACTTTGACCACCCTCGCCACCACCTCACCAGTGGCGGCCTGGGCACCATGGGCTTTGGCCTGCCCGCTGCCATCGGTGCCCAGTTTTCCGACCGCAATAGTACGGTGATCAACGTGACGGGCGATGGCTCGTTCATGATGAACGCCCAGGAACTGGCCACTATCCGCCGCTATAACCTGCCGGTAAAACTGATCGTCATGGACAACCAGTGCCTGGGCATGGTGCGCCAGCAACAGGAACTGTTCTACGGCAATCGTGAAAGCCAGATCAACCTGGACGACAACCCGGACTTCGTCGCCATGGCCCGCGCCTTCGACATCCCGGCGTTGCACATCAGCCGCACTGACCAGATCCGCCGTGGCATCGAAACCATCCTGGCCTACAACGGCCCGATGCTGCTGCATGTGGCCATCAGCCGTGAGGAGAACGTCTGGCCCATCGTCAAACCCGGCGCCAGCAACCGCGAAATGATCGACGAAACCCGACGCACCAACAAAAAGGAACACGTTGCATGAAACCGCAAAGCCAGTCCTCAACACCGAGCTATAAGATCAACTGCCGCATGTCGCAGGAAGCGGCCGCCCTGGAGCGCCTTTGCCAGGTAGTCCGTATTCGCGGTTTCCGGATTGCAACGATGGCGGTGGAATCCGCCGGGGAGCATCTCGATATCACCCTGACCCTGGAGGGAACCCGGCCGATTGCCATGCTCCAGTCGCAACTGGAGAAATTGCATACGGTGGCGGAAGTTGCCCTTGGTCAGGGTTCGGGGGTTCGGGTTCAGACTGCCTGGACGCTTTGGGAGTTGCTTTCTCTTTCGTAGCCTGATGGTTTTGGGGGCGGGCTTGCGGGGTGGCATCTGTATTTTTCTTGAAAAAGAACTCGCTTCGCTCGGACATCTTTTTCTGGCGAAAAATCCAGATACCACCCCGCGCCGAGCTGACCACGGAGGGTTCGCGAAGCGCGAAGAGAGAAAAAGCGACTGGAAAGGTTCTGGATATTCCTGAGCTGCACGTCGATAGGGGGGTGGGGGTATTTTTTCTGGTAAGGAAAAAGATGTCTGAGCAAAGCGAGTTCTTTTTCCAGAAGAAAAAATACCCCACCCCCGTATCCGCCCGCAAAACCTCAGGCTACAAAAGAATGTGAGTAGAGCCCCCTTAATTCAAACGGTTGTCTTTCAATTTCCGGCCCGCCTCAGCGGCGTGCCCCTCGAAAGAGATGCGTATTCTACAGAGCTCACTCCGACTGTCAACGGTTCGTTATAACTTTTTCAGGAAACCTGACGATTTATCGTCAAAGCTCGGTTTTCACAGCGGCCGCAGCCTGGGTTGCTTTCTCCCTGGCCTCGTCAATCGAGCTACCGGACGCAAGCGCGACCCCCATTCTCCGCCGCCCCTTCAGTTCAGGTTTCCCAAAGAGCCTGATAAAGATGTCAGGTTGAGCCAACGCTTTTTCAAGCCCGGTATAGGCAACCGCATCCGAATCACCCTCCGGCAATATCACTGCGGAGGCTGAGGGGCCCTGTTGGCGGATCGCCGGTATCGGCAACCCGAGGATGGCACGGGCGTGCAAGGCGAACTCAGACAGGTCCTGGGAAACCAGTGTCACCAACCCCGTGTCGTGAGGGCGTGGCGACACTTCTGAAAACCATACGTCATCGCCTTTCACAAACAATTCCACACCGTAGACACCATAGCCACCCAGATTGCTGGCAACCGCTTCCGCGATTTCCCGGGAACGGGCCAGCGCCTTGTCACTCATTGGTTGCGGCTGCCAGGATTCACGGTAATCGCCGTCTTCCTGATGGTGCCCAATAGGATCACAGAATGAAATACCGTCGCGGTGCTTCACGGTCAGCAAGGTAATTTCGTAGTCAAAATCCACAAACCCTTCGACAATCACCCTGCCCTTGCCGGCTCGACCACCGGTCTGGGCATAATCCCAGGCGGCCTCAATATCATCGGCGGACTTGACCGTGCTCTGCCCTTTTCCTGAGGAACTCATAACGGGCTTCACCACCAGAGGCATTCCGATGGCTTCGACGGCCGCAAGATACTCCTCTTTCGACTCGACAAATCGATAGGGCGACGTTGCAAGCCCGAGCTCTTCGGCGGCCAGGCGACGGATACCTTCCCGGTTCATGGTGAGATTGACGGCTCTTGCGGTGGGAATCACCCGATAGCCTTCCTGCTCGAGCTTTACCAGCTCCGGCGTGGCAATCGCCTCAATTTCCGGCACGATGAGGTTTGGCTTTTCCGCCTCAATAATTCTGCGTAAGGCAGCGCCATCGAGCATATCGACAACGTGACTCCGATGGGCCACCTGCATGGCCGGGGCGTTGGCGTAACGGTCAACTGCGATAACTTCCACGCCAAAGCGCTGGAGTTCAATCACAACTTCCTTGCCCAGCTCTCCCGAGCCACAAAAGAGAACCCTGAAAGCATTTCCTTTCAGCGGAGTACCAATACGAACTGTGTCAGTCATGAAAGTTTCTGCCTTTCCTGATATCGGGGGTCAAAGACCTAGATCAAAAATTTGCTTTCACGCTCGGCCACTTTGCGCAGCACTTCCTGGCGCTCTTCATTGCTCATCTGGGACCATCGCGTGATCTCATCACCACTGCGATGGCACCCAACACACATATCGTTGTCATCAAGGGCGCAAATACTCACACAGGGCGAGCGCACCTTATCAGCCACTTTCATCCCACAACCTCACCTAACGTCTTGGCCACTACTTTAACCTTTCCTGATCTCTGCTTCTAACGCCGGTTCCGTCAACGGCTCATCCCAGGTGCTTCCATGCACGAGATCAGCCAGAGGCAACCGCGAACGCCACCCCTTTTTCTGAAGCTCAGGCTGTTCAAGAAACTCGCTGACAAAGCCAAGGCACAGATAGGCCAACGGGTACACGTGTTCGGGGAGCTTGAGTGTCTTCGCCAGCTTTTCCTGATCCAGAATACTGACCCAGCCCACACCAATCCCTTCAGCCCTTGCTGCCAGCCAAAAGTTCTGTACCGCCAGGCACGTACTGAAAAGATCCGTTTCGACGATCGAGTTACGTCCCAGCACATGGCTACCACCACGACTTCGGTCACAGGTGATGCATAGATTAATCGGGCTCTCCAGGATGCCCTGGAGCTTCAGACTCTTATACTGTGTATTGCGATCGCCTTCATAATTTTCCGCGGCTTTCCGGTTTTCTTCCTCGAAAATGGAAAGCACTGCGCTGCGCACTGACTTGCTATCGATCACGAGAAAGTCCCACGGCTGCATAAAACCGACGGAGGGTGCGTGGTGGGCCGCGTCGAGCAGTCGGGCAAGGACATCAGGGGGAATCGGATCAGGAAGAAACTGCGAGCGCACATCCCGGCGTTCATGGATCGCACGATAAAGCCCGCTCGTTTCTTCATCACTAAAGGGGCGATTCTGATTTGGCCGGTGGGTTCTGTGGTCTGTCATTCTTTGCCTCTAATGCCGTCGGTTGAGTCCCAGCAAATGCTTCAGAAACCCCGTGTCCAGACACTCCTCAACGAGATCCGCCAGGCGATCCAGCTGTTCCAGGCGATGTGCCTTGTAGTCTACGGCCTGATGCTGAGCTCCCAAGCCCGCCCATTCGAGTATCTCACGGGTCGCTTCAGGCTGATCGAAAATGCCGTGAACATAGGTTCCAATTATCTGACCGTCCTCACTCACTGCGCCTTCAGGCTGTCCATTCAGCGTCGCCATGGGGCGTTCAAGCGCGGGGCCACAGGAAATACCGTTATGCATCTCATAACCTGTGAACCCCGGCCTTCCACTGCCAAGCGTTAACTCTCCGGAAACGTCCTTCAGCGTTTTGCCGGCAACCATTCGTGTGGTCATGTTGAGCAACCCAAGGCCAGGCGTGGTACCGGCATCCCCTTCCAGGCCGTCCGGGTCGGATACCGACCGCCCCATCATCTGAAAGCCGCCGCAAATGCCTAACACCTTGCCGCCATAACGGAGGTGTTTCTGAATAGCCTCAGGCCAGCCCTGGGATCTCAGCCATTGCAGATCATGCCGGGTGCTTTTGCTGCCCGGTAACAGGATCAGGTCAGCCGGGGGAATCCGCTGGTCGGGGCCGATGAATTGGAGGTTGACGCCCGGGTGCAGACGAAGGGGGTCAAAGTCATTGTGATTGCTGATGCGAGGTAACACCGGGACGATCACATTCAGTGCATCGGGTTCATTGGTGCCACTGGTGCCAACGCTGTCTTCTGCGTCAATCACCAAGCCATGCAGATACGGCAATACGCCAGCTACGGCTTTATCAGTGCGTTCGGCCAGCCAATCCAGGCCTGGCTTCAACAAGGCAATATCGCCCCGAAAACGGTTGATAACGAAGCCTTTCGTGCGCGCTCGTTCGCTCTCGGTGATGAGTTCAAGCGTGCCCACCAGTTGGGCAAATACACCACCCTTGTCAATATCGCCGACGAGGAGCACTGGGCAATCGGCCGCTTCGGCGAAGCCCATGTTGGCAATATCATTCGCACGCAAATTGATCTCGGCGGGGCTACCAGCCCTTCGGCAATGATTACGTCATAGCGGGCACTCAGGTCACGCCATGCCTCCATCACAGAGGCCATCGCCTCGGCCTTGTAGGCATGGTAATCCAGAGCGTTCATATTGCCGTGAACCTTGCCTCGCAGGATTACCTGGGCACCGCAGTCACTCTGGGGCTTGAGCAACACCGGATTCATATCGCTATGCGGGGCGAGCCCGCAGGCCAGTGCCTGAAGTGCCGTGGAACGGCCTATTTCACCGCCGTCTACGGTAACCGCACTGTTCAGGGCCATGTTCTGAGGTTTGAAAGGCGCCACGGAAACACCCTGCCGCGCCAGCCACCGACACAGGGCGGCGACGACCGTCGTTTTGCCGGCATCGGAAGTCGTTCCCTGTATCATCAACGTGGTCATGGGTAGCAGCCTCTGTTACAGCTCGACACCTTTCTGGGCTTTCACACCCTGGTCCTTGAAGGCATGCTTGACCACACCCATTTCCGTGACAGTGTCCGCCAGGTCCACCAGTTCCTGTGGTGCCGACCGACCGGTCACTACCACATGCTGCATCTCCGGGCGGCCCTGGAGGTCGTCCAGAACACGGTCGAGATCAATATAGTCGTACTTCAGGGCGATGTTGAGTTCGTCCAGCAGGACCAGGTCGTAGCTGTCGTCTTTCAACATGTTGGCGGCCACATCCCAGGCGGCATTGGCTGCCTCCACGTCCTGCTCCCGGTTCTTGGTATCCCAGGTATAGCCCTGGCCCATCACGTGATAACTCACGTTGGGCAATTCGCGGAAGAACGCTTCTTCACCGGTGCTGAATGCGCCTTTGATGAACTGGACAATACCCACTTTCATGCCATGGCCGAGCGCCCGGGCCACCATGCCAAAACCGGAACTGCTCTTGCCTTTGCCCGGGCCGGTCAGCACCAGCAGCACACCCTGTTCTTTCTGGGCACGGGAAATGCGCTCCTGCATGATCTTCTGCTTTGCATCCATGCGGCGAGCATGCGTTCGGGGTCTTTGGCGCGTTCACGCATAGTCAGGCTCCTTATCGATAAGCGGGCGAATGGCCTGCCCGCGAAAAATTCCGGCCACCAGTTCTGGGGCGGAGGGAAAATAGCCGTGGAAATAGCTGGCCACCAGCCCCTTCCGGCAATACACCGGTTCAGCTCGGTGCCCGCAACCTTGCGGGTTCGGGCCAGGGGGTGCCAGTCAGTCTCCAGTCGCGAGTGATGATAGGTATGCCCCCGCAACTGCCCCTGCTCGGTATTCAGGCTCTGCAAACCCAGCGCCTGCAGGCGGCCGGCCATACTGGCTCGACCCGGGATAATTCCGAGCAGGTTGTGGATCTCTCCGTCGTGGTCCGCCAGTTCCTCCACACAGGCCATTAACCCGCCACACTCGGCCAGCATGGGTTTACCGGCGCTGTAGTGGTTGCGAATCGCCTCCAACATCGGACGGTTACCGGCCAGAGTGGCACCATGAAGTTCCGGGTACCCGCCTGGTAACCAGAGGGCGTCGGCGTCTGGCAATGCTGAATCTATCAGCGGGGAGAAAAAAGACAGTTTTGCCCCCATCGCCTGCAACAGGTCCAGATTGGCGCGGTAAATAAAACTCAGCGCTGCGTCCCGGGCAATGGCGATGCGAACGCCCTCAAGCAACGGTGGTGGGGACTCCGGGGGTTCAGCTTCCAGCGTCACGGGAAGCGGCAGGCCATCCAGCCCTGCTTCCGCAAGGACGTCAGCGGCAGCGTCCAGGCGCTGCTCCAGATCGCCCAATTCGCCGGCCTGAACCAGTCCAAGATGCCGGTTTGGGAGACTCATGGCCTCGCTTCGGGGAATGGCCCCTAGCAGACTGATCCCCTCAGGCAGGCTCTCCCGCAGCATAGCCCCATGTCGGGGACTGCCGATGCGGTTGGCAATCACCTGATAAACCGGAAGCGTGGAGTCGAATTTTGATAACCCCAGAGCCACCGCCCCAAAGGTCTGAGCCATGCCGCGGGCATCAATGACCGGCAGAGCGGGAATACCCATCAGCTTGGCGAGGTCCGCACTGGAAGGGTCACCGTCAAACAATCCCATTGACCCTTCCACCAGAATAAGGTCGGCATCCTGCGCGGCTTCCACCAGACGCCAGCGACACTCGTCCTCGCCCGTCATCCACGGATGCAACTGGTACACCGGCTGTCCGGATGCGACTTCCAGCACCATCGGGTCCAAGTAATCCGGGCCGTGCTTGAACACCCGTACCTTTCGTCCGGCATTCCTATGCAATCTCGCCAGTGCTGCGGTCACCATGGACTTCCCCTGGCCAGAACCTGGTGCGGTAATCATTGCGGCTGGTACGGTTGCTTTCATATAGCTCCTACGTTCAATACTTAACAGGGACAAATAGCGGCGCACCATCCATGTCCACTGTCAGAAGTTCCTGATCATAAAGCCGTTCAAGCGCAGCCGGCACGAGCATTCGTTCTGCAGGCCCCCAGCAGGCTTCGCCGTTGGGGTACAGCAACAGCAGATGGTCACACCATCGTGCCGCAAGATTCAGGTCGTGCAGACACATGAAGACGGAACGCCCACTACGCGCCTGCTCGGTCAGTAACTGGAGTACCGACACCTGATGGTGCAGATCAAGATGGTTGGTGGGTTCATCCAGAAGCCAGGTATCAGGTGCCTGGGTCAGCACTGTGGCAATGGCTACTCTCTGGCGTTCACCGCCAGAGAGTGTGTTCACCAGCCGATCACTGAGATGGCCCACATCCAGCTGTTCCAGAGCGCCTCTCGCAAGACGTTCATCGGCTCCGGACTCCATCTGCCAGGGTGACAACCAGGGATGGCGCCCGATCAGCGCCGTTTCCAGTACCGTCGCGGGAAAACCGTCCTGCCGTTCCTGGAAAACCATCCCCAGTTGTTGCGATATTGTCCTGCGCTTCAGGTCTGCCAAAGGATGCTCTCCCAGGCAAACCGATCCGTGACGTGGTGCTCGCAACCCCGCCAGTGTGTGCAAGAGCGTCGTCTTGCCGGCACCATTTGGCCCCAAAACGCCCCAGATCTGCCCGGGTTCCACGGCAAAGTTCAGCGCTTCCCCATCGCCCCGCCCGGGAATGTCGATGACCAACTGTCTAGCCTGCAACGGATTCATCAGCGGCTCCGATACAACAGGTAAAGGAAGGTGGGTACACCCAGCAAGGCCGTGATCACACCTACCGGCAACTGCTCGGGCGCAATCACTACTCGCGCCAGGGTATCCGCCAGCACCAGCAGCGTGCCGCCAGCCAGTGCACAGGCAGGGAGGATCAGGCGCTGGTCGTTACCAAGCACCAGCCGCAACATGTGAGGCACCACCAAGCCGACAAAACCAATACTGCCAGCCATGGTGACCGCGGTGGCCGTGAGCAGGCTGGCAAGGATATAGATCGTCCATTCCAGCGGTCGCACCGCCACTCCCAGGGCTGCCGCCTGCATGGGACCGCGTGCCAGTACGTTAAGACTCCGCCCCAGGGGTACCACCAAAAGACACACCAGCACCAGGAAAGCCAGGGCGGGCCAGGGCGTTCTAGCGTAGGACACATCGCCCATCAACCAGTACAACATTCCCGGTAAGCGCTGGGCCGGCTGATCGCTAACATCAGGGTAATCACCGCGCCCCAGCCTGCGGCGACCACCACACCGGTGAGCAACAAACGCGACGGCGTCCAGCTTCCGGTGCCATGGGCCAGACCGAACACCATCAGTGTGGCCAACAACGCACCGGCAAAAGCCGATCCCGAAATCATCAAACCGCCCAGGCCCGCCAGCATCGCAAACAAGGCCCCGACGGCAGCACCGCCAGACAACCCCAGAACGTAGGGGTCCGCCAACGGATTGCGTAACAGCACCTGCATCAGAGCCCCGGCCACGGCCAGCAAACCGCCCGTTGCGAAAGCGGACAGTGTCCGTGGCAGGCGCAATTCCAGCACCAGGGTTTGCTGCAGGTTGCTGCCCTCACCCAGAATGACGGCGACAACATCTCCCGGTGCCACGCTGACACTGCCCACACCCACCGACAACATCATGGCGACGAGGCTGGCCAGAGCCAACAACACAAGTGGCATGGTCAGAGGCCTGCTCAAGGGGTCTGTCTCCCACTAACGTTTGGCACGGGCATCATCCAGTTTCTCGCAAAACAGTTGTGCACCTTTCAGAATACGCGGCGTCGGGCGCTGGATCAGCGACGGTGGAACGAAGTACAGGTTCTCCTTCGCGGTGGCATCGATACTCTGGAAAGCCTCCCAGCGGGTCAGCCAGTGCCGGTTCTCTTCACCCATGCCACCGGCCAGAATGGCCTCAGGGTTGGCGCCGATAACCGCCTCGGCACTGATCCTCGGCACCAGGCGATCAAGATCACCGAATACGTTCACGCCACCGCATAGCGTTATCACCTTACCAATCAGGTGCTCGTCGTTCACGGTCATCAGAGGCTCATCCCACACCTGATAGAATACCGAGACCGGCTCCGCACCCTGATATTGTTTTTTCAGTGCGGCCATTCCCTTGCGGAAACGATCCGCTTCGGCAAAGCCTTCATCTTCGGTACCCGCCAGAATCGACAGCCGTTCGATGGTGCTTGAAACGCCCTCAAAACTTCGGGGTTCAATGGAGAATACCGGCAACCCCAGGTCCTTCAGGGCCGCAATCTGTTCCGGCGGGTTGCCCGTCACCCAACCAATGACCAGATCAGGTTTCAGTGCCATCAGGCGCTCAAGGTCCATTCGAGTGTGGCTACCCACAGAGGTGACCTGCTTCGCCTGCTCGGGGTAATCACTGTACGAAACCACCGCGATGACTGATCACCGGCGCCTGCAGCCCAGACAAGTTCGGTCGCTCCGGGAGACAAGGCCGCGATCCGGCTGGCCGGTTGTTCAAGGCAGACTTCCTGGCCGGTGTCGTCGGTTGCACATCGCTCAGTACCGGCCACAGCCCCCGGTGACATGGCCAGAGCTAACGACATCAGCGCAGCGGTATGCCGGAACGATTTCAACATGAGGCCCTCTGGTTTCCGGGAGTCTGACAATCATCGTTGGCAGCGCCTATCGGGGGAAAGTCGGCCGACCCACCTTTTCGCGCGGATTCGAAGGCTTCCCGCTGCCGGGGGGCCAACTGGTCCGCGACCCAATCCATCAGCGGGTGATCCGGACGGGTGTGGCCACTGCCGGGAAGGCCATGGTCGATGATGTTTCCCGCGAAGTCACGTGCCAGGGCCTGACGGGTGAAGACGTCCGCCTCCCAGAAACCCCGTTTCGCGGCCAGGAGCGCAATCGCCTGCATGTGGGTTTTGACATGCACGTTGTGGCCCTCTGCCAGGAAGTCGTCCAGGCCAAGGCCGTGGCGATCCTGAAAGTACACTTCATTGACCTCGTCCCACACACTGGAACGAAGCACTTGTGGGCTTGTGATCTGCCAGCCCCAGAGGTTGTCGAGAAAATCACTGCCCATGGTTCGGGCACCGGCATAGCCGTGCTCCATCAGTGGGGCCAACCATTGCGGGTTCAGATTACGGGCTCTCAGCTCTACCTGCAGCGCTCGCTGAAGCGAATCCACCCGGGGATTTCGTGGGTCTGCGTACTGGAGCACCCGGTTCTGCGGTGGCTTGCCGCGCAAGTGCTCCACGGCGTTGGACAGCCCGCCCTGGAAATCGAAACCGTCATCGTTGTCCAGCAGGCCATAGAGGTGGCTGGCCCGCCCAAGATAGGTATGGTTCACCGACCGCAATTGTCGGTCGAAAGCATCGTGAGCCGGTTCACCCTGGCTGCCCTTGCCATAGACGTGCCCCATGCGCCGGCGATAAGCGTCACCCAGTTGCTCCCGGTCCTGCCAGGCGCCCGTGCGGGTAGCAAGCCGGTTGACCCCCGCACCGTATGCGCCCGGAGCCGTACCGAAGACCCGGTATGCGGCCTTTGCCCCCGCATCCCGAGCCGACGCACCTGCGGCCAGCAGTACTCGTGTATCAGCGACCCAGTGGGCGGCAACACCGTTGGTGGACAGGGATTCCTCGCCCGGCTTACGCATGTCGACCGGCAGAACCGATAGCGCCTGATCCAGTGCCTCTTCCAGCTCGGGGTGCTCGGCCCTGATGGATCCCGCCGCACCCGCCAAGGCGTAACGCGATGCCATATCCAGCCATTCCAGTTGGCTTTCATAGAGATCCCGGAACAAGCCGGACGTGGTGAAAACCACATTGCGGCGAATGGGTGTATCGGTTCCCGGGCCGGCGGGCAAACGCTCCAGGCCTTTCACGATGCCCCGACTGTTCCACACCGGGCGCACACCCAAAAGCTTCATGCCAAACGCAATCATGACCCTTCGTCACGCACCGTATCCGAGGCCCAGAGCACCAGTGCATCGCTTTGTTCTGAGGTGCTGTCTTTTGTGGCCCTGGCCTCCTCGACCAGCTCTTCAGCCAACGACCAGGCCACACGGGTTGGAATCAGGTCATCCGACAAGGCGTGAAAATTGCGCCCCGTTGGCAATACCGCCGGCGTTCGCAATGGATCGTTGCCCTGCCCCGGAGCAACAAACCGGCCATTCAACGCGTTGAGAAAGCTGGTGCGCTCAGAAGCAGGAGACGCTTCAAGATCGGTGCGCCAGGCTGGCTCTGGCTTGCCGGCCTTACCCCCCATGGAGTCGAGCATGGTGTCCACCATGTCTGTGCTCCAGTCCCGGCCAAACACGTGCAGCCCCAGGGGCATAAAGTGTTCCTGCATATCAGTGACGTAGTGGCCGGCTTCGTGAACCAGCAGGTCGGGTGAAAGTTCATCGAGGGAAACCTCTTCCACCGACAAACCCATCTCGCCAGCGATTTCCTGTTCGAGATCGTCGGAGATATCCAGCACCTGGATTTTCTCCCGCAGCATCTTCAGCGCCCGCTCCCTGGTAGGGCTGTCGGGCTCATTGGCGGACTCCCAGGTTTCCACGAGCTGTCGGAGCTCCAGCAGTTCGTCATAAAGCTCCGTTGCGGCCAGCGGCGGCGTCAGGTGACTGATCATGACTCCCAGCGCCCGGCGCTTGGCCTGGATGCCCTCGCCCACACCGTCGACGATGTAAGGGTAGATCAATGGCAGGTCACCCCCCAGCAGATCCGGGTAGTCATCCCCCGTCAAACCAGCACGGCGGCGTGGCAGAAATTCCCTGGTTGAGTGGCGCCCAACGTAGACCAGCGCATCAGCCTGGTAGTGATCCCGTAACCAGTGGTAGAAACCCACGTACTGGTGGGTCGGGGGGAAGGTGGTGTTGGCGTGCAACAATTCTTCATCCACTTCCCAGCCCCGGGGCGGTTGCGGACCGATGTAAATATTACCGAATCGAAGCCCAGGGAAAATCAGCCTGTCATCCACCACCATGGACTGGCCCGGCGCTTCTCCCCACCCCTTGAGTCCGGGAATGCCCGTATCGGCCAGCGCAACCCGGCTGTCATCCAGTTCCCCACTGTGACCACCTTCATCGAGACGTGCTTGCCAGAGCGCTTCGTACTCGTCCAGTCGGCTCAGGGCCGCCTTTCGGTTCGGGTGCTGGAGGTGTTCAATCAGGTGCCGCAAGTCACGAATGCCCCGACTCAACAGACCGGTTGCCAATTCTTTCTCGCCCAACCTATGTGCCTGCTCAAGTCGCTCATGCAAATAACCCAGGGGGCCATGGACCATTTCCTGCTGGACAACCCTGGGCAAGGTTTCGAGATACTGACGATAGGTTCTGCCCGCCATTGAGGCAACGTCACCGGCCATTTCCCTCAGCGCGCGAGGATCATCCGGCAGGCTCACGCCTCGTTGCTGGAGGAGGTCGGTGAGGGCTTCCGGACTCTCCGGCAGTGGGCCGGTTTCGTAGCCCTCGGCTTTAAGCCAGTGCAGCATTTCATATAGGGAAGCTGGCACATCGAGATTGTCCGCCCCAATATTCTGCCGGCCCGGTGGATGATTGTAGTAGATGATGGCCACGCGCTTGTCGGCGTTGCCCTTGGCTTGCAGCGTCTGCCAGCGTTTCAGGCGGTCCGCAACGGCGTCCACCCGCTCCGGCACCGGCTGGGTAAGCGTCAGAGCCACACCGGTGTTTTCGTCAATCACTTCCGGCTCCGCCGTAGCCAGCACCATAGGCTGACTGACCCCCTGGAGCTCGGGCATCGCCAATTTGTAGTGCACCTTGTCAGACGGAATACCATCGATCGACAATTGCCATTGGTTGGTGGTGCGGGAGGCCAGGCGCAAGCCCTTGATCACCGGCACATTCAACCGGACCAACGCTTCCGTGACCTGACGCCGACCCTCACCGCCTCCAATAATAAAGTCCTGAAGACTGACAATACCGGACAGGGTCGCCGGGCCTACCGTTTCATTCAGGGCACGGACAGCCTCCAGGCTGGCACCACCCCATCGGGACAGGATTGCAAAGCATTGCATTCCTCTGGATTCCAGGGCTGCACAGGTTGCGTCCAGCAGCGCCCGATCGCCGGGGCGATCACCACTGTCCAGATCCAGAAGCGCGACCACAGGGCCGGATTGCAGGCTAAGGTTCGCCGCGTTATCTGTGGCTTCACCATTACGGTAATAGCGGATCAGCGACCGGGGCGGCAACTCCGGCACGTCAAGCTCTTCGCCCGCCTGAACAAGCAACCAACGCAATAAGGCATCCAGGTGTTGCGGGGTGCGTCCCTGGTATAGGGCCCGGCCTTCAAGCCAGGGTTCCTGTTCGGGGAAACGGGTCTTAAGCTCTGCCAGATGGGCTTTCAAGTCCGTGCCGGGGTCCGGCGCTTTCATCAGGTTGTTCAGGGTCGTGGCATCCAGCCCTTCCAGGGGCTTGCGCCCCTGTAACCGTGACAGCACAGTCAGCGCCCTGTCGCCATTCACCCCCAGAATCGGAAACTCGCGAACGGCGGCCTGCTCGCCCACAGCACGCTCAATCCGGCCCACCTGCTCTCCGAAAACCGCCGCCATCAATAAGGCATCGGCCTGGCCCACCAGATCGTCGAGAGCGCTGTTGTCCAGGTTTGCCAATTGCTCCGGTGTTCGCAGAATAATGCGGTGATCTGGCTGGGCTGCTAGAAAGCGTTCCGCACCAGCAGCCATCTCCGCAGCGGAACGCTCAGACACTACCCCAAATACCGTGGCGCCGGACACTGGTTGGGACAGCATTAACAGAAGCCCGGAAAGGCAGCCGAACAACGGGCGTCTCAGAGTCCTATACAGGCGCTCAATCATGCCCTTACCTCTCCATGGTTGATCATAGGTCGTAGCGAATCGTCAGCATTGCGGTGCGGCCAGCGGCTATGTAAGCACTTCCATCAAAGCGCTGCGCCGTGGCGTATTCTCTGTCCAGCACGTTGTCGACCGTCAGATTGGTGGTCCAATGGCTGTCGATTTCCCACTTTGCCCGCAGGTCCCAAGTGACAAAGCCGGCAATGCGCTCTTCATTCTCTGCGTCGTCGTAGCGATACCCCTGGCCCTTAACGGTGGTTCCCAACGACACTCGGCCGAAGTCCCGATCCAGATCCACCCGGAACTGTTTCGCGCTACGGCGACGAATTCGATTGTCGGTCTCACGGTCGCGGGGGTCGGTTACCGAGGCCCCAGCCTGCACGGTCCATTCGTCCAATTCCAGGCCAGCACTCAGCTCAACCCCCCTGATGCGTGCTTCGTTAACATTGAATGGTGCGAACCGACCGTCCCTAAAGACAAATACAATCAGATCATCAGCGTCTGTCTGATAGATCGCGGCATCCCAGAACCAACGGGCGTAATTTCCGCCAATACCAAGCTCCACGCTACCTGCGGTTTCCGGTTGAAGATCCGCATTGCCGAAGTTCGGGAAGTAGAGGTCATTGAACGTGGGCGCCCGGAAAGATGTGCTGTAGCTCACCCTTACTCTATGGTTGCGATCCATATCGACACCCATGGCGATCGCACCGGTTTCCTCACGACCAAAAGCCTCGTTATCGTCGGCGCGCAAACTCAACTGAAAGTCCGTCGGACCGAAATTCAGCAGGGCCTGACCAAAAACAGCGGCGTTGGTGCGGCTGGTTTCGTCAAAGTCGGTGGTGCTGTCTACTTCATCCATCAAGAGTTCACCGCCCAAGATGTACTCATGGCGGCCGATGCTGATCTGGTTCTCCCAACGGGCACTGCGGGTTTTGGTGTCGAAGGTGCTGTCACCAAATTCGTCCCGTGTATCCTGCTCATCAATGGATTCGGCTAACAGGATACGGCTCCGCCAATAGTCGCTGATCGGCGCGTCCAGACGAACACCAACGGTTTGGATAGCAAAATCTGTATCACCGCCCTCGAACTCGGTATTGCCCTGGGCACGCATGAGGACAACGCCGGCTTCCCCACCGGAGTCGAACTGGTGAGCAACGGACGCCAGGGCTGAGGTGTTACGAAAGCCCTTGTCTTCGCCCCCTTCAACAATGGCCGTGCCGTCAGTTTCCAGATGGCTTGCGCTCAGACTGTATGTCATCCGGCCTTCAGTACCGGCCGTCCCGGCCACATACTCCTGGGTGTTAAAGTTGCCACCGCCGGCCTGAACCCATCCCTCGCGGCCCTTTTCGGCGCTGTGGGTAAAGGCCTGGATAACGCCGCCCACGGCATCGGCTCCGTACAGGTTACTGCGGGAACCCCGAACAATTTCTACCCTTTCCACCATTTGCGGCGGGAAATACTGCCAGGCGGCACTACCACTGGTGGCCGAGCGCAAACGAATGCCGTCCACCAGGAAAACCGTGGATTCGCTGCCGGTACCCCGGGTGTAGACACTGGTGTTCTTACCGAACGAGCCGTTGCTGGTGATATCAATGCCGGGTTGGCCCATCAGCAGCTCGTCGAACGTTTGAGGCTGCAAGCGTTCGATCGCCTCTTCATCGATCACCGTGACCGATGAGTCACTTTCGCCCCGGGTCTTCGGACCAAGCGTGGCCGTCACAACAATGGGGTCAAGTGCCGAGACCATTATGTCTTCGTCGGCTAGCGCACTGGAAACTGGCAGGAACACAAGGGGGAGGCCGGAAAACAGGACCGGCAAAGACTTCGGACAACTCATAATCAACACTCGCTGGCAAACCACGCGCACCCGCGTGATGGTTATTGTGTTGCGGAGTTTGAGTATGAGATTGGGGAGGCAGGATACGAGTCAGAGTACGGGTGTGAGACCGACGCAACTCTCCCACCGCCGTCGCCCTCCGCAACTTCCGGTGTGTATTCAGGCCGGTCTCCGGGCTTGCGAGTGGATCAGCCGATGGGCCGGTCCGGGGCAATCACCTTCCCATGCATGACGCACAGTGGCTTTTTCGATTGCCTTTAGCTCACTTACCGTTGCGGGGGCAGCGTCGGACTTTAACCGACTTCCCGTTTTACGCTTTCCGGCGGGGATACCGCAAAAAAGCGTTACCTGAACACGGTGTTCATCGAATCGGGCGCCAAACTAGCAGCCTTATGTGCTAAATCAATACAGATGGCTTAAATACAGTGCCTGCTCTAACCGGGTCCATTCCGGTTCCGAACCGGGCAATCCAAACCGTAATGCGGCAGGGTTCTCAAACTCCCGAACGAGGATTCCTCGCCGTGCGAGCTCGCCTGCAATGTCCGCCGCCTGGCCATGCCGAACGTATCGAAAGAGCACCGTTCCTGCGGCTCCTTCAATGCCATGCCGCGACAGGCAGTCCGCCAACCGCTGGCTTTCACTGTGCAGCCGCTCCATCGTCGCGGCCTGCCACTGAGCGTCCGCCAGCGCCTGGCCCATGATAAATCGCGCAGGGCCACTGATTGACCAGGGCCCGATCATTGCACCCAATCGGCGAATAATATCCGGGTCTCCCACCGCAGCTCCGGCCCGCAGGCCCGCCAGGCCGAAAAACTTACCCAGGGATCTCATGACGATAAGACCGGGTCTGTCGGTCGCATACCCGACACTGAGTTCCGGAGTGGCATCGACGAACGCCTCGTCTACAATCAGCCACCCACCACGACGTTGAAGCCGCTGATGCCAGCTCAGCAACCGGTCCGGATCAACAACCTGGCCAGTGGGATTATTTGGATTGATCCACACCAGCACGTCCAGCTCGTCCAGCCAACTTTCGTCATCGTCCTCTCGCTGGTCGTTGCCAATCTCGATCACCCGATGGCCGGCAACAGCCCAGTTGTGACCATGCTCCTGGTACCCCGGAGAGGGCACACCTACCCGGCACGGCTTTCGTATACGGGGCAAGTGCATGATTGCCGCCTGGCTGCCGGCCAAGGCCATACAAGCAGCGGCGTCCGGCGCACCTACATTGCCTGATGAGTTGCTCCAGGCCATCGTCAGGGTCCGGCAGGCGACGCCAGACCTCTTCCGGGATCGCCGGAACAGGCCACCCATGCGGATTGATACCGGTGGACAGGTCCAGCCATTGATTCAGCGGGATGTCCCACCTCTTCGCGGCGGCCCGTAGCCGGCCGCCATGTTCCAGCGGCGACAAATTCACGCTTCAGTACCCTGGTCGCGGGCCAGCATTATTTTCCCGGCACCCAAAGCACATCGTCCTTACCCTGGTTGTTGGCGTGTCTGGCAAGAACGAACAACAAATCGGACAGCCGGTTCATGTATTCCAGCACCAATTGACTGATGTCCTGCTCTTGCTGTAGCTGAGCAATGATGCGCTCAGCACGCCGCGTTACCGTGCGGGCATGGTGGAGATGCGTAGCCGCAGCATTGCCTGCGGGCAGGATAAAGGAGCGAAGCGACGGAATATCCGCGTTGAACCGGTCGATCTCCTGCTCAAGCTCAACGGTCTTGCCCTCGGCGAGCCTCAGTGGCGGGTATTTCGGGTTCTCCACGATCGGGGTACACAGATCCGCCCCGACATCAAACAGGTCGTTCTGGATGCGTGCCAGTATCACGTCCAGTTCGTCGTCCACATGCAGCCGCGCAAGACCAATCACTGCGTTGGCTCATCCACCGTACCGTAGGCTTCCACACGCAGGTCATGCTTGGCGACGCGGCTGCCGTCGCCAAGACCGGTATCGCCCTTGTCTCCGGTTTTTGTATAGATCTTGGTGAGCCTGACCATTCATGTCTCCCGTGAACCGGTTCTGTCAGTATTCAAAGCCGGTCAGATTACAGGTTTTTCGCGATAGGTTCCCCATATCCCTTTCAGGGTTTCAACAATATCGCCCATCGAGGCGCCCTCTTTCACCAGTTCGATGGTGATGGGCATGAGATTGGCCGATTCGTCTTCGGCCTGCTCTTTCAGTTGCTTGAGCATGCCTTGAACTTTCTCCTCGTCGCGATTGTCCTTGACCTTATTCAGACGTTCAATCTGCCGGCGTTCGGTTTCCGGATCGTGGGGATGGGTTTCGATTTCAACATCCTCTTCGTCCTGCACGAACATGTTGACGCCGATAACCGGACGCTCACCGCTGGCCTTGCGCAGCGCGAAATCGTAGGCGGAATCGGAGATGCCCCTCTGGAAGTAGCCGTCGTCGATGCACTGCAGCGTGCCACCGAGCTCTTCCACTTCGTCGAGAATCTTCCAGACTTCCTTCTCGATCTCATCGGTAAGATTCTCGACATAGTAGGAACCGCCCAATGGGTCCACCACCTGGGTGATGTTGGTCTCGTAGGCGATGATCTGCTGGGTTCGCAGGGCAATACGCATCGCCTCTTCCGTTGGAATAGCGAACGCTTCATCCATGCCGTTGGTGTGCAGGGATTGGGCGCCACCCAGTACCGCAGACAGTGCCTGAAGCGCGGTACGGATCGGGTTGATGGTGTATTGCGGCTTGGTCAGGGTGGCCGCGGCAGTCTGGGCGTGAAAACGAAGCCGGCTGGCCTCGGGTTTGGTGGCGTTGAATTTTTCGCGCATGATCTTGGCATAGACCCGCCGGGCTGCGCGGAACTTGGCAATTTCCTCGAAGAAGTCGGCCTGGCTGACGAAGAAAAAGGACAGGCGCGGCCCGAACTCATTCACATCCACACCCGCATCGATGGCGGTCCTGACATACTCCATGGTGGTTGCCATGGTGTACGCCACTTCCTGGACCGCTGTCGAACCGGCTTCAGAAATGTGATACCCGGAGATATTGATAGGGTTGTACCGCTTCATGTTTTCGGAGCCGTACTGGATGCAGTCCCGCACCAGGCGAACCGACGGCCGCACCGGAAATATCCACTCTTTCTGGGCAATGTACTCCTTGAGAATGTCGTTCTGGATGGTGCCCGACAGGTCATTGAGATCGTATCCCCGCTTCTGCGCCAGGGCGATGTACATGGCGTAGAGAATCCAGGCGGACGGATTGATGGTCATGGATACCGAGATCTTGGTCAGATCAATATCGTCGAACAACTCCTCCATGTCGGCAAGGGTGTCGATGGCAACGCCTTCTCGGCCCACCTCACCCTGGCTCATGGCATGGCTGGAGTCGTAACCCATAAGCGTCGGCATATCGAAGTCGATGGACAGACCGGTCTGGCCCTGGGCGATCAGGTACTTGAAGCGACCGTTGGTTTCCCTTGCCGTACCAAAGCCGGCAATCTGGCGCATGGTCCAGTTCCTGCCCCGATACATGGTGGGGTATGGCCCCCGCGTAAACGGGTATTGCCCAGGGAAACCAATATCCTCAAAGGGCGTATTCTTCAGGTCCAGTGGCGTGTAGGTACGTTTCGTCGGCATTCCCGAGGCGGTGGTGTATTCCGTCTTGCTCTCCGGCGCCCGCTTGATAAAGGACGACACCTCGTTCTGTTCCCACTGGTCGAACTCTTTTTCAATGTGCTTGAGTGCAGCGGGGTCATACTGGTCAGTGCGCTTCATGAATGGTCTCCTTCATGGCTTTTAACAAGGTTACTGCGGCTCCATGGGGGTCCAGTTCGCGCTGGGTAACCTTCTTGAGCAGCTCTTCGGTCTGCGACCTGCTGTCACGTGCAAAATTATCCCGGACAATCTCTTCAGCAACCTTCACTACCCGGGTTAATGCAATCTGGTGCCGCCGCTGGGTGATTTCGCCGCTTTTTTCCAGGTGCTCAGCGTGACGATCAATGGCAGCCATCAGGTCGTCAAAACCGGTATGTTTTTCGGAACTGGTGGGCACCACCGGCACCCGCCAGATTCCCTCGCCCGGCTCCAGGCTCATCATCAGCATGGCCTTGAGTTCCTGAATGGTTTTGTTGGAATCCGGCCGGTCCGCCTTGCTCACCACATGAACATCGGCGATCTCCAGAACACCGGCCTTGATGGCCTGGATGTCATCGCCCAGCCCGGGCGCGTTGACGACCACGGTCGTGTGGGCGGCACGGACAATATCGACCTCGTCCTGCCCCACCCCGACCGTCTCGATCAGGACCACGTCGAAGCCGCCTGCATCCAGAAGATCAACCGCATCCAGGGCTGGCCTGGCGAGGCCGCCCAGGGTTCCCCGGGTGGCCATGCTGCGGATGAAAACGCCGGGGTCGGACACCAGGTCGCCCATGCGGATACGGTCACCGAGGATCGCACCGCCGGAGTACGGGCTGGACGGGTCAATAGCAACAACGCCGACCTTGCGACCGCTGGCCCGGTACTCATGGACCAGTTGCGTGACAAGGGTGGACTTCCCGGCTCCTGGCACACCGGTAATACCCACCACATGGGCGTTGCCGGTCGCTTTGTAAAGCTCCGCCAGGGCTTCGCGCACCTCAGCATCACCGCCGCTTTCAACGCGGGTAATAAGTCTGGCGATGGCGCGAAGATGCCCTTCCCGCACACGTTCAGCGAGCTTCATCGAGGGTATGCGGTTAATCATTTAACCTCCTCGCTTCTGGTTGAGGCTCTGGTAAAGGTCCCGGTCATCAACGACACGCTGGGCTTTGAAGTCCGTGCGAGGAAAGGTATCCGGGTCAACCATGACAACCCGTGCCCGCACGCCCAGAACCCGGCTCAGTTCAGCTTCTGCCTTCTCACCGAGGGATCTGACCGCATCCGGCCCCTTGCCTGCGACCTCCTGGTTAAACTCCGCTTTTACCGCCAGCTCGTCCATAGAGCCACCGCGCGAAATGATGATCCGGTGCTCGCCGCCATAACCAGCCAGGCCTTCCAGAACTTCCGCAATGGCGCTGGGATACACGTTTTCACCCCGGATCTGGAACATGTCATCAATCCGGCCGTAGATGCCTTTTGGCAGCCTGGGATAGGTGCGACCACAGGGATTGTCTTCCATCACCCAATGGGTCAGATCGCCGGAAACCATCCGGATCATCGGCTGGGACGTTCTCTCGAGGTGCGTGTAGATAGGCGTTCCCTGTTCGCCGTATGGCACCCGGCGATTGGTTTTTGGGTCTGCCACTTCGGTGTAGACAATGTCCTGCCAAAGCAGCATGCCCTCGGTGTCTGCGCTGCCGGAGGCATGCATCCAGGGGGTCAACTCTGCCATCGTTCCGCAGTCAACTACCTTGGCACCGTAGATCTCCTGGATCTTGTCGCGGATGGACGGAATCGAGCCTCCCGGTTCGCCGGAGAAGAACAGCACCTTGATGCCGAATTCTCTCGGGTCTACCCCTTCCTCGCGGGCCACTTCCGCCAGTCTTAACGCGTAAGACGGCGTTGAATAGAGCCCGGCTGGCTTCATCATTCCGAGCCAGGTTACCGCTCGCGCAGTCATCCCGGGCGCACCAGCGCCGAAGGGGAAGGCTTTGCAACCCAGTCTTTCAGCTCCGATCAACGCCCCCCATGACCCCATGTAGAGGCTCAGGATCGCCGCCACAAATACCGTATCACCGGGGCGCAACCCCATACCCCACATGATCCGGGCATGGTTGTTGGCAATGGTTTCCCAGTCACGCCTGGAAATGCCAAATGCGGTCGGCCGGCCGGTGGTACCAGAAGTGCCGTGAATATGATGGATGTCGCTTTCGGGGCAGCAGAGGTAATCCCCGAAAGGTGGATTTTTCGCCTGGGAATCGCGCAGCTCCTGCTTGGTGACGACGGGCACTTCCTCGAAGTCTGCGAGGGTACGGATGTCATTGGCCTTTATACCGGCCTCATCCCATTTGCGCTGGTAAAATGGCGAGTGGTCGTAGGCATAGGCCATCACCTCGCGGATGCGCGCAACAATTAACTCATCGCGTTTTTCCGGGTCCATCGTCTCCCGGTCCCGGAACCAGTAGGGACTGTTCGCGTCCGGAAAATAGTCGTTGCGATAACTGGGGGGAAAATTCCACTCTTCCATCGGAGACTCCTGATATTGTTATTGGTTGTCGTCTGAGGAAATCTGCGGCCAGGGCCCTGACTAACGGGCACCTCGATCTGCGACCATCTGCCGGAACGAATCAATGATTTCTTGTGGCGGAGTGTCCTGAAGAAGAATCTTGTGGACGCCCATCTTGTAGAGTTCTTTGACATCGTCGTCGGGGATGACACCGCCACCGGCAACGATCATGTCTTCGGCTTCCTTGTCTTTCAGGAGCTCCAGTACCTTGGGGAAAATGTGCATGTGCGCGCCGGACAGCAGGCTGATGCCGAGGATGTCCACGTCTTCCTGAATGGCAGCGTCCACGACTTCCTCAGGCGTGCGATGCAGTCCGGTATAGACCACATCCATGCCGGCATCACGCAGTGCACGAGCGACCACTTTAATGCCGCGATCGTGACCGTCCAGACCGATTTTTGCCAACATTACCCGAATCACAACTGCATTTTTGTCATTGTTTTGCATCGCGTTCTCCTTGGATTAACTAATCGTGCTCCCGCTTCTTTTCAGGGGTTCACGGCAGACTTGAATCTCTTTCTGAAGCCATTTTGATGCGGTTTCCACATGCTCTCTGGCAAGTGTTTCAGCAGTCCGTGCATCACCGGCCAATACCGCATTCAGTATTGCCTCGTGCTCTTCCCAGATCTGTTTCTGGTTTTTCTCGACAATGAGAATGTCACTCATGACGCGCCTTACGTGGTTCCAGTGCGCCTCCATTGAATCAAGGATAAAGGTGTTACCCGCCAGCTCGTAGATGAAGCCATGAAAGCGCATGTCAGCATCGATCAGAGCGGGGAGATCATGCGCTTTCCCTGCCGCGAAACCTTCGGCAATGATGTCCTCACCTCGTTTTCGCGCCCCGGCATCCACTCGCTGGGCGGCAAGCCCGGCACTCACCAGATCGATCCCACACCGGAATTCGTACAGCTGCGCCACAAAACTCTCATCAAGCACCGACACCATCAGGCCCCGACGCCCTACCGCTGACAGAAACCCGTCATCACGCAGACGCTGCATAGCCTGGCTTACCGGCAACCGCGACACATCAAGCCTCTCGGCCAGCGTCTCCTGTGTGACCCGCTCACCCGGCTTAAGCAAACCTTCAACGATCGCATTGACCACAGAGTCGTAGATCAACTCCGGCAAGTTTTTTTCGGTCTGAATTTTTTTCATTGATCGCACCCCACGACGCTACTCCTTTTTGTCGTTTGCATACAGTATTCAACATGTAATACCTGATCGATTTATAATCATATTAGACCTTTGTCTAATATTTGATCATTCAGGGGGCACATAAAACGTCAGCGGGCCCAAGAAATGGGCCCGCTGATAAAAGGAGAACTCGAAAGGAGGGATCAGGAGACGCTGTTCAGCGTTTCGGCGGTGGCTCCAGCAAATCAATACCGGCGTCGTAAACCGCATTGAGAAAATCCACCAGAACGACCGCAGACAGGCCCCATATCTGATAGCGTTCCCAGCGATAACAGGGCACATAGAAGGTATTGTTGAGGAAGTTGAGCGGATCTGTGCGCTCTCGATTATCGTCCAGGAAAAACTCAATGGGCACCCGGAAAATACTATCGATTTCCGCCGGATTGGCTTGAAGAGGGTGATCGCCGGGTATCACCCCTACGTAAGGCGTTACGAGAATCTGATGCAGCGACATGACCTGGCTCAGCGGCGCAATCAGTTCCACCTGGTCGGGTGGCAGCCCGATTTCCTCGTGGGTCTCGCGCAGCGCGGTATCGGCCAGGGAATGGTCTTCCGGATCGCGCCGGCCGCCTGGGAAAGACACCTGCCCCCGGTGGGTACTCAGGTTTTCCGACCTCAGGGTAAACACGATTTCAGGGTTTCCATGGTCATTAGTGACCGGGACGAGTACGGCTGCTTCGGGGTAATCCAATGTCAACAAACGGGGTACATAGCCTGACAGGCGTTTGGTGAGAAGGTCGCGCAAAACACGGCTCCGTTAAGACTTCTGACTGTTGAATGAGACACCGGCAGCGCAGATAGTTACACTTGCTACCAACACACATTTGTCCAGTATATGGTGAAACAGATGAAATACTGCAGCACATGCGGCCACCCTGTCGAACAGCGCATCCCCCAAGGCGACAATCGCCACCGCTACGTGTGCATCAGTTGTGAAACCATACACTACCAGAATCCCCGCATCGTCGCCGGTACGGTTCCCGTCTGGAAAGGGCGGGTTCTGCTATGCCGCCGTGCTATCGAGCCCCGCTATGGTTACTGGACACTGCCTGCAGGGTTTATGGAAAACTCGGAAACCACCCTCGAAGCGGCCACCCGGGAAACCCGGGAAGAGGCGCTTGCAGAAGTGACAGTGGACAACCTCTACACCATCATTCATGTGCCACACATTGATCAGGTGCACATGTTCTATCGCGCCACCCTCACCAGCGAAGACTTCGGGGCCGGCGAAGAGTCGCTGGAAACCCAGCTGTTTGCGCTGGAAGACATTCCCTGGGATGAACTGTCGTTCCCCACTGTCCGTCGCACCCTTGAGCTTTATGTGGAAGACGTTCGCAATGAGCACTTCCCAGTGCATGTGGACGACATTCGGTACCGGATGGGGCCTCGCGCCTAAATATCCACGCCCGGCCGCCGCTACAGCGCTTCCATCCGAAACACCTCGTAGGCGGGCTCTTCGTATGGATGCGCCTGTTTCAACGCTCGAACTGCCGCCTCAATAAGGTCGTCCTTGCACACCAACTCAACGCGGAATTCGTCCACCCGATCAATTTCCCCGGCCTGGCCCAAAAAAGGCTGGCTGCCATCAAGCGGACGAAACTGCCCCTGACCTTTACATTGCCAGGCACAGCAATCGTAATCTCCAATACGCCCGGCACCCACTTCAAAAAGGGCGCTTTTGGTCGTTTCAAGATGACTCTCAGGCACGAAATAACACATCTTGTACATTCGTCAGATCCTCCCTTGAACACCGTTGTGTCAGAACAGAATCAGGCCATTCCGACACCCTTCCAACGGATAATTTTTGTACAGATTAAGCATTTAGCCACTTACCCACAGAATCTGTGGATAACTCTGGGGAAAGTTTTGGGGAACATGCCCCCATCCCCCGGAATTACTGCACTTTTGTTAAATTGGCGACAAATTCACCTACTTAATTAAGTTCTTATATTTCATATAGTTATAGTTGTCGAACAAAAAATGAACCTAAACCCAGTGCTTTGTGCACATTGCACACAGCATGGCACCGGGAATGTGCATAAACCGTTTGAGTCAAGGGGATTTTCGCACTTATAAACAAAAATTTCCCTTGAAAATTCTTGAAAACTCCCGTCGCCAGAAACAAAAAAGCCGGCCCTGGAGGAGTCACCTTTATGGTGCGTCCGGGGCCGGCTTTTTAGCTCAGGCTATGGCTTTAGCTGAACCAACGCCTCGCATTACGGAACATTCGGATCCATGGCGCGTCTTCACCCCAATCGGCAGGGTGCCACGAAAGCTGGGAGGTTCTGAATACCCGTTCGGGATGGGGCATCAAGATGGTGACCCGTCCATCCCTTGTGGTCACACCGGTTATGCCCGCCTCAGATCCGTTAGGGTTCCATGGGTAACGTGTGGTGACCTCGCCGCGGTTATCCACGTAGCGCAGCGCGATCAGCTCGCTATCACTCAATTGGTCTGCAGACGTTCCAGCCGGGAACTCAACCCTGCCCTCACCATGGGCAACCGCTATCGGCATCCTGGAGCCGGCCATGCCTTCCATGAACGCCGACGGAGAAGCGGGCACCTCCGCCATCACCAACCGGGCTTCGAACTGCTCCGACTGGTTACGTACGAAACGCGGCCAGCCTTCACTGCCGGGAATCAGTTCGTGCAGGTTGGACAGCATCTGACAACCGTTACAAACGCCAAGTGCCAAGGTGTCCTGGCGGTTGAAGAATGCGGCAAACTGATCACGAACCCGATCATTGAACAGGATGGACTTGGCCCAGCCCTCACCTGCACCCAGAACATCCCCATAAGAGAAGCCACCACAGGCTACCATGCTGTTAAACCCTTCCAGGGAAACACGGCCGGAGAGCAGGTCACTCATGTGAACATCCACGGACTCGAACCCGGCACGGTCAAAGGCGGCGGCCATTTCAACCTGTCCATTAACACCCTGCTCCCGCAGCACCGCCACCCGAGGCCTGGCCCCTGTGTTGATGTATGGCGCGGAAACATCGTCGTTGAGGTCAAACGTCAGTTCCGCGTGAAGCCCCGGGTCACTGCTGTCCAGCAGGTTGTCGAACTCCTCCTGAGCGCAATCGGCGTTGTCACGGAGCGACTGCACGCGATAGCTGGTTTCCGCCCAAAGACGCTGCAGGTCCGCCCGCGGTCGTGATATGACCGACTGTCCCTCAAAGGTATAGCGGATGTGGTCGTCCTGATTGACGGTACCGATCACTGAGGTGTGGTCACCAAGACCCGCTGCCGAAAACTGCTGTAGTACAAACCCGGTATCCTCCCGACGAACCTGGATCACGGCGCCAAGTTCCTCATTGAAGAGCTCACGAGCGAACTGGGACGCATCTTCCGCAAGACCATCGAGTTTGATGTCGATACCGGTGTGCCCGGCAAAGCTCATCTCAGCCAGGGTGACGAACAGGCCACCATCCGAACGGTCATGATACGCCAGCAGCTTGCTGTCTGCGTTCAGGCCCTGGATAACCGCGAAAAACGCCTTGATGTCTTCCGGGTCGTCCAGATCCGGTGCTACCGCACCCACCTGCCGGTAGACCTGCGCCAGTGCCGAACCACCGAGGCGGTTCTGTCCCGCCGCAAGATCAACCAGAATCAGATCCGTATCCCCCGCATCTGTCGCCAGCTGAGGGGTCAATGTTCTGTCCACATCCGTCACCGGTGCGAAACCGCTGATGATCAGCGACAACGGGGCCGTAACACTTTTTTGCTCGCCGCCATCCTCTTCCCAGACCGTCTTCATGGACATGGAATCCTTGCCCACCGGAATGGTGATACCCAGTGCAGGACAAAGCTCCATACCAACCGCACGAACGGTTTCATAGAGGTTTTCATCCTCACCCGGGTGCCCTGCCGCGGCCATCCAGTTGGCGGACAGCCGAATATCCGACAATTTGGCGACAGGGGCGGCCGCCAGGTTGGTAATCACTTCGCCCACTGCCATGCGCCCGGATGCGGGCGCATCGATAACCGCAACCGGTGTGCGCTCCCCCATGGCCATGCTTCGCCTGTTTTCACATCAAAAGACGACGAGGTAACTGCCACATCACTGACAGGCACCTGCCAGGGGCCCACCATCTGGTCCCGCGCGACAAGCCCGGTGATGGTCCGGTCACCAATGGTGATCAGAAAACTCTTGGAACCCACGGACGGCAGCCTCAGAACACGGCTTACCGCATCGTTCAGATCAATCTTTGTGGAATCAAAAATAGGCTTGGTGAATGAGGAGCGTGACACGCTGCGGTGCATGCGGGGCGGCTTTCCGAACAGCACGTCCATCGGCAAATCAACAGGGCGATCGTCGAAATAGGAATCCCCGAGTTCCAGATGGTGCGCCTCGGTGGCTTCGCCGATCACCGCATAGGGGCAACGCTCACGGCGGCACAGGGCATCAAACTGTTCAAGGTTCTCCGGCGCCACCGCCATCACGTAACGTTCCTGGGATTCGTTACACCAGATCTCCAGGGGCGACATGCCCGGCTCGTCGCTGGGAATGTCACGCAGTTCGAAACGGCCACCGCGACCACCGTCCTTGACCAGTTCCGGCATGGCGTTGGACAGGCCGCCGGCCCCTACGTCATGAATAAAGCATATGGGGTTGTCGTCGCCCATTTGCCAGCAACGATCAATCACTTCCTGGCAGCGACGTTCCATTTCCGGGTTATCCCGCTGGACCGACGCAAAGTCCAGGTTCTCGTTGCTGGATCCGGAATCCATGGACGATGCAGCACCGCCACCCAGACCAATCAACATGGACGGGCCGCCGAGGACGATCAACTTGGCCCCCACAGGAATATTGCCTTTCTCCACATGGTTCGCCCGGATATTACCCAGCCGCCAGCGATCATGATGGGCTTGTGATAACCGCGTACCTCTTCGCCACCGGCACCGGGCGCCACTTCCTCAAAGGTCCGGAAATACCCGGCGAGATTGGGACGGCCGAACTCATTGTTGAAGGCAGCACCGCCAATGGGACCTTCAATCATGATATCCAGAGGCGAGGCAATTCGTTCCGGCTTACCGTAACCAAGTTCCCAGGGCTGCGGGTCATTCGGTAGGTTAAGGTTGGATACCGTGAACCCGCTGAGGCCCGCCTTCGGCTTGGAACCACGCCCGGTTGCCCCTTCATCACGGATCTCACCACCAGAACCGGTTGCAGCACCAGCCGCCGGCGCTATCGCGGTCGGATGGTTGTGGGTTTCCACTTTCATCAGGATATGGATATCTTCCTCATGATAGCGATACACACCGGTTTCGGGCTCCGGGAAGAAACGCCCCCCACGGCTGCCGGCGATGACCGACGCGTTGTCCTTATAAGCGGAAAGCACGCCCTCGCTGTTCATCTCAAAGGTATTGCGAATCATCGCAAACAGGGATTTCTCCTGACCTTCGCCGTCGATATCCCAGGAGGCGTTGAAAATCTTGTGGCGGCAATGTTCCGAGTTGGCCTGCGCGAACATCATCAACTCAACATCGGTGGGATCACGTTCCAGGTCCGAGAAGGACTTCACCAGGTAATCGATCTCGTCTTCCGCCAGCGCCAGGCCCAGCGAGCGATTGGCATCTACCAGTGCCTGACGCCCGCCAGAAAGCACAGGAACACGGTTAAGGGTGCGCGGCTCATCGGTATGGAACAACAATTCCGCACCGCCCATCTCGTGGAAGACTTTCTGGGTCATGCGGTCGTGAAGCAACGCCGCAATCTTCTCCCGCTGCTCGAGGCTCAGCTTGCGATTGGCTTTCACGTAATAGGCGATACCCCGCTCAATCCGCCGAATCTGCCGCAGGCCACAGTTGCGGGCGATGTCCGTCGCTTTGCTTGACCAGGGTGAAAGGGTGCCCGGACGCGGAACCACCAGGAAAAGTACGCCATCAGGCTCTTCGGCGGAAACACTGGGACCGTATGTCAGCAGGCGATCAAGTACCGCCTGATCGGATTCGGACAGCGGGAACTCAAGATCCGTGAAGTGCATGAACTCGGCATACACATGTTCCACCGCAGGCACGATGTCCTGGAGGCGAGTATGCAGCTTGCGGGAACGAAAGGGCGAGAGCGCGGGAGCGCCGCGAAGTTCAAGCATGATCAAAACCTGTACGCGCGAGACTGGGAGCCGGTGCAGCATCCTGTGTTCCGTATCGACGGAGTACAAGGCAAACAGGAAAAGGCCGGCCATCTGAAAGGCCGCAATGATACTTGAAACACGCACCGGGATACAGCGTCAAAAGGTTATAAACCGGCCGCTATAATTTACATTGTTTTGCACATTAACCGAGCAGATTCATTGACCACCCCAGTATGACCGGGGATCATTACAGATGAGCCAGGGAGGCTCCGTATTGAGTGAACATCGGTTAAACTCCCCAAAGCTGTGCTGGCATGCCACTTGCTGCTTTTTAGTAATGCAAGAAGTGCGAGCGAGGTAGCAGGGAGTGATCGGACATCAGGGGAAACACCGTAACACTCAGCGTCCTGCATCAAGGGAGTTCAGGAATTTGCCTAAGAACCGTCGTCAGCCGTACACGGCCATCGCGAAATTCACCTGCCTACTGTCAATAATCCTGACAGTTGCAGGATGCTCAAGGCCAAGCACTCTTCAGGAGATCCGTTCCGAGGGTGTGCTCCACGTTATCACCCGGAATGCGCCATCGGTTTATTTTGAAGGCCGTGATGGCCCCACTGGTTATGACTACGAACTGGCGCGCCTGTTCGCAGAGGACCTGGGCGTTGAGCTCAAGGTTCGCGTTGCGAAGGACAACACCAGCGTGCTGTCGATACTCGATCAGGACTACGCTCACATCGGTCTGGCAGGGCTGTCCTCGCGCCCCGATTTTCAGCAGCGCTACCAGAAGGTTGCCAACGGCATCGAAGCCGAATCCGTGGTGGTCTATAACCGCGAAGTTGACCGCCCGGAATCCCTGGAGGATCTTGAGGGGCAGACTATCCATCTGGTGGCGGACAGCAATCACGAACACCAATTGGAACAGTTCAGCGCCAACAACAGCGGCCTGCAGTGGACCATGCACGCCGGCCTGGACGCGGCTGGCATCCTCTCACGCGTGGAGTCCGGCGAGTTCCCGCTGGCCATCGTATCCTCCAACGAACTCGAGCTGAACCATGTGTTCTTCCCGAAGGTCAAGAGCGCGTTCAGCCTCGGAGAGCCCGAACCATTACTGTGGCTCTTTCCCAGCGAGCAGGACCAGAGTCTGGCCAATGCCGCAGAACAGTTTATTCAGGAGCTGCGGGACGACGGCACACTGGCGCATATTTCCGAGCGATTCTACGGTCATCTCGACCGCCTGGACTATGTTGGCGCGCGGACCTTTGTTCATCACGTGGAAAACCGCCTGCCCAAGTACGAAAGCCTGTTTCGCGATTACGCCAAGACCTACGAACTGGACTGGCGACTGCTGGCCGCCATGGGCTACCAGGAGTCCCACTGGCGCCCTAATGCAGTCTCGCCGACCGGTGTTCGCGGCCTGATGATGTTAACGCGGAACACAGCCAGCCATATCGGCATCAATAATCGTCTCGATGCCGAGGAAAGCATCCAGGGTGGCGCAAAGTATTTCACCATCGTGCATAGCCGGGTCCCCGATCGCATTCCCGAACCGGACCGGACCTGGTTTGCCCTCGCCTCCTATAACGTTGGCTGGGGGCACGTGGAGGATGCCCGCAGACTGACCGAGGGGGCCGGCAGAAACCCTGACCGCTGGATGGACGTCAAGGAATTCCTGCCTCTGCTGGCCCAGAAGGAATGGTATTCCAAAACGCGGTTTGGCTACGCCAGGGGCATGAACCGGTGATTTACGTTCAGAACATACGCCGCTACTACGATTTCCTGGCCTGGCTGACGGAGCCAACAAAGGTAGCGGAAACTGAGGAAAAGCCCTGGTTCAAAGAGTTGGAGGGTATGGAAAAGATTGTCGGGCCCGTCGATGGCAAGGAAAACAACAGCGACATCAGGGCGTCGCTGCCAGAGGAATTCGGTTTCGTCCCACCAACGCTATAGCCGTTGCTCAAGCGCGCTTTCCACGTGCTCGGAGGAAAACCCCCGACGGGCAAGAAAGCGGGCCTGGCGAGCTTTTTCATCCCAGTCATCGCGGATATCGCTGAGCCCGAACCGCTTCTCCCGAAGCAGCGTCGCCCGGTCGGACCAGTCCGTGTCGTTCATTTCCCGGACGCAGGACGGCGGCTCCTGGATACCCCTTTGCTGGAGTTCAGCCTGGATTCTCAGCGGCCCGTAGCCCAGATCCATCCGCTGCCGGGCATAGACCTCCGCGAATCGCTCATCACTCAACCAACCTTCGGTTTCATAGTCGTCCAGAACCTGCTCAATAACATCCGATTCGATCTTCCTCTGCTTGAGCTTAAGCGCGAGTTCCAAACGGCTGTGCTCCCGTCTGGCGAGCAGTCGCAACGCGGCGGAACGCGCCTTGTGGTCCTGATCTTCCGGATTTGATGCTTTTCCCATTCAGACTCTTCCCGCAAATGCCGACAAAACGCTAGACTAGCCCCCACCTGATACAGCTGACCGTTCAATTCCATGGATCGATCAGCTGACGTACCCGGCACCCGGAACTCCGGACAACGCCGATGGCTGGTGCCTGCTTACTTTGCCGGCACCGGGAACTGGTTTCAATATCAAAGGATAACCCCATGGCCGCATTCATCCAGAAACTGTTTGGAAATCGCAAAGCAACCGCGACTGCCGTTACCCCTCGCAAGGAAGCTACGAAGGAAGAGGCCGACAAGACAAGCAGGCAGGATGACCAACGAGAGCTGCAGGCAGAAGCACTGAAAGCCAACCCGTCCGAAGGCGAACTCGAGGTACTGGCCATTGGCGGCCTGACAGCAGGTATACGCAGCGAGGCGGCGGAAGCACTGACAGAAAAAGCCACCCTGCAGCGCGTCCAGAAGCTTGCCAAAGGCAAGGACAAAGGGGTCTATCAAATCGTTCGCCAGAAGCTGCAACGTATTCGCGACGACGAAGATCGACAACGAAAACTGGCCGAAACCATTCAAACCATCGTGCGTCATGCGGTTGAGCAGGCCCGCAGCGACGACACGAAGTTATTTGAGGCGCGTCTGGACGCACTCCTCCAAAAGTGGGCTGATGTGGAAGCTCAGGCCTCACAGGAACAAACCACGGAGTTCCTGCAGGCTGTTCACCAATGCCGCGAACGGCTGCGCGAGATGCAGGCCGAAAAGGATCAGCTGAGGCATCAGCAAGAGCAAAAGAGCCAACGGGCGGAAACGTTGTCCTTACTGGAAGACACCCTTGACGAACTGAAACATCAGGATCCGGACCTGGAACCCTCCCTGGCCTCCCTGGATGCCTTGCAGAAAACCCAGGAGAACCGCTGGCTGGAAGCCACCCGGGACACCCAGGTGGAGAAACAGGAACAGAAAACCTACGAGAACCTGATGCAGTCGCTGCGGAGTTATATATCCGCAGTCAAGCGCCTCGGCCAGCACCGCGACGAGATCATGGCGTTGCAAGCCACCGACAGCAGTGACACCGATGATAGCAAGCAGACCGATCAAGCCAGGGTGATACTGGAAACCGTCGACTGGCCCCGCGATTTCAGGCGCCCCACCTTGCTGGACGCTCTGAATCGCCTTGCGGGAAAACCCCGCCCTGCAAAAACCAACAAGCCAGACTCGGAAGAACAGAAGGCCTTGGCTGATTCGCTTCGGCAGGTGTTGGATAAGCTGGAGGAAGCTCTCGAATCCAAGCAGTTGAAGGAGTCCCGCCAGCACTTCAAGGCCGCACAACAACTCGCAAAAGGCCTTGATCATCGCCACGGCAAATCACTGCAACCACGAATGCACCTGCTCGGCGGCCAGCTTCGCGAACTGACAGACTGGCAGGGCTTTGCAACGCGCCCGAAACAGGAGTCGCTCTGCGAACAGATGGAATACCTGGCAAACCAGCCCATGGAACCGGAAGCCAAGGCTGAGCGAATCAAGGAACTGCAGAATGAGTGGCGGGGTTTGGGAGGTTCTTCCGATCGCGACTTGTGGTCACGGTTCAAGCAGGCCTCGGATCAGGCGTATGAGCCCTGCAAGGCCTATTTCTCTGCCAAGTCCGGGCTGAAACAGGCAAACCTGGAAACCCGCAAGACGATTTGCGATCAGCTAGGCACATTCCTCGACAACGCCGACTGGAATAACATTGACTGGAAAGCGGCCGAACGCATACACCAGACCGCACGTGAAGAGTGGAAAGCGGCCTGGCCCGTGGAATTTCGCGACAATCGCCCGGTTCAGAAACGGTTCGACGACCTGCTGAAACAGCTCGAGGCGCCGCTGGATACCGAGCGTAAGAAGAACGAAGCTCTTAAACAGGGCATTGTTGAGCGAGCGGAAGCCCTGATTGAACACGAGCCCCTGGGCGATGCCATGAGCCAGGCGAAAGCCCTGCAAACAGAGTGGACGAGCATTGGCATTACCCGACACCGCGAAGACCGAAAACTGTGGCAAGCGTTCCGCAAAGCCTGCGACCAGATCTTCGCGCGAAGGGATGCCCGCAAGAATGAGCAGGAACAGCTTTCCCGTGAGGCGGATGAAAAAGCGGGGCCGGTGCTTGAAGCCTGCCAATCGGCGGGCTCCGATAGCAGCCTTGATGTGCTCAAAGCGACACTGGCTGAACTTGACTCGCTCAGAAACGAGCCATTGTCTGCGGGCAGCAAAGAGCGAGTCAGCCAGGAACGCAGTCGCCTTTCAGGGCTGGTTTCGACCCGCCAGCTGCAGGATCAGATAGATACCTGGAAAACTTGGATCAACGCCCGGAGTTCAAGCACCCTGGACAGCGAGGCACTGCCACAGCATTGGGCCGGTCTGGCTGCCGATGTGGGCCAGCCAGACCCGGTAGAACTGGTGATTCGGGCGGAGATACTGGCGGAAGTGCCGTCACCGGCGGAAGACCAGGGCCGTCGCATGGAAATTCAGGTACAGCGACTTGCCGAAGGCATGGGCAACGCTTCTTCGGACAGCGACAAATCAAGGCAACTGGAAATGCTGGTTGCCAACTGGTGTGTGGTTCAACCAGTGGATGTTGTCAGTGAGCCCCTGGCTGAACGGCTTGGCAAGGCGTTGGAGGCTGTACTGCGGGAGAGCTAACCATCGCGCTGATGGCTTTTCATTCCCGCTGATGGCTCTTTTATTCGCGCTGATGGCTCTTCACAAACTCCCTGGCCTCCCGAACGGCGGTCAGGGCCTGTTTTTTCATGGTCTCGAGTTCGCCGTCGGCGAGGTAGAACATCATATCGATGCTGTGGCGGTAGTATTTGGCTGGCAGCCGATTCAGCGCCACACACATCACGTCGGTCAGGTAGTCCTGGCTGTCACCATCCCCTCTTGTTTCATCAATGGCTTCCGCAACCAGCGGCTCGTAAAAGTTATCGATGGCATCTCTCAGGGACATCGCCTTGCTCCTGCTTGTGATGGGTACCTGTCTACACCATAGAACCCTACCCTGAAATTGTCATGACCGGATTGAGCAGTTTCGCCAATTCGATTGGCAGTGCTCGTCATTACGCTTACCCGTCAGGACCCGCTATGGTTACCCTTCGCGATGCTATTACTGAGTCAACGACCAACAGAGGACAGGAAATGACCACCGAAGCCTATATCTTCGATGCGGTTCGTACGCCCCGGGGGCGCGGCAAGAAAGACGGTGCCCTGCACAGCGTTAAACCCATTACCCTGCTGACCACCGTTCTCAAGGCGCTACAGGAGAGAAACAGCCTGGACACCGCCCAGGTGGACGACATCGTTATGGGCTGCGTGACCGCGGTTGGCGACCAGGGTGCGGATATTGCCAAAACCGCCGCCCTGGCCGCGGACTGGGACGAAGTTGTAGCCGGTGTCACCCTGAACCGATTCTGTGCATCCGGCCTTGAGGCCGTCAACCTGGCGGCGATGAAGGTTCGTTCCGGGTGGGAAGACCTGGTGGTTGCCGGCGGTGTTGAAGGCATGTCTCGCGTTCCCATGGGTTCCGATGGCGGTGCCTGGGCCACGGACCCGGCCACCAACCTGCACACTGGCTTCATGCCACAGGGCATCGGCGCGGACCTGATTGCAACACTGGAAGCTTTAGCCGGGAGGATGTAGACGGGTTTGCGGTGAAGTCACAACAAAAGGCCGCCAACGCCTGGGAAAAAGGCTATTTTTCAAAGTCCATCGTTCCGGTTACCGACCAGAATGGCGTGATGATCCTGGATCGTGACGAGCATGTACGCGGCAACACCACGGTGGAATCCCTGTCCAGCCTCAAGCCCTCGTTCCAGATGATGGGTGAAATGGGCTTCGACGGCGTCGCCCGGGAAAAATACCACTACGTGGAGAAAATCAATCACGTACATCATGCCGGCAACTCCTCCGGCATTGTGGATGGCGCCACGGCGCTCCTTATTGGCAGCGAAGCCAAGGGCAAGGCCATGGGGCTCAAACCCCGAGCACGTATCCTGGCCACAGCGGTCACCAGCACCGACCCCACTATCATGCTGACCGGCCCTGCCCCGGCGGCTCGCAAGGCGCTGGAAAAAGCTGGCATGACAGTCGACCAGATCGACTTGTTCGAAGTAAACGAAGCGTTTGCCTCCGTGGTGATGCGCTTCCAGAAGGAGTTGTCGGTTCCGGACGAAAAAGTGAACGTGAACGGCGGTGCTATCGCCATGGGCCACCCACTGGGGGCCACTGGCGCTATGATCCTGGGCACCCTGCTCGACGAACTGGAGCGGAGAGAACTGCGCTACGGCCTGGCCACCCTGTGTGTGGGTGGTGGAATGGGTATTGCCACCATCATTGAGCGCGTCTGAGCCGACGACTGATTCTGAGAGGAGAACCAACTATGAGCGCCATTCACTACGACCTGGGTTCAGACCAGATCCTGACCCTGACCATCGACATGCCCGGCCAGTCCGCCAACACCATGAACGCCGATTTTCGAGCGGCACTGACGGAGACAGTGGGCAAGGTTAAAAGCGATCTCGACAATATCCGCGGCATTATTGTCACCTCCGCCAAGAAAACCTTCTTTGCCGGCGGTGACCTGAAAGAGCTGTACAAAGTAACCCGGGAAGACGCCGGTGCCTTTGAAGACATGGTCAACGGCATGAAAGCCGAGATGCGCGTCCTCGAAACCAGCGGCAAACCCATCGTGGCAGCCATCAATGGCTCTGCCCTCGGTGGTGGTCTGGAAATCTGCCTGGCGTGCCATCACCGGGTTGTTCTGGACGAAGACAAGATTCAACTGGGCCTTCCGGAAGTCACCCTTGGACTGTTGCCCGGTGGCGGCGGCACTCAACGCCTGCCCCGTATGATCGGTTTGGAAGCGGCCTTCCCCTTCCTGATGGAAGGCAAAAAGGTAAACCCAAAAGCGGCGCTTAAGGCCGGCATTGTTAATGAACTGGCCTCGTCCACCGACGACATGATGGCCAAGGCACGGGCCTTTATCGACGCCAATCCAAAGAGCCAGCAGCCTTGGGACCAGAAAGGCTTCAAGTTTCCTGGCGGCGCGCCTCACCACCCCGCCATGGCCCAGAAACTGGCTATTGCGCCGGCAATGCTCAAGCAGAAAACCAAAGGCTGCTACCCCGCCCCGGAGCGTATCCTGTCCGCCGCCGTGGAAGGTGCCCAAGTGGACTTCGACAATGGCAGCCTGATCGAAACCCGCTATTTCGCGGAACTGGTTATTGGTCAGGTCGCCAAGAACATGACCGGCACTTTCTGGTTTCAGCTTAACGCGGTCAACGCCGGCGAAAGCCGCCCGCAGGGTGTTGAGAAGGAAACCTTCCGCAAAGTGGGCGTCCTTGGCGCCGGCATGATGGGCGCGGGCATCGCCTACTCCACCGCAACCCGAGGCCTGGATGTGGTCCTCAAGGACGTTTCCACGGAAAACGCGGAAAAAGGCAAGGCCTATTCCGAGAAACTGCTGGCGAAAAAAGTCAGCCGTGGGCGCATGACGGAAGAACAGAAAGCCGAGATATTGAACCGCATTAAGGCCACTGGTTCCGCGGACGACCTGGAAGGATGCGATCTGGTCATCGAGGCCGTTTTTGAAGACAGCAACCTGAAAGCAAAAGTCACCCAGGAAGCGGAAGCGAAACTGGCCGGGAACGGTCTCTTTGCGTCCAACACCTCCACCATTCCCATTACCCAATTGGCCAAGGCCTCGGCTCGGCCCGAAAAATTCATTGGGCTGCACTTCTTTTCGCCGGTGGACAAGATGCAACTGGTGGAAATCATCGTGGGTGAGAAAACATCTGACGACACCCTCGCCCGCGCCTTTGATTACGTCCAGCAGATCGGCAAGATCCCCATTGTGGTCAACGACAGCCGCGGGTTCTTCACCTCACGGGTGTTTGGCACCTTCGTCAATGAAGGCATCGCCATGCTGGGTGAAGGTATCCATCCGTCCAGCATCGAAAACGCAGGCGTATTGGCCGGCATGCCGGTCGGCCCGCTGGCGATTTCTGATGAAGTCAGCATGACCCTTATGCAACATATCCGCGACCAGAGCAAAAAAGACACGGAAGCGGCCGGTCAAACCTGGAACGCGCACCCGGCGGAAGCGTCATCGACCAGATGGTCGGCAGCCACGACCGCAAGGGCAAGGCCGCCGGTGCCGGCTTCTACGAGTATCCGCAATCCGGGAAAAAGCACCTCTGGCCGGAACTGGACACACTGTTTGTCGATCGGGAAAAAGCCCGGAACACGGACCTCCAGGAGCTGAAAGACCGCATCCTGTTCATCCAGGCCATCGAAACCGTACGCTGCCTGGAAGAAGGCGTACTCCGGACCGTTGAAGACGCCAACATCGGCAGTATATTCGGTATTGGCTTTGCCCCCTGGACCGGCGGTGCCATCCAGTTCATCAACCAATACGGTGTCAGAGCCTTTGCAGAACGGGCAAAAGTCCTGGCCAAGCGCTTTGGTGAGCGATTCAACCCACCCCGTCTGTTGCTGGACAAGGCAGAACGCAACGCGGTCTTCGAGTAATCAACCCCTTCCCTTGCCGGAGCTGCACCTGCGCGCTCCGGCAAGGGGGTCACCAAAGGTTTCTCGCTGGCTTTCCGCCGGCCCCCGCGTTCACAAATCTGACGACTTCATGGACAGATTGTCACGTATCGAAACTTCCCCACTATGGCAACCGGTTCTGTGCTTGCCTACAATAAAACCATGAGCCAATCCAGCGATACCCAAAAAGCGCTTAATCAACTGCCAGCGGCCGCTCATCATGGGTCCCTCTCCGCAGCGCAGGGTATCGTCCACACCGTCAGGTAACAAAGCTTATGAGCATCGCGGAACGATTTGTCACCCGTTACAGCACGACCATGGGTGGAGTCATGCCCGGCAAAAAAACCTTTGCCCTGGCTCTCACGCTCGCACTCGCTGTGCCTGTATCGGCCAATCTGGATACCGACAAGGTCTACCAGCCGGTGTCTCCAACGGTGGAGCAGGCTCGCGCCAACATATTGATTGCCCGCCAATTGCAGTTCACCCACTTCCGCGATTTGAGCATTAACGACTCGCTGTCTGGGGATGTGTTTGACGCTTATCTTGACTACCTGGATGGCCAGCGCGTCTACCTGACACAGAAAGACATCGACAAGCTCAGTGCGATTCGGCTTGGGCTCGGATCGGCGCTCAAAACCGGTCAACTGCAACCGGGTTTTGATATCTACAACCTGGTTCAGCAACGCATCATTGAACGCCTCGAGTTCGCTCTCGACCTGATCGACAACGGCATCGACAAGCTCGACTTCAGTGCCGACGAACGCATCCTGCTGGACCGCTCCGACGCCGATTGGGCCGCCGACAGGGAAGCACTGGACGACCTGTGGGTAAAAAGGATCAAGAACGCCGTCCTGGCACAACGCCTCAACGATTCCGATGACGAATCCATCAAGGAGGCTCTGCAGCGGCGCTATGAAGGCCAGTTGAAGCGCGCCTACCAGGCACGTAGCGAGGACGCGTTCCAGGCTTACATGAACGCCTTCGCGGGCATGTGGGACCCGCATACCTCCTACTTTTCACCGCGCACGTCCGAGAATTTCAATATCAACATGAGCCTGTCCCTCGAGGCATCGGCGCAGTGCTGCAATCAGACAACGAATACACCAAGGTGGTTCGCCTGGTACCGGGTGGGCCTGCCTCAAAGCAAGGCCAGCTTGAGCCGGCAGACCGTATCGTGTCGGTCAAACAGGACGACGAGGAAAAGCCCGTCAACGTCATCGGCTGGCGCCTCGACGAGGTTGTGGATCTGATTCGCGGCCCCCGCGAATCCACGGTGACCCTGGAAGTCATCCCCGCCGATGCCCCGGATGAAACCGTCACTGAAACCATCGCCATTGAGCGGGACAAAGTGAAGCTGGAGGAACAAAGCGCCAGCAAGGAAGTCATCGAGTTCGAACGCGGCAATACCACTTACAGCATCGGCGTCATTAACATTCCCACCTTCTACGCCGACTTCAAGGCGATGCAGGATGGCGATCCCAACTACAAAAGCACCACCCGGGATGTTCGCAAACTGATCGACGAGTTGAAGGCAGATGGCGTCGATGGCGTGGTGATGGACCTCCGCAATAACGGCGGCGGCGCACTTCATGAAGCCAACGACCTGGTCGGCCTGTTCATCGAGGAAGGCCCAACGGTACAGATTCGCAACTCCAACAACGACGTACAGGTACTCAACGACGAGGACCCATCCGTTGCCTATGACGGGCCGCTGGTGGTGCTGGTCAACCGAATGAGTGCCTCCGCCTCGGAGATTTTTGCCGGTGCCATCCAGGATTACGGCCGGGGCCTTGTGGTTGGCTCCCAGACCTTCGGAAAAGGCACGGTACAGGCTGTTCGGCCGCTGAATCACGGCCAGCTGAAAATCACCCAGAGCAAGTTCTACCGCGTGTCCGGCGGCTCGACCCAGCACAAAGGCGTGATTCCGGACATAGAAATTCCGTCGCGCGTGGACAAGACCCGTATCGGCGAGGATGCGCTGGACCACGCCCTGCCCTGGGACCAGATTGAAGCCGTGCCACATGCGCGCTACTTCGACTTCAGCGGTGTTATCGATGAACTCCGGAAGCGCCACGATACCCGGTTTGAGGAAAACCCGGAGTTCAGCTTGCTGCAGAAGGAAATCGAATTCCTGAAGCAACAACGCGAACAGGAATACGTCAGCCTGAACCTTGAAAAGCGCAAGGAATATCAGTCACAGATTGAGAGCACCCGGTTGACCATCGCCAACGCACGCCGCGCCATACACGGTGAAGAAGCCTTCGAAAGCCTGGACGCGCTGGACGACTGGCAGGACGAGCAGGCGGCGGAACCAGACGGCGCAGACGACGAACTGGATTTCATTATCCGCGAAGGCGGTAACATCATGGCGGATATGCTTGAGCTGGATCAGCGCATGGCGTCCATCCTGGCTCCCAAGCAGATCACCGCCCAGGCGAACACGCTGAGCGGCAAGTCAGGCCAGTAAAGGGTTTCAGCTAAACAATCCCGCCATACCGGTCAGGTTCGGGGTGCTGACCACACCCTTCTCAGTGACGATGACGTCGATCAGACTGGCCGGCGTCACATCGAACACCGGGTTAAACGCCTTCACGCCGGCGGGCGATCTGAACGCCCCGAACCTGCCTGAGCTCCTCCCCCTCGCGTTCTTCAATCGGGATGTCCTTCCCCGATGCGAGGGCCATATCCACCGTACTGGACGGTGCCACCACCATAAAACCGACTTTATGATGCCGGGCCAGGACCGCCAGGCTATAGGTGCCAATCTTGTTGGCCACATCACCGTTGGCCGTAATTCGGTCCGCGCCGACAATCACCCAACGCACATGACCCGCCGCTAGTATCGACGCCGCCGCCCCATCTGCGTTGAGCGTCACCGGAATTCCATCCCTTGCCAGTTCCCAGGCGGTCAATCGGCTACCCTGAAGCCAAGGCCGGGTCTCATCGGCAAACACATCCTTCAACAGCTTTTTCTCATGCAGACGCCGGATCACTCCCAGCGCTGTGCCGTAGCCGCCGGTGGCAAGCGCCCCGGTATTGCAGTGGGTCAGAACCGAAAACGGTTTGCTGGCATCCATGTGGGCCAGTGCATAATCCGCCATTGCCAGATTGGCAGACAGGTCGTCCTTATGGATTTGAACCGCCGTTTCGGAGAGGCGCTTTACCGCCTCCTCCAGGGAGTGACATTCTGAGAACACCTGCTCCATTTTCTGCAGCGCCCAGAACAGGTTCACCGCCGTTGGCCGGGAGGCCGCCAGTTCGCGAATGGCCTGCTTGATCTCCGCTTTCCAGTCACCGCCACCAGCGTGCCGGGCTGCAAGAGCAACACCGTACGCGGCGCTGATTCCGATCGCCGGCGCCCCACGCACCACCATATTGCGGATACTCTGAGCCACCCCGGCGGAGCTCCAGCGTAATCCAGTGTTCCTGGTCCGGCAGCAGCCGCTGATCCAGCAATTCAAGACTTCCGCCATGCCAGCGAATGGCTACGGTGCCGATAGCACGGTCACCAGATGAAACAGGGGCGCGACTCATTCATTAACTCCTGAGGGTTACAAAACGGCAGTATACCTGTGTTAATACGGTAAACTCAGCCCCCAGGGTAGTTCTCAACCGGGCCGGTCGCTATACTTTCGGGCTACATTTCAAGACAGCGTGGCTCCGTTCCAGGCTGCACGCACAAAGGTAGGGTTAATGACGGCAGACACCATTACCGCAGCGGACATTCGCATCAACGCACGCTGGCTGATTCCCATCGAGCCCGCCGATGTGGTTCTGGAACATCAGGCGGTTCTCGTCCAGGGTGACAGGATTGCCGCCATCGTATCGCAGGACGAAGCGGATGCCCGCTTCCGTGCCAAGGAAGTGATCGACCTTCCCAGCCATGTGGTGCTGCCCGGCCTCATCAATATGCACGGCCACGCCGCCATGTCACTGTTCCGTGGCTTGGCCGATGACCTACCCTGATGACCTGGCTTAACGACCATATCTGGCCCGCCGAAGGCGCGTTTGTCAGCGAAGCATTCATTGCCGATGGCACCCAGCTTGCCATGGCGGAAATGCTGCGCACCGGCACCACCACGTTTTCCGATATGTACTTCTTCCCGGAAATCGTTGCCCAGCTTGCGCATGACGCCGGCATGCGCGCGCAGATCTGCTTTCCGCTGCTGGACTTCCCCACACCCTGGGGGAGCGGGCCGGATGAATACCTGTCCAAAGGCGAAGCGTTCATAAAACAGTGGCAGGACAACGCTTCATCATGCCGGCCATTGGCCCCCATGCGCCCTACACCGTATCCGACGAGCCACTGAGAAAAGCCGTAGCGCTATCGGAGGCGACGGGTGCCCCGATCCAGATTCACCTGCATGAAACCGCCTTCGAAGTTGCGGACGCCATGGAAAAGTCCGGCAAGCGCCCTACTGCCCGCCTGGCGGAGCTGAAAGTACTCGGGACCAACACCCAGTGCGTGCACATGACGCAGATTGATGAGTCAGACATAGCGCTGCTCCAGGCGACCGGTGCCCACGTTATCCACTGCCCGGAATCCAACCTGAAACTGGCCAGCGGCCTGAGCCCGGTGCAAACATTCCGCAAGGCCGGCGTCAATGTCGCCATTGGCACGGATGGCGCGGCCAGTAACAATGACCTGGACCTGTTCGGCGAGCTTAACACCGCCGCCATGCTGGCCAAGGTGGTCGCAGACGACGCCTCGGCACTGTCCGCCCACGAGGCACTGGCTATGGCGACCATCCAGGGCGCCAGAGCTCTTGGGCGCGATCATGAGCTGGGATCGTTGGCCGCTGGCAAACTGGCGGACATTATCGCCGTGGATCTCGGCGACCCGTTCCTGCAGCCAGTGTATGATCCCGCCTCCCATCTGGTTTACAGCAACCATGGCCGCCAGGTAAGCCATAGCTGGATCAACGGCGTACCCCAGGTGCAGGAAGGCAAACTCACCCGCATTGACGTCCCGGACCTGATGCTACGCGTCCAGGGCTGGGCCGACCGTATTCGCGAACAGCAAACCAGTTGACGCTCACTCTCTCAGCGACCAGGCAGAACGGCACATGAGTAACCACAACGTAGACCAGAACGAAATCGCCAAGTTCGAGGCACTGGCCAGCCGCTGGTGGGACCCCACCAGCGAATTCCGGCCTCTGCACGACATCAACCCCCTGCGACTCAACTACATCGATGAACGCGCGCCCCTGGCCGGTAAGCGCGCGCTGGATGTCGGTTGCGGTGGTGGCCTGCTCTCCGAGGGCATGGCATTGCGTGGCGCCCATGTCACCGGCATTGATATGGGAGAAGCACCGCTATCCGTCGCCAGACTCCATGGTATGGAAAGCGGCATTGAGGTGGACTACCGTCAGATCACTGTGGAAGAGCTGGCGCAAGACCCGGAACACGCGGGCCAATACGATGTGGTGACTTGCCTGGAGATGCTTGAGCATGTACCCGACCCGGCGTCGGTGATCAGCGCCTGCGCCACCATGCTCAAACCGGGCGGGCATCTGTTCGTGTCTACCATCAACCGCAATCCAAAATCGTTCCTGTTCGCCATCGTCGGCGCGGAATATATGCTCCGCCTGTTGCCCAAGGGCACCCATGAGTGGCGCAAGTTTATCCGGCCGTCCGAGATGTCCGACCATCTCCGCCACGCTGGCCTGGACATCCGCGACCTGACCGGCATGACCTATAATCCGATTACCAAAGCCTACCGCCTGGGGCGGGATGTGGACGTGAACTACATGATGCACGCCATGGACACACGAGAGGACGGTACGCCGTCGTGAACGCCACACCCCCAGAGTCAGCCATGCCAGCAACCCCGTCGACCGTCCTGTTTGACCTGGACGGTACGTTGATCGATACCGCACCGGACTTTATTCGTTGCCTGAATGAGCTGCGACTCTCTCACGGTTTACCAGGCCTGCCCGCACCGCATATCCGGCGCTCTGTCTCCAACGGGGCCCGGGCCATGATCAAGATTGGCTTCGGGCTCGACCCGGACCATCCCGACTACCTGGAAAAACACACCGCGTTTCTCGACCTTTACGAGGCCGGCGTCGCCGTGGAAACCACTCTGTTCGAGGGCATGGACAACGTGCTGAAAAGCCTCGAAGCACGGGGTATCCCCTGGGGCATTGTCACCAACAAGCCGGTTCGCTTCGCCGTTCCGCTGGTGGAAGCCCTGGGACTTGCAAACCGCTGTGCAGCAGTGGTCTGCCCCGACCATGTCACCCACCGCAAGCCGCATCCAGAAGCTCTGTTTCTTGCCTGCAAGGAAGTGGGCGTCGAACCGACAACGGGCGTATACGTGGGCGACCATGAGCGCGATATCGAGGCCGGGCGCAACGCCGGGATGACAACCATTGCGGTTCGGTACGGTTATATCGAGCAGCCGGAAACCGTTGACCTGTGGCAAGCCGACCTTATTGCGGACACCGTCAGCGACCTGGCAAAACTGTTACAATAGCGCCGATGGCAGCACTATTTCAGCATTTCCCAAATGGAGACTCAGAATGCAGGACTATCAAGCACCGGCCGACCTACTGAAAGAACGCATCATCATGGTGACCGGTGCCGGCAGCGGGATAGGAAGGGCTGCAGCAAAGGCCTATGCGGCTCACGGCGCTACCGTCATTCTCGTCGGCCGCACCGTCTCCAAACTGGAATCCGTCTACGATGAGATCGAAGCGGCCGGTCATCCCAAACCAGCCATCGTACCGCTGAATTTTGAAGGCGCCGCGGTGAAGGAGTATGAAGAGCTGGCCATGACCATTGAAGACAACTTCGACCGGATCGACGGGCTTCTCCACAACGCAGCCATTCTGGGCACTCGCAGCCCGATCGAACTGTACGATCCGGAAATCTGGAACAAGGTCATGCATGTCAATGCCACCGCGCCTTTCCTGCTGAGCCGGGCAATGATTCCGTTACTGCGCAAATCCGACGATGCGTCGGTGATTTTCACCGCCTCCGGCGTCGGACGCCGGGCCAAACCCTACTGGGGCGCCTACGCCGTTTCCAAATTCGCCATCGAAGGCCTGAGCCAGATGCTGGCAGAGGAGCTGGATGACGACCGCCACAACGTCCGCGTGAACAGTCTTAACCCCGGCGCCACCCGTACCAATATGAGAGCCACCGCGTACCCGGCTGAGAACCCGGACCAGAATCCAGCACCGGAGGAATTGATGCCGGTGTATCTGTACCTGATGGGTAAGGACAGCCACGACGTGAATGGCCAACAAATAGACGCACAGCCGAAATAATGGAACTGATTTTCTACACCACGTCCCAATGCCACTTGTGCGAACTGGCGGAAGCCCTATTGGTCAGAACGCCCATGCCGGAGCCGGTGCCCGTGGACGCCGTGGACATTGCCCAGTCCGAAAAACTGGTTGAACGCTATGGCACCCGGATTCCGGTGTTGCGCCGTAACGATACCGGTGAAGAACTGGACTGGCCGTTCACCAGTGACCAGTTAATGAATTTTCTTCGATGAGGACAGCCCGACATGTTGATGGTGATATCCCCCGCCAAGACACTGGACTACGAGAGCCCGCTGGCGACCCAAAAGACAACCCAGCCGGACTTTCTCGAGGATGCCTGTGAACTGATAGACCAGCTTAAAGACCTGGAACCCCATGACATCAGTAACCTGATGGGGATCAGCGACAAGCTCGGCCAGCTCAATGCTGAACGCTTTCGCACCTGGCACACCCCCTTCACACCGGATAACGCCCGCCAGGCGGTGCTTGCCTTCAAGGGTGATGTATACACCGGCCTGGATGCGGAACGCTTCAGCGAGAAAGAATTCGAGATTGCCCAGAAGCGGCTGAGAATTCTGTCCGGCCTCTACGGTGTGCTCAAGCCGCTGGACCTGATGCAACCCTATCGTCTGGAGATGGGCACCAAGTTCGAGAACCGCCGGGGCAAGGATCTGTACGCATTCTGGGGCAGCAAGGTCACCGATGAGCTTAACCGCTTGTTGAAGGCTGATGATGGCGTGCTGGTAAACCTGGCCTCTAACGAATACTTCAAGAGCGTTCGCAAAAAGGACCTTGAAGGTCGCCTGGTTACACCGCAGTTCAAGGACTGGAAAAACGGCCAGTACAAGATGATCAGTTTTTACGCCAAAAAGGCCCGGGGCCTGATGTGTCGCTACGCCATCCAGAACAACATCACCCAGGCCAGTGACCTGAAAGGCTTTGACCTGGAAGGTTACCGGTTCAGCGAAGAGCAGTCCGATGCGGACAGCTGGGTATTCCTACGGGATAAGCCGTAAACCGTTCACTGAATCCGGAGACATTAATGAGTGAAGCCGTTTTTTCCCAGCTCGCCATGCTGGTCTTTCTCACAGGCCTGATCGTCTGGATGGGATTCATCGTGTGGGATCTGGCCAAAAAGTCCCAGGCCGGGCGGTTTGGCACCATCATTTTGTTCACCATACTCGGTGCTGGCGTGGTGGGGTTCATCATCAAGACCGTGATGGTGGAGATTATGAATCTCTAACTGCCCAAGATGAGGTTTTCAGCATTGTCACTTTACGGCCACGGACCCGTGGCCGTATCATCCCCACCCTTTTCAGACTCTCACCATCATCGAATAACCAACAAGGATCCGGACCATGTGGTTTCGTAATGCCCGCGTATTCCGTTTTACCAAGCCATTCGAAATAACCGCCGAAGCCCTGGAAGAAAAACTCCAGGAAGACGCCTTCAAACCCTGTGGTCCCCAGGAAACCTCACGCCAGGCTGGGTATCGCCCATGGGTAAGCACAGCGATCTGCTGGTTCATAGCGCCGGCGGCTATCACCTGATTGCCCTGCGCAAGGAAGAGAAGCTGCTGCCCGCCTCCGTCATCAAGGAACTGGTGGACGAGAAGGCTGAAATGATTGAAGCGGAACAACACCGAAAGGTGCGACGCAAGGAAAAGGACGAACTGAAAGAAGAAGTGACGCTGGAAATGCTGCCCCGGGCATTTTCCAAGAACCGTCGCTGCTACGCCTATCTGGCACCGGCAGACGGTGTACTGGTTGTTGACGCGGGCTCCTCCAAACAGGCGGAAGATCTCGCCTCAACACTTCGCAAAAGCCTGGGTTCCCTGCCCGTTCGCCCGCCAGCCGTGGAGCAGGCACCCGCCTTCACCTTCACCGGCTGGTTGAACGAGTCCATTGATCTACCCGTGAGCATCGAGCTGGGCACCGAGTGCGAACTGAAAGACACATCCGAAGACGGTGGCGTGGTGCGCTGCAAAGGCTGGATCTTCAGGGTGATGAAATCCGCAGTCATCTGGACGCCGGCATGCAGGTGACCAAGCTGTCTGTCACCTGGGACGACAACCTGTCATTCGTGCTGGACGAGGAACTGGGCATCCGTCGCCTGAAATTCGGCGACACCCTGCAGGAAAAGCTGGACGATGTGGATGCGGATGACGCCGCAGCACGCTTCGACGCCGCATTTTCACTGATGACCCTGGAGTTGGCCAGGCTGATTCCTGGCCTGCTGGAAGCCCTGGGCGGCGAAGACCGTTCCGCGATTGTGGAAGAAAGCTGAACCTGGATATTCAGTGGGACGTCTGTTCCAGGCGTTCCCGCTGCCAATCCTTCTCCGGCTCGTTCAGTACCAGCGTCAGGTCCATTACTTCCTCTTCCGTGTTGTAGTGGATCTCGAAGCCCAGATGCTCAGCCAGTTGCAGCATCGGACGATTGTCCGGTAACACATCACCCACCATCTCCACCGTGCCCTTGGCACGGCAATAGTCGATCATCTTCTGCATCAGGGCCACACCCAGTCCCTCGCCTTTCATCCTGTCGTGCACCATCACCGCGAACTCACAGCGCAGGTTGTCGGCATCGGTCCAGGTTCGCACCGTTCCCAGGGTCTCCTCCCCCTCGCCGTCCTCCCTTGGCGCATTGGCAATAAAGACCATTTCCCGGTCGTAGTCGATTTGCACCATTTGGGCCACGTCTTCACGGGAGAAGTGCTTGCGGTACTGGAAAAAACGGTAACGGATGGACTCCGGGGACTGGAGTTCATGAAACGCACGGTGCGCCGGTTCGTCTTCCGCCAGCACCGGGCGAATGATGACACGGCGCCCGGACTTCGGCAGCACGATCCACTCCTCCAGCTCCCTTGGGTACGGCTGGATAATCGGCCGCCCCGGCTTGTCCGCCAGGTCGATCGCCACGTTCACCGCAACCGTGCCCTGGTCGTTGAACAACAGCGGTGAGATCTCCAGCCCGCGAATCTCCGGAATATCGATCACAATCTGGGACAGAGTCACCAGGGTTTCCGAGACCGCGCGAATGTCCTCCTCGGGCTTCAGGCTGTGTTCTTTCAGCAACTTGTACATGTAGGTACGCCGCAATAGCTCCCTGGCCAGCACCATATTCAACGGCGGCAACGCAATCTGTCGATCCGTCATTACGTTGATATGCGCCCCCGAGGCGCCGCAGACTACCAGCGGCCCAAACAACTTGTCCCGGGTGATCCCCACACTGAACTCGATGCCACCGACGTGCTGGTAGGAACGTTGCACCGCAAAACCCAGAAAACCGCTGTCAGGGTAATGTTTCTGGTATTCGTCCATCAGGAAGCGACAGGAATCCATAATCGCCCCCTCACTGTTCAGTTTCTGAACCGTGCCCTTGTAACGGCGCTGTCCGGGGCTGAGCTCCACAAGCGGATGACAGGCCTGTTCATGGATCAGCGTGATGTCCACCGGACGACGTTCCACGGCGAAGACCTCCAGCACTTCCTCCATATCGTCGCAATACATGGTCTCGACGGCATTAATGCCGTAATTCCGGATCACGTCGCGGGCTTCCTGGTTGGACAGATGCGCCCGACCAGAGCGAATGGCATTCACGACGATACGCCGTGTTTGGGTATGGTCGGCCAGGTGGTCGGTAAAGGACTCCGGCGTTTCGGTCAGCAACCGTTGCACACGTTGGTGTCGCACGTGCTGCATGAACGCCATAACGGCCTTCTCAGGGTTGAAGAACGACGGTAAGCCCGCCCGATAAAACTCATCGCGGGCATCCAGCACCGTACTTTGCCCCAACCAGCAGGTGAAGACGTTCAAGCGCGTGCCCTTGGTAGCCTGCACCACCGCATCGGCAATCCGCAGGCTGTCCTCGGTCAGGCTGGGCGCGTACATCACGAGAACATTGGCACTTCCGGGTCTTTGGCAAGAATCTTGATTGCTTTGGCGTAGAGCTCCGGTGAGGCGGCGTAACCGAGGTCGATAGGATTCTTTCGGGTCCAGTACGGTGGCAGCAGTTCCGCCAGTGAATCAATCGACTTGCCCGACAGCTTTGCCAGTTCACCACCCAGATACGCCAACCGGTCTACCGCCAGTACGCCAGGGCCAACGCCGTTGGCCATAATGGCCAGTGTTTCCCGCCGCAGGGGACGCATTCGTGTCAGCGTTTCCAGCGCATCAAACATCTGCCCCAACCCATCCACTCGCAGCACACCGGCACGCTGCAACATAGCATCGTATATGGGGTCACTCTGGGTCAGCCCGGCGGGCAGCTCGTGGGGGAACCATTCCGATTCCGGCACACGGCCGCTTTTCACGGCAATCACCGGCTTGGTGCGGGAAGCCACACGTACGGCGGACATGAAGCGGCGTGGATTGGGAATATTCTCAATGTGCAGCAATATTGCTCGGGTCTGGCTGTCCTGGGCCAGATAATCAATCAGGTCGTCGTGATCGATATCCATCCCATCGCCCAGTGTCAGGAAGTATGAGAAACCCACACCCCGGGCGAACGCCCAGTCGATTACCGAACTGGCGATGGTGCCGGACTGGCCCACGAACGCCACCTTGCCGGGAATGGCGCCCATGTGGGCGTAGGTGGCGTTCAGGCTGCGGGCTGGCACCATCAGCCCAATAGTATTGGGGCCAAGCACGCGTATGCCGGTCTCCCGCGCAGCATCGCGAACCGAATACATTAATGGCTGACCGGTTTTACTGTGGCTCCTGGACATGCCGCCGGTCATCACAATAGCCGTGCGGACGCCTGCCTCGCCCAGTCGCTTGATCATCTTCGGCACGGTATCCGGAGGGGTACAGATAATCGCCAGATCGGGGCTGAACCCCATGCGGGATACTTTCTTGACGCAGGGTACGCCGTGGACGTTGTCGTAATCGTTCTGGTTAACCACCATCAACTGGCCGGGATAACCACCACCGAGTAGGTTCCGCAGAACCATGCCACCGAGGTTGTCTGCCCGTTCCGAGGCGCCGATCACCACAATAGAAGACGGGTTGAAAAGGCTTTCCAGATAACGGGTGCTCAAGTTTCACTCCTTGATTCGAGTCGACCGGGCGTGTGTACACCTTATCTTAGGCGCTTGCCTGACGATGTAAAACGGCTATCTCCGCCATAAGACCAAAGAAACGCAGAAAGCCCGGTCTATCCCTGATAATATCGGACAAAATACAAGCACAACCAGAGTGTTCGGGACCAGTATGACAACGGGATTCTTCTCTCACGACGACTGCATGAAACACAATATGGGGGCGGAGCACCCTGAGTGCCCCGAGCGACTGGCAGCCATCACCAGTTACCTGGCCGACACCGGCCTGGGGCAAGATCTCGACTGGGTGCGACCTGACGAAGCCACCCGGGACCAGTTGCAGACCGTGCACCCCGAACGCTATCTGAACCAACTTGATCTGATGCAGCCCACCAGGGGACGGGTGTATACCGACCCCGATACCGCCATGATGCCGGACACCCTGAGAGCCGCCCGACTTGCCGCTGGCGCCAGCATTGAAGCGGTCGATATGGTGCTCAGCAGCCAGCTCACCAACGCGTTTGTGTGCGCCAGGCCACCCGGGCACCATGCCGAACGCAGTAAATCCATGGGCTTCTGCTTCTACAACAACATCGCGCTGGCCGCCATGCGGGCGTTGAACTTTCACCAGTTGGAGCGGGTAGCGATTATTGATTTTGACGTACACCAGGGCAACGGCACGGTGGATATCGTGGGCGGTGATGAACGCATCCTGATGTGTTCCAGTTTCCAGCATCCGTTCTACCCACATTCCCACGTGCATCGCCAGGCGGAAAACATCATCAATACGCCCATCCAGGCAGGCACTCCGGCAGACGAGTACCGGAAGATCGTGGAAGCAGCGTGGCTGAAACGGCTGCAGGACTTCCGCCCGCAACTGGTGCTAGTCTCCGCCGGCTTTGACGGCCACCGACTGGACCCGATGGCGGAGCTGAACCTGGAAGTAGAGGATTACCGCTGGTTGACGGAAATGATCACCAGCGTGGCCAGCGACCATGCCAACGACCGTGTTATCTCGACGCTGGAGGGTGGCTATCATTTGAGGGCGCTGGCCGAGAGTGTCAACGCTCACCTCGAGGTACTCAACGCCATCCACTGAGATTACCGCACGCAACGTCAGGTATTTGGCGTTGCAGCCTCGTAGCCATTGGCTTGTTGCAGGTCAGGCCGTTCGCCTTCGCGCTGAAGGCGAATTGTAGTGCGCCGATTGTCTGCCGGGCGGCGTGATACCGGGTACTGGTCCGCATGAGCCTGGTGGTCACGAGATCGGCATCGATGCCCTGCCCGATCAGGTAATCCGCCACCGCATTGGCCCGCTCTTCGGACAACGCGCGATTGTCGATACGGCTACCGCTGCTGTCGGTATGCCCATCCACGAACACTCTCTCCACCGTGGAATCCGCCTGGATGTAAATCACAATGTTGTCGAGAAACCGACGGTCAGCTTCGGACAGGCTGGTGCTGCCTGAGGCAAAGGAAATACGGGACCGCTTGATCTGATCGTAGTTGACCGGCAACAGGCCGGCGGTGCAGCTTCGATAACCAGAGAACTGGCCCGCAAAGTTAATGTTGGACACTTTCACCCGAACCGGGCTGCCGTCGTACCAGGACTCACGCGTAACCGTTGGGTCCATCCCCTCCAGCAGGCTCTGGACAAGCACCATGGCCAGACGTGACTCGAGCATCACTGGTCGACGACTGTCGTCCACATTTACCCGACCAAGGGACGGGGGGCGGTTCCCGGGCGCCAGGACGGCGCTTCCATCACCAACTGAGCCTGACCCGGGCGCATGAGCGGGGTCTCCGACTCGAGGAAGAAGGACAACGACTCGCCCGCCTTGTGGCGGAATACAGCACGACCGTAGCCCGGAACCTGGTGTACCAGAGTACACTCGAACACGGACTCCGACAGGTACCATTGGCTGTTCTCGATACCTGCGCCAAAGGTGGCGGCCTGCACCGCAACAGAACCTGCCGTTAGTGCACCGATCGCACTGGAAACCACTGCACCACGCAGGAAGGCGGAAATTCGTGCCATACCATCCATCCGTCTGAAAAGATTCACTACCCTGGTAACGGCCAAAGTGGATCTTTCTTTAGGACACCCACCAAAACAATCGCTGTCGGCTTCTGATATAATTTCGTCAGAATTTCTCAGGGGTTCACGTTTGACGGGCCCCAGCACATCCCGGAACCGTAAATGACCGAACAACTGATCATCACCCGTCCTGACGACTGGCACCTCCACGTGCGGGACGGCGATATTCTCAAGGACGTCGTACCCGCCACGGCCCGCTGCTTTGGCCGCGCTATCATCATGCCGAACCTCGCGCCACCGGTGACAGACGCCGAACAGGCCATGGCTTACCGTAGCAGGATACTGGCCGCAGCCGGCAAAACCGGGTTTGATCCGCTGATGACGCTGTACCTCACAGAAAGCACTACGCCTGCGCAAATCAGGGATGCCAAGGCTGCGGGCGTGGTTGCCGCGAAACTGTATCCGGCCGGCGCCACCACCAACTCCGCGTCGGGTGTGACTGACATCCGCAACATCTATCCGGTACTGGAGGCCATGAGTGACTGCGGCATGCTGTTGCTGGTCCACGGCGAAGTCACCGACGCAAACATCGACATCTTCGACCGGGAAAAGATCTTCCTCAAGCGCGTACTGGCGCCAACCATGGAAGCGTTCCCGGATTTACGGGTGGTTCTGGAGCACATCACCACCGCCGATTCGGCCGAGTTCGTGCGTGACCACGACGGTGACAACCTGGGTGCCACCATCACGCCGCAACACCTGATGTACAACCGCAACCACATGCTGGTCGGCGGCATTCGCCCTCACCTGTATTGTCTGCCCATCCTCAAACGCAACCGGCACCAACAGGCATTGCGGGATGCCGTAGTCAGCGGGGACCGTCGTTTTTTCCTGGGAACGGATTCAGCGCCGCACTCGAAAGACAAAAAGGAAACAGCCTGTGGCTGCGCCGGTTGCTACTCGGCGTTCAGTGCCATGCCCCTGTATGCGGAGATTTTCGAAGACCTTGGCGTGCTGGATAAACTGGAAGCCTTTGCCAGCTTCAATGGTGCTGACTTCTACGGCCTTCCCAGAAACAGCGATACCATCACGCTGGTGAAAGAATCCTGGGACATGCCCGACGAGTTGCCACTGGCTGACGGGACCATCGTACCTCTGAAGGCAGGCGAAAGCCTGAGATGGCGGCTTACCTGATCATCAATCTAACCAACCGTTCCTTATTAATTGTTCCTTTACCAGGCCTGCAACCCTGGCCAGACACTCCGGGAGTTTAAGTGACTGAAGAACATAAAGAACCGCATCCCATGTCCCGCCGCTTCCGTGGTTTTCTGCCGGTTGTGGTGGATGTGGAAACCGGTGGTTTCAATCCTGAGAAGGATGCCCTGCTGGAAATTGCTGCGGTCATACTGACAATGGATGACGACGGCTGGTTAAAGCGGGCGGAAACTCACGTGCAGCAGATCGACCCGTTTGAGGGCGCCAACCTGGAGCAATCTGCGCTGGACTTCACTGGTATCGACCCGTGGAACCCGGAGCGGGAAGCGGTTCCGGAGCGAGAAGGCATGAGCGAGATTTTCGGGCCCATCCGCAAGGCCGTCAAAGCCCACGATTGCAAACGGGCAGTACTCGTTGGCCACAACGCCACCTTCGATCACAACTTTGTGTTCGCCGCCGCCCTACGCTCAGACATCCGCCGCAACCCGTTTCATCCGTTCTCCACATTCGACACCGCAACGTTGGCTGGCCTGGCCTATGGCCATACAGTATTGGCCCAGCCTGCAAGCTGGCGGGCATACCGTTCAGCAACAAGGACGCGCACTCGGCCGCCTATGACGCTGAGAAAACTGCCGACCTGTTCTGTGGCATCGTCAATCGCTGGCGCGAAATCGGTGGCTTCCCACCGCCGCCGGTACCGGACGACATCGAATAGCCACCGCAAATAGCAGCCACAAAAAACCCCGCGCGAAGCGGGGTTTTTTGGTTTTCAGGACGCTATTACCAGTAAATACCCCGCATGATCGCCGCAAAGGCTACCTGCTCGGAGGACACCTTCGGCTTCTCGCCGGAACGGCTGCCGGCAGCGGCCGGAGAGTCCGGGAACATGCGGTAACCAGTGTTCATCACGATCTCGCCCATCTTCGGCGCCAGCGCCTGCATGACCTGGGCGAAAATGCCGAGACGCGTGGCGATGCGCTTGGGACGGTAAACAATGGCATCCGCCACCATTTCCGCCGCTTCGTCCGGTGTCAGCGTGGGCACCGAGTCGTAGATTTTGGTGGGCGCGATCATCGGCGTTTTCACCAACGGCATGTTGATGGTGGTGAAGGTCACGTTGCGATCCGACCACTCCGCCGCCGCACAACGGCTGAAGGTATCCAGCGCTGACTTGGACGCGACATAGGCCGAGAAACGGGGCGCGTTGGTCAATACACCAATGGACGAAATATTGACCACGTGGCCGCGACGGCGTTCCAGCATAGCCGGTGCAAACCCCATGATCAGGCGAACGGAACCGAAGTAGTTCAGCTGCATGGTACGCTCGAAATCGTGGAAGCGATCGAACGAGAGCGCCAGCGAGCGACGGATCGAACGGCCCGCATTATTGACCAACACGTCCACATGGCCGTGATTGTCCAGTACCGTTTTTACGAATCGATCACAGTCATCCATGTCGGCAAAGTCGCACTGGTAGGCATGAACGTTGCCACCACGGGCTTCCAAGTCCGCAGCCACTTCCATCAGGCGTTCTTTCTTGCGGGCACCAATCACCAGGATAGCGCCGGCATCCGCCAGTTTTTCTGCCGTCGCCAGGCCGATGCCCGAGGTACCTCCGGTGATCACACAGACCTTTCCTTCCACGGTGCCACGTAGGGTGCGGTCCTTGAACAGGTCAGGGTCCAGGTTACGCTCCCAGAAGTCCCACAGAACCGCTGCATAGCTTTCCAGGCGCGGCACGACGATACCGGTGTCCTTGAGGACTCTTTCTGTCTCACGGGCGTCAAACCGTGTGGGATAATTGATAAACGACAACACCGAAGGCGGAATGCCCATGTCGTCCAGCAATGCGGTAGTCAGACGCTTAACGGGCGGCAGATTCTTCAGGCTCTGGCGGATAAACGGCGGCACAAACCCGAACATGCGCGAGTCGATCCGCATCGCCATACGGGGAGCATGACCGGCTTCGGAGAAAATATTGAGAATCTCGCCCACTTTGTACGGATCGGAATCCACCAGATGGAAGCAGTTACCGTCCTCCCCTTTCAGGTGCGCGATGTGGTCCATGGCGTTCACCACGAAATCCACCGGCACGATGTTCAGGCGCCCGCCCTCGATGCCGATCGTCGGCACCCACTGGGGCAGTGCGTGGCGGATTTTCTGGATCATCTTGAAGAAGTAATAGGGCCCGTCGACCTTGTCCATCTCACCGGTCTTTGAGTGACCAACCACCATACCAGGGCGGTAAATCCGGAACGGAACGGTGCAACTCTCGCGAACCACCTTTTCAGATTCGTGCTTGGTCAGCAGGTAGGGATGGTCGAGCTTTTCCGCCTCCTCGAACATATCCTCGCGGAAGGTGCCCTTGAACAGGCCAGCCGCCGCGATGGAGGAAACATGATGGAAGCAACCGGCTTCCATAGCGGCTGCCGCATTGACGGCACTGTGGGTGCCCTCGATGTTCGTGGCCTGCTGGGACTTTTCGTCCGCCCCCATGTCATACACCGCAGCAAGGTGGAAGAAATGATCAACGTTACCCTTGAGCGATTTCATCGTCTTGGCATCGATGCCAGGTTCGGGCTGGTAAGGTCGCCGATCACTGCTTTCACCCTGGACTCATCCGCGCCCCAGCGCTCCCTCAACGTGTCCAGTTTTTCCTGTGATTGCTCGCGCACCAGAACATGCACTGTGCCACCGCGAGCCAGCAGTTTTTCAACGAGAAAACGGCCGATAAATCCGGTGCCACCCGTCAGAAAGTAATTCATTGATAGTCCACCCTGCTTGTTGCTCAGTTGTTGTCTTTTTCCTTTGTTGTCATCGAGAGTATTAGACCAAAGTCTTATACCGCCGATGCACGCCGGCATTGTACTTAATTGCAACACTCATGTATCGATTTTTTTTAGAGTATTTACTCTGTAAGTTCTTGTTTTAATTAGAGCGTTTACTCTAGTTCATGCATGCAATACACGCCGGAACCTGTTCGGTTAACCGACACGCTGAAATTGAGACTAGCACAAGGTGGGCAGGCTGCCCGCAAATCCTTACCATTACCGGAAGGAAATGAAACCTGACGGTGGCGGTGACATAATCGGAACCTTCAACGGCAGTTTCTGTCTCTATACTCTTTACACACTTTCTACATTTCCCGCACTTCGGAATCCGGAACATGCACAAAGACGATCCCAACGCTGAACGCTACATTGCCATTGCACGTGCCTGTCTGAAGGCCATCAACGACACAGCCGCCGACGCCGGCACCCGGGAACAGAAAATCCAGGCGGTGTATCAGGCCATTGATCACGCCTTTCAGGCCGAATTTGCGGATTATCGCCAGTCCGTTGCGGTGATGGGGACAGTTCTTGAGCGCATCGCCTCTGGCCAACTCGATGCCGATGCAGCCGCCAGCCTGGCGAAGAAAACCCTGGATCAACAACCGGAAAGTACCCGTAACGCCCTGATTCATTAACGTTTCAACGTAAAGAGAGACTGTATGCACCCTGCATCCATGGATTTGCCCAAGGTTTCCTTGGCCTGAAGCAAGGATTTCTCCTGGCGCTGGTACTGGCCTTCAGTTCGGTTGCCCTGGCGAGCCAGTCGCCCGTAAAAAGCCCGAACGACGACAACCTGTACCGTTATGTGCAGTTGGACAACCAACTGCGGGTGCTTCTGATTTCCGCGCCGGGCTCCGACAAAGCCGCAGCATCCATGAACGTTGCCGTCGGCAGTGGCGATGACCCCGCCAACCGCGAAGGCCTCTCTCACTTCCTTGAACACATGTTGTTCCTGGGCACGGAAAAATACCCTGACCCTGGCGAGTACCAGAAGTTCATCAAAAGCCATGGTGGCAGTCACAACGCATTCACCGCATTCCAGGACACCAACTACTTCTTCGACGTACAGGCCGAGCATCTGAAGGAAGCCCTGGATCGCTTCGCCGAGCAATTTTCAGCGCCACTGTTCACGCCAGAACTGGTGGATCGCGAACGCCGCGCCGTGCACTCGGAGTACAGCTCGAAACAGAAAGACGACAGCCGTCGCTTCTACTCCGTTAAAAAGGCCGTCAGCAATCCCGACCACGCGTTCCATCAGTTTGCCGTCGGTAACCTGACTACCCTGGAAAACACCGAAGAGCGCCCCCTGCGCCCGGACCTGATCGACTTCTGGAAAGCCCATTACTCGTCCAACCTGATGACGCTTGCCGTCTACGGCCCGCAATCGCTGGATCAGCTCGAGGCCATGGTACGAGGCCGCTTCGACCGCATCGAAAACCGCAACCTGAACGCGAAGGTCCACGACGAGCCACTGTTCAGCCCAGGCACCCTACCCGCCCGCGTGCATGCGGATGCGCTGAAGGATATCCGCAACCTGACGCTCACCTTCCCCATCCCGTCTCAGGAAGACCACTACCGCGACAAGCCGGCCAACTACGTTGCCAGCCTGCTTGGCCACGAAGGCCCGGGCAGCCTGTTTGACGTGCTGAAGAAGGCTGGCCTGGTGGAAAGCCTGTCCGCAGGTAGCGGCATGGATACCGGCCAGGAAGCCACCCTGGAACTGAACATGGCGCTGACCCCGGAGGGCCTTGATAATCAGGAAACCATTCTGGAACTGACCTTTGCCTACATCGACAAGGTGCGCGAGGAAGGCATTTCCCGCTCTCGTTTCGAAGAAATGAAACAACTGGCACAGATCGATTTCCGTTTCCGTGAGAAGAGCCAGCCAGTGCAGGAAGTGATGCATCTGTCGCGACAGATGCGGCATGTGGCGCCAGAGGACGTACTCCAGGCGCCATGGATGATGGAAAGCTATGCACCCGATAAATACCGGAACATTCTGAACCGGCTTACTCCGGATAACGTGCTGGTGTCCGTCCTGGAAACAGAACCGAACCTTGAAGACCCCAACCTGACCCAGTGGTACGACGCCGCCTGGAAACTGAAGCCCCTCGCCATCCGGGACATTCGGCAACGGGACGACAACCCCATGGTGTCCAGGCTGGCCCTGCCGCTCGACAACCCTTTTATTCCCGAAGAACTCGACATGATCGACGGCGCAACCATGGAGCAGCCCGTTTCCATGGGGACCGTCAGTGGCATGGAGGTCTGGTACGCCCGGGACACCCGGTTCGAGACGCCGAAGGCCAATGTGTACCTAAGCCTGCGAACCCCGGCGACACGGGCATCCGCTCGCAGCAATGTGCTGTCGTCGCTGTTGGTGGATGCCATCAACACCAACGTGAACGCATGGGCCTATCCCGCCCAGCTGGCGGGACTCGACTACAGCATCTACCCCCACCTTCGGGGCATAACCGTCCGCGTCGGCGGTTACAGTGACAAACTCCACACCCTGATGGCCCGCATCCTGACCCAGGTAGCGGACCCCACACTCACCGAGCAACGCTTCCGCATTGCCCGGCAAAACATGATCGATGGACTGCTAAACAAGGCCAAGGAACGGCCTGTGCAGCAGACCTCTGAACGCATTCAGAGCCTGCTGATCGAGGGCGCCTGGAGTACAGAAGAGAAGCTTAAGGCCGCCCGGGAAGTCACGCTGGATGAACTCAAATCCTTCGCCGAGGCGTTCCTGGCCCAGGTCGACCCGGTGATGCTGGCACACGGCAATATGACACAAGCGTCCGCCCTTAACCTCACCAATCGTATCCATGCCATGGTACTGGACGACAGTGAGCTGACAACGGTCGAGCGCAGCCGCGTTCGGGCCTTACCGGAAGGTGAAACCCTGTTACCGCTGGAGGTAGACCATCCGGACACCGGCTATACCCTCTATGTACAGGGCGATAACACCGGCTTTGAGGAACGCGCCGTATTCCGCCTGCTGGGGCAGATTATCAGCAGCCCGTTCTATGAAGAGCTCCGCACCAATCGCCAGCTTGGCTATATCGTTTACGCTACCCCGTTCGAAATGCTGGAGACCCCCGCACTGGGCTTCGTGGTGCAATCCCCGGAAGCCAGTGGCGACCAGATCGACCAAGCGGTGCGGGAATTTTCCAAGGCTTTCAAGGACACGTTATCCAACCTCTCGGAGCAGGACCTGGCGCGAGAGAAACAGGCTGTCATCAGCCAGTTGATGGAACAGGATCGGCAACTTGGTGAGATTTCGGAGCGTTACTGGCGTGAAATCGACCGCGGCGCGACCGACTTCAAATCAAGGGAGAAACTGGCCAAGGCGATACAACGCGTGAGCCGGGAAGCCCTGGTTAATACTTTGCAAAAGCAGGTTATTGACCGTAAACAGGCACTGCAGGTGTTCACTACAGCCGAGGCAAAAAACAACGCCAGCGCGGTTGAGCTGTTGCTGCAACGCAGCGCTGTTCCCGACGCCTGATCAGCTCTCAACCTGAGGACTGGCCCGTGAACCGGTGCCAGTCTTCGGGTTCATCCACGTCCCATCGTTGCGGAAGTAACTTGAATGACAGACCCGCTTGCGTAAGGCGGTCACAGGTTTGCGACAACGCCTTTTCCGTTCCCCAGGCCACGTCGGCCAGCATGCCCGGGAGGACCCGGCGAGCACCGATGAGTACATAGCCGCCGTCCTCCGACGGCCCCAATACCACGTCCACCTCGTCCAGCGCAGCCACGGCTGTTCGCACGTAGTCCGCATCCACGGAGGGGCAATCACTGCCCACAATCATCGCCTTGCCAAAGCCACGCAACCCTGCGTCCAGTGCCTGTGACATGCGTTCCCCAAGGATGTCGCCCTCCTGTACAGCCTGAGCAACGCCGTGAACGTCAAGCCGTTCCAGTACAGGAGCAGCACCCGTGGGCACATTCTCCAGCGCCCGGTCCCACAGGAACTGGACGGTATAACCACTGGCCACCAGATTATCGAGCACGGCCAGACTGAGCCTGACGTGTGCCGCCATTGCCCCCTCGGCGCCCAGTGCCGGCATCAGACGGGTTTTCACCCTGCCCGCCTCTGGCCACTTGGAAAACTGCATAACCAGCGCTGAAGCATCAGGATTGACGGGCATTACGAACATCCGATCGGTAGAGGGTAACAAGGGTTTCCGGCGAGTCGCCGCGCCAATAGCGCCAGCGCAATCGCCACATCAGCAGGATGGTACGCCAGGCACCTTGCTGTTCCCAGCGCCGGCTATCCGTGACCACGGGATCGGTAATACGGAAAGGTCGTGACACCAGTCTCAGACGAGACGATAGTTCCACATCCTCCATCAGCGGCATATCTTCAAAGCCACGCAAGGCCTCGAACACCGGCCGACGCACGAACAGAGCCTGGTCGCCAGTGGCGATACCCGTCAGCCAGGAGCGTTGATTCATGAACCAGGCGATCACCCGGTATAGCACTCTCTTGCCGCTGAGACGCACATCAAACCGCCCCCATGCCTTACGGCTGGCATTAAATTGCTCCAGTGCCGCCAGCGTAGAATCCGGTAACCGGGTATCAGCGTGCAGGAACAGAAGGACATCGCCACGGGCTGCTTCTGCGCCGGCGTTCATTTGCGGCGCCCTTCCACGGCCACACTGGATGACACGGTCACAATGACCCTGCGCCAGCCTGGCTGTTCCATCATCACTGCCACCGTCCACCACAATGACTTCATGGCCCGCCGCTCTGAGCGGCTGCAGATGATCCAGGGTGTCGCGAATGGTGGCGGCTTCCTGCCAAACAGGCACAATAACGCTTAAACGCAACGGCTGGGGCGGTGTCTTGGAAGTGTGCTGTGCTGCTGTCTTCAATGCGCCTGGTATCCCCTGTGCCCGATCAAACCGGTAGCTGCCTCGCCTCAACAAACTGTTTCAACGCTACCGCATTATTATGATCTGTATCCTTGGCTGCAAATACCAGCGTGATTCGTTCGTGCTTATCAACGTAGGATGCCAGAGTGCAAAGGTCCGCACGATCGGACGATACCAGTTCCTGCAGGTACTTTTCACGAAACCCGTCCCATCGGGCCGGGTCATGGCCAAACCACTTACGCAATTCAGTGGATGGGGCCAAATCCTTCAACCACTCGGCCAGACTGGCCTTTTCCTTGGCAACGCCTCTCGGCCACACCCGGTCAACCAACAGCCTCGGACCATCAGAACGGGCCGGTTCATCATAGGCACGCTTCAACCGAATTTCTGTCATAGCGATCTCCTTCTATTCCGGAAGTATTCCCGCAAGCCCTTGAGACACATCACTCAGCCCGCTATCATACCCGCCTTCTGACGATCAGCCCCCGTAGCTCATCTGGATAGAGCGTCCCCCTCCTAAGGGGAAGGTAGCAGGTTCGAGTCCTGCCGGGGGTACCATGCCAGCAATAAAATCATATGGTTAGAGATCTGCCTCTGGGACTTTGCTGATTCCGGTGTGCAATGACGCAATGAGGGGGCACGCGATGTCCCCTTTTTGCTCATGACATCGAGCGACCATATCGCTCAGAACACTCTCAATCCTCACCAGCTTTTTGATCTTTCCACGCACAGACTGCAGTTTGTGCTCGGCCAGGACACTGGCTTCCTGGCAGTGGGCACCATCTTCCAGCCGAAGCAGGTCGATAATCTCATCGAGACTGAAGCCCAGGTTCTGCGCCGATTTCACGAACGTCAATCGATCGATATCGGCAGAACCATAGCGTCTGATCCCACCGGGAGGACGCTGGGGTTCCGACAACAGGCCCCGCCGCTGGTAATAGCGAATGGTCTCGACATGGACACCGGCCGCCTTGGCCAGCCCACCGATGGTCAGTGGATTTACTTTATTCACCATGCGGGCTTACTCCGTAGTTGACTACGGCATCAGTTTACGTCATCAAACAAGGTCACTAATAGAGCATTTGCCCATGCTATCCAAGGGTTGCCTTGCCTTATCCCGCGCAGCAGGATAGTTGCTTGACATCCTTGGTAAACGTTTGAGCGCACAGCTTCAAACCTTCTACCATCGTCAGGTACGGGAACAGCTCATCGGCAATCTCGTTGACAGTCATGCGCGCACGAAGCGCCATCACCGCGGTCTGGATCAGTTCGCCGGCCTCACCCGCCACGGACTGCACACCCAGTAACCGCCCGCTTTCACGTTCCGCGACCATTTTAATGAAGCCTCCGGTATCAAAGTTGACCAGGGCCCGTGGCACGTTGTCGAGGGTCAGGGTACGGCTGTCGGTGACGTAGCCACTTGCCTCGGCGTCGGCCTCGGATAAACCGACGGTCGCAATCTGTGGCTCGGTAAAGACCACCTCCGGCATGGCACTGAGATCGAGCCGTGCATCACCACCGGTCATATTGACTGCTGCTCGACTGCCACCCGCGGCGGCGACATAGACAAACTGCGGCTGGTCGGTGCAGTCCCCAGCAGCATAGATGTCGGGCACGGTGGTACGCAGACCGTCATCAACTAAAATCGCCCCGCGGGCAGTCTCGACGCCGATAGCCTCCAGGTTCAGTCTGTCTGTATTCGGTGTGCGTCCCACGGCCACCAGCAGCCGATCGGCGCGCAGCTCTCCCACGTTTGTGGCGAGCACGAACTCCTCATTGGTATAGCGGATCTGGCTCGCCTGCGTGTCATTCAGAACCTTGATACCCTCGGCCTGGAACGCGGTTTCAATGGCCTCGCCAACAGCCGGGTCCTCACGGGAAAACAGCCGGCTACGCGCCAGGATGGTCACCTCGCTGCCCAGCCGGGCAAACGCCTGTGCCAGCTCCACTGCCACGACGGACGCCCCGATGACAACCAGCCGTTCCGGAATGGTGTCGCTGGCCAGTGCCGTGGTGGACGTCCAGTACGGCGTATCGGACAGGCCCGGAACCGGAGGAATGGTTGGCCGCGCGCCGGTACCAATGAACGCTCTGTCAAAGCATACTTCGCTTTCCGTGCCGTCAGCTCCGGTAACCTGCAATGTATTGGCATCGATAAACCGAGCCTCACCCTGCAGGACAGTGATCGCCGGATTGTCTTCGAGAATCCCCTCATACTTCGCGTGACGAAGCTCATCGACCCGGGCCTGTTGCTGGGCCAGCAACCGGGGCCGGTGAATAGAAGGCTCGACTGCGGCAATGCCCTCGTCGAACGGACTGGCGCGACGCATGTGGGCCACGTGAGCGGCGCGGATCATGATCTTCGAGGGCACGCAGCCGACATTGACGCAGGTGCCACCGATGGTGCCACGCTCGATCAGCGTGACCCGGGCTCCACGTTCCGCTGATTTCAAGGCGGCGGCCATGGCAGCGCCGCCACTGCCAATCACGGTAATGTGCAGATCGTTATCACTCATAAACACTACTCCTGTTTCGCCCCGGACTGTTTCAGTGTGGACGGGTAGCCCGCGTTGGTCGTGGCTTGAGTTATTGCGTCGACAGAGGTTTTGTCGTCGTCGAAAGTAACCGTCGCATCACGCTCCTCATAACGGACCTGCACAGAACTCACCCCATCGACCCTCTTGAGAGCGGCTTTGACGGTGATCGGGCAAGCCGAACAAGTCATTCCGGGAACCGACAAGGTCACCGTCTTTTGCGCCGCCAAGGCAGGCATGCTGAACAGCGTAAACAGTACGGCAGTGATCAGGGACTTTCTCATAGTGCATTGCCTCTCAGTAAAATAGCGGTAAGACGAAAGGGAACGCCAACGCGGTCAGTATGAGCAGCGCGACGATCCAGAAAGTGATCTTGTAAGCGGAGCGCACTTGCGGTACTGCGCAGACCTCGCCCGGCTGGCAATCCTGTGCAGGCCGGTATATCCGACGCCAGGCAAAGACCATCGCCACCAGAGCAGCACCAATGAACCACGGCCGGTAGGGCTCCAGAGCGGCAAGGTTGCCAATCCAGGCGCCGGAAATACCAAGGGTGATCAGAACCAGGGGGCCAAGACAGCAAGCCGATGCGAGCACTGCTGCGACCCCACCTGCGATTAATGACCCGCGACCGGTTCTGGACTCTGATTTCAACTCTGACATTACGACGGTTCCTTTCATGACTTTGCTGGCTATCTTCAAAATACTTCCGTAGTCGGCTACGGAGTCAAGCCCTGCACTCCTATGGAATGTTCAGCACTCTTGACCCCGTACCGTGGTACGGGCACTACTCTTATTATTCGGATCTACTGGGTGGGAGTTCTGCCATGACAGACATGACCATTGGCAAAGTGGCTGACGCGGTGGGTGATTGACCAGTTACGACAAATCCGCCAGGGACTTGCGGCACTTGTGGACCGTTGTCCCGGTCAAGGTCCGTTGCAGTGCTGTTCCATATTTGATGCGCTGGAGCAAACTGCGGGCTATTCCACAAACATCATGAACAAGACAGAGTAATTCCTTAACGCCGTATCTTGGTACGGAGTCTACCCTTGAAACACAGCTTCATCTCACCAGAGGGACGCGTCATGTTAAAGAAATATTTCTTGGTTTTAGCGACCTTGATGTTCAGCGTTGCCGCGCTGGCCGCCGACAAAAGCTACGTATTGGGCGTGGACGGCCTGGCCTGTCCCTTCTGTGCCTATGGCATCGAAAAACGTCTGAATAAAGTGGATGGCGTCACCGGCGTGGAGGTGGACGTTGGGAAAAGTACTGTGAATGTCACCCTTCAGGAGGGCAAGACGCTCTCGGAGGAGCGGGCACGTCAGGCTGTCGAAGAGGCCGGCTTCACGCTGCGCTCCTACTCAGAGGCCGACGGCGAAACAGGAGGCAGCGATGCGAAATAACAACCAGTCAATCGGCTTGTCCCTGCTGGTCGGAGCCCTGGTACTGACCGGTGTGCCTTCGGCACAAGCCGCACCCAACACCTTTAACACGGCTCTGCCCGTGCCGCAGGGTGAAACCATCTGGCGGGAGCAACTGGTCTTACGAGAGCGTTCCGATGATGGGCCTATGGATCGCGAGGTCTCGGTCCAGGCTCTGGGCAGTGTCCTGGGTTATGGCATAACCTCGAAGCTCGCGGTGTTCGGCGTCGTCCCTTACTTTTTCAACAAGGCACTGGACGTCACCACGCCCATGGGCCGGATTGAGCGCGATACCGGTGGCATCGGCGACGTCTCGCTGTTCGGGCGTTACACGGCTTACCAGGACGACTTCACCGGCGGCACCTTCCGGGTCGCGCCGATTTTCGGGCTCACTGCACCAACCGGGGACAGTGACGACCGCGATCGTTTCGGCGAACTGCCACGCCCATTGCAGGTTGGTGACGGAGCCTGGGATGGGTTTGGCGGCGTGGTGGCCACCTATCAGACTTTGCAGTACCAAATGGACGCGCAGTTACTATATCGCGAAAACGGGCGCCACGACGGTTTCGCCCACGGCGACGAGACCCGTCTCGACGCCTCACTGCAATACCGGATCTGGCCGCCTACCTTGAAGGCATTTCCGGCACACCAGGCTTTACCTATGCACTACTCGAATCCAGTTTCGTTCACCGCGAACGCAACGAGATTGGCAGTGGTACCGATGCCAATTCCGGCGGTACCCAATGGCTGCTGGCGCCGGGCGTGCAATACATCACCCGGCGTTGGGTCGTCGAGGGCACGGTACAACTGCCGGTGGCCGAAGATCCCAATGGTGATGCCATTCAGGACGATTACATTGTACGCGTTGGCTTTCGCCGCAATTTCTAGGGATTGAGGACATCATGAAAAAGGTTGGACAATGGCTGGCCTACACTACGCTCGGGCTGGTGGCAGCTCTCACCCTGCTTGGCTGCGTGGGCGGAGCCATCAACTGGAACCAGGAACCGCCCTACTCGCTGACGCTTACCTGGGGCGAAAAAGGCAGTGGCCCGGGGCAATTCAACGACCCCACCGGGGTTGCGGTAACAGACACCGAAGTGTTCGTGTCCGATGCCCGCAACGGGCGTATCCAGGTTTTCGATCACCAGGGGCACTTCAAGCGTGAATTCGGTACACCCGGCGATGGGATCGGTGAGCTCGGGCGCCCCATGAACCTGACCATTCACAACGACAAACTCTATGTGCCGGAGTACATGAATGACCGGATTCAGGTGTTCACTCTGGCTGGTGAACCGCTGAAGGTCATCGGCGGCCCGGGCAAGGGCCCCGGCCAGTTTAATGCGCCGGGCGGTGTTGCCGTAGCGGATAACGGTGATCTGTTCGTGGCGGACTTTTATAACCATCGTGTACAGCATTTGCGGGCGGATGGCTCTTTCGTACAACAGTGGGGAACAACCGGTGTGACAGGCAGGGGTGCCGGGGAGTTTACCTATCCTACCGATGTGGCGCTCGGAGAGGATTCGGTCCTCTACGTAGCAGACGGTTACGGTAATCGAGTTCAGGTCTTCAATACCGGGGGCGACTTTCTGCGCAAGTGGGGAGGCCCCTTCGCCATCGGCCTTTACGGGCCGTTCAAGGGCTGGTTCACAACCACAACCTCCATCGCCCTGGGGCCCAACGGTGAGGTCTTTGTGGCCGACTTCTACAATGACCGGATCCAGAAATTCACGGCTCAGGGCGACTATCTCACCGCATTCGGAACGACGCCCAGCAACCCCGGCCACACGGCGATGGCAGTTGCCGTTGGCCATGATGGAGCAGTGTGGAGCGTGAATTTTGCCGACAACCGGGTCGGGAGGTGGCAGCCGGATTAAGTGGTCTGATTCTCAGCCATCCCGTGGATCAGACCGTGATGGTTCGGTGTCCCGCTGTCCCGGAAAGACTCGGCAAATCCGGAACAGAATGGTCGGCCGTCCCGCCCCGTTGTGACGTGTGTATGCACCCGAAAGACCCGGTTGATCAGGGGCTCGGTAATAACCTCTCCGGGGCTGCCGATGGTTTCGAGCCGGCCGTCCGCCAGAACCGCAATCCGGTCGGCAAATTGTGCGGCCTGGTTCAGGTCATGCAATGACATCACCACCGTCAGCCCGTGTTCCCGATTCAGCTTGGACAGCAATTCCAGTACTTCCAGCTGGTAGCCCCAGTCCAGAAACGTGGTGGGTTCGTCCAGCAGCAGAATGTCGGTTTCCTGGGCCAGGGCCATGGCGATCCATACCCGCTGCTGTTGCCCGCCGGACAGCGCTTCTACCGGTCGCTCCGCCAGATCCGAGACCCCCGTCATTGCCATGGCATCGAGGGTTGCGTTGTCGTCGGTGGTGAGGTTGCGCTGCCACCATTTGCGGTGTGGGAAACGACCCAGCGCCACCAGATCCTGAACCCGAATGCCATCGGGAACGATCGGTTTCTGGGGCAGCATGGCGAGCCTGAGGGCCAGTTTGCCCCGGTGCCATTGGTCAACTGGCTGGTCGTCCAGGTAGACCTGACCGGACCGGACCGGCAGCAGGCCTGCAAAGCTTTTCAGCAAGGTACTTTTACCAGAACCGTTGGGGCCCAGCAGACAGGTAATCCCACCCTCGGGAATGGCCAGCGAGACGTTGTCCACGACCGGCTTGTCGCCATAGGCAAGAGAGAGCTGCTCGGTTCGTAACATGGAGAATCCCGGCCTCAGGGTTGTCGCGATAACAGATAAAGAAAGAACGGTACACCAAGAACGGCGGAAACCACACCCACGGGCACTTCGTAGGGTGTAAACAGCGTCCGGCCGAGTAAATCCGCCAATACCGCCAGCACCGCTCCCAATAGTACACACAACACCAGTTGGACCGGAAGGTTGGCCCCCGCCAGCCGTCGGCTGATGTGGGGAATCAGCAAACCAATGAAGCCAACCGGCCCCACCACGCCCACGGCACTGGCCGCCAGCAGGGTGGCAATCAGCAGGGCAAAGGCGCGCCAGCGGTTCAGCCCCAGGCCCAGGGTGCGAACGTGTTGATCGTCAAGCTGCATGACTTCCAGGGGACGCACTAGCACGCCGACACCGACCAGACCAATAAGCGTCCATGGCAGCAACGTGCGGAGGTGCTGCCATTCGGCGCCGTAAAGTGAGCCAGCCAGCCACTGGGCAACCAGTTCAGTATGGGCGTGGCCCCAGAATGCCAGCGCACCGGTGGTCAGTGCATGCAACATACCGGCAATGACCGCACCGGTCAGCGTCATTTTGACCGGCGACAGCTGGCCATGCCGCATACCCAGAAAGTACACCGCAAGCGCCGTTACCAGCCGCCTGCCATGGCAAACAGGGGCAAATACTGAAGGGCAAACGACGTATTGTTGTAGGGATCGGCACTGGACACCAACCAGTCTCCGATTATAAAAGCGACGACCGCCACCAGGCTGGCGCCGGCGGAGATGCCGAGAATGCCGGCTTCTGCCAACGGATTGCGGCTAAGCAGCTGTAACAGCCACCCTGACAGGGCAAAATGAATACCAATCAGGGCGCCGGTCAGGGTGCGGGGCAACCGTAATTCGAAGACCACTCGCTGCACGTGTTGAGTGCTGTCACCGGTCAGCCCGGCCCACACCTGGGACCACGTCAGCTCCACCGCCCCCAGCTGGACGCCCGCGACAATGACAACAACCAGACTGAGCCCGCCGGCCAGAAGCAGCCGGGCAACGGGGCCGGCGCCTGGAATCCGCATGCCACGGCGGCCTGCCCGAGGCGTTGTCGTAGCCGGATGGGTCACGTTATGCGCTCCGGGGTGAGGTTCGCGAGTTAAGCAGATAGATCAGCCAGGGGGCCCCGATAAGGGCCGTCAGCATACCGACGGGTAGCTCCTGGGGAAAGGCCAGTTGCCGGGCCAGGATATCCGCCGCCAGCAACAACAGCCCTCCAAACAGAGCACTCAGGGGCAGCCAGTGCTGGATCTGGTTGCCGGCCAGCCGCCTGGCAATGTGCGGCGCCACCAGTCCGATAAACACGATCGGGCCGGTGAAAGCGACCAGCGCGGCGGCCAGCAGTAGGGCCAGCAGCAAAAAAATCAGTCGCCAGCGGCCGACCGACAGTCCCATGGCCAGCGCCAGATCATCATCAAGTTGCAGTAAGCGGAAGGGTCTCTGCATCACAATCAGGGCACCGAGCGGAAGCAGCAGCCAGGGCAGCACCATCTGGAGCTGAAGCCAGCCCCGCCCCATCAGGCTGCCCGCCAGCCAATAATACAGTTCCGCCGCCTCCGCCCCGGACACCAGCAGAAGACCCGTGGTGAGTGCAGTAGCCAGTGACGTGACGGCGATACCGGCAAGTACAACGCGCTCGGGCTGAAGCTGACGGCGGCCAGCGATGGCAAACGTCAAAGCACCACCGAGCAGCCCACCGGCAAGGGCCATCAGCGGCAGCCACATTGCACCCGGCGAACTCAGGGTTCGAAGCGACACCACCGCCAGGGCAGCAGAGGCAATCACGCCGGTGAGGCCCGGGGATGCGAGCGAATTCCGCGTAACACCCTGCATCACGGCACCTGCAACCCCGAGGGCCGCACCACCAAGAATACCGAGCAGGTTGCGCGGCAGCCGCAGCTCCAGCACGGTGATGCGCGTCAGCAAGTCGCTGCTGCCGTCGATGGCTGACAGCAACAAGGTCGGCGACACCCATCGGGAGCCCGCCATCAGGCCAGCGAAGAACAGCAGCACGAGGAGAAATACCGTTGCCCCGTAGAGGCCCATCGGGCGTATGGCTGAATCGGAACCCGTCATTTGTCGGGTTCCGATGTCAGCAGCAGGCGCTGTATGTCATCCAGGATACGCTCACGGGCAATTGGACCGGCCCCTTCTTTCCAATAGTGCGGTACTTCGTAGACCTGGCCCGTGCGCACGGCCTTGAGATAGGGCCAGATGGGGTTCATCGTGAACGCGCGCTGACGGCTGGTGGGCAACAGCAGAATGGTATCCGGGTTAAGTTCCAGCAAGGCTTCAAGACTGATCCGGTAGCCCAGTGGGATGCCGCTGTCAGGATTCGGCGGCTGGCCCCCGACATTGTCGAAGCCCAGACGCTCCAGCAGCGCCGTCGGCAGAAAATGGTCGTAATAGACGAAGGGAGTTTCACTACCGCTGGTCAGCAGCGCCACCGTCTCGGCAGGCTTTGGTTTGTTGCGGTCCGCGAGTAATTGAACGCGATCAAGAAAGCGGGTGTTGAGTGCACTGGCTTTCGCCGGTGCACCCAGTGCCTGCCCCGCCAACTCAACCCCCCGCAGGCTGTCCTGGACCGTAATCAGGTCCAGAGCCAGCATCGGGGCGATGGCTTCGATCTGGTCACCGTCTTTCTCGGTATAACGGCGAATGGCGATGACAAGATCGGGCCGCACCGACGACAGTACCTCCAGGTTAGGCTGATGCCGGGGGCCAAGCCCCGTAACCCCGTCTAACTGTGAGGCCAGGTAGTCGGGCACGCCCTGAAGTCCGTAATCGGTGACTGCAACCGGCGGTGTTTCCAGCGCCAGTGCGACATCGGCCCCAAAGGTCGAAATCGCAGCAGGCCGGGCCGCCGGTTCGGACAACCGCAGGGTTTCCCCGCGATCATCCGTCAACCGGATAGTCTCATCCTGCGCCCATCCTGACGCAGGCGATAGCAAAACAACGAGCAGGATCGTTGCGATCCGGTTCCGTAAGCAGGCCATCAGAAGTCGAGCTGTGCCTCAAGGATAAAGCTTCGACCGGCTGGGGCACACGGCCGACCGGGCTGACGTCCACGCCCCGGAAGTAGTAATCTTCATCCAGCAGGTTGTTGACCGCCAGGCCAAGGTTCAGCACACGATCACCGCCAACCGCGAAATCGCGACCGACCCGGGCCGTAACCAGATGGTAATCCGGCAACTCACCGGCACTGCCATTGCTGGTTTCTTCTTCGGTGTTGTCCGCATCGCTGTAGCTTTCGCTGACGTACACCCAGTTCAGGCTGGTGTCCCAGGCCTGGTAGCTGTATGTCGCGTCAGCACTGACCTTATGGGTGGGCGCGTTGGGCAGCTCGTTGCCTTCGTTGTCACCGGACAGCTGTTCGGTGTCGAGGAAGGTATAGCCAAGGCCCAGTTCCCACTGGCTGTTGAGGTTCCAGCGGTTTGCCAGCTCGATACCCTGGTGGCGGGTTTCTCCCAGGTTCTCGAAACGACTGGTCGAACGGTTAAACTGAATCTGATCCTCGTAATCGATGCGGAACAGGGTTGCTGAAGACAGCAGGTCGGGTGTGACTTGCAGGCGGGCGCAGCTCGTGGTTCCACGAGGTTTCATTGGCAACCGCACCCTCTCGGGTGGTCTGGGCAATCTGTACCGGCACCAGAGAGCGCTGGCTGTTGGCAAAGACAAACAGATCATCAGACGCCTGGTAGCCTACGGTCAGGCCCGGCAACAACTCCTCAGCGCTGTTTTCCTCGGTGTTGCCACTGAGGTTGTCACGAAAGTCCATGTCGACATCTTCATAGCGCAGGCCCGGTGTCACCGTCAGGCGGTCATCCAGGAATGACACGGTATCACTGATGTAAAATGCCATGGCCCGGGTGTCCAGGTGCCAGTCGCGCGCCACGGAACGGTTACCGGAGGAAAATTCCAGGCGATTAACGTCGAACTCCACATCCTCGCTGACAAATCGTGCACCCAGGGTAATGTCGTGGCGGCCATGGCGAATAGCAAGTCGGGGCTCCGTGCCCAATACCGTGAACAAACGCGGTGAATCCGCAACATGGGTCGAATCCAGCCCCGGGTCCGCCCAGTGGCCAGTGCCGCTGAGGTTCTGGCCGAAGAAGAAGGTGCGGTCGGCATCGTGCACAAAGTTGCGCCACTGGAATTCCATGTTGTCGGCCGGCGTGTACGTCCAGGTGAAGGTGGCGCGGCTCATGTCCGCTTCGTAGCCGTCATGTGGGCGCTGGCTCTGGGTACGGTCCTGCTCATAGGCTTGCGGTGTCAGGGCGCCAGGCAGTTCGGCATCGACGCGGTAGTATTGCAATTGCGTGGCCAGTTCATGCTGGTCGTTCAGGTAATAGCGGGCGTCCAGAATCAGGTTATCCACTTCGGTATCGGAATGGTCGCGAAAGCCATCACCACGCTGGACGTTGGCCTGGAACTGCAGGTCGAGCTTGTCGGTCGCCCGGCCGCCGACACGGTAATAGGTATCGGTAAAGACATTGCCGGTCTCTTCCGCAATGGTCACCCGCTCACGAAGGGTCTGGGAGGTTTCCGCCGGAATCGGTTTGGTGACGAAATTCACCACGCCGCCCACGTTGTTGGGGCCGTAATGAACGGAGGCGCCGCCCCGGACAATATCCACGACTTCCAGGCTCGGAAGTGTAACCGGGAAAAGCGACACGCCGACGTTGCTGTAGGGGCCGATGGCAATCGGGTAACCGTCCAGCAGAATCTGAAGCCGTTCACTGCGCAGCGGGTTCAGACCACGCACACCGATGTTGGGAAGGATGCCCGTGCCAGTTTCATCAAGCACCGTGAGCCCCGGAACCGGGCGCAAGGCGTCGTTCAGATTCAGCGCTCCGGTCGCCTGGAGCTGATCCTCCTCCACCACCGTGCGGGCCCCTGTATAGGTCTTCTCGGACTCTTCGGTCGGTGGACCAAGCCAGTCAGCGGTAACATTGAGGCCGGGTAGCTGGGTGGGCGCATCAGCCTGCTCCTGTGCCAAAGCGGACGCCGAGCCAGCCGCCAGAAACGACACGGGGAGCGTGGCTATAGCAACAGACAGTCGATGGCGGCGCAGTGGCGTTGAAACTTCGGACTTCGACATTGGATTCTCCAGCACGTATTATTAAATTTGATTGCGCATTTTACTGATAATAATTCGCATTTCAATTAAATTAGAATATTCCTTCCTCAAAATCTGCTTCCCGGACTACTCGATGAAATGTTCTTTTGGGTGGGGATGCATCAGAAACGCCTGATGGGAAATATTCCAGGCGTAGGCACCGGCGTAACGGAATACCACCAGATCGCCAACCCCGAGCGACTCGACATCAACCCGGCGGGCGAACACATCCTTGGGAGTACAAAGCTGGCCGACCAGGGTAACGGAATGATTGGCAACGACTGGGGCTGCAGCCTCCCTGTCGTGGGTGGGCAAAATGTCAAACGGATGATCGTGGGCCTGGGCCGCCGGAGTCCGGAAGTGGTGGGTGCCGCCCCTGCAGATGGCAAACCATTCCTCGCCGCATCGCTTAACGTCCAGAACTTCGCCAACATAAAAACCACAGGGAGCGGTTATGAAACGACCACACTCGAACCGGATTTTCCAGGCACGATCCGAGTAAGCCTGAAGCAATTCATCAAGGCCGGAACAAAACCCCGACCAGTCAAACTGCTGGTCGGGCCGGGTGTAATTTATCCCGATTCCGCCCCCGACATTTATCTCGGTAATGGTCAGGCCGTACCTGGCTTCCCACGCACGGACGGTTTCCAGATAGTGTGTTATTAACCCGAGGTGGCGTTTTTCATCCAGTTGATGCGACATCAGATGAAAGTGAAAGCCGCGCAGCCTGACTCTGTCCTGCCGCCCGAGCAACGCAAGTGCGTCTGGTATACAGGCTTCTTCCATGCCAAATGGAGTAGGCACACCGCCCATGGTAAGACGTGTAGAGGGTGTGTCTGCCAGTTCGAGATTGATCCTCAGAAGAATGTCCTGGTTAGCCTGCCTGCGGCCGGCAATGTCGCACAGACGCTGCAGTTCCAGCAGGCTTTCCACATGGATCAGTTCAACGTTCTGATCGATGGCCTTTTCCAGATCAGATGCCAGTTTGCCGGGACCACCATAAATCACAGGCGTGTCTGGAAAATGTCGGCGCACCCAGTCCAGCTCACCGCCAGACGCCACTTCGAAGCCATGTACAAAGGGCGCCAAAGCGCCGAGCACCGGTAAGGCGGGGTTCGCTTTGGCGGCATAGAACATCTCACAACCGGGCGGCAAACACTCGACGATGCCCTGCGCCCGGTGACGGAGCTCAGGCAGGTCATACACGTAGGCGCACAGCGGGTCACTGTCCTGGCCTTTCAGTTCCTTGATGGCTCGCTGAACGGAAACAGGTACTTCAGGCATTGCACTGCCCTCCCCTGCCGTCTACGGCTCGGGGCAGAGTCATCGCCAGCGGGTTTGGTACCCAGGTGTACTGCGACTCACGATCCGGACGCTTGAAAAGGCGGGTCATCAGGTTGCTTTTGTTCGGAATGGGCTCGCCGGCCAACAGCCTGCCCAGAACATCGGCCGCCCAGGGATCGTCGGTGCCTGCGAGCCAGTTGCGCACTTCACTGGCAAGCGCGTTCCACAACCGGAGTTCGATGTGGTTCTCCCCCCGGGAGAGGCAGGCCACGGCCTGGAACAGGTGGTTCACCAACAGACAGTACGCGATCCGCTTCCAGGCCTTGTCCTGGCTGTAATGAACGGACGCCAGCGTTTGTTCATCAAGGGTATCAGGCAGCCCTCCTGACCAGCGGCCCGGTACCAGTTTTGTTCCCTCCAGGTCACGAACAAAGACCTGAACGGGGTATCCCTCCCGAATACCAACCACCACGTTCTGAAGGTGTGGTTCGAAAACCACACCATGATGGAACAGCGACTCAAAGAGCGGAGGGATGAGTAAGGCGAGATACTGTTCAAACCATCGTATTCTGGCGTCCTGTTCGTTGACGCCGGTGGCGGCAGCCAGTGTTCCGGCGGCCTCCGTGGCCGGGCAGCGACCGAAGCGGTCGTCGCTGAACAGCGCGGCGGCCAGCACGGGTGTTACGCCTGCGTCCAGATACTGTTCGAGGTTGTCCCGCATAATAACGCCAAAACCCTCCGCGATGCTCCGGCGGTCAGGCTCGGGGTGATCGGCAAAATCAAGGGTCTGGTAGGCTGGCTCGTACAGTAGACGGAATCCGCGCCACCGCGCCAGTGAAGGCGCAAGGTGAGCCTTCAGGGCTGCAGAGAGGGCAACGGCGCTTTCCAGTTCATAGACGGCATTTTTCCGAATGCAGTTGGTCAGCCGGACATGGGTTGAGAATTTCAGGAAATAGGGGTTGCCCGGCTGGTAAAGCGTTCGAACCGACGCTGTTGGGTAGAACCGTGGGCCGGCCTGCCCCAGTGGTAAGATCCGCCCTGAGCGGATAGCGCTGCAGACGATGGGCAGGCGCATGAGGTAGCGTGCCTGCCAGGGGTGCACAGGAATCGTGACCCATCCGTCGGGCAGGTCGAGCCCTACGCTCGCGTCTGACCCGAAGGCCGGCCCGGCAATGTCACCGCGGGTGCGAAGATCGCCCGGATGAACCGCGAAGTAATAGAGGGCAAACCCCGCGCCCATTTCCGGGGAATATTGCAGGATATCCTCCGGGTCGAACCCTTCCCTGGATTTTGGTGCCGGGTGGTAACGGTGCCCGAAACTCAGGGATTGCTCAGACCAGCGGAAGGCGTCCAGCCCCTGCCCCCAATCGGCGGGAACGCGGGTGTATTCGAGAATGCTCCGCATGACGTTCCGGCTGAGAAGAATCTGCCGGTAGAGCTCGCTGTTGAAAGGCTCTTCGAAACGCTGCGACATTTTATGAAGCAGTATCCGGCCCAGTTCCTCGAGCCCCAGCACCCGCCATCCCCTGAGCGCAGACTTGTAGTATGGCGCAGACAGGTAGCGGTAGTTGCACGTTCGTGAGCCTCCTGCAACCAGAACCACCAGGGAATCTTCGGAATCAGGGAAGCCGATGTGCAGCACACTGGCAGGCTCCAGCGCCAGGCGAATCCGGAGCCCCTGTGGCCAGGACCGGCTCCTTTCGCCGCCCTGAACCGACAGCTCCCCGGAGGGCTCGGCAATATCCCGGCAGTAACAATTCAGCAGGGCCTCCATGCTGGCCTGATCCGCCTGATAGTCGCAGTGCTGATCCCTGAAATAATGATGTGAAGCTGTCAATGACATGACTCTATTCCTCCTTCAAGCGTTCATGATGGTCGATGGCGGGGATGTTGGCCCGGTAGGAGCTCAGGGTGATGGTAAGAAGGGTCACCGCAGCGCCCAGCCAGAGTGGTGCAGTCTGGCTGCTCATACCCGCGGCGACACCCGCGAGTACACCGGCCGCGACACCGGCCCATTTACCAGCGCTGTCAAGGGCGCCAAAGCTTTGGCCCGCATTTTCCGTTCGTGTAAGACGTGCGGTTTCGGCGTTGAGGGCAAAAAGACAGGTCGTCATGCCCAGCCCCATGACCAATCGTCCGGCGAGAATGGCGGCCGTTGTTCCGGCCGTCGCCTGAATAACGTAGGACAGTGCGAACAGTGTCAGGCCCGCGGGCAAGGTCCACGGGTTACAGAAAAACACGCTTCGTCGCAGCGGGCTGACCAGAATAATCAGGTAGATGGCATGAGGGAGGCTGTAGAGAACTCCGGCCATAGCGGCGGTACTACCCGTTCGTTCCTGGGTCCAGGGAATGAAGTAGGGAAAACTGGCCACCAGCGCGAAATTGAAACCGAAGTAAAGCAATCTCAACCGCAGCCAACTGGCGGATGCCGAAACCCTTTCACGGGAATGTTTCTGGTCACGAGGCCCACCCGAAACCGGGTCCGGGGGAGCGAGTTTCCATACCAGTAGTGCCGACAGAAGAGGCAGGATGGCCATATAGAGGTACAGACGCTGGGCTGGGACCCAGGTCATGAAGAAACCGAAAAGGATGGGCGCCAGTATCATGGCCGACCTGGCCGAGCCCTGCATCCAGTTCAGTGACTGGGTCAGGTTTTGACCGCGAGCAACGGTGGAAAGGTATGCGCTCGATGCGGCAAAGGTTCCACCCAGAAAGCCCTGAACCATCAGTGCCATGGCAAAGGTGACCACGCCCGGCGCCAATCCGGCGATTACGAAGGCCACGGCCAGACCAATCTGGGCCCGCAGCAGCGACCAGCGGCGGCCGAAACGGTCCGCTATTCTTCCCCAGAACGGCGCCGCCAACGCCGTGCAAACCGTCGGGATAATATAGAACCAGCCCACCCAAACGGTGTGTTCAACCGCAAATGTGTCGGTCAGGATCAGCCCAAAAAATGGTGGCATCCCCAGCGCCACCAAGGCCGCGGTAAAGTGGCTGAGCAGGATCACCGGCAGAACAGACTGGCTCATGACTCCTGCCCGAGAAAGTTTGGAGCCAGCTTGCCATAGAATTTATTGATGTCAGCGGCGCCGGTGCGGGACTTGCTTTCCAGGCTGCCTGCCCTGAGAAGATACTTGGTATAAAGCTGGCGATCCTCCAGCAGCACCTTGCGCGCTGGCTGAGTATTGACGCCCTCTTCGTCAAGCTGATCGAGGACGCTGATCACCTCCTCACGAAGCACCTTATACCAGTGGCCCCTTGATCCGAGCCCCCGTGCGGCCAGACCCTCAAGGATAACCGCCAGGTTCAGTTGCAGGGTTATGGTGGTAAACATCTGCGCCAGAGGTGTTTCATTATTGACCAGGATGCGTTGATCCCGGAGTTGCGCGACTTTTGACTCCATCGACGGCATCTGGCCGCATAGCCTGTCTGGCCACAGCCTGGGGGCGTCGTTGTCCTTGAAAAGCAGCTGCGGTGGCCGCCCCGGCGTGAGCAGCACCATGGAGTTCTGCTGGTTGGATTCCAGTGCAACGCCGTAGACAAGCCACAGTCGCAGGTGCACCGTCAGCGTTAAGGCAACGTACTGACGCACCCACTCCGTCAGGTTGCCACTATTGAACTCGTCCGCCATCATCTGTGCAACGCAGCGACCGTCCGGGCTGTCGGCTAACAGGGAGGCAACGGGCACAATCTGCTGCTGGTCAGAAAACCCGCAAAACCGGCGTACAATGCAGCCCAGCCAGGGCAGATCGCCAACGTGCAGGCCTGAGGATTCGTCGGTTACAGAAAAGGTCCCTTTAAGGACCGGGTCCTTGCCGGCTATCTCCTGCAGGATTTGCTGAACCGTATGACCATCATAAAGCGTGCTCGGTTTGACCGTTCGAATGTTCCGGTTGCCCAGTGTGCGAATGGTCAAAGGGACTTTCACGTGGACCTCCGGCGCTGCCTCAAGCTGGAGGGTTCGTACCGACAGTGTTGGCTGAACCCAAAGCGCAGGCGTTGGCGCACGGAGGACGCTGGCACCGATTTCTGTGTTCGACAGATAGTCACTCAGCGCGGTGTCCCAGAGATGAGGGTGCACCGGCAACAAGTGGTGGCTGTCAGCAAGCCGGTTATCCAGCCCTACCTCGCTGAAATCCGGCCAGCAACCCGGGAGCTCGCCCACCGCAGTGACTTCCGAGCCGGGGACGGCAAGCCACCGTAACCGGAAACGCGGGGCAAATTCAGGCGCGTACGCCGCCAGTGCCGCCTCATCAAAACCACTCTTGGCGCGGGCACTGGGGTAAAACGGATGATCGAGAAAAGCCGCGAGGCGATCGAAGTGGAGCAAGCGTTCGGATAGCCGGGGAAAATCCTTCCAGCTTTGCCCCTGATGGCGGATTTCGTCAAACCACCTGGACCGCTCCTCGTGGCAGAAGGAGGCGTGAGACTCCGCCGTTCTGCACTCATCGGCATAGACCTCCAGCTGCTCCCCAGAGTCATCGTGTTCGTCCGCGGTGAGGCAGGCCAGAACCTGTTCGTAGTGATTCACTTCTGACACGCTTCCGGCCTGGTCTGCGGGCTGCCAGATGAGCGCGTCGCCACTCCACTGCCAACGCTGCATGAAGGTTGCCGGATTGACCGGCAACCACAGGATGCCTTGCGCCAGCGTCCACCGTAACCAGGTCGCCGGCGTTCCCGGGGAGCCGGGCACGCTGTCCACCCCAACTGCCTGAGAATCACTCTGGCAGCCGGCCACGTCTTCGCGGATCAGCGCATCGACCAGCCTCTGGGTCAGATACTGCCCGGGGTCTGTTGAAGACAGAGCGGTGCTCCTGGTCATCAGCCTATCTCCCACTCTGCTTCAAGGTCGGTGGCCCATTCGGCCAACGTATCCTTCACCCGGGAGGGATCGCTCGAAAACAACCGCAACACACCCAGGTAGTCCTTGTTTGAGTGAGTCAACCGGACGTCATCACCCACTTCCCTCAACGGCTCAAACTCGGCAATGCCGTCACCGCACGGCTCCCTGCGCTCAGGAGCTGAACGGCGAACCCGCCCGCTGGTAGAAGCACTGAGGTAGCGTATCTGCGCCGCCTGCGTGGGAGGGGATAATTCAAGAGGGTTGCCAACATGGGTCTGAAGGATGGCATGGAACAGTCCATGATTCGTCATGCGGTCAAGTAGGAATTCGCGGCCATCCCCCACCGTTCGGTAATTGATCTCGATAAGTCTTGGCCCATTGTCGGTTATCACAAATTCGGAATGGCAGGAGCCAAGGCCCACACCGAAGCGCCGTACCTGTCTGAACATCTCCTGCAGGTGAGGACTGTCCGGCTGGTAGGGCACCCACGACGCTTCAAGTTCGACAAAATGGGGAGGCTCGGAAAGCCGCACTTCAAATCCTCCGAGCGCAATCAGGCTGTTTCCGTCCCCAATGGTCTCCAGAGTGTGAACAGGGCCTGACAGAAACTCTTCCAGCAGCAAGGGTTGCCCGGGTTGTTCCTGCCAGAACTGATCACAGAACGATTGCAGTTGCGCAGCATTGTCCAGGCGCCTGACGTTGAGGCTGGCAACCCCCTCCCGGGGCTTGGCAATACACGGGAATGGAACGTCGTCGATCACCTTCCCCAGGGAGGTCTGATCATTCACAGCCCTGAACCAGCATGCGCCATCATCGAGCGCTTTCAGGTACTGGCGCATGGCTGCCTTGTTTTTTGCCCGGTAACAGGTTTGCCAGCCTTTGCCCGGCAGATTCAGGTAGGCTGCGGCCAGGGCGGTCACCGTCTGCAGGTGATCGCTGTTGGAAAACACGCCCACGGGGGCCGGGAGTTCTGAGAGAAGATCGAGAACAGACAGCGGATTAAATACATCACACTGGAGAATCTGTTCCGGATAGGCGGGAAGGTCCGGTTGACTGAAATAGTGGTGATGAGTCGCCGCCTGGTCTGTCAGCAGGATCACTTTCAGCCCCATCGACTGGGCAGCAGGCAGGAATCCCCGATTCAGGGCTTCCGTTGGAACATGAGCAAGAAAAAGTACGGTATCGCGCATAGGAAAACTCTTGTCAGGCTTGAAGAAGAATGTTTGCCTCAGGGAGACGGCGGGCTCGACTCGGCAAGGCAGGTCGCAAGGTGGGACTTGAGGTATTTAAAGAGCAGACTGCGGTCTTCTCCCAGGAGAAAGGCTCTTGCTCCCCACTCCTGCCATTCCGTTAATTGGTCAGGACTTCGGGGCAAAGCGCAAAATTCCACTGGACGCCCGCGGCAACTCGCTGCCAGTTCCGCGATGGCGTGATTGACAGACGAATGGAACGGATCACCCGGGCAGCCCAGTGATTGCGACAGATCGACCGCTCCCGGAAGCACCCAGTCAACACCGGGAACACCCAGGATGGCTTCGCGGTTGTCGATGCCTTCCTGATCCTCAATCATGAGCACAATGAGGACTTCCTGGTTGGCCTGCCTGAGGTAGTCTTTCAGCGGGAGGGTTCCGAAACCTGTTGTCCGGCCGCCGGTAATACCACGTTGCCCTGCCGGCGCGTAACGTGCCATCTGAACAACGCCACGCGCCTCTTCGGCATTGCGGATACGGGGAACAACGATCCCCTGTGCACCACTGTCCAGAGCCCGGGCAATCGCAGCACGATCAACCCCCGGCACGCGCACCAGAGGTGTGACGGAGGCACACTCGGCGGCGCGAATCATGTGTTCGAGGGACTCCGGGTTCGTGGACATGTGCTCGGTGTCCAGTATGACAAAGTCATAGCCGGCATGGCCGATCATCTCTACCATCCATGGTGTTGGCACAGCGTTAAGTAGTCCATACGCCGAGCGGCCCTGGGCGACCTTCTGGCGTGTCTGGTTAACTGTAAGCACATAAACTCCGCAAGCAATAAAACTTAAATGGTAATCATTTACATTCGTATTTAAAAACAATTCGGTTCCAAAAGCAAGCGCTATGCGGATGACATCGGGGTAATGTGAAGGACTGCCATGTCGCCCAGAACCTGGCCTCAGGGGCCGCTAGCGCAACTCCGGGTAACAGGATCAGTGAATAGCATTGCCAGTAATCGTTTCAGGGTGAAACCCCTAAAGGTTCTATAGGCCACTGAATCCGACGAATGAATTAAAGGCCAGTTGTTCATAGCTGAAATCCAATTGCAGCCTTAACACCAGACAACGCAGAACACTCTCTGCCCTCAGACCGGTTCGCCCTGCGACCGATACCGAGGAATCGATCAGATCCGCTGCAGGGAATCGTCACAAGATTAACCGCAAGAGCGTGATCGTGCTGGGTGAGGATGGCAGGAGGAACGCTTACGTATCAGGAGCCATATGCCCGTTCAAACGATTCGAGTATTGGGCAACCATCAGTACTTGCTCCACAAAGGTTGGTCAGCAAACGCAACTCGTCTCGCAATGCTTCCAGCTCGGACAGGTGATGTTCAATCTCGGCCAACTTAAGACGAGCCAATTTCTGTACATTGGGTCTCGCATTTTTGGAATTGTCCCGAAAGCTGAGAAGGCCAGCGATTTCATCCAGGCTGAAACCCATCTTTTGTGCCCGCTTAATAAATCGCAAACGGGAAAGATCCTTGTCGCTGTATAAGCGCGCACCACCATTGTTGCGGTGAACCCCGGGCATCAGCCCGATTTTTTCATAGTAACGCAGGGTATCGGCGCTTATGGCCAACGCCTGCACGACCTGGCCAATTTTCATCATCGTTCAAATCCGGACTTAACATTCGTTGAGTAAACAGAAGCGTACCACTATCAGGATGCTCCCCCGCAGCGCTTCAATGTTGAGGATGCTTGAATGACCATACTGCTTCAAATGCATTCTTGAGTGCCACTCTCACTACGAGGGTAAAACCCAGCCCAACTAGCGGTTCGACGTTGGATACCTCAGCATCTGAAGAATAAAGGTACCAAGCAGTACGAACACAGTCATTACCAGCGTGATCTCAAGTTTTACTTCCAGGAAGCTCTTGAGCGCTTAGGCGTGGTGGAATCCAGCCAAGTTTTCTGAACACGAGCTCCATGAGGATGCTGACCAGTAGGGAGCCACCTAGCCGCTCGGCTACCAACAACGGCCAGCCCAATTTGCCATAGACCAGAAGGCCCAGCTTGATAACCAGGTTGGTCGAAGCGAAGCTGAAGGCGAACGAGGCCTCTGCGGAGGCGCCCTTTTTGAACAGCGGCTGTGTGATGCTCAGAACCCCGAAAGTGCAGGCGGAACTGGCCACACCGGCGTCGTGACACCTCGCCCGAGCAGCCAACGCACCATCGGGTAGGCGGTCATGAAACCCAGCAGTAACCCACCCCACATGACGAACCAGAACGCGATGGTGGTGGGCGGATAGCCCAGCACAAAAGCCACGACCAGCATCGTGACGCCCATACCGATATCAAAGGCGACGATCGCCAGCGCGGATATCTTCAGCGCCACCCGCAGCCGCGACTGTCTGTGCCGCGTTATCGTTCATACCAAAGTCATTGGCCCGATGGCTGGGTGATTGCGCCCATCGACTGCCCGCCGACCGGTATGATCAGATGTGCGTACGGGGTATTCGCCTTCATGACCCAGGGCGCTCCACTTTGCGGCGTGGTGGGGAATTGTTTCAGATCGGTCGGGTCGGGAACGATCACCATGACGTGCGGGGGCATCTGCATGCCGGTGTCTGTCGTCATGCCATGCAGCATGTAGGTGAGGCCAATGCGCTCGACCTGTGGTGTTTTACCCTGGAAGCGGGCTTTGAAATAGGCACGGGACTGCGAATCCAGACAGGTTGGTGTGTCACCGGTCAGGCCTGCGAAGCGGCACACCCACTCGCCGCTGCCCTGTTGTAGAACCTTGCCCGCCCGGGAAAGCACGGTGGCATGTTTGGTAACCGATTCGGGGCCGGCGCTTAAAAGCGTCTGGATGATGGCTTCATCCGAATCCGCCTGAGGCTTTTTTTTGGGCTGGTCAACCTCGTTCTGATTGGCGAGCGCGGAGCTACAAGGCCCAGTCCTAAAAAGATGGCCACGGCAGCCACCGATAAACTCTGGTTGACAACATTGCGTTTCATAGCACCTCTCCCGATCTGGATGGATATCAACAATGCCAAGGAAGCTTACTACCTGGAGTCAACTCCAGGTCAAGCCTTTATTTATTTCCGGGAACCGCAGGCGGTATCAAAATTGACCAGGGCCTTGGTACGTTGTCGAGGGTCAGGGTGCGGCTGTCGGTGACTTGGCCTCTTGCCTCGGCGTCGGCTACAGAGTCAAGCATTCTCTTTCAAAAATAGGGGCCAGGATGTGCAGACCCGCTGCCCAGGAGGTTGTCAAGGAAAAGAACAGGAGCAGTCACAGGTGGGGTCCAGACGCCATACGTCGATCGCCGCTCCGCATCGCTTATTAGTGAGCATCACTCTCATCCATTCGCAGATCGGCGTCCTCAATCTGGATCGTGCAATGGGTAATGCCAAAACTTTTTTCCATCGTCTGTTGCGCAGCCAGGAGCGCCTGGCGACCACGCGCCATGTCCTCGACGACAAGATGGCAACTCAGCGCGTCAAGGCCCGAAGTCAACGTCCAGACGTGCAAATCGTGCACTGCGGTCACGCCAGGCAGATCCATAAGTTGCCGTTCCAGCAGGCCAACATCAACTTCGGGCGGAGTGCCCTCCATCAGTATATGGACGGCGCCTTTCAACAGTATCCAGGTGCGTGGCACAATGAAGAGCCCAATGCCTGCGCCGATGATCGGGTCAGCCAACGTCCAGCCGGTCAGCAACACCACTGCTGCGGCAAGGATTACTCCAACCGAGCCAAGCATGTCAGCCAGCACTTCAAAATACGCACCTTTGAGATTCAGACTTTCCCGCGAGCCGGCGTGCAGCATCTTCATTGACACAAGGTTGACTGCAAGGCCGACGACCGCGACCGCCAGCATCGGCCCGCCAAGGATTTCCGGCGGTGCAAGGAACCGCTGCCAGGCCTCGTAGAGGATGTAGATCGTCAGGAACAGCAACACAACCGCATTGGCCAGCGCCGAGAGCACCTCCATCCGCACATAACCGAAAGTTTTTTCCGGAGTCGCGGGGCGGGCGGCGAAGCGGATGGCCACCAGCGCCAGCAACATTCCGCCTACGTCGGTCAACATGTGTGCGGCGTCAGCCAGCAGCGCCAGGCTGCCGGTCCAGAGCCCGCCGACAACCTCGACCACCATAAACGTCGAGGTCATTGCCAGCGCCCATTTCAGGCCACCACTGTGACGCGCTGCGGCCGTGCCGGATCCTACAGCGGCCTTTTCACCATGCCCCTCGCCCATCTGTGACTTCTCCCGATGCTGGTTCCGTGGAACACAGTTTAGTCAAAAATTTCCGCCAACCAGGATTTGCGGCGGTGGCCACCGTGTTTGCCGCCATGCCTGCCGTGGCCGCCGTACCGGTCGTCATAGCCGCGTTGTTGCGGTTCCGGGGTGCGCGGCGGCGCTAATTCTGCGGCGGTGCGCTCGATGATCTTGTCCAACTCACCCCGGTCCAGCCAGACCCCGCGGCACTGTGGACAGAAGTCTATCTCCACCCCCTGTCGATCAGCCATACTCAGTTGTACCTCGCAGACCGGGCACATCATCTTGCCTTTTGTGTTCATGTTGCTTTCACGCTCCCTACCAGTTTGCAGTTTACCTCTGTTCAATGCCCATCGACCTAGTGTCCCGAAATCCCAGACATTATTCGAGCAGAATTAGAGGGTATCGACCTATTTGTCAAACTTCATATTGATCACTGGATGACGTTGTAAATATTGGCCTGCATGCAAGACCGCAGAAATGACAGCCTACGGCAGTGGAAAACCCTCAGGCTGCAAAGTGCCCTGGAAAACGCCTGTACGAATTGTCATGCAACGGCTTTGACGCTAGCCCGCCAATTTATTACCTTTAAACCTATAGTTAGAACATTTTACTGTTCAGGACAGAATGCCATGCTTTTTCGCCAATTCTTTGACAATACGTCCAGTACCTATACCTACCTCATTGCATCGGGCCGCGGCCGGGAAGCGCTTATCATTGATCCGGTCAAGGAGTATACGCAAGCCTACCTCGATATAATCAATCAACTTGACCTCAGGCTTGTCCGGGCGATTGATACCCACACGCATGCGGATCACTTCACGGCTCTTGGCGATCTGCGTGATGAGACCGACTGCATCACCACCATGGGTGAATTTACCAACGCCGACTGCGTATCCGAGCAGGTATCCGAAGGGGACCGGATAGATGTCGACGGTATTCGGCTCGAGGCATTGTACACCCCGGGGCATACGGATGAGTCCTTCAGCTTTTACTGGAAAAAGGGCGACCAGCAGGCCGTATTCACTGGCGATGTGTTGTTGATCCGCGGCAGCGGCCGGACTGACTTTCAGGGCGGCGACCCGCACAAAAGTTACGATTCGATCGTCAACAAACTGTTCCGTTTGCCTGACGATACGCTGGTATATCCGGCCCATGACTACAAGGGAATGCTGAGTTCTTCCATCTATGAGGAGAAGCACTACAACCCACGCCTGGCCGGCAAGTCGGAAGCGGAATACGTGCAGATCATGAATGACTTGAATTTGCCCGACCCCAAACTCATGGACGTGGCGGTGCCTGCGAATCTGGCCTGTGGAAAACAACCGTGACACGGGCCCGCCCCAAGGCGAACTACATTAGAGGAGAATTTAAATGGATATCAAACAGCTTGATCAGAACTACAGCGTGACGGCGCAACCTGCCATTGCTGACATCGAAGAACTGGCAAGCGCGGGCTTTCGCACTATTATTGCCAGCAGGCCTCGAAATGAAACGGAAGACCAGCCTGACACGGACACCCTCAAGAGCAAGGCGGAGCAACTGGGCATGACCTGGTACGAAATTCCTGTTGAGCCGGGCAAGTACGGACCCGAGGATATAGAGCTTTTGCGAACGCCCTGAGGTCATCCCCGGGCCCGGTGCTCGGCTATTGTCGCACTGGCAAGCGCGCCGTTCACTTATGGGCCCTTGCCAATGCAACTTTCTACCCTATCCCGGACCTGATCGGTAAAGCCGGGGCTGCAGGTTTTGATCTGGAACCCATGCGAAACAGCCTCAAAACCCTCAGGAATCGCAGTGATCGGCAATGACGGCAAATACGCCGGGAGTACGGCACATGGCAGTTGATCTACTTTTCCTGTGCGGATAGCAACGCCCACAATACTTTCATGGTGAATCCCCTTCTAGTTTGAAAGGCCGGTGGCTTGCGTTGTTTGCAAGGCTTCGTATCGCGCCCTGGCACTGAACAGGTCGCGGATGACCGTTTCCCGGGTGAGTTTTACGCCAGTAAGCTTCCGTGCACTGTCTATGGCATCTTCCAGTGCACCGGTACCGCTGGCCAATTCATTCAGGCTGGCTTCCCAGTGAGCGCGTTGATTCGGAAGATGGCGTTCGTCAAGGATTTCAAGGCGGCTGTAGCCTGCCTGAATGGCTGCCTTTACGTCACCGATTGACGCTCGCAGATCGCGATGGGCCTGAGTGGTCTGCCACTGTCGTTGGGATACTTCCGCAGTCGCCCTGCGAACGGCACTGTTCTGTCGCTGTCCCGTAAACGGAATCTGAATCCCAACGCCTACCGTCCAGCGCTTTTTTTCGTCAGCCAACAAGCTATTGTAGCCCGCATTGGCCGTAAACACGGGCCTGCGGCTGGCTTCGGCGACGTCCAGTCGGGCCCGGGCCTCCGCGGTCCGCGCCTCTGCGGCCTGAACCAACGGGTGCTCGGTTCCGGTCAGGGTGTCCGCTGCCATTGGCATACGAGGAGGCAGGGATAGCATCAATTCGGAGGGTTGCGGACGGCGCCCCAATAATGGGATCAGGTTGGCGGAGAGCTTGGCCTGGTCCGCCCGCAGCTCAACCAGTTGCGCGTCCAGCGTATCCAGTTCCGTCTCTACCCTGAACAACTCACTCTGTGTGGCCTCGCCGTATTCCAGTCGTTGCCGGGTAATCTCGGCTAGCTGTTCCACCAGCGCACGAGTCTCGTAGTGCAACTCGATGGCCCGGTGCGAATACCACAAACGGGCATAGGCCTCCTTGACCGAGGCCGTCAGTTTTCTGGTCTGCCAGAGGGTGTCCTGGGTTGCGGCACGCACGCCCGCCTCCTCGGCTCCGCGGGACGCGGATAACTGGTCCGGCCAGGGCAGCTTCTGACTGACCTCAAACCGGTGCCCGACAATATTGGGGCCTTCAAACGTCTCTGGAGCAATACGGTATTGGAAGACCGGGTCCGCCCACGCATCCGAGCCTTCTACCTCGGCCTTTGCCGCCTCGATGGCCGATCGCTGGGCACTCAGGGTGGCGTTGCTCTTCAGCGCCTCCGCAACCCACTGGTCCACCGTTTCCAGCGATTCAGCCATTGCGGGGGCAGAAAGGGAAACGAATACCGCCAGAACGGCGTAAATTCCACTGCGTCGAATCATTGGTTCGCTCCTTTTTGGGCGAGCTTCTTCAACCGCGCACGCTGCCAGAGGTAGAAAATCACCGGAATCAGCAGCAGCGTCAGCACTAGAGTAGTAACCATGCCGCCAATCATCGGCCCGGCGATCCGCTGCATCACTTCCGAACCAGTGCCGCCGCCCAGCATGATGGGTACAAGGCCAGCCACGATGGCGGCAAAGGTCATCATGATCGGGCGCACCCGCTGCGCAGCCCCGTGGCTGATCGCCTGGCGCAGGGCATCCGCCGACAGTTTCCCGGGCTGATGATCGACGGCCTCCAGGGCGTTGTGCAGGGACTGGTTGAGGTACACCAGCATCAGCACACCGATTTCCACGGCGACTCCGGCCAGGGCGATAAAACCAACGGCAACAGCCACGGACAGATTGTAGCCCAGCAGGTACATCAGCCAGATGCCGCCAATCATACCGAACGGCAGGGTGCCCATTATAATACCCACCTCGGTCATGTTGCGGAAATTCAGGTACAGCAGGATCACGATAATCGCCAGCGTCAGCGGTACCACCAGTGTCAGGCGCTCCTTGGCACGCTGCATGTACTCATACTGGCCGGACCAGGTCAGGGAGTAGCCGGCAGGCAGGTCCACCTGCTCCCGCACCACCGACTGAGCCTCTTTGACCCAACTGCCAAGATCCCGGCCTGCAATGTCCACCAGGGTCCAGCCATTGAGGCGGGCATTTTCCGATTTGATCATGGGCGGCCCCCGGTCGACCCGGATATCCGCCACGTCGGCCAGCGCGATACGCTGTCCACCGGGCGTCACTATGGGCAGTAAGCGCATCTGCTCCACCGAATCCCGGTAGCCCTGGGGATAACGCAGATTGATGGGATAGCGCTCCAGGCCCTCCACCGTACTGGCCACGTTCATGCCGCCAATCGCGGTGCGTACGACCGATTGAATATCTGCGATATTCAATCCGAAACGGGCGGCAGCCTCGCGCTGTATATCCACCTTGATGTAGCGTCCGCCGGCCACCCGCTCGGAAAACGCAGAGGCTGTGCCGGGTATGTCAGTCAGCACCCGCTCGAGCTTTTCCCCTATACCCTGGATCACCGTCAGGTCAGGACCGGCCACCTTGATGCCCACCGGGGTCTTGATGCCCGTTGAGAGCATGTCAATACGGGTTTTGATCGGCATGACCCAGGCGTTAGTGAGACCGGGAAGCCTGACGGTCCTGTCCAGTTCCCGGCGCAGGGACTCGGGGGTCACGCCGGGGCGCCACTGGTCCCGGGGTTTGAACTGGATAAAGGTTTCAATCATGGTCAGCGGGGCCGGATCAGTGGCCGTGTCAGCGCGGCCGATTTTGCCGAACACAGTTTTAACCTCTGGAATACTGGCAATCAGCTTGTCGGTCTGTTGCAGGATCTGCCGGGCCTTGCCAATGGAGATGCCGGGATAGGTGGTGGGCATGTACATCAGGTCCCCCTCATCCAGGGGGGGCATGAACTCACTGCCCAGCTTGTTGGCGGGCCAGAAGCCGATGATCAGCACAATCAGGCCACCGGCAAGCATCAGGGCGGGCCGCCGCAAAGCCCAGTCAATGGCTGGGCTGTACAGGAAGATCAGCAGCCGGTTAATGGGATTGCGGTGCTCCGGCAATACCTTGCCACGAATGAAGTAGCCCATCAGCACCGGTACCAGTGTAATGGCAAGCCCGGCAGCCGCAGCCATGGCATAGGTTTTGGTGAACGCCAGGGGTGCGAAGAGCTTGCCCTCCTGAGCCTCCAGCGTGAACACCGGCAGAAAGCTCACGGTGATGATCATCAACGAGAAAAACAGCGCGGGCCCCACTTCACCGGCGGCCCTATACATCACGGCCCATCGGTTTTCCGGTGTCAACGGGGTCCGCTCCATGTGTTTATGGACATTTTCAATCATCACAATGGCACCGTCGACCATCGCACCGATGGCGATGGCAATGCCGCCGAGGGACATAATGTTGGCGTTGATACCCTGAGCGTGCATCACCACGAACGCAGCAAGAATGCCCACCGGCAGGCTCACGATCACCACCAGGGAAGAGCGCAGGTGAAACAGGAATACCGCGCAGATCAGGATCACCACCAGAAACTCTTTCAGCAGCTTGCTGTAGAGATTGTCCACCGCATTGTTGATCAGTGTGGAACGATCATAGGTGGGCACCATTTCAACGCCATCCGGCAGGCTGCCCTTGATCTCCTCCAGGCGTTGTTTAACACCCTCGATGGTAGCCAGAGCGTTTTCGCCAAAACGCATCACCACGATACCGCCGGCCACTTCGCCTTCTCCATTCAGTTCAGCGATACCCCGGCGCATTTGTGGCCCCAGCCGGATATCCGCCACATCCTTGAGCAACAAGGGCTTGCCATTATCGTTGACACCCAGCGGCACCTGGCGCAGGTCGTCCTCGTTCTGCAGGTAACCGGTGACCCGCACCATGTATTCCGCCTCGGCCATTTCCACGACGGATGCCCCGGTTTCCTGGTTGGCGCTGTTGATGGCGGCATGAATACGCTGCAGCGTGATGTTATGGGCGCGCAGCCGGTCCGGGTCCACCACCACCTGATACTGCTTGACCATGCCGCCAACACTGGCGACCTCGGATACCCCGGACACGGTTTGCAGTTCAAACTTCAGGAACCAGTCCTGAATGGCCCGAAGCTCCGAAAGGTCATGCTGGCCGGTGCGGTCCACCAGGGCGTAGGAGTATACCCAGCCAACGCCGGTGGCATCCGGCCCCAGCTCTGGTTTGGCGGCATCGGGCAATTGCCCGGCTACCTGGCTCAGGTATTCCAGTACCCGGGAACGAGCCCAGTACAGGTCGGTGTCGTCATCGAAGATCACATACACATAGGAGTCGCCAAAGAAGGAATACCCCCGAACCGTTTTGGCGCCCGGCACCGACAGCATGGCGGTGGTGAGCGGGTAGGTCACCTGGTCTTCCACCACCTGGGGCGCCTGGCCAGGATACGGGGTCTTGACGATCACCTGTACATCCGACAGGTCCGGTATGGCGTCAATGGGCGTTTCCCTGACGGAATAGAATCCCCACCCAATCAGTATGAGGGTGGCGAGCAATACAAAAAATCGGTTATGAAGCGACCACTGGATAATGCGGTTAATCATGAGCTGAGTCCGGTCTGGTGATGGCCGGGGGCAGCCCGATGGCGCACCCCCGGGCTATCACTACTGTTTCCTGATAGAGGTCACCTGCTGGCCCTTGCCAGCGGGTGCCAGAGTGAAGACAACCTTGTCACCCTTATCCAGGGCATCCAGGTCCACCTCCGGGGCTACGGGAAATCCCATGGTCATGCCCGGCCAGTTCAGCGCCGGAATAGGCTCATGCTTCAGCGTTACTTTGCGATTTTCGGTGTTGATCATGGTGATTACGCCCCGGCTCTGGACCGGGCCAGCGGACTCTTTGGTGTCCATGCCGGACATCGAGCCCATGTTGTTATCGGCCGCTGCCAGAACAGGTCCCAGGGATAATCCGAACACAACAGCCGTCATCAGGTTTTTCAGTTTCATGGTTTTCTCCAGTGGTTACTGCGCGTCTTGCGCGGGCTCAATACGTTCAACAAGATAGCCGTCCGGCGTCTCCCGGAACCCGAAATTGACGGTCTCACCCGGGGCCAGTTCCACCAGATCGACGGATTCGGCAATACCAAAGGTCATGGTCATGGCCGGCCAGCCAAGACCGGGTACCGGGCCATGGTCGAGCGTGACTGAAGAACTCTCAGCATCAAGCTCCGTAATCCGGCCAGCGGCTTCAAACAGTTCGGGCGCAGAGCTGTCTGCACCGGCCATGCCGGCGCTGTTCTGCTCCTCGGGCTCCAGGCGCAGCATGGCGGCCTCGAGGCTGGTTTCTGAATCAATCAGGAACTGGGCGGACACCACCACCTGCTGCCCTTCTTTCAGACCTTCGTGAATGACCACCCTGTCGCCGGCTTCCCGGCCCGTCTTGACGGGCACCGGACGAAAATAGCCGTCATCCTCAGCCAGCAGCACATGCTGGCTGTCGCTTCGCCGGATCAGCGCCGGGCGCGGGATAGTGAGCAGGTCCTCACCGATGGGGGCATCCATGGTGAGATTGACGAACATTCCGGGGCGCAACCGGCCATCCGGGTTCGGAACGCGTACCCGGGCCCGAAGAGTCCGCATTTTGGGATCCAGTTCCGGGTAAACGTAGTCAATGTCACCATTCCAGTTTGTATCCGGCATGGACGGCGTGGTGAATTCAACGGCCTGACCCGCTTCAACCAGCCCGGCCTGACGTTCAAAAAACTCGGCGATCACCCACACCGAATCGCGACTGCCAATGGCCATGATTTCAGTATCCGGGCGCACGTACATGCCGGCACGAACAGGCAATGCGGCCACATAGCCGGAGCCAGGGGCAAATACGGTGATGCGTTCTCGGATTTTTCCTGTTTTTTTCAGGTTGGCAATCTGTCTATCCGTCATGCCCAGCGCGCGCAGCTTTCCGCCGGTCGCTGTTGCCTCTGAGCCCCGCCCAAGGCGCTCGGACATCAGAAACTCCTGCTGGGCATTCACCAACTCCGGTGAATAGATCTCATACAGTGGTTCACCACGGTCAACGATTTCTCCTTCTGACCGAACATGCAACACCTCGACCCATCCGGCAATGCGGCTGTGCACCTGAATCAGTTGATCTTCATTGTCAGTGACATAACCCACGGTTCGGACCGGAACAGACACTGCCCCACGGGAAACTGCCCGGGTTTTAACCCCCAGATTGTTTCTGACTGCAGGATTGATCTGAACCCCGCCGTCGTCCCGGCCGCTACTGCTTTCTTCGTACACCGGCACCAGGTCCATTCCCATGGGGGACTTGCCAGGCTTGTCACGGCGGTAGTTGGCATCCATGGGAGCAACCCAGTACAAGGGCTTTTCATCCGCCGATTCACCGGCAGGATTACCAGAACCGGCGGATTCTGACATCGGCATGATTTGCAGGCTGGCCAGCCAGCCCAGACCAAAAGCGACAGCGATCACCATCGCCATCAGGGAAATGCGCATTGATGTTTCCTTATTTGAAGCTTATAGACGCTCGCCCGAGTGGCCTATCGGCCCAGGTGTAAACGTGCGAACTTAGATAAAGACTAAGATCAGACTACTGAGAAATCAGGGGGAGGTGTAAGGGTATCAAGGATAACGCTGAGATAGACTTCTCGGGGACGAAGAGAGGTAGGGTCGGAAGAACATTGCACTGGCAAAACCGCCTTCTCAGAAACCAGTGCGGATAGCATCGCACCGCAACTGCCCTGGTTGGCGGCGATAGCACAATCGGTAGACGCCATATCACCACAGGCCATATCCTGTTCCGAATGCCCGTCAGTGCTGGCACTCCAACAGTCCACCATGGCCATGTGGCCGAAACGGGCAGGAGGTTCTGATGTGTCTGCCGTGAATTGCCCGAACGCCAGCACCGGCTGTATTGCCATGATCAGCAACAGCAGATTAAGAAGGGCTTTAGGCGTTATCAAGCGTGGCAAGTGGAGTGACCCAGGTAATTGAGTTTTCAAGAATTCTCGTGATGGTACGGCTTTCACGCCACAGGCGTCAAGCAATTAATCATGCCGGCACGAAGCTGTCTTAGCTCACTAAAATGCTGATCTAGCCGAAAAGACGATCTGTACATCGTTTCTTCATTTCGCCGCTGGAGAAGCCTTCGCCTGTCCACTGGGCATGTCTGACTCGCGCTCGACGAGCACAAACAACAGATGATCAATAAATCGAATCTGATCCCCGTCCAGCTGATCATCGATTTCCAGAATACCTTTCTCAATTTCATCAGAAGTAAAACCTGCCAGATTTGACATAAAACGCGCCCGCAGCATCGCATACCAGCGATCCTTCGGGATTTCGACGCGGTACTCTTCCCTGCTTGTCACCGCACCAAGGCCGGAGGCGGCGATTTCACCGAGAAGAATGTCAAGCTCCGGTTGACTCTCTGAAAAGGCAGTCATCGCCCGGCTGAAAAGGGGAAACTCGGGCAAACTGGGCCGGGTGACCACCAGAACACGACCATCCGGTCGCAAACATGAGCGCATTTTTTTCCAGAATCTCTCACGATTGCGGATGTGATGAATGGACTCCTTGATCAGCACCCGGTCCAGTTGCACCCCACTGCCAATGAACGCTTCAGCGGATGCACAACGGGTCTGGATGCCGCTGTATTGTTCAGCATTCAGGAGCATGGCGCCTGAAGGGTCCACGCATATCGCTTCAGATTCCAGCGGCACAGCCTGGCTGAGCAGATGTGTGAAGATACCGGTCCCACCACCAAGGTCTGCAAACCGGCTGTCAGCCTGCATATTTAAATGATTAAGAAGCTTTTTCAGCATCCAGCCCCGGTAATCCCTGGTCAAAAGCCACAGATCATCATAGTCCCGGGAGACTTCGGTAAAAGCCGTCGTCATTGCGTGTGCCCCATAAAACGCTGGTAACGCCCTGCGTTACCCTGTGTGTCAACCCAACCCCGAGCGGGACTTGCCAACGAGTTTTGCAAGCCGGCCCATTCGTGGAACAAACCTTGGCACTTCCTGCTGATAGGTCCGGTACCCGTCACCGAACCGCTCAATAACCTGTCGCTCTTCATGCCGTGCGAGCAAGCTGTAGGCAAGGACAATGATGGGGAACAGACTAACGGAGAACAGCGTCGGCCAGTGCACAATCCCCTCCCCGAACAGGATGAGAAAAAGGCCCGTATACTGCGGGTGCCTCACCAAACCGTAGAGCCCATCCGTTGCAAGACGCCCTTGTTGGTGTGCACGATGAAGTTCGCGCCATCCCTGCAGAAAAATACCGATGCCAGTCACAGCCAGAGTATAACCAAGCAACATTGAGATAAGCATGCCCACCTCGCCGACACCAAGCAGCGAGGACCAGAGATTCGCGCTGAGGTCGCTACCGTCCAGATCAAAGAACCGCACGAGCAAATAGACAGTGAGAGGGAAGCCGTACATCTCCGCATACAATGCGATTATAAACGCCTGCACCACCCCGGCACTGCCCCACTCCCGCCATGTTCTGGGAGCGAGCCAACGATACATGACCCAGGAGATCAGCACGATCATGATCGCCGCTATACCCCAGGCTCCCGAATGACCAATAGTTTCTGTCATGTTAAGTTTTCCTCGTAAGTCAACGAACAAACAAGCTAAGACAGCTTTTATCTGGCTGTCGCCGCCTCCGTTTTATTGATCGGTTGACGTCTTGACCAGGCAATTAATGCAAGGCCGCCAAGGATCATCGGCAGGGTCAGCAGTTGCCCCATGGTCACCCAGCCGAGGGCAATGAACCCCAGTTGCGGGTCGGGGAGGCGAACAAACTCGACCGCAAAACGGAAAATTCCGTAGAGCAACAGGAACAGGCCGGACGTTGCGCCCATCCGACGAGGGTGGCGTGAGAACCACCACAGCACCACAAACAGCACAACACCTTCCAGGGCAAACTCGTACAATGACGACGGGTGACGCGGCGCCGACCCCATATTCGGGAACACCATGGCCCAGGGAACATCACTGACCCGCCCCGGGAGCTCGTGATTGATAAAATTGCCAAGGCGCCCTGCCCCCAGGCCAATTGGTACCAATGGCGCTATAAAGTCCGTGAGTTGGAAAAATCGCAGGTTCTGCTTTCGAGCAAACACCAGAGCTGCAATCAGGACGCCGGTCAAGCCGCCGTGAAAACTCATGCCCCCTTCCCAGATCTTGAGCAGCCAGAGCGGGTTGTCTGCCAGCTTGTCAAAACCGTAGAAGAGCGCGTAACCGACGCGGCCACCGAGAATGACCCCCATCGCGCAGTAGAAAATCAATGTTTCAACAGCGTCTGCGTTCAAGCCGAGTCGATGAGCCGACGACGCCCCAGCCACCAGGCCGCAAGAAAACCGACAAGGTACATCAGGCCGTACCAATGAATTTTTAGCGGGCCCAGTGCAATGGCTACCGGGTCTATTTGAGGATACTGGAGCATAAGCTTTCCTGATTTCGTGATTGAAAGTGCGTTAGGGTTTTAATCAGTAACACGTTCCGCTCCATTGGCTGTCTCCTCCAATCGTTGCCTGGCAACAGCAATACCGTTGCGCATGGCCTGTGCGGACTCGTTGTCGCCGAAGCCAGCCAATGCCCGGCGCCAGTAATTGATCGCCTGTTCATAGCGGCCGTCGTCAAAGGCCTCGACCCCCAGTATGCCCAGCACCGTTGGCTCACGTGGATCCTTGTCGAGTATTTCGTCGATCAGCGCCTGCACTTCAGTGGTCAGGCTGCGCCCGGCCACAAAGAATTTGATCTGGGCCAGTTGGGCCAGTAGGTCAACTCTGCGGCCTTCCAGTTCGATCAGTCGTTCCAGGGCGCCAATCGCCTGCCCCGGTTGACCGATCTTCTGGTAAAGCGGAAACAGCAACGACCAGACCTTGGGATTATCCGGTTGAGTCCCGGCCTCCTCTTCGAGCCGGCCAACCAGGGTTTTCATTGAGGCGCCGGGCGTATTGAGCGCATTCTGTTGGGCGGCATACAGGGCCAGATCGCCATCGGCACCCTGCCATCGATAGCCGATGATGCTGGCACCTATTACTGCCGTTATCACCAACGGAATCATCAAACGTCCTGACACGGGGCGCCTGAGAGGCATTCGGCGGCGGGCCTCGGTGTCCTCCAGCAGATTGCGGTCCAGCTCGTGACGGCTTTCTTCAAAACGGGCGACGTCAATCTCGCCGCGATCGCGGGCTCTTTCCAGTGCTGAAAGCCGGCGCTCATAGACGGCCAGGTTTTGCGCCTCTGCATGATCATCGGCCTCAAACCGCTGCTGCCAGTCATGGATCGCCCTTGCTCTCCGCAACGGTAGACTCAGGAACCACAGCGCAAGAAGCAGCAGTGTACCAATACTTAACCAGAGCATAGTCATTCCGATCCCTCACGGTGACGATGAATCAGGGAGGACAGGCGGGTACGTTCCTCCTCGGAGAGCGGCCGCACTCGCCGGTGTCTGCGTGCCCGGACAAACGCAATCACAATCATGGCGCCCCCTGCCACCAGCGCTGCCGGCAACGCCCAAAGCAACCACGTGCGCCCGTCAAGGCGCGGGTTGTAAAGAACGAACTCGCCAAAACGATTAGCCATGAAATCAAGAATTTCCTTATCCGCACGCCCATCACGAAGCATCATTGCTACCCGCTCCCGCATGTCCGCCGCCACCGGCGAATCGGAACTGTCGATGGCTTGAGCATCACATTTAGGGCACCGCAACGACGCCGTAAGGTCGCGATAACGCTCCGCCATCACCGGATCCTCGAAATGACGCGCATCGATTGCCGTGTCCGCCACCGACTGGAACGAAGCCAGCAAAAACACGATGACCACACAGCAACGGCTCTTTCGGTTTAGCGCCATTTCTCTACCTCCGCCATGACTTCATCCACCTGAGCTGGCGTTATGTACCCGACGTGCTTATATCGAACGATACCGTTTGCGTCGACCAGGAAGGTTTCGGGCACGCCATACACGCCGAGCTCGAAACCCAGGTCACCGGCAGGATCAAAGATGTTGACCTCGAAAGGTTTTCCAAACTCTTCAAGAAACTGTCGCCCCAGGTCACGTGTGTCTTTGTAGTTGATGCCCACCATCTGAATGCCGCGTTCGGAGAGCGCCAGTAGCTGGGGCATTTCCTCCTTGCAGGTCGGGCACCAGGACGCCCAGACATTGACCAGAGACATCTGCCCGCGAAGCAGGGATTCATCCACCTCGGTGTCAGGGTCCTCTAGCGTCGGAAGCGTGAACGCGGGAAACGCCTGGCCTATCAGGGCCGACTCGCGAGCACTGGGGTCCAGCGAAAGCCCCCGGTACAAAAAGAAGGCCAGGCCAAGGAACACCACAAAAGGAAGCATCAGCAACAGGCGGCGCATCATGCGCGAACCTCGCGCGCCGGCCTCATCGATTCCCGGTCAGCTGCAGCGGCACGGCGGCGACGATAGCGACGATCCGCCACAGCCAGCACGCCCCCGGAGGCCATCAGCAGCGCACCCAGCCAAAGCCAGCGTACAAATGGCTTGACCTGTAGGCGCATTGCCCAGCTGCCGTCGTCCAGTTCCTCCCCCATGGCCACGTAAAGGTCCCGCAACAGGCCGGGGTCGAGTGCGACATCGGTCATCGGCTGCCCACGGGCAATGTACAGGCGCTTCTCCGGGTACAGGGTGGTGACAATCCGGCCTTCACGGGCAACCTCGATGGTCGCCGTATCGGCGAGGAAGTTGGGCCCCCGACGCTCGCCCAGTTCGGTCAGCGTAAAATCGTACCCGCCCAGATCCACCTGCTCACCGATATCAAGCCGCACATTACGCTCCATGGCGTAGTTCGACACCATCACCACGCCCACGATGGTGACGGCCAGGCCCACGTGGCCGACCACCATGCCCCAGTATGAAGGGGTCAACTTACGCAATCCGGCCAGCGCAGAGGACGCATTGCGGACTTTATCAAACAGGTCGCGCACCAACGCCAGTACTACCCACAGGGCCGCCACCATCCCCAGCGCCACGGCGACATTCCACTGGCCGTTGTAAAGAAACGGTATCGATACCGCAATCGCCAGTGCGGCCAGACCCGCCCCCAGTAGTCGCCGGAACAGCTCGCGACCGGGCATCTGCTTCCAGCGTGCGACCGGCCCCAGCCCCATAAAGGCACAAAGCATGACGGTCAGTGGCACGAACAGGCTATTAAAGTAAGGCGCGCCGATACTGATTTTGCCCAGCCCGAGTGCATCCAGGATCAAGGGGTACAGGGTGCCCATCAGGACCGTGATCGTCATGATGACCAGCAAAATATTGTTGATCAGTAACAGTGCATCCCTGGAAAGCCAGCTAAAGCCCGCATTGGCGCTCATTCGCGGCGCCCGTAGCGCAAAGATCAACAGCGAGACGCCGACCGTTATTCCCAGCAACGCCAGAATGAAGAGCCCCCGTGACGGATCATTGGCAAAGGCATGAACCGAGGTCAGTACCCCTGAGCGCACCAGGAAGGTGCCCAGCAACGAGAGTGAGAACGTGAAAATCGCCAGCAGCGCCGTCCAACTCTTGAACGTGCCACGCTTTTCCGTGACCGCCAGTGAATGTATCAGCGCTGTCCCGCTCAGCCAGGGCAGGAGCGATGCATTTTCCACCGGATCCCAGAACCACCAGCCTCCCCAACCCAGTTCATAGTAGGCCCACCAGCTACCCAGAGCGATGCCGAGGGTCAGAAAGGCCCAGGCAATGTTGGTCCACGGCCGAACCCAGCGCGTCCAGGCCGCATCCAGACGCCCCTCAATCAGCGCAGCGATGGCAAAAGCAAAGACCACAGAAAAACCCACATAGCCCATGTAAAGCATCGGCGGATGGATGATCAGGCCAACATCCTGCAACAACGGATTCAGATCGGCACCGTCGGCTGGCATGCCCGGCAACAGGCGATCAAAGGGACTGGACGTAACGACGATGAAAAGCAGGAACCCTGCGCTGACGACACCCAGAACTCCCAGAACCCGTGCCAGCATATCCCGTGGCAACTGGCGGGAAAACAGACTGACGGCAAAGCCCCAGCCACTGAGAATCAGACTCCATAACAGCACCGAGCCTTCATGAGAGCCCCAGACGGCGGTGAACTTGTAGTACCAGGGCAGCATTGAGTTCGAATTACGGGCCACATAATCCACGCTGAAATCATCCAGAAGAAAACTGGCGGTCAGGCTGGCATAAGAAACCAGTAGAAAGGCAAATTGCCCCCATGCCATAGGCTCTGCAAATGCCATCCACAACGGGCGTCGGGTGGCGGCTCCCAGCAAGCACGGTCGCCTGAAGCAGCGACAGGCAAAGTGCAATCAATAACGCGAAGAGACCAACTTCAGGAACTGTCAGGGTAAGCATTTCGAGGCCGTGTTCGGTTAAGGGTTCGGCGATGACCGAACCTATCGGTGAGGGGTTCTCAGGTATCGCTTCGTCAGCCAGCCACCCGGCCGGCTGACGAATTCCCTGTTACTTCCGACCAGGTTGGCGGGTAACGCGCAGATACGGTGTCTGCTCATCCCATCCGTCGGGGAAGCGCTCTTTGGCCTCTTCGTTGGAGAGCGACGGAACGATGATCACATCCTCGCCATTCTTCCAGTCCACCGGCGTGGCCACTTTGTGGTTGTCGGTCAGCTGGAGCGAATCAATGACGCGCAGGATCTCGTCCAGATTGCGCCCGGTACTGGGCGGATACGTTAGCATCAGACGGATTTTCTTTGCGGAATCGATAATAAATACCGTTCGAACAGTCACCTTGGGATCGGCTTTCGGATGGATCATTCCGTACAGGTCGGCAACCACCTGATCCTTGTCTGCCAGCAGGGGAAAATTGAGCCCCGTGCCCTGGGTTTTCTCGATATCCTTCGCCCAGTCGTTATGGGAGTCGAGCGGGTCGACGGAGACCCCGATCAGCTTTACACCGCGACTGGCGAACTCGTCCTTACGCTTCGCGAAGGCACCGAGCTCTGTGGTACAGACGGGGGTGTAGTCGGCGGGGTGTGAAAACAGCACGGCCCAGTCGTCTCCCAGCCACTCATGAAACTGAATGTTCCCTTCGGTGGATGCGACGGTGAAATCGGGAGCGGTTTCTCCAAGTTGCAATGTCATCGTTTCATTCTCCTTTGCTTTGGCTGTCGTTCTCGGTTTGTCAGTACAGACGATATCTTTAAAGTCAACTTTAAGGTCAAGGCGTTTGTCAGATGTTTTTTAGCCTGATCCATCGAGCTCGACGTTCGTGCCCGATTTTTCGGGTATAAAACTGACATAGAGGAAAAGCACGGTGCCCAGCACAATGGCGATATCGGCAAGGTTAAAGGCCGGCCAGTGCCAGGATTGCCAATAGACATCAAAGGAATCCACAACATAGCCACGAAATATCCGGTCAATCAGGTTGCCCATGGCACCGCCAAGAATAAGGCTGTACGCGATGGCTTCTCCCCTGCGGCGGCACTGAAGAATCAGCCCGATCAGTACAATCGAGACAACTACCGCGACTGAGATAAGAAAGTACCGCTGCCAACCTCCGCCATCGGCAAACAGGCTGAATGCGGCGCCGGTGTTCCAGACATGCACCCAGTTAAAGAACGGGGTCACCGGAATCGACTCGCCATACGCCATTGACTGCTGGACCGACCATTTTACAACCTGATCAGACGCCGCAATCAGGCCCGAAATCGCCAGCAGGCCATACGGCAAGTGTTTCCTGGCAACGATGGACATTATTTAACCCTTAAGCGCCAGGATGCGCCTGGCACCGTTGAGTACGATAATCCCCGCGATGCTGCCGATGATCAGGTCCGGATAATTGGAGCCAGTCCATGCGACCAGGGCGCCAGCGGTAATGACCCCCAGATTGATGACCACATCGTTGGCTGAGAATATCCAGCTCGCCTTCATGTGGGCACCGCCCTCCCGATGTTTGGATATCAGCAGCAGGCAGGTGGTGTTAGCGATCAATGCGATGAACGCAATCCCCATCATTACCAGCGACTCAGGTTCACTGCCGAAGACAAAGCGCCTCACCACCTCAGCGAGCACGCCCACAGCCAGAATCAGTTGAAGTACGCCCGCAAGATGCGCCGCACGCACCTGCATTTTTACGCTGTGCCCAACCGCATACAGGGCGAGCCCGTAAACGGCCGCGTCGGCGAAATTGTCCAGGGATTCTGCAATCAAACCGGTGGAGTGCGCGATCAGCCGGCCGTCATTTCCACCACAAACAGGACAGCATTGATACCGAGCAACCAACGCAGGGTGCCGGACTCCTGCTCGGCAGAGATAGCCGTATCCCCGACCGCCTTGATTGACTCAGGGTCGGCAGCGGCCGTTTCCTGAAGCGAAGCGCCCAGCCCGAGGGTCGCCAGCTTCGCGGTGATAGGCTCAGCCTCGCCATCGTGCACAACCTTCAACCGCCGATCAGACAGGTCGAAGGACAGCCCGCGAATGTCTTCAAAACCGTTCAGGGCCAGTCGAATCATCCGTTCCTCCGAAGGACAATCCATCTTCGGTACGGTATACACACTGATCCAGTTGCCGGACGCTTCAGAGGCCTCCGACCCGGCGTTACCCTCGGCGGGTGTTGCGTCGCAGCCACAGGCGTCTTCACAGGATTTACTCATGATACGGCTCCAGTTGGGTATTGTCGGATTATGATTTAAAACTATATAGTCACTATAAGGTCAATAGAACAGATACCATTTGTTGAGGAGACACCCGATGCGCATTGGTCAGTTGGCACGGTCCGTAGGCGTCGATACCCAGACCATCCGTTTCTATGAGCGAGAGGGCTTGTTACCGCCGCCGGAGCGGCAGGACAACGGCTACCGTATTTACACTGAACGGCATGTTGAGCGACTGGCTTCATCCGGCGCTGCAGAATACTCGAGCTGTCACTCGCTGAAATTCACGAGCTACAGTGCTATCAGGGCACCCCCCATCAGCCTTGCAGGGCCATCAACATCTTGCTTGATGATCACATCGCTCATGTACGGTCTCAGATAACCGATCTGCAGGTACTGGAGAAACAACTTGTGTCGCTGCGAGCAAGTTGTAACGATGATCGGGAAATTGAGGCCTGCGGGGTTCTCGAAGGCTCAGCGAAGGAAGCATCCAGTAGTAGCTTGAAGCATTACGCACCTGCCTTTTCAATTGCGTAAATCCAGTCAGTCCGGAACCCCTTCAATGGTGCGGGTCATCAAATCCACCATGGCCGGGCTGTCCCATTCCGCGGCACCGACCAGACGGCCAATTTCGCGACCGTCGTGATCAATCAGCAGCGTTGTAGGAACACCTTCTATGCCCAGTGTTGAGGTCGCCAGTGTCGACGGATCAATATACTGGCGAAGATGTTGGATGCCTGTTTTCCGGTAGAATTTCTCAACAACGCTGATGCCTACGTGGTCAACAGACAGCGCGACCACTTCAAATTGCTCGCCGCCCAGTTGAGCCTGAAGTGAGTCCAACGTCGGCATTTCCTCACGGCAAGGCAGGCACCAGGTCGCCCAGATATTGAGCAATATCGCCTTACCCTTAAAGTCAGCCAGTGTCAGCGGCCTGCCGACTTCGTCTTGAAAAGCCAGCTCGGGCAGAGTGCGAGGAGACTCCCAGATCAGGAACCCCTGGCCCCACGGACTTCGAAACCTTCCCTGCAGCCATAACTGGAGCGGCTATGGAAATAGCAAGCGCGAAAAGGACTACGGCGATTCTCCGGGCGGCAGATATGCGCTGGTGACTCATTGGACATTACTCCTGATTACAGTGGTCGGTTTGTTGCCCGCATGGTGCCCCACGCGTTACTCACTCTGTAACAGCTCTTCAATTTGCCCGTGCAGTCGGCCCCAGAACCCATCATCGGCTGCCGCGTTGGGGCCTTTGGCAATGGCCGTCAGGTAGGTCACCAGATGCTCAGGCTTGAATTTCAATCCATGGAACCGGGCCCGCATCTGACCTTCCGGGTCAATCACGTGGGTTACCACACCATGGACCTGTACACCCTCACCCGTATCCCTGAACTGAACGCCGTAGGCTTTGGCGAGCTCCGACGTCAACCCGGGCGATTCACCTACGCCCCGGTACAGAAAGTGCCAATTATCGGGGTTCAGGTCGAAATTGTCGCCATACGCGCGCATGTTGTCCCGGGTCCCGGCAATATCCTCGCGATCAGTGGCAATGGTGATGAACACCACCTCTTCACTCAGTCCTTCTTCTTCAACCCCGGTTTGCAACTGCCGTATCAGGTTCATATGCAAAGGGCAGGCGTCGGTACAGCGCGTGTAGAGAAAATTGAGCACAACGGTTTTGCCGTTTAAGTCGGCAAGGGAAAGGGTATTGCCATCAACGCCTGTAAGATCAAATTCAGGGGCCGGCTGATCCACAAACTGGGCATACCGCTCTTTCTCGTTCAACGAGGCCTCCACATCCTCCATGGAATGGGCCATGGCATTGGTGCTGACCAGGGCAATCACGGCAATCAGGAATACTCTGAATAAGCTGTTCACAGTCATTCTCCATTTGAGTTGTTTTCCGAAGGGAGTCCCGGGTTATTGTGGCTTGGTATCGTCCAGATTCAGCGCAACGGGCAGGTCAGCTGGTGCCAGGCAAACGCCCTCGTCACTGCAGGCCTGCACCCGTACTGTCATGTCAAGCTTGCCTGCCTCTTTCAGCGCGGTGGTCTGTTTTTCATCTGGCAGCAGCCGGATGCTCGCACCGTCGTCGTACACCTCCAGGGCGGTGTCACCCAGCACAATGTCACTGACCCGGCCGCGCGGGTACTCCGTCGGAATATCGAGCGACTGGCCGCCAGCCGAGGACTTGGCGACGGTGGGGATCAGAAACTCCATGGAGGCTGGATTCGCATTCACGTGCCAGCCCGGTTCGATGTCCAGTGTCAGAACGATTTCACCGGTCTCCCCTATCAGGCTTTGCCGCCTTCCGCAAGATTGAGGCGGACCTTATCGGAAGAATCTGCCAACCCCGTGCGGGCAACTGGCGACTGGGGGTCGGAATTGGCTCGTTCGGACTGGGCCGAGCCAGGAGCGTTTCCGGAATTGGTACCGATCAACGTGAACGCCGCGATCGCGATCAGAAAAACCGCTACGCCGGTCAGCAATACTTTGGTTCGGGTTGTCATGGTTTATCTCCAGTAGCTAGCGTTGTGAATTCTCGGTGCGGTTGATCGCCTCGACCAGGCTGTCGGTATCAAAGAGCCCCGTGAAACGGGCGACAGCGGTGCCGTCAGCGTCAAAAATCGCCGCAAAAGGCAAAGCTTGCCCTCCCGTTGCTGTTAACAATGCGTCTTTTTCGGGATCGCTTGCTGTCACGTCCACCTGAATCGGCACCATGCCGGCTCGCTCCACGGCTTCGGCCACAGCGGGCTCTTTATACACGGTGCGCTCCAGGACTTTGCAGTTGATGCACCAGTCCGCAGTGAACTCCAGCAAATACGGTGTGCCACGGGCTTTTGTGTCCGCCAGGAGTTCTGCTGAGTAGGGTTGCCAGACAAGCTCGTCTTCGCCGCTGCCCAACGGAGATGCGAATACCACTGTCACCGCCAAGGCAAGGCCTGTCGCCGTTGCAGTGATCACGCGCACGGCACCGTTCCCCTGAACGAAACGGCGGAGACCCCAGACCAGCACCAGCGCCAGCCAGGCCCACCACAGCCAGGGGTATACCGCTTTGGGCACCAGGCTCGCGCTGAAAAACACGGCGGCGGCCAGCAATATCAGCGCGAGCACTTCACGAATGGCTACGGTCCAGGGGCCCGCCTTGGGCAAACGGCTCAGCCACTCGGGCCTGAGCATCAGTACCGCGTAGGGTAGTGACAGCCCCAGCCCGATACTGCCGAATATCCCCATGATGACCGGTGCCGGCTGGGTAACGGCAAAGGCCAGCACGCCCCCCAGGAAAGGGCCTGCGCAGGGCGCGGCCAGGATCGCACTCAACAGCCCGGATACATAGGCTTCAAAGTAACGCCGGCCATGCGCCGAGGCGGCGAATGTCGGGACGGGGATGGGCAGATCGAGCCAGGTAATCACCGCAAACCCGACCATCAACGCAACCAGGACGGCCACAAATAGCGTCGACTGGAACAACGTGCCCCAGTTCCACTGCAGCAGTGCGGTCAGGCCGCCCAGCGTCAGGAAAAAGGTGAGTGTTCCGGCCGTGAATGCCAGCGCGGCCAGCACCCGATGGGACCTCTGGCCGCCCGCCTCCCGCAGGATGGTCCGGACCTTGATGGGGATCGCGGGCAGCACGCAGGGCGTCAGGTTCAGCAGTAGACCTGCCATAACCGCCATCATGATCTGGCCGGCAATGAGCAAAGAAGGCAACTGATCCATCACTCAGCTATCCCCAGCGCCCTTCCCAGCGCTTCCTGCCCAGGCACGCCGGTCTGGCCTTGCCATTGACACTCGTGTCTTTGAACAGCAGCCCTGGCGTTCCACTGAAACCCAGTTCGGCCATCCAATTGCTGTGCTGCTCAAGCGCCGCCTTGAGGTTCGCCGGTACGGGCGTGAGCTCGGAAATGCCCTCCCCGCTACCATTGTTACCAAAGTTCTCCTCGAACGCCTGGAGCGCTCCGGCCCGATCCTCTGCATTCATGATTGCGGCGGAGAAGCCCAGGCTGGAGGGCTTGAGAAAACCAACCATGACCCAGTGCAACCTGACTTTCCCCTGCGCTACCCAATCTCGGGTTTGCTGCCAGAATTTGTGACAAAAGATGCAATTGGGATCCGCGAACACATAGATTTCCGGGGCATTCTTTCCGCCCTCGCTGACTAAGTGAGTATCCCGGGAAAGCTTCTCGGCAACGGAGGCATACATTGGCTCTGATATATAGCGTGTCGTGTACTGACGAGTCAGATCGGTGCCGTCGCTCTCCAGAAGCGCACCGGAAAAAGTGTAGTCACCGACACCATAGATGATTCCGGCTTTTCCATCCCCGGTCTTTACAACATAACCGGTCACGCCCCCAACTGGTGTGGAGAAGCGTTCAATTACCGTAAAACCGACTTTTTTCTGAAGCGCCTCGATTCCCGGGTCCATCGTCGGCGACGCAGTTGCCAGGACCGCGAAAAAAACCATAAAAAGTGTTACCGACAGCTTACGGCAGAGCACGGTCATTACCCGCGCCGGATGTTTCAGACAGAAGATCATAAGGGTAGGCTCCCATTGTTGTGAATTCAGCAGGCAGTTAAAAGAAATCGTAAGGATAATGACTAAGTCATCGCAGGATTCTCGGGACCGGGCGAGAAGCACTCGAACCAGGAACCCGCGGCAACTAAAGGTTCAGGAGACTGCGGACAACTTGGGAGGGAATGGTTCAGGCCCCGAGAGCAAACGGCCTGCATGAAAGGAATAGGTGTCAGGCCCAGGGGAAGACGATGACAGGGGCCATTCAGGAATGACCGATTCACCGACATGGGAAGAAATACAGGTCGTACTGCAGCTTGTCTGACCCTGGATACCAGAACAATCTGATGTCTCCGGAATATCGGGCATCATAAAGCAAGCCCCGACTGCGGGTTCCAACGCACCGGGGGCTGTGGCACCTGCCTGTGAAAACAGGAAAGTAGCCGCGATCAATATCGCTGAAAGTCCCAGAAGCCGTTTGGTCATTAATTCATCATCCAGTCAGTATTCAGAACCGCCAGGTGACTTTCACGTGTGGAAAGCAGACTGCACCATAAACCACATTCATCGGAGTGCCAAGGAAACCTGAGCGCTTCACCCTCACCTCTCTGTCTGGGTTCGCCGTCAGGCTTGGACTGGTAATATGCCCATTGGTTCCTCCGGGCTCTACGGCATACACGCGCCTTTGCGCCCCCGACGACGGTCCAATAGCAGTTTCCCGAGAATCGGCAACAGGGTAATACCACTGACCAGAATCAGAAGCACCGTCACCACCCCGGACTCAGAAGCCATGAGCAAGCCACCAAACGCTGTGATCAAATACGCTGTCGGAATAACACCGGCCAGAGTTGCGACCACGAATCGCCAGAACGCGAGTGGTGTCAGGCCCGCTGCATAGCTGACCCCATCGAAGGAGATAAAAGGCACCAGTCTTGAAGTAAAAATGACAAGCATCAATGCGCTCTGGGAGCGCTCCTTACCAAGCCAATTCAATACCGGACGTAGCCGCCTCCAGCGATGGATAACGTCGAATCCCAGGGATCGAGCAATGGCAAAAGCGATCAGTGCGCCGGCCTCAGCACCGATAACCACGATCACTGTTCCCCATAGCGATCCATACACCGCACCGGCAACCATGGCGATCGGGGCGCTGGGGATCGGGCTCAGGACAATGGCCGTGCTCATCAGGCCAATGATACCCGCCGGCCCCCAATACCCCAGTTGGTCAATCCATTCCGACAAGGCCGCCTTGTTGGTCACGGTGGTCAATGCTCCGGTCTCCAGCATGACCCAATAGATCGCAGCCAGTGCAACCAGCAAGAGCAGACCCCCGGCAACTTTTGATTTTGCGTTCGGTCTAACTCCCATGCCTGCCATGGGTACCCGATGAAATTCATGCTTCAGGGTGGTAGTCATAATCTCCTCTGGCGTTCTTACTCGCGCGTCCAGAATCGTCCCTGTTTTTCGAAAACAGGTACTTGCCGAGGGCTGCGACGCCAAGTACCAGGGCGACGATGAGCAAAAGGGATATCAACCCCATTCCCGCCATTCCAAACATGCATGCCTCATTTGTCATCATGTCAATCTCCTGATTCTGTGTGTACCAGGCCTCTTACGAGACGCTGGCCTGTGCGGCTCCGCTTTCGCTGATATTGCTCGTCGCGAAGCCTTCGCTATTGGATTTGAACCGGCCCAGCCGGAGAGAATTGGTCACCACAAATACACTGGAAAGGCTCATAGCACCCGCAGCCAGCATGGGGTTGAGCAGGTAACCGGTAAACGGGAACAGAACACCTGCGGCTACGGGGATCAGTGCCAGATTGTATCCGTAGGCCCAGACAAAATTGCCGAGGATCGTTTTGCGGGTGCGCCGGGAGAGCGCTGCTGCATCCACGATGCCCCGGAGGTCGCCGCGCATCAGAACCACGTCGCCGGCCTCGATGGCAATGTCGGTACCGGTGCCGATGGCGATACCCACATCGGCTTGCGCCAGGCCGGTGCGTCATTGATACCGTCACCCACAAAAGCAACCCGGGCACCTTCTTCTTGCAGGCGCTTCACTTCGGCCGCTTTCTGGTCCGGCAATACCTCCGCAAGCACCCGTTCGATGCCGGCTTGCCGCGCAATCGCCTCGGCGGTGGCGCGGTTGTCACCGGTAAGCATAGCCACGCTGAGCCCTGATGACTTGAGCGCAGCAATCGCCTCCACCGAACCGTCCTTGAGCGGATCGGCCACGGCAATCAGCGCGGCGAGGCGTCCGTCGACGGCAACATACAGCGGGGATTTGGCTTTTTCAGCAAGTGAAACCGCATCGTCGGCGACGCTGGCCAGGTCGATACCGAGGCGGCGCATATAACGGTCCGCGCCCACATTGACCCGGCGTCCGGCCACCTGTGCCTGAATGCCATAGCCCGGCTCCGCCTGGAATTCACTGGTCGCGGGCAACGTGAGCCCGCGATCCCTTGCACCTTTGACGATGGCTTCCCCGATCGGATGCTCACTTTCGGTCTCCACAGCCGCAACCCAGGCCAGGACCTCATCCTCGCGGCCTTCCACCAGGATGAAATCTGTCAGCTCAGGCTGGCCCCGAGTCAGGGTGCCGGTTTTATCGAGGACGATGGTGTCCATCCGAGACAGTGTCTCCAGGGCCGCCCCTTTGCGGAACAGCACGCCCATTTCGGCGCCCTTACCGGTTCCGACCATAATAGCTGTTGGCGTGGCCAGGCCCATCGCGCAGGGACAAGCAATCAGCAGCACACTGACCGTTGTCACGAAGGCAAAAGACAGTGCCGGGGCAGGCCCGAAGCTGAACCAGGTGATGAACGTCAGAATCGCGAGCACGATCACAATGGGAACGAAAATTCCCGCTATCTTGTCGGCCAGCGCCTGAATCGGGGGTTTATCAGCCTGAGCCGATTCCACCATTCTGATGATCTGTGCCAGAACGGTGTCCGCACCCACCCGGGTAGCCCGGAACGTCAGGGAACCGTTCTTGTTAATGGTTCCACCCACCAGCTCGGCGTCTTTCTGTTTGGCCACGGGAACGGGCTCGCCGCTGATCATGGACTCGTCCACGTAGGATTGGCCTTCTTCCACCACGCCATCAACAGGAACCCGTTCTCCCGGGCGCACCTGGATACGGTCACCAGGTACTACGGCTTCGATGGGCACTTCGACGACGTCCCCGTCCCGAATGACACGGGCGGTCTTCGCCTGCAGTTGCAGAAGTTTTTTGATTGCCTCCGACGTCCGGCCTTTGGCGACGTGCTCGAAGTAGCGTCCCAGCAGAATGAGCGTCACGATCACCGCCGCCGCCTCAAAATAGCTCTGAGCCGTGCCTGCAGGAAAGAAACCCGGAACGAATAATGCCGCCACCGAGTAGAAATACGCGGCACTGGTTCCGATCATGACCAGGCTGTTCATGCCGGGGCTGGCATGACGCAGTTCAACGTAACCGGAGCGGAAAAATCTAGCCCCAGCGTAAAACATTACGGGCGTGGTCAGCAGCCATTCCACGGCCATCCAACCGCGATGGGGCAGGAGGCTTGCATATAGAGCCTCCAGAGCAGGAATTATCTTGCCCATGGCAATCAGAACTACCGGGATAGTCAGAGCTGCAGCGAAGAGCACTTTCCGGCGGAGGTCGATGCCCTCCCTGTCCTGCTCTTCCGTTTCGCTACTGGCGTCCGGCTCCTGAGGCTCATATCCCGCATCGCGGATCGCCTGATGAATTTGCGGCACTGACAGGGTGTCAGACAGGAACTCCACAAACGCTTTCCGGGTAGTCAGATTGACACTGGCCTTGACCATGCCGGGTTGCTTGTTCAATGACTGCTCAATCCGGGATACGCAGGAGCCGCAGCTCATGCCGACGACCGGAATTTCAGCCGACTGTAGCCGTGGCTGGTACCCCGCTCCTTAATCGAGTCGATTAGCATGGCCGGCGTGGTAGGCTGGTCAAATTCCACGGTGGCTTTTCCGGTCGCCAGATTCACCTGGGCTTCCGCAACGCCGCGCTGACCCATGACCGCCTTTTCAATCCGCCCGACGCACGAAGCGCAAGACATTCCATCAACACGAATCTCTATTCGTTGCATACCCGTTTGGCTCCTCGGCACAGCTAACTCCGTGCCTTTAATCAGTTCATCCGCAGGCAACTGGCAGCGTCACCCTTGCTGGGCTATAGCTTCGACAATCGGGCAGCCGTCCATGGGTCCTTCACCGGAGCATTCCTCCAGGGTTTCCGACAGGACGGCCTCAATGCGGGACAGGCTCTGAATCTGATGCCGGATTTTTTCCAGTTGCTTCTTTGCAATTTGCTTGGCCTCGGCACGGTCGCCATTGGCGTCCTGAAGCATCAGGAGTTCACGAATCTCATCAAGGGTGAAACCCCATTGCTTGGCGTGGATGATGAATTGCAGCCTGGCGATCGCATCCTCGGGGTAACGACGATAATTCGAATGTGTTCGGGCGGGCTCGGGCATGAGATTTTCCCGCTCGTAAAAGCGAATCGCATGGCTGGCCACGCCGCTTTTTTCAGAGAGTTCGCCGATATTGAACGTTTTCATTCCTGCACCTCAAAACGAGTGGTCAATGACTTATCCTAACCATAACCTTAAAGTAAACTTTAAGGTCAAGGTATTTTTCATGCATTGTCAGATCGGGGGCGATGCACCAAACTGGGCCAAGGCCCCGCTTTAAATCAAGTGGGGCAAAAAGACGGAGACACTGTAATGAAGGTTTTTGAAAGGCTGGTTACGCTGATGATAGGACTTTTCCTGCCCCTTTTCGCATTCGCTGATGGGCCCGGGCGCATGGGAGAAGGCATGATGGGTGGCAACATGATGCAGGGCATGGGCGGTATGGGGCTATTCATGATGATGATAATGATTCTTCTGGTTGTGCTATTGATACTGGCGATTCTGGCACTGATCAAATACCTGAGGAACAAGTGATGAGCAGGGAAAAAAGTGTCCATAGGCGCACGGTCCTTCGGGCTGCGGCGGGCACCGGCGTCCTTCTCACGTTGTCGCCGGGACTTCTGCTTACCGGGTGTGATGGAGGGGTAAAAGCGGTTGAATCGGAAACGCTCGGCCTTGATTCCGATGAATACGATGTTGAACTGAATCTTCACGCCATGCCCGATTCGGTGCCCATTCTTCCGGGCGCCCCCAGTGAAGTGTGGCGCTATAGGGCGGAATTGCTGAAAGGCCCGCAAAACACAGTCACCGAAAACCCGGACAGTTACCTCGGCCCAACGATCCGGCTGCGCCACGGCCAGACCGTCAAAATCCATATTCACAATGAGCTGCCAGAGGACACCACCGTCCACTGGCACGGGCTTCATGTGCCTTCCGACGTAGACGGACAACCAAGACTTCCGATCCGCCCAGGCGAGACAATGACTGTAGGCTTTGAGGTACTGGACCGGGCCGGACTGTTCTGGTACCACTCCCATGCCCATGGCAAGCAGGGCGGTCGCGTGGGATTTCAGAGTTACGCGGGCCTGGCCGGGCTCCTGATCGTTGAAGATGAAGAGGAAGCGGGCCTCAAATTGCCGTCGGGCGATAACGAGCTGTTACTGGTGCTTCAGGACCGCACCTTTGCTGGTAACAATGAACTGGTTTACATGGGCGGTGGCAGGGGGTCCATGATGGATCGTATGCACGGTTTTCTGGGGGACAGAGTGCTGGCTAACGGGGCGCCTCCAACCACCCGTAAGGTTGCCACCCGCCCATACAGAATTCGGGTTCTCAATGGCTCTAACGCTCGCATCTACAAACTGGCCTGGAGCGACGGGCGACCTGTCACCGTTATCGGTGCAGACGGCGGCCTTCTTCAGGAACCGGAAGACAGGCCTTACGCCGTGCTGGCTCCGGCTCAGCGGCTTGATATCTGGGTCGACCTTTCCGAGTCCCAGCCGGGTGATACGCTGGAGCTTATCAGTGACCGTTTCCAGGCAGGCATGATGGGCGGAATGGGAATGATGGGCAGCAACGCCCTGCCCCTCGGCAGCCGATTTCCCCTGGCCAGGCTGGAGGTGTCCAAGTCAGTAGAGGCCAGCGAACCTTTACCGGCACAGCTAGGTGTGCAGCGGCAAAAAATACCGGTAAACCGCAATACGCGAATCCGGTCGTTCGAGTTAAGCCCGGTGATGATGCGGGGATTTGCCATAAATGGCCGGCGGTTTGACGGAACGAATGTCGCGGATGACGAAAAAGTCCGCCTTGGTGACACGGAAATCTGGGAATTCCACAACAGCACACCGATGCCTCACCCGATGCATATTCATGGCTTGCAGTTCAACGTTGTAGGGCGACGAGGCGGCAACTCGGACAGTCTACAGCAGGGCCTTGTAGACAGTGGCTGGCACGACACGGTTCTGGTCATGCCCCGTGAAACGGTTCAGGTGGCGATGAAATTCGAGCGCTTTGACGGCCTTTACATCTACCACTGTCATAACATGGAACATGAAGATGCAGGAATGATGCGCTATTTTCAGGTGCAAGGCTAAACGCCACGACATCCCTCTTAGCGCACACTCATTGTCAGAATGCTTTCGTCGAGCGTGAAGCATCCGAGACCCTGGGCTGAGGAGCCACCGACTGGGCATCACCAGCCTCGCCCGCCTGTTCAACTGCGGTCACCGAGCCTTTCTTGTCCTTGGATTTGTTCATGCACAACCCCAGGCCACACATGATCAGACATGGCAGGAGGAAGATCAATATAGGCGCGACCCCGAGCAGCACAAGCGTATCCCAGCCAAAAATCAGTCCGGCGGAGACCCCAATAGCACCAAACAACCACCAACGGCGTGGCCCCGTCAGCAATCCCATGAGCTCGTGAGCCGGTATCCGGGTTCGTCTTGCCCTTTTCGTCACAGTTCGATTTGTTACAGCAACTCATTATATATTCACCTTTCCAAAAATCGTTCTCAGTTTCTCACGTTCACCGTTGGAGCGGAGAACAGCCTTGCAACCAGCGACGTCAAGAAAATAACCTTGAAGCAAGGTTTAAGGTCAAGCATTTTATAAAGAAACCAGATCGGACCTGCCACGCGGCTCTGATTTTCCAGAAAGTGATGGCATCGAAATAAAAAACTGCTAGCATCTGGTGAACTAGGTGACGAAGGTTTTGTCACAGCGGTGAAGATCGACAGGTTGGTGCCCGATATCAAGATGACCAGAACCAAACGCCAAATTTTCTCGTTGTTGCTATCACTCATAATGGTGGTAAGCACTCCGGCGTTGGCCGTCTTTGAAATGGCCGACGGTCAGATGGATGCGTCCATGATGAACTGCGGTTCCATGATGGCCGATGTGACCGGAACCAACGGATCTGCTTCTGATGACGTGGCCAGTTGTTTCACAGGTTCAGATATGGCCTGTGCGGCCGCCAGCGGGCTGAACAGCTGTGGCGTCAGTATCGGTCTTTTGCCAACAGGCCTTAGCGGCCTGATCGATACCGGCTCCCAGCCGGTATTCAGTGCCCGTGAGGGCAGCTACCAATCCCCTTACCTGGCCTTTATCACCCCCCTCCAGAACCCCGCTCCTGAGTCTTAACCCGAATTTTTGCCCATTGCGGCAATGTCATTAATGTTAATTCTTACAAGTAAGCCTCGTGTTCACACCTATTCGTCACGAGTCTTTAACTGGAGCAAATCAAATGCGCAATTCAAATATCAAGCTTTCGATTACAGCCGCCATTTTCGCCGGCAGTGTCGCGTTCTTCTCTGTTTTCGCCCACGCCGAAGGTAAAGTTGACAGCATAATGAACTCTGATTCCGGCGACAGCGGAATGATGTCCTCGAAAGATATGAAGGGAATGGATGGCATGAAGGGAATGAAGGGCATGGAAGGCATGGAAGGCATGGAAGGCATGATGTCCAACATGTCTGAAGAAGAACGCAAAGCCATGAAAAACATGAAAAAGGCCTGTATGAAGATGATGCAGAGCCATGGCGGCGATCACATGGACCGTGGCGAGAAGGATAAGGACGCTTAAGCCAACCAACACCCATTGCCCGGGGCAGCCAAGGCGACCCCGGGCCTTGCGCTGCCTGCTACCGAATCAAACCGAGGATTTACCATGAAGATGAAAAAATCCGCCCTGTATACGGGTGTCGCCGCCATCGTTCTCGTTGCCGGCGCAACCACGCTGGCAATGCAGGCCAATGAGTCTGCCGAGCCGTCAGCCGCAGTCGCGTCCACTGCAGAGGCTGGCACAGACATCACCATCTACAAGAGCCCCAATTGCAGTTGCTGTCAGTCCTGGGCTGAGCATCTTGCGACCAATGGCTTTGACACCAACATTGTTGAAACCGACAACCTTAGTGAGGTCAAACAAAAGTATGGGGTGCCCCGTGAAATGGCGTCCTGCCACACCGCGTTGATCGGTGATGTGGTGATCGAAGGGCATGTACCGGCGGATGATATTGTCGCCTACCTTGAAAAACCACAGTTCAATACCGTAGGACTTTCTGTGCCCGGGATGGTCCAGGGCAGTCCCGGCATGGAAACTGGCCGCAAGCAGGACTACAAGGTCATAGCCTTCAGTGCCAACGGACAGCAGAGTGTGTTCCGCGAATATACGGATTACTGAGGTCAGCGCCATGAATGCGTTCATTTATCGCCTGAAGTCCGCGCTCTCGTGTTTTGTCCTGGTCGCTCTGGCGGCTGTCATACCGGCACTGGCTCAAGCCCAGCCTGAGCTTGATGGCCAGCCAGTGAAGGCATTGACGAGTAGCTCATCAGGTGCTCTTCTCGTACTGCGGGATAGCGGCCTGTTCGCCATTGATGGCCACACTGCCACCGAGATTCCCCTGCCGCCATCTGATTCGGGTGCTCAGCCCACGTCTCTGGCAAAGGGAGCGGACGGCACCACCTACCTCGCCGGTCCGGGCCTGGGCGTATGGCGTTACAACAGCGGCAATGAAAGCTGGCAATCCCTCAACAACACATTGCCAGATCTCGAAGTTACTGCCATTGCGGCTCACGCCACCCAGCCGGAAACTGTTTACGCCTACCTTGGCGAGAAGGGTATGTTCCGGTCCAGGGACGGCGGCGCCGAATGGGCCAAAGTCGATGCGGGTCCGCAAGAGCCGGTGCAGGCATTCCTGCACTCGGACATGCCCGGCAGCATGGAGAGTGGCTGGCTTTTCGCCGGCACGACGCGCGGCGTTGCCCGCTCCATGGACTGTTTCTGCTTCTGGGGCGATGCGGGAGATCTGCGAGGTACCGTGTCTGCCATCAGCTATGATCCCGCCGCTCCGGAAAACGTCTATGCAGTCGTCGAGGGACAACTCCATCACAGTACTGATGGCGGCGAAACCTGGGCAAGCGTCAAGACACCCGGAACCGTGACGGCGCTGACTTTCTCACCAGCTCATGGTTTCGTAACAGCCGTTGAGGGCGGCAACCTGCTTGCCCTTGGCGACGACGGCGAATGGACGCCGGTGTATGAATAAGTGGATCGGCTTGCTGATTCTGTTCGTTGTGCCGACCGTTGCGATTGCTTCCGGCCAACCGGCGAGTACCGACCCTGCGCCCGCGAATGTGGCGCAGGGTCAACAAATTTATCAACAATACTGCGCCGCCTGCCATGGGCAGCAGGCTGAGGGTGCTGCCAACTGGAACAAACCGGATGAGAAAGGTGAAATGCCGCCACCGCCTCACGATGAAACCGGCCATACCTGGCGCCACAGCGACGCCATGCTGTTCAAGATGATCGCGAAGGGCTGGCGGCACCCCTTCAACAAAACCGATCGGCTGACCATGCCAGCGTTCGAAGACGCTCTCACTGAACAGGAAATTCAGTCAGTCATTGAATACCTGAAAACGCTCTGGACCGATGAACAAAGAACGTACCAGGCGACAGAGAGCCAATAGCAGGAAAACTGGCCTCCATGCGTTAACAAGAGGCTCCTTCGTTCTGCACCATTTTGAACTTGCTTCAGGATAGACAGAGTGTTTTCCAGGCGTCATACGTGCTCAGGAAAACCTGCCCCGTGAGTTCCTCACAGAAATGAGTCCGCCGCAGACCGTCCATCACAGGGCCTTTCACCTCACACATGTGCAGGCGTATATCCATAGCTTGAGCCGGCCATTTATTGCCTCCAGGCTCTCAAGTGCTGAAGCGTCAATGGCATTTACCGCCTGACAAGCCAGAACCAGATTCTTCATCTTCGGTTGTTGAGAAGTCAGCGCCATGACGGTCTCTTCCAGATAGCGTGCGTTGGCGAAATAAAGACTTTCATCAACTCGCAGGACAACGGATTTCTCATCCGTTTCAACCGTGTGGCGCTCTACGTTTCTGAAATGCTCGGTACCCGGCACCCGGCCAACAATTGCACTGTGCGGACGACTGGTGCGATACAGATAAATCCCTATCGATAGACCCACACCGACCAGGATTCCGGCTTCGACGCCTGAATCAGCGTAAGCACAATGGTTGCCAGCATCGCGGCGAAGTCCGCTTTTGAGTAATGAAAGGTGCGGCCAATGGCTTTTACGTCAATCAGAGTGCTCACTGCGATCATGATTGTGGCGGCCAGTGTCGCCTTTGGAAGAAAGGCGAGTATGCCGGTGAGTGAGAGCGTGGCAAGTGCAATCCCGACTGCGGTAAACATACCCGCAAGTGGCGTCCGGGCTCCGGCTTCAAAATTCACAACAGAGCGCGAAAAACCACCTGAGACCGGAGAGCCCCCGCTTACGCCTGAACCTATGTTCGCCAACCCCATCGCTATTAATTCAGAATTGGGGTCAATCCTCTGGCGCCTTTTAGCTGCAAGGGTCTGGGCAACGGACACTGATTCTACAAATCCAACCAGGCTGATCAGAACGGCTGCGGGGGCCAGAGTTGCCCATATGCTGGGGTCCATTGAAGGTAAACGGATCTCCGGAAGTCCGCTCGGAACTTGCCCCACCAGATTGACTCCTGCACCCCCCAAATGAAAATGCCAGGCCGCCGCTGTTGTTACAATAACCGCTGACACGGGGGCGGCCTTCGCAAGGATATCTGCTCCTCGGGGCGCCAGACCGAGCCCGATGAGTGCATTTTTCAGATATTGGCGACACAGAAACAGGTACAGGAGAGTGCCGGCTCCAATAGCAAACGTGATCAGATTGGAGGAGCCAAACTGGCTGATCAGGTTTGCCCCCATTTCGATCAGATTGTGACCACCCCCCTGTATACCGAGAATATGGCCAAGCTGACTACCCGCAATAAGAATTCCGGACGCAGTGACAAACCCGGAGATCACGGGGTGACTCAGAAAATTTGCGATAAAACCAAGTCGCAAGACGCCCATGGCGAACAGAATCAGCCCGGACAGCGTAGCCAGTATAAGAGCGGCACCAACGTATTCGGGCGATCCTGTAACAGCAACGCCTCCTAACGCAGAGGCTGTCATCAGTGACGCCACTGCGACAGGACCAACAGCCAGCGTCGCACTGGTGCCGAATAAAGCGTAGACCACCAGCGGGATCATACTTGCATACAACCCAACTTCGGGCGGAAGCCCTGCCAACAGGGCGTAGGCCAGGGCCTGAGGAACAAGCATGAGTGTGACGATAACCGCCGCAAGGCCATCGCTTAGCAATGTATCTCCACGATAACCTTTCAGCCAGTCAACAATTGGCAAATATGCCGCAATTCGCTTCACCGTCAACCTTCCACGGCCGTCAGAGTTTTCGCTCTAGTGGTCTCTCCAACCATTTGCGCCCTTCCAGACCTTTGTTTAAAACCGGTTGATCGGAATTTTCAGGTACACCTGCCCGTTATCCTCGGAGGGGGGCAGTTGCCCCGCCCTCATGTTGACCTGAACGGCCGGTAGTATCAGTCGGGGCATTCCGAGCTTGGCGTCACGCTCTGAGCGAAAAGCAACAAACTGGTCTTCACTGATACCTTTACCCACATGGATGTTGCTGGAACGCTGTTCGGCGATGGTCGTCTCATGAATAAACTCATCGCGCCCCGCCGCTTTGTAGTCATGGCAAAGGAAAACGCGGGTTTCTCCGGGAAGCGCCAGGACTTTCTGAATGGAGTGGTAAAGGGTATGGGCGTCGCCCCCTGGAAAATCGCAACGGGCGGTCCCGGCATCCGGCGCAAAGAGTGTGTCGCCGACGAAGGCTGCATCTCCGATGACGTACGTCAGGCAAGCCGGAGTATGTCCCGGCGTGTGAAGAACGCTCGCCTCAAGATTTCCGATCATGAACGTGTCGCCCTCCTTGAACAGACGGTCGAACTGGCTGCCATCCCGAGCGAAATCTGTTCCGGCATTGAAAGCTTTGCCAAACACCTCCTGAACGACAGCGATCTTTTCACCAATGCCTGTTTTTCCGCCGAGACGCTCATGGAGGTAGGGTGCAGCAGAGAGGTGGTCAGCGTGCACGTGGGTTTCCAAAACCCATTCCACACTCAGGTCATTGCTTTGAACGTACTCAATAATCTTGTCAGCGGAACGGACATCGGTCCGGCCCGCGGCATAGTCGAAATCCAGCACAGAATCGATGATCGCGCAGACCGAGCTATCAGGATCCTGAACGATGTAGCTGAATGTGTTTGTAGGCTCGTCAAAGAAATGCGTGACTAGCGGATGTTGCATGGCGTCACCCTCGTCGCAAAGAGAATTGATCAGATTTCAACGTATCAGGTTTTATGTTATAACGATAGCGTTAACAGCTATATTAAATAACTGAGATTATAGGTTGCAACAATCTCGTGGTATGCCTCCGTTACGTGGAGACGACACACTGTCCGCTGGGCAAATTGTGGCATTTGAAGAGGTATAGAAATGGACTGGAGCTCTTTTATTCAAGGTGCCTTCGGAGGTCTTTTAATAGGCTTGTCCGCAGTGATGCTTATGGTCACATTGGGACGTATTGCAGGCATCAGTGGGATGGTATCTGGTCTGATCTTTGATCGGTTTACTGCGGAGTCTGCCTGGCGACTGGCATTTGTGCTGGGCCTTATCAGCGGGCCTCTGTTGTTGGTTGTCCTGAACGGCTCGCTTGGAAATGTGGCGGGCAATCCGGAAGCCGTGGTCGGCGCGCCCATCGGTGGCGTGCCGCTGATGGTCGTGGCTGGTTTGCTGGTGGGCTTGGGGTCTGGTATCGGCAACGGTTGCACCAGTGGGCATGGTGTTTGTGGTATCGCCAGGCTATCCCCCAGATCCATGCTGGCAACGCTGGTTTTCCTCCTGACGGGTGTTGTAACCGTCTACGTCGTCAGACTCATGACAGGACACTCTTTATGAAACTGATTTTTGGTTACCTGGCTGGTTTGTTGTTTGGCCTGGGTCTGGCTATCGGCGGTATGACTGACCCCCATCGTGTTCAGGGGTTTCTCGACGTCTTTGGTAACTGGGACCCAACGCTCATATTTGTTATGGGCGGAGCGGTGATAACAACGTTTATCGGCTACCGATTGGTGTTCCGTCGTCAGGGCCCTCTTTTCGCAGAAACGTTTATCGTGCCCGCACGTCGTGATATTGATACCCGTTTATTGATTGGTGCCGCTGTGTTTGGGATAGGCTGGGGTCTATCAGGTTATTGTCCGGGCCCAGCCTTTGCGTCAATAAGCGGTATAACCTGGCCTCTCGTGGCGTTATTGCTGTCGATGGTCGTCGGTTGGTGGTTGGCTCGCCGGGTCTGAGGTAGCACAGCATAATTTGCCTGCTGGGGTAAGATGGCGATTTTTTGACCACGTCAGCATTCGGCGGCTTTCTCGCATGGATGCCGAACACAACACTAGGCACATCATACGATGTCGCGAACAATCATAAACTGGGCACCCAGTCCGATGATGAATGTGGCTGCAACCGTCGCAAACACCACGAATCCCAGCCATGCATCAAGCTCAACGGATGCAGAATCCCCTCCCCTGTACATCGGCACAACAATGCGCAGATACACTGCCAGCGACAGTGCACTATTGATGATCGCCACCACCGCCAGCCATGTGAACTGGACGTCAATGGCTGCCGCAAACAGAAGGAACTTGCCGACGAAACCTGCCAGTGGCGGAATGCCCACCAATGACAGCAGGAAGACTACCATTGCGATGGCAATCAAAGGCCGCGACCGGCCCAGCCCGCTAAAATCGTTCAGAGTGCGCCCGGCTATGGCGGCAACCGCGAAAGCGCCCAGGTTCATAGCCGCATAGGCGACGGCGAACAGAATGATCGATGGTAAGGCCAGCTCACTGGAGCCCACCGCGAGGATGCCCAGCAGGAAATAGCCGGACTGGGCAATCGACGAATAGGCCAGCAGCCGGATGACGTTATCCTGCACCAGTGCCGCAAGATAGCCATAGGTCATGCTCAGCACGGCCAGCCCCGCCATGACCGCAGCCCAGCCGGTTTCCGGTGGCAGGTGACGAACCACCTGAGTGAGCGCAAACAGGGCGCCAATCTTGGGCACGACGGATAGGTAGGCGGCAATGGACAGTGGCGCGCCCTCGTAGGCGTCGGGTGCCCAGAAGTGGAACGGAACCAGTGATGCCTTGTAGCCCAGACCCACAACCACAGTCACGAACCCGAGAATCACGGCCAGCGGCATGGTATCCATGGCCGGCAGATCGGCGATCAGCGTAGAGCCGGAGGCACCGAACCAGTAGCTCAGGCCGAAAATCATGATGGCAGTGGTGACTGAAGCGAACACAAAGAATTTCATGGCCGCTTCGGTCGCCGGATCAGTATCCGGATAGGCAACCAGGGCAAAGGTGGCCAGGCCGGTCAGCAACGTACCCAGCACCAGAAACATGGAGTCCCCTGCCCCCGCCAGTACCAGAGCGCCCAGAGTGGAAAAGATCAGCAGGCTGTAGACCGTACCCTCGCGGGCGCTGCCCCGGACATCCACCCGCGCCAACAGCATCGAGAGCACCGTAGCTGGTAGCAGGATAAGCTTGGCCCAGATGCTTAACGTATCGATGCGGAAACTGCCGCCAAATACCGTTGTGTCTGTGCCGAGCAGGCGCAGGGTCAGCCCGGTGCCAACGACCAGGCCGATGACGGCAATGATCAGCGAAATCCGGGGCTGTCGCAGCATTTCCGCAATCAGGGCACCAACAGCCGTCAGCAGAACGGCAATTTCTGGAATGATTAATGCGAGATCTCGACCCATTACAGCACCAGTGCCGAAGTAGTCCGGTGAATGACGTCCAACACCCAGGACGGCGCCACGCCGGTAGCGACGGTCAGCGCCAGCAAGGGCGCAACCGCGAGAATTTCCCTTGGGCTCAAGTCCGGCATTCTATTCCAGCGATCCCGGGGTTCACCCAGAAAGATTTCGCGCAGGGCCTTGAGAAAGGTCCCGGCGATAATGGCAATCCCCAGAATCACCACAACCGCGACAGGAGTGGTGCCCAGAGTCGCGAGGAATATCTGGAACTCCGCCGGGAAGTGCGCGAGGCCTGGAAGCCCCAGAGACGCAAAAGCCGCCAGCACAAAGAACCAGCCAAGCAGTGGAACCGTTTTGAGCAGGCCGCCAAACTCGTTCATTTCCCGGGTATGGGCGCGCTCCTGAATCATGCCTACCAGCAGGAACAGGGCCCCCGTGACCAGGCCGTGGCTGAACATCTGCAGCACGGCTCCATCCAGCGCGACGGCACGCACCGACGGGTCCAGAGTCAGTGCGGCAACGGCGACGCCGACAATGACGTAGCCCATGTGGTTGATTGAGGTATAGGCCACCAGGCGCTTGAGATCAGTTTGTGCCAGGGCGGCAAAGGCACCGTAGATTGCGCTGACGACACCGAAAAACAAAACAACGATGCCGGCATCGCGGAGGGCGTCAGGGGTCATTTGCAGGGCGAACCGCACCAGCGTATGTGCCGAACTTCAGCATGATACCCGCCAGGATGACGCTACCAACGGTCGGTGCCTGAACGTGGGCCGCAGGCAACCAGGTATGCAACGGTATCGCAGGAATCTTGACCGCGAAGGTAATCAGCATGGCGATCAACGCCCACATGGCCGCCGCCCCCTCCAGAGGAGGATTGGCAATCCACGCCCGCATATCGAAGGTGGGGTCGGGACTGCCGAGGTAAAGCCCCAGAATTGCGAGCAACAGTGGCAGGCTGCCCAGCAGGGTGTAGATAAAGAACATCAGGGCGGCCCGCTGCCGGTCTTCATGTCCCCATCCGGCAATCATGAAATACATCGACACCAGGGAAACTTCGAAGAGACGTAGAACAGAATGCCGTCCAGGGCGGTAAAGGTACCGATTGCCGCGGTTTCCAGAAGCAGGATCAGAGCTACGTAGGCACGCGGACGGTCGCGAAGCGACGACGCATAGATCAGAGAAACCAGGAAAAGCACGGCACTCAGCAGCACCAGCGGCAGGCTGATGCCATCAACCCCGACCCGGTAGGCGGCGCCAATGGCCGGCATCCATACCAGCTCTTCGACCTGGGAAAAGCCGTCACCACTCACGCCCTGAAGCCACATGGCCAGAGCGCCGACCAGGGTCAGGGCGGCACTGACGATCGCTATGCTGTGCACCGTCCGCGCCGTCGGCTTCGGCAAACACAGAATCAGCACAGCGCCGACGAGTGGCAAAAACAGGGTCAGGGATACAAGTGGTAACATGAGTACAGGGTTCCTTTAGACACTCAGTGAAGCTGAAAACAGGATGGCCAGGAGCACAGCGGTGGCTACGGCGCTGATCGCCAGGCTGTGATGGATCAGGCCGCTTTGCAGGGTTCTCGCCCGCGCGCCGAGGTCCCGCACACCGGCCACGAGGGCAAAGATCAGGCCGTCGATACCACGCTCATCCCCGCTGCGAACCCAGCGACCCACCGCCAGATTGGCGCGGCCGACGCCAAGTACGGCCAGATACAAACGTTGTTCCAGTCGCTCGCCCCCACGGGCAATGCTGAGAGCTGTATGACCAATGGCAAGCGCGGCCGCGTACAGATGATCCTCCAGACGGTCACAGCCCCGGGCAACAGCCATTGCGGGCCGGCCTATCCAGGCGGTAAGCCCGCCCGCGACCTCCAAACCCGATTCTGCCCATTGATGGGCAGGTCCAAGCAGGCGCTGGACCGGCACCAGCCAGCCCAAGGCCAGCCCGACCAATGCGGCGACGAGCCCCAGCACTATGGCGACGGTACCTGCGGTTTCCGGAGCGGGCAGATCAAGTATTGTTTCCAGGGGACCAAAGGCCAGACCCAGGCCAGCGGCGGGGATCGCCAGACCCCAGATGCCAGCGCGCATCCAGCCAGTACCTTCTACCGGCCGGCTGTCGCCCGAGCCCTGCCAGAGCACCCGTAAAGCCCGGCCCATATAGGCGCCGGTAAGCAGAGTGCCCGCCAGAGCCAGGGGGCCGAGCCAGGCGGCGCCCTGCCCCAGCCGACCTTCGGCCGTTGGCCGGTCGCGTTGCGAGATGATCTTCGAGCCGCCCTGAACGACGGCGTGCGCAAGATCCGCCAGTGGACACAGGCCCAGGGTGAGACCCTGGTGGTTTTTGGCGAGGACGACTTTTTCAACATCAATACACCGGAAGACCTGGCCTGGGCGGAGAAGCACCTGAAGTGAATGTCATCGGCATTGTGGGCTGGAAGAACAGCGGAAAAACCACGCTGGCAGCGGCCCTGATTTGCGAGCTGTCCCGCAGGGGGTTAACGGTTAACTCGATCAAGCACGCCCATCATGGGGTAGATGTCGACCAGCCCGGTACCGACAGCTACAAGCACCGCGATGCCGGGGCACGTGAGGTCATCCTGGCGGGCGGGCAGCGCTTTGCCATCATGCACGAGTTGCGCGGCGCTGAAGAGCCAACGCTGGATGAATTGCTGGCGCGGCTGGGCCCCTGCGACTGGGTGGTGGTCGAGGGCTTTAAAACCCACGCACATCCCAAGATTGAAGTGCACCGGCGTGAGTCCGAGCGTGCGCCCCTGTACCCGGAGGACGCCAGCATCATTGCCCTGGTGGCCGACTATGTGGCGGATTTCCCGGGCCCTGTGTTCGATGTAAACAACATACCCGCCATCGCTGACTTTATTCTGAGCCCAGGGAAATCATGAACGGGAAAGCAACGACGCCACTTCGTAACGATTGTTTCGCCCTACCCCCGGGCGTGAACTGGACACCGGTGGAAGAGGCGCTGGAACGATTGCACTCGCGTTTACATTCGGTGGTGGGGGTGGAACACGCCGTTCCGCTGTCGCAGGTCAACGGTCGGATTCTGGCGAACGACGTCCAAGCACCTCGCGCCCACCCCCCGAGCAACAATTCCGCGGTCGATGGCTATGCCTTCGCAGGGCCGTTGACGGACGTGCCCTGCACCCTGCCCCTGATTAATGGCCGCAGTGCCGCCGGGGAACCGTATACGGGCAATGTGCCTGCGGGCCACGCCATCCGGATTCTGACCGGCGCGGTGATTCCGGCCGGCGCGGATACCGTGGTCCTCGAAGAAGACTGCGAGGTCATCGATGGTCACCTGCATCTAAACGGTACGTTGAAAGCGGGCGCCAATGCCCGCAAAGCCGGCGAGGACATCAAGGCACAGGATCGAATCCTCACGGCAGGCACTCGTCTGACACCAACCCAGATTTCAGTACTTGCCAGTGTGGGCATCGAATCAGTGGATGCCTATCAGCAGCTGCGCGTCGGCGTTTTATCCACGGGCGATGAAGTAAAGCCCGTCGGCTCAGCGGTCACCGATTGGCAGATCTATGACGCCAACCGCCCGATGCTGAGCGCCTGGTGACGCAGCTCGGCTATGAGTTGGTGGACCTGGGCCATGCACTCGATCGTGCCGAGGAAGTCAAAGCGGCCTTGGAGCGCGGCGCGGAACAATGCGATCTGATCCTGACCAGCGGTGGTGTGTCTGCCGGCGACGAGGATCACGTGTCTAAAACGCTGAAAGCACACGGCGACATCAGTAACTGGCGTATTGCGATCAAACCGGGCCGCCCACTGGCGCTGGCCATGTTCCGGGGAACACCTGTGGTGGGTCTGCCAGGAAACCCGGTCGCCGCCTGGGTCTGCGCACTGCGTTTTGGCGCACCAGCGATGGCATTGCTGGCAGGCGGAACCTGGTTCGAACCTCAGGGCTATCTCATGCCCGCTGGTTTCTCCAAGAACAAGAAACCGGGGCGCAGCGAGATGTTGCGGGCCCGCATTAGGGACGGGCAGGTTGAGGTGTTCGGTTCTGAGGGCTCTGGACGTGTAACCGGCCTAGCCTGGTCCGAGGGTTTGGTGGAGCTCGATGAAAGCGCCCGACAGATAGAACCGGGCACGCCGGTGCGGTTTATCCCTTATGGCAGTTTCGGACTGTAATCAGTCAACGCTGCCATGGACGGCAAAGGCCTCCAGCGAGGCATCCTGCGGGGCCCGGGAGCGATAGGTCTCCTCAACACCCAATTCGGTGAGCGTGCGGCTGACCATCAAAAGCGTGTTGTCCTCGAAGTCCTCGCACATGCTGCGCATCTGGTCGATTTCTTCGCAGGCGACCGGATAGGCCGCATCGATACCCGGTGCGCCGTAACACTCAACAAACGTCTGCGCCAGAACCTGACGTAACTGCTCCAATTCCGCGTCGGTGATGTCGCACACGCCCACAAAAGTGGCGCGACCGCCTGACTCGATGCTGTACCAACCATTGCTGAAAGCCTGCCGGGCCTTCCCCTTCAGGTCCGCCTCGGTCCAGTTGGAGAACTCAAACCCGCCGGATATCGCCCATTCACCGCTGGGAGCCGGCACATCAAATACATTGTCATCGGATACATCCAGTCGCAGGATTCGGGCCAGTTTCATACGTGCTCCGCGAATTCGATCAAACTCACTGTTTCAGTCATGACATCCTGGCGCAACAGCATTCGGCCCTTTTCATCCAGGCCCACAAAGAGCCCGGGCTTTGGCAGGTCGATCATTTTGCCCAGGGTGTCACAACGTGGCCGCCACTCATTGTGTATACGCTCGAAGCCACTGTCCATGAAGTAAGTCAGCCACAGCAATGTGTGTTTGGACCAGCTTTCCAGAAGCGCCATGGGCGTGATCTCAACACAGCCTTCCTCATGCAGACAGGTCTGGTTCGGCGTCTCGCCCGGCTCGCCGCCCACTGGCAAAAAAGGCACATCGATACCGACCACCAGCCAGTTCGGATGGGCGCTGGGGTCTGACACATCCGCGGCAAAGCGGACACCGCCGCACACCGCGCCATTGACCTTGATACGATCGGGCCATTGGAAGTACACCGGCACCTCGGGCGGGGCCAGGGCGCCCAGGCTTTCAGCCAGGCCTATCTGGGCCACGTAGACCGCCTGAACAGCTTCTTCCAGTGGGGTTTCCGGCGCCAGCACCAAGGCCGCGCGCAAGACGTCCACCGCGTCGGAATAGAAAATCGTGCCGGAATCGACCCCGGCAATGGCGCGGCTGACGGCCTTATCAAATGGATCCGTCTGGTTTGGCACCCATTCCCCCGTAAACAGCGGTGGTAAGCGCGGCGACACACTCATCGCATGGCCTCGGCGTACACTTCAGAGGCGATCAGTTCATCGGCGATGCGTTGGAAGGCCCGCGACTGAGGCTATCCGGCTTCGACACCACAATCGGTACACCGCCATCCGAACCAACGCGGATATCCAGATCCAGCGGAATCTCGCCCAGGAAGGGCGCGCCCAATTTTTCAGCCTCCGCCCTGGCGCCGCCGTGCCCAAAAGGATGGTGCTCTTTGCCGCAACCATCGCAGATAAAGGAGGCCATGTTTTCAATCAGTCCGAACAGGGGCACGTCCATCCGTTTGAACATATCGATGCCTTTGCGCGCATCCATTAACGCGATGTCCTGGGGGGTCGAGACCACAACCGCCCCGGCAACAAAGAATTTCTGGCTCAGGGTCATCTGGACATCACCGGTGCCCGGGGGCAAGTCCACCAGCAGGACGTCCAGCCGCCCCCAGTCCACCTGGTTCATCATTTGTTGCAGGGCGCCCATCAACATGGGCCCACGCCAGACAATGGCTTCATCATCGGAGGCCATCAGGCCCAGGGACATCAGGGTCACCCCGTGATTGCGCAGCGGCAGTATGGTATTTCCGTCGGGGCTGGAAGGCCGGCCTGAAACACCCATCATGCGGGGCTGGCTGGGACCATACACGTCGGCGTCCAACAGGCCCACTTTCAGACCTTTCGAGGCCAGTGCAACCGCCAGGTTGGAGGCCACTGTCGACTTGCCAACGCCCCCTTTACCGGAGGCAATAGCGATGATGCGGTCAACGCCTTTCGGGTTCTTGTCCTGAGGCCGGGGGGCGTCGGTACCAATCAGGTTCGGTTTTCCTACTTCGGTGTATTCAACCATGTCGCTTCCTGTTTTTATTCTAGCTGTCCAGGTAGTCGTCTCTGGTGCGAACCCTGGGGCGCTCTCCCCCTGCCAGGGGCGCGCTTTCCCCGTGGAACTGAGATTTCACCCGACAGTCGTCACACATCTTTATGAGTTGGACGTTATCAGCGTTTTTGTACATCCAGTGCTGGTTTTCCAGTTTTTCAACGATCCGGTTGATGGTGCTGGCAACACCGAAGGGCCTTCCACACTTGATGCATTCGAAAGGCTCCTCGCCGTGCAGTGCCCGGGCACTTAGCGCACCCTTGGACAGATCCAGTTGCGGCTTCAGGTTGATGGCAGTCTCGGGGCAGGTGCTTTCGCACACGCCGCACTGAACACAGGCATTTTCCGTGAACTGAACCTCCGGCCGGTCCGGATGGTCGCCGAGGGCGCCAGTTGGACACAGAGACACACAGGCCAGACAGAGCGTGCATTTATCGGAATCGATTTCGATAGCGCCATAGGGCGCGCCCTGTGGCAGCGGAATCGGCGCTTCAACACCGTTTGCCATCGCACTGACGGTCACCCGTGTAATGTCACGGCGGCCGCCGACCAGTAATACGGGCTCGCTGACACGCCCCGCATTGTCCCCTTCAACACTGAGCTCGTTAGCCGCAACCACTCGAATCCGGCTGGGCGAATGGTGGGCACCGCTCACCATGGCCTGAGCCAGCTCCACTTCCGCGGCAACGGCCTGGCGGTCAGTCTCGTTATCCGCCAGCAGCAGGACTTCCGCATAGCCGGCGCCCAATGCGGCCAAGATCTCGGCATGGCCAATACGATCAATATGCTCAAGTCCCATCGGAATCAGATCGTCCGCCAGCCCATCGCCGTACCGTGCCAGGTGCGCCATGGCCTCACCACCGGCGTTCAGGGTATGAAACACCAGGCGTGGAGATTCTTCGGTATGGTCACGATAGACCCTGGCCATCACCTCCACGGCTTTGGTCAGGGCTTCGAAAGGGCTTTCGGTCATAGTGATGGCTGAGGTCGGGCAAACAGCCGCGCAGGAGCCACAGCCGGCACAGATATCCGAATCAATCTGCACGTGGTCGCCGAACGAAAAAATGGCCTCTGTGGGGCAGACGTCCAGGCAGCGGGTACAGCCGGTTTTGTTGGCCCGGGAGTGGGCGCACAGGGATTCCTCCAACCTGAAGTAGACGGTTTTCTCGAACTCACCAACCCGTTCCCGGGCCGTCAGGGCAATGCGTTCCAATTCCCCGGTTTTGGCGGGGTCGGCCCAGAAATAACCGTTGCGCTTCTGATGGCAGGGAAAGGCCGGAGCGTCACCACGGAGGTCGATAAACACATCACACTCGCTGCGAGCGGTGGCTTGCACCTCGCCATAACCCAGTGCACCACGGCCGGCGGGATTCAGGGTTTGCAACTGGGCAAACTCCATCCTGAAATGGCCCAGCGCGCCATAGGCTGACGTCAGCCGGCCCTTCGCCACGTCGTAGGCGGCAGAGGGTAGCTGTATGGGACCGGCGTCATTGACAATACAGGTAACCCCCAGCTCGTCCTGCACCAGCTCGGCCATCCTTATGGCCTGCTCAGTAGGGCCGACGATACAGCACACTCCGCTGGAGCGGATCGTTTTTGCAGGCGCTATCGGAGCCGGGAGTTGGGCCGCAGCAACCAGGGCCGCTTGTTTGGCGCGCAGGCGTTTGGGGTTTGCACTCGCGGCCCCCCAACCTGCCCGGTCCCGGATGTCGATGGTGCCCAGCGGTGCGGAATGCCCGGTTTCGGCCTGAACATCCTCGCCCAGACGCTCGAACAGGGCAGCCTGCTGGCCACAGGCAATGAGTACGTCTGCATCACCACCCAGATGCTCAGCGGCCGTCTTCATGTCATGGCCGCACAGTTGATCCACCGCGATGACCTGCTCGGCGGCTGCGGCCTTGCGCAGCGCCTCTGGATCAAAGGACTGTGTTTTATCACAACTGCACAGCAGTAAGGTCTTGGGTGCCGTCATCAGGAATCTGACTCTTTTCGTTGTTGTTATACGTATACGAATCACTATAGCTCTTCGAGCATGACACAGCGGTTTGTTTTTAGACAATCGGAAAGTTGGATATTTTTTGACCTCCTGCTAGCTTGAAGGAATAACAAAAGAGAGCAGCCATGAGCAGTCGCACAGAGCAGTGGAAACGCGCGTTACAAGTCGGTGCCGTCGTTCGCCAGTCTCCTGGCGTGACCCAGTGGGCGCGGTATGTCTGGACGCCGGTGGCGGTCATACCGGGTGCCCCGGAGGCGTTCTGGAAAGAACTGGTCCAGGAAGGCGATGAGGTGGATTACCACGCAGGCTCGGTGACCATGGAACTCTTTCGTGCCGACGTGGAAGGCTACCTTGTATCCCTGAATATGGCCGTTCCCTCCGTCTGGATTGTCATGGATAAGGACCAGACTGGTCGCTCTCCCTCAGGGTGGGTCATCAGCTCCATTACTGCCAGTGCCCATGAGGCATTGGATGCACAGGACAGTGGTGAAAGTATCGTCGAGCCCGTGCCCATTCCCGAGTCTCTGGCGGCCTGGATCAAAGAATTTGTCGATATGCACTACATCGAAGTGCCCTTCAAGAAACGGCGCCGTGACAGTGTCCACGTTGACGGTATCGAAGACGCCAAAGGCGATCCGCGTATCCGTCAGGAGAGCGACGTCTTTCGCGCACCCGCCAACATCAAAAAACCGAGGATTCAGTGATGGCTGAGTCACGCCTGCAACGTTGGTCGCGCAAGAAAACAGAAACCGGCAAAAAGACTGAGCTGGCCCCGCCCCCATCAGTCGAGTCCGAACCGTCACATGAAGAGCAGGAGCTCTCTATTAATGAGACGTTGTCCGAGCACGACGTATTGGAGAAGTACGGCTTACCCGATCCCGATGCCATCGAGCTGGGTACCGATATTACCGGGTTCATGCGAAAAGAAATCCCCGAGCTGCTGCGCCGCAGGGCCCTGCGGTCTCTTTGGAAATCCAACCCTGTACTTGCCGTGCTGGACGGGCTCAATGACTACGATGAGGATTTCACGAACGCTGCTGCGACCGGGGCCGTAAAGACCCTCTACAAGGTGGGACAAGGCTAATCGACCGGACCGCAAAGGTTGATGAGCCGGTTGATAACCCGGTGGGGGGGCGCACCGCAAAGCTGGCCGAGGCTCCGACAACCGTAGTGCCTCCGGAACCTGCAGGACTGCGCGAAACACCCGTTTCCGACATCAATGAGGCGCCATCAGATACTGATCGTCACTCTCAATCAGTGGTCACCGAAACCGGAGAGAAACCGACGCCGCACTACCGCCCGCGAATGCGTTTTGAGGATTCATGAGTGTTAGAAACCGTAGTTGCGCCCGACACAAATCGGAACTATATACAGTAGATCGGTGATTAAAAATTAGACAACAATAAACAAGAGACAATATAGAGAGAGACATCTTGGCCAACGCTGCAGAAGTTCAGTGCCCGCGCTCGATCAGTGACGAAGATCGAGCGCGTGCCCAAATGTATCGGTTGCTGGGTGTCCTGCTGGACGCCCCACCTTCGAGTGAGCTGCTCCGGGGGCTGGTAACCTTAGAGGGTGACGATACTCCGATTGGATCCGCCTCCAGAAACCTCGCTGCCCTTGCCCAACGCACCGCGCCCAATGATGCAGAGCGGGAGTTCAACAACCTTTTCGTTGGCATCGGTCGCGGTGAATTACTGCCCTACACCAGTTATTACCTGACCGGCTTTCTCAACGAGAAGCCCCTTGCGGATCTGCGTAGCGATCTGATGGCCAGGGGCATCAAGGCTAGAGACAACGTTAAAGAACCTGAAGATCACATGGGTACGCTGTGCGAAATCATGGCCGGCATTATTGCGGGCGAGTTTCTGTGTGACAGTGACCAACCTTCTCAAAAAGCCTTTTTCGACGCACACCTGGCAAAGTGGGCGGAACTTTTCTTTGCCGATCTGGAAGAAGCGCAAAGCGCGGTTTTCTACGCGCCTGTGGGCTCGCTGGGCCGGGCTTTCATGGCCGTTGAGGCCGATGCGTTTGCCATTCAATAACTGGGACCTGCCCGGTCCCTTAACTCAGGTGGAGGTGTCCAATGGACAACCCGAAACGTGAAAACAGCCGCCGCCGTTTCCTGAAGGTGGCAGCAGCCGCAGCTCCTGCGGCCGTTGCGCTGGCAGTCTCGCCCAATGCCGCAGCCGAGGTGGTGAAAGAGGCCCCGAAAAGCCGCGGTCTGCGTGACACTGAACACACACGTAAGTACTTCGAATCGGCTCGCTTTTAAGGAAGCGTGCGTCATTCAAGGTTGCGAAAGGCTCTTGAATGGCCACACCTCCGTAAAACGAGAATAAAAAGAGAGAGGTAATTGACATGTTAAGAAAGAAAACCAACGGGGTAGCGAAAGGCCCCCGTGCTGGTTCTTTACTTTCATCCCTCGCTGCCAAGACCATGGATCGTCGTGGTTTTCTGGCCGCCTCCGGTGTCACGGTGGGCGGTCTGGCAGCTTTGTCACTGACGTCTGGCCGCGTTGAGGCCGCAACCCCGTCGACGGGAGGTGGGGAAGTTGTTCGCAAAAAGTCCGTGTGTACCCACTGCTCGGTTGGCTGCACGGTGATGGCGGAAATCCAGAATGGCACCTGGATCGGGCAGGAGCCGGGTTGGGACAGCCCCTTTAACCTTGGTGCGCATTGTGCCAAAGGGGCTTCCGTACGGGAGAGTGCCCACGGCGAACGTCGCCTCAAGTACCCGATGAAAATGGTCGGCGGCCAGTGGCAGAAAATCTCCTGGGACGAAGCGATCAACGAGATCGGCGACAAGATGCAGCAAATCCGCGAGGAAAGTGGTCCGGATTCGGTCTACTGGCTGGGCAGCGCAAAGTTCAGTAACGAGCAGTCTTACCTGTTCCGCAAGTTTGCCGCCTACTGGGGCACCAACAACGTCGATCACCAGGCCCGGATCTGCCATTCGACCACGGTTGCCGGCGTAGCCAACACCTGGGGCTACGGCGCGATGACCAATTCGTATAATGACATCCACAATTCGCAAGCCATCTTCCTGATCGGTGGTAACCCCGCGGAGGCGCACCCGGTGTCGCTGCTGCACCTTCTGAAAGCCAAGGAAGAGAACAACGCACCGCTGATCGTCTGCGACCCGCGTTTCACACGCACTGCCGCCCATGCGGATGAGTATGTGCGGTTTCGTCCGGGTTCAGACGTCGCGCTGGTCTGGGGCCTTTTGTGGCACATCTTTGAGAACAGCTGGGAGGACAAGGAGTTCATCCGCACCCGGGTGTACGGCATGGACGACATCCGCCAGGAAGTAAAGAAATGGAACCCTGAGGAAGTTGAGCGTGTAACCGGTGTACCGGGAGCACAGCTTGAGCGCGTTGCCCGCACCTTGGCGAATAACCGCCCGGGCACAGTCATCTGGTGTATGGGGGGAACCCAGCACACCAATGGCAACAACAACACCCGCGCCTACTGCGTGCTGCAACTGGCGCTGGGCAACATGGGCGTTGCCGGCGGTGGCACTAACATCTTCCGCGGCCACGACAATGTTCAGGGCGCCACAGACCTGGGCGTACTGGCCGACACCTTGCCCGGCTACTATGGCCTGGCCGCTGGCTCCTGGGCCCATTGGGCCAGAGTCTGGGAAGAGGACCTGGATTGGCTCAAGGGGCGTTTTGCCGTTTGGGACAAGGACGGCAAATCCAGAGCCATGATGAACGAGAAAGGCATTCCCGTATCGCGCTGGATTGACGGCGTTCTGGAAGCCAAGGAAAACCTGGAGCAGCCCGACAACACCCGGGCCATGGTGCTGTGGGGCCACGCGCCCAACTCGCAGACCCGGATGCTGGAAATGAAGGAAGCCATGGAAAAGCTCGACCTGCTGGTCGTGGTGGATCCCTTCCCTACTGTGTCAGCGGTGCTACATGATCGCAAGGACGGCGCCTACCTGTTGCCCGCCACTACCCAGTTCGAGACCTCGGGTTCAGTTACCGCTTCCAATCGTTCGCTGCAGTGGCGTGAGAAAGTCGTTGAGCCGTTGTTCGAGTCGAAGGTCGATCACGAAATCATAAAGCTGTTTGCGGACAAGTTCGGTTTCACCGATCGCATGTTCCGCAATATTGCCATTGAAGGCAATGAACCGGTCGTCGAGGACATCACCCGTGAATTCAACCGTGGCATGTGGACCATCGGCTACACCGGTCAGTCGCCCGAGCGCCTGAAAAAGCACATGGCCAACCAGCACCACTTCGACAAGACCACACTGCGTGCGGTGGGTGGCCCCTGCGATGGTGATATCTACGGCCTGCCATGGCCATCCTGGGGCACACCGGAAATGAACCATCCGGGCACACACGTGCTCTATGACATGTCTTTGCCGGTGTCCAAAGGTGGCCTTACCTTCCGTGCCCGCTTTGGCGTTGAACGCAACGGCGAAAACCTGCTGGCGGACGGCGTTTACTCGAAAAACTCCGAGATCAAGGACGGATACCCGGAATTCACCATGCAGATGCTGATGGACCTGGGCTGGGATGGCGACCTGACGGCCGAAGAGCGGGCCAGCATCGATGCCGTTGCCGGCCCCGAAACCAACTGGAAAACCGACCTGTCTGGCGGCATCCAGCGTGTTGCGATCAAACACGAGTGCGCGCCCTTTGGTAACGCCAAGGCCCGCGCCATCGTCTGGAACTTCCCGGACCCTGTGCCGCTTCATCGCGAACCCCTCTATACCAACCGCCGAGACCTGGTGGAGGACTATCCGACCTACGAGGACAAGACCTTCTGGCGTGTCCCGACCCTGTACGAGTCCATCCAGAAGAAGGACTTCAGCAAGGACTTCCCCATCATTCTGACCTCAGGCCGACTGGTTGAGTATGAAGGTGGTGGTGACGAGACCCGGTCCAACCCGTGGCTGGCGGAATTGCAGCAGGACATGTTCATTGAAGTGAATCCGCGTGATGCGAACAACATGAACATTCGTGACGGTAAGGATGTCTGGGTGTCTGGCCCGGAAGGCGCACGCATCAAAGTCAAGGCCATGGTGACCGAACGGGTCGGCGAGGGCGTCGCCTTCATGCCGTTCCACTTCGGCGGACACCTGGAGGGCAAGGATCTGAGGGACAAGTATCCGAAAGGCTCCGACCCCTACGTATTGGGTGAATCCACCAACACAGTTCAAACATACGGGTATGACTCGGTCACACAGATGCAAGAGACCAAGTGCACCCTGTGTTCGATTATGCCGGCATAACAAGAGGTGTAGATCATGGCCATTGAAGGACAAGCAAGAGCGAAATTCCTTTGCGATGCCGAACGCTGCATCGAGTGTAATGCCTGCGTAACGGCCTGCAAGAATGAGCATGAAGTCCCCTGGGGCATCAACCGTCGACGCGTGGTGACCATTGAAGATGGCAAGCCCGGTGAGCGTTCGATCTCGGTAGCCTGCATGCACTGTTCAGACGCGCCCTGTATGGCCGTCTGCCCCGTGGATTGCTTCTACCAGACCGAAGACGGTGTGGTTTTGCACTCCAAAGATCTGTGCATTGGTTGTGGGTATTGTTTCTACGCTTGCCCATTCGGCGCCCCTCAGTTCCCGCAAGCGGGCAACTTTGGCAGCCGTGGCAAGATGGACAAATGCACGTTCTGTGCGGGCGGTCCGGAAGAAGACAACTCCACAGCCGAGTTCTCCAAGTACGGGCGTAACCGTATTGCGGAGGGCAAGCTGCCGATCTGTGCGGAAATGTGCTCCACCAAAGCCTTGTTGGCCGGTGACGGCAACGAGGTAGCGGACATCTACCGCCAGCGTGTGGTGAACCGTGGTTTTGGTTCAGGCGCCTGGGGATGGGGCACAGCCTACGAGAAGAAGGGCGCGTAAGCCCATTGGATGTTTCCGGGGCCCTGGGGCCCCGGCATTCGTTAAGGCAACGGATTCTTTTTGTTCATTCCGCTGGAGTGCTTTCATGAACTGTAAACTATTCGGTGCCGCCGTTTTTGTGCTGGCGACATTGGTCTTCAACCTGTGTGGGCGCAGGACGTTCCCGAGTCTGACCAGATGTCTACCGGGGGCGGCCAAACCCTCGAAGACATCATGGCCCGGCAGGAAAGACTGAAAGCTGACGGGGAATCCCGTTCCAAAGAAACAGGTAATCCCGCCAACGCGGCACCGATCAACGAGCCACTGGGCACCCGTGGCGGGCGTTCCGATGCTGATGCCTGGCGCGGCATTCGCTACGACAACATCGACATTGAAACCCAGGTTCGCAACCCGGCGGCCGATGTTCTGATCCAGGACGGCGGCATGCGCTGGTACCAGTTGCGTGAAGGGCCGGTCATCACCTACGGCGGCGGTGCCATTCTGGGCTTCATCGCATTGCTGGTGGTGTTCTACCTCATTCGCGGCAGGATCAAAATCGAAGGCGGCCCTGCGGGCACCACAATTGAACGGTTTAAAGCCGTCGAGCGGTTCGGCCATTGGCTGTTGGCAGGCTCATTTATCGCCCTGGGCCTGACCGGGCTGATCACCCTGATGGGGCGAAGCTTCCTGATCCCGGTCATGGGGGCCGACGCCTTTGCCACCCTGGCTGCCGGCTCCAAGTGGTCCACAATAACGTTGCATGGGCGTTCATGCTGGGGCTGGTGATGACGTTCGTCATGTGGGTGGCCCACAACATTCCCAACAAGCTGGACTGGCAATGGCTCAAGGCCGGCGGCGGTATCTTTACCAAGAGCCATCCGTCTGCGAAGAAATTCAACGCCGGCCAGAAGATCATTTTCTGGACCGTGATGGTACTGGGCGCCTCAGTGTCCCTTTCCGGGCTGTCGCTGCTGTTCCCGTTTCAGATGCCCATGTTTGCCGATACCTTCGGCATCATGAACAGTGTTCTGGGTACCAGCTTCCCGACCGATCTGGCGCCCCACGAAGAGATGCAATACGCCAACCTCTGGCACTCGATTGTCGCATTCGTGATGATGCTGGCCATCATCGCCCACATTTATATTGGCTCGGTTGGCATGGAAGGCGCCTTCGATGCCATGGGTAACGGCCAGGTTGATGTGGAGTGGGCGCGCCAGCACCACGATCTGTGGGTGGCCGAGGTTGAAGCCAAACAGGGTAAAGGAGGGTCATCGTGAAAGTCATGATTTCAGCGTTTGTCGCGGCGCTGGTGATTGCCTTTGCCGCCCCGCCCGTTCTTGACCAGTTCGGGTGGTCCTCCGCCGCGCAAACCAGCAGTGAGAATGTGCGGCTTGACTGAACAGTCCCAGATGCATGAAACAGAGGTTTACCAGATCGATGCCATCGGTTTGGTATGCCCACTGCCCGTTCTGCGTTTTAAGAAGCGCACCCAGGGCCTTCCCAGCGGCACGCAGGTTGACTTCCTGGCCGATGATCCCAGCGGTCGTCGGGATTTACAGGTGCTGTGCGAGCTGACCGGGCACCGGATTGAATGGGTCCGTGAGGAGGATGCCGGGGTGCTTCGGTACCGCATCTGTCTGGCTTAGCGATCGCACCGGAACAGGCCGGCTGCGGTCCTCGCATGCCTACTCAAACCATTCGGCGGAAAATACCATCCCCACGGAGCATATGGCGAAAGGCCGCCGCGATATGGCCTGCGACCAGAACACCTAGCGTTATGGCTAGCCACCCGTGTATCGCAAACAAGCTCCCAGCCAATTCCTTGTCCTCCGGCACAAAAGGCATGGCGGGCAGTCTGACATCGCCCACGATGCCCAAAGCCGGATACGCCGTCACACCGGCCCAGCCAAACAAAGGCGTAACCACCAACATGACGTAGATCAGGTGGTGCATGCTCTTGGCTGCAATCTGCAATGTGCGGGGCATGCTCTCGGGATAGGGTGGGCTTTTTACCCGTATCTTGACGACGATCCGCAGGATCATCAGTAGGAGCACGGTAAAACCTATGGCTTTGTGCCCACTGTACAAGGTATTCGTCAGCGCCCCCCAGATATCAGCTTCCGCACGCGACGCCATCCAGAGCCCGACGGGTATCAACGTCAGGACCATCAGCGCCATTACCCAATGCAGTACCCGCCAGCCCGCGGGGTATTTCTGGATCTGTTGCATACGCCTTCTCCATCAGCGAATTTATTCGTGCACTCTCCAGAGGCCAGCAGAGGCCAGAGGCGGTGCCATGCAGCCTAATGACAGCATAGATCATTGAGTCGAATTCTACTTTCTCTATCCCGATGCTGGTAATGTGCTATACGGTTATCAAAGCCCCTTAAATGGAGAGCCGGACCGGATACGTGCGTTACACCGACACGTTGCCAATTGGAATTGTTATGCGGGCATCCTCAAGTAAACTGATCGTCAGGCTCTTCCCCTTCCTGACATGGGCCAGACCCACGAGACGGCAGAACCGGGCGGACGCCATTGCCGGCATCACGGTCGGGTTGGTACTGATCCCCCAGGCCCTGGCATACGCCCAACTCGCGGGGATGCCGCCCGTTACCGGTCTCTACGCGGCACTGCTGCCGGGCATTGTTGGGGCATTGTTCGGTTCATCGTCACTGCTTGCGGTCGGGCCTGTAGCATTAACCAGCCTGCTGACCTTCGCGGCGCTGCAACCGTTGGCCGAAGCGGGGTCCCCGGAATGGGTGGTGATGGCCATATGGCTCGCCCTCTATTCCGGGCTCATGCAGTTTCTTATGGGCGCGTTCCGCATGGGCATTCTTGCCAACCTGATCTCGAACGCTGTCGTTCAGGGATTCGTGAATGCGGCTGCCGTCATCATTATCGTTTCACAGATCCCTGCCCTACTGGGCTTCGATACAGGCGCCGGCGGAAACTGGCTATCCACTCTCTGGCAGGAATGGCAACACGCCCCCTGGCGGCTGGTCGCGACCGCCGGGTTCGGCCTCGGTGGCGTGGCAGCGTTGCTGCTACTCGGAAAATTGACCGCGCGCCTGCCTGCGGTGATGGTCGTTACACTGATTGGCATCGCCGGCAGTTATCTGCTGGGATTTGGAGAGCTTGGCGGCTCGGTCATCGGTCCGGTCGGAAGCGGACTTCCCCAGCCTTCATTGCCTCTGACACTCTCCGTTGACCAGCACTTGGCGCTTCTGCTGCCCGCTGCGATCATTGCACTGATCAGCTTTACCGAAGCGATGTCCAGTTGCCGCACCATGTCGCGAATAACAGGAGAACCTTGGGACCGGAATCAGGAGTTAATCGGTCAGGGTCTGGCCAAAATGGCCAGCGGCTTCAGCGGTGCCTTTCCTGTCAGCGGTTCGTTCTCCCGCACGGCGCTGAACGCTTACAGTGGCGCGAAAACCGCGAGGGCGTCCCTGATCGCCTCACTGCTCGTGCTGATCTCTCTTTTCGGGTTTACCGAGCTCCTGTATCACCTGCCGACCGCGATCCTCGCCGCCATCATCATCGTGCCCGTCACCCGGCTGATTGATGTCCGCTCGCTTACCCGATTGAGCCGTGAAAACCCCAAGGATGGCATGGTAGCTCTCGTCACCCTGGTGGTGACACTGGTCACCGTGCCAAACCTGTACTGGGGAATTCTGGCGGGCATAGCGGCGTCTTTGCTCGCCTTCCTTCATCATCATGCCGTGCCGCGAATCATTGAACTGGGGGTTCATGAGTCAGGTGGGTTTCGTGACCGACATCTTTATCAGCTGCCGCCCATTGCCGAAGGGGTTCTCGGGGTACGTATGGACGCCTCACTCACTTACCTGACGGCACCGGTTCTGGAGCGCTCCATCCGCAAGCGAGTGGATGCCGCCCCGGATCTGAGAACCGTGCTGATTTCTGCATCCTCCCTGAATCAGGTCGACTCTACTGGCCTGGATACCCTGCAGGACATCTGGTCCTTTCTGGATGCAAGAGGCATTACCCTCTACCTGTCCGGCCCAAAACTTCCGTTGAGGGAGGCCCTTTCAAGGACAGGGCTGGCCCAACTGATCAAAGAGGAGAATATTTTCGCGACCGACGCGAAAGCGATTGAGGCATTGACGTAAAAGCCGGGGCCATCCCAGACGCAGCGTTCAGTGCGACTTCTCGACGAAAAAGGTCCATAACGGTGCCGGGCGCCCAAAGAAGTACCCCTGTAAATACACCCCCGGATGGTGGGTTTTCAGGAAATCAGCATGTTCTTGCGTTTCCACTCCCTCCGCCACAACTCGAACATTCATGGATTCACCTATACGTTTCACCATATCGACGATATCGGCGGACGTGGAATCGTTTAGCGCCGAAAGCACAAACGACCGGTCAATCTTGATTTCCGATATGGGCAATCGGCGCAATTGGGAAAGCGAGGAATAACCTGTTCCGAAATCGTCCAGCGAGAACGTGCAGCCAAAGTTCCGTATCTTCTCCATCTTTTCGACAACGGCGTCCACATCTTTCACCATCACGCTTTCCGTCAGCTCGAACGTAATCAGCGCGGGCGGGTAACCCGAGTCTGCAACCAACCCGAGGATCGCCTCAGCAAAATCCTCTTCCGCCATGTGCTTGGCGGAAATATTGATCGAGCAGCGGAGCTTTCGCGAATCTGCTCTCATCTGAGCCAACATTCCCAGCACACGCGAACGATATGGCGCTCCAGGGCGACAATCTGCCGGGTTCGCTCGGCAAAAGGAATAAATTCACCGGGCCCCAACAACCCTCTTTCCGGATGATCCCAGCGAACCAGAAGTTCGATGCCCGCCAGTTCCCGGTCCGGGCTATGCTGAGATTGAGCATACATTGCAATTTCGTTCTCGGTAATCGCTCGGGCCAGTTCCGACTCCACCGCCACTTGCCGCCGGATATTCTCGCTCATGGAATCTTCAAACACCGCAACAGCCCGGTTCGAGTCCTTGGCATTTCGGTGCGCCGTTTCGGCATGGCGCAAAGCGAGGGATGGCATGTCGGAGCTTTCTGTTGGGTACAGCGCAATACCACCGGTTGCCTCTATCGTTAACGCCCCTTCCGAGCGATAAGGCACGGGTTCCCGTAGAGCCTCCTGAATACGCCCGAACAACTGCAGGGCTATCCGGTAAGCTTCGTCCAACGTCCACTGCTTTGGTGCCAGCACGATTCCAAACTCATCGCCCGACAGACGAGCGATGGAGTCGTCTTCATGACAGGCATTCCTGAGCCTCTCGGCAAACGTCTGAATGACAATATCACCGCAGTCGAAACCAAAGGTCTCGTTTATATATCGGAAGTTGTTGATATCAACAACGATCACCGCAGTGGCCATACCACCGTGATGACACAACTTGAGTACGGTACTCAGCTGGTCCAGGAAAAGCGCCCGGTTGGGGAACCCGGTAACGGGATCCCGCCAGGTCAGCTCTTCCAGTCGCTGCTCGGTCTCTTTAAGGCTGGTGATATCGTTGAAGACCGTCACGTAGTGGGTCACTCGGTCGTCATCAGCCCGTATCGTGCTGATCGTTCTCAGCTCCGGATAAACCTCCCCATTCCGCCTGCGGTTGTAGATCTCCCCCGACCAGTGATTATGTACCCCCAGATAGTCCAGGATACTGGTGCTGTTAAGGCGCTTATCCACGCGCACATCAAGAACGTCATGATATCGACCTAACGCTTCGGCTTCGGAGTAACCGGTAATACGGCTATAGGACGGGTTCACTGCGGTGATCTTTCCTTCGTTATCAAGCACCGCAATGCCTTCCGAGGTCGACATGAAGGCCTGCTCATAGAGATTCCCTGAGTCAGCGGCCCGGCCCCGCTTCTGTTCCTGCATCAGGCGCCAGTTCAACTGGTCCAGTTGATGCAATCTCTCACTTAACGTTTGATTGAGCTCGACCATGTGATCGAGCATGCCTTTCAGGGAAATGTGCGTGCGCACTCTTGCCCGCACGGAGGGGAGGCTGATTGGCTTACGAATAAAATCCACAGCCCCCGCCTCAAACCCCTTTTCCTCGGTATCAGTGTCAATCAGTGCCGTGATGAAGATAACCGGAATGTGCTGAAGCTCCTGGCGTTTCTTCAGCCGTCGACACATTTCCAGACCATCCATGTCTGGCATCATGATATCCAGTAGCAATAAATGAGGACGTTCTCCCTATCGAGAAGCCCCAACGCCTGTTTCGCACTGGTGGCCACGATAATGTCATGATCGTTTTTCAGTGCATCCGACAACACGCGTATATTGGTGGGTTCGTCATCCACGACCATGATCTTGGGTTTCACCTGAAAGAGGCGCGTTCCAATCGAGTCGTCTCGGTCCAGCTTAGATAGCAGGTCTGACACAGCTACGCCCCCCTTCCCTCTTTGCTTCATAAAGATACTGATCCGCTGTTTCCTTCAACTCTGAAGCATTCGTCCCTTTGTGAGGAACGACAGCGTAGCAACCGACTGACACTGAAAAGCCAGGGCAATCCTGCCCGCTTCGGCGACACTTTTCGTGTTCGTTTGCCAGAACCTCCTCCAGACGTTTGGCCGCCCGAACCGTACTGTTGAGCGTGGCACCGGGCAGCATTGCTACAAACTCATCGCCGCCGAGTCTTGCCACCAGATCGCCCGCACGGCCGAACGCCTTTTCCATGGACGTCGCCAGCAGTTGCAGGCAAACATCACCCTGGGCGTGCCCATGTTGATCATTAATACTTTTGAAATGGTCCATATCCACCAGAGCAAGGCCGAGGGAAAGTTCCTGTCGAAGCGCCCTCCGCCACTCCAGGTCCAACTGCTGCTCAAACATCCGTCGGTTGCCGATCCCGGTCAGTGTATCCCGCAACGCCTGGGCAGCCAGCAAATTCGTCTTTCGCTTAAAATCAACAAAGGTTGAAACCTTGGCACTCAGAATGATCTTGTTGAAAGGTTTGAGGACATAATCAATAGCGCCTTCCCTGAACGCTTCTTCAATATCGCTGCTCTGGTCGGAAGCGGACATACAGATCACCGGCAGTTCCTGGTAGAGCGGGTCCGACTTCAAGCGTTTAAGAAACTCAATACCGTTGCCATCGGGCAGGTAGAGGTCGAGAAGTACAAGGTCCATGTCCGGCGAAAGGCATCGCTCTGCCTCGGCCAGCGTCTTGGCAACAACGAGTTCGCAGGCCGCCCCCAGTATCCCCACAAGACTGGCGATACCAGTGGGATTGTCTTCCACAACAAGTACAACTGGCTGTTCTTCATTACTCATTGTCTGGCCTATCCCTCCAGTGGAACATCGTCCAATAGCGCGAGTGCAAGCGGGAAGTCATAGACTTCCAACGCTTGCCTCAATTGGTTTGCCAGTTTCATCTCGCCACTGGCAATGAGGTGATTCAAGATCACCCTCAAATCTTCATCTTCAGCGATACGATTGCCACCCAGTTTCGTCTTTACACGAGAGAGCACGATTTGTAACTCTGCGTCGGTTTCAGCGACATTGTCGCCAGAAGCGATCAAGCCGAAGTGCTGCTCCAAACGTCGGCTGTGCTCCAAGAGCAGGTTGAGCAACTGGGGTAATATGGACAACGAGGTATGATCCTCCTGGGCGTTCTCAATCAGACCAGCCACCTGCGCAAGCTCTGTATCGGCAATACTGGCAGCAGCCCCCTTGATCTTGTGCGCCATGTGACGGGCATCTTCCGCCAGCGTTGCCTTCCGGACATCAGCAACCATCTCAGCGGAACTGGCAATAAAGCTTCTGACACACCGAGTGAACAACGCTTGATCATCACTGAAAAGACGATCGTAAGCCTGACGTGAGATAAAGTCCGGCATGTCCGTTACCGCCACCTCCGTGTCGTCGGATACCTCACTCTCGTCGGACACCTCGGGCGTGTAAACCACTGACCGACGATCTTCAAAGTAGGTTTCCAGCAGTAACTGGATATCCTTGGGAACCACCGGTTTGGTGAGATAGTCCTGCATTCCAGCCGCCTTGGCCGTCATGCGGTCATGATCGGAAATAGAGGCCGAGAGCGCAACGATGATCGAGTCATTTGCATTGACGCAGCCATGGATACGCTCGGTCACCTCCTGTCCGGTTTCACCGTCCAGGTGAAGGTCCATCAGTATAAGGTCGAAGCCTCTCTGCCCCAAGCGCTCAACGGCCTGGCCCCCTGTCTGGACAGACTGCACATTGACACCAAACGATCTCAGGTAACTCTCAACAATTTCGCAGTTCAAGGGCACATCGTCGACCACCAGCGCGGATAATCCGTCAAACTGAGGCTTGCCCCCTCCCCGCAAATCCGGAGTATTCCCGTGTCTTTGGGAGAAGTGCTCGAAGAGCTTTGATGGCGTCAGGGGTTCAAAAGCCATGTGCCCGCCGGAACGCTCGAAGTCCGCCACCCATTCCCGCCAATAGCCGGCAGGGGCAATGATCAGTATGGCCCAGAGCGGGTACCTGCCGGGATCGGTCAGGAGCTCGGTCACGAAACCGTCCAGCAGGCTCGGTTCCGTGCCTTCCATGTCTATCAGGAAGAACCTGTCTTCGACGTCTTCAACCTTCGCAATACTCTCAAGGATAGCGGGCCATTGAGTCATATCATCGACGGTTTCAAGTGTCAGGCGCCAATGCTCCCGATAATCCTCGAGCAAGGCCAGATTGGCACGGAAACCATAATGGAAGACGTGAATCGGCCTTCCCGTCCTCGAGGAACTTACTGTGCCATCATCCTGGGAGACACCGACAGGCACCAAAAGCCGGAAAGTCGAGCCCTTGCCAATGTCGCTCTCCAGGTTCAGTTCCGCTTTCATCAATAGTGCCAGTCTTTGGCTGATGGCAAGGCCTAACCCGGTCCCACCGAAATTCCGGCTCGTGGATTCGTCCGCTTGCCGGAAGTTCTCAAAAATTCGCCCCTGGTCCTCGGGTTTGATACCCACACCGGTATCCACAACTTCAATTTGCAGATAGCCGCTTGCCTGACTCTCAGTCCGATAATCAATCCGGACATCGATACCGCCCTTGCGGGTGAATTTGACGGCATTACCGACAAGATTGGTGCATATCTGGGAGATGCGTAGCAGATCGCCCGACACACGATTGGGTGTCGCGGGATCAATAGACACCCTGAGTTTCAGGCCTTTTTCTTCCGCAACAATGGCAAACAGGTCAACGCTACGGTGAACCAGTGCATCGATATCAAATGGATGGATATCAAGCTCAATGTGATCCGCTTCGATCTTGGACAGATCAAGAATGTCATTCAGAAGTTGCAGGAGTGCCTCAGACGCCGAGAAGGCTTTCTTAACGAGCCGCCGTGGGTGATCCTCCAACCCGGCTTCCTGCAACAGCACAAGCACACCGATAATCGCGTTCATTGGGGTGCGGATTTCGTGGCTCATATTAGCAAGGAAGGCCGTTTTGACGGTCACCGCCGATTCCGCCTCCTGCTTCTGTTCCTCAAGTTCCGCGTTCAGAACTTCCAGCTCCTTTTCACGCTGCACGATATCGGTTACGTCAATCGTGGTCGCCATGAAACACCGCTCACCCTGCAAAGTCACCGGGTGATAACTGACCACAACATCGCGGATCTCACCCTTGCGGTTTTCAAGCGAAGCACTGGCCTGAACGCTCTTCCCTTCCAGCGCCTGCCGATAATGTTTGCTGCGCTCTTTGACGAGGTCGGGGCCAAGCATCTGCTCCAGATTCTGGCCAATGGCTGTTTCTTTACTGAACGGGAACCAGTGTTCTCCGTAGGCGTTCATAAAACGGCACGTGAGTCGGGAGTCCCAGACAGACACGGTTAATGGAAGGTGGTCAGTCAGCGTGTTAATGAAATTCAGGCTTTCCTGCAGCTCAGCTGTTTTCTCAACAACCTTACTTTCGGCGCGGCGGCGAGCGTTGGCCATGAGCGCAAAGACCAGAAAAATCAGGCATTAATAACGAGCCCACTGACCAGAATGATGATGGGCTGTTTGCCAGCGTTAAAGGTTTCGAAGCGCAGCGTGGTCTGGACATCGAAATGCCACTGACGACCATACATATCCATCACGTAAGACGTCTCGAACATGGGAGTAGGGTCGTAATTGTCGCCGCGGGTTTCATCGAGTTCGCTGTACAGGCGGGATTCACCGTCCGTAACCCGAAAATGAACAAGCCGGTTGACGTTGGCGAGCGTGCCTTCCATCAGTTTCGACATCGTGAATGGCGCGTAAACCAGCCCGCTGAACAATGACTCACGTTGATCGGCCGGTGGAACCTCTGCGGATTGGTAGAATGGCCGGAAGAAAAGGAACCCTGGTGTTTTTTCTTCATCCTGTACCAATACGATAGGGCCCGTGATCTGGGTTTGGCCGGTTCGCATTGCTTTGAGCGCGGCCTGGTACCGATTCGATTCATGAGCCATGTCGAGCCCAACGGCCGCGTTGTTAGACGCCTCCGGCTCAATGTAGACAATGGGCCAGAAGTCATCGCCACCATGGGAAGGATGCACCCGGAAGTAGGAACGCTCCTGTTGTTCTTCCGCGATATAGTCGCTTAGATTCTCCGCGGCAACACGTTCAATAACGCCGATACCATTAATACCTGGCAAACGCTCCTGAACCGCCAGCACTTCGCTGAAGCGCTTCCACATTTCCAGGTTTACGCCGCCCTCTGAGGCCCGGATGGCACCTGCACCGGACATCAATGCAAATTCGTACTTCTGCATCCGGTCCCGCAGCAGTTCATTGAGCTGTTTCACCTGATGGTCAAACTGCTCCCTGGCCTTCTCCTCCGCAATTCGGGACGAAACCTGCCAGGCGGTAAGGGTAAGAAGCAACGAGAGGGAAATCACCACCCAATGAACCAAGGACAGTGACTGAAAGGACTTCCATGCGTTGAACATATCTCGGCCCACATCCTGTTAGGAACAACACGATAAAGTGTAGTTCAGTTTCGGAGTGAGCACGAAAGGATCTAAGTCTCAAAAGACTAATAAATCTATACTTTGAACCAGATGCACAAAAGGTTCGGGGCCCCGCCCACTACATGGCTTGCAGGCGGAATAAGGCAATCTTATTGATCTCGCTCAGGGCACGCTGAAATTCCTGTTCGGGAGAGTTGTGAATGCGCTCTTCGAACGACGCCAGTATCTGGTGTCGATTACTACCTCGCACCGCCATCACAAAAATAAACCCAAACTTGGCTTTGTACGCCTCATTCAGCCTGACAAAGCGCTCAAACTCTTCCGGGCTGCAATCCTGAATGCCGGCACCGGCCTGCTCGGACGTACTGGAGGCTGTAAGCTCTCCACGCATAGCGGCTTTGCCTGCGAGATCAGGGTGGGCGTTGATCAAGGCCAACTGGGTGTCGCGATCCGCACTGAGAAGGATGTTGGCCATCCGCTCATGCAGGCTTTCGACCTCATCACATGTCTCATCGATGCCCATCTCATAGGCTTTATCCGCTACCCACGGTGAATGCTCATAGATGTCCGCAAATGCGGCTACGAAGTCCTCGCGCCCAAGGCTGGACGGAGTCAGGGTTCGAAAACGGCTCATTGTTTACTCCTGATACCTCAATGAATGCGATTGGCGCCCACGCTTCAGAGCGAAACACCAGAATATCGTATACAATTAACATAGACGCCAATGTGAGGCAATTCTTTTTGCAGGCCGGCAATATCTCTGGCTTCAGCATAGCAATCACTCACCACCACCAAGCCACAAAAGATACACAAAAGACGACATTCATTAATTTATGGGATACAATATTCCTATATTGTGTATTCACTTATGATTGAATTATGTTACTCTTTGATCAGGTCATCGTGGCCACGGCGGGGAGGTGTTGTGACATTCGATCTGCGAACCTTACCCGCCCTCCTGCAACACACTCGACTTGCCTCAGTGTGTTTTTACCCGCCTCCCGGCGGTTTTTTTTGCCCCTTCCCCAACCCCAGCGATGGCCTGGAGCTCCAAAAGGTGGCACGTGAGCGGATCAGGCTCGGCTAAACGGGGTCATTTCTCGTATACTATCCCACTACCGGATTTCGTACTTCCATCACCTCATTCGCGAGACATTATGAGCAAACAAGCGCAGCCCACCAAAAGCCCGAACCGAGCCGAGAAGAAACGGACGGGGGCGACAAGCGACACCATATACGCCCACATGTTCGACGCTATTCTTGAGCATCGCCTGGCCCCGGGAACCAAATTGAGCGAAGAGGCGTTGGGAGAAATTTTTGGAGTCAGCCGCACGATTATCCGGCGGGAGCTGTCACAGCTGGCACATGAGGGTGTCGTTTCCATTCGCCCCAACCGGGGCGCGATGGTGGCCAGCCCAAGCGTGGAGGAAGCCCGCCAGATTCTCTACGCAAGGCGTTTGGTCGAACGTGCCATCACAGAGCTTGCCGTTCAGCACGCCACTGAAGAACAGATCGATGAGCTGCGGGAGATGGTGACAGAGGAGCATGATTGCTTCGCCCGCGGGGATCGGGGCGCCGGTATTCGCTTGTCTGGCGAGTTCCACCTGAAACTGGCCGAGGCGGCAAACAACGCCCCCTTCGTTGGCTTCCAGCGCAGCCTGGTTTCGCAAACCTCACTGATCATCGCCCAATACGAAAAGGGAACCCGTTCGCACTGCTCCTATGATGAGCACAACCAGCTACTGGATGCGATATCCGCCCGGGACACCGACAAAGCCGTTTCGTTGATGATGCATCACATGGATCATATCGATGCGAAACTGAACTTTGATAACGAAAGCACAACCGATGACCTCCATGCGGTGTTTTCACACATCGGTTTTGCCCGGAAAAAAGCCGGCACCAAACAATAAGGCCCTGCCACGGTATCCGCGTACAGGACCGATATTAGTGCTCGGTGCTTCCCTCACATGGACTTCGGAAGCACCAGAATGGCCCGAAAATCATTAACATTGGTGCGAGTCGGACCCGTGATGATCAAGCCATCAAGCGCCTCAAAAAAGCTGTAGGCGTCGTTGCGGGCGAGATAGGTGGCAGGGTCAAGCTTCAGGGCCTGAACCCGCGACCAGTCATTGGGTCCGAAAATGGCGCCGGCGTTATCCTCGGAGCCATCAATACCGTCCGTGTCGATGGCCAAAGCGTGAATATTGGACGCTCCCTGAAGGACCGAGATGGCACCCAGGAGGTATTCGACGTTGCGACCTCCTCGCCCTTCACCGGACACCGTAACGCTGGTCTCGCCGCCTGAAAGGATCAACAGAGGTTCTTTGAGGTCTTTTTGCAGCTTCAACGCCATTGTCGCGTGCTCACCTCCGAGCTCCCTCGATTCTCCTTCAAGATCGTCACCTAACACTCGAACATCCACACCGGCCAGATTTGCGGACGCTTCGGCGGCCCGAAGTGCATCACAGGCCCTGGCCTGAACGATCGTGCGGTCAAGTCCAAATTCGGGTGAATGCGGCTTGGGGGCAGTATCGTCGCTGACCAGGTGGCTGCGCACAGCCTCTGGAATATCAATGGAGTACCGCTCCAGTATTTCCAGGGCATCCATTGGCGTTGTCGCATCTGGAATGGTCGGCCCTGAGGCGATAAGCGCAGGATCGTCGCCGGGCACATCGGAAATCAGGTAGGTAATCACCCTCGCCGGATGGGCAGCGACAGCCAGGCGCCCACCCTTGACGCGCGAAAGGTGGCGCCGCACCGTGTTGATCTCCCGGATCGGGGCCCCGCAACGCAACAGCGTCTTGTTGATGGCCTGCTTTTGCTGCAGTGTCAGCCCTGGCGCCGGCAGCGTCATGAGTGCGGAACCGCCACCGGAAATCAAAGCGACAACAAGATCATTCTCGGTCAGCCCGGCCACCGACTCGAGCATACGCTGGGCAGCCTTCTCGCCCAATTCGTCCGGCATGGGATGAGAAGCTTCCAATACCTCGATGTGACGACATTCCGCACCGTGTCCATACCGGGTAACAACGAGGCCGGAAAGGTCGGCGTCATCGTAGGTATCAGCCCACGTGCGCTCGAAGGCCGCAGCCATTGCCGCCGCCGCTTTGCCAGCCCCAATCACGACGGTGCGTCCGGCCGGGCGCGGCGGTAGCTGGCCAGCCGAAAGCAGCGTATCGGGATGCACGGCGGAGACCGCCGTTGCGGCAAGCTGCCTGAGCCAGACATTCACTTCTGTCGGATGATCAAAGGACAGCGAATTGGACAAGGCGTGCATCTGCGGCTCCTCGCAACGGATAGAAATTAAAGAAACGACGTGGTACGCCGGCGCGCCCCCAATCGCGCCCTAATGACCGGTGCCGAATCGACACCGGCCACTGGGTTTGAGTGCAGCGCCGGCTGCTTAACTAGGCACCAATCTCGTGGTCTGCCAGTTTTTCCAGGGCCTTCACAATGCCTGCGTGATCCCAATCCGCGCCATTGTTCGCGGCGCAGGCCTGGAACAGTTGCTGGGCGTTGGCGGTGCCAGGCAGCGACAGGTTCAGGCTGCGTGCACTTTCCAGGGCCAGGTTGAGGTCCTTCTGGTGCAGGCGAATACGGAAGCCAGGGTCAAAGGTACGCTTGATCATGCGCTCTCCGTGGACATCGAGGATCTTCGACTGGGCCAGACCACCCAGCAGGGCCTCACGCACTTTCGTTACATCCGCTCCGGCTTTCGACGCGAAAAGCAGACCCTCAGCCGCGGCCTGGATGGTCAGTGCTACCACGATCTGGTTGGCAACTTTGCAGATCTGACCGGCGCCGTGATCGCCAATATGGGTGATGGTCTTACCCATGACCTCAAGAACGGGCAGAGCCCGGTTAAAGCCTTCATTGGTACCACCTACCATAATGGTCAGGGTTGCGTTAACAGCGCCACCCTCGCCACCAGATACCGGGGCATCGACGTACTCACCACCAGCTCGGTGATGCGCTTGGCAAATGCCTGGGTGGGGATCGGCGCAATCGAGCTCATATCGATAACCAGCGTACCGGGCTGGAGACCTTCAACGATGCCGCCCTCACCAATCAGCACTTCCTCAACATCGGGGGTATCCGGGACCATGGTGATGATAATCTCGGCCTGTTCCGCAACTGCCTTGGGGCTATCGACTTCTTTCATGCCCTTGGCCGCCAGGCCTTCGTCCAGGGAGCCGTACTTAACGTAGGTCACCAGCTCGTGGCCTGCTTCCATCAGGTGTCCGGCCATGGGCCGCCCCATAATTCCGAGACCAATAAATCCGATCTTGCTCATAATCCTCTCCTTACTAACTTTTTTGTTGAATGACCTTATCGTGCGTTATCCAGCCAGCCGAGCCCTTCAAGCGTCGTCGTCGCAGGCTTGTACTCGCAGCCGATCCACCCCTGGTAACCCAGGCGATCAAGATGGCCGAACAGGAACGGGTAATTGATCTCCCCGGTGCCGGGTTCGTGGCGCCCTGGATTATCCGCCAGCTGCACATGGCCGATTTTCGAAAGGTGCTTTTCGATGGTCGGGGCCAGGTCGCCCTCCATGATCTGCATGTGATAGATGTCGTACTGCAGTTGCAGGTTGTCGCTGCCCACTTCCTCAAACAGCGCCAAGGCCTGCTCCGTCCGGTTGAGGAAGAAGCCGGGGATGTCCCGGGTGTTGATGGGCTCGGCGAGCAACAGGATGCCTGCCGCTTTCAGCTTTTCGGCGGCGAAGCGGAGGTTGTCGATAAGTGTGCGACGGGCCTGTTCTTCGCTCACCGTGTTAGGCCGGATACCTGCCAGACAATTCAGTTGCTTACACCCGAGCACGGTGGCGTAGTCAATGGCCAGATCCACGCCTTCACGAAACTCTTCGACCCGGTCCGGGTGACAGGCAATACCGCGCTCACCAGCCGCCCAGTCCCTGCGGGAAGGTTGTGCAGCACTTGGGTGAGGCCATGGGCATCCAACTGCTTTTTGATGTCTGCCGCGGGAAAATCGTAGGGGAAGAGGTACTCTACGCCCTGGAAGCCTGCCGACGCGGCGGCCTGGAAGCGGTCGAGAAAATCCTCCTCGGTGAACAGCATGCTTAGATTCGCTGCAAACTTAGGCATTTTGGGGTCTCCTACTCGTCCATTTTTGGGTCTTCGCCCCCTCTACCTGTTGTTTTTCCACAGGTTTGGGGGCGATTGATTGCGTTGCTTAAGTCAGGCTGGCAATTGAGGTCGGCGCATCGGTGACGTTCTCTACCAGTGCTTCGAACTCGTTAACGCCGTCAAGATCGGTCCCCATGGCAATGTTGGTCACACGCTCAAGGATGATCTCAACCACAACCGGTACCGGTGTTCCTGCATCAGTTGCCTCGCCTGTACAAACGCCGGGCCAATGTCATCAGGCTTGGTGACCCGCAACGCCTTGCAACCAAGGCCCTCGACAACCGAGACATGATCAACGCCATAGTCGTTAATCTCGGGGCAGTTGACGTTCTCGAACGACAGCTGCACGCAGTAGTCCATGTCGAAACCACGCTGCGCCTGACGGATCAGTCCCAGATACGAGTTGTTCACGAGGACATGGATGTAGGGCAGCTTGAACTGCGCCCCGGCAGCCAACTCCTCGACCATGAACTGGAAGTCGTAGTCCCCGGAGAGAGCGACGACCTCGGCCTCGGGATCGGCACGGCATACACCCAGGGCAGCTGGAATGGTCCAGCCCAACGGGCCGGCCTGACCGCAGTTGATCCAGTGCCGCGGCTTGTACACGTGCAGGAACTGGGCTCCGGCGATCTGGGACAGACCAATGGCGGTCACGTACCGGACATTCTTGCCGAACACCTTGTTCATCTCTTCGTAGACGCGCTGCGGCTTGACCGGCACGTCGTCGAAGTGAGTCTTGCGCAGCAGTGTCTGCTTACGCTCCTGGCATTCCTGGGCCCAGGCTCCGCGATCCTTGAGTTTGCCTTCGGCGCGCCACTCCTTGGCCACGGTAATGAAGAGTTCCAGCGCCGCCTTGGCATCAGAGACAATCCCGTAATCCGGCCCGAAGATACGGCCGATCTGGGTGGGCTCGATGTCAACATGAACAAACTTCCGGTCCTTGGTATAGGCCTCGATGCTACCGGTGTGCCGGTTCGCCCAGCGGTTACCAATGCCCATCACGAAGTCGGACGCGAGCATGGTGGCGTTGCCATAGCGATGGGACGTCTGGAGCCCCACCATGCCGGCCATCAATGGATGGTCATCCGGAATCGTCCCCCAGCCCATCAAGGTCGGAACAACGGGAACACCCGTAAGCTCTGCAAACTCAACCAGAAGGTCGCTCGCATCACTGTTGATAACGCCGCCACCGGCAACCAGCAAGGGCTTGTCAGCCTCGTTCAGCAAGTTCAGTGCTTTCTCGATCTGCGCCCGTGAAGCCGACGGCTTGTAGGCAGGCAACGGTTCGTAGGTGTCCGGATCAAATTCGATCTCGCTCATCTGTACATCGATGGGCAGGTCAATCAGAACGGGACCTGGACGGGAGCTGCGCATCAACTGGAACGCCTGCTGGAACGCCCGCGGCACCTGAGCCGGCTCAAGGACGGTAACCGCCCATTTGGTCACCGGGCCGGCGATGGCCTGGATGTTCACCGCCTGGAAGTCTTCCTTGTGCAGTTTGCTGCGCGGCGCCTGCCCAGTGATGCAGAGAATGGGTATGGAGTCGCCCGTGGCAGAGTACAGCCCGGTGATCATGTCGGTGCCGGCAGGCCCTGACGTTCCGATGCAGACACCGATGTTGCCTGCTTTTGTGCGGGTGTAACCCTCTGCCATATGAGAGGCCCCCTCCACGTGGCGCGCAAGGACATGGTCAACTCCTCCAACCTTGCGCATGGCGGAATAGAACGGGTTAATCGCCGCTCCGGGCACTCCAAAGGCAATGTCGATACCTTCTTTCTTCAAAACGTGAACAGCTGCTTCTGCTGCGGTCATGCGAGTCATGGTGTTTCCTCCGAAGTAAGGTTGTTCTTGTATTCGAGGCGAAGCTCGTCCCGGCGCCTGAAACGTATGTGCACCGTCGGTAAAGGTTGAATGGAAATTCAGCCGGTAGATCAGTCAGATAGGTCGAGGAGCACACGCACCTCCATTCCGTACTCGTCGCAGTTGTTCCCCGAGCCGCCGCGATCGATAACCAGGAATTCACCTTCCCGATCCAACACCGACTGCACGGCGTGCCAGGTACCCGCGCGGTAATTCACTCCCTGGAAACCATCGGTGACAAAGGCGCGAACTTCATCAGGGCTGATCGTGTCGCCTGGGGGTGCGACAACAACCAGGAATCGCTCCTCGTGCAGAGGCATAAAGGCCTGGCTGCCTTGCGGGTGGCGCTCCAGGAACGACAGCTCCAGCGGTAACGTCACCGGCTGGCTGACAAAAATACTCACCAGAACCCGCGCCTCATCACCGAGCAGCTCCACTTTCGCCAGATCATGGTGGCGCTGGGTGCGCCCCGCATTGATGGGAAAGGAGTCAGCCGTGCGCCGGTCAATAACATCCCCGAATTCGGCGAATGCCTCCGGGCTCAACGGTTGTGCTTTGAGTTCCAGCATAAAAATGTCCTCGTCTCAGCTCAGCGCGAACCGAATCCGCTGAGTTTCATGTGCCGGTTCACGTCCTTGTAAAGCAGGTAACGGAACGGCCCCGGCCCACCGGCATAGCACGCTTGTGGGCAGAAGGCGCGAAGCCACATGTAGTCACCCGCCTCCACTTCAACCCAATCCTGGTTGAGGTGATAAACCGCCTTCCCTTCCAGCACGTAAAGGCCATGTTCCATCACGTGGGTCTCGGCAAATGGAATGACTCCGCCGGGCTGGAAATTGACAATGTTGACGTGCATGTCATGTCGAATGTCCTGCGGATCAACAAAGCGTGTTGTCGTCCAGCGCCCCTCAGTTCCCGGCATCTCGGTGGGCGTTATGTCCGTCTCATTGGTGACAAAAGCTTCAGGCACATCAATACCGTCCACATGCTCGTAAGCTTTCCGAACCCAGTGAAAACGTACCGTCACATCGCTCTCGTTGAACAACTGCCAGGAAGCACCCGGCGGGATAAAGGCATAGCCGCCCTCTTGCATCCGGTGCTGTTGACCGGCAATGGTCAGGGTCATCTCGCCTTCAACCACAAACAGAACCCCTTCCGCGCAAGCGTCCAGCTCTGGTCGCGAGCTGCCGCCCCCAGGGGACACCTCCATGATGTACTGGGAGAACGTTTCGGCGAATCCAGACAGCGGGCGTGAAAGCACCCAAAGCCGGGTTTTTTCCCAATGCGGCAAGGCACTGGCGACGATATCCCGCATCACGCCCCTGGGAATGATGGCGTAGGCTTCGGTAAAAACCGCACGGTCAGACAACAACTGGGTCTGAGGTGGATGCCCGCCAGCGGGAGCGTAATACGTAGGTTTGTTCACAGATCGATTGCTCATTGCTGCTCCTTGGATGAGAGCGGGTGGTGGTGCTCGGCCCAATGGCGAGCAATATCCACACGTCTCGTAACCCAGACACGATCATGGGCTTCTATGTGATCGAGGAATCGCTGCAGGGCCCGGAAGCGTCCCGGCCGGCCAACCAGCCGACAGTGGAGACCAACAGACAGCATTTTTGGCGCGTCCTCACCCTCGGCATAAAGCACGTCGAAGGCATCCCGTAAATACTGGTAAAAGTCCTCTCCGGTACCAAAGCCTTGCGCTGAAGCGAAGCGCATGTCATTGGTGTCCAGGGCATAAGGCACTACCAGGTGGTTGTGCATTTCGCCCTCACTATCGTACTGACGGGTCCAGAACGGCAGATCGTCCCCGTAGTAATCGCTGTCGTAGAGAAAGCTGCCTTCGTCCAGCACCAGACGGCGCGTGTTCTCGCTGTCGCGACCGGTATACCACCCTGCCGGTTTCTCGCCGTATAAAGCCTCGAAGATCTCGATGGCCCGGCGCATGTGCGCGCGCTCTATACCTTCCGGAATATTCTGGTAGTGAATCCAGCGCCAACCGTGACAGGCAACCTCATGCCCCAGCTCTTTAAACGCATGGGCAAGCTCGGGGTGCCGCTCAAGGGCCATCGCCACGCCAAATACCGTCAGCGGCATGCCGCGGCGCTGAAACTCCTTCAGTACCCGCCATACCCCTGCCCGCGAGCCGTACTCATAGATTGACTCCATGCTCATGTGCCGGCTTGGGTAGGCCTCAGCCCCGGCGATTTCGGACAGGAACTGCTCCGAATGCGTATCGCCATGCAGGACGCAGTTCTCCGCACCTTCCTCGTAATTGAGAACGAACTGCACGGCAATACGTGCCCGGCCAGGCCAATTTGCATGGGGAGGCTCAGAACCGTAACCAATCAGGTCTCGGGGGTAATGGTCTGGATTAGCCGGATTCATCAAGCAACTTCCTTCTTCCAATCCGTTTGGCAGGCCGTTGGTACCAGCTCGCCTTCAATATGCATTGTATACTTAAATATACTATATTGTATCCAACATGAACGCAACACTCATTCACCCCAGTTCTTGATGATTTCGCGCTCTTCTTCGGTCATGTTCGTGGCGTTGCCCAACGGCATGTATCCGTTCGCCACAACCTCCTGGATCTTGGCCTGATGGCTGAGGATCTGATCAACCGCATCAAACGCAAATCCCGCCGGCGGAGCCGAAAACGCCGGGTTCTCAGGTTGCTTCGAATGGCATCCCGCACAGTGTTGCTCAATGGTCGCGCCCACGTTGGCAGCAAGGGGGGATTCACTTGTCTCATGCGTCGTCGTATTGGGCTCGGCGTTTGCCTGAGCCGTTGCCACCTGGGACTCTCCCGTGGGCGCGGCCACCCAGAACGTCAGCAGGATCAGCACACCACCGGCCAGAAGGTAGGAAGGTTGGGTTTTGCCCGCATGCATCAGTACAAAGAACTGGCGGATAACGGCGCCGGCAAATATGAGCAGCGACATGACCAACCATGCCTGAGCCTCTGTATAGGCGAAGGCGTAGTGATTACTGATCATCAACAGAACGACGGGAAGCGTGAAGTAGGTATTGTGGACAGAGCGTTGTTTACCGCGCTTGCCATCAATCGGATTGGGCTCCTCGCCCGCCTTCATGGCATCGACCATGCGGCGCTGGCCCGGAATGATCCAGAAGAAAACGTTCGCGGACATGGCTGTCGCCATGACAGCACCGGTCAGAAGGAACGCAGCACGGCCAGCAAACAATTGGGTGCTTACATAGGCAACTATGACAAGCAGCACCCCAACCGCAATACTCAGAATGCCGTCCCGCTCCATGTTCGGGCTTATGCGCTTGCACAGCTCATTGTATACAACCCACCCGAATGCCAGGAAAAGCACCGCCGCAACGTTGGCCTGCCATCCACTTAACTCAGCAGCCCACTGCCAACTGCTATTGGTGTTCACCAGGTAGAAGCCTGGGTTGACCATGTAGAGAATAACGAACAGCGCGAAACCCGACAGCCAGGTGGTGTACGATTTCCAGAACGACCAATGCAGGTCGGCAGGCAAGGTACCCGGACTGGTGGCGTACTTTTGGTTGTGATAGAAACCGCCCCCATGCACGGCCCACATCTCACCAAAAACCCCCTTCTTTTTGCAGTTTTCGGCCTGTGGCGGCTTGAGGCTGTTATCCAGCATCACGAAGTAGATTGACTCACCAATCCACGCAATCGCCGCAATCACATGCAGCCACCGCAACATGAAATTCACAAAATCCAGAATGTAAGCTTCCATTAACCTGTTCTCTTGTTCGCACTGTTGTATTGATGACTGACCATCTCGACTCAGCTACCGCGGTAGGTGGAGTAGCTGTAGGGAGAAAGCAGGAGGGGCACATGAAAGTGCTGGGAGGCGTCAGCCACGCCGAAACGCAATGGGATAACATCGAGAAAGCGCGGTTCGTCAGCCTCTACGCCCTGGCGCCGGAGGTAGTCTCCAGCGTGAAAGACCAGCTCGAACTGGCCCTCGGTAAAGGCCTCACCTTCAAGTATCGGGGCATCGCAACGGCCATCATCATTAGTGGTGACTTCTTTCAGCAAGGTGCGCGATTCACCCTCCAGTCGGTAAACCTCGATACGAATACCCTGTCCGGGGCGTCCCAGCGAAGTATCCAGTACGTGTGTGGTAAGGCGTCCCATAAAGTTCTCCTGTCATGTGATGGCAGCTGGACCGCTGAAACCAGCGGCCCAATGGATCCGATGATGATAGCGCGGGTCAGAAGTGGAACTTGACCAGTGCGCTAACAGCGTTCTCCGTATCTATGTTTGGGCTACCGAATTTATTACGCCAGTACGAGTACTCTATACCGGCATACAACACGCCAGCCTCTCCCGTGAAATGACCAAGGTCGAGTTTGAACTGCGGGTTGATGTACAATTCCGCACTCTGAGCACCGCTTACGCCCGATGAATAGTCGATAAAACCGTCAAAGAGAAACGCCGCGCTGCCCAGCTCGAACGGCACACCCCATGTTACCGTCAACTGCCAGTCGTCCGGCGTGTCGAACGCGGTATTGTTTTCAACATAGTAGGCATTGGTGTTGAAGTACTGGAATCCAGGGATGTCCCAGCCCAATCCAAGACCGTACATGTAGTTGTTCGCCTCTACCCCACCATCGAACTCATACTGGGTTGCCAGGTAGACGTCATTAACCGGCCCGAAGCCCAGATCCTGGCCGCTTAGCCAACTCAGGCTCAGCCGGGGCGCGAACTCCCCATAGGTGGAGTCAGCGTTACCGGAATTCCCCTGGACCTGATAGCGGTCAATGAAGAAGAACGTATCCCCCCAGTTGTGGGCGGTCACGTTTTCAAAGGTAAACACGGTCGCGGACTCTTTCTGAGAGCCAAAGATTTCATAGTCATCGCTATAAAGCAGCGACACACTGGAACTGCCGAAGAACTTTTCAGCGTGAACAACCGGAGCAAACGCGGTGAAAACGCACGCCGCCAGCAGGATTTTTTGCAACAGTTTCATTTTTACTACCTCTCGTTTTGTTGTTTTGGGGTAAAACCTCGGGTTCGGGTCAACCGTGTGCCTTCGATCACAGGAAGGCGAACTTGGCGATGAAGATGACACAGAGAACATACAGGCTGACGGATACTTTCTTCCTCTGCCCGGTAAGCAGCTTCAACGTGGCATAGGTGACGAAGCCCAGCGCAATGCCATTGGCGATGGAGAAGGTCAGCGGCATCATCACCACAGTAATGATGGCCGGGATGGTGTCGGTGATGTCCTTCCAGTCGATGTGAGCCATTCCACTCATCATCAGCATAGCGACGTATATCAGCGCGCCTGAGGTCGCATAGGCCGGGATCATTCCCGCAAGAGGTGCAAAGAAGGTTGCCAGCAGGAATAGCACGCCGACAGTGACGGCCGTCAGACCAGTGCGACCACCCGCGGCCACGCCTGAAGCGCTTTCAACATAGCTGGTTACCGGCGGGCAACCCACAAACGAGCCCAGGACACTGGATGTACTGTCCGCTTTAAGGGATTTGGAAAGGTTTTCTATCTTGCCGTTCTCGTCAACCAGGTTTGCACGATGAGCCACCCCCATCAGTGTTCCAGCAGTGTCGAACATGTTCACGAAGAGAAACGCGAGCACAACGCTGATCATTCCCACGTTCAACGCGCCCGCAATATCCATCGCCAGCCAGGTTGGCGCCAGGCTGGGAGGGAGCGACACAACCCCACTATACTCCACAAGCCCCATACTCCAGCCGATCCCCGTTACAACGAGCATGCTCAGCAGGATGGCGCCAAACACGTTGCGGTGGCTAAGCACCGCGATCAGCAAAAAGCAGATGGCGGCCAGCAGTGCCGAAGGTTCACCAAAAGACCCCATCGTCACCAGAGTCGCGGGGCTGTCGACGACAATGCCCGCCGTCTTCAGGCCAATGAGACCGAGAAACAGACCAACCCCTGCCCCCATGGCAAAACGCAGGCTCATCGGAATGCTGTTAAGCAGCCATTCGCGGATTCGCGAGAGGCTCATAATCATAAACAGGATGCCGGAGAGAAAGACCGCACCGAGGGCGACCTGCCAGGTATAGCCCATTTCGCCAACAACGGTGTAGGTAAAAAACGCGTTGAGCCCCATGCCCGGCGCCAGTCCCACCGGCCAGTTGGCGTAGAACCCCATGAGCAGGCAGCCAAGTGCCGCCCCCAGACAGGTGGCGACGAACGCAGCACCATGATCAAGGCCGGCCGCAGCCATAACATTGGGATTAACGAAGATAATGTAGGCCATGGTTACGAAGGTGGTCAGGCCCGCTATCAGCTCAACTTTGACTGAGCTTCCATGCTGACGGAGCTTGAATATGCGCTCGAGCCAGTCCGTTCTCGCTAACGCTCCGAGCGAGCGCTTCTGCTGATCGATGTTTTCCACAAGGTATTCCTCATCATTGTTGTTTTCTATCACCCAGAGCAGAGCCCTTGAGGCAGGTGATGGCTGGTTTGCCATATCGGCATTTCCTGACTTATCGGTCAGGAACCACAACTCCGATTATGCTTTTGTATACAACAATTGCAACAAAATTCTTATAACGATTGTGCACAAGAAAAAAGAAGGACCCGAAGAGGTGTGGCAGAAAGGTTCTGGACCGAGGGTGGGCGTGCCCATCAGCGGCAACGGGCAGCCCACCAGTGGCACGCTATCGGCGGTGAACGGACATGCCCGCGCTGAAGGTTTCCTTCACCACGCGGTCATCGCCAAGAATCATGAGGGCAAACAGTGTTTCCTCCAGGCTTTTGGATTGCTTCAGGCGGTAACTGATCAGCGGCGTGGCTTCGTAATCCAGTACAACAAAGTCCGCCTCTTTCCCGGCCTGCAGGCTGCCAATCCTGTCATCCAGGTAGAGGGACCGGGCTCCGCCCAGTGTTGCAAGGTAAAAGGCTTTAAAAGGATCCAGTTTCTGCCCCTGCAGCTGCAACACCTTGTACGCCTCGTTAAGGCTTTGAAGCTGGGAAAAACTGGTACCCGCCCCTACATCCGTGCCCAGGCCAACGCGAACCCCATGCGACTCCAGGTGCGCCAGGTCAAGCAAACCACTGCCAAGGAAGAGGTTCGACGTCGGGCAAAAGGCTACCGCAGAGCCAGTGTCGCCCAGCCGCCTGCACTCGTCGTCATGCAGGTGAACACCGTGTGCAAACACTGACCGTTCACCAATCAGGCCATGGTGGTCGTATACATCAAGGTAACCATCCCGCTCAGGAAACAGCTCTTTTACCCACTCAATCTCCTGTCGGTTCTCGGAAATGTGGGTGTGCATGTACAAGCCCGGGAATTCCTTGAAGAGCTTACCCGCCAGCTCAAGTTGCTCATCGGAGCTCGTCGGCGCAAATCGGGGCGTCACTGCATAGGACAAACGGCCCTTTCCATGCCAACGCTCAATAAGCTCCTTGCTGTCCGCATAACCGGATTCCGCTGTATCCACCAAATAGTCAGGCGCGCAACGGTCCATCAACACCTTGCCCGCAATCATCCGCAGGTTCAGCCTGGAGGCATGTTCGAAAAAGGCATCCACCGACTGCTTATGGACGGTTCCGAAGACCAGGGCCGTCGTTGTCCCGTTTCTCAACAGTTCACGGAGGAAGATCTCAGCCTGAGCATGAGCGTGCCGTGAATCATCAAACTGTCCCTCGCAGGGAAAGGTGTAGGTTTCCAGCCAGTCCAGCAACTGGGCGCCATAGGAGCCGATGATTCCCACCTGCGGATAATGGATATGGGTATCGACGAAGCCGGGGGTTATCAGGGCATCCTCGTAGTGAACGACCTCGACTTCAGGAGACAGTGATGGCAACAGGCTCTCCGCCGTGCCTATCTCGACGACCGTGCCGTCCTCGACCACTAACAGGCCATCTTCAAAATACTCGTAGGAACGTTCCGCACCCACCACGCCCGGGTCGGCGATGCAGTGGAAAACAGAGGCACGGTAGGCTTTGCGCTGGGACATGGTCACTCTCGTCAGTCTTGTTGTCGCATTGGTGTTGTTGGCGACGATTGGATTGCGTGTCTCAGGGAAATTTAAACAGGATTGGTAGCCTGGTCAATAAAAAACTGACCAATAAGTCAGGAAATTTTCATAACCGAGCGCCGTCGAAGGCATACGACGGGCGGTATGCCAGGCATTCCGGAGTCAGGCGTTAAGGCTCGGCGAGGCCACAACCGCGCAGGATGACAGACGTCAGGAAATCCGCGGCGTGCTGAAAGTCACTTTCGGTGTATTCGCTCTTGTCCTCAATCGCGAGGATCTGGACCTGGAAGTCAGCGTAGTGTTGCGTGGATGACCAGATCAGGAGGATGAGTTGCACCGGATCAACGGGCGCCATTCGCCCCGCGTCGATCCACTGCTGAATCACACCCGCTCGCGCCTGCACCCACTCCCGCATGGTCGTGGACAGATGCTCCTTGAGGACCGGCGCCCCCTGAATGATTTCCAGCGCAAACAGGCGCGATGCCAGGGGGTGGGTCCTGGATAGCTCTACCTTGGCGTGAATAAAACTGGCCAGGGTCGTGGCGGGGTCATCTTCTGGCTGTATCTTCGAAAACACCTCGTTCCACCGCCCCATGATGTCATCCATCAACGCGTAGTAGATGCGCTTTTTATTGCTGAAATAGTAAAGCACGTTGGATTTCGGCAGCCCCGCCCTGTCCGCAATCTTCTGAACGGTGGTTGCTCCGAAGCCGTTCTGGGAAAACTCCTTTTCCGCGGCCATCAGAATACGCTCACGATTGCGCTCACGAATTCGGCCCGGGCGCACTTTCTTGCGCTTGCTGTCTGATGACGTTGCTCGCTTCGTTTCGGGGAAGTCTGGTTCGATTTGACGGGTCATGGTGTCGAGTAGCTTCAGGTTGGAACGTCGAGGCTCCGACGATAGCCGATCTCTGTGCGGCAATCAAAGGAATAGTCTTTACACAAAAAACTGGACTATTTGGTCAGGAAATTGTAAAAAGAATAACGGGCCCATGTGACTTTTGGCATCCGTGATGCGGCATCGCCTGTGCAACTACTGAAATCAATCAAGGGCTTACGCCAATGACTCTGATGCTCAGTCTTAAACAAAGAGAAAAGCAGAAAGAGACAGGCGCAAGTGCAGAAGAGCGGGAAAATTTGTGATCAGATTCTACTTGAACGGCCAACTACAAAAACTCAACCAAGTCGACCCGAATCTCAGCATCCTCGACTGGCTGCGCACCAGGAAGCGACTGACAGGCACCAAGGAAGGCTGCGCATCGGGTGACTGCGGGGCTTGCACCGTGGTGATCGGATCGCCCGACCCTGAGCAGTCCGGGCAACTCCGCTACGACAGCGTGAACAGCTGCATCGCGCTCGTCGGAAGCCTGCATGGCAAACATCTGGTGACCGTCGACGCGCTAACCCAGGAGCCAGCTCACCCGGTACAGAAGGAGATGGTGGAGTGTCACGGAGCCCAGTGCGGCTTCTGCACGCCTGGCATCATCATGTCGCTGTTCGCCCTGCATACAGAAAGCGCGGCCAACGGTTCCGTGCCCGACGACGACGCCTTATTGGAGGCGCTGTCCGGCAACCTTTGCCGCTGCACGGGTTACCGGCCAATCATCGAGGCCGGGCGTCGGGCTTGTGTGCAAACGTGGGAGCCCGGCACCGGTAACGCCGTTCTGAGCCGAAGCAGTGCGCTCAGCGGCCCGGATGGCGCGGCTCCGAACAACCCCGCGCCGGGCCTTAGCGGCATAGCCTGGCTGCAGGACCCCGAAATGATCGCCGACCTGTTAAGCGTGCAGAATACGGCAGGCGAACTCACCGACGATCACGGCTACCGATACGATGCTCCAGTCACTCTGGACGCGCTTCGTGGGCTGCGCCGTCGGTTTCCCAAGGCACGGTTGATTGCCGGCGGCACCGACCTGTCCCTTGAAATCACCCAACAGCTCAAAGACCTTGATCACCTGATCGGTCTGAGTGGCATCAAGGAGTTGCAGGAGATCCAAGAGGACGAAGACGGGATCTATCTCGGAGCCGGGGTGACCTACCGCGCCATGTTCCATAAGCTCGAGGAGCGTTGGCCGCACTTCGGGCCGATGCTGGAGCGCCTGGGTTCACGCCAGATCCGCAACCGCGGGACTGTTGGGGGCAATATCGGGAACGCTTCGCCAATCGGTGACATGCCGCCCGCGCTGATTGCACTGGGCGCAGAGCTCGACCTGGACAGCGTTGATGGTACCCGGCGCCTGCGCCTTGAGGACTTCTTCCACGGCTACAAGCAGACCGACCTCCAGCCTCACGAATTCATTAGGGGCACCTGGATCCCCAACCCGGCACCTGACGAAAAGCTGTTCATCTACAAAGTCTCCAAGCGCATTGATGACGACATTTCCGCAGTGCTGGGTGCCTTTTGGCTCAAGCGCGACGGCGAAACAATCAAGGACTGCCGACTGGCCTTTGGCGGGATGGCGGCAACGCCAAAGCGGGCCAGTGGTGCTGAAGCGGCGCTTCGAGGCCAGCCCTGGAATGCAGACACGGTTGCGGCCGCCATTGCCGCACTGGAACTCGAATTTGAACCCATGACAGACGTGCGGGGGTCCGCAGCCTACCGCCTGCAAGTAGCCGGCAACCTGCTGCGCCGCGCGTTTTTGGAGAGCACTCAAGACACCACAACAACAAACCAGCCCCTCATGGTGACTGACTATGCGTAAACTACCTCCCAATATTCCGCGGCCCACCACAACGGCGAAAGGGCTGACAGGCACCCAGGCATTTCATGACAGTGCCTGGAAGCACGTTCGTGGACAGGCCCGCTATATAGACGACCTCCCCGAGCCCGCAGAACTCCTGCACGCGGCCGTCGGCCAGAGTACGCACGCCCACGCCCGTATCACCGCCATGGATCTCAGCGAGGTTTGGGCCTACCCCGGCGTGGTTTCGGTCATGACCGTCGAGGACGTGCCCGGCCATACCGACATCGGGCCGGTCTTTCCCGGCGATCCGGTTCTGGCCGGAGATGTGGTCGAACATGTGGGCCAGCCGCTGTTTGCCGTTGCGGCAACGAGTCATCGCGCGGCCCGCCAGGCGGCCCGACTTGCGAAAGTCAGCTACGAGCCCCTTCCTGCCGCGTTGACCGCGGAGGCCGCGCTTGATCAGCAGTTGTTTGTGCGCCCCAGCCATACCCAGCTGAGGGGCGACCCGGATAAAGCGCTTGCCGAAGCGCCAAATCGCCTACAGGCCCAGATGCACGTTGGCGGACAGGAGCATTTCTACCTGGAAGGACAAGCGTGCCTGGTAGAGCCTACCGAAGACGCGGGCGTGTTTGTTCATACCTCCAGCCAGCACCCCTCCGAGGTGCAAAAGCTGGTGGCCGAAGTCCTTGACCTCCCCATTCATGAAGTCCAGGTGGAAGTAAGGCGCATGGGTGGCGGCTTCGGCGGCAAGGAAACCCAGGCTGCACCGCTGGCCTGCATCTCGGCCCTGCTTGCCCGACGCACCGGGCGGCCTGTTAAATACCGGATGGCGCGCTACGACGACATGGTACAAACGGGCAAGCGACACGACTTTTTCAACACATATGACATTGGCTTCGACAACGAGGGTGTACTGCGGGGGGCCGACATCATGGTGGCCGGACGCTGTGGCTTTTCGCCGGACCTGTCCGATGCCATCGTCGACCGCGCCATGTTTCATTCCGACAACGCCTATAGCCTGGGGCAGGCGCGTGTTGTTGGCCACCGCTGCAAAACCCATACGGTGTCCAATACCGCCTTCCGAGGCTTCGGTGGCCCCCAGGGCATGATGATCATTGAGCGGGCAATGGACGATATCGCCCGCCATCTCGGCATGGACCGCTGGATGTGCGCAAGCGCAACCTGTACGGGCCTGGCCGTGATGTAACCCACTATGGTCAAACCGTCGAGCAACACGTTTTACCGGACCTGATCGACACGCTCGAGGCCAGCTCGGACTACCGTCAGCGTCGTACCGAGATTTCCAGGTTCAACAAAGAGAACTCGGTCCTGAAACGGGGCCTGGCCCTGACACCGGTGAAGTTCGGCATTTCATTCACCGCGAAGCACCTCAACCAGGCTGGCGCACTGGTGCACGTTTACACCGATGGCAGCATTCACCTCAATCACGGCGGCACCGAAATGGGCCAGGGGCTTTACATCAAGGTAGCCCAGGTCGTGGCTGCGGCCTTCCAGGTAGACCTGGACCGGGTAAAAGTGTCCGCGACCCGGACCGACAAGGTGCCCAACACTTCACCAACGGCTGCCTCCTCGGGCACTGACCTGAACGGCATGGCTGCCCTGGATGCCTGCGAGAAAATCAAGCAGCGCCTGGTCGAGTTTGCCGCCGAAACCTACGGCGTGAGCGCGGACTCGGTACGGTTTGAAAACAACCAGGTCCATGTCGGTGAGCAGCAGTTCGGCTGGGCGGAGTTCGTGCAGCAGGCTTACATGGCGCGGGTTTCTCTGTCTTCCAACGGTTTCTACAGTACACCCAAGATTCACTATGACCGAGAAACCGGTCAAGGCCGGCCCTTCCTGTATTACGCCAACGGGGCTGCCTGCGCAGAGGTGGTGGTTGACACCCTCACCGGAGAGTACAAGACCATGCGGGTGGACATCCTTCACGACGTGGGGCAGTCGCTGAATCCGGCCGTGGACATTGGCCAGATTGAAGGCGGCTTTGTTCAGGGCATGGGCTGGCTCACCACCGAAGAGTTGGTATACAGCGACGAAGGCCGACTGTTGTCCAACGGCCCGGCGACCTACAAAATCCCGGCTGTGTCAGACGCGCCACCGGATTTCCGGGTGGCCCTGCTGCCTCACAGCCCCAACCGGGAAGCCACCGTATTCCGTTCAAAGGCTGTGGGCGAACCGCCACTCATGCTGGGCATGGCAGTATGGTCTGCCCTGCGTGACGCTGTTTCGAGCGTGGCGGACTATCGCTACAGCCCGCCCCTGGACACGCCTGCGACACCAGAGCGGGTGCTCCAGGCTGTCACAGCAACCGAGCGCTGGGTAGCAGCGCAGGGGGAACCGTCATGCAAGAACGCCTGACCTGGATCCAAGCCGTTGCTGACTGCGAACGTCGCGGTCACCCCTATGTTTTGGTCACGGTACTGGGCGTAACAGGCTCGGTACCACGGGAGCCGGCCAGTAAGATGGTCGTCACCCGGGAACACAGCTACGACACCATCGGCGGCGGCCACCTGGAATACCGGGTGATCGCCCGCGCCCGCGAGCGCCTGGCAAACCACGAATACAGCTACGAGCTGGCACACTTCCCTCTGGGTGCCAGCCTTGGACAATGCTGTGGTGGTAGCGTGGCGGTCCTGCTGGAGGCCCAGTCCGGCGGCGATGCCCGCCTTGTGGTCTTTGGTGCGGGTCACGTCAGCCATGCCCTGATGCGTATCGTGGGTGATTTGCCCTGGCAGATCACCTGGGTCGACTCCCGGCAGGAATGTTTTCCGGACAGGACGCCCGACAACACCACGGTTCATTGCACCGACGACCCGGTTGGGGACGTTCCCGAACTGTGCAGCAACGCCCATGTACTGATTCTGACCCACAACCACGCACTGGATTATGACCTCTGCCAGGCGCTGCTGAAACGGGACGATGTGCGCACGATCGGCCTGATCGGTTCGCAGACCAAGGCGGAGCGTTTTCGCCAACGCCTTGCTCACCGCGGGTATACCGAAGCCGATATCGACCGCATCCGGTGCCCCGTCGGGCGCAGTGACATCCCGGGTAAGCGGCCCATGGAAGTCGCGGTGTCCATTTCCGCCGAGCTTCTTAGCCTGGTCGCTTCCGACACGGCCAAGAAACCATCAAAACGAGGCCTCTCCTGGGGGGCTCTTAAAGCGCTTACGAAAGAAGTTAAGCCAAACGAGGTTGAAGTCGCGGGCCAGAAAACGTAACCCAGCAGACAACCTGACATCGCTGCCAACCCCGGGCCGCGCCCGCCTGAGCGCCGGCCCGGCAGATACCCTGTCATTAAAAGTTCAATTTGCTCACAATTTTACTTGACAAGTAATACATATTTGTACGAAGTTATCGGTCATAATGTATACAACAAAGAGCTGTAGGAATGACCGGAACAGACCACAGATTATGGATTCGCAATCCGCTTGCCTGCTCTGACCCAGGCGCAGCCGGCGGTATTGTCGTCACGGGAACAAGAATTGTGGAAAAAGTGGCCAGGGGGCAGCAACCTCACCAGCCCGTTAACGAGACCTTTGATGCTTCCGGGCATGTCCTGTTACCCGGCTTGGTAAATACCCACCATCACTTCTACCAAACCCTGACCCGAGCCTATTCCCCCGCGCTCAATAAAGAGTTATTTCCCTGGCTGACCACGCTTTACGATGTCTGGGCCAATCTCAACGACAGCCAGATGGCCCTGGCCAGCGAGTTGGCGATGGTCGAGCTGCTGATGTCGGGATGCACCACCGTAGCGGACCATCATTACGTCTTTTCCGGTGCCTTGGTAAACGCGATTGACTGCCAGGTCGAAACCGCCCAGCGCCTCGGCGTTCGAGCGGCACTGACTCGCGGGTCCATGAGCGTCGGGCGCGACGATGGCGGTCTGCCGCCACAGACCGTGGTGCAGGACGAGCAAACCATTGTCGATGACAGCCAGCGTCTTATCGACCGTTACCACCAGCGTGCTGAAGGGGCCATGACCACCATCGCCCTGGCGCCTTGTTCACCGTTTTCAGTCAGCCGGGCATTGATGCGCGAGAGCGGGCGGCTTGCAGAGAACAACGACGTTCGCCTCCACACCCATCTTGCCGAAACCGAAGATGAGACCGCTTACTGCCAGAAGCTGTTTGGCATGCGCCCGCTGGATTATCTCGAGGACAGTGGCTGGCTCACCGATCGCACCTGGCTGGCCCACGGTATTCATTTCAACGACGGTGAGATTCAGCGCCTCGGTCGCGCAGGCACGGGCATCGCCCATTGCCCCTCTTCAAACATGGTTCTGGGCTCGGGGCTGTGCCGCACTCTCGAGCTCGAAGCTGCGGGCTCACCGGTCGGACTTGCGGTCGATGGTTCAGCGTCAAATGACCACTCAAACCTTGCTTCGGAAATGCGCCAGGCTCTGCTTCTGGGTCGCCTGCGTTACTCCCCAAGCCAGGTCACACACGAAGCCGTCATCCGCTGGGCAACGGAAGGCTCGGCCCGCTGCCTGGGACGAACGGATATCGGCGGACTGGAGCCAGGCCAGCAGGCTGACCTGGCCCTGTTCAAACTTGATGAGCCGCGTTTTTCGGGCGCAGAAAATCCACTGGCTGCTCTATTACTGTGTGGCGCACAACGCGCTGACCGGGTCATGGTCGCCGGGCGCTGGAGAGTGACCGAAGGCCAGCCCTGCGACGTCGACCTTGACGCGCTGATGGCACGCCATGATGAGGCTGCCCGCCAACTAAGGAGAGCTATTTAGAAAATCTTTGTAGAGCTATTGGTAGTCAACAGTCAGGCATTCCTACAAAAACAACACCTAGGAGAGACTCATGACAACAAGTACATCCGAACGGCCAGATACCGGTCCAGGTGACCGTTATAGCACCCGCGACGTTAATTCCATGCCGCCCTTGCGCCGTGCGATACCGCTGGGCATTCAACATGTTCTGGCGATGTTCGTTAGCAACGTGACCGTGCCAATCATCATCGCCGGGGCGGCGGACCTGCCTCCCGATCAGACGGCTTTTATGGTTCAGGCCGCGATGTTTGTCGCTGGCATCGCTACTCTGTTGCAGTCCCTGGGCCTGGGGCCCATCGGTGCTCGCCTTCCTATTGTTATGGGGACCAGCTTCGGATTCGTACCGGTCCTGATTCCCATAGCCATCGGCATGGGGTTGCCCGCCGCCCTTGGAGCAGCGTTGTGCGGTGGCGTCGCGATGGCGCTAATGGGGTTGTTTCTTCCCTGGTTCCGGTTTTTGTTCCCGCCAGTGGTGACTGGAACCTTTGTCGTGATGCTGGGCATTCTGTTGATGCCCGTTGGTCTTGCCTACGCCGGTGGTGGTTTCGGCGTGTCGGATTTCGGCGCCCCCCATCACATCGGACTGGCCTCGCTTGTTCTCGTCGTCACCGTGGGGCTTCACCAGTTCGGCCGAGGTATCTGGAGTGAAGTTGCCCCACTGGCCGGTTTGCTGGTTGGCTTCGTTGCTGCCGCGGCTTTTGGCTATGTCGATTTCTCCAAGGTGGGCGATGCCGACTGGGTGACGTTCCCCACCCCGCTGGGCATTGGTATCGAGTTCCATATGGCCGCCATCATCCCCGTGGTGGTGCTGTCGCTGGTCACCGTGGCCGAATCCATCGGCGATATAGTGGGCACCACCGCGGGCGGGCTGAACCGTGAACCCACCAAGAAGGAACTCTCCGGCGGCGTCATGGCCGATGGCATCGCGAGCGTGTTTGCCGCTGTTTTCAATGCGTTCCCCCAGATCAGTTTCAGCCAGAACGTAGGCATGGTTGCATTGACGGGCGTCGTTAGCCGCTATGTGGTGGCGATTGGGGGCGGATTCCTGGTGTTGGCCGGCCTGTTGCCAAAGCTCGGCGGTCTCGTTTCCAGTATTCCCAACGCGGTGCTCGGCGGTGCGGTACTGCTGATGTTCGGTATGATCGCCAGTGCCGGCATTAAGATGCTCAGCCAGGTGCCGTTCGACAAGCGCAACATGCTGATCATTGGCACCTCGCTGACCATCGCGGTGGGTTTGCCGGCGCAAGAAGGGCTCTATGCCAACCTGTCCGAAAACCTGCAAGCGATGATCGAATCCGGTTTGATCCCCGGGGCCATTACCGCCATCGCGTTGAACCTTATTCTTCCCAAAATCCCAAACCCGGTGCCCGATAGCTCTGAATGCCCTGAAAGCTCCAAGAGCACGGCAATGAGGCCGGACTCACTTTGAATATCTGGGTGATTGAGGGCCGAACGGCCATGTTTCCCAGCGATAAACCAAGGATAACTCGATGAAAACAAAACCAGTGCTAGGCTTAACAGACGTCAATCTGATTCTCGACGCGGCTCAGAAAGAGGCCGACGCCAACGGCTGGCCGGTGACCATCGCGGTAGCGGACGATGGCGGCCATGTCCTGGGGCTGCGTCGGCTGGACGCAACGGCGCCATTCACCGCGCACGTCGCCATGGAAAAGGCCCGTAGCGCCGCCATGGGCCGAAAAGAGACACAGATTTTCGAAGACATGATCAACAATGGGCGAAATGCTTTTCTGTCAGCACCGCTCCAGGGGCTTCTCGCCGGCGGCGTGCCGGTGATCCTGGACGATCAGGTGGCCGGAAGCGTGGGAGTCTCCGGCGTCAAACCCGATCAGGATGTGCGAATAGCCAAGGCTGGCATTGAGGCGATCACCTCATCCGTGAATCGCCTTTGAAAAGTGGATTGCCCCATTAACCACTGAAGCCATCGCACTGGAGTATCCATGAGCATTCGCCTAAAGCTAATCATCGGAATGGGGGCAGCACTGCTTGCCAGCACGTTGCTGTTGGTTTCCCTTAATATCGTCCAGATGCGAGGGCTTCTTGATCGATACCTGCTCAACTCCGCCCTGCCATCCAGCCTGGAGGCCATAGCAAATTCCGTTGAGCGTGACCTCCAGGCGCCTATCACAGCGTCACGGCTGATTGCGGGGAACAGCTACCTCAAAGAGTGGATCGGTGACAACGAACCACAGCAGGGGCTCGCCCCCGCCACCCGGTATCTCGAGGGGGTCAGGCGCAGCCAGGAGGCCTCCTCCGCACACTTCGTGTCGGTAAACACGGGCAACTACTACACCCATCAGGGCATCGACAGGGTGGTGACTCCCCAGGCGGACCGCTGGTTCTATAATTTCCTGGAAAGCGGCGAGACCATGGATCTGTCGCTGGACGTGGACAAAGCGACGGGTAAACCTACCCTCTTCATCAATGCCCGCATGGAGGATGGCGGCGAGGCTATCGCAGTAACCGGCGTCGGAATCGGGCTTGATCAGATGGCTGAGCGAATCAGGGAATTCCGCTTTGGTGAAACCGGTATCGTTTACCTGGTGTCTGAAACCGGCCAGGTCAACATTCATCCTGACCTGCAGCAAACAGATCAGCCCCTATCGAAGGTTATTTCTCCAACGGCCGCCGCCGAACTGTTGAAAGACCCGACATACCATCTGACCGAGTTTGATCGTGATGGCCGTCGCTTCATCGCCGCCAGCTTGCCTCTGTCGATCACGGACTGGCGTGTCGTTGTAGAGGTTCCGTCTACCGAGATCTACGGCGAAGCCAGCCGGGCCAACCAGACCTCCTTGCTCGTCGGCGTCCTCGTGGCTCTTGTTTTCCTCGGCATCATAGCTTTGGTCGCCACTCGCATGACGAAGCCACTGACGAAAATCACTCGGGCGTTGACCGAAATTGCCAAGGGTGGCGGCGATCTCACCCAGGAACTGGCGGTTGAACGCAAAGACGAGCTGGGCCAATTGGCGACCGGGTTTAACCAGTTTGTCGGGGCACAACGCGAGATGGTTCGGGGTCTTTTGGAGACGGCAATCCGGCTCAAGGCCTTTGTCGATCAAACCTCCACCGTGATGACGGCCAACACCGACCGGGCCAAGGAACAAAGCAGCCTGACGGACTCTGTCGCCACGGCGGTGTGCGAGATGGAAGCCACGGTTCAGGAGATTGCCAAAAGCGCCACGGAAACGGCAAACCAGCTGGAGCAGGTCGGCAACAGCGCCAGTGACATTCGTGAAGGCATGTCGCGCTCCATCGCCCAGGTCGAGGGAATGGCGAATAACATCCGCGAATCGGCCTCGGCGATCCAGCAGTTGGCTACCGAAGCGCGGGATATTGGCCAGGTGATCGAAGTGATCAATGCCATATCCGATCAGACCAATCTACTGGCTTTGAACGCAGCGATCGAAGCGGCCCGGGCCGGCGAACATGGGCGCGGATTCTCAGTGGTCGCTGACGAAGTTCGCAGCCTTGCACAGAAGACGCAATCATCTACCAAGCAAATTCGAACCATTATCGAGCGTTTGCAGGAGGGCTCCGAGCGTGCGGTCGAGACGATGGCCACAAGCGAGAAAGCCACGGAAGAAACCGTCAGTACCTCCGCCAGCATGGGCAAAGCCCTGGATGGAATCGGCGAGAACGTGGACCGGATTGTAGAGATGAGCCACCAGGTGGCTGCAGCAACCGAAGAACAGAGCTCCGTCACCGAGGAGATCAGCTCAAACGTTCAGGACATCTCTCATCTCAGCGCACGTTCGAGTGAGGACATGACGGCAGCCAGCCGTGAAATCGAAGAATTACGTGCGATGGCGGAAAAGCTTGAAGCTCAAATGAAAGCGTTCCGGCTCGACCGTGAAGACTGACTTAATGAAGAAAAGATTCGGGCGCTATACAGCTCATCCAACAACGACTAACTAGAGGGAGCCATCAGTGAAACAGATATTCGCCGCCTGCCTGCTGTTTGCCTTGACCGCCCAGGCAACTGCGCAGACATACGTGGTTGGAGTAGAACAGGGAAACTTCCTGCCCCATTACGGGGTTGACGAACAAGGCCAATACAATGCTTCGCCCGTGAACTACTGGACCTTTTCGCCGAACATGCCGGTGTAACCTTCATCTATAAACCCTTGCCGGTCGATGAATTGATGCCGGCCCTCGTTGAAGGCGAGGTGGACTTCAAGTACCCGGATCATCCCGACTGGGCCCGTTCGGCAAAAACTGAGGACAGGATCAGCTACAGCCGCCCCGTCGTGGAATATGTTGACGGCGTTCTGGTGTCTCCGCGGCGACTGGGCCTGGATGGGGACCACCTCAAACGCATCGGCCTTGTCGATGGCTGGACGGCCCGGGGATACGAGGAAAAGATCGAAGCCTCACAGATACTTCCGGTACCCAGCGACAGCCTGCCCGAAATGATTCACCAGGCGTTGCTGAAGAACAGCGACGGCGCTTACTACAACGTTGTGGTCGCCCTGCACCACATCAACAATGTTCGGGTAAGACCGGGCGTTCTCGTGTTCGCCCCCAACCTCCCGCATACCCGAAGCTCCTACCGGCTTTCAACGATCAGGCATGGGGATTTGCTGCCACGCTTCGACAGTTTTCTTGATGAGCGCCACGAACAGGTCGCGGCGATCAAGGCCAAGCATCGGGTAGAGGCCAACATTGGCACCGAGTACTTTGGCATGGAGCAATGGAAAGTGGACTTTCTCAAACGGCAAAAGGCGAGAAACACTCAGTGACACTGCCCCTCTCGCCGTATTCTTGCCCAAACAGACCAAGGCTACTGAGGGCACAGCTCCGTTTCCAGCCAGCGGCGCACTTCATGCCGGTGACGCCTGCGGTTGAGCTGTTCACTGTGGATATCGCGGGGGAAAATTTCCGATGCACCGTCATGTCTTAGCCAGAAACGCCGGCGTACACCCACGGCATAGCGGCTGGGGCCGTGAACCACTGCGGCCCGAATTTCTACAGCAGTAACATCCTCGAACAGGTAGTCGCTGTCACTGTCGCTATCGTCACTTCGGCGGCCCAGGATAATGTTGCGAAATGAACCCAACACCAGGTACCCGCCGGGCTGCAACGGCCCCTGCCGCAATACCTGGTGTACATTGCTGTCATCTGCCCCAACCCGGCGATACTCGGTAACGGTCAGGGTTCTCTCCTCACCACTCCGGGTTTGCAGCACCACCTGCACACACTGCACATGGATGGTTTCCTTGCCCATATTCACCAGCAGACACAGCGTCCGGGTTCTCGTTCTGGGCATGGTGAATAACCATATAGGGGCGGTTATTACGCTGATACTGGATCAGGAACAACTGAAAATAGACGATCCAGATAACCGCCATGACGGCGCTGCTGATGGGGCTTATGTATTCCATTTGCTCTCCTGGTTCAGCCGACATATGCGCTTACACGTTCTGTCGATACACCAGGATTTCAACCCCATCTCCGAAACAGATCACCCCTCGCTACTTAACCGCGCCACCACAGCCGCCAGATCCGTCATACCCTTCTCCACCTGCTGAATGCCGGTAGCAATACCCGAGATTTCATCCGAACTGCGACGTGACAGCGTCGATACCCCGTCCATGTTCGCGCGCAGGGACTCGATCAAGTGGCTGTTCTTGCCCACTACCGTGGAAATTTCTTCCAGGGATTCAGCGGTCTTTGCAGCCAGTTTACGTACCTCGTCGGCTACCACTGCGAACCCCCGCCCCATTTCGCCGGCACGGGCGGCTTCGATGGCAGCGTTCAGGGCCAACAGGTTGGTCTGCTCAGCCACAGAGCGAATGGTGCTGACAATACTGCCAATCTGCTCGGCCTGGGTTTCCAGATCCCGGCTTACCTCCGTGGCGCTGGCCACCTCAGCCAGAGCCGACGCCGAGGTTTCCACCGCAAGGTTGAGGGCACGGGTAGCTTCAGCCGCAATCTGTGAGGTCTCCTCGGAAGTGGCGGCAGCCACGTCGGCTGCCTCGCGGGCGTTGTTCACCCGCGCGGTAATGTCCGAGGCGAATTTGATCACCTTGTATACCTGCCCGCCAGCATCCAGCACAGGGCTGTAGGTGGCTTCCAGCCAGATACTCTTGCCGTTCCTGTCCCTGCGCTCAAACTGCCCTGAAAAACTCTCACCACGGGCCAACCGCTTCCAGAAGTCAGGGTTATCGCGATAGAAATCATCAAAGCAGAACATCCTGTGGTGCTGATGGATGATCTCGTCCTTGGCGTAGCCGGTGGTGGCCAGGAAGTTCTCGTTGGCCTCCAGTATCGTGCCGTCGGGCGTGAACTTGATGACGGCCATGTAGCGGTCGAGGGCATCAAGCATGGCGGTATCATCCGCCACTTTGTCCTGGGCAGCAGTCGCGTCTGTTGCCAGTTTGATGACCTTGAAGACTTTCCCGTCCTCATCGGTGACGGGGAAATAGGTGGCCTCCAGCCAGACACGCCGACCATCCTTGGCAAAGCGGGGGAATGTGCCCTGTTTCTTGATACCGCGCCCGAGATCCTCCCAGAAGTGCTGGTATTCCAACGACGCCGTATAGCTTGAGTCACACAGCGCCCGGTGGTGCTTGCCAATGACCTCCTGGCGCTCGTACCCGACAATGGATAGCAGGATATCATTGGCAGACTCTACAATTCCCGACTGAACTCGATATACCCGATCTGGGAGGCAATGGCATTCAGGGTTTGCTGAATCCTCTCCTGTTCGCCCCTGGAGACCGTTAACTGATCCGTCAATTCCGCAATACGATGGCGCCCAAACATGACATTCTCTCCCTGATGGATGAAGCAGCACATTGCTCAATATATGATCAACCCATCGGGGAAATAAGTAGCTTAAGGTACAGTTAAGGCAACGAACTGTAAGAAACAATTACATTACATGTTTAGCGATATGACCATCTTGAGACCAAGAGATCTCCGGAGATCACCTCCAATCCAGAAACGCATCCTTCACATGCCCGGCCAGCGCATCGTTGACCGGGTTGCTGCCACTTCGCACCAGTGCAATCTGATACTCCGACAGCGGCGGCAGCCCTTCCCGGTCCAGTTTTCGTAGCGGCGGGCGCACTAGGCTAACAGGGAACGGTGCAACCGCCAGGTCCGACAACATCGCCGCTTCCTGGCCGAAGCAATTATCGCAGGTGTAGGCAACCCGATAGGAAATATGGGCGTCATCCAGGGCCGTCAGCGCGGCCCGGCGCCATACGCAACCATGGCTGGCAAGCGCCACCGGCAGGGGTGACCGGTTGGCAGCGACACCCCCTTCGCGGCCGGCCCACACCAACGGTTCGGTGTGTACAACTTCACCGCGTCGCTCCTGCCCCTCATTGCCAATGGTGACCAGCACCATATCCAGCTCTCCCGCATCGAGCCGGTCCAGGTTCTGCTGACTGGAGCCAACCACCACATCCACCTGAACCGCCGGATACGAGCGCGCGAACTGCGCCAGTACGCCCGGCAGGATACGGCTGCCCACATCGTCTGAAGTGCCCAAACTGACCCGGCCTTCCAAAACGGGAGAGAGGAACTGCCGGATAGCCTCCTCGTTCAATCGCAGCAGTCGCCGGCCATACCCCAGTAGTACTTCTCCCTCGGGCGTCAGCCGGACGCGACGGGCTTCGCGCACAAAGAGGACATGACCGAGAATTTCCTCAAGCCGTTTGATCTGCATGCTCAGGGCCGAAGGAGTGCGAAAAACCTGCTTCGCGGCCCGGGTGAAACTTCCACTCTCGGCAATGGCCACGAAGGTTCTCAATACGTCGGTATCCAGTAGCGGGCCAACCTCGCGGTTGGGCGCAAGTTCGGTACTGTTCATAAGCCACCTTTCAATTTTTCTTAACTCAGATGTTAAATCTTTTCGTTTGTTTGATCAAAGGTGACGTTGCATGCTGATAACCATGCCCCCGCAAACACGCGAGGGCACCCATACTGATGACTGAACTGGAGATTGAAACGATGAGCCATTATCAGGATTTTCGCCGCCCCCAGCTTCGTCCAGACGCCCCCGCCAAGCCCCCGGAGCTGGAGCTTTACATGCCGGCCACCCCGCCACTGGCGTTCATGGCAACGGTTGAGTTCTGGGTCAGAATCTTCCGGCGCAGGCACCATCTTCGTCGCCTGTTCCTGCCTTTGCTGAAGGAAGATGACGAGATGCTGGCGGACATCGGCTTCGAGAGGACGGATATTCAGTGGGCGCTCAATCTCCCACTGAAAATCGACGCCTCAAGGCGCTGGAGGCATGTCGCAGAGCGCGGGTTTGTTCAAACGTAAAGTGACTCGATCACATCCGTATACTTCTCATAGATGTTGCTTCTGCGCACCTTCATGGTGGCTGTCACTTCATCGTCGTCATGGTCGAGCTCTTTGGTGAGCAGGTGGAAACGCTTGATCTGTGCCACTTGGGGTAACTGATCATTACCCCTGCTCACCTCGGCCTGGATCAGTTCGTTCACCCGCTGCTGTTCTGTCAGGCTGCGGAAGGTGGTATAGGCAATCCGTTGCTGTTCGGCCCACTTGGCCACCGTGTCAAAATCGATCTGTATCAGGGCGGAAACGTATTTCCGGGCCTCACCGATCACAATGCATTCCTTGATATAGGGGCTGGCCTTGATGGTGTTCTCAATCTCCGTCGGCGACAGGTTCTTGCCGCCGGCGGTGATCATGATGTCTTTCAGCCGGTCGACAATCTTGAGCTGGCCATTCCGCCACTCGCCTACGTCGCCGGTATGCAGCCAGCCGTCTTTCAGGGTAGAAGCAGTCGCCGCGTCGCTCTTGTAGTAGCCCTTGAACATGCTGCCACCGCGCATAATGATCTCGTTCTGATCACCGAGTTTGACCTCAACGCCGGCGATCGCGACACCCACGGTTCCCAGCTTCACGTCATCCACCGGCTGTGCGGTTGCCACGCCGGTACTTTCCGTCTGGCCATAGACTTCCAGCAGCGGAACACCAATGGTCCGGAAGAATTCCAGAATCCCGGTGGAAATGGGGGCCGCTCCGGTCATCGCGATGGTACATCGGCGCAGGCCAATGAAATTCTGCAGGGCCCGGAACACCAGCCAGTAACTGAGGCTGTACAGGCCTTTTTCTTTCAGGCTCCACTGCGCCCGGGATTTGGTCGCCATAGGCGAACACGCGCGGATGGCCCAATCGAACAATGCCCGGCGGAAACGCCCTGTTTCCTGGACCTTGATATAGATGGCGGAGTGCAGCTTCTCCCAGATTCTGGGCACGCCCAGGAAAAAGGTCGGCGCAATTTCCCGCAAATCCTCCTGAACGGTCCGCAGGCTCTCGCCAAAGCTGACGGAGCTGCCTGCGTAAACCGGCGCAATGTTGGTTACCGCCTGCTCCGCCACATGGCACAGAGGCAGGTAGGAAAGGCTAGAACCGCGATCGTCCGCCTGCAGCAATTCAATAAGACCGGGAGCGGCAGCGTGAAGATTGCCCCAACTGATCATCGCGCCCTTCGGCCGTCCGGTGGAACCGGAGGTGTAGATCATCAGTGCGGTGTCATCCATCCGCTGGCCATCCAGCAATTCATCCACCAGTCCGGGATGGTCTTTTTCATACTCCCGGCCTCTGGCCTCAATGTCCTCGAACGCCGCCGGGGGCTCTGGATAGTAGCGAAGGCCTTTCATATCAATGGCAATGGTGTGCTTCAATTGGGGCAGTTGGGGCCAGGCTTCCAGCACCTTGTCGGTCTGCTCCTGATCCTCACACACCACAATGCTTGCATCGCTGTGTTCGAGAACGTAGGCCACTTCATTCCAGGGACTGGTCGGGTACACCCCAACACAGATGCCCCGAACCATGCCAATACCCATCTGGCAATCACCCACTCCACCCGATTTTCCGAGATGATGGCCACATGGCCGCCCTCCTCCAACCCCATGGCGCGGAGGCCAAGACCAAAATGCCGGGCGCGATTGTAGTAGTCCCGCCAGGAATAAGCCTGCCAGATACCGAAGTCTTTCTGACGCAGGGCCAGGGCATCCGGCCGCTCTTGAGCATGGGCCCGCAGCATCTGGGTCAGGGTCAGATCAGGTAGGGAAGGTGTTGTCATGACAGCCACCGTTTACGGCGTTTATAGTGCTTGATATCACGGTAACTGCGGGCTTCACCTTCCTTGCCACCCACACCCAGGTAGAACTCCTGAACGTCCTCGTTCGCCGTGAGCTTGTCTGCCGGCCCGTCGATCACGATTTTGCCGTTCTCCATGATGTAACCGTATGAGGCAATCGCCAGAGACACGGCCGCATTCTGCTCCACCAGAAGAATCGCGGTGCCCTGTTCACGGTTGATCCGCGCCACGATGGTAAAAATCTCTTCCACCAGCAGCGGTGCCAGGCCCAGGGAGGGCTCATCAAGCATGATCAGGTCCGGCTGGGCAATCAGCGCTCGGCCCAGAGCCAGCATCTGCTGTTCGCCACCGGAGAGGTAACCCGCCAACTGCTTGCGGCGTTCCCTGAGGCGCGGGAAATAGTCATAGACCAGCTCGTAGCTGTCACTCAACGAGGGCTTGTTGCCACTGAGTGCGTAGGTGGCGGCAACCAGGTTCTCCTCCACCGTGAGGTCTTCAAAGACACGGCGGCCTTCCATGACATGGAAGAGCCCGTTACGCACCAGTTTTTCGGGAGGCGTACCCTTTACATCCCTGCCCCGGAAACGTACTTCCCCGGCGGTCACCTCCCCGTCTTCCAGGGTCAGCAGGCCGGAGACACTCTTCAGCGTGGTGGATTTGCCAGCACCGTTGGAACCGAGGAGCGCCACAATGGCGCCCTCCGGCACCCGCAGCGACAGGCCCCGAAGAACCTGCACCGACTTGTTGTAGACCACCTCGATATTATCGATTTCCAGTAAGGCTTCCATACAGCCCCTCAGTCGAGGTGAATCCAGTCCGATACCGGCTCATAACGACCTTCTTCAGCATTCACCCGCCAGATCCGGCCGACCGGGAAGGACATGTTTCGCACGGTGACCGGAATGCCGATAATGCCGCCAGTATCCCAGTCCTCAATCGAGGCAAGAGATTCCGCCATGTTGTCTCCGGTCAGTTCTTTCCCCGCATCGAGCGTGCGCTTGACCACTTCTGTCCAGACCATGGCATTGAACCACCCCTGCATGTAGCCGGTAGGACGGTAGCCCGCTTCCGGGTCGCTCTTCTCCGCTTGAGTCCGGAGGGCATCAAGCATGGGACCGCTTTCCTCGCTGTCGTAATAGTTGTAGGGCATTACGCCCATGTAGCCATCGGCATCCGCGCCCATCTTGTCGATGATCAACTTGTCCGACGACCAGAATGTACCCATGAACTGGGTATCGAGGCCCATCTGGCGCATCTGCACCATGAACTCGTTGATCGGCGACAGTACGTAGCCATGAAACACCACAAAGTCCGGTCGCACCCGGCGAAGCTTCAAAACCTCGGCGGACACATCCACACTGCCGGGCTTGGTCACAATTTCCTCGACAACCTCGATGCCCAGCTCGCCCGCGCGGCTTTGCCGTTTTCGATGGGGTCCTTACCGAATTCGGTATCACTGTAGACAAAGGCCACGGTAGGCATATCACCACCTTCACCCTGGGTGGCAATGTACTCCAGAATGATGCCGAACATCTGACTGTAGTTCGGGCCGGGAATGAACTGGTAAGGGTATTGCTCGTTATCCGTCAGCGCAGTGGCGAACGAGGCTCCGCTCATCAGAGTATTGCCCTGGCTATTGAGCTCAGAGGCAATGGCTTTCATGAAACCGGTGCTGTCGCCGTAATAGGTAGCCGGGGAACTGCTACCGGAAATTTTCTTGAAGGCCGCCACCGAACGATCCACCTCATAGGCGGTGTCTTCCATCACATACTCGACCGGGTGGCCATTGATGCCCCCCTGGCTGTTGATCCAGTTGGTGTAGTCGGTCAGACCGGCGTGGATGTGAATACCGGCAAACGCAAACACGCCGGAGAGCGGTATGGAGCCGCCAAACACGACGGGCTCCTTGTCCTGTGACATCACCGGCGCGGCGACTGTCAGCGCAGCAACCAGGCTACCAAGCCCGGCAAGCCGGCGACCTTTTTTGAGGATGTTTCTGAACATGTTCATTCTCCTTGCGGCTTCTTGTTGTTGGTGTTGCACGGGTTCCCGTGAGAGAACCATTAATTCCGGAACGGCCAGAGGCGGAAAAAGCGACGGATACGGTGCCAGATTTCCGCAAGCCCATGAGGTTCAAAAATCAGGAAGCCCACGATCAGGGCGCCAAAGATGATTTCCAGCATCGGCGACATGAACACGGGCGCGTTGGGGTAGAACGGCGTCAGGGCCGCTGTCAGCAGTTTCAGCGCTTCCGGCACCAGGGTCATGAAAGCAGCACCGAGGATGCCCCCCAACAGATTGCCCATGCCCCCCACGATCACCGCCGCCAGATAGAAAATGGACATGGAAAGCGGAAAGCTCTCCGGGGTAACCACACGGTAGAAATAGGCAAACAGGCCACCGGCCACGCCGGCGTAGAACGAGCTGAGCGCGAACGACATCAGTTTGTAGCGCAGAAGGTTAATGCCGAGAATCTCGGCGGAAATATCCCGGTCTCGAATGGCAATAAAGGCCCTGCCGATTCGTGTCCGGAACACATTCCGGGCCGCCAGCACCATCAGCACCGCCAGCGGCACGATGATGAAATACATCATGAAGTCACTCTGGAACGTCAGCCCGAACAGGTGCGCTGGCTCCAGGCTCAGGCCACCCATGCCACCGGTTACCGATTCCCACTCGGCGAAAATGAAGTGCAGGAATACGCTCGCAGCCAGGGTGGCGATGGCCAGATACAGGCCTTTGACCCGCAGTGAGGGCAGGCCCACCAGAATCCCGACGGCAGCAGCCATAAGCCCGGCCAGCACCAGAGTGACCGGAAACGGCAGGCCGGTGTTGATGGACAGCCAGGCCACCGTGTAGGCGCCAACACCCATGAACCCGGCCTGCCCCAGGGAAATCAGCCCGGTAAAGCCGGTCAGGATGTTCAGGCCGGTGGTGCTGATTACGGCAATACCAACCAGGCAGCCCAGGTACAGCAGGTAAGAGTCGACGGCAAACGGGAACACCACAAGAATCAGCAGGAAAAGACCCAGCCACAGCTTTTGGGTCTGGCTGGTCCAGATTGCCTCATCGGCCTCGTAACTCTGTTTCGCGTCACCGATGCGCATCTTACACTCGCTCTATTTCGTGGGTGCCAAAAAGGCCATAGGGGCGGATAACCAGGATCACCGCCAGCACCAGGAATGTTGCCGGCATACGGTACTCGCCTCCGAGATAAGCACCCGCAACCGTTTCCAGCCAGCCGATGAACACGCCAGCCACCAGGGCACCGAGAATGCTGTCCAGGCCGCCAACGATCACCACCACCAGCACACTCAGACCAATGATCCCGAACTGCGGACTGAGTCCGCCGGTGGCGGCCACCAACACACCGGCCAACGATGCCGCAAGAGAGCCAAACACCCAGGCCATGTTGAATACCCGGCGCACGTTAATGCCCATGGAATAGGCCGCCGCCTGATCCGAGGCCGTTGCCCTCAGGGCCACGCCACCCCGGGAGAAGCGGAAATAAAGCAGATAAATAATGAGCAGGGCCGAACCGATCAGAAAGCCGTAGGCAATTTTTGGAGCGAGGTAGAGTGGGCCGATAAACACCGGCTCCCGTGGCAGAAAACGGGGCAACAACTGCGGATCGGCGGTCCAGATGAACTCCACCAGGCCCACAAGGATACTGCCAATGCCGATGGTGACCATCACCACCGAGATGGGGGACTCACCCAGCATGGGCCGGATCATGGTCTTCTCGATCACACCGCCCAGAATACTGCCACCGATCACCGCCAGCGGCAGGGCAATCCATGGTGACAACTCCATGCCACCAGCAAAGGCCAGGAACAGATAGGCGGCAAACATCATGATCTCGCCAATGGCAAAATTGATCACCCGGGTGGCCTTGTAGATGATCACAAACCCCAGCGCGATAAGCGTATAGCCCGCCCATGGCCAAACCGGCGAGGCTGATTTCACCAAAGAACAACCAATCCATCAGGCAACCTCCCCTTCTGGATTGAGCTTTCTTCGCAAACTGTCGATGTCACTGTTGCCCAGATAAGCCTTGATCACCTCGGGGTTGTTCTGAACATCCGCCGGCACGCCTTCGGTAATAACCTGGCCGAAATTCAGCACCGCGATATGGTCGGATATGTCCATCACCATGCCCATGTCGTGCTCTACCATCAGCACGGTAATGCCCCACTCTTCCCGGATATCCAGAATAAATCGGGCCATGTCCTCTTTCTCTTCCCGATTCATGCCGGCCACCGGTTCGTCCAGCATCAGCACCTTTGGTTGCATGGCTAGGGCCCGGGCAAGCTCAACCCGTTTTTGAAGCCCGTATGAGAGGCTGGCCACCGGCTGGCGTCGTATATGATCGATTTCCAGGAAGTCGATAATCCGCTCTTCCACTTCCCTGCGAACAGCCATTTCCTCCCGGCGGCCGGCCCGAAATAAACCAGCGCACTGAGCAGTCCGCTCTTCATGTGCACATGGGCGCCAAGCTTGATGTTGTCGAGTACTGTCATACCCCGAAACAGGGCTATGTTCTGGAAGGTTCGGGCAAGGCCAAGGGCGGCTCGCCTCGGCGGCTTGATACTGCCCGGCAACTCTTGGCCATGGTAGCGAATGGTGCCCTGCTGCGGTTTGTAAAAGCCGGAGATGCAGTTAAAAAGCGAGGTCTTGCCCGCACCGTTCGGGCCGATAACGGTCGTGACGGTGTTTTCAGGCACCTGAAAACTGACATCCTGCAGCGCCTTGACGCCACCAAATGAGAGAGACAGGTTACTGATCTCAAGGATGCTCACATTACCTCCCGGCACCCCTGGCGCCGGGCAGACAGGCTCGCGAACACGCCCTGCTGGTACCCATCTCACGCCCGAAGATGATTGTCGTTGTTGTTTTTTCTTGTCATCGGGAGATCCCCGATCCAGATTAAAAGTAGTCCATTCAGGCAACATTGGGCAAACCCTTCTACCTGTTACCTGTCAGACACCGAAGGGCGCTGAACAAATAGTGAAACCATGGCCCACTACGATGAGAGAAACATCCACCATGTCAGACTCATTGGTAACCACCGAATTCGACGCCGATACGGGCATCGCAACGATGACTTTCAACCGGCCAGCAGCCTGAATGCAATCAGTGTGCCCATGGCAGAAGCCTTTCTCGCGGAGGCTCAGGCACTGAAAGACCGATCAGGCCTTCGATGCATCGTTCTGACCGGCTCCGGGCGCGCTTTTATGGCGGGCGGGGATATCGCCAGTATGACCGGCTCTCCCGAACAGGCGGGCAAAGCCGTCAGCGCCATCCTGGGTGCGGTCAACCCGGCCATCCTCCTGTTGCGCAGCATGGACGCCCCGGTGATCGCGGTGGTCAAGGGGGTTGCCGCTGGTGCCGGGCTGAGCCTGGCACTGATGGCGGACCTTGTCATTGCTCAGGAAGACACCAAGTTCTTGCTGGCCTACAACGGCATTGGCGCCATTCCTGACTGTGGTGGTAGCTGGTTCCTGGCCCACAAGATCGGCGCTGGGCGGGCAGCCGAGTTAATGCTGCTGGGCCGAACCCTGAGTGCGACCGAAGCCAGGGACTGGGGCATGATCACCGAGTCTGTTACGGAAGCCGACTTTGAAAAACGAGTAACTGAGATTACGAGAAACGTCGCGAATGGCCCCACCCGAGCCTTCGGTGCCTTTCGACGGCTTACGGACGGAGCCTGTGGCGATCAGTTGGCTGCCCAACTGGAAGCCGAAAAGGAAGCGTTCCTGGAACTGACCCGGACCGGGGATTTCGCAGAAGGCGTCGCCGCGTTCCTGGCCAAGCGCCCCCCTGAATTTCACGGATCCTGACTGTCAGGATGCTACATCCTGGGCAGCCAACGCCTTGATGTCCGGGTACTCGTGTACCCGAACCTCCGATTGCGCGGGCGCCTGCTGAGCAAGCGCCGACACCTCATTAACCATTGCCCTGGCCACGGTGACCGCCTCAATACCGCGAAACTTTTCCAGTGGGCCGATCAACGCCCGGTTGATGAGAGGCATGGCTTTTATGCCCAGTGCTTCGGCGGTGCGCTGCTCGCTGCGTTCGCCCAGCAGCAGACTGGGTTGGTAGATGGACAGGCAGGGATAGCCCAGCGACTTTATGCCGTCTTCCAGTTCACCCTTCACCCGATTGTAGAAAACGGTGGAAGACGATGAGGAGGCAATGGCAGACATCAGCACGAATACCTGCGCACCGTTTGCCCGGCCAAGCTCCGCCGCTTTCATCGGGTAACCGTAGTCCACTTTACGGAACTGCTCGCGAGAGCCGGCCTTCTTGATGGTGGTGCCCAGGCAACAGACGATGGCATCCACCGCGAACAGATCACTGTGTTCATCCAGGCGGTCGAAATCCACTTCCTGCTGATGCAGTTTTTCATGGTTCAGCGGCAACGCTCGACGCACGGGCGCGACGACCGATGACACGTCTTCCCGCGCCAGCAGACCCTTTAGCACCTGGCCACCGGTCAGGCCAGTGGCACCCAATAGCATCACTTTCATAGAATCTCCCTCAACCACGAAACAACACCCGGACACCCACTAGTATCCAGCACAAACTCCTGCCCCCGCGAGGCACTTTTCAGAGTGCAGTATTCCCCGTCCCGGGACCAGCGGGCGAGGTTACCGTGAAAACTCATCGCGGTGTCCGCCGAATCCGGATAGAAACACCCGGGTAATCGCCATTGCGTGGTCGAAGCGGCATCCGGTGCCGTCAGGCGTTGCCGCTCCTCCAGGCGTCCAAACACCCCGGCACCCGGAAGGCCGGTTGATCGCCCCTCAAGCTGCAGGGCATCGGAGGCCACATAGAGCGTATTGCCACCATCTGGCTGACCATGGAAGTGTGGATGGTAGCGGGCCCACCGCAGGTCACTATCCGACAACTCATCAATGCGGTAAACATCGCCAATCTGGAGCCAGCCCCACAGCCCGTGAAACGGGCGGGCCTGTTTTACAAACTGCCAACGTCTGCCCTGTTTTTCCACGTCCCGAAACAGACCGAAAAACAGGAACAGATCCCCCACCCACCTGCTGTTTACGGAGGTGCCCCTGTGCGGCGCCGGTTTGCCCCAGGCAGGGCCGCCAGCCGGTTTCCCGGGGATAAGCGTCAGCGATCAGGTCCGGGTCGAGGTGGGCCTTTCGGGCGCCACCACGCCGGTTGCCGGTCAGGTCGGCCACCAGCTTGCCAACATTCAGACCATCGTGATGGATATCATGGTAGGTGATCCGGGAACGCGAGTCCGGGATCGGCAGGGTATAGAAAGACCTGTCAGGGAACACCGGGCTGGGACAGCCGCCTGCGGAGGAATCAAAGCCTTTACGGCTGAGGATCAGTTTCATAAACGCATTTTGGAGCAAGGAACGAAGCGCAACCATATCACGCCATTGAAAAGCAGTTTAAACTGACGACAACAACAGACTGGCCCACCCGCTGATTCAATGCCGATCGCCCATGACTGATTTTGAAACCCTGAACACGCTGAAGGCAGGCCTTGAAGCCTGGTGGCACCCGGGCGTTACCGTCCTGCTCTCAATGGCTATCACCTTTCTTGTGTACAAGGGGTTGCTGGCAACGGTTCAACGCTTAACCCGCAGCAAAACAGTTCCCCGCCTGTTCCTGGATGCCTCATCAACCGCTCTGGGCATTGCCATTACCCTGGTGGTGCTCAACGCCATCCTGGAAGCGGCGTCCCAGGACCTGCCTCTGATCAACCACTTCCGCCACGCCGCCACGCTGCTGCTGATTGTGGCCGTCACCTGGGCGCTGGTGCGCTGCACGTCAGCCATCGGCGACGTCATCGTCTCTCTGAATCCAGTCCTGGAAGGCCAGTGGAAACGCGCCCGCAAAGTGGAGACACAAACGCGCTTCCTGGTGAGGGTGCTGAACATTCTCATCGTCATCGTGGGCCTGGGCGCCGCGCTGGTCACGTTCGAGCCGGTTCGTCATCTTGGCAGCAGCCTGCTGGCATCTGCGGGCATTGGCGGCATTATTCTCGGCTTCGCCGCCAAACCGGTGTTGGGCAACCTGTTAGCGGGCATGCAGATCGCCCTCACCCAACCGTTCCGCATCGATGACGTGCTGCATGTACAGGGCGAATGGTGCTGGGTGGAGGAAGTCACCGCCACCTACGTGGTGCTGAGGGTCTGGGATTTGCGGCGGCTGGTAGTGCCGCTGCAATGGTTTATCGAAAACCCGTTCCAGAACTGGTCGAGAAACGACACCGAAATGATGGGAACGGTGTTCATCACCGTCGATTATTCCATGCCTATCGAACCACTACGAACCGAGTTTGAGAGGCTGCTGGAACAGGCGCCGGACTGGGACGGGAAGACCAAGATCGTGCAGGTGACCGAAGCCGGCGAGGCCAATATCGAGGTGCGCTTCCTGCTCAGTGCCAGGGACTCAAGCTCACTCTGGAATCTCCGCTGCGCCATCCGCGAGGGGTTGATCACCTTTATACAGGCGCAGTTTCCGGCGCATCTACCAAGGGTTCGTGCCAGGCTGGTGGAAACGCCCGACCAGTAACCCTCACCCCTGCTCTGCCCCGCGCAGCATGGCGTGCAGCAGCTCTTCGGCATCGAATTTGGTCAATGCCTCGTCTGCCCCCACCTGTTTGGCGTAACTCACGCTCATTTCACTGTTCAGGGAGGTATGCAGAATGATGTACGGCTGCTTCAGGGCGTTGCCGCTGTCCCTCACATTGAAGGTCAACTCGTAGCCGTCCAGGCCGGGCATTTCGATGTCGCTCACCAGGATGTTGATGGGTTTTCCATCGCGGTTGGCGTTCAGCATCAGGTCCAGTGCATCCTGCCCGTTGGTGGTGACAAAATAGCTCACATCCTTGCTGTCCAGGGCGTCCGAGAGCTGTTTGCGAGCCACCTGGGAGTCGTCCACCAGCAGGATATTCAGGCCTTTCAGAGTTTCCCGTTGAACGTCTGTCAGCGTGACTTCCCGGGGGTTTACGGACTCCGGGTACACCCGTGCCAGCAACAGTTCCACGTCCAGCAACTGCACGATCTGATCATCGATATTCACCAGGCCGGTAATGAAGGCACGGTCGCCAAGACTCTTCGGCGGGGGCATCACCTTCTTCCACTCGGTTTCCACGATTTTCCGCACACTGCGCACAAGGAACCCGATTTCCTGGCGCTGAACATCGGTCACAATGATCGAAGCGGTCTTGCGTTCTTCCACCGTCAACGGCTGGTAACCCACGGCAGCAGCCATGTCGATCACCGGCACGGCGGAGCCGCGAAAACTCATGGTACCGATCACCGCCGAATGGCTGTGCGGTAGCTTGGTCAGCGGAACAAAGGGCATGATTTCCCGGATTTTCAGGGTGCCCAGGCCGAATGGCCTCTGATTGGTCAGATAAAACAACAGCAGTTTCTGGGGGTGTTTGGTACCCTCGGCCATAACCTCAAACCTGTCAGGAGCTTTGGAAAAAGTATAACAGGCGAAAGATAACATGCCGCCCAAACCGACATTGTAAGATTTTGCAGCCCTTCGGAGGTCGCATCGGCTGCCAGTGAATCCAGCGCTTCCTCTCCCGCGTATCACCTATACTGTTGTCATCGGGAGGCTATTCGATGAAACGCGCCTTTGCACTAATATCGGTATTCCTGTTCTTCGCCGTCTTGGCCGTGGGTGGTCATGCCGACGACGACAATATCGATGACGCCATCCAGAACACGATCCTGTCGCAGATTGAAGCCTTCGCCAATGACGACAGGCAAGCTGCCTGGGACCATGCCTCGGAAGGCATCAAGCAGCAATCCGGCTCGATAGAGTCGTTCTACGATATGGTGAAGCTATCCTATGCGCCCGTCCACCGGGCCTCGTCCATTGAGTTCATGGAGCGCATACCCCACCCCGGTTTCCAGATTCAGGTGGTACGGTTGTTGGGGCCGGAGGGCAAACGCTGGATCGCCCACTACCATATGGTCAAGAATGGTGATGACTGGAAAATCGGCGGCGTCGGACTCAAAGAGGGACCAAGCTCTATATAGCCGATGACCGGCTATAGGTTTCTGACGCCTATGTCATTCAGCTTTGTCCGTCCGTAAGATACAGTCCATGAACCTGATTGCCGGCAGAGCCTGAACACCACCTATGAAGAACCTGACCTTCTCCTCTCATTACGCCAGGGCCGTTCTTTATGGCCTGGAGAAGGCCGGTGGCTATTCCGACGAACTGCTTCGCAATAATGGCATCGACCCAGAGTTCATCCACTCGCCACGGGCACGGGTGCCCACGGAACAGTTTATCCGCCTGTTCCGGCTGGTGTGGGGCAAACTGGATGACGAGTTCATGGGCCGTACCACACAGCCCTGCCGCGTGGGGCACTTTCACCTGATGGGATCGTTGGTGGTACACAGCAGCAACCTGGAAGAGGTGATCCGCCAGAGCATTCGCTGCTACCGGCTGTTCTCCGATGACATGGTGATTGAGCTTGACACCCGCGGCGATGAAGTGGAGCTGAGCATCACCCACCGCCATCCGGAACTGGACCCGGACAACTTCCTGGTGGAATGGCTACTGATGGTGTGGCACCGATTAATCGGCTGGCTGATCGGACGCAAGATCGTACTCAGCCACGCCACCTTCCAGCATGATTTGCCCGGACACTTTGACGAGTACCGGTTTGTTTTCCCCTGCCAGTGTTTCTTTAACCGCGACCGCAACAGCCTGTTTTTCAGCCACAATTATCTGGACATGCCGGTGACGCGAACACCGGAGGAACTGGATGGTTTTATTGAGAAGTCGCCGCGCAACCTGCTGATCTGGACCGATGAGGACGACAGCCTGACAACCCAGGTTCGGCAGATTCTGGAAAACGTGGACGATGATCGCCTGCCCACGCTGGAACAGATCGCCGGGCAGCTGCATATGACCGCCTACACCCTGTCGCGCAAACTGAAGGCGGAGGGCAGTTCCTACCAGAAGATCAAGGACAACCTGCGGCGGGACCAGGCCGTGATTATGCTCACGCGGCAGAACCTGACGGTGTCGGAGATCTCATCACAGCTGGGATTTACCGAGCCCGGCGCTTTTTCCCGTGCCTTCAAGCACTGGACCGGGCTCAGCCCACTGGCCTACCGCAAGCAGGACCAGTAGTTCTTCTTTCTCCGCTTACAGCAGTTCGATCGCGACAGCGGTACCTTCCCCGCCCCCGATACACAGGGACGCCACACCGCGCTTGAGACCACGCTGCTTCAGGGCGTTGATCAGGGTGACCATGATCCGCGACCCTGAGGAGCCGATGGGGTGACCCAGGGCGCAGGCGCCGCCATGGACGTTGACCTTGTCGGCATCGAGCCCAAGCTCATTGATGGCGGCCAGGGTAACCACGGCAAACGCTTCGTTGATTTCGAACAGGTCGACGTCGTCGCGGTTCCAGCCGGCTTTCTTCAGTACCTTTTCGATGGCACCGATGGGCGCAAGGGTGAACTCGGCCGGCAGGCGGGCATGTGTCGCGTGGGCGACGATGCGGGCCTGGGGAGTGAGGCCGCGCTTTTCGGCTTCTTCGCGGGTGGCCAGTACCATCGCGGAGGCGCCGTCGCTGATGGAGCTGGCGTTGGCGGCGGTGACAGAGCCGTCTTTGGCAAAGGCCGGTTTGAGGTGGGGAATTTTCTCGGGTTTGGCTTTGCCGGGCTGTTCGTCGGTATCCACCACGGTGTCGCCGCCACGGCCGGAGACGGTCACGGGGGTGATTTCGTCGGAGAATCCGCCGTTCTTGATGGCCGACAGGGAGCGCTCGAGGGAGGCGATGGCGAAGTTGTCCATGGCCTCGCGGCTGATGTCGTATTTGTCGGCGGTGCGCTGGGCGAAAACGCCCATGAGGCCGCCTTCGTAGGCGTCTTCAAGGCCGTCGAGGAACATGGAATCCATGACCTGCCCGTGGCCCATGCGCATGCCGGCTCGGGCTTTTGGCAGCAGGTAAGGTGCCTGGCTCATATTTTCCATGCCGCCGGCGATCATGATGCTGTTGGTGCCGGCTTTGATCTGGTCGTGGGCCATGATGACGGCTTGCATGCCGGAGCCGCACATTTTGTTGACGGTGGTGCAGCCGCTGGAGTCGGGGATGCCGGAGGCGCGGGAGGCCTGGCGTGCGGGTGCCTGGCCGAGGCCACCGGGCAGTACGCAGCCCATGATGACTTCCTGGATGTCGGCGGGTTGCAGGCCGCTTCTTTCGATGGCGGCCTTGATGGAGATGGCGCCGAGATCCGGGGAACGCACGGAGCTGAGATCGCCCATCATGCCGCCCATGGGAGTTCTTGCTGATCCTGCGATGACTACATCGTTGCTATTCATGTCTTCAATCCTCTGATTAAGCCTTACCTAAAACCGACCGTGCGATGATTTCTTTCATCACTTCCGAAGTGCCGCCGTAAATTCTCTGCACTCTGGCGTCGATAAACGCTCTCGAAATCGGGTACTCGCTGGTGTAACCGTAACCGCCGAACAACTGCAAACAACCGTCGGCCACCCGGCACTGCATTTCCGTGGCGCTGTACTTGGCCATGGAAGCTGTGGGCGCGTCGAGTTCGCCTTTTTCGTACAACGCAATGCACTCGTCGACGAAGGCGCGGTTAACGCGGCAGTCGGTTTCCATGCGGGCGATTTCGAAGCGGGTGTTTTGCAGTTGGGCCAGCTTTTGGCCGAACAGTTCCCGTTCCTGGGCGTAGTTGATGGTCAGGTCCAGGGCGCCGCGTGCTGCGGCAACACCGAGGGCGCCGATGACGAGGCGCTCGCGGGGAAGTTCGCGCATCAGGTACATGAAGCCCTGGCCTTCTTCGCCCAGCAGCGCGGAGGCGGGGATGCGCATGTCGGAGAAGAAGAGTTCCGAGGTGTCGCCGGAGTGCTGGCCGATTTTGTCGAGGTTGCGGCCTTTGCTGTAACCGGGCAACGAGGTGTCGACCAGGAACAGGCTGATGCCACGTGCGCCGGCCTTGGGGTCGGTTTTGGCGGCAACGATGACCATGTCGGCGTGTTGGCCGTTGGTGATGAAGGTTTTGGAGCCGTTGAGGATGTAGTCGTCCCCGTCTTTCACCGCGCTGGTGCGGATGGCCTGGAGATCGCTGCCGGCGCCGGGTTCGGTCATGGCGATGGCGCCCACCGCTTCGCCGGAGACCATTTTCGGCAACCAGTACTGGCGCTGTTCTTCGTTGCCGATATGGCTGAGGTACGGGGCGACGATGTCGGAGTGCACCATGACGTTGGTGGACAGGGCGCCGAAGCCCATGCGGGCCATTTCTTCGCCCACGACGACGGAGTACAGGAAGGGCGCACCGCAGCCGCCCCAATCTTCAGGTACGTCCACGCACAGCATGCCGGCGTTGCCCAGGGTGTTCCAGAGTTCCCGGGGCACGATGCCGGAGTGTTCCCATTCTTCGTAGTGGGGGGTTACTTCGGTTTCCAGGGCCTTGATGACGGACTCCCGGAACATGTCGAGTTCTTCTTTATCAACAGCGCTGGTCATGGGTGTCTCCCGTCGGTGATTAGTGTGGCCTTGATTGGATAACGGTCAGTCTGTCGCAGTCACGGTCTGAGCGCCATGACATAACCGGGCAGGAAATTTGATAAAAAATAGCACCCCGGGGCTGCATCGCTGGCAGCTCCGGGGTTTATAACGCGCGGTCAGAGGTTTTTGGCGTCGTCCCGCAGCACGAACTTCTGGATCTTGCCGGTGGAGGTTTTCGGCAGTTCGCTGAACACAATGGTCTTGGGCACTTTGAACTTCGCCAGTCGCTCCCGGCAGAAGGCGATGATGTCGTCTTCGCTGACGTCCCCTGCTTCGGGCTTGAGGGTGACGAAGGCGCAGGGTGTTTCGCCCCACTTTTCGTCCGGCCTTGCCACCACGGCGGCCTCGAGGATGTCGGGATGGCGGTAGAGTATGTCCTCCACCTCAATGGTGGAGATGTTCTCGCCGCCGGAAATGATGATGTCTTTCAGGCGGTCCTTGATCTCCGCGTAGCCATCCTCATGCCAGACGGCCAGGTCCCCGGTGTGGAACCAGCCGCCGCGGAATGCCTCTTCGGTGGCTTTGGGGTTTTTCAGGTAACCCTTCATTACTGTGTTGCCGCGCAGGAAAATCTCGCCAATGGTGGTGCCGTCTTTCGGCACTGCTTCCATGGTTTCCGGGTCACCCACCATCATGCCGGCCAGGGTATGGTAGCGAACGCCCTGCCGTGCCTTGATTCTGGCCCGGTCTTCCACCGGCAGGTCATCCCATTCGGATTTCCAGGCGCATACCGTGACCGGTCCGTACACCTCGGTAAGCCCGTAAACGTGGGTCACGCGAAAGCCCATGTTTTCGATGGCTTCGATGACTTTTGCCGGGGGTGCCGCACCTGCGGTCATTGCCTGAACCGTATGGCTGAAGCTGGATTTTGCGGCGTCCGAAGCGCCCAGCAAGGTGTTCAATACAATAGGCGCACCGCACATGTGGCTGACTTTGTGTTCGCTGATCAGCTGCAGGATTTTCTCCGGCTCTACCTTACGCAGGCACACATGGGTACCCGCAAAGGCGGTGATGGTCCAGGGGAAACACCAGCCATTGCAGTGAACATCGGCAGTGTCCACAGGTACACCGGATGCATACCCATGGACCACACCGCCTGGTTGCCCATGGCGTTCTCATAGGCACCGCGATGGTGATACACCACGCCTTTCGGGTTACCAGTGGTGCCGGAGGTATAGCACAGCGAAATCGCATCCCACTCATCCGCCGGCATTTGCCAGTCAAAGGCCGGGTCGCCGCTGGCCACGAAAGCGTCGTAATCCAGATCGCTCACCTGGGTTCCGGCACCACTGAATTCGGGGTCGTTGACGTCAATCACCTGTGGCGGGTTGTCGAGCATGCCGACGGCTTCGTTGATGACGTCGCCAAACTCCCGATCGGCAATCAGCACTTTCGCCTCGCCGTGCTCCAGCATGAAGGCGATGGCTTTGGCATCCAGGCGGGTGTTCAGGGCATTGAGTACTGCCCCCAACATGGGGATGCCAAAATGACACTCCAGCATGGGCGGAATGTTTGGCAGCATGGCCGCCACGGTGTCGCCCTTGCCGACACCTTTGTCAGCCAGCGCGGACGCCAGGCGGCGACAACGCTCGTAGGTCTGCTGCCAGTTGCGGCGTGTGGCACCATGAATCACCGCCGGGTATTCCGGGTACACGCTGGCCGTGCGGGCCAGGAAATCCAGCGGTGTCAGTGTGGCGTTATTGGCGTCGGTTGGCTCTAATCCCTTGTCGAAGATGGAGTTCATACTGGTCTCCTGGTGTTGTTATCCAACACCTGACTATAGGGCACAGCCGACGTTTCAGCGAGCCCCCGCAGCCGTTCGACGGGTATCCGGCTGATCCAGCCGCGCCATTTCCGCCAGCAGCTCCGAGGTCTTTTCCTTCATCAGGGCAATGTCCCCTCGTGACTCCACATTCAGCCGCACCAGCGGCTCCGTGTTCGACATCCGGAGATTGAACCGCCAGCGTTCAAACTCAACACTCAGGCCATCAACGTGTCCCACAGATACCGCATCGGCACCATAGATCTCCTCGATCACCGCAAGCAACCGGGCCGGATCATCCACCGTGCGGTTAATCTCCCCACTGGCGGGGAAAGCGTCAATGCGGGCGTCGATCAGCGACGATAACGGCTGCCCAGTCTGGCACAGGCGTTCGGCAACCAGCAGCCATGGAATCATGCCGCTGTCGCAGTAGGCGAAGTCCCGGAAGTAGTGGTGGGCACTCATTTCACCCCCATACAGGGCATCTTCCTCGCGCATGCGCTGTTTGATGAACGCGTGTCCGGTTTTGCTTTCGATAGGTGTTCCGCCAGCCTTTCGAACCAACTCCTGGGTGTTCCAGGTCAGCCGCGGGTCGTGAATGATCTTGCCGCCGTCTACCTTCTGCAGGAACTGGTCCGCCAACAGGCCCACGATGTAATAGCCTTCGATAAACCGGCCATTTTCGTCAAAGAAAAAACAGCGGTCGTAGTCGCCGTCCCAGGCGATCCCCATGTCGGCCCCTTCGCGCAGAACCGCCTCAGCCGTTACCGCCCGGTTTTCCTCCAGCAGGGGATTGGGAACCCCGTTCGGGAAGTGCCCGTCGGGTTCGTGATGCAGTTGTACGAAATCAAAGGGCAGCCATCGTGACAACGCGTCGATGACCGGGCCCGCACCGCCATTGCCCGCGTTAACCACCACCTTCAGAGGACCAATCGTGGTGCCGTCGATGTATCCCAGCAAGTGATGGATATAGTCGGCCTCCACTGACAGGCTTTCCAGGCGCCCGGGGATGGCGGCATCCATAAACGGCTGGGAGACTCTGTCACGGATGGTGTTCAGGCCGTTATCCGAGCTGATGGGGCGCGATTCGCGGCCAACCAGCTTCATACCATTGTGATCCTTGGGGTTGTGGCTGGCCGTCACCATAATGCCGCCATCCATACTGTAATGACTGGTGGCAAAGTAGATCTGCTCGGTACCGCAAAGACCGATGTCATAGACATCTGCCCCCGCCGCCCTGAGCCCGATGGTCAACGCTTCTGCAATCTCCGGGCTCGATAACCGGATGTCATACCCCACCACAACCCGGCGGGCACTTGTCAGCTCCACGTAAGCACGCCCGATTCGCTCTGCCAGTTCAGGATTCAACTGGTCGGGAACCCGGCCGCGCAGGTCATAAGCCTTAAAACAGGACACGTCCATAGCTGTTTCTCCGTCTAACCTTCGATCAATGGCGCGGCCCACCCTGCTGCCCCTGGCGGTTTTGCAAAGCGGGCCGCGTTGGCCCTATACCTTTTCCGACATCACCGGAATCTGCTCTTCCTCCACGTCCGGGGTGGGCGCCGCGCGACCGTACCGGTCGTCCAGGCGTTCAATGTCATCCTCGCCAAGGTAGGCGCCGGACTGGACTTCAATCAGCTCCAGGGGAATGCGGCCGGGATTGAACAGCCGGTGTACCGCGCCGATCGGTATGTAGGTGGACTGGTTCTCGGACAGCAGGAACGTTTCCTCGTCACGGGTCACTTCGGCAGTACCCTTGACGATGATCCAGTGCTCAGCCCGGTGATGGTGCTTCTGCAACGACAGCTTCTCGCCCGGCTTGACGCTTATGCGCTTCACCTGAAAACGGTTGCCCATGTCGATGCTGTCGTAGCTGCCCCACGGGCGATACACCTGCCTGTGCGTGCGGGTTTCCGAGCGCTGGTCACCGTTCAGCCGCTTCACCAGTTTCTTGACGTCCTGCACCTTGTCCTTGTGGGCAACCATCAACGCATCTTTGGTGTCGACCACCACCAGGTCTTTCACGCCCAACATGGCCACCAGCTTGTCCGAGGTGTACACCAGGCAGTTGTTACTGTCTTCCAGGCAGGCATCACCCAGGATGGCATTGGCGTTCTCGTCCTTGTCGGTCACATCCCAGATCGTGGACCAGGAGCCAACGTCGCTCCAGCCTGCATCCATCGGCACCAACAAGGCTTTCGATGTTTTCTCCATCACTGCGTAGTCAATGGAATCGTCCGGGCAATGCTCGAATATCTCGGCGGGAATACGGGTGAAATCCATGTCGCGCTCGAGGCTTCGGGCGGCCAGAAGACAGGTGTCGTAAATGTCCGGGCTGTGTTTCTTCAGCTCCGCCAGGTAGCTGTCGGCCCGGAACATGAACATGCCGCTGTTCCAGTAGTAACCACCGGCAGACAGCAGCGCGGCGGCTTTTTCGGCGTCCGGCTTCTCGATAAAGCGGGACACCGGCCGGGCAGCGCCGGGCGCCTCTCCGGACTGGCCGGCAGCGATATAGCCGTAGCCAGTCTCCGGCCGGGTTGGCGTAATACCAAACAGCACCAACTCCGGACCTGGCGGCTTCCTGCCCCTGGGCAACAGCCCGCTGGAACGCCTCGACATTTTCAATGGCATGATCCGCGGGCAACACCAGCATGATGGCTTTGGGATCTTTTCGCGCCACTTCGATAGCGGCCATCGCGACCGCCGGGGCGGTGTTGCGGCCAAACGGCTCCAGCAGTATCGACAACGGTTGACGGCCTATGGCCTCCAACTGCTCTTTGACAATAAAGCGGTGCTCATCGTTGGCCACCACAACCGGCGACTCGGCGTCGTCGACCGGCAGCCGGCACAGAGTTTCCTGCAACATACTTTGTTCCCCCACCAATGGAGGAACTGCTTGGGATAGGCCTGGCGCGAGAGGGGCCAAAGCGTGAACCGTTACCACCTGAGAGTATGACTGGAATCATCGTTCTGCTCCTTTGCTCTACAAAGACGTACCACAGGGACGTCCGTTGGCGTATTAATCTGGACCCTTGAACCAGGGCCCGTTAGAACCGTTTACTTAGGGTGATGTTGCTGGGTGGATCCGGCTGCGCGCCCTCGGGCCACAGCGGGTTAATGCCGTACAGATAGGAAATATCGCCACCCAGACGGGTGGATTTCATCGGCCGAAGTTCATCCAGAAAGGCGGGCATTCCCTCAACAGGTCCCCAGGCGGCCTGCCAGGGTTCCATCCAGGCCAGGGACCAGGCCTTATAAAGCCCGTCGACAATCTGCTCGTCTCCGGTGATGTCTTCAATTCGTTCCGGATCATCCAGCCCCGCGACGACATTTCCGGCCATTTTCGTAAACTGATCCTGGTAACGCTCATAAACAGAGTTGCCATTGACCTCGGCAAACAGCGCGATCATGGTCAGGGGCTGCATGGCGTAGTTCATGTATTCCAAGGCCCGGGTTTCCCGGCTGAGTTCCTTGGGCAGGTAACCGTCCTCATTGATCTGCCCCATGGCTTCATCGAACTTGGCCAGCGACCAGTTCCAGTCGTCGCAGTCCTGGGTTGCCACCGATGCCGACATCACGGCCCAGGCGGCCCAGTAATCATGGTTGTTGACCTTCTTGGCTTTTCGATCCGTGTAGTAATCGCGGACCCCATCACTCAAGCGCAGAAACCAGTCTTCAATTCGGCGCGCCCGCTCCAGATCCATGGCGGCCTCCGGCGCCGACGTCCACATCCTGAGATAGGCGTTCGCAGCGGCTGCCAGTGCCCATTTGCGTACCGCCTGACCGACGTGATTGATGTCATCCGTCAACAGGGCATCCGATGACGCCCACGCGTCGAGGTTGTCCAATACGCAATCCAGCGCTTCGGGGCCATCGCCATCAACCTGGTAGTCATCGGCGGCAGCGATAACAGCCTTCTCGAAATCACGCACGTTGCTGGTGGCCTTCTTGTACTCTTCATAGGCCTGCTTGTTCAGATTGTTGCGAGCGCTGTCACTGCCCTTGTACTTACTGGTCAGCGACAGCGAGCCGACGTGCGGCTCCACCCGCTCGCAGTCGTAGTCACCGCCATCCTTGTCTTCCGGCGTCTGGTAATAGCCCACCGGAGCACGCAGTTGTCCGTTCAGGCACTGCCCGGCGTGAACGCTACTCACACCAAAGACGGCGGTTATCGCCGCAGACAGCAGCACCCGGCCCCATTGTCGATGTTCAGAGCGTTGTTGGATTCGCATAACCATCCTCTCTATGCGTTGGATGAATGTGCGTCAGATGTCCTGACGGCGACAGATTTTCGTGGTTACCGTTAAGCCTTCCGAGACCTGCTCCGGTTTCAGCGCGAGGTCCAGCGACATGAACATTTCATCGTTCCAGTTCGGCTTCCGGGAGCTCGAAGACAAACCGGCCAGGGGTTTCAACCCGATCGCCGTACTCCATATCCACGCGGTCCTTGCGCCCGAACACGTACCAGATGAAGGCATCAACCTCTTTCACCCCCGGGTCACTGAACTGCAGGTCGACGACGTACTCGTTGCTCGGCATTTCGATGAACTGTCCACCGCCGTTGTAGAGCACTTCGGTGGTGCCGGCCTTGACCGGCGTGGTTTTCTGCAACACCGGCTCCTGGCTCTCACAGGCACCACTGATCATCGGTGTGACCTGCCGATAGAACTCCGCACTGTCGAGGTTGTGGTAACCGGGCACCTCCCAGATCATGATCTTGGGTGGCGACTCCCGGAAGTTGTCGGAAAGCAGGTATTCGAACATGGAGCCGTCGTAACTACCGCCGGCAACCGCCACGTTGAGCACCTCGACACCCAGAAACTCCTGCAGCGCCCCGACAAAGTTGTAGTCCTGGGCACCCTTACTGTTACTGGTGCCCACCAGGGTGATGGGGGGCAAGTCCTGGTCGCCAAACAGGGCGCTGGCTTCAGCGGATTGGCCGGTACCGGAGGACTCGGTGCGAAACTCGTCCACGTACTGCGAGCCGTACTCGAAACCGCATATCCGTTTAACCGCGTCCTGAAGCGACCCGTCCTTTCGGATCAACCCGGACCGACGAGTCACGAATTCCTGCTGCGACAACGACTGATAGGCCGGCATATCCTTGATTCGCTCCGCCACGACCTCCGCGGTCCGCCGGGCGCCATAAGGTGTCCAGTGGTGATCCCGCTTAAAGAAGAAGGCGTCTTCACGTGTCTCTTCGTCCAGAAGGGGCGTCAGGTCTGGAACCACCAGCCCTGCCTGGCGAAAACGCATCAACGCGTCAGCGTAATTTTTACGGGCCACGTTCCAGCTGAACGGCACCGGCGATGTCGCGGGCAGATGATTGGGATGAACCAGGCCTTTTGTCGGCTGGAACACCATCACCAATTCGGTACCGGTGGTTTGCTTCAGGTGCCTGGCAAAGCGCTTCAGGTGTTTCAAGCCTTCCAGGTTCGGCCCGAACTGCTCAACCAGTTCCGCTTCAGAACGGAACAGCCAACCGTCTTTGCCCTGAACCAGCATCTTGAAGTTCTTCAGATAACCGGTGTCGTAGCTGGATGGGTATGCCGTGAGTGGGCACAGGTCACAACAGCGTTCGATGTTGTACTCGGGCAGCTCGGCGGCGCTGGCCTTGACACCCGCGACGCTGAGCAGCCCGAGCGCAACCAGCGCCCATAATCCACGGCCTCTGAACACCTGCTTCATACCGATGTATCCACTCGGTTTTCAGCGACAACCAGCCTCGGCTCGCCACCAACGTCGATGGCAAATACGCTGAATACCTTGCCGCGCTGCAGATTGACTTCACTGGTGGTTGCCAGCGCCTTGTTGCTTTGGAAAGCGCCCAGCGCAATGCTGACGGCGTTGATTTCGCGATTGGCCACATCAAGGGAGCCCACTGCATCAATCACGGCTACCTTGCCGTCGGACGTTTTCAGAGTGACCCCGCTATTGCTGGTCAGGTTGTAGAATGAAAGCAGTGCCTTGCGAGGGTTGTCGAAGGCGACATCCTTCATCACTTTCATCTCACCGGAATCCAGTACAACCACGGTGTAGAACTCGTTCTTTTTCATGTTGACGGACGTCTTCTGACCGGCAACGTCCACCTGATAGTTACCCTCAGAAAGGTAAATGTAGGGGCTCGCCTCCAACGGCGATACTTCCTTGATCACCTTGTCGCCCACAGAGGCGCGAGCGATGGCGCCGCTGGCATCCGCGTTCACCACGCGAATGAAGGCCGCCCCGTCCGGCGCCTCTGCGGCATAAAGCGCGTCCTCGCCGGCCTGGGCCATGTTCATGGAGACCAGCAAACTGCTGATCAGGGCAAAAAAAGCGGTATGCATCAGTGCTCTCATTTTCATCATCCTCAGGGGTTGGTTTCAGAACGGCTATCCGCTTGCGCGGTCAGCGTGTTATCAGCGGCGAAACCAAGCCTGGGCCTGTTCGGACTCCAGTGGCTGTGCCAGGTAACGCTCGGGAAATTCCCAGATCACCAATTGCGGCGGTTGATCCCGGAAATCGGAAGAGTTCAGGTACTCGATCATCGGTACGATAGGGCCGTCGCCTTCTTCGGCCACGTTGATCAGGTCCTGGCCGAGGTGCTTTCGCAAGGCACCGGGAAAATCCCACTGCTCATTGGCGCTGTAACTTGTGCCAACCAGAACGGTGTTGGTGACGTCATCGCCAAACAGGGCGCTGGCGTTCGCCTGGCCGTCGTTCTGGGCGCGCGTCGTTCTTGGTTCCAGTTGGTCAGGTGCAGGACCGAAGTCGGTAAACGCTGGCTCCACTGGAATGTAATTGAGCAGGTCACCACGGTGCTGGACCGGTTGGCCAATGGATGTCACAAAGCTCTGCTCGCCCCAGGACAGGCCATTGAAGCGATCGCGGATGAACTCGGCAGCGCCTTTCGCGTAGAGGTTTGCGCCGTTCGGCGACCAGTGGGTGTCAGTTCTCAGGAACACCGATTCTCCATGACGTGTCGCCTGCTCCAACAACGGTTTCAGCTCCGGCGCGGGAATGCCCGCTGTCGCCAGTGACTGCTGGAACCGGTCGTACAGTGACATCATCGTCGGTTCGGGCTTCGTACTGCCCAGCATGTCCGAATGGATTCGGGCCTTGGCGGGCACCACCAGCACAACCAGCGGAACGCCCTCGGCCAACAGATAGTCGGCGACGCGCTGTACACGACTCAGGTTGCGATCGACCACCTCGCCGTCACGGCTGGCCGGGTAGATTTCCTCATCGGTAAACAGCCACTCGTCTTGTCCCACGACAACGCCTTCCCGGCCCTCGTCAAAGAGCGTGTAGTTGATCGCGGCCCAGAGATTGGTTCCCAGATCCTTCGCCGGGAACTGATCGTCGTAATGGCTCTCCAGGTTGCGGGCCAACTCACCGTTGACCGGGCTCAGCCCTGTTTCGGCCTGGTAACCCAGCAAGGGCCGCAAGGACAGCACACCCAGAACCAGGACCAGCGCGATGAAGAGAACAGCTGTGATTCGTGCAGACGTTTTAGTCATCAAATCCACCCTCAGAACTGGAAGTACAGGAACGGTGAGAAACTCTCAGCGGACAGTTTCAACACGGCGAGCGCAAACACCGGAACCAGCAACGGCGCAGCGGCGGACCGCCAGCCGGACAGGATGGGGCCAACCTCACGATGCCCGAGCCGATCCTTCAGCCCCATCATCGCGATCACTCCGAAAGCCAACACCAGGATCGCCAGGTTCAGGTCCCGGATGCCCTGGACAAAGACATCACTCAGGCCGGCACCGTCGAAGCTGAACATGGCACCGTAGAAACCGAAGGCCTCGGTGATCGTGCTGGCCCTGAAGGTGACCCAGCCGAGCATCACGAACAGGAAGGTCAGCGCCCACCGGAAAAACCGGAACCCGGACGGGCTGCCCGACACACCCAGCGCCCTTTCCACCGACAGCAACAGACCGTGCCAGGCACCCCACAACAGGAACGTCCAGTTGGCGCCGTGCCAGAGGCCGCCGAGCAACATGGTGAGTAGCAGGTTGCGATAAGTTTTGACCGTACTGTTGCGGTTGCCGCCCAGGGGGATGTACAGGTAATCCCGCAGCCAGGTGGACAGGCTGATGTGCCAACGACGCCAGAACTCGGTAATGCTCTGGCTGATGTAGGGCTGGTTGAAGTTCTCGTTAAACCGGAAGCCCATCATCAGACCCAGGCCGATGGCCATATCGGAGTAGCCGGAAAAGTCGAAATACAACTGCGCGGTGTACGCCAGGATGCCCAGCCAGGCATCCGCCGTACTGGGGTCAGACAACGCAAAGGCACTGTCCGCCAGCGGTGCTATCGAATCCGCAATGAAGACTTTCTTGATGAAGCCCTGCATGAACCTGAACGCGCCCTCACCGAACTTTTCCATGGTATGGGTGCGGTAGGTGAACTGATCCGCCAGGTCCTTGTAACGCAGCACCGGCCCGGCAATAAGCTGGGGGAACAACGCAATGAAAGCCGCGAAATCAATAAACCGCCGGGTCGGTTCCGTATCCCCTCGATAGACATCCACCACGTAGGAAATGGCCTGGAAGATGTAGAAGGAAATGCCGATGGGCAGGATGATATTCGCCAGTTCCAGCGGCTGACTGCCGGCGCTGACCAGCAGGTCGTTCAGGCTGTCGACACCAAAGTTGGCGTACTTGAAGTAGCGAGCGTCGCCAGGTCACCACCAACACCGATGGCAACCCACTTGCGGGCACTCGCGGTGCCAACACCGGCGCGGTGTATTGCCAGGCCGATGAAATAGTTCCAGAAGGTCACGGCCACGAACAGCAACAGGAAATCCACCCGCCACCAGGCATAGAAGGCGTAGCTGCCGATCAGGATAACCAGTGAGCGGTGCCTGAACGGTGTCAGGTAATACAGCCCCAGGAAGGCGGGCAGGAACAGAAACAGGAAGATATTGGATGAAAAAACCATGTCAGTTCTCCGCCTGCGTAACCTGGCCCGACACCACAGCCGTGGGCTCTATGAATACTGCACGCCCCTGGTTCCGTAGTGCGTCAAAAATCTGCATCTGGTATTTGCCAAGCACACCCTCGAAGTGGATCCCCACGTCTGACCTGGGGAATCGCATTCCAACGTCATAAATTGCGATGTAAGCAGGGTTGTCGGTCGACAGGGGGCCGCTGGCGTTGGAGGCTAGTTCGCCGCCCACCACGTTCATCGACACCTCGTAGGAGTAGAAGTCTTCTTTGAAATTACGGTCGGTGGCGGACAGGTCTTTCAACTGACCATAAATACCCCAGGTGCCGTTGAGCACCGCAACGTTGTGGTAGACATTCACATTGCTGCTGTTTCTGACCCGGATGCCATTGCGCAAATTGTTCATCAACCGGTTGCCCCAGAGCAGGTTGTCCGGCGACTCGTAGAGCCCGATACCGTCACCCTGGTTGTCATAGGAAACGTTATTGGCCACCACGTTGTTGGAGCTCTGACGGTCCAGAACGATGCCGGATAGCCCGTTGTCGTAGCTACGGTTTCCAACAATCCAGCTGTTATTTACCTCGCGGGAGATGATGATGCCGTGCTTCTCACGGGTGCCATAAACCTCGTTGTTGGCAATCAGCAGTCGGCTGGAGTAGTCATGGGGGTCGATGCCATACACGATGTTGTCTCGGTAGACGTTATCGACGATGGCAACGTCTTCCGCCTCATAGCAGTAAAACCCGTAGTAGAGATCCTCGAAGGTGGATTCCACCAGCCAGGCATGGGGCGCGCTGCGCTGCAGACGGGCGTTGTCGTACTCAGAGTACTGGGCCACGGTAAACCCATAGGATTTACTCTGGAGATAACCCAGATTTGCCATGGTGGTGCCGAGAATAAAGTTCTCGCTACCGCCCCAGCCCACATAGAACGGACGGAAGTTGCTTTTCTTCTGGAACGTGGCCGGGCCATTGGCCTCCTCGCGCCACCCAATAATCTTGCTGTCAATGGCAAACAGCCAGCCGTCGTTGGCAATAAACGAACCACGCTCCTCCGACAGCCGCAGAGTCTCATCGCGCAGAACCAGGGTGGCCTCTTGTTTGACCGCCAGCGGCAAACGAATGATGTAAGTACCATCGCCGACCTGTTCCATGTAGCGACGATCATTCACCTGCCGATAGACATCCTCCAGCGTCACCTTCCCGCTGTTAACCATAATCGCCTGAGGATGTGAAAACTGACGGATCACCCACTCGCGCGCCCGCCCTTCGTCCACGAAATCCCCCAGTGCACTGACCCCGCCCATACGTTCCACTGTTACATTCGGTGCGGAATCCTGCCGACCGGCAAGCTTTGCCTCGATGGCGTCACGGCTATAGCCGGACACATCAGGGACCTCAGGCTCAGGCAAATACAGCTCCTCGCCAGACTTTATCTCGATGCCATAGTCTTCCTCCAAGGGCGCAATCGCCGGCGGCGCATTTACCACATTGCCATCGTCGGCGCTGGCTGCAGCCAACGCATTCAGCGGCAATATGAGCACCGTGGTAAGAAGCAAAAAGCCCATCGGGTTTCCAGGATTTTCATGAGTTCTCCTCAGAACCGCTTCGACACGTCTACAACTACCCGATGCCTGGCGTCATCTGCGTCCTCGCCGTAGGCATCCCCTGGCATGAAAACGCCACCACGCAAACGGACATCAAACGCCGCCCAGGAGGTTGAAGCGCTATCGCCGTAGTAGCCCAATACCAGATCCACAGATTGGCCCAGGTCATCACTGCTGCCGGTAAAGCCTGGCTCGACCAGGTCGGAACGCACGGCGCCGTTCTCATCACTCAGCCAGTAACGGTGGTACAGCAGGTTGGCGTCCCAGGTATCGCGGTCAGACAATGCGGTGTAGAAGGTCAAGACCCGGATATTGCTCCACTCCGGTTGAATGGCTTCACCAAACCGCGGCACCTGGGAGCGGGTTCCCGTAAACCTTGAGCGGTTGCTTTCCAGGCTGGTTTGCTGAAAGGCATCACTTTCGCCAGGCTCACCACCACCGGACGCAACGGCACCGTGAGCGCCGACAACCCAGCGGGGCGTATCCAGCAATTGGGCACGCGCGCCCAGGTCTGCCGCCCAACCGGAGACATCGCGTTCACGATCGCTGAAGCCATTGGGCGCACTGGGGTCTGTGCCGACCACAGTGTCCGTACCATTCACTGCCGCAACCGACGCGAAATACTGGAACGTATCGTGGGAGTGCCAATCGAAATAGCTCCGATCCGCCTGGAGGGCCGTCCAGGTCAGCGAGTCCGTGAAACCTTCATCCAGCGTCTGGCCTCGCAATGCGTATTCTTCAGCCTGATCTCCGTAGCCCTGGCCATGGGTCACCAGGAAGCCCAGGTAGTGACCTTTCCGCCACTGCCAGCGTGTATGGGCAAAAAATCGAGCAATGTCCTGCTCTTCGTCCTGGAGTTCGTTGTTGTCAGTCCGCAACTCGGCGAACTTCTGGGCGACACCCACGGTGGTGTCCAGCAGCGACGTGTTGAAGATCCAGCGCGTGAGGGTAATATCGTCGTCCCACCACATACCGCTGTTTTCCTTCAGACGCTCACGGCCAAAGCGAATCGACTCCCCGGGATAGTCGCTCAGGCCGTTGTAATCCAGCCAAGCCTCCCTGAGCGCAAGAAAGCCGTCGGTGGTGGTCGTGCCGCCGATTTCGTCGCTAACATCCACCTGACCGGTTGCGCCAAACGCCTGCAGGCGCAGTTTTGAGCGCCAGTGAGGTGACAATTGCCAGACCCACTCGGGCTTGATGTCGAGGCCAGCTTCGTTGGATTTGGTCTCGCCATTGGAGCCCAGTCCAAGGCGCCGGTCGCCTTCGCTGATAAAACTGAGCTTGGACTTTATGTTCTGTTCAACCAGCCGCGGATAACTCTGGTTCGCCTCGTCTGTAGACTGCGCTACGGCGGGCGTTACGCCGAGTGATGCCAGGCAACTGACAGAGAGTGCGAGGCGAGTTAATCGATAGTTCGTTATAAGCTGCATTGAGCTTATCCTCCTTGTTTTGTGGTCGTTGCCGGGCCTGAAGTGCCTCCGGCGATCATCTGTCGCCGCGCGGCACGTTCCTGCCGGTACAGGGCCTCAGCTCTCTTTTCGGTGTGTTCGGGTAGCGACAGAACCATATCCACCATCAGTTCTTTGGCACGCTCAACGCCGCCCTCCACTGCCAGCAACGCGAAACTCCAGGCATAAACACGGTTCACCTCGATGCCTTTTGCTTCCCAGTAAAGCTCGGCAAGGGCGTAATCCGCCTTTGGAAAGCCTCGGCGTGCCGCCGTCAGAAGATGCTGCTTGGCCTTTTCGGGATCTGGCTCCCCGAGATAGCCACGCTTGTAGATGCGCCCGAGCAGGTATTCCGCCGAGGGGTATTTTTCACGCGCTTCCATGGCGTACTCGATCGCCTTCTTCGGATCGGTCGGCACAATGCGGCCTCGCTCATAGGCCCGGGCCAGTGACAGCGACGCCTTCAGGTCACCATTGGCTCGCGCCTCCCGAAGCATCTCGATAACGACCTCCGGTTCAGCGAGGTAGTTGTTCTCCATGATCAACTTGGCGCGCGCCGTCAGGGCGGGCACGTAGTCGGGCGTCAACATCTGGTAGAGTTCGTTGGTGGCAGCCACCTGTTTTTGCGGGGTTTCGTCGTCCGACAACCACCGCGCGAACAGGTACAGATCGCGATCTTCAATACTGCCCTGCTCCCAGGCCTGCTTGGCCCGGTCAACAAGTGCCTTCAGATCCTCACTCCGGCCATCAACCAGATACACTCTGGCGAGCAGTTGGAAGCATTCGGGCTGGGCCTCGGCAATGGGCGCGCACAGCTCTTCAATTTCATCCGTGTGGCTTTCGAACTGGTCCGTCAGCAGGTAGTAGCGAGCCAGAGCCACGTCACCTTTGGGATCGCCGGCTTCCCGCGCCTGCTGAATCAGCTCAAGCGGTTTGCCGTTGGGGAACTCCCGGGGGAAATGGATGTACAGGTTGATCAACGGGATCAACGCCGTCTTATCACCTTCCGCAAGCGCTTTGCGCAGGTAACGGGCGCCATTGGCCCGCTGCTCCGGGGTTTCCCCTTCCCGCGCATTCATCTTGCCTATCCTGATAGCAGCTCGTTCACTACCCTGCTCCGCGGCCTTCCTGTACCAATCCAGCGCCTTCTGGCGTGCTTCCGGTGTGTCCTGCGCACCATAAAGATCCCCCAGCTCCACCTGGCGTCCGCCAGGCCAAACTTCGCCAGCTTTTCCAACTGCGCCCGGGCCTCCTGAACGTCACCTTCGGCAGCAGCTTCTCAGCCCGCTGAATGTCGGGCAGGTTGCCGCAACCAGACAGCACCAGAGTGAACAGACCGGCAATGCACGCTACTCGCTTCATGCTCCGCAACTCCCTCAACCTTCCGAAAACCGTTCAACAACCTTCTGCAGGCTCGGCATCCGGAACTGGTCGACCGTGACACCAATGGGGCGTCCGATTGCTTCAATCGGCAGCGGTTCGGCGGATTCGATAGACGCACTGATTACGTCAACCAGTCCGCCCTGAGCCTGGGAGTTCACATACAGCGACGTAATGTGCCCGGTCTGTTCCTTGCCGTTGGGGAGCCGCAGTATCACCTGCTGCCCTTCTTCGAGCTTTTCACCCTGGTTAAACGGGAAGTTGGCAACAACGTGGGCGGACGAGTCCATCGGCGCCATAACCGCAAGCTGCTCACCCTTGCTCATGTACTGGTCTTCAGCCGGCCTCATGTTCACCACCTTGCAGTCACAGGGCTGGTGATCGTTCCCCGAACCCGCTGGTCCAACAGCTCTTCGATCTGGCCGACGCTGTAGTTGCCCTCTCCAACCAGGTCATTCACATAAGACATCATGGGCGCGTCAAAAGTAGCGATAGCCTCGCCCGCCTTAACCTCCTGCCCAGGCTTGACCAGCGTTGTGACCTTTGCGTCTTTGGGAATCCGCAGGGGAATCTGCTCCGACGCCACCATGGCGGACTCCGCCTTGGTTACGAAGTAGATGTCCCACAGCTCGGAGACCACAAAGCTGATCGCAAACAGACCTATCAACATCACGATCAGGCTTCCGACCATGGCGCGAAGCTTGCCGAAGAATCCAAGGTCATTGCTGCCCTTGCCTTTGCGGGCCTTGGTGAAGTTTTCGCGGGACAGCGTGTTGAGCACATCGCCGGCGGAAACCACTTCACCGCTGAGGAATGCGGTAATGAGGTATCTCAGGGCGGAAACCTCCCGGGCTCCCAGATCCTGAAACTCACACCCACAGCGATCATTCATCGAATCGAAACTGCGCGGGACAAAGTTCACGTCAATGGCAAGATCAAAGCCGTCAACCTTGAACACCAGGCGACCCTTGTAGACCCGGCCCTGACGAAACGACTCCAGGCCCGTGTTGACACTGAACCCACCGGCCGAAAGATCGGCCACCGGAAAGTTGTGGGTTGAGCCACCAAGGTTTACAAACAGCTTGGCCGGAATTCTTACCCGGGCATACTGTCGCTGTGCCTCGGATTCATGGACAAACTGCGGTTCAATATCTGCCCTACTTGCTGCCATATTCATTGCTTTGATCCTTGTGTGTTGTCCCAACGATGATTGGTGTACATAAGAAAAACTCCCCTTGCGCTATACCAGCTTCATCACCACCGCCAGAAAGACACTGCCTGCGGATATCGTCATCACTCTTGACGACCAACGGTTCATGCGTTGTTGGAAAGACGCGTTGTTCGCGCTGAACCGGGTTTTCTGGCGTGTCCACGACTGTCGGTCGAGCCGGAAAAAGACATAGATTTTCACCAGAGAGCCGAAGATCTGGTTGAAATAGAGAATGCACGGATAGGCTGGCCCGACCGAGTGTCCGGTAGTGATAAGCAGCAACGTCAGCACCAAACGGGTAAGCCCGATCCAAAGCAGGTAGGCCACCAGCACAATACCGGAGTACTTGATGGACGCGACGATAGCCGCAGTCAGCCCCAGGATGCTGGTCCACATTGAAATGCGCTGGTCATAAAGCACGTACCAGGTAAACCATCCAAGGCGCCGGGGGCCAAGCTTGGTAGCCCGTGAATTCTGCCGCAGGGAGTTGCCATACCAGCGAAACATCAGCTGACGGGCAGAACGGATAAAGCTGGGATCAGGTGGATGCTCCACTGTGCGAATCGTGGCGTCCGGCACATAGAAGGTGTCGTACCCCAGGCGCATCATGCTGAACCAGCTGGACTTGTCATCGCCGGTCAGAAAGCGGAATTCGCCCAGCCGCCAGTGCTTCAGGGAGTCATACTCCACGTCGCTGATGAACTCCGGGCGCGTAACCACGCTGGCCCGGAATACCGACATGCGACCGGTGAGCGTCAAAACCCGATACGACAGCCCCATCGAGCACATATTCATGTGGCGCTGGGCGAACCTCAGCTTGTGCCATTCAGACATCAGATAGCTGCCGCGCACCTCGCAAAACTCGTTGGTAGTCAGCGCGCCGATGTTCGGCATCAACCGGAAGTAAGGGGCGGTTTTACGTACCACTCCGGGTTCCAGCACGGTATCGCCGTCCACCACGGCCACCACGGCATTCTCGTCAGGCAGATCCCGTGAAATGGCACGAAAGCCGTACGCCAGACCATCCCGCTTACCGGTCCCCGGAATGCGCACAATCTTGAGCCTGATGTGGCTGGGTGGGTCAAGCTTCCGCCACATTGCCCGCATGAGCATTTCATCGGAAAGCTCCACCACCGATGCCACCACCGTTGTCGGCCAACCACACTCAACCGCTTCGCGGATAATAGAGTTGTAAACCATGGCCGTGGTGTCGGCATCGATACGGAAACTGGTCACCATCAGATAGACATGGGACGGAGCGGCGTCTTCGCCCAACGCCTTTGCCCGGCGCCGAATCTTGGGGAATGCCCATTTAAGGAAATACATCGCACGCAAAAAGTGGATAAACCCAACGGAGTACCGCCAGATACCAATCACCCCGATGACCAGGAGGAAGTGGGCGCCGCCCCTCACCGTATAGGTAGTGGGCAAAGAGATCGCCAACGCCCCGAGTACGGAGAGAAAAAGCAGCCAACCGCCTGTTCTGGACACTATGTTGTCTGAGATATAAGACATGCCGTCCGTTCCTGAAATAACATTCCGTGCGTTTTCTGAGCGTGACGCCCCGCCCCAGCAGGGCACCAGGACGTCACGCATGGGGGTGAAGACTTACCAGCAGATGCCTTCCAGCACCTCGGTACTTGTGGTCTTCATGAAGCCCACAAGGTCAATCACCCGCTTGCCCTCAGGCACTTCCGAAATCACCGTTTCGAACAGCTCGTCGTTGTTGCCGACCACGATCACGTCCGCGTGATCAATCACGCCACGCAGGTCGCTGTGCATCAGGTTCGAGAGGTGCGGAATCTTCTGGTTGATGTATTCACGGTTGGCGCCGTGGGTGCGGGCGTAATCCACATTGCGGTCGAAGATCTGCAGGTCATACCCCTTGCCAATCAGCATCTCGGCCAGCTCCACCAGTGGGCTTTCCCGCAGATCGTCGGTGTTGGACTTGAAGCTCAGGCCGAGCATGCTCACCTTGCGACAGCCGTAGCCGGTGAGGATCTTGAAGGCATGAGCAACCTGCTCATTGTTACTGCTCATGATCGAGCTCAGCAGCGGGTGCTTCACGTCCATCTGATTGGCCCGGTAAGTCAGTGCGCGCACGTCTTTGGGCAGACAGGAACCGCCGAAGGCGAAGCCCGGGCGCATGTAATAGCGGGAAATGTTCAGCTTCTTGTCCTGGCAGACAACGTCCATGACATCGCGGCCGTCCACGCCCATCGACTTGGCAATATTGCCGATCTCGTTGGCGAAGCTGACTTTGGTCGCGTGCCAGATGTTGCAGGTGTACTTGATCATCTCAGCCACTTCGATGGGCTTACGGATGATGGGGGCATCAAGGTCCTGGTATATCCGCGCCAGGAACTCGCCGGAGCGTTCGTCGAGCTCACCAATGACCGTCATCGGAGGGTGGTCATAATCCTTGATCGCCGTGCTTTCCCGCAGGAATTCCGGGTTCACACACACACCGAAATCAACGCCGGCGCGTTTCCCGGACGCTTTCTCCAAAGCCGGGATGACCACCTCACGAACCGTTCCGGGCAGCACCGTGCTACGCACCGCTACCAGGTGCCAGTCACCCTTGTCCTTCAGGGCATTACCGATATCGCTACACACTTTCTCGACAAACTGCAGATCAAGATCGCCATTTGGCTTGCTGGGCGTGCCCACGCAGATCATCGACAGCTCACTCTCCTGAACCGCGATGTGCCCGTCGGTAACGCCGTTGATGAATCCGTTCTCGCGCCCGCTCCGGAGCAGCTCCTCCAGCCCCGGCTCCACAATGGGAGACCTGCCGCTGTTGATCAGATCAATTTTGATGGGCGACACATCCACACCGACCACGTGATGCCCCCGCTGGGCCAGACTGGCGGTACACACCGCCCCGACATAACCCAAACCAAAAATACTGACTCGCATATCCTTTACTCCCCTGACTGTCATCCAGCGACTCCCACCCGGGAGCCGCCATGAATCCAACGACTGACTACTGGTTGACTGATGACACTCAAAAGGCTCGGTACAGCGACCCCGAAATCGGAAAGAGGTTCTTTTTTGAACTTTTCCCCGCGACCGGTGTCTGATTACGAACAGGCACGCTCAACAGAAAACGTTGCCCTGATGCGCCTTTTGAGTATCCAGTTTGAGTTGGGGGAACACGAAGACGGACAAATCACCGGCAAGCGATCTACGTCGTCCACAGCGTTCCAACAGCCAGAAAACTATCGTAACGAAACGTTAAATGCCTGTTACGAAAAGATAATTTCAACTATAGGCAAGGGATACATGTCTTGATTTTTGGTGTGCACAATTGGAATACAGGAAAGACCTAGTCGCCTGACAACGCAGAAGAAATGAAAAAGGAAATCATCAGAGCATGCACCGATAAGGTACATATGAGAGAAAGGAGTGCGCTTTTCTATTTCGTAATCGCAAAAAAATAAAAATCGATATTATAAAATCGAATCAAACGCGATTTTTTCGTATGGAACCCATTTGAATCTTTCGTCGTTATACAGGGTCGTATCGAGAAAAATACCGCTCAAAGACAGTGAAACCCAGCCGATCACCGACTGAGTTCCACAGCTGAACCTCACCAACTCACCAAAGAGACGAGATTCGTGTTAACGCGCTGCTGCTTTATTTAGGCGCCATGCGCAGTGCACAGTCCAGGCGGATAACCTCACCGTTGAGGATCGGGTTGCGCACCATCTGATCCACCAACATGCCAAACTCTTCAGCCTTGCCCAATCGCTTGGGGAAAGGCAGCGTGGCCGCGAGACTGTCCTGCACTTCCTGTGGCATGCCCGCCATCATTGGCGTCATAAAGATTCCCGGAGCAATAGTGTTGACCCGAATACCTTCCCGGGCAAGCTCGCGGGCGGCCTGAAGTGTCAGCGATACCACGCCACCCTTTGACGCACTGTAGGCTGCCTGGCCAATCTGGCCCTCGTAAGCCGCCACAGACGCCGTGTTGATAATCACACCCCGCTCGCCATCCGCGTTGGGCTCCCGCTGGGCCATATCGGCCGCGGCGAGACGCAGAATGTTAAAGGACCCAATCAGGTTGACCTGAACCACCTTGCTGAATGCCTCAAGCGGCATCACACCATCCCGGCCCAGGATCTTTGCGGCCGGAGCAATACCCGCGCAGCTGACCGCCACGCCACAGGGGCCATGCGCCTTACGGGCTTCGCTGAATGCAGCTTCCGCACTCTCAGAAGACGTCACGTCGCAGTAAATAAAGACGCCCCCAATGTCTTCCGCCACTTTTCTACCCTGCTCCTCCTGAACATCCAGAATCGCCACACGGCACCCAGCTGCCGCCAGGGCACGCGCTGAGCCCTCGCCCAAGCCTGATGCACCGCCTGTTACAATCGCTGCCACATTTTTGAATTCCATCATTCACTCCTGTTTCACATATCTGTTGGTTGAAATCGGGCCTTAAAAATACTTTACGTTTACGTAAACTTTATCTAACCTAAGTCTAAAAAGGAAATCTCTATGGACATCAAGAAAACTTACAGCATCAGCGAGCTGGCCAAAGAGTTCGACGTGACGACACGAAGCGTACGCTTCTACGAAGATCAGGGTCTACTGCACCCCACCCGGCGCGGCCAAACCCGGATCTTCAGCTCGAAGGACCGGGTGCGGCTGAAGCTGATCCTCCGGGGCAAACGCATGGGCTTTTCCCTGGCGGAAACCAAGGAGCTTTTTGACCTGTGGGACGAAACCCTCAGCGGCAACGAAAAACAGCTCCTGCTGATGCTGGACACCCTGGCCCGCAAACGGGCGCAACTGGAGCAACAGAAAAACGACATTGCCCAGGCAGAAATGGAAATGGACACCGCAGAAGCAAGATGCCGCGAGGCGCTTGCTGACCTGCAACAACGAAAGCGTAAACAGACAAAGGCCACCACCAAAGAGCCTGAGTCCACCGAGCAGAAATAACAGCAAGATCAAAAGGTAGCCAACCATGAAATCACAATACTCAGAGTTCAACTTCGGCCTCGGCGAGACCCTGGACATGCTGCGCGAGCAGATCAACGGCTTTGCCGCCAGTGAAATCGCCCCCCGCGCCGAAGCCATCGACCATGACAACCTGTTCCCCAACGACCTGTGGAAAAAGTTCGGTGACATGGGCCTGCTGGGTATTACCGTTGACGAAGCCTACGGCGCTCCGGCATGGGCTACCTCGCACACGTCATCGCCATGGAGGAAATCAGCCGTGCCTCTGCATCCGTGGGACTCTCTTACGGCGCGCACTCCAACCTGTGCGTTAACCAGATCAACCGCAACGGCTCCGACGAGCAGAAAGAAAAGTATCTGCCCAAGCTCATCAGCGGTGAACACATCGGCGCCCTGGCCATGTCCGAACCCAACGCCGGTTCCGACGTCGTCTCCATGAAACTCAGCGCCAAAGACGCCGGCGACCACTATGTGCTCAACGGCAGCAAAATGTGGATCACCAACGGCCCCGACGCCCACGTCTATGTGATCTACGCCAAGACCGACCCGTCAGCCGGCCCACGCGGCATCACCGCCTTCATTGTGGAACGCGACACCCCGGGATTCAGCCAGGCCCAGAAGCTCGACAAACTCGGCATGCGCGGCTCCAACACCTGTGAGCTGGTGTTCGAAGACGCCAAGGTACCCAAGGAAAACGTCATGGGCGGCGAAGGCAACGGCGCCAAAGTCCTCATGAGCGGCCTCGACTACGAACGCCTCGTCCTCTCCGGCGGCCCGCTGGGCATCATGCAAGCCGCCATGGACGTGGTGGTTCCCTACATCCGCGAGCGCAAACAGTTCGGCCAGGCCATCGGTGAATTCGAGCTGGTCCAGGGCAAAGTGGCTGACATGTACACCTGGATGAACACCGCCAAATCCTACGTCTACATGGTCGCCATGTCCGCCGACCGCGGCAACACCACCCGCAAAGACGCCGCCGGCGCGATCCTCTACTCCGCCGAAATGGCCACCAAACTGGCCCTCGACGCCATCCAGTTGCTGGGCGGTAACGGCTACATCAATGAGTACCCGACAGGCCGTTTGCTGCGGGACGCCAAGCTCTACGAAATCGGCGCTGGCACGTCCGAAATCCGCCGGATGCTGATCGGGCGTGAGCTGTACCTGAACAATTAAAGGCAGTGGCATCGCAAGGCCAGCACCCAAGAACGACGAGGGTTTGGTGGCATGGCGCTCCGGGACCGTAAAAAACAGGGATGTTTTTTACGAGCCTACAGGGACGTATTCACGGCGTGTCCCGGAGCGCCATGCCATCAGACCCGACGCACGGACTAAAAAACGGACTAACAAGCCATGACCATACTCCAAAGCAAAGTGAACCCAAGGTCCGAAGAATTCCAGGCGAACCAGGCATCCATGGCCAAGGCCGTGGCCGACCTGCGGGACAAAGTGACCACCATCCAGCAAGGCGGCGGCCCCTCTTATCAGGAACGCCACATCGCCCGCGGCAAACTGCTCCCAAGGGAACGCATCAACCGCCTCCTGGACGACGGCTCCCCCTTCCTGGAAGTCGGCCAGTTCGCCGCCTACAACGTCTATGACGAAGAAGTCCCGGCCGCAGGCGTCGTCGCCGGCGTCGGCCGCGTCTCCGGCACCGAATGCATGATCATCGCCAACGACGCCACCGTGAAAGGCGGCAGCTACTACCCGTTGACGGTCAAGAAACACCTGCGCGCCCAGGAAATCGCCCTGCAGAACCGCCTGCCCTGCATCTACCTGGTCGACTCCGGCGGCGCCAACCTGCCCCGGCAGGACGACGTCTTCCCGGACCGCGACCACTTCGGCCGCATCTTCTACAACCAGGCCCGCATGTCCGCCGACGACATTCCCCAGATCGCCGTCGTCATGGGCCTGTGCACCGCCGGCGGTGCCTACGTACCCGCCATGGCCGACGAATCCATCATCGTGCGCAACCAGGGCACCATCTTCCTGGCCGGCCCGCCGCTGGTAAAAGCCGCCACCGGTGAAGTCGTCAGCGCCGAAGACCTGGGCGGTGCCGACGTGCACTGCAAAGTCTCCGGTGTGGCCGATCATTACGCCGAGAACGACGCCCACGCCCTGGAAATCGCCCGGCGCTGCATCTCCAACCTCAACCGCCGCAAACCGGCCGACGTGGAGATCCGCAAACCCAAGGCACCGCTGTACAACGCCGAAGAAATCTACGGCATTGTCGGCACCGACCTGCGCAAACAGTTCGACGTGCGCGACGTCATTGCCCGCATCGTCGACGGCTCCGAATTTGACGAATTCAAACGCTACTACGGCCAGACCCTCGTCACCGGCTTCGCCCATATCCACGGCTACCCGGTGGGCATCATCGCCAACAACGGCATCCTGTTCAGCGAGTCCGCCCAGAAAGGCGCGCACTTTATTGAACTGTGCTGCCAGCGCAACATCCCGCTGCTGTTCCTTCAGAACATCACCGGCTTCATGGTGGGCCAGAAGCACGAATCCGAAGGCATTGCCAAGCACGGTGCAAAAATGGTCATGGCCGTGGCCTGTGCCGAAGTGCCCAAGATCACCGTACTGATCGGCGGCAGCTTTGGCGCCGGCAACTACGGCATGTGCGGCCGCGCCTATAGCCCCGACTTCCTGTGGATGTGGCCCAACGCCCGCATCTCCGTAATGGGCGGCGAACAGGCCGCCGGCGTACTCGCCACCGTCAAGCGCGAAGGCATGGAGCGCAAAGGCCAGGAGTGGAGTGCCGATGAAGAGGCCGAGTTCAAGAAGCCCATCGTCGACTCCTACGAACACCAGGGCCACCCCTACTACGCCAGCGCGCGGCTGTGGGACGACGGCGTGATCGACCCGGCCCAGACCCGGGAAGTGGTCGCCCTCAGCCTGTCCGCCACCCTTAACCGCCCGGCCAAGCCAACACGCTTCGGCGTGTTCCGGATGTAATCGGGGAGACTGACATGACAGACAACGAATCCGCAGTCCTGCTCAGACACCGGTCCGACGGCATTGCCGAGGTGGTTCTCAACCGCCCGGACAAACGCAACGCCTTCGACGACGTGATCATCCAGCAGCTGATTACCGCGCTTGAGAACGTCGACGCTGACAACAACGTGAAGGTCGTCATCCTGCGCTCCGAAGGCAAACACTTCTCCGCCGGGGCGGACCTGGGCTGGATGCGCCGCATGGCGGACAACAGCCGCCAGGAAAACCTGGACGACTCGCGGGAACTGGCGCGGCTGATGAACGTGCTTAACCACCTGTCCAAGCCGGTGATCGGCCTGGTGCAGGGTGCTGCCTTCGGCGGAGCCGTCGGCCTGGCCGCCTGCTGCGACATCGTGCTGGCCACCGACAAGGCCAGCTTCTGCCTGAGCGAAGTCAAACTCGGCCTGATCCCCGCTGTGATCAGCCCTTACGTGGTACGCGCCATTGGCGAGCGCCAGGCCCGCCGTTACTTCCTGTCCGCCGAAGTGTTTACCGCAACGCAGGCGCAGGAATACGGCCTGGTGCACATCGTCTGTGACGATGTTGAGGCCATGGACGCACGCTGTAACGAGATGCTGCAGCAACTGGCCATCAACGGCCCAGAAGCCATGAAAGCGGCGAAAGACCTGGTGTTTGCCGTCAGCCACAAGCCGATCAGCGCCGATGTGATCGACGATACCGCACAACGCATTGCCGACATCCGGGTGGGTGCCGAAGGGCAGGAGGGACTTGGTGCCTTCCTGAACAAACGCAAGGCCAACTGGGTTCCGGAGGAAGAATAACCATGTTCAGCAAAATCCTGATCGCCAACCGGGGCGAAATCGCCTGCCGGATCATACAGACCGCCCACCGCATGGGCATTCGCGTGGTCGCTGTCTATTCCGACGCCGACGCCGACGCGCGCCATGTCGCCATGGCTGACGAAGCTTCAACATCGGCCCTGCCGCCAGCTCCGAGAGCTACCTGAAAGCCGACAAGATCATTGAGGTAGCGAAAGAAAGCGGCGCCCAGGCCGTTCACCCGGGCTACGGGTTCCTCTCCGAGAACACCCAGTTCGCCGAAGCCTGCGAAGCCAACAACATCGTGTTCATCGGCCCGCCCTCCTCCGCTATCGCGGCCATGGGGTCCAAGTCCGCCGCCAAGGCCATTATGGAAAAAGCCGGCGTGCCCCTGGTGCCGGGCTACCACGGTGACGACCAGTCGCCGGAGACCCTGCGCAAGGAAGCCGAGAAGTGCGGCTTCCCGCTGCTGCTGAAAGCCGTCGCCGGCGGTGGTGGTAAAGGCATGCGCGTGGTCGAGCGGATGGAAGACTTTGACGATGCCCTGGCGGCTGCCAAACGGGAATCGAAGAACGCCTTCGGCAACCCGGACATGCTCATCGAACGCTACCTGACCCAGCCACGCCACGTGGAAATTCAGGTGTTCTGCGACAAGAGCGGCAAAGGCGTCTACCTGGCCGAACGCGACTGTTCGGTTCAGCGCCGCCATCAGAAAGTATTGGAAGAAGCCCCTGCCCCGGGCCTGAGCGAAGACACCCGCAAAGCCATGGGCGAAGCGGCCGTCAAAGCCGCCCAGGCCATCAACTACGTCGCGCCGGCACCGTGGAATTCCTCTACGACGTGGACGGCTCCTTCTTCTTTATGGAAATGAACACCCGCCTGCAGGTAGAGCACCCGGTCACCGAAATGGTCACCGGCCAGGACCTGGTGGAATGGCAGTTGAAAGTCGCCTGGGGCGATGCGCTGCCGCTGGAACAGTCCCAAGTGAAAACCCGGGGCCACGCCCTGGAAGCACGTATTTACGCCGAAGACCCGGACCAGGATTTCCTGCCCGCCACCGGCAACCTGCGCTACCTGAGCACGCCCGATGAAAGCGCCCACGTGCGGGTGGATACTGGCGTCACCGAAGGCGACGACATCAGCATCCACTACGACCCGATGATCGCCAAGCTCATCGTGTGGGACGAAACCCGGGACCAGGCCATCAACCGTATGGTGCAGGCTCTGGAGCACTACCGCATCGCCGGCGTGAAAACTAACATCCGTTTCCTCCACGCCCTGGCCGACGCCCAGCCGTTCCGGGAAGCGGATCTGACCACCGGCTTTATCGAGGACCATCGCGAACTGCTGTTCCCGAAATCCCGGCTCGACACCCACAAGGCCCTGGTGCTGGCCGCCGGCTTCGTGCTGGAACAGCGCAAGTCCCGGGAAGTGATCAGCACCGACCCCTGGTCGCCTTTTGGCCGCCAGAACAGCTGGCGCATGAACTCTGAATACGCCCAGCCCCTGCAACTGCAGGTGGGTGAGGACATCCACGAACTGAAAGTGCTGGAACGGGACGACCGCTATCAGGTGTTTGTGGGTGACAGTGTCTACAACCTGACGGCGAAGCTGGACGACGACTACCTGCAGGCGGTCATCAACGGCCACCGCATCAGCGTTCACGGCAACCTGCACAACGATCAGCTGGTGCTCTTCTACGAAGGCGACACCTTCCAGTGCATCCTCTACCGGGAAACCTACGGCTTCGAGGAAATGGCCGGTGAAGGCAGCCTGGCCGCGCCCATGAACGGCGCCATCGTGGCGGTACAGACCAAGGTAGGCGACACCGTGACCGCCGGCCAGAGCCTGGTAATCATGGAAGCCATGAAAATGGAGCATGCCATCAAGGCCCCGGCCGACGGTGTGGTGACCGACATCTTCTTCGCCGAAGGCGATCAGGTGTCCGAAGGCGCCGAACTGATCGCCATCGAAGTCACCGACGACGAGGAGGCAGGCTAATGGCCTTTCCGACGCAGGTAAGACTGGTTGAAATGAGCCCCCGGGACGGCCTTCAGAACGAACCCGGCCCGGTGATCAACACCGCCATCAAGACCGGCCTGATCGACCGGCTGGCCGACTGCGGCCTCAACCACATCGAGTCCGCCAGCTTCGTGTCCCCGAAATGGGTGCCCCAGATGGGCGACGCCGCGGATGTGATGGCCGGCATCAAGCGTAAAGCCGGTGTGCGCTACTCCGTGCTCACCCCCAACCTCAGGGGCTTCGAAAACGCCCTGGCGGCCGGGGTGGATGAAGTCGCCGTGTTCGGCGCTGCGTCGGAATCGTTCAGCCAGAAAAACATCAACTGCTCCATCGCCGAAAGCCTGGAACGCTTCCTGCCGGTGATGGAAGCGGCCAAACAGCACCACATCCCGGTACGCGGCTACGTCTCCACCGTGCTCGGCTGCCCCTACGAGGGCGACATCGCCCCCGAGCAGGTCGCCAAAGTCGCCAAGGCCCTGGCCGAACTCGGCTGCTACGAAATCTCCCTGGGCGACACCATCGGCGTGGGCACCCCGTTGAAAGCCAAGCGCATGCTCGAAGCCGTTGCCGCCGCAGTACCCATCGAAAAACTGGCCGCCCACTTCCACGACACCTACGGCCAGGCATTGGCCAATCTGTACGCGGTGCTGGAAGAAGGCATTTCGGTGATTGATGCCTCCGTCGCCGGCCTCGGCGGCTGCCCTTACGCCAAGGGCGCCTCCGGCAACGTCGCCACGGAAGACGTGCTATACCTTCTGAACGGATTGGGCATCAAAACCGGCGTCGACCTGAACAAACTGGTCACCACTGGCGAATGGATCAGCGAACAACTCAAACGCCATAACGGCTCAAAAGTCGGCCAAGCTCTCGGAGGAAACTGTTAATGAGCCATCCTAAAAACGTCGTCGCCCTGGATCTCCCAATCCCAGAGATCAAGGACATGCCGGAAGACACCCAGAAGTACTTCCAGATCTGCCAGGAAAAACTCGGCATGATCCCCAACGTGCTGACCGCGTACAGCCAGAATTTGAAGCAGCTTGAGGGCTTTACCCGGCTCTACAACGAACTGATGCTCGGCGAAGGCGAACTCAGCAAACTGGAACGCGAGATGGTCGCTGTTGTGGTGTCCTCCGAAAACAAGTGCTTCTATTGCCTGGTGGCCCACGGTGCTGCCGTGCGGGTGCTGAGTGGCGACCCCGTGCTGGGCGAACACATGGTGATGAACTACCGCAGCGCCAAACTCGACAAGCGCCAGCGTGCCATGCTCGATTTCACATCGCACCTCACCCGCTCCCCGGCGACCGTTACCGAAGAGCACACCCAGGCCCTGCGGGACGCTGGCCTCAGCGACAGTGCCATCTGGGACCTGAGCAACCTGATCGGTTTCTACAACATGTCCAATCGAGTGGCCATCGCCAGCGATATGCAACCGAACCCTGAGTATCACAGCCAGAGTCGCTAGCAGATTTCACACTGCTTGCCCTCGACGACAAAAACAATGGAGGCAGACACCATGAGCATGACTCTTCCCAGCTACACCAGCGGTACCTCCGAAGTACCCCTGCTGGGCATGACCATCGGCGCAATGCTCGACCGCACCGCCGAGAAATACCCGGACACCGAGGCCCTGGTCGCCCTGCACCAGGACATCCGTTGGACCTATAAAGAGTTCGTGGCAAAGGTCAACGAAGCCGCCCGCGCCTTCATGGCCATCGGCGTCAAACGCGGCGACCGCGTAGGCATCTGGTCCCCCAACCGCTACGAGTGGACCGTCACCCAGTTCGCCACCGCCAAGGTGGGCGCCATCCTGGTCAACATCAACCCGGCCTACGGCGTGCACGAACTGGATTACGCCATGAACCTGGCCGGCATCTCCGTACTGGTCACGGCAGACAGTTTCAAAGCCTCTGACTACCGCAAGATGGTCTACGACCTGGCCCCCGAACTGAAAGCCGCCACCCCCGGCAAGCTCAAAGCCCAGAAAGTGCCCGAGCTGCGCGCCGTGATCAACCTGGACAAAGACAAGCACGACGGCATGTGGACCTGGGCCGAGTTTGTCGCTTCGCCAGCGACGTCAGCCAGGAAGAACTGGACAAGGTACAGGGCCAACTGCAGTTCGATGACCCCATCAACATCCAGTTCACCTCCGGCACCACCGGTAACCCCAAGGGCGCCACCCTCACCCACCACAACATCCTCAACAACGGATACTTTGTGGCGGAGAGCCAACTGCTCACCGAGAAAGACCGCCTGGTAATTCCCGTGCCCCTGTACCACTGCTTCGGCATGGTGATGGGCAACCTGGGCTGCATCACCCATGGCGCCACCATGATCTACCCGGGTGAAGGCTTCGAGCCCAAATCCGTACTGCAGGCCGTGCACCAGGAAAAAGCCACCGCCCTGTACGGCGTGCCCACCATGTTCATCGCCGAACTGGCCGAGCCGGACTTCGAAACCTACGACCTTTCCACCCTGCGCACCGGCATCATGGCTGGTTCCATCTGCCCGGCAGAGGTGATGAAAAAGGTCAACGGCAAGATGAACATGAAAGAAGTGCAGATTGCCTACGGCATGACCGAAACCAGCCCCGTGTCCACCCAGACCAGCTCCCTGGACCCGTTCGAGAAACAGGTCACCACCGTGGGCCGCACCCAGCCCCACCTGGAAACCAAAATCGTCGACCCCGGCAACGGCAACGTGGTCCCACGCGGCGAAATCGGCGAGCTGTGCACCCGTGGCTACAGCGTGATGCTGAAGTACTGGAACAACGACGAGAAAACCCGCGAAGCCATCGATAGCGCCGGCTGGATGCACACCGGTGACCTGGCCACCATGGACGAAGACGGTTACATCCAGATCGTCGGCCGCATCAAGGACATGGTCATCCGCGGCGGCGAGAACATCTACCCGAAAGAAATCGAGGAGTTCCTCTACACCCACCCCGCCATCGAGGAAGTGCAGGTGACCGGCATTCCCGACGACAAGTACGGTGAAGAACTCATCGCCTGGGTGAAACTACGCCCCGACGCAGACCCGGTCACCGGCGACGAGCTGCGGGAATTCTGCAAAGGCAAAATCGCCCACTTCAAGATCCCCAGGAACTACAAGTTCGTGGATGAATTCCCGATGACCGTCACCGGGAAGATCCAGAAGTTCAAGATGCGGGAGATTTCGATTGAGGAGATGGGGTTGAAGAAGTAACGCCCCTCCTCTTAATCCGCTCTTACCTCAGACCCCAGCCATGTGCTGGGGTTTGTGCTTTGTGTACTCTGCGTATACGCTCCCAGAGAAATTGGAATCATGCGGCGGTCAAATATACGCAATCACTGCGACGTCGATCCAACTGCTGTTAGCTATGATCGCCTCACCCGAAAAGTGATACTATAGTGTCACTATAAATTTGGATCAGGGTGGGCCCATGAAAATTGAGCTTGTTACAAACCTTAAGCGCCAAGCTACAAAAATCTTGGCAGACCTGCATCTGTCTAAAGAGCCGGTATTGATCACCGAGCATGGCCAGCCATCGGCTTATCTTGTTGATGTGCAGGATTACGAATTCATGCAGCGTCGGCTTGAGCTACTTGAAGGGCTCTCACGAGGAGAGCGTGCTGTACTTGAGGGAAGAACGTACAGTCAAAATGAGGCCAGGGAGAAAATGAGTAAATGGCTGAAGTAATCTGGACTGAGCCGGCCCTTCAAGAGTTAAGCGCAATCGCAGAGTACATTGCTCTGGATAATCCCACCGCTGCAAGCCGCCTGGTAGAAGAGGTTTTCGATAAAACCGACCGTTTGGAAGGTTTTCCGCAGTCCGGGCGGATTCCTCCAGAGCTTCCTAATTCGGTATACAGGGAAGTAGTTGTTCCTCCGTGTCGCATTTTTTATCGTGAGGATGAGACGCGGGTTTTTGTCCTCTTTGTCATGCGAGAGGAGAGGCTGCTTCGTGCATACATGCTTGGGAGCAGCTAACCAGGCGCGTCACTCGAATGCCCTTGCCTCCGCTTCACTACGTCAAGGCCACCGGTGCGCTCAGCGTTATGCACCAAAAGAGAATCACGACCAATGGCGAGACTAATTATTGTTACCGGTCCAACAGGTGTTGGGAAGACCACATATTCCTTATCTTTATCTAAGGACATTGGGGCAGTCCGCTTCTCTATAGATCCGTGGATGCAGAATCTGTTTTCAAAAGATATGACCTCTCTTGATTATGCTTGGATGATTGAGAGGGTATATCGGTGCTATGTTCAAATCTGGCAGGTTGGTGAACAGATTTTAAAATTGAACGGCAACGTGGTTTTAGATTTAGGCTTCACTACTAAAGAGCAGCGCGGTCATTTTGCTGCTCTAGCAAAGGAGCTCGACATTGAGTCAGAAGTACATTATTTAAGTGCGCCAAAAGATGTTCGCAAAAAGCGCGTAGAAAAAAGAAACGTAGAGAAAGACCCTAGCGTTTACTCCTTTGAAGTTACTGACTTCATGTTTAACTTTATGGAGCCAAAGTATGAGATCCCTGACGAACAAGAGTTGGCAAATGGCCGTGTCATAAATGCCTAACAAGTTATTGTAGTTTGTTCTGGACTTACCCCGAGGCAGTAGGCACTCCTAGCCTATGATTAGAGCATAGGAGGAATTGTCATGAGCAGCCAACGTTATCCCCCGGAATTCAAGAACGAAGCAATCCGAAAAGCCCAGCGCAATGGAAACATGCTGGAAATCATGTTGCCGGCAGGTGTGCTGACAACGATCTTCCTCGGCAATAATTCCGCACAAGCTGCGTACAACATCCACTCCACGGACTGGGCCCAGTTTGCGGAAGCAATGACCCACATTTCACCGATGGTCAGGAAAAGAATTGTGACCATCTCCCAGATGCAACGCCTACGCGCCGGCTTGTCCTACGAACAGACTCAATTCTGGCGCGCAGTAGAAGCGGGGTGTCAGCCATGAGAATTCGTAAATCCGCCATCCTGCTTTGTCTGGGTTTGCTTTCCGCAGGTTGCCAGGCCGGAGGGGGCCCGTCTGATGCACATCGGTATATACAATCAGTTATTGAGCAACTGGAGGCATCTACCGCCTACACAGAGGTGGAAGATTTGATCTCCAGCGTCAAGCCACTGATCTACGGGAAAGAGACCTGGGCTCTGAAAGAGCGATACTTCCAGTTGCCAGAAGCGATGAGGAAGGAACTGGAGTCGATACCCTATTTTCGCGAGCCTTTTCGGAACATTCCAATCATCAAAGAGCTGGAATCTGAGAACAGGCCATAACGATTCGGCACCCATCATGGTTCGGTTGTTACAAAAACAGGGACAAGTTTATTTCCTGACCACATCGAAAAAATTCGCTCGATTGTCGAAAACCGTGATGCCCAGTCGACTACCCGATGAGCCTATCAAAGGTTTTTGATGAAACAACGATCGGGAGAAACACCATGAAATACATGCTGCTGGCCTACGGAAACGAAGAAAAATTCAACCAGATGAGCAAAGACGAACTGGCCGAGGTTGGAGAGAAATGCGAGCGCTTCGACGCCGAGATGCAGGCGGCGGGCGAGGTCACCTGGGCCGGAAGCCTGGACTGGAGCTCGAAGTCGATGCGCCTCAAGGACGGCAAACTGATAGTCACCGACGGGCCGTTCGCGGAAACCAAGGAAGTCGTGGGCGGCGTGGTGATCATCGAAGCGCCGGACTTTGACGCAGCGGTTAAGCTCGCCTCGCTGCACCCGGCAGCGCGTATGGGCGAGGAACTGGGCTGGGGCATCGAGCTCCGTCCGATAAACTTCTGCCCCGCGATCCGCGAGGCAGCTTCTAACGTCCGTCGTCAGGAGTAAGGCTCATCCAATTATGGCAGAATTATTGGAATTTCAGACCGAACGACTACGTTTGCGCCAATGGCGCGATAGTGATCTCGAGCCGTTCGCCGCTCTAAACGCGGACCCAAAGGTTATGGAGTTCTTCCCCGAGCCGCTGAGCAGGCATGCAAGCAACGAAATGGCGGAGACAATTCGTTCGCTCATCAAACAACGTGGCTGGGGGTTCTGGGCGGTAGAGATCAAGGGCGCCGAGCCCTTTATTGGCTTTTGCGGGCTGTACGTCCCCGTTGCGGCCACATGTGCTTTACCGGTTGCAACGAGAGCAGTGGGAAGTAGAGAAGCCTAACCATTAGCCCCCGTTTGTACTGGACTTTCCCTGGAGCACGCCATGTCAGAAATCGCCAACACCCCCACTCCCCCCTACTACGCCGTCATTTTCACCAGCCACCGTACCGAGGGCGACAACGGCTACGGCGAAATGGCCGAACGAATGGCTGAACTAGCGGCACAACAACCCGGATACCTGGGTATGGAATCCGCCCGGGAAGATCTGGGCATTACGGTGTCCTACTGGGAAAGCCTTGAGGCTATTCGCAACTGGAAACAGAACGCGGAGCATCAGGAGGCCCAGCGGCTTGGGCATAGGCAATGGTATTCCAGTTTCCGGGTGCGGATTGCGAAGGTTGAGCGGGAGTACGGTATTTGACCGGCAACCCCCTCATACATCACTCTCAATCGCCACGCTGGAACGCATCACGGCCTTGTCCCGCCCCGGTGGTGCGCCAAACAGTTTGCGGTAATCGCGGCTGAACTGGGACGGGCTTTCATAGCCGACCCGGTAGCCAACACTCGCCACTTCCTGATCGCTTAACAGCAGCCGCCGGGCTTCCTGCAGGCGCACCAGCTTCTGGAATTGCACAGGCGTTAACCGGGTGATGCTCTTGAAATGCCGGTGGAAGGTCGCCGGGCTCATACTCGCCATTGCCGCCAGCTCGGCCACCCGGAAGGCTGTTGGTAGTTCGCCTGCATCCAGGCCGTTACCCGGCCAATGCGGGCGGTGTCGCTGTCCTTCAGGCCGATCTGCTGCAGGGCCGGCCCCAGCGGCGAACGCAATATACGCCAACAGATTTCCCGACGAACAAGCGGCTCCAGAACTTCATGGTCATCCGGTTGATCAAGCAACCGGAGCAGGCGGATGACAGGATCGTACAGGTCATCCGGCATCCCGGCCGTGACCAGTGCCGGTTGTTTTGGGCCCCGATACGCCATTTCCGGATGGGTCACCAGCAGCTCGGAAATCATCGCCGGATCAATCGACAGGCTCAGCGCCAGATACGGCTTATCGGGGGAGGCCTGCACGATCCGGGAGTTCACTGGCACATTGACGGACGCCAGCAGGCACTCGCCCTGGCGATAATGAAAAGCCGACTCCCCAACCGCCGTTACCTTGGCCCCCTGCAATACGATGCAGAACGAGGTCTGATAAAGAGCCCGGATGGTGCCGCTGGGCTCCAGGGCGCGGGTCAGGCGTAAACCGTCTATCGCGCTCTCCGGGCCATGGGTCTGCCATTGCTGCTCAACAAGATCACGGAGCCGGCTCAGGGATGGGTTGTCCGGTTGCATTGGTATGACGTTGGGCTGGGCGGTCATGGTGATCTCCTTTTCTGATGGGATCATAGACTGTCCGGCGCCGAACTTCAGCAGGGGCATCCCCGGGCTGATATCAGGTTGCGAGGATTGTGCAATCCTCTGAGAGTTTCCGCCAGCTCGATTGGCCGTGTGTCGCCTAGTATGAACCACGGCCCTGCTCCGGCAGGTTCATCCATAACGAAAAGGTGATCGGCTATGACAACGCCCAACTTACCCCAATCCACCCATGACGCACCCCTGCGCCTGCGGACGCTGGGCAACTCGGGGCTGTTTGTATCGGAACTGTGCCTGGGCACCATGACCTTCGGCGGCGGGGACGACATGTGGGGGCTGATCGGCCAGTTGCAGCAGGAACAGGCCGATCAGCTGATGAAGACGGCCCTGGAGGCGGGCATCAACTTTATCGATACCGCCAACGTGTACGGTGGTGGTGCCAGTGAACGCATCGTGGGGCAGTCCTTAAAGAATCTGGACGTTCGCCGCGAAGATGTCGTACTGGCCACCAAGGTGCTCGGCCCGATGGGCGAAGGTCCCAACGCCCGTGGCGCCTCCCGGGGCCACATCATGAGCGAGTGCAATGCCAGCCTGCAGCGATTGCAAACCGACTACATCGACTTGTACCAGATCCACGGCTTCGACCCGGCCACGCCGATAGAGGAGACCCTGGAGGCGCTGAATACTCTGGTGCAACACGGCCACGTCCGTTACGTCGGCCTGTCGAACTGGGCCGCCTGGCAGGTGATGAAAGCCGTGGGCATTACCCGCGCCCGCCGCCTGTGCCCGATTCTGTCACTGCAGGCCTACTACACCCTGGTGGGCCGGGATCTCGAACGGGAAGCGATCCCCATGCTGGAGTCCGAAAACATCGGCTTGATGGTGTGGAGCCCGCTGGCAGGCGGCTACCTCTCCGGCAAGTACGAAGGGCCGGACGCCTCCGAGGAGAGCCGGCGCGCCAAGTTTGATTTCCCGCCCGTCAACCGGGAGCGTGGCAGTGCTGTCATCGCCGTGATGCGGGAGATCGCCACCGGCAAGAAGGTCGACGGCCAGCCCGTCAGTGTGGCTCAGATTGCGCTTGCCTGGCTGTTGCACCAGAACGCCGTGACCAGTGTGATTGTCGGGGCCAAGCGGGTAGACCAGTTGCGGGACAATCTCCTGGCGGCACAGATCCGGTTCTCAGCCGACGAACTGGCAGCTCTGGATGAGGTCAGCCGCCTACCGTCGGAGTATCCGGGCTGGATGCTGGAGCGACAGGGGGCTTATCGGGCGCATATGAAGGCGTGATATTCGACCCGGGAGCATTGGCGGTGCTCACGGAAGGTGTCCGTGGCAGCTTGTCAGTAGGCCGCATCATGCTTCACTTTCCGGGTTCGTACCTACACACCCCAACCGGAGACGACCCTATGTCCACCCCAGTCACTGCCAGTTCAATAATGCCATCCATGACCCGGTGGCTTTGGCTGGTGTTACTTAGTGTCGCGCTGCTGGGCGGTTGTTCCTCGCTGTACTACAACACCATGGAAAAGCTCGGCTTTGAAAAGCGCGACATCCTGGTGGACCGGGTGGAAAATGCCCGAGACAGCCAGAACGATGCCCAGGAGACGTTCCGCTCGTCCCTTGAGCGCTTCCAGAGCGTGGTGGACACGCCGGATACCGATCTCAAAGATCGCTACGCCGAGATCAGCGATGCCTACGAAGACAGCAAGTCCAGCGCGGAAGATGTCCGTGACCGTATCGACAAGGTGGAAGACGTTGCAGAAGCCCTCTTCGATGAATGGGAAGACGAACTCGGTGAATACGAAAGCGACTCCCTGCGCCGCAGCAGCGAACAACAGCTTGATGAAACCCGCACCCAGTACAGCCAGTTGATCAGCCGCATGCACGATGCCGAGGAGCGCATGGACGGTACTGGAGGCATTTCAGGATCAGGTGCTGTATCTCAAGCACAATCTGAACGCCCAGGCGATCGGCTCGCTGGAGAATGAGCTGGTGGGTATCCGCCAGGACGTGGATGCGCTGATTCGCAATATGGAGCAGTCGATTGCGGAATCCGAGGCATTTATCCGGCGTTTTCGTCAGTAAGTCAGAGCGACGAAGCCCTATAGCAAATGCCCCTCGGGCAACATGCGCTTATGAAGGATCCGGATAATTTCAGTTGCACCGTCTGCAGCTAACCGATAAAAAATGATATGGCTGCCCTGAGGGTATTGCTGGTAGCCAGGGCTGATTTCGTGGCAGGCCCGCCCCAGGTTCGGGTTTTCGCCCAGGAGGTGGAAACACTGGTCGAACTGAAGGAGGTAATGATTTCGTTGATCTCGACCCCATTTACGTTCCGTGTAAAGTGCAATCGATCTAAGATCAGCTTTGGCCTTCCTGGAAAGCTTGAAGTTTGGCATTATCGTTTTTCGCTATCCAGCTCCTGAATGAATGAATCGTAGGAGTAGTCTTCAAAACCACTGTCCTCTCCTTCCTTAAGTAATTTTCGGAGTGTTGTCAGACGGGTTTCAGACTCTTCAAGCAGGCGCAACCCTGCACGTACAACTTCGCTGGTCGAGCTGTATCGCCCATTTTTGAGCTGTTCTGTAATGAACGCATCAAAGTGTTGGCCTAAAGTGATGCTAGTATTCTTTTGCATCGTGACACCTCACTGGTACCAATAATTGGTATATTTTGATCTAGACTGGGGTGCATTTCAATCCGTGCGATGCCTCCCTTATCACCGCCACCCGCAGAGTCAGAGCGACAAAGTGTCGAAGCTGCCTTCGACGGCCTCCACAAAGCTGCGCTCCTATATTGAAAGGGGGCAAGTTCGTGTCTGATGCCGGGAACGCCCCGCTACGCCAAGAGCCCGGTGCGGGACGAGGAAACCTACCGTAAGAAACTGGCGATCACTCAGGGATACTTCCGGCCAGACTGGTCGGTTCGGGATCGGTTTTCCTAATCGCCCGGAAGTGACTCGTTAACTTCAATCATTGCTCAAAGGTAAAATTACAATGTGATGTCGATTTCACATGCTCCGGTTCGACTTAATTAAGAACCCATCGAACAAACGGTGCCCGCGCATCGGAGGAGCAGGAAATGCTGAAATTATACGGAACACCCCCAACCCGCGCTTTGCGCGTTGTCTGGCTGCTTAACGAACTGGGCCTTGAGCACGAACTGCACCCGGTAGATCTTATGCAGGATGAGCATCACCAACAGGACTTTCTTTCTCTCAACCTGCCGCCAGGGTGCCGGTATTGGTGGATGGAAACCTTGTGTTAACTGAATCAGCCGCAATCCAGCTCTACCTGGCCGAAAAATACCCTCAGGCCGGATTCATTCCCGAGACATTGGAAGACAGGGCACAGATGTACCGCTGGATGTTCTTCCTTGTGACCGAGGTCGAACAACCTTTGTGGCGCATCGCCCGCCACACGTTCGTTTACCCGGACGAGAAGCGAATACCTCAGGATGTCGAGCTGGCGAGACAGGAATGCCTGGAAATGATAGAGGTGCTTGAACGGCACATGTCGGAACGCGAGTTCATGGTTGGCGACCGGCTAAGCGTGGCGGATTTCAACGCGGCGTATACACTGGACTGGGCGAACACAGATGAGATGCTTGCGAGCGCTCCGCGGTTGCGGGACTATCTAAAGGCAATGTACGCTCGCCCCACAGCTCCGCCAACCATCGCTGAAGCGTTCGCTGCGATGGAAAACAGTGGCTGAGGGCCAATAAGAGCACCATAGCCGGCTGCAGCTTAATACCCACCTCTGGCACTCCGCACTGCCCGGACGGGGGCGCTCACCACAGAGTCAGAACGACAAAGTGTCGAAGGTGCATTCAGGGTACCTTCGACGGCCTCCACAAAGCTGCGCTCCTCTCGTACTATAGAGCGCTGGGATTCAGCGAGCGCTAGGTTCCCTTTGGCCCGCTTACAGGAGCGTTTGCAAGATGAAGGCATCAAAGGAATTCTGGGACAAGAGCGCACCCCGATATGCGAAAAGCCCGGTGCGGGACGAGGAAACCTACCGGAAAAAACTCGACATCACCCAAGGATATTTCCGGCCAGACTGGTCGGTACTGGAGTTCGGCTGTGGAACCGGCAGCACTGCCCTGGTTCATGCGCCCTATGTAAAAGAAATTCTTGCGACCGACATATCCGGCAAAATGCTGGACATCGCCACGCAGAAAGCCCGCGATGCTGGTGTCGAGAACGTGCGCTTTCAGCAGGGCACCCTGGAAAGCCTGGCGCTGGAGGCGGAAACCTTTGATGCGGTGCTGGGGCTCAATATTCTCCATCTGCTGGACAACCCCGAAACGGCGATTGCCCGGGTTCATGAACTGCTGAAACCCGGTGGCGTTTTTGTTTCCAGCACTGCTCTGGTGGGTGAACTGATGGTGCTCTGGCGGCTGTTGATTCCAGCCATGCAGGCGGTGGGGTTGGCGCCGTTCGTGAACCGCTTTAGCCGGCAATCACTGGTAGCGATGCTGGCCAAGGCAGGTTCAGCATCGATTATGAATGGCAGCCGGGTAAGTCGTCAGTGTTTTTGGTGGCCCGGAAGTGACCCCGTCAACAGAGAACCCTGTTGGCTCAACGAGGATTTAGTATGGCAGAAGTACCTCAAAAACAGTCCGGAACCAGCGGCTACTCCTGGAAACTGTCTGCCGTTGCAGCCGTGGCGTCTGTCATCGGCGCGGTAGTCTCGTTCGGGGAGGTATCACCAATTATTACCGGGTTGATTCTCCTTGCCGCCGTTGGCTGGGGCTTTACCGCACGGGACAACAAACGAGCGGCGGAACAGGCAAAAGACGCACAATAAACGACGTTCCTGAAAATTTTTCCTTCCCCTGTCGATTTCGTCCCGTCCCACGCGACTAACCAGTGAAACCACCAACAATCACTGGAGAACGACGACATGAAATACATGCTGATGCGCAAGGCCGATGCGGACACCGAGAATGGCGTAATGCCCACGGATGACCTCTTGCAGGCGATGGCGGACTATAACGAGCGGATGACGCAGGCAGGGGTGTTTACCGGTGGCGACGGTTTATGGCCCACCCGCGAAGGCTGCCGCATTCAGTTCCGCAACGGTGAGCCAACTGTTATCAACGGGCCCTTCGAGCAGACCAGCGAGCTGCTGGCCGGCTACAGTGTGCTTGAGGTGGATTCTTTTGAAGACGCCATCGCCTGGGCAAAACAGTGGCCAAAAGAGGATGCTGGCGGCAATGTCACCCTTGAGTTACGCCGTTACTTTACGCTGGAGGATTTCGCGCCCAGCCCCGCACTTGAGAAGCATCGTTCGCAGGAAAAACTGCCACGGGAGATGAACGTGCACGTGGCGTTTGGCGGCAACTGCCGGGAAGCCATGGAATTCTATGCGGAGGTCACCGCCGGCACTCTGGAAGCCGTGATTACCTACGGCGAAACGCCAGCGGCAGAGGATGTGCCGAAGGAAATGCACGACCGCGTTGTTCATTCCTCCCTTAACATCCGTGGCCGTCGGCTGATGGGGGCGGATATGGCGGGAGACTGTTATCAGGCGCCGCAGGGTACGCAGATCCACCTTGAATACGATGATACCGAGCAGGCGGAGCGGGTTTTCCGGGCACTGTCCGAAGGAGGCGCAGAGATCATGCCGTTCGAACAGACCTTCTGGCTCATCGTTTCGGAATGACCAAGGATCGATTTGGGTCCAGTGGATGATCAGCAGCGGGCTTGAGCAGTGCCAGTAAATGACAACAACCGGGAGCCATGCAATGACCAAGCGAGCGAAAAACACCATATGCCTCTGGTACAACGGCGATGCTGAGGAGGCGGCAAATTTCTACGCCAGAACCTTCCCGGATTCGTCCGTGGATGCTGTAAATCATGCGCCGGCAGACTACCCATCAGGCGCGGAAGGGGATGTACTGACGGTGGAGTTTACCGTGCTGGGCATTCCCTGCCTCGGGCTCAACGGTGGCCCCATCTTCACGCACAGCGAAGCGTTTTCATTCCAGGTGGCCACCGCGGATCAGGAGGAAACCGATCGCTACTGGAACGCGATTGTGGGCAACGGCGGCGAGGAAAGCGCCTGCGGCTGGTGCCGGGACAAGTGGGGTATTTCCTGGCAGATTACGCCGCAGGTGCTGTCAGACGCCATTGCCGACCCGGACCGCGCAACCGCGAAACGGGTGTTCGAGGCCATGATGACAATGGGCAAGATTGATGTTGCGGCTATTGAGGCGGCACGGCGAGGGTAGAAACACAGCCACGCCTACACAACCTCCGGAAACGCCGACACCAGGAAATCCACCAGCGCCCTCACCTTGGGAGTGACGAACTTGCGGGTGGGATAGACCGCGTACACACCCAGTTCGTCGGAGCGGTAATCCGGCATCAGCTCCACCAGTCGGCCTGCGTCCAGATCATCCTGCACCAGGAAACTGGGCTGGTGGATCACCCCTTGACCGGCCAAGGCGGCGGCACAGCAGGTTTCGCCGTTGTTGGCATGCATCCAGGGGCGTATACGCGTGCTCACTGATCCATCCGGACCGTCAAAATGCCAGTCGTTACCCGTGGCCAGGTTGCTGTAGGCGATGATCTTGTGATGGATCAGATCCTCGGGATGTTCTGGCGTGCCTTGGGCGCTGAGGTATCCGGGAGAGGCGCAGACAACAAGCCGCGTGGTGGTGAGACGACGGCTGACCAGGGTGGAATTTCTCAAGCTGGCAATTCGGATCGCCAGATCAAAGCCTTCCTCAACAATATCCACAATGCGGTCGGACAGGTCGATGTTGAGTTCCACATCCGGATATTCACTATGAAACTGCCCCCACAAGGGCGCCAGGTGGCGAATGCCAAAACTCACCGGGGCATTGATGCGCAACACTCCCTTGGCGACGCCGCTGCGTGAGGTCAGTTCTGCCTCCGCCTCTTCCACTCCCGCCAGCAGTTCCCGGCATCGCACGTAGAACACTTCCCCTTCCGCGGTCAGCGACAGTCGCCGGGTGGTGCGGTGAAGAAGTCGCACCCCAAGCCGGGACTCGAGTTCACCAACGTAGCGGGATACAGCGGCTTTCGACATCCCCATTGCCTCCGAGGCGGCCACAAAACTGCTCTCGTCCACAACGGCGCAGAAGGTCTGCATCTCCAGCAATCTATCCATTCTATTGTTCCGATTTTTGAGACAGTTAATCCAATAAAGGCATGTTTATCCCAAAATTAGATATTCGTAAAGTATCCCCATGCTCAACACACATCTCATACACAAGGAAACAGGATCATGAACAATACATTCCTCAACAAACTGCTCGACACCAACGCTGGCTGGGGCGCCCTTGCCCTGCGCATTCCCGTTGGCATCATCTTCGTGGCTCATGGCGCCCAGAAGCTGTTTAGCTGGTTCGGTGGCTACGGACTGGAAGGCACCGGGCAATGGATGGATTCCATCGGCCTGAGCCCGGGTTACCTCATGGCTCTTCTGGCCGGTGGCACCGAGTTCCTGGGCGGCCTGGCGCTGATCATCGGGCTGCTGGTTCGCCCCGCCAGTGCAGCGCTGGCCTTCGCCATGTTGATTGCCATCTTCAGCGTGCATTTCCAGAATGGCCTGTTCATGAGCAACAACGGCTATGAATTCGGGTTGGCATTACTGGCGGCGTCGGTGTCCCTGATGTTTAGCGGTGCCGGGCACGCTTCCGTAGACCGTTTGGCAACGAAATAAACAGGAGTATCGCGCCATGACCAGTCTGTTCGTATCCCACGGCGCTCCCACCTTTGCACTGGAGCCGGGCCTGGCAGGCCCGGCCCTCTCGCAGCTTGGAACGGAACTGCCCCGACCAACAGCGGTGCTGGTGGTGTCGCCCCACTGGATGACACAGGAAGTACAGGTGGGTCTGTCGGAGGTACCGCCCACCATCCATGACTTTCGAGGCTTTGAGCCCGCCATGTACGAACTGGAGTACCCGGCGCATGGTCATCCCTCGCTCGCAAAGAAGGCACTGTCTCTGCTGGATAACGCCGGATGGAAACCCGTCGCCGATGCCCATCGCGGCCTGGACCATGGTGCATGGGTGCCACTGACGTACCTGTACCCGGGGGCGTCGGTGCCGGTGTTCCAGGTGTCTCTGCCAGCGAACCTCGACAGCCAGTCCGCCTACCAACTGGGCCAGGTGCTGGCGCCGCTGCAGGAGGAAGGTGTGCTGATCGTCGGTTCGGGCAGTCTGACCCATAACCTCTACGAGGTACGCTGGAGGGATAACAACAGTGCAGAGTACGCAAAGGCCTTTAGCCAATGGGTTCGTGAAGCGGTTCTGGAAAATGACCAGGCACGCCTGATAAACACTCTGGCGCTCGCGCCCCATGCCCGGCGTGCGCACCCCACCACGGAGCATTTTCTGCCGTTGCTGGTTGCACTGGGTGCCGCTGGCCCCGACGCACGCGGCTCGGTCATTGAGGGCGGCGTTGAGCATGGTGTGCTGTCGATGGATTCCTTTATCTTTCGCAATGCCTGAAACCCGGAACCTTTGCTGCCGCACAAAGCGAACAAGCGACCTCCGAATACAGTTGACAATCTCCTGCACCCTGTGATGTTATCACCGGTAACAATGTTATCGGTGATAACTTATGGCTGTTAGCTCCACCTCACTCAAAACCAATTACCACCATGGTGACCTGCCCCAACAGGCGCATCAGTTAGCTGGAAATTCTGCGGGAACATGGCGATGCGGCGATTAGCTGCGGGCCCTGGCCAAGCAGATCGGGGTCAGTGCACCTGCGCTGTATCGACACTTCGTTGACCGGGACAGCCTGCTCGCAGAGCTCGCCATTACCGGTTTCAGTGCACTACGGGAACGACTGCTCGCCGTTGATCAAAGCGACCCCAGGCGGGCACTGATTGATATCGGCCTGGTTTACGTGTCGTTCGCCCGGGACGAACCCAATTTGTACCGGCTGATGTTTGGCGGGCGGGTACTGCCCAAAGGTGTTCACCCGCGCCTGGACACCGCCGGAAAGGGAGCTTTCCAGGTCCTGGAAGACACCATTGCACAAGCGCAGGCGGTCGGTTACGTCAAACCGATTCCGTTGTCACTGATGACAGCTGCCGCCTGGTCCCTGGTACATGGCCTGTCCCAGTTGTCTATCGACGGGCACCTGCCCAGCACGAAGGCGGAACCTCACCTGGCCGAAGGTGTTGTCACACTCCTGCTCGATGGCTCAATTGCCGAAAACAAACAACACAATAAGGACACCACGTCATGAGTAGCCCCAAACCCAGTACTATCCGTGTCGGGCGCCGTTATCGCGCCAATCGTCTTGATGGCCCCTACGACGCCATTGTCATCGGCTCCGGTATTGGCGGGCTCACCACCGCCGCCTGCATGAGCAAAATGGGTAAAAAAGTGGTGGTGTTCGAGCAGCACTACACCGCCGGGGGCTTTACACACAGCTACGATCGCAACGGCTACGAATGGGATGTAGGTGTGCATTACATTGGGGATGTGGGCGCAGACCACACCCTGAGCAAACGCCTGTTCGACCACATTACCGACGGCCAGTTGAAGTGGGCACCCATGGACAGCCACTTTGACCGCATCTTTATTGGTAACCGCCACGTGGATCTTGTCGCCGGCCCGGACGCCTTCAAAGCAGAGTTAAAGAAGGAGTTTCCCGGCGAGGAACAGGCCATAGACACCTACCTGGGTTATCTGCGGCAAGTGGCCAAAGCCATGCCGGGGCTGGTGATCGGCAAGGTACTTCCGGACCTGGCCGCCGGGCCCCTGCGCAAGCTGGTCGACCGCACCGCACCTGCATTCCTCAACAAGCCTACACGAGAGGTTCTGGAAGGCCTGACCAACAACCAGGAACTGATCGCAGTGCTCACCGGCCAGTGGGGCGACAACGGCCTGCCTCCAGCAGAATCCAGCTTCATCATCCACGCCCTGATTGCCCGCCACTACCTGTACGGCGGCTACTACCCCATCGGCGGTGCCTCTGAAATGGCGAAGACCATTATTCCGGTCATCCAGCAGAGTGGCGGGGAAGTGTTCACCTATGCCGACGTAAAAGAAATTCTGATCGAAAAAGGCAAGGCCGTGGGTGTGCGCATGGCAGACGGCGAGGACGTTCGTGCCCCGCTGGTGATCAGCAATGCCGGCGTATTCAACACGTTCGACAAACTGCTGCCGGAAACCTCACCCCACCGGGACTATTACCAGGAAAAGCTGAAAACCGTGGAACGCTCGATGGCCAGCAACTGCCTGTACATCGGCCTGGAAGATACCGCTGAGAACCTGAAGTTGCCGAAAACCAACTACTGGATCTATCCGGGCACCAACTACGAGAAGCAGGTCAGCGACTTTGTGGCCGCGCCGGACGAACACGACATCCCGCTGACGTACATCTCGTTCCCTTCCGCCAAAGACCCAAGCTTTGCCGAGCGCTATCCCGGCCGCGCCACGATCGAGATCGTCGCCCCCGGGCCTTATGACTGGTACGAAGACTGGGCGGACGAGACCTGGGGTAAACGTGGCGACGAGTATGAGGCAAAGAAAGAAGCCTACGCCCAGCGGCTACTGGCGAAGCTGTATGAGAAGTTCCCTCACCTGGAAGGCAAGGTGGATTACTACGAGCTGTCGACGCCGCTGTCTACCGATTACTTCTGCCGCTACAGCAAGGGCGAGATCTATGGCCTGAACCATTCGCCCAGCCGCTTTGAACAGGACTGGCTGAAGCCCAAGACCCGCATTCCCGGCCTGTACCTGACCGGCCAGGATGTGATGACCTGCGGTGTGGCCGGGGCAATGATCGGCGGCCTGCTCGCCACCGTGGCGGTCAGTGGCCTGAAGGGGTTGCCGTTGGCGAAGAGGATGTTTGTGGGGTAAATCCTCACTCACAACATTCCAGCAACCGCGTGGCATGCTCCCGCAACGCGTCCTTGAGCCCATCCGGCTTGAGGATGGTAAACCGGAACGGGAGCTGTGCCAGCCACCAGGAAAACCACTCGAAACTGTCGGTTTGGGTGGTTAGCAACAAGCCATCTTCACGCTGTTCGAATCCCTCCGCACAGGAGGAATGAAAACCAAACACGGCTGAGGCCGACTCACGGTCCGTATGGAGCACCAGCGACACCTCGTGGGTACGCCCCCAGGACAGGAAGCTCTCACTCAGGAAATCCGCCGCATCAAAATCCGGTGGCCGCTGAAAAGTGGCCGTTAACAGATGGACATGGCTGATGCGGTCCAGCCGGAACGAGCGCATGGCCTGGCGGAGATGGCAAAAGCCAGTTAGATACCAGCGCCCCTGACGGAACACCAGGCCGTAGGGATCCACGCTGCGGTCGATCCCGCCGTGATCCGGGGAGTGGTAGGTAAACCCCACCGAGCGCATCGCTTCCGTGGCAACGGTCAGGGTTTGCAGGGCGCGGTCGTCCAAGCTGGGTTCGCCCCGGGGAAGGATCACCCGAGTGGTGTCGCTGACACCGCGTACCCGCTTTTTCAGGTTGGCCGGCATCACCCGTTCCAGCTTCGCCTGCACGCTGGCAATGGCCGGCGCCGCATCCGCCAGCCCAAGCTGTCGGGCGGCCAGCAGCCCGAGGGAAACCGCCAGGGTTTCCTCGTCGGTAAACATCATCGGCGGCAACTTGAAACCGGCCACCAGCCGGTATCCACCATAGCGCCCCTGCTCGGTCATCACCGGAATGCCCAGCTCTTCGAGCACTGTGATGTAGCGTCGGATGGTTCGCCGATCCACGCCCAGCCGCTCCGCCAGTTCGGCACCGCCGATCTGGCCGTGGGTCTGCAACAATTCCAACACGGTTAACACGCGGGTCGTGGGACCAGACATCGTGACCTACCTCCTGGCAGCTTTTCGGCTTTTCTACATTACAAATGCATCTTCCCATTTATCTAGGACAGATATTCGCCTAATTCCACATTAATCTGATCTCGCAGTAACCCATACCCTTGAAAAAACAGGCTCGAAAAGGAGATCAGCATGTCGGAACTCACCTTTTACACCCACCCCATGTCACGTGGCCGCGTTGTACGCTGGATGTTGGAAGAAGTCGGTATCCCCTACACGGTAGAGACGATGGATTTCGGCCCGGACATGAAAACCCCGGAATACCTGGCCATCAATCCCATGGGCAAGGTGCCCGCCATCAAACACGGCAGCACCATTGTGACCGAGGTGGCGGCCATCTGCGCTTACCTGGCGGACCAGTTCCCGGACAAGAAGCTTGCCCCACCGGCTGCCTCTCCGGAACGTGGCGCCTATTACCGCTGGCTGTTTTTCATGGCGGGCCCTTTCGAGATGGCTACCAGTGCGCTGGCCCACGGCTGGAAGATCGACAGCACAAACGTGCAGGCCGTCGGTTGCGGCCGGGTGGAAGACAGTATCAACACGCTGGAGAAAGTGTTGGGCAAGAGTCCCTACATTTGCGGTGACACGTATACCGCAGCGGATGTGCTGGTCAGCAGTTACCTGTGGTGGGAAACCATGCAGAAAAACATTCCGCCGAACAAGGTATTCCAGGAGTACATCCAACGCACGGAAAGCCGGCCAGCGGCCAAGCGTGCCAATGAGCTGGATGATGCCCTGGTGGAGTCGATGAAAGCTGTCACAGCCTGACGCTCAGGCGGAAGCGGCCGGCGATACTGGCATAATCCTCCGGGTACATTCAGTACCCAATCGCGGATGGCCAGTATCGTCGGGTCCTGCCGGCGGCTTTCCGGGTACACCAGGTAAAATGGTTTGCCTTCCAGCTCCGGACCGAAGGGCTGTACCAGCCGTCCTTCGGCCAACTCATCCTCAATCAACGGCCGGCTCATCAGTGCCACGCCCTGGCCACCCACGGCAGCGGAAATGGTGTGGGTCTCGTCCGAGAACACCAAACCGGCACTGACATCCAGCCCGGATAGCCCCGCCTGCTTCTGCCAGCCTGCCCAGTCTACCGGGCTCACCGATACTCGCTGCGGCCGGAAGTGGATCAGCGGATGATTCGGTAAATCCTCCATCCTCGTCAGCCCAAGATGGGGACTGCAGGCAGGAATAAAGGTGTTATCGAACAGCTTCTCCGCAACCAGGCCCGGCCATTGCCCATCGCCATAGCGAATGGCGAGGTCCGCCGTCACCCCATCCAGGGCCACGGCTTCGTGTGAGGCGTGAATGCGCAGGTCAATGTCCGGATGGCTGTCCCGCAACATACACACCCAGGACAACAACCAGCGCACCGCCACAGCCGGCGTGGTCGACAGGGTCACCGCCTGTCGCGACGGCACTGCCTTCAATCGCTCGATGGCATTGCCGATGTTGTCGAAGGCGGTTCCCAGCACTTCCTGTAAATCCCGCCCCTTAGGCGTCAGCAACAGTTGCCGGGGTTTGCGAACGAACAGCTCCACCCCAAGCGCCTCTTCAAGCCCGCGAATCTGATGACTGATCGCCGTGGCGGTCACCGAAAGTTCCTGGGCAGCCTGTTTGGCACTCTCATGGCGGGCGGCGGCCTCAAAGGCTCGCAGGGCGGACAGCGAAGGCAAGCGGCGGGGATTCATGAATGAGCTCACCTCATCTATAGGCGAAAGAAATCATCGTTTGTGGCCCTCTAAGTATGACTTTAGGCTTAATTCACCGTCAACAACAGATGAATTTTCCTACAACCGAATGGAGCTCCGCATGACTCATATCCTGCAACTCGACGCCTCTGCCCGTCCCGGCCGCGCCGGCATCCATGAACACGGTTCCCACAGCCGCAGCCTGACACACCGGTTTGTTTCCCGGTGGCAGGCCCAACGCCCTGGCGATACCGTGACCTACCGCGATATCGGTGGCACGCCCCCATCCTTCATTGATCAGCAATGGATACAGGCGGCCTTTGCTCCACCCGAAAAGCACGAGCCCTGGATGAACGACACACTGGCAGAAAGTGACCAACTGATCGATGAACTGGTCGCCTCGGACATCCTGGTCATTGGCGCGCCACTCTATAATTTTGGTATGCCAGCAGCGCTGAAGGCATGGGTGGACCTGGTGGTTCGCATGGGCAGGACTGTGGAATACGACCCCTCCACTCCCGAAGCCCCCTTTACCCCGCTACTCGCCGACCGCCCGCGCCATGCGGTTATCCTGTCGTCCCGCGGTGGCGTTGGCTTTGGACCGGGAGGCGAGCTGGCACATATGAATCACCTTGAGCCAGGCCTGACCACGGTGCTTGAGTTTATCGGCATCACCAATGTACATAGCATTGCCATTGAAAATCAGGAGGAAGGCGGTGATGTGTTGGCGCAATCCGTTGCTGAGGCGGAACGGCGGGTGGATGAACTAGTGCTGGCGTTGCAGGGAGCACCAGTTGTTGTTGGTACCGACAAAGCCCCTGTTTCTCAGTTAAACTCTGCCTAAACACGAACACCAGAATCGGCCCTCGAATTTATGAGCCACATATTGTTTGCCTGGGAACTGGGCGAAGACCTGGGCCATCTTGCCCGCATAGCAGTCGTTGCCAAGGAGTTGGTCGCACGTCGCCACAAGGTCACCGTTGCGGTTAAAGACCTCTCCCGCGCAAGTCTGTTTTTCAGTGGCTCTGATATTCAGCTGATGCAGTCACCCGTGTGGCTGCCTCGGCCCCGTAAACCACCACTGACAAAAACCATGGCGGACATCCTTGCCTACCGTGGCTACGGAACCGTTGATGGCCTGACGTCTTTGGTCCAGGCCTGGTCATCCCTTCTGGAGGTGACAGCACCGGATGCTGTCGTTATCGACTACGCACCCACCGCCCTGCTTGCGGCCAGTCGCTTCAACATTCCCCGCGTCGTTTTCTCGAACAGTTTTTCCTTTCCACAGCCTGGCATGCCTGGGCAGGACATCTGCCCGTGGATTCCAGCACCGCTGAATGTGATGCGCCAAAAGGAACGGCAGATCGTCGACAACATCAACACCACCGCAGCGCGCCTCGGTTTCCAACCGGTTCATCACTTTTCCGATGTGTTCAAGCACGAGGCGGCTTTTATCACCGAATTGCCGATGTTTGACAGCCACCGACATTACCGCCAAGACGCGCACTACGTTGGTACGACACCGAGCGGCGACAATTTCGAGACCGCCGACTGGGGGGCTGTGTCAGGCAAGCGAATATTCGTCTACCTGAAGCCAAGCCGCCCCCACGTTGATACCGTACTGAGGCTGCTGAAGAACAGCGAGGCTGTTGTGAGAGGCTATTTCCCAGGCGACCTCCCGCCAGACTTGAAGCCCGAAACCGGCGGCAAGTTTCAACTCTCTAACCAGCCCCTCAATGTTGAGAAGTCCTTGGTAGAGGCGGATGGCGCAGTGCTCCATGGAGCATAGGTACACTCTGCCAGGTGGTGCTCGCCGGTAAGCCCGCATTCACGCTACCCACCCAGATCGAACAGACCTTCAATTCGTACCGCATCCGGGAGGTTGGCAATGGCGACTGGATTGGCCGGAAATCTGACAACTCAGAAATACAGCAACGCTTTCAGAATTTCATGACCAGCGACACCATGGCGCAACGAGCCAATGCCTTGGCGGAGGAGAATGCAGAGTTCGGGGAGGTGTCGTTTGTTGAGACTGTTTGTGATGGGATTGAGGGGGTGGTTCGGCACTGAAGGGCCGATTAGAAAGACCAAGACATCTTGGATGAAAGTCTAGGCTTGATGGGACTACTCATCACCATCAGGAATAAACTCAATAACCAGATCCGAAACCGGGCAAAGCAGAAACAGCTTTTTTAGATCCTCCACCAGGTCCTCCCAGTCGCTGGTTGCGGGAATCTCGAAGAGGAATCGGTTGCCCTCCTGCTCCCAGGTCTCGACATAGAAAACCTCCGTTCCCCAGCTTTCCAGAAGTTCCTCAAGACACGCATCAACTTCTTCTCCGAAGTGCTCCAGCATGCGATCCTGAAAGGCCATTCCGGATTCGAAGTCTTCACAAAGTCCGTTCAGGATGGTTTTCCAGGCCTCTTGATGTTCGGGTTTTGCGGTGAACCGCACCTGCATTCTATTGTCCACCGGGAACACCTTTTCGGGCCAGTTTGCGCCAGATATTTTCAGCAGGACCGGCCTTAATGACTCCCTCCTGGATTTGTATTTCCCGCCAGATTTTTTCTAATTCACCGGGGTATTCATTAAGTTTCTCGAACTCCGCCCTGAACTCTTCGAGAAAGCGCTTTCGTTGTTGGCCTTCGATGGAGTCGTCGATACTGCTGGGAGGAGATATACAATGACGAAATAGGCGCCACGTATAGTTAATAGCTGTCCGTTCTTCTCTTGAATATTCTTTCCGGTTATCTATGTTGACAGCTGCGCTAAAAGTAAAGATATTAGGATTGACATGCATAAATACTGATAAAATATACTTCGTTAATTCAGCCCAAAAAGGAAAAGAATCGCTGTATTCAAGCCCTTCTACCCATTGAACTAGAGAAACAAGAGCTCCATTTAGTATATACATAGGTTTGACAGTAACCTTATAAACCTCTTCACCCTCTCCTATTTTAAATGGAAAATCTCTATGTGGATCAAACGCATCCCCCATCACATAACGAAAAACCTTTACCTGACCTTCGCGACTTAATTCTCTTATACCATTAACCTCTATAGACAGAACTCGCTGAAGCTCCACCATGTCTTGAGCCGACAACCCATCTGGATAATTTATTTTCAGACAATACTGAATGCCCTCAATTGAAGGGTCTGGCAGTAAGCGCATTGCCATTCCTGGACCGATCTTTACACCACCTGGAATCAATCCAGTGATGTAGTATGACTTGAACTCATTGACCCGCTTTCTCGTCAAACCCTCCTGAATGTCTTCTTCAACAGCTTTCCATGATTCTTCCCTTTTGCGCTGCCACTCGGGGTCCCGTGTAAATTCAAGCATCTTACTCACCTTAGTCAGTTTCAGGGTCTGAGAAAGAAGGCTTTTCTCTGGTGATCAAATCCGACACCTTGCTGCTCAATAATTCCGCTATTAACCTTGTTTGCGTCACCAATTCCGCTCGTTGCTCCACATTACTCGCCCACCGATAGGACGTGGATACAACATCCTTGTCAGAGGGAGATTTCGCTATAGGAGACTCGCTAAATAGATCACGAATACTCTTATCCTTGCCTTTCTTGCCCAACAGCGGGCTCACTTCGTAAAGTTTTAGGGGCTGCTTATCGACCTTAAATGCTTGAAACCTCCAGCGGGCCTCAGGCACCTGCACTTTCTGTACATAGACACCCTCACCTGTCTGACTTTTCGGCAACCAAGCGACTTCTGCAACTGTCGCAGCCACATCAACACTGAACTGCTTGTGCATGGTCATGTTCGCCGGCTGGCGGGGCCTCATGTTCCAGCGCTCAAGCTGCCCCCCACGATAAGCGAGCCTATATCGGTCCGGTGATTTATTGTCCACTTTTTTGGACACCTGCGATTGGTAGGATTTTAGTTTGATCCAATGCTCGGGGGAGTCAAGGTCAGGTCCTCCCAAAACGATGTCTACGTTGCGCTGGATTTTCGTCACGCAGTTTGTCGGACATTTAAGCCCAATATCTGCACTCTGCTCAGCCCGATCCATTTGTTCAGGACTGTCAAACACCCCGACCCAACGAGCCCTCTCCAACGCCTTAACCGGAAGGCCACCTGCATACCGGTGCTTCAACTGATGGAACGCTGTTTCTCCCAATTGGAAAAGATTGCCGTGGCCACTTTTGGCACTCACTCCACTTTTGACTTCACTTAGCTTTCGATCAAATGAATCGGCAAATACAGCAGCCAGTTTCTTGCCAACCTGGCCTCGAACTTGCTCATTCAAACCTATTCCATTGCACTTCATTTTTTCGGAAAGAGGCATGCCCGGCGCAACTCCAGGTGCTGGCGGTTCTGCATCCGCCTCCTGATCCAATGCAACGCCACAACCAGACTCCCAGCCAAGATACGCCACGATCGCCATAACTGTGATCGGTTGGTATCGCATGTTTGTTTTCCCGCGAACGAAGTTCCTCAGGGCCCGGCTACCGGACTGGGTCATCATCCACGCCGAGCTCTTGAGCATGTCTGTACTAAATGCGTACTTTCGTAGGTCCCTGGCGTTCACATCCGGCAACTGCCTACGAACAATCCTGATGGCATCAGGGATATTCTTCGCTTCCTGCCCGGTTACCCTTGTCGACAGATTTTGAGCACAACGCCCAAAAACTTGGCGGTGACACGCCGAACAGCACCCGTAACCACATTGGCCTGCGCCTGTGGCACTAACCAACCCAATGGAAGGTTCTGAGCCACCTGCGGATCATCCCCAAACGCCGGCACCGTGGGTGGCTCGCCCTCACCTTCCCAGCCGTTAGCCGGCAAGCCCAGGTAATTCACCCAGGCCAGCACATCATCGGCACTGTCTACCGTACTGAACAGGAACTCCAGCCCTTCCCGGGCGTCCGGGTCACTGTAGAGTTCCGCGGCCAGCACCAGGAAGGGCAACGTATTCCAGAGGGTGTCAAAATCGCCTTTCTTTGCCTTCTGAACCACTTTGCCGAGATACCCCGCGAAGTGCTTCGCAAACTTCGGGTTCACCTTGTCCATGGAGCGGAACAGGGCTCTCAAAGGCGTGGTAAACAGCTTCAGCGGTTTGGCCGGTGGGAAGATGGTAATGGTGTTCACCAGAGCAATGGTAAATTCCATGCCGTCGAACTTCTCCGGGTCGCTGACCAGATAGCCAAGCTGGTCCAGCACGATACCGAAATCTTCGATGGGGATGAACCAGTTGATCAGGCTCCAGGCGAAGCTGCTCTCGCCGTCCGCCGCGTACGCCTTCGATACAAACGGCAGGGACACCGGCTGATAATTCGGGTCCAATCCGGCGACGTTAATGGGTGGCGCCGAGTTATCCAGGGTGTCGGCATACTGGCCAGCCAGGGTCGCGAAAGCCTCGCGAGAGAGCAGAGATGCGTACTGGCGCACCATGTCGGTATGAACCGCGATGCGTTGCGTCATCAGTTCGCTGCCGCCCGCGCCCATTGCGCCGGTGCTCTGAAGGGTCATTTCGGTGTAGCCATCCTGGCCAACAGTCACCGTCTTCTCAACGCTGCCGTCGTCGAAGGTCATGACCGGTTGCGAGGTCCAATCGAACCACTTCAGGCTGTTGAGCTGGCCGTGGAACCCTTTACCAACCTCAAGTTGGCGAAGAGCAACGGAGTTGTGCACCAAGTTGCCGGTGGCTTCCTCCGAATAGGTGTTGCCATTCACCCACAGTTCGATCTGCCCATTGTGATAGCGTGCTGCCACGCGATGCCACTGGTTGTTCGCCAGAAGCTCACCCTCAACGCTGTATGTACCATTGGCCGTACGTACCTCATAAACCAGACGGCCGGAACTGGTCTGGGTCAGTTTTTGTGCGCCGTTCCCAAGGTTCACCAGTGAACCACCGGCATTCATGGGCTTGAGATCAAGTGCGAAGCCCAGGTTGTCCAGTTTTCCGAGTCGTTCTTTTTTTGACCGCGCTTACGTCGCCAAGCCTTACGCTCGCGGCGACACTCACTGTTAACACCTCGGACGACGCCATTGCCGCCGATGGAATGTGCAGTCTGCGAGAGGCGATTATCAATGCCAACAACAATAATCAGACCGGCTCTGCCGACTGTATAGCTGGTGAGTCAGCGCTGCCAGACGTTATACGGTTTGCCGAGTCAATCAACTCTTCACCAATCGTTCTTTCTCTCACTGGCACTAACGAGAACGACGCAGAAACCGGAGACCTGGACATCTCAGCATCGTTAATCATCAAAGGCAATGGTGCTTCTTCTGAGACAGTCATCGACGGCAACAGTACCGATCGTGTTTTTGAAATTCGAAATGACGCTGACGTTCAATTGCTCGACCTTACCGTAACCAACGGCGGCAGCGTGACGTTGGGTGCGGGCATCTATGTGTCCAGTGGCAGACTGACCATGCAAGACGCCCGCGTTTCCTCAAACTTGATTGAAGTGAACTCCGGGTCTGGCTCTGGCGCTGGAATTCACTCTCTCGGCAATTTATTTCTGACAAGAGTCAGCATTCAAGCCAACGAAATCGATGCCTCAGAAACCGACACTGTGTTTGGCTATGGTGCAGGCATCTATGTAGGCAATGGTGGGACCCTTAGCTTGATCACCTCTGTAGTGGAGGACAACCTGATCACGACCGTCAACGGCAGCGCACACGGTGGCGGTCTTTATATCTACCCAATGTGGGGGCCACCACAGGCGTCAGCAGCTCAGTCTTTTCGGGCAATCAGGTGATTGTAAACGGTACGGGTGCAGCGTCAGGAGGGGGCATTTATCATCGCGCCGGAAACCTGGGCATCGCACGGGGTGTGTTTGTAAATAATCGTGTTACAAAAACGAGCTCCGGCGGTTCTTCCGCCACTGGTGGTGCCATTGCAGCCATAGACCCCCTGTCAATGAGCAACAGCACCATATCGGGTAATCGGGTCGAGGGCATTGACTATGCCGGAGGTGGAGGACTCTTGGCCACCGACTCTGCCGTATTGACTAACGTGACCATTACGCAAAATGCCATTCAAGCAGATCCGACGGTCTTTGCCGACGGTGGCGGCGTAAGAATCATCCTCGGCGGCCTGGACATGACCAATTCGATCATTGCGGGGAACACCTCAACCAGTGAGTCACCGGATTGCAGCGGCAACATCGTCTCCAGCGGCTACAACCTGATTGGAAACAATGCGGACTGCAACTACACGGCTGGCACGGGAGATATTGTCGGCGACGTGAACGGTGGCGGCGCTGCCGTTAACCCGATTCTGGGCACCTTGGCCGCCAATGGTGGCGAGATCTCAATTGGTGACGACCTAGTGCCCGTGCTGACCCACGCTCCCCAGCCTGGCAGCCCCGCCATCGATTCGGGCGATCCACTTGCCCCGGGCAGCGTTGGGACATGCTCTTCGATAGACCAACTTGGATTCGGACGCGCGATTGATGGAGATGGCGACGGAGTGGAAATCTGCGACATGGGCGCCGTGGAATTCAGAGAAGAACTCATTCAAGACACAGGGAGTGGTGGCGGTGGCTCAGACGGCGAATCAGGCGGTGGCAGCGGCGGAGGTGGTGCGCTGTCACCGTTTCTTATGCTGGCAGGACTTTTAGTCGCGATAAGGCGCCGGTTCAGCCGGGCTCACACCTGATAAAAGTCCCGATACCAATCCACGAAATTGGCAATGCCGTCCTCCACCGTGGTGGACGGCTTGTAGCCACATCTTCAATCAGGTCATCCACATTGGCGTACGTAGCCGGAACGTCGCCGGGCTGCAGCGGCAGCAGGTTCTTCTCCGCCTTTTTGCCGACACGCTCTTCGATGATTTCGATAAAACGGGACAGTTCCACCGGGTTGTTGCTGCCAATGTTGTAGAGACGGTACGGCGCCTTGCTGGTGCCGGGGTCTGGCGTTTCGCCGCTCCACTTCGGGTTGGGCGTCGCAACGCTGTCCAGGGTCCGGATAACGCCTTCCACGATGTCATCGATGTAGGTGAAGTCCCGCCTGTGGTGACCGTGATTGAACACGTCAATGGGTTCACCGGCGAGGATCTTTTTGGTGAAGATGAACAATGCCATGTCCGGCCGGCCCCAGGGGCCGTAGACGGTAAAGAACCGCAGGCCGGTGGTGGGCATGTTGTAGAGATGGCTGTAGGTGTGAGCCATCAGCTCGTTGGCTTTCTTGGAGGCCGCGTACAGGCTCAGAGGGTGATCCACGTTGTCGTGGATCGAGAACGGCATGGTTTCATTGGCGCCGTAGACCGAGCTGCTGGAGGCATACACCAGGTGCTTCACATCATTGTGACGACAACCTTCCAGGATGTTGGTGAATCCCACCAGGTTGGCATCGATGTAGGCGTGGGGATTCTCCAGGGAATACCGCACACCGGCCTGGGCGGCGAGATGAACCACCCGCTCCGGCTTATGCTCGCGGAACAGGGCTTCCATCGCTGCCCTGTCTGCTACGTCCTTGCGAACCTCGGTGAATCCCGGTTTACAGGTCAGGCGCTCAAGCCGTGCTTCCTTCAGGGTGGGGTCGTAGTAATCGTTGACGTTATCCACGCCGATTACGTCATCACCTCTGTCAAGCAGCCGATGCGCCAGATGGGAGCCGATGAAGCCCGCCGTACCCGTAACCAGAATTTTCAACGTGTTCTCTCCTGTTCCTTCAGAACGTCAGCCCGGCACTCACAAACGGGCCACCGAGGTCGATGTCCAGGCGGTCATCGCTGTCTTCGTAATCAATGCTGATCTGACGATAGCCGGCGCGGAGTTGCAACAACGACAGTTCATATTGACCGTAGGCGTTGTAGTCATAGATGGAATCGCCGTCGAAGCTGATGAGGTTCGCCTCGCCACCGACGGAAACACCGGTAAAGGGAAGATCAAAGCGGGCAGCCAGGTAACCCATCGGAATCACGCCGTCGACCTCAGTCTTACTGACCTGGCCATTGGTGGCCTGCTCACGGACAATCAGCTCGCCGTCCAGGTTGCGGGCGGTCACGCCCAGATCCAGATTGGCCCAGTTGTCGAGCACTTCGTAATACAGGGTGACGTCGAACTGGTTCAGGTCCAGATCGGAATCCACTTCCGCGGCGCCTGGAACAGAATCAAACCCGGTAGACAGCTCCCCTCGTCCACTCTGCTCGATACGAGTGTAGTTCAACCGAACATTCGGCAGTACCGGAACTGGATGCTCCAGGTAGGCACTAAGGTTGGCATTGGTGTCGCTTTCCAGGTCGAGGTCGTTTTCGACGTCGACCACGTCGTTGTTTTTGCCGGCTTTACCCGAGAGGTCAGAATCCCAATAACTGACACTGGCACCCACCCCGACCACATCAGCGATCGCGACTGGGGCAGCGATGAACAATGAGCCGCCGATGGCAAAAATCAGTTTACGCATAGTGCACCTGTCTTATGGTTGTTGTACCTGACTGATCAGTCGAAACGAATACCGAGACGACGACCAACTTCTTCGTAGGTCTCAATCACATCGCCCAGTCCCTGACGAAAACGGTCCTTATCCATCTTTTTTCGGCTTTCCCTGTCCCAGATACGGCAGCCGTCGGGGCTGAATTCGTCACCCAGGACAATCTGGCCACCCGAGCGGCCAAATTCCAGCTTGTAGTCCACCAGCAGCATGCCGGCTTCCTCAAACAGCGCCTTCAGTACGTCATTCACCTGATAGGTCAGTTCTTTCATTCTGGCAAGTTCGTCGGCTTTCGCCCATCCAAAACTGACCGCCAGAGACTCATTGACCATGGGGTCATGCATGGCGTCGTTCTTCAGGAACAATTCAAAGGTGGGCGGGTTCAGCGTCAGCCCTTCCTCGACACCCAGACGACGGCACAGACTGCCCGCCGAGATGTTACGAACCACGCATTCCACAGGGATCATGTCCAGCTTCTTGACCAGTGATTCCGTGCCCGAAAGCAGGCCTTCAAAGTGTGTGGGAATGCCGGCTGCTTCCAACTTCTCCATGATGAACGCATTGAAGCGATTGTTCACCATGCCCTTGCGGTTAAGCTGCTCTTTCTTCTCGCCGTCAAACGCCGACGTATCGTCGCGAAAGACCATCACAAACCGGTCGGGGTCGTCGGTACGGTATACGGATTTGGCCTTGCCCGCGTAAAGCTCTTCACGCTTTTCCATGTCAGATCTCCGGACGTGCCCGCTCGGTGCAGGCACTGCTTGCATTAGTAAAGATATTCGAACAGTTCTGAAAGCAGCTCGGTCGAGCGATTCTCACCATCGTAACTCTCGGCGATGGCGGTGGAAACGACAATGTCGCCGTCGCGTTCCTCAAGCCGTATATCAAACGAATGTACCGGTTCCGGGGCGTCGGAGAACCAGCTGAACCATCCCGGCTCGCGCTCGGATTCCGGCCGGAAATCCACAAAGAAATACCCGTCTTCACGGTTCAGGTCGATCACCGGTATGCCCGCGTCATCCACCGCTCGGCGAACCTCCGCCCAAGCCCGGCCGTAATCCAGGCTCATTACAATTTCCCTGGGCGTTTCGTCGTCCGATACCAACTTGACCAGGGGTTCGCTGGCCATGCCCAATGCCGCACGGGAGTAAGACTTACTGTCTTCCCGGTTGCGTAAATACTGGGCCAGGTCTTCGAGCAGCTTCCGACTGGTATCGAGTTGCTCGCGGCTACGGGTGTCCCCACCGCCCCAAGCCATCAGTTCGTTCGGGTCATCAGCAACTTCGAAGGAACGGAATTGCACTTCCGTGGTTTTACGGCGTACACCGGGTGCAACACGGGCCTGGACCACCACTTTCGCTTCTGGTCCGTCGGGGTTGTCCGGCAGCCCCAGCAATCCCCTCGCCTGCTTGCTGAAGTTAACCAACTCACTCTGCATCAGGCCGAGCTGGGGGCTGTCGTACGCCACACCAAGGCCGTTCTCATTCATGTAGGAGGTGACTGCAGGCCAAAGGCGACCTGGAACATCATTCACCAGCAGCCATATCTGGCCATCCAGTTCCTCAACCAGATAATTTTCGTCAAGGATATCGGAGGTCATATCCGGCGGCCTGGGTATGCTTCCCCGATACATACGGCCCGAGTCGGCAGCGGTCGCTTCGCGTATCGGCATGATCTGACCAAACTCGCCTTCATCCGCCGTTTCCGGCAGTTTCAGAGGCGTGCCTTCCGAGGCATTGACATAGCGCTCTGAGCGGTCTTCGATCAAGCTACAGCCTGACAGGGCCATAACAAACATCAGGCCCGCCAGGGGCCTGATGCATTTTTCGGTTTTTTTGATTTCTGTCCTGAACCTAAACGCCATCAGGCGACTCCAGTTACGATAGATGGTACAGCCTGACTCAGAGTACGCCAGAGGCTTTCAGTGCGTCTTCCACTTCGCCGTGGAACCTGTCACTCAGAGGGGTGAGCGGAAGGCGAATGCCCTCCCCGATCATACCCATATGATAGAGAGCCCACTTCACGGGGATGGGATTGGCCTCGAGGAAAAGTTTGCGGTTCAGAGGCATGAGCAACTCGTTAAGCCGCTCAGTTTCCTCCTCATTTCCGGCGATGGCGGCTTCGCACAACGCAGCCATGCCCTTGGGCGCCACGTTGGCGGTAACGGAGACGTTGCCTTTGGCGCCGGCAAGCATCAGTCCGGCGGCCGTCGCGTCGTCGCCAGAGTAGACCACCAGGCGGCCTCTAACGGCTTCAACCAGCTCTGCACCACGGGGAATATTGCCGGTTGCATCCTTGATGCCGATGATGTTCGGAATATCTGCCAGGCGCTCAACGGTCTCGTTCAGCATGTCGCACGCCGTTCGGCCGGGAACGTTGTAGAGAATCTGATCGACCGGGACAGCCTCGGCAATGGTCTTGAAGTGCTGGTAGAGCCCTTCCTGGGTCGGCTTGTTGTAGTACGGGACGACAAGCAGACAGGCATCGGCACCCAGCTTGTGAGCCTCTTCGGTCAGCTCTATGGCTTCACGAGTACTGTTACCGCCGGTACCGGCAATCACAGGAATGCGGCCATTGACGCGTTTTATGATATGCCCCACCACCGCATGTGCTCTTCCGGGTCCAGCGTGGCGGATTCACCCGTCGTTCCAACGGCCACGATACCGTGCGTTCCGTTGTCGAGATGAAAGTCCACCAGCTTATCAAGGTGCTCCCAATGAACGCTGCCATCGGAATGCATGGGCGTGACCAGTGCGACAAGGCTCCCCGTAATCATAAAAACTCCGTACGAATAAAAACGATATGGTAATGTTGGGCACCCACTGACACAAGGGAATTAAAGGAGATGTCATGTCAGCACCCGAACTGAACCGTCCTGTTGATGATTTTGAGGCCCCGGCTACCGGAGATCAAACCATTCGTTTATCGGACCTGAAAGGCCAGAATGTGGTGGTCTATTTCTACCCCAAGGACAACACCCCCGGATGCACCACTGAAGGTCAGGATTTCCGCGATCGGCACGACCAGTTTGAAGCACTCGATACGGTTATTTTGGGCGTGTCACGTGACGGCCTGAAAGCCCACGACAACTTCCGCGAAAAGCAGGCATTTCCCTTCCACCTGATTTCCGACAAGGACGAAGCCCTCTGCCAACAGTTCGATGTCATCAAGCTGAAGAAGCTCTATGGCAAGGAATATATGGGCATTGACCGCAGCACCTTCCTGATCGACAAGGACGGGGTCCTTCGCAGGGAGTGGCGAGGCGTGAAAGTACCAGGCCACGTTGACGAAGTGCTGGAGGCCGTCAGGAGTCTTTAAGACTCCTTTGGCAACGTCTCTGCCTGCCCGTACTTGACCGGCCATGCCGAGAAGATCGCCTTGAGCATGGTCGCCAGCGGTATGGCGAAGAACACACCCCACAAACCCCAGATGCCACCAAAGAACAACACAGCCACGATGATGGCGACAGGGTGCAGATTATTCACTTCCGAGAACAGGATGGGAACCAGAACGTTGCCATCCAGCGCCTGGATCACACCGTACACCACCATGACCCAGATAAACTGGCTGCCCCACCCGAAGGCGAACAAGGCGATCATGGCGACCGGAATGGTGACAACAGCCGCCCCGATATAGGGAATCACCACGCTCAGACCCACCATCAGTGACAGCAGGGCCGCATAGGGCATACCCAGAACCTTGAAGGCCACGTAGGTGATACCTCCAACGATCAGTATCTCCACCGCCTTTCCCCGCACGTAGTTGGCACACTGAAGATTCACTTCATGCCATATCCGGACCATCATCGGGCGTTGGGATGGCAGCATGCGAGCGATCGCACCCAGTAGCACCCGGCGGTCCTTGAGGAAGAAGAATACGAGAATCGGCAGCAACACCATGTAGATCAGCAGCGCCACCAGATCCGGAATGCTTTCCAGTGAAAAGGACACCAGCCATTGGGTCATGCGGCCGGCTTCGGTGGTTACCTGATTGTAGATGGTGTTGATGCCTTCCATGGATATCAGCGTTGGATACTGCTCAGGAAGCACTTCAAGATAGGACTGCATCTCTCTGAAAATACGAGGCGCTTCGCCCGCCAGCCCGGTCACCTGGGTCCAGATCAGAGGTAACAGCCCGAACAGGACGCCAATCAACAGCCCCAGGAAGACAAAGAACACGCCTATGATGGATACGATTTCCGGAATTCCGAGCCGATTAAGCTTGGTGACCAGCCCCTGGAGGATAAAGGCAACAATAACCGCCGCAATCGCGGGCGCCAGCATGGAGCCGAAAAAAATGATGAAGACGACGCCTGCCAGTATCAGCAGGAAAAGAATGACGGCTTCTTCATCTGAAAAGTATTTGTGGGCGAGACCACGTAAAATTCTGATCATCAACGACTCCGGAGGGTCATTACTACGGGCTTAACCGCCGCACTTTATCACAAAGGTGAAACAGCCACCCTGTTCGGATGTGCGGACCAGCTCATGACTCGACAGTTCGAGGAACGCAGGAATATCCCTTGCAGAACCGGCGTCTGTGGCGATAACTTCAAGTTCCTGGCCGGGAGACATGCTGTTGAGTTCGAGCTTGGTTTTCAATAGCGGCATCGGACAGCGCAGGCCCGATGCGTCCAGTGTTCGATCAGCCATGGCGATAAGGCATCCGTATGTTCAAAACAGGAGCCGGCATTATGCCCACAGTGTACTGTATTGCACCTCAATCGTAACAGACGAACCCCGAAAGAACTTTCGGTGGCACAATGCTGTCAGAGAGAACCCCATGACAACGGACATCGCCTATTCATGACTGTAACAAACCGCCGCCGAACTCAACGGCCAGGCACCCTGGCATCCGCCTTTGCCCTGGCGTTTTCACTGACGGTCAGCCAGGCCTCGGCACAATCGTCGGATAGCACACTCCCGTCCATTGGTGGCGCCGGTGGTGGCTTATCTCTGAGCGCCAGGAAACGGATATCGGGCGTCAAGTGATGACATCCATCCGGCGATCCGCCCCTCAGATCACCGATGCCCTGGTCCAGGACTACCTGAACTCGATCATTTATCGCCTCGTACCCTCGGCACCTCTGAGTAGCAGCGACCTCACGCTGGCGATCATCGACAGCCCCGACATCAATGCCTTTGCGGTCCCCGGCAATGTCGTCGGCGTTAATGGCGGCCTGTTCCTGAATGCCGAGAGTGAGCAACAGTTTGCCTCGGTTCTGGCCCACGAACTGGCGCACCTGAGCCAGCGCCATTTCGCCAGGCGCCTGGAGCAACAGGAAACCAGCGCCCCGTTGACCATTGCCGGCATGATCGCCGGCATCATCCTCTCAGCGGTTACCCAGTCGGATGTCGGCATAGCGGCCATCGCAGGCACCCAGGCACTGGCAGTACAGAATATGTTGGCTTATAGCCGGGCCCATGAACAGGAAGCTGACCGGGTTGGCATGGACATACTGGCCAGCTCCGGCATGGACCCGAGAGGGATGCCGGAAATGTTCGAGATCATGATGCGACAGAACCGCCTGCAGGGAAACCGGGTTCCGGAGTACCTGTCCACCCACCCGCTGACGCAGAATCGTGTATCCGACACCCGCAACCGCGCCGAACAATACCCTCGCAGGGATGTGGCCGATGCCCAGGAGTATCATCTGGTTCGATCCCGGCTTCAGGTTCGATACGCAAAGTCCGCAGACATCGCTGTGGAAACGTTCAAGGACTACCTGAACCGTTCGGACACCGAAAAGCCGGATGCCATTCGCTACGGCCTGGCGGTGGCGTTGCTGAGAAATGGAAACCAGAGTGAGGCGATTATTGAGCTTGAAAGGCTGCTCGATGGAACACCGGGGCGCATCACCTATCAGGTGACACTCGCAGAGGCGCTGATTGAGCAGGACAAGCTCAACGAAGCTCGCAGCCTGCTTTCCGAAGCCCTTGCAAGGAACCCCGGCAACTACCCGATTACCGACATGCTCGCACACCTGGAAACCGCGGCGGGTAACGGCGAACGTGCCGCCGAATACCTCCACAGACTGACGCGGGAACTGCCGAAGAAAGAGCATCTCTGGCTGAGGCTGGCGGAAGCCGAAGGGTTGGCGCGCAACATCGTTGGGGTGCACCGGGCGAGGGCCGAATACGATATCCTGATGGGCGACCTTGAGGCAGCCCAGCGCCAGTTGCGGCAGGCCCAGGAAAGACTCCCCGCCGGAGCGCCATTGCGCCAAATCGTGACCGAACGATTGTCGCAGGTGTCAGAGCGGCTGAACCAGCGCCGCAGCTGACGTCAGGCGTTGCCGGCGGCCTTCAGATTCATCTCGGCGGTGAAATCCAGCATTCGCTGAAGCGGCCTCAACGCATCCTCCCGCAACGATGGGTCCACATGAACCTCCTGGTCGCCGTTCTCAATCACCGACAGCAGGTTCTCGAGGCCATTCATCGCCATCCACGGGCAATGGGCGCAGCTACGACAGGTGGCGCCGTTTCCGGCTGTTGGCGCCTCAATCAAGGTCTTGTTGGGGGCCAACTGCTGCATCTTGTAGAAAATGCCGTTGTCGGTGGCAACAATAAACTGATCGTTGGGCAGCGTCTGTACCGCATGAATCAGCTGAGAGGTCGAACCGACAACATCGGCCATCTCGACCACCGCGTTGGGCGACTCAGGGTGCACCAGAACCGCCGCATCCGGATACAGCGCTTTCAGATCCTCCAGCCCCCGGTACTTGAACTCTTCATGTACGATGCATGAACCATCCCAGAGCAACACATCCGCACCGGTGGTTTTCTGCACGTAATGGCCCAAATGTTTGTCCGGGGCCCAGAGTATTTTTTCACCACGGGCATCCAGCGACTCCACAATGGCCTGAGCACAACTGGAGGTAACCACCCAGTCCGCCCTTGCCTTCACCGCTGCGGAGGTATTGGCGTAGACCACAACGGTACGGTCGGGGTGCTGGTCGCAAAAGGCCGAGAATTCGTCCGCGGGGCAGCCAATATCCAGTGAACAGGTGGCCTCCAGCGTGGGCATCAGCACACGTTTTTCCGGGTTCAGAATCTTGGCGGTTTCGCCCATGAAACGGACACCTGCCACGACCACGGTTGACGCTTTGTGCTGGTTGCCAAACCGGGCCATTTCCAGCGAATCGGCAACACAGCCGCCGGTTTCCTCCGCCAGGCGTTGAATGTCAGGGTCAGTGTAGTAATGAGCCACGAGCACCGCATCCTGCGCTTTCAGCGCTGCTCGAATACGGGACTCAAGGTTGGCTTTCTCGTCGTCGCTCAGGGTCTTTGGCTCCGCCTGGTGTGCCAGATGTTCCTGAACGAGAATACGGTCTTCAACTCGCGTCATTACTGCATCTCTGTATTGCGTTAACGTCGGAAGTATATCACTTCGGCCACGACTTTCACTGGGCTGACACCCTGCTGTCACAGAGTTTTGCTTAGGTTACTTACACGCACCCTTTTAACTACGCCCACTATCACAGATGTATGACCGTATACCCAAAAAAAAAGAGCCCGAAGGCTCTTTTTTCGACAGGAGCCACTTTGGCTTCCTGTTCTATTGGTGGGTCGTGAAGGATTCGAACCTTCGACCAATTGGTTAAAAGCCAACTGCTCTACCAACTGAGCTAACGACCCATAACTGTCGGCCCGAATCCGGACCAGAACAACGCGACGACTCAGTCCACCGCCTCGTTCGTAATTTGGTGGGTCGTGAAGGATTCGAACCTTCGACCAATTGGTTAAAAGCCAACTGCTCTACCAACTGAGCTAACGACCCAAACGAGGCGCATATAGTAATGATTTTTCAGCGCCGATCAACCCCTAATTCCCAGGTTTCTCAACATTCTTCGTGGCAAGCACGATCAGCCGTTACTGGAGTCGAGGTACTTCTTGGCCAACTCAGCAGCGCTGGTATTCGGATAGTCGCGGACCACGGTTTCCATACGCCCGCGAGCCTGCTCCTTGTCGCCAAGCCGGTCCAGGGTCACGCCAAGCTTGTAAACAGCGTCCGGCGCCTTGCGATGATCTCCATAACGGGTTGCAACGATGGTGAACGCCTGCCGCGCCTGTTCGAGCTGCTCCTCAACGAGGTACACTTCGCCCAGCCAATAATAGGCGTTGACCGTCAGGTCCCCTTCCTCATACTCATCAATGAAGTCGTACAACCCGTTGATCGCCTGGTCGTAGTTCTTTTCCTGATGGATCAGAGTCTGGATTTTCTGGTATTCCGTTCGCTCCTTGTCGGAAGCTGCCGGTAGATTCTGGTTTTCACCCCCGAATTTCCCGCTGCCTCAGCCGAATCGGCTGCACCCTCTGAGCTCGCTGAGCTCGTCGCTGGTGCTTCCGAGACCTTTTCAGAGAGTTTCAGAATTCGCTGGTCAAGGTCGATGTAGCGGTCCCGTGACTGCTTGGTAAGCCGATCAATGAGGTTGCGCTGCTCTTCGACCCGCCCCTGCAATCGACGAACCTCGCCCTGCAGTTGCTGAATCATGTAGAACAGTTCCGCATTGGCCTGACTGTTGCCAGCCTTGCGTTCTGCCTCGGACGCATTGTCCTGGAACGCTGGAGAAACGGATTGCGCCAGCGCGCCGCCCGCATGCCCGAAGGCAAGCGGGAGCATCACTGTCGCCATGAGCAGATGTCTCATGGGGTTCGCCTGTTACTGGAAAACGAGTTCAACGCGACGGTTCTGGGCCCACGCGCTCTCACTGGAACCCATCACTGCCGGCTTTTCTTCACCGTAGCTGATGGTTTCCGTCTGGCCGCGGGAAGCACCGTTCACGATCAGGAAACGCTCGATGGCGTTGGCACGACGCTCGCCCAATGCGAGGTTGTATTCTTTGGTGCCGCGCTCATCAGCATGCCCTTCAATACGGACATTCTGCCCCGGATTGGCTTGCAGGAACCGGGCGTGGGCCACCAGCACATCGCGGGCTTCAGTTTTGATTTCGGAGGTATCAAAATCAAAGTAGAAGGTGGTGATTTCGCGCATGGCGGCTTCTTCCGCCCGCGCAGCACGAGCTTCCGCTTCACGACGCTGCTCTTCGCTCATCTCGGATGAAGACACACCGCCGTCATCATCGCCGCCATAAACAGTGCTGCCACCTTCCTGGTCGACAGCAGAGACATCGGAACCGTACGCACCGTCTTCAGTGGTCTCACCGGTGCTGCTGCAACCGGCGATCAGACCAAGAGACATTACCATGGCGAATAATTTGTGGTGAGCTGATACGTTCATAATCACTTCCTTCCTTTTTGAGAGTCTGTTGTACGTTAATGCAAACGAACCTGTTCTGTTCGGAGTTCCGGTTTACTTGACGATCGGTGACCATGCCGGTTCACGCACATCACCCTCCGAGGCCGGCAGACTATAGGCCGCTCCGCCATCCGCGGCAATTACAGTTAGTACACTGTCGCTGCCCTGCTTGGTTGCATAGATCAACATCCGGCCATTGGGCGAAACACTGGGCGATTCATCGGACTCAGTTCGAGTGAGAATCGTTTCTTCCTCCGTCTGCAAGTTAGTCCGTGCTATATGAAACGCCTTGTCTCTCTGATGCACATAGTAGACGTACTTGCCGTCATTGTCTGGCCGCGGGCGGGCATTGTAGCGGCTACCGAAGGTAATCCTGCGGGGTTCCGCACTCTCACTGGACTTGTGGTAGATCTGCGGCCCACCGGAACGATCAGACGTAAAGAAGAAACCTTCACCCGTATGATCCAGGTGGGCTCAGTATCAATAGACCAGTGATTGGTCAGCCGCTTGAGCGAGCGACTCTGAATATCCATCTTGTAGACCTCGGCATTGCCGTCCTTCGACAGGGTCATAAGCAACGACCGACCATCCGGGCCCCATGCGGGAGCTGAATTCAAACCCCGGAAGTCCGCGATCCGCGTGCGGTTGCCCGATGAAAGCTCGTGGATATAGATTGCAGGCTTACCGGTTTCAAACGACACATAGGCAAGCCTCTTACCGTCGGGCGACCAGGCTGGTGACAAAATGGGTTCATCGCTTTCCAGCCTGACCTTGGCCCTTTTGCCATCCACGTCACTGACCTGCAGCCGATACAGGGCTTTGCCACCGGATCGCTGAAGCGTGACGTAGGCCAGCTTGGTAGAAAATGCGCCCGGCACCCCGGTGATAGCCTCATAGACCTTGTCACTGATGTGGTGGGCAAGGCTCCGTGTGCTGTTCACCGATGAGGACGCCGTTGCCCCAAGGATCCGCTCCTCGCGGTTCACATCGTACAACTCATACCGGGCTTCAATCTTGTCGCCGGTACGTGTCAACTGACCGACCAGAACGTAACGCTGCCCCAGAAGTCGCCAGTCGCGAAAATAGACCTCATCACCCTTTGACGGCAGGCTGAGCATTTTCTCTGGTGGCAGTGGCTTGAATTCACCGCTCATGGTGAGGTCGTCGCGGATGATACTGCTGATCTTATCGCCGGACGGCATGGTGCCGGATTCAGCGAATGGGACCACGGCGACCGGGATGGCCGAATCCGCACCCTCCGTGATTCGGATCAACAGCTCTGCGTGGGCCGCCGGACTGCTCCCTATCATCACCGCCAGCATCAGCAACCATGTCATTACCATGCCGGTTGGGGTTGTGCCTTTAGTACTCCGGTTCGTCATTTGATTTCCCATTGTCCTTATCTCAACCGCCGAGGATTGAACTCAATCGTAAACTGGCGAAAATACTTTTCAAACGTGTCCCGATCATCGGGAATCGGATAACGATTCAACGACTTAACCGCGCCCAGCGCCGAATTGTCGAATGCCGTGTTGCCACTGGTGGAGACAAGCTTTACCGAGGCAAGTTCACCAGTCGGTAGCAAAGTGATCTGAAGCCGCGCAGTCATCTCCTCGGTTGCCGATGATGGCGGATACCAGGCCTGGCTCAATCGTTCACGAATCAGCGCCTGATATTTCTGGCTTTCCGTCAGCATCTGCGCTTCGCGCGCTTTAGCGGCAGCCGCCTCCCTCTTACGGCGCTCCTCCGCCTCGCGTTCCTGCTGGGCTTCTTCCGCCAGGGCTTCAAGTTGCTGTTCTTTCAGACGCCGCTCACGCTCCTTGCGTTTCCGTTCAGCTTCCTGGCGCTCTCGCTCTTCCCTCGCCTTGCGCTCAGCTTCTTCCTTGCGGCGCTGCTCCTCCGCACGGCGTTTTTCCTCTGCGGCCTTCCGGGCAGCCTCTTCCTGGCGACGCTTTTCTTCCTCGGCCTTTTGACGTTCACGCTCCTTGGCTTCAGCAGCAGCCTTCTGGCGGGCAGCCTCTTCCGCTTTGCGCTGCTGTTCACGTTCGCGCTTCGCCGCCTCTTCCTGGCGCTGCTGTTCCTGCTTGCGCTCTTTCTCCTGCTGGATGCGGCGAGCCTCTTCCCGTTCGCGTTCCTCTTCGGCCTTTCGACGTTCGGCTTCTTCCTTACGCTTCCGCTCTTCCTCCTGCCTGCGTTCTTCATCACGATCCGGTTCATCAACCGGTTCCGTCACCGGACTGGGTTCGGGCTCGTTCGGAGTGATCAGGCGCGCAGAAATACTGGGCGGCGGCGGATCCTCCGAGGGATTGGTCCACGTCCATCCGGCCAAGGCCACGCCCAGGATCAACCCATGCAGCAGGATTGACAGAGCCACGGGCGACTTCCAGGGCGGCTGGCCCGTGTTGGTTACATCACGCTCATGACCTCTCACAAAAACCTGCCTGCTCTGTACCTACTCATCAATGGATGGCGCTTCGGTGATCAACCCGACATTAGACGCCCCTGCGGCCTGTAACTGAGCCATCAGTCGAACAACGGTACCGTACTCAACATGCTCATCACCCCGAACAAGCACTTCGCGTCCGTACGCTGGGACAGGATTTTGGCGATCCGGTCGCGAATGTCCGCGAGCGACATCGGGTCACTGCTTTCGTCCCCGATATCCATGAAATACGCACCATTGCTGTCCACAGACACCACGATGGATTCCACGTTCTTGTCGGACTGGATCGGCTGCGATGTGGTTTCCGGCAGATCCACTTTTACGCCTTGCGTCAGCATCGGCGCTGTCACCATAAAGATGATCAGCAGCACCAGCATGACGTCGATGTAGGGTACGACGTTGATTTCAGACATCGGCTTGCGACTTCTCGCCGGCATCATTCCCATGCCTTTCATGTTTCTGCTCTCCCGACTGGCGGTCCGTTACTGGCTGCCATCCTCATGCGGCTGACTGCTCGCTGTTATGTACACGGCGATGAAGGATGCTCGAAAACTCATCGGCGAAGGTTTCATAGTTCTTCAGCAGCGCATCGGAAATAGCGGAGAAACGGTTATAGGCAATCACCGCGGGGATGGCCGCAAACAGGCCCATTGCCGTTGCTATCAATGCCTCGGAAATACCGGGGGCTACCGTGGCGAGGGTCGCCTGCTGAACCTGAGCCAGCCCCCGAAACGAATTCATGATGCCCCAGACCGTGCCAAACAGACCGACATAGGGGCTGGTGGAGCCGACCGTTGCAAGAAACGGCAAATGCATCTCCAACCGCTCCTGCTCGCGGGAAAACGCCACTCGCATCGCACGCTGGGTGCCTTCCATGACGGCATCGGCATCCCGGCTTTGCTGGCGCAGACGGGAAAATTCCTTGAAACCAGCCCGGAACAACGACTCCATGCCGGAGAACGGCGTCGGATTACTGTTCACTTCCCGGTAGAGCTGACCCAGGTCCATTCCGGACCAGAACCGTTCCTCGAACGCATACTGGGCCTGCTTGGCCTTGCGGAACACCTTCAGGCGCTGGAAGATCAGTGCCCAGGAGATAATGGACGCCAGGGCAAGCAACAGCATAACCAGCTGAACCAGCACGCCGGCGTTGGCGATGAGATACCAAACAGAAACTTCTGACTCCACCTTTTACTCCTGGATTATTCCACTTGTGAATTGGTTTTCAGGCTGCTTTCCAGCAACTCCAGCATGTTTACCGGAAGGCGTCTTGGCCGGCCGGAATCCAGTGCTATACAGGCCACACGCACATCCGCCGAGGCCAGTACCTTGTCGTCGGAGCGGCGAACAACCCGTTGACGAAAATCCATCCATACACGGCCGAACGCCACTGGCTCCGCGGTCACTCGCAACTCATCGTCGAGCCTGGCCGGAGCACCGTAGTGAATCGACAGGCGCTGGACAACGTAACTGATGTTATCCGCCAGGCCGGCGCGAAGCCCGACACCCTTGTGACGAACCCACTCCGTACGGGCACGCTCCATATAGTGCAGGTACTTCGCGTGGTATACGATACCGCCGGCGTCGGTATCCTCGATGTACACGCGAACCGCCAACCCGACCGATGAATCATAACGCTCAGTCAAACAGGTCCTCCCGTTCCGGACCGGATGGCACGACACCAAAATGCTGGTAGGCATTGGACGTCACCATACGCCCACGGGGCGTACGTACCATGAAACCCTGCTGAATCAGGAACGGCTCAAGAACGTCTTCGATAGTGCCTCGTTCTTCACTGATCGCCGCTGCCAGACTTTCGACACCGACCGGGCCACCATCAAACTTTTCAATCATCGCCAAAAGCAGGCGCCGGTCCATGTGATCAAACCCCTGGGCGTCCACTTTCAGCATGTTCAGTGCCTGGTCCGCAATGGACTCACTAATGCTGCCATCCGCTTTTACCTCAGCAAAGTCACGCACTCTGCGTAGCAGGCGATTGGCAATACGGGGTGTTCCCCGGGAACGACGGGCAATTTCGTAAGCACCGCCGTTGTCGATAGCGACCGATGACAATCGCGCGGAACGGAGAATAATATCCGTCAGATCCTTGGTGTTATAGAACTCAAGGCGCTGGACGATGCCGAAACGATCCCGCAGCGGCGACGTCAGAAGCCCGGCGCGTGTCGTCGCACCCACCAGGGTAAAGGGGGGCAGGTCCAGTTTGATGGAGCGGGCCGCCGGCCCCTCTCCAATCATGATATCCAGTTGGTAGTCTTCCATCGCCGGGTAGAGCACTTCTTCCACGGCGGCGCTGAGGCGATGAATTTCATCAATGAAGAGGACATCACCCTCTTCGAGGTTGGTCAGCATGGCGGCCAGATCACCGGCTTTTTCCAACACCGGGCCGGATGTGGTCTTAATCGACACACCCATTTCATTGGCAATGATGTTGGCAAGCGTGGTCTTGCCCAGCCCCGGCGGACCAAAGATCAGCACATGATCCAATGCCTCCTGGCGACCCCGCGCGGCGGAAATGAAGATTTCCATCTGCTCCCGCACAGCCGGCTGACCAACATAGTCCGCAAGCACACCGGGACGATCGCTCGATCCTGCACTTCCTCGTATTGTCCGGCCTGGGCTGTAATCAGGCGATCCGATTCAATCATTGAACTACCCGCTCAGAGGAAATCAACAACATGCCTGTACACTCGTATCGGGTTCATTATGCCCCAATTGTACAAACGGCGCTTTTGCTGTCACGTTACGCTCTCTACACATATGGGGCCAGGACGCGATTAATGACACTCTTTTAATCAGCCCGTTACCCATTAGCTGGCAGGAATCATTGCCCGTAGCGCCAACCGAATCAATTCCTGGCTCGACATGCTCTCCTCCGCCACTTTGCTGATCGCCTTGGACGCCTCCTGCGGCTTGTAACCCAGGGCAATCAGGGCGGCTTCCGCCTCTTCCCTGGGGTCATGACCTGCGGCAATGCCCGCGTTGGCTGAGTCGGAGGTAACCGTCGCATTTGGCGACGCTGGCGTGAACTGCCCTTCAAGTTGCCCTATACGATCTGTCATTTCAATAAGCAGGCGTTCGGCGGTTTTCTTGCCAACACCGGGAAGCTTGACCAGGGCATTAGCATCGCGAGCCTCAACGCAGCGGATAAACTGATTCGCATCCAACCCCGACAGAATCCCGGCGGCAAGCTTGGGACCAACCCCATTAACCTTGATCAGCAACCGGAACAGGTCCCGATCCAGCCGTGAAGAGAAGCCGTAGAGGCTCTGGGCGTCCTCGCGAACAACAAAGTGGGTGTGGAGAACCAGCTCGTCGCCGGTTTCAGGAAGGTTAAAGAAGGTGGTGTAGGGAATATCGACTTCATACCCCAGGCCGGCGCATTCCACCAATGCCTGGGCGGGGGATTTTTCAATCAGGATGCCTCGGATACGACCAATCAACGGGTTTCTCCCTGGACTTCAATGAGTCTGGTTATTGTCTTCGGACCCGGCCACTTCGCACTTTTCCGCCACCTCCGGACGCCAGCCGGGCAACGCTCTGGCTCATGTGGCGTGGCACAGCGCAATCGCCAGGGCGTCTGCGGCGTCGGCCTGCGGCTTGCGAGACAGGGCCAGCAACACCTGGACCATATGCTGGACCTGGGACTTGTCAGCGCCGCCTTTACCCACCACCGCCTGCTTGACCTGGCGGGCGGAATACTCGTGAACCGGCAAACCGCTGTTGGCGGCCGCTACAATCGCCGCCCCCCTGGCCTGCCCCAACTTCAGCGCTGAATCCGGGTTACGGGCCATGAATACCTGCTCGATGGCGAATTCTTCGGGGCGGTATTCGCCAATGAGCGTTGCCAGACTATGGAAGATGGTTTGCAGGCGTTCCGCCATGGGCTTCTCGCCGACACGGATGCATCCACTGTCAATATATTCGATCACCCGGCCCTCGGCCCGGACAATCCCGTAACCGGTAATGCGTGACCCTGGGTCCACCCCCATGATTATCGACACGTTGCGCCCTTATTGATGGAGTGCCTCCATCACGTCCGCCGATATATCGGCGTTGTGATAGACATTCTGCACATCGTCCAGGTCTTCCAGCATATCGATGAGCTTGAGGATGGGCTCTGCGCCCTCCTCATCCAGCTCTACAGTGGTTGAGGGCACCATAGTGACTTCTGCGTTATCGGGTATCAGGCCGGACTCCACCAGGGACTGTTTAACATCGAGGAACTGATCTGGCACGGTGACTATCTCGAAAGAGCCGTCGCCGAGCGTCGCCAGGTCCTCGGCACCGGCAACCAGGGCCGCTTCCATCAGCCGGTCTTCGTCCATCTCCGGGCTGTAGCTGATAATACCCTGCTTACTGAACAGATACGCTACCGAACCGTCAGTGCCGAGATTGCCACCCATCTTGTTCAGGGCGTGACGAATGTCGGCCACAGTGCGGTTGCGGTTATCCGTCATGACTTCCACAAAGATAGCAACGCCACCGGGACCGTACCCTTCGTAGGTCAGTTCCTCGTAATTGCTGTCGTCACCATCCCCGGCACCCCGCTCAACGGCGCGCTCGATAGTGTCCTTCTTCATGTTGGCGGTCAGGGCCTTGTCGATCACGCCCCGCAATCGCGGATTGTCATCCGGGTTTCCTCCGCCCTGACGGGCCGCCACCGTCAACTCGCGAATGATCTTGGTGAAAATCTTACCGCGTTTGGCGTCCTGAGCCGCTTTACGGTGCTTGATGTTGGCCCATTTACTGTGTCCAGCCATAATCAACTCCGTTCAGTCGCGGAGCACACATAGGGGTGTGCTCCGGCATTGCGTTACTCGCCTGCCTGGGTGTCTTCCTTACTTTCGCCGGCCTTAGCCACGGGCTTGCGGCGGCGAATATGAAGCTCACGCAACTGCTTGTCGTCCACTTCTCCGGGAGCCTGTGTCATCAGACAGGTGGCGCTCTGGGTTTTCGGGAACGCAATCACATCACGGATGGAACTGGCGCCTGTCATCAGCATGATCAACCGGTCCAGACCAAACGCCAGGCCACCATGGGGAGGGCAACCGTATTTCAGCGCATCCAGCAGGAACCCGAACTTGGCTCGTGCTTCTTCGTGCTCAATACCCAGGGTACGGAACACGCTTTCCTGCATTTTTTCGTCGTGAATACGGATGGAACCGCCACCGAGTTCGGTGCCATTCAGCACCATGTCGTAGGCGCGGGACAATGCCGTCGCCGGCGACGCTTCCAGCTCGTCACTAGAACAGGATGGCGCCGTGAACGGATGGTGAATCGCAGTCAGGCTTCCGTCAGATGTTTCCTCGAACATCGGGAAGTCCACCACCCACAGCGGCGCCCACTCGGAGGTCAGCATGTTCAGGTCGTGGCCGACCTTGATGCGGAGCGCGCCCAGAGCTTCGTTGACCACGTTGGTCTTATCCGCGCCGAAGAACACGATATCGCCATCTTCCGCACCGGAACGCTCGATGACAGCCTGTGCAACGTCGTCACCCAGGAATTTGATGATCGGCGACTGCAGGCCTTCAACGCCCTTGGACGTATCATTGACCTTGATGTAGGCCAGCCCCTTGGCACCGTAGATACCCACGTACTTGGTGTAGTCGTCGATCTGTTTGCGGGTCAGCTCGCCGCCCTTCGGAACACGTAGTGCTGCTACGCGGCCCTTGGGGTCATTAGCCGGACCGGCAAACACCTTGAAGTCAACGCCCGCAACCAGATCTCCCACGTCAACCAGCTCAAGCGGGATACGCAGGTCCGGCTTGTCGCTGCCATAACGCTGCATTGCCTCGGCGTACGGCATGCGCGGGAATTCAGGCAGATCCACTTCCAGAACATCCTTGAACAGCGAACGAATCATGTTCTCGTTCAGGGTCATCAAGGTCTCCTCGTCGATGAACGAGGCCTCGATGTCAATCTGCGTGAATTCCGGCTGACGGTCGGCACGCAGGTCTTCGTCGCGGAAACACTTGGCGATCTGGTAATAGCGATCCACACCGGACACCATCAGCAATTGCTTGAAAAGCTGCGGGGACTGGGGAAGTGCAAAGAAGGAGCCTTCATGGGTGCGGCTTGGCACCAGGTAGTCACGTGCGCCTTCCGGAGTGGCGCGGGTCAGGATAGGCGTCTCCACATCCATAAAGCCGTTGCTATCCAGAAAGTTGCGAATATAGCTGGTCACCCTGGAACGGAAACGCAGTCGGTTCAGCATTTCCGGGCGACGCAGGTCCACAAAGCGATACTTCAGGCGAACGTCTTCACCGACATCCACATGCTCATCTAGCGGGAACGGAGGCGTTGCAGCGGCATTCAGGATGGATAACTGCTTACCCAGCAGCTCAACCTGCCCCGTCGGCATGTTGGCGTTTTCGGTACCAGCGGGACGACGGCGCACACGGCCGGTCACCTGAATAACGAATTCACTGCGGACCTTCTCCGCCAGATTGAAGCTCTCTGGGGTATCCGGATCGAACACGACCTGGGAAATACCGTCCCGATCGCGAAGGTCCAGAAAGATCACCCCACCGTGATCGCGGCGACGATGAACCCAACCGCAAAGAGTAACTTCCTGATCGATGTGAGATTCGTTGATTCCACCGCAATAATGACTGCGCATACCGGTTCCCGTTGTATCTGATGTGTGCGTAAAAGTTTGCAAAAATGGTTCTGGCGGACCCTACTGCAAAAGCGGCCCATTATAAACACAATGAACGGGAAAATCAGGCTTCCATCACCGTGGGTGACGGTAAAACATTTGGCCGCTAGAATGGGCCGATTTACCGCCCTATGGAGCCGCCCTTGTCAGCCCGAGCCGAACAGAAACTCCGCACTCGCCGTGCCCTGATGGACGCCGCCCTTGCTCAGCTCAGTGCGGACCGGGGCTTTGGCAGCCTGAGCCTGCGGGAAGTGGCAAGGGAAGCTGGCATTGCGCCGACATCGTTCTACCGGCACTTTTCCGAGCTCGACGAGCTGGGGCTTGCCCTGGTGGACGAAGGCGGTGTCGCCCTGCGACAACTCATGCGCCAGGCACGCAAGCGAATTGCACGAAACGGCAGCGCCATCAGCACCTCGGTGGACACCTTCATGGAGTATCTTGGCAACAACTCCAATCTGTTTCGTCTGATGCTGAGGGAAAGCACCGGGGTATCAAAACCCTTCCGCACCGCCATCAAAGCTGAAATCGACCACTTTGTGACCGAACTGGCTGCAGATCTGGCGCGCATCGCGGATGAAGAGAATCGCCCCCTATCCGACTCCAAACTGGTGGCAGACGCATGGTGACACTGGTGTTTAACCAAGGCGCCGAGGCGCTTGACGCAACACCACCGGAAAAGGAAGCCTTGAAGGACAAACTGAAAACCGAGCTCAGGATGATCCTCGTTGGATCACGCACCATCGCCCGGCACAAACGCTAAGCTACCCGGCTTTGCCGGAAGAGATTGCTACGCCACTATTTGCGAGAGCCGACCCAGCAACGGCTTCAGTTGTTCGCTTATTCTGGCCAGATCGCTGACACTGTAGGGCTTCGGCGGAAGTTTGCCCCAGACCGGGCCCGGCCAGGCAGAGTCGCCGTCAAAACGCACGATATGATGAAGGTGAAGTTGCGGCACCATGTTACCCAACGCCGCAACATTGAGCTTATCCCCACCGAACAATTCCATCATGCCCTCCCCAAGAAGGGACGATTCCGCCAGCAGCTGCCGCTGTTGCTCCGGAGCCAGCTGATAGATCTCCCGCACACTGCCAACCCTTGGTACCAGAAGGATCCAGGGCCAGTTGCTGTCGTTCATCAGCCGAATTTCACACAGCTTGCTCTGTCCGAGGCTGACTGTGTCAGCTTCCAGACGCTCGTGCAGAACAAACGGCGACTCCGCCCCACTCATATTAACCTCCGTGGAACTGGTTCCGGCCACGGCCAATGGCGTAGTAGATCATACCGTGGCGCTCAAGCATTTCAGGTTCGTACAGGTTGCGCCCGTCAAACACGACAGGCTCCTTCAGGTTTGCGGCTATGGCTTCGAAATCCGGAGAGCGGAACTCCTTCCACTCGGTACAGATGGCCAGCACATCGGCCCCTTTCAGCGCCTGCTCCTTGGTGCCGCAGAGGGTTAACCCTGGCTGATCGCCAAAGATACGCTGGGTCTCTTCCATGGCTTCCGGGTCAAAGGCCTGCACGCTCGCTCCGGCCTTCCAGAGGTCCTGCATCAGGCTCGGGACGATGCTTCACGCATATCGTCGGTGTTGGGCTTGAATGCCAACCCCCAGATCGCGACGACCTTGCCCTTCAGGTTGCCACCGAAGTAATGACTGATCTTGTCGAACAACACGTGCTTCTGGGCATTGTTCACGGCTTCCACGGCGTTCAACAGGCGGGAGTCGTAGTCACAATCCCTGGCTGTGCGGGTCAATGCCTGGACATCTTTCGGGAAACAGGAGCCGCCGTAACCGCAACCGGGGTAAATAAAGTGGTAGCCGATGCGGGGGTCGGAACCAATGCCACGACGCACATTTTCTATATCGGCCCCCAAACGCTCCGCCAGGTTGGCTATTTCATTCATGAAACTGATCTTGGTGGCCAGCATGGAGTTGGCTGCGTACTTGGTCAGTTCCGCAGACCGGATGTCCATGAAAATCATGCGGTCGTGGCTACGATTGAACGGGTAGTAGACCTCATGCAGCAACTCTTTGGCCCGCTCACTGTCGGTGCCAACGATAATGCGGTCGGGCTTCATGAAATCGGTAATGGCCGCGCCTTCCTTAAGAAACTCAGGGTTGGACACGACATCGAAGTCCAGCTCCAGCCCGCGCTTGTCCAGCTCGGAACGCACCGCAGCCTTGACCCTGTCGCCAGTACCAACCGGCACGGTGGACTTGTCCACCACCACCTTGTAGTCATCCATATATTGGCCAATGGAGCGCGCCACGGCGGTCACATACTGCAGGTCGGCGGAACCGTCTTCATCAGGCGGTGTACCCACTGCAATGAACTGCAGAGACCCATGGGCCACGGCTTCTTGGGTATCGGTGGTGAACGCCAGGCGGCCTGCCTCGACCGTATGCTTTACGATGGACTCGAGGCCAGGCTCATAAATCGGTATATGGCCGTTCCTAAGCTTATCAATCTTGCCCTGATCCACATCCATACACAGAACGTGATGACCCACATCGGCCAGACAGGCACCCGTGACAAGACCAACGTAACCTGTGCCAAAAATAGTAATTTTCATCCTTTAAAACCCTGATGTCTGCAATTTATGGTTGGTATTCGATGTGCGGCCTCTCAGCCTGCTTATCCTGCCAGATCCTCTCCCAGGCCAGGGCTGTGCCGACGATGGTATCCAGGTCGTCGTAATCCGGCTGCCAGCCCAGTACCTTTTTGATTCGCGAGTTGTCAGCCATCAGCGCGGCTGGGTCCCCTGCCCGACGGCCGGTTTCCTGCACCGGAAAGTCGTTGCCTGACTGGCGCTTGACCACATCAATAACTTCGCGGACGGTAAACCCACGCCCGTAGCCACAGTTCAGCACCCGTGACTCACCTCTACCGGCCATATACTCCAACGCCATCACATGAGCCTTGGCCAGGTCTTCCACGTGGATGTAGTCGCGGATGCAGGTACCGTCACGGGTGTCGTAGTCGGTGCCAAACACGCTCATGCCATCGCGCTTGCCCGTCACACACTCACACGCAACCTTGATCAGGTGCGTAGCTTCAGGCGTTGCCTGACCCAGCAAACCGTCCGGATTGGCCCCAGCTACGTTGAAGTAACGCAGGATCACGTAATTGAGGGATGACGCGGCAGCCAGATCCATGATCATCCGCTCGCTCATCATCTTTGAGGCGCCATAGGGATTGATCGGCGCCAGCGGAAGATCTTCCGTCAGTACGGTTTCCTCTGGCATGCCATAAACGGCAGCCGTCGACGAAAACACCATGTAAGGTACCTGGTGTTCTTCTACTGCCTTCAGCAAATTCAGCGTGTTACGGGTATTGTTGCTGTAGTACTTGAGGGGGTTCTCGACCGATTCCGGCACCACGATATTGGCGGCGAAATGCAGCACTGCTTCAAAGCGGTGCTGGCTGAAAAGGTCCGCAATGGCCTGTTCATCGGCGAGGTCTCCGATCACAAGCTCACCACAGGTGACCGCCCAACGGTATCCGGTGGACAGGTTATCGAAAACAACAATGTCGTGTCCGGCTTCGCCCAGTTGCCTTACGACATGACTACCTATATACCCGGCTCCGCCGGTTACCAGAACTTTCATGATCGATCGTCACTCCTTCCCTGAAAACAGTTGCCTCCGGCGGCGGATGTCGGCCCGCCGACGCGTGAAGAATTCGCTGATAACATGGCTGCACTGATCCGCCAGAACACCTCCGACAGACTCAACACGCCAGTTGAGATGTGGCTCGTTCAGTGTTTGCCGAGCCGACACCACGGCACCCGCCTTCGGTTCCGCCGCACCGTACACCAAACGACTGATGCGGCTGTGCACAATGGCGCCCACACACATGGTGCACGGCTCAAGGGTGACGTAAAGCGTGGCACCCGGCAACCGGTAATTGCCCGCACGTCTTGCCGCGTCCCGCAGGGCGCGTATTTCAGCATGAGCTGTGGGGTCGCATCCACTGATCGGTGCATTATAGCCAGCTCCGATTTCCCGTCCATCCAGCACGACCACTGCACCAACTGGCACCTCACCAGCGGCTCCGGCCTGACGGGCCAGCTGCAGCGCACGCTTCATCCAGGAATAATCAACATCAGTGCCAGCCATAATGCCTGCCCGGTCACACCCCTCTGTTCGTCACGTCAGCGCTCGACAAAACGGGGTATGCAACCTATTAAAACAAAAGATTTATTGAGGGATGATTAAAGGGTGCAGCAACAATATCTGAGGCGGCATAATTTGTACCATCATCAACCAGGCGACATATTACCAAAGTTGGAAACGAGTGCGCGAATACCTGAATTCGCGTCTATTCAGCAGATTTCATCATTGCCTGGCATTCAGTTTAGAGTAAAAGCACGCCAACCCGGAACTTTCATTACCTCACAATGTCCACAGCATCGTGACGTACGATTACAATAAAGGTCTTCCCGAATGACAGGAGTCGTTCTCATGAGCCTACCTGCATCCCTGACAGCTGCAGTCGTCGTTCTACTCGGCACCACGCAAGCCTCCCTTGCGCAAAACAATTTGCAATCTTCACTACCGGAAGGTGCCGGCAAAGCATTGGTTGAGAAAGCCTGCACGGCCTGCCATGCGTCTCCACCATCAAGCGCTCAGCTGGCTATAGCTCACCCGAAGAGTGGCGACGGGTTTTCTCTACCATGATTGACCTGCAGGATGAGCAGGCCACCAGGATCGCCAATTATCTGGCCCAACACTTTCCGGAAGACCCCAGCAGGCGACCAACACTGGTTCCGGGAAACGTCGACATTGAGATTACCGAATGGACAACACCTACCCTTGGTCAGCGCACTCGGGACCCGATTGAAGCACCAGACGGCTCTATCTGGTGGACAGGTATGTGGGCGAGCCTGGTTGGAAAACTGAACCCGAATACTGGCGAAATGAAAGAATACAATTTACCGCCATCAGCCCGGCCACACTCCATTGTCCCTGATGAGGATGGCAACATCTGGTACACCGGAAACAGCAACGCCACTATCGGGAAGCTGAATCCGGACACCGGCAATATCACTGAATATGAAACGCAGGCCAAAGACCCTCACTCTGCCGTGTTTCATCCCAACGGCAACCTGTATTTCACGGCTCAGCACGCGGCCATGCTGGGCCGACTGGATCCTGAAACCGGTGTATTGAAGGAAGTGAACACTGAAGCCAGGCCCTATGGAATCAAGGTAGATTCCAACGGCACCGTTTGGATTGCCTACAATGGCACGAACAAGATTGGCGCCATGAACCCGAACACTATGGAGGTTCGTTATTACAACCTGCCGGATAAACGAACCCGAGTACGTCGACTTGACCTGGATAGCCAAGGCAACGTTTGGTACGTCAATTCAACGAGGGGAAAAATCGGCCGACTGAACCCGGATACCGGCGCAATCACCGAATGGGATTCCCCCAGCGGCACGGACTCTCATCCTTACGCATTGGCCGTCATCGACGACATTATCTGGTACAACGAATCGGGCATGCGACCTGATGCGCTCGTCAGATTCGACCCGAAAGCCGAGACCTTTCAAAGCTGGGCCATTCCCTCGGGAGTTGGGATCGTTCGCAATGTCTGGGTGACTGAGAAAGAAAACCTGCTAATCCATCAAAGCAGCACCAATCAGGTCGGATTGGTCAGGATTAACTGACCACCCGACCTGCACACCGGTCATTCCCACTCGATGGTTGCCGGCGGTTTGGAGGAAACGTCGTAGGTTACCCGGGACACACCTTCAATTTCATTGATGATGCGATTGGATACCGTTTCCAGCAGATCGTACGGCAGGTGTGCCCAACGGGCGGTCATGAAATCGATGGTTTCCACTGCGCGCAATGCCACCACGTATTCATAGCGTCGGGCATCACCTACCACTCCAACCGATTTGACGGGCAGGAAGACCGCAAATGCCTGACTGGTTTTGTGGTAAAAGTCAGCACGGTGCAACTCTTCCAGGAAAATAGCATCAGCCGACGGAGGATTTCGGCGTATTCCTTCTTCACTTCACCCAGAATCCGCACGCCCAGGCCGGGCCCGGGGAATGGGTGGCGATACACCATGTCGTAAGGCAGTCCAAGCTCCAGGCCAATACGGCGAACCTCGTCCTTGAACAGTTCCCGCAGCGGCTCCACCAGCTTCATTTTCATGGTTTCCGGCAGACCACCCACATTATGGTGGGATTTAATAACATGGGCTTTACCGGTCTTGGAGGCTGCGGATTCAATGACATCCGGGTAGATGGTGCCTTGGGCCAGCCAGTTCACATCGCGGATGTTGGCGGCTTCTTCGTCGAACACATCAATGAAGGTGTTGCCAATGATCTTGCGCTTCTGCTCAGGATCATCAACACCCTTGAGCTTGGACAGGAACAGGTCTTCGGCATCAACGCGAATAACCTTCACACCCATGTTGCTGGCGAACATATCCATCACCTGATCGCCTTCGTTCAGGCGTAACAGGCCGTTGTCCACGAACACACAGGTCAACTGGTCGCCGATGGCTTTGTGAAGCAGCGCAGCGGTAACGGAAGAATCCACACCACCAGACAGACCCAGAAGCACCTTGCCACTGCCCACCTGGTTACGGATCTGTTCCACCGCATCGTCAACAATCTTGGCTGGCGTCCACAGAGCCTCGCACTGGCAGATGTTGAGAATGAAGTGCTCCAGGATGCGCTTGCCCTGCAGGGTATGGGTCACTTCCGGGTGGAACTGGACGCCGTAGAGGTTACGCGACGTATCCTGCATGGCCGAAATCGGCGCACTCTCCGTTGATGCCAGCAGTTCGAAGCCCTCTGGCATCACCACAACCTTGTCGCCATGGCTCATCCACACATCCAGCAAAGACTCGCCGGTTGCCGTGAGATGGTCTGTAATATCTTTCAGCAAAGGCCCCTTGGCCCGCACTTTGACCTGGGCATAGCCAAATTCCCGCTTCTCGGAACTGGCAACACGACCGCCCAGCTGCTCGGCCATGGTTTGCATGCCATAACAAATGCCCAGAACCGGAATCCCTTTTTCGAACAGGCCTTCCGGCGCACGAGGGCCACCCAGTTGAGTCACTGACTCGGGGCCGCCTGCGAGAATGATGCCTTTGGGATTGAACTCTTTCAGTTCCTCATCGGTAATATCAAAGGCCTTGATCTCACAATAGACCCCAATTTCCCGAACGCGGCGCGCGATGAGCTGGGTGTACTGGGAACCGAAATCGAGAATCAGAATACGGTGGTCGTGGATGTTATGGGCCATGAAATCCTCGGAGCAGAAAGAAAAAACGCGGCTCACTGGGTGAGCCGCGCCCGAATCGACAGTGGTCAGCCGATACGGTAGTTAGGGGCTTCTTTGGTGATGGTCACGTCGTGGACGTGACTCTCACGCATGCCCGCATTGGTGATGCGGACGAATTCAGGCTTGGTGCGCATTTCTTCCATGGTGCACTGCCGGTATAACCCATGGAAGCCCGCAGGCCGCCCATCAACTGGTGCACAATGTTCCGCATCGGGCCCTTGCAGGCAACGCGGCCTTCAATGCCTTCCGGCACCAGCTTCTCAATGCCTTTACTGGCGTCCTGGAAGTAACGGTCACTGGACCCCTGCCCCATGGCTCCAATGGAACCCATGCCGCGGTAGGCTTTATAGCTACGGCCCTGATACAGCTCAACCTCGCCCGGGGCTTCGTCAGTACCGGCCAGCAGGCTGCCGATCATGACACTGTAGGCTCCGGCTGCAATGGCCTTGGAAATATCGCCAGAGAAGCGAACGCCACCATCCGCGATCACGGGCACGCCACGGTCTTTCAAGGCGGCGGCCACATTGGACACAGCTGTGATCTGTGGCACGCCAATGCCGGCCACAATACGGGTCGTGCAGATGGAACCGGGACCGATACCTACCTTGACCGCGTCTGCACCAGCGTCGGCCAGATCGATTGCGGCATCAGACGTAGCAATGTTGCCGCCGATCACCTGAACTTCCGGGAAATGTTCTTTAATCCAGCGAACCCGGTCGAGCACGCCCTTGGAATGGCCGTGGGCCGTATCCACTACGATCACGTCAACTCCGGCCTCAACCAGCGCGGCTACACGTGCATCTGTATCTGCACCGGTGCCAACGGCAGCGCCAGCTCGAAGGCGGCCCTGCTCGTCCTTGCAAGCGAGCGGATAGTCCTTCGCCTTCTGGATATCCTTGACGGTGATCAGCCCGCGCAATTCGAAGTCGTCATTCACGACCAGGACTTTTTCAATGCGGTGACGATGCAACAGCTCTTTCACGTCGTCCAGGTTGGCACCCTCTTTCACCGTCACCAACTTGTCCTTGGCGGTCATGATTTCCGAGACAGGCGTGTCCAGGCGGCTTTCAAAGCGAATATCACGACCGGTGACGATACCAACGAGATCGACACCGTCCACCACCGGCAGCCCCGAAATGTTGTTGGCCATGGTGATGTCCACGAGTTCGCGAACCGTAGTGTCCGGCGTCACCGTGATAGGATCCTTAACGACGCCACTTTCGAACTTCTTGACCTTGCGGACGGCCGCGGCCTGCTGCTCAACAGACATGCTCTTGTGCATGATGCCGATGCCACCTTCCTGAGCCATGGAAATGGCCAGATCAGCTTCGGTCACGGTATCCATAGCCGCTGATACCAGCGGAATATTCAGGGTGATACCTTTGGTCAGCTGGGTTTGCAGGCTGACCTGGTGAGGAAGAACCTCTGAGCGTCCTGGAACGAGCAGTACATCGTCAAAGGTGAGGGCTTCTTCGGCAATTCGCAGCATTGGGATCCGCCTTTTGAACATGCTAGATTGGAGAATTCTGACACCACACCCCGCAGGCTGTGGCAGTACAAAATTCTTAATCGACCTATTATAAATGGGCCTTGGTTGACAGTAAACCGGGGCTGACTACCTATTGGGTTGCATCTTTTTGAATTTTCGCTATTTTTACTCTCCAATTTTCGGCTTTTGCGTATACAGCAACCCCACAGAAACGAAGGAGCACCCCCTTTGGACAGCGGTTTCCAGGATTCCCGGCCCCGAGCACTGAGTGTCAGCGAGCTCAATCACCAGGCCCGCCACCTGCTGGAAGCCAGCTTCATGCAGGTTTGGGTTGAGGGTGAATTGTCCGGATTCTCCCGCCCCTCTTCTGGCCATTGGTATTTTTCCCTGAAAGATCGCAAATGCCAGATCCGCTGCGCCATGTTCCGGGGCTTCAACCAGCGGGTGAAAGAAATTCCGAAGGAAGGCGAGCAGGTTCGCATCCGCGGCAAGGTAACGCTTTACGAAAACCGGGGTGATTTCCAGATCATTGTCGAGCATGTCGAGCCAGCGGGACTCGGCGCGCTGCAGCAGGCCTATGAGGAGCTCAAACGCAAGCTGCAGATGGAGGGTCTGTTCGATGCAGCCCGCAAAAAACCGCTGCCATCAACCCCTCGCCACATTGGGGTTGTGACATCGCCCACCGGCGCCGCCATTCACGATATCCTGACCGTACTTGCCAGACGATGCCCGGCCATTCCCGTCACCCTTTACCCCACCGCTGTCCAGGGGCAGGCAGCAACAGCTGACATTGTCCGCGCCATTGACCGGGCAGCCCGACACGGACTCGCCGATGTGCTGATTATTGGTCGCGGTGGTGGCTCACTGGAAGATCTTTGGTGTTTCAACGAGGAAGCCGTCGCCCGCGCCATAGCAGCATGCCCCCTGCCAACGGTCAGTGCGGTTGGCCACGAAGTGGACGTAACCATTGCCGACTTTGTCGCCGACCTGCGGGCACCCACACCGTCCGCCGCTGCGGAAAAGATATCACCCGATCAGCAGGACTGGCTGCGACAGCTCAAGGAACGGGAACATCGACTCGCCGGCGCCGCCAGCCGAGCCCTCAAACGCATGGGGACTCAGCTGGCGCATCTTTCCGCCAGGCTCAGGGATCCCCGGCGTGAACTGATGGAAAAAGCCCAGCGCATGGACGACCTCGACCTCCGGCTGGGCAAAGCCATGCGTCAACGCATGGAGCGGGAAAAGGTGCGCGCTGAACACCTTGGCCAGCGCCTGAGGATGCAATCTCCCGCAAAACGGCTCGAAGACAACCGCAGGAGCGTCAGCCAGCTGTCCGAACGACTGACCCGCTTGGCTCGCCAGTCCGTCGTCCAACGCCAGGAGCGCCTTGAGCATCTGGCTCAAACACTGAATGTGGTCAGCCCGCTGGCGACGCTGGGGCGGGGGTACGCCATCGTCCAGCAGGAAAACGGGGATATAGTTCGCCAGGCCAGTGAACTCGCGCCCGGCGACAGGATCACCGCCCGTGTTGCCAGCGGCCACGTTGAAGCGAACGTGACCGCGGTCAATTCAGGAAACCAATAACTTTCAAAAAGACAGAAACTTAGCCTATGGTCTAGTAGTCCTATACCTCAAAGCGCCTAAAGTTGTGGGTATTACAAAACACAACAACAACAGTGATGCGAGGTGGATGTTATGGACTACCACTCCGAGTTCAGGCAATCAATCGACCAGCCTGACGCCTTCTGGCGCGAGAAAGCGTCTGCCATTGACTGGATGGAGCCCCCGAAAACCATCTGGCAGCCCACCGATAACGGACATGGGGAGTGGTTTCCCGATGGCGTCCTTAACACCTCCGACATAGCACTGGATGCCAACATCCGGGCCGGGCGCGGCGAACAGAAAGCCCTGATTTACGATTCTCCGGTCACCGGCACCACCCGCTCATACACCTACAATGAGCTCACCCGTGAGGTGGCAACCTTCGCCGGTGCCCTCCAGGACAGAGGCATCACCAAGGGTGACCGGGTGATTCTCTACATGCCCATGATTCCGGAAGCCGTCATTGCCATGCTGGGATGCGCCCGGATTGGCGCCATTCATTCCGTGGTCTTTGGCGGTTTCGCATCCAATGAACTGGCGGTGCGCATCGATGATGCCAAGCCCAAGGCCGTCATCACAGCCTCCTGCGGCATCGAAGTCAGCAAGGTCATCGAATACAAGCCCTTGGTGGACAAAGCCATCGATCAGGCGGACCACAAGCCCGAGTGTTGCATTGTGTTTCAGCGCCCGCAGGCTCAGGCCACGCTTCAGGAAGGTCGCGATTTCGACTGGGGTGAAATGGTTAGCCGGGCCCGGGCGGTAGACCCGGTGCCTGTCAGGGCCACCGACCCGCTTTATATCCTCTACACGTCCGGAACCACCGGTAAACCCAAGGGCGTTGTGCGCGACAACGGCGGCCATGCCGTCGCTCTTCGCTACAGCATGCACCTGGTTTACGACGCCAGCCCGGGAGATGTCTACTGGGCCGCATCGGACGTTGGCTGGGTGGTCGGGCACAGCTATATCGTCTATGCCCCCTTGTTTGCAGGCTGCACCACCATCCTTTACGAGGGCAAGCCGGTCAAAACTCCGGATGCCGGCGCCTTCTGGCGCGTGGTCCAGGACCACGGCGTGAATCTGTTGTTCACGGCACCGACCGCCTTCCGGGCGGTCCGCAAGGAAGACCCTGAGGCTGATCAGCTGTCCCGCTACGACATCAGTTCCCTGAAGCGCCTCTTCCTGGCCGGCGAACGACTGGACCCACCCACCTACGAATGGCTGAAGGAACATACCCGCCTGCCAATACTGGACCATTGGTGGCAAACCGAAACCGGCTGGGCAATCTGCTGCAACCCGGTGGGCATCGAAATGATGACGACGAAACCCGGCTCCGCCACGCTTCCGTCCCCCGGATTCAACGTTCAGGTGGTAGACATGGAGGGCCATCAGGTGCCCGCCGGCGAACAGGGCCAGATTGCCGTTAAGCTGCCATTGCCTCCGGGCTGCATGTCCACGGTCTGGGGTGACGACGCCCGATTCCGTAACACTTATCTTGCCCCCATCGAAGGTTTCTACAGTTCCGGTGATGGAGGATTTGTTGATGAAGACGGCTATGTGTTCGTGATGGGAAGAACGGACGACGTTATCAACGTCGCGGGCCACCGGTTGTCCACCGGAGAGATGGAGGAAGTGGTGGCGGCCCACCCGGCCATCGCGGAATGCTGCGTGGTCGGTGCTCACGACGACATGAGAGGCCAGGTGCCCGTGGGGCTCGTACTGATCAAGGACGGCGCAACCATCGACCACGACGAACTTGAAGAAGAGCTGGTTGAGATGGTGCGCGAAAAAATCGGCGCTATTGCCTGCTTCCGCAAGGCGTTGGTCGTGGAACGACTCCCCAAAACCCGGTCCGGCAAGATCCTGCGCCGGGTAATCCGACAAATCGCCGATGGTGAGGACTACGCAGTGCCAAGCACGATTGACGACCCCGCCATACTGGAAGAAATCAGCGAGCAGTTCAAAAGCTGACCACGAGACGCCGTCACCAATCGGAACCTGCGCCACAACGGTGCATCCGTTTGGTGACGATTTTATGACAACTTGTTGTTTTTGCGGATTAAAAAACTTAAATAAAGTGCTAAAAAAAGCGTTGACGCCCTCCCAACTCGGTCTATACTGAAATTGCTGTGAAAATACAGCGGTATTTGGTGAATGCGTTTCAACGTCCTGCCGCAGTGCTCTTCGTTGCCCCTTTCCTCAGTACTTTCTGAATTTTTACAGCGCCGGTATTCCGACTGGATACCGATGGTCCCGTGAGGGCAAAATTTCAGAAATACAGGAAAGATCAATGTCAGATACAAAAACAGGCCACGTAAAGTGGTTTAACGAGTCCAAGGGCTTCGGCTTTATCGCCCAGGACGGTGGCAGTGACGTTTTCGTTCACTATAGTGCAATCAACGCGAGCGGTTTCCGCACCCTGACCGAAGGTCAACAGGTGCAGTTTACCGTGACTCAGGGTCCGAAAGGTCCCCAGGCGGAAAACGTAACCCCAGTCTGAGGTTACGCGACCCCGCCCTATGCCCCTCACGGGCACAGGGAATCCGAAAAAGCCGGCATTCGCCGGCTTTTTCTTTTTCAGGCATCCGCTTCCGCCGACGCCTTATTGGTGACCCCATCCCGACGACCAGCTTCGACCACCTGGGAAACCGCTGAAAACAGCGCCTGCAAGGTAGCCGACGTGGTATCCTCGGCCAGAGCGGCCGCACTGCAGTGATGTCCATCCACCGTCACACGGATACAGGCCAGTGCATTGGCGTTGGTGCCCTCACCCAATGCAAATTCATCGTAGGCTTCTACCGCCAGGGTTACGCCGTATTCCGCCTCCAACGCCGCTGACACTGCCTCGACCGCTCCGAGGCCATGACCTTTGAGTATGATCGGGTCGCTTTCAGCGCCAATACTCACAACGGCATTCACGCCTTCATCATCCCGGTGAAGGTCATAGGATCTCAACTCCCAGGCTTTGGCCACCTTCAGGTAACGATCTTCGAACAACCGATGAATCGTCAGTGAGTCAATCTCTCCGCCGTTGGTTTCGGCCTCTCGCTGCACCAGCTTACTGAACTCGATCTGCAACCACCGTGGCAGGCTGATGTTGTAATCACGCTCCAGGACATAAGCCACACCACCTTTGCCAGACTGGCTGTTGATGCGAACCACTTCCTCATAACGGCGACCGAGGTCGTGAGGATCGATGGGCAGATACGCCACATGCCAGCTTTCGCCTTCGGTGCGGCGGGCCAGGCATTTACGGATGGCATCCTGGTGGCTGCCCGAGAAGGCGGTAAACACAAGCTCACCGGCATAGGGGTGGCGGGGATGGGTGGAAATCTCGGTACAGGCTTCAACCACATCGGTAATCTCGGCCATTCCAGACAGGTCCAGCGTCGGATCCACGCCCTGGGAGTAAAGATTCATCGCCATGGTGACCAGGTCCATGTTGCCGGTACGCTCACCATTGCCCATCAGCGTGCCTTCCACCCGGTCAGCGCCGGCCATCACCGCCAGCTCCGCTGCCGCTACAGCACAGCCACGGTCGTTGTGGGTATGGACGCTGATACTGATGTGCTCGCGATACCGAACGTGATCGCAGATCCACTCGATCTGATCGGCAAATACATTGGGGGTCGCCATTTCCACGGTGGCTGGCAGGTTGATCACCACCGGCTGGCCCTGATCCGGGCGCCAGACGTCGTTTACTGCATCGATCACGTCCGCGGCGTATTCCAGTTCCGTTCCGGTAAAGCTCTCCGGCGAATACTGGAAAGTCCATTCGGTGTCCGGGTACTTGGCGGCGTTGGCCTTGACGATGCGGGCACCATTGACCGCAATATCTTTCACGCCTTCGCGGTCCATGCCGAAGACCTGCTCCCGCTGAACCGTCGACGTCGAGTTGTACACATGTACGATAGCCTTGCGAGCCCCCTTAAGCATCGTAGGTGCGCTCAATCAGCTCCGGCCGCGCCTGGGTCAGCACCTGAATGTGCACATCATCGGGAATGCGATCTTCTTCAATAAGTTTGCGACAAAAATCAAAATCCGGTTGGCTCGCTGCAGGAAAGCCAATCTCGATTTCCTTGAACCCCAGCTTTACCAGCAAATCAAACATCCGCTGCTTCTGCGCTACCGACATCGGCTTTACCAGTGCCTGGTTGCCATCCCGCAGATCCACCGCACAAAAACGGGGAGCGGTGGTGATGACTTTGTCAGGCCAGCGACGATCGGTTTTCGCCACCGGCGTAAACGCAACGTATTTACGATGATCAAATGCCATTGGGGTGATTCCTTGCTGTTCTCACGGGGAATTCATTGATTGTGTATCAGGATAACGCGTCACACGGGGAAAATGATTGCTTTTTCTCCCTTAAGAAACCCAGAATAGACACAATATTCCAGGATACTCACTGAAGGTGCAATTTTATGTCAACTTCCGACAAGTCGCTTGTTAAAATCGACAGGATTGACCGTCATATCCTCGAACAGTTGCAACAGAATGGCTCGCTGACAAACCAGGAGCTGGCAGACAAAGTCGGTCTTTCACCCTCCCCTTGCCTGCGACGGGTCCGCGCACTGGAGGACGCCGGGATCATAGTTCGGCAGGTAACAATCCTTGATCACAAAAAGCTGGGACTGTCCCTTACGGCGATCATACTCATCGGCATGGACCGGCACACCCCCGAACGCTTTGCCACGTTCGAGCGGCAGGTGGGTGAATACCCCGAAGTTCAGGAATGCTACCTGATTACCGGCCAGGACGCCGATTACATGCTCAAGGTGGTAGTGCCCGACATGGATCATTATCACCACTTTCTGCTAAATCGCATCACCCGCATCCAGGGCGTCAGTGGTGTGCACTCCAGCTTTGTGCTGAGGCGGGTTATTGACAGCACGGCCCTGCCTCTGGGGTATCTGTCCTGACTTGCTAGCGGATGAGCTCAGCCAGATAGGCCCGGGCCATGCATTTGAGCTCACTCACCATCGAACGGGCCTGATCGTCCGGCAGGGTAGCCGCAAGCCTGAGAACGGTTCCGGCCGAGCGGGGCAACATCAGGCTCGCCGTCCACCGACGGTCTTCCGGAATGCGGGGGCAGACGTCCCGCAAGCGGTTATCCAGGTCGCGGGCATGGCTGTAGAGCTCACGGATATCCAGGTCCCGCAATTCGGGCATCGATTCCACCCCGCTCCAGATCACGGAATAGGCAGGTTCGGTCCGATAAAACTCATAGAACAGGTCAATCAGAACGTCTACGGCATCCACCAGCTCCAGAGTCTGGAGCCGCTCCCGCAACGCCGTCTCCATGCGCTCAACATGCCCTTCAGCAATCGCCTTTACGATGGCCGCCTTGTTGGGAAAGTAACGATAGAGGGAGGCGAGTGACATGCCGGACTGACGGGCAATGGCAGACATACTGGTGGCATCGACACCCACCTCGTGGAAAATCGCTGCCGCATGGCTGAGAATGCTATTCACGCGCTCGCGGCTTCTGGCCTGAACAGGCTGACGGCGAGGCGTGATATCTACGGTTTCTTCGGTCATATCTCCTGCTTCAGTCGCGGTTATACGGTAAAGCATAGCTGCCCGTTACATGGGCGACCAGTTTCTCCTCGTTTCCCTGCCCGGATAGCAACCGCACCTCGCAAAAAGCAAGTCGGCGCCCCATCCGCAGAACCCTCGCCTCCCCTATCAGGTCGTCCGGTGCCGGCTTATGCAGGAAATTGATCGACAGGTTGCTGGTCACCGCCATCTCAACCTGACCAATGGCGGCCATCACTGCCGCGTACATGGACGCATCCGCCAGGGCCATCTGCACCGGGCCAGACAGTGTGCCGCCGGGGCGAATCAGGCGTTCGGAAAACACCAGGCGGGTGCGGGCGAACCCGTCTTCCCGCGCTTCGTCGACGGTAAATCCGATATCCTCGGCCATAGGCACACCGGCCCTGATAACGGCCTCGACTTCAGTTGCGGTCAGTGTCATTCGCAGCTCTCCCAATGTCCATCTGTACCTCGTGGTAATCGCTCCGTACAATAGCGAGCACGACAGGATAAATAAAGAACCCCTTCTCAACTGCTTACGGATAACACAATGCGAGCAAGCCGCTACCTGATTGCCACCCAAAAAGAAACGCCTGCCGATGCCGAGATCATCAGCCATCAAATGATGCTCCGGGCAGGAATGATCCGAAAACTGGCCTCCGGCCTCTACTCCTGGCTGCCAATGGGATTGAGGGTGCTTCGCAAGGTTGAACGCATCGTGCGCGAGGAAATGGACAAGAGTGGCGCACAGGAAGTGCTGATGCCCGCGGTACAGCCGGCGGAGCTGTGGCAGGAATCCGGGCGCTGGGAACAGTATGGCGGTGAACTACTGCGGATGAACGACCGCCATGGTCGCGACTTCTGCTTCGGGCCCACCCACGAGGAGGTCATCACCGATCTGATCCGCAACGAGCTGAAAAGCTACAAGGAATTGCCCGCGAACTTCTACCAGATCCAGACCAAGTTCCGCGATGAACGACGTCCCCGGTTCGGCGTGATGCGTGCGCGGGAATTCATCATGAAGGACGCTTACTCGTTCCATGTGAATGCGGAATCATTGAACGACACGTATCAGGTCATGCATCGCACCTACTGCGCCATCTTTGATCGACTGGGCCTGGATTACCGCCCCGTCGAGGCGGATTCAGGCGCTATCGGCGGAAGCGCGTCCCACGAGTTCCATGTACTGGCCTCATCCGGTGAAGACGCCATTGTGTTCAGCACCGACAGCGACTATGCCGCCAACATTGAGAAAGCCGAAGCCGTTGCGCCTGCCGGAGACCGCTCATCGCCTTCCGAAGAAATGGCGGAGGTGGCCACACCAGAGCAACGGACCATAGAGGCCGTTGCCACATTCCTGAACGTAGACGCCAGTCGCTGCGCCAAGACCTTGCTGGTCAAGGCCGAAGAAGACGACAACGGCCACAGTGGCCTGATTGCCTGATTCTTCGGGGGGATCACACCCTTAATGAAATCAAGGCGGAAAACCTGCCCGATGTCGCCGAACCGCTGACCATGGCCACCGATGAGGAAATCGAACAGGTTGTCGGTTGCAAGGCCGGCTCCATCGGCCCCGTGAACCTGACAGTGCCCGTCATTGTCGATCGCAGTGCGGCACACATGGTGGACTTTGTCTGCGGCGCCAACAAGGAAGGCCACCACCTGACCGGCGTAAACTGGGAACGCGATGTAGCCCTGAGCCGCGTGGAAGACCTGCGCGATGTGGTCGAGGGCGATCCCAGCCCGGACGGCAAGGGCACCCTGGAAATCCGGCGCGGTATTGAAGTTGGCCACATTTTCAAGCTGGGCAATAAATACAGCAAGGCCATGAACGCCACGGTACTGGATGAAAACGGCAAGAGCGCCACCCTGGAAATGGGCTGCTACGGTATCGGTGTCTCCCGGATTGTCGCCTCGTCCATTGAGCAGAACCATGACGACAAGGGCATCATCTGGCCCGACGCCATTGCTCCGTTTGAGGTGGCTATCGTGACACTGAACGGCCACAAATCCCCTTCGGTCATGGCTGCCGGGGAAAAGCTCTATGAGCAGCTTCGCCAGGCTGGTTTTGATGTCCTTCTGGATGACCGGAACGAACGTCCGGGCGTGAAGTTCGCGGATATGGAACTGATCGGCATTCCTCACCGGTTCGTGGTATCCGAGCGGGGCCTGACGGCAGAAACCCTGGAATACAAGGGCCGCCGTGACGAAGACAAGCAGGATATTCCACTCGCTGAGGCACTCCCCTTCCTGATTAGCGCCTCCCCCCGCAACGGCCTTTAAGGAACCGTGCAACGAGCGTAATCGGTTCAGGCCTGCCCTATGGGCATGAACCGATTACGCCCGGTTCCATTTCCAGCGCAATACCAAAGCGGGCTTCAACATCCTCCCGGATACGGTTGGCCAATGCCAACACGTCCTGACCGCTGCCATTCGAATGGTTCACCAACACCAGTGCCTGACGGTTATGGACGCCAACGCGGCTATTGCGATACCCCTTCCAGCCACACTGGTCGATCAGCCATGCGGCCGCCACCTTGGCATTGTCATCACCGGGGTAGCCGGCGATCTCTGGGTGTTGCTCCTTCAATGACTCCCAGGTTGCCATTGGCACAACTGGTTCTTGAAGAAGCTGCCGGCATTGGGAAGCTGTTCCGGATCAGGCAATTTGCGTCGACGAACAGCCATCACGGCACTGGCGACATCAAGCGGAGTGAGATCGCGCAGGTCCTGCCCGTCGAAATAGTCGCAGAGGTCACGATAATCCAGTGAGAATGGTCGGGTGCGGGACAATCTCAGACGAACCTCTGTGATGACGTAGCGCCCGGGTTCGTGTTTGAACACGCTGTCACGATAGCTGAAATGGCACAGACTGTTCGTCAGCACCACTTCGTTGCCGGTCTGCCGATCCAGGGCCCGGATATCCACCAGGGTGTCCTGCAACTCCGTGCCATAAGCTCCGATGTTCTGAACCGGTGCCGCCCCGACAGTGCCAGGAATCAGCGCAAGATTTTCAATCCCTCTGTAGCCGGAGGAAGCCGCGTACAACACACTTTCGTGCCAGTTTTCACCAGCGCCCAGTACCAGTGTCGCCTCGTCGCCACTAACCTGCTCCCAGCACCGGCGTGCGATGGCGATGCGAATCACCAGCCCCGGATAATCCCCTGCAAATACCAGGTTGCTGCCACCTCCGAGCAGGAGCGGCTCAACCGATGCTTCCGATGCCCACGCCAGCGCTCTCCGGAGCGCCTCGACAGTGGTGACTGACACAAAATACCGCGCCCTCGCCTCGATACCAAGACTGTTCATCGTCCCCAGGGACACGTTCTCCCTGATCTCCCCGGAACGGGTCACACCAGCCGCTCCCGGATATGCTCAAGAAGACCTTCACTGGCCTCGGTAATCAGGTCAAGTACGTGCTCGAAGCCCTGGTCGCCACCGTAGTATGGGTCCGGCACTTCCTCTTCATCAGAACGACCAAACCCCAGAAACAATGCCGGCTCGGTCCCGCCATGTTGCTGCCAGATATCCCTGACGTCCGCGAGATTCTGACGGTCCATCACCAGTACGTAATCGAACCGGTCCAGATCCGGCGCCTGGAACTGGCGGGCCCGGAGATCACTGATATCGATTCCGCGCTTGCCGGCAGCGGCCATGGCGCGTCCGTCCGGGGCCTTGCCCACATGCCAGTCGCCGGTGCCGCAGGAATCGATGGCAATGCGACTTTCGAACCCGGACTGCTGAACCACCTGGCGAAAGACACCTTCTGCGCTGGGCGAACGGCAGATGTTGCCAAGACAGACAAACAGTACGTTTACTTCCGGCTTCATGGGTGTCCTGCCCCCTTTTGTCTGGTAATCATGATTTGCCGCAGACGCTCTAGATCCTCGGCGGTATCCACGCCCGCGGGTGGCATCCGGCACGCTTCTTCGACGTGAATGCGGGCGCCATTGTAGAGTGCCCGCAGCTGTTCCAGGGATTCAGTGACTTCGGTCGGGGCTGGCGCCCAGGTCACGAAATTCCGCAGGAGGCTGACGCGGTAGCCGTAGATGCCAATGTGACGATAGTAATTGCTGTCTTCCGGTAGCGGCCGCGCCGCGGCGGTGTCGCCACCGTCCTGCCACGCATCCCGGGCCCAGGGAATCGGCGCCCGGCTGAAGTAGTGGGCCATGCCCCGGTTATCGAAAACCACTTTGACAACATTGGGATTGAACACACTGGTGGCGTCAGGAATCCGCTCGCAGAGGGTGGCGATGGCTGCGTCAGGGTGAGCTTCGAGGTTTGCGGCCACCTGGTCAATCAGTTCCGGTGGGATCAAGGGTTCATCACCCTGAACGTTGACAACCCGGTTGTCCGAACCAAACCCCAGTTTTCGAGCTACCTCTTCAAGACGGTCCGTACCACTGGCGTGGTTGGCGGAGGTCATCACTACTTCCGCGCCGAAGGCGGCACAGGCGGCCTTGATGCGTTCGTCATCCGTGGCGATCACCACACGACCAGCCTGACTTTCACACGCCCGCTCATAGACGTGCTCAATCATCGGCTTGCCGGCAATGTCTGCCAATGGCTTGCCAGGCAGCCGAGTAGAGGCATAACGTGCCGGGATAACGACGGTGTAGGACATACGGGCTTCCTGTCAGCGTTTGTGGAGTCGCTCGTCGGTCGTCAGAGTCCGGGCTTCGGTGGCGAGCATCACCGGTATCCCCTCGCGAACCGGAAAGGCCATCGCATCCTGATAGCAGACAAGCTCGGTTTTGGCGTCGTTCAGCTTCAGGTCACCTTTGCATACCGGACAGGCCAGCAGGGCCATCAGTTTTTTATCCATGGTGCGGTTCTCACAATGTCATTGTATCCAGCGATTGGTTGCAGTCATTGACGCGGGCCACGAACGCCTCGGAAAACACCTCGGGGAGGCTGGCCGTGACAGACAGGACCCAGGTGTTGTCAGGGGCGATCCCGCGGCACTTGACCGCATCCTTAGCGGTCATCACCAGCCATTCGCCGTCTTCGGAGTGCAGGTCGGCGGGCGTAAAACGATGATGGTCCGGCAAGGCAAGAGGCCTGACCTGGGCCCCCAGCGCCATCAGTGTATCGAAAAATCGGCTGGGATTACCGATCCCTGCCACTGCCCTCACGCGCCGGCCTTCCAGGCATTCCGGAGACAGCACTTCCCCGGTCACAAGGTTGCGCAGCTCAGTAGGGGCCAGGGTCATGGTGAACTGGCGCTCATGCTCGAGCTCGTCGAGATGGCCGCCATTGGTGATCACGAAGTCGACGGATTCCAGCCGCGCCAGAGGTTCACGCAACGGCCCCACTGGAATCAGGGCGCCGTTGCCGACACCACGGGCCGCATCGAAAACGGCCAGTTCAATATCCCGGGGAAGCCGATAATGCTGGAGCCCGTCGTCGCACACCAGAATGGTACCCAGCCCTTGCTCCAGTGCCCATAGGGCACCCCGTCTGCGATCCGGGTCCACCACAACCGGGCATCCCGATTGCGCGGCCAGCATTACCGGCTCGTCACCGGCGATCCTGCGTCGGTGTCAGCGTTGACCAACAGCGGATAGCGATCAGACTTGCCACCGTAGCCACGGCTCAGGATCACTGGCTGCCAACCCTGGTCCTTCAGCAGACTGGTGAGAGCGGCAGTCAGCGGGGATTTTCCTGTGCCCCCGGCGGTGATATTGCCCACCACCACCACGGGAACCGGAATGCGTTCGTTCATCGCCTGCCAGGCCCGGCGGCGACGGTTTTCAGAAATGGTGCGGTAGAGCCAGACCAGCGGATACAACGGCCACAGGGGGCGCCTACCGCTGTACCATACCCGTTCCACCAGCGTGGTCATGCCTGCTCGCTGAACTGCATCTGGTGGAGCTGGGCGTAGGCGCCGCCCTCGGCCAGCAATTCATCATGGCGACCGGACTCGACAATTCTGCCGCCATCCATCACCAGGATGCGATCCGCCTTTTCAATGGTTGATAGCCGGTGGGCAATGACCAACGTTGTACGACCCTGCATGACGGTTTCCAGTGCATCCTGTATGTGCCGTTCCGATTCCGTATCGAGGGCCGATGTTGCCTCGTCCAGGATCAGCACCGGTGCGTTTTTCAGCAGGGCCCTTGCAATGGCCAGTCGCTGGCGCTGGCCGCCGGAAAGCATCACGCCGTTGTCACCAATCATGGTATCCAGACCTTCCGGCATACGCTCGATGAACTCCAGCGCATGGGCCTTGGCCGCTGCATCAGTGATTTGCTCGCGACTGCAGTGGCGGAGTGCGCCATAGGCAATGTTGGCCGCAATGGTGTCGTTGAAAAGAACCACGTTCTGGGTCACCAGCGCAATCTGTGAGCGCAGGGCTTCCAGGCTGAATTCTTTCAGGGAGTGGCCGTCCAGACGGACATCCCCACCGGTGTACTCGTAGAAACGAGGCAAAAGACTGACCAGTGTCGACTTGCCACTGCCCGAACGCCCGACCAGGGCAACACTCTGACCGGCGGGTATGTTCAGGGAAATATCCTTGAGAACGTCGTCCAACTGGTCACGATAGCGGAAGGACACGCTTTCAAATTCAATGTTGCCGTTAACCCGTTCCGGCGCGTAGGTGCCCGGATCGTGTTCCGGTTCCTCGTCCATGGTTCCGAAGACGTCGTGGGCAGCGGCAACGCCACGCTGGATCTTGGCATGTACGGACGTTACCTGGCGAATGGGCTTGGCCATGGTTGTTGCGGCGGTAATGAAGGCCACAAGCTGGCCGGTACTCATTTCGCCACGGATCTCCGGCGCCAGCATGGTCCACACCAGTGCCGCGATGGCAATCGCCACCAGCACCTGGATAACCGGGATGCTGATGGCCTGGGTGGAAGCCATCTTCAGGCTCTGCTCCAGGTTTTTCTCACTGACCTTGCGGAAGCGGTCGCGTTCATAGTGCTCGCCGCCAAAGGTACGGACCACCCGATAGCCACTGATGGACTCGGAAGCCGCATGGGTAATATCGCCCATCGACCCCTGGATACGTTTGCTGATTCTGCGGAAGCGCTTACTCGCGTAGCTGACCACCAGGGCAATCAACGGCCCCACGGCCAGGAATACAAGGGTCAACTTCCAGTTGGTGTAAATCATAAAGCCCAGCAGGCCGAGAATGGTAAGCCCTTCCCTGAGGGTGATGGTCACGGCGTTGGTCGTGGCATCCGCCACCTGTTCAACATTGTACGTGATCTTCGAAACCAGCCGGCCGGAAGCGTTCTCATCGAAATAGCGAGACGGCAGGCTCAGCAAACGGTCGAAGACTTGCTGGCGCAGGGCGTTAATAACCTGCCGCCCAACGTAACTGATGAAATACTGGCTCATGAAGTGCCGACACCACGAAAGGCAAACACCCCAACAATCAATAACGTCAGCAGAATTCGGTTCTTGTCGGTGGGATTTTCCAGTGCCGTAATGACGTATTCCATCGCCGCAGCCATACCTGTAGAAGCCGCTGCGTAGATGATATTGCCAACCACGGCGAGCGAGAACGCCAGCCAGAAAGGCTTTACGTAAGCCAACAGGCGTTTGTAGGTTCCCCAGTTGGATGCCGGCTGGTGTGACTCTTCGGCTGTCGACGTGGCGTCACTCACTGCCTTCCGCCTCTCGTTCGGTGGTGATGCTGAGTTTGGCAAAACCAAGACGACCCGCCACATCCATGGCACGCACGACGAACTCGTGAGGGGTACGGGCATCCGCGGTGATGATGAACGGCAGCGACGTGTTGTCCTGTGCCAGTTCACTAACCGCCCTTTCCAGGGTTTCCCGACGATTATTCACCAGGGTTCGGTCGTTGAGGATGTACTGGCCCTCGGCGTTGATGACCACATCAATCAACTCCGCCTCGGATTCCGACCGCTCACCGTTGGCTTCCGGCAATTCGATATTGAGGTGGCTCTCACGGGTAAACGTGGTGGACACCATAAAGAATATCAGCAGCAGGAAGACCACATCGATCAGTGGCGTCAGGTCTACCCCGACTTCCTGACTTCTCTGACGCTTGAACTTCACAGTGTTCAGGCTCCTTCCACGTCAATTTCGCGGTCGCCATGCACCACTTCCACAAGCTTGATGGCTTCCTGCTCCATGCCGACAACCAACTCATCGACACGTCGAATAAAGTAACGGTGGCAGATCAGTGCTGGTATGGCCACGCTCAGGCCCGAAGCGTCGTAATCAGCGCTTCCGAAATACCCCCGGCCAGATTACCGGCATCGCCTACACCGGCGAGCTGGATCTCTGCAAACACCTTGATCATGCCGATCACGGTCCCGAGCAGGCCCAGGAGAGGCGTAATGGTCGCAACGGTCCCGAGGGGGTTCAGGAAACGTTCCAGTTCATGAATGACCTGACTCGCCTCGTGCTCAATGCTTTCCTTCATGATCTCGCGACCATGTTTGGCATTCATCAACCCGCCGGCCAGGATCCGCCCCAGGGGAGACGACCCCTGCAGTGCCTTGAGCTTGCGCCCGTTAAGCTCCTTTTTCTTGATCCACCGCCACAGTTCGTTGATGGTGTGCTGAGGCGTTACCCTGGACGGTCTGAGCGTCCAGAAGCGCTCTAGAATGATGGCAAGGGCAAGAATGGAACAGGCAAGAATCGGCACCATGAGGATGCCACCGGCTTTCAAAAGCTCGAACACGCTTGGTCTCCCTGATTGTTTACAAGCCGCGCTACTTTAGCATAGCTGCCGGTGTAGGCCACACCCGGAATGTCACGGTTTTTACACTCTGTTCAGGGAGTTTCGGGTTTACGAATCCAGAACGGGGTCGCGGCCCTTGCCTTTGTGGTTATCACTCCACCCGGCTCCAGAACCAGCCTGATCGCGCCGGAGGTAGCGGTATTGGCGATATCGCTGCCAACGGACTGATACCGTTCAACCACGTCTGCATGGGGATGACCGAAACGGTGCCGGTAGCCAGCACTGACTACGGCGAGATTCGGAGCCATCCGGGCGACCCAAGGTTCCGATGAGGACGTTTTGCTGCCATGGTGGGGTGCCAGCACAACCCGATAGCGGTCGGTATCATTCCGATAATGGTCGGCCCGGGCCATAAACTCCTCTTCCACCCGGCGGGTTATGTCGCCAGGCAACACCACCTCAACGGGCGGGACAACCGACGATACTGTCAGCACACAGGACGCGTCATTACCCTCAACCCTGCCCCGCTTTGCCAGAGTTCCAGTTCCAGATCGCCCATCTTGACATCCACCTGCCAGAACAGGGCTCAACCTTTACGCCTACGGGCAACTTGTCGGCAACTCTCCCGGGTTCGCCGGTAACAATCCGCCCAACTTTGAATCGGTCGAACAGCAATGGCAGCCCTCCGGCGTGATCACCATCGCCGTGGCTGATTACCAGGGTATCAATGCGGCGTACGCCCAGAGCATTCAGATTGGGAATCAGCACCGACTCCACCGACGAGTAGACTCCCTCCAGTGCCGGGCCAGTGTCGTAGAGCAGCACCCGGTCCCGCTCGCGAAGCAGGACGGATAGCCCCTGGCCGACATCCCATACCCAGATTTCAGGGTGGGCGACCGTCTCGTTCGTCCCCTCCATCCCCTCGCCCCGAAACACGATCATGGCAATCCATAACGACGTGACACAGGCAGCCGCCTTCCGAAACCCGTTGAAAGGGACCAGCAGAGCCATCAGAACCACCAAGGAAAATCCCGCAACCTGCAATGGGGCGGGCACCGTCAGCACAAGATCAACGTTCGCGAGCCAGGAAAGCCCCTGCCACAGAACCCCAAAAACGGCATCCAACACGCCAATCACCAGGGCATCCGCAGAGGGGAGCAATACCAGTACAAAAGCTCCCACGACCAATAACGGCATGACCACCAGCGATACCCAGGGAATGGCAAACAGGTTGGCTACCAGACCGAGCACAGGCTGAGGCTGCCCCAGGGTGGATAATATCGGCCAGAGCCCGGCAAAGACGGCCACTTGGGCCAGCAATAGCCCCGTGAGCCAAGCAGTCCTGCCAACACGGAGGGCAAACAGCAACACCAGAACCATCACGGCGCCGAAAGAAAGCCAGAACCCCTGGTCCAGGGCGAAAACGAATCACTTAACAACACCAGGGCCAGCGCGGTCAGCAGCCCCGTAAAAACCCCGGTTTGCCGAGCGCCAACGAGAACCCACCCGGCGATGATGACCATAATAAGCGCCCGCCTGGTGGGCACGGAGAACCCGGCCACAAGCGCATACCCGATGCTCGCGCTAGCGACCACAAGGAAAACCAGCATTCTTAGTGCCGCAGGCGATACTCGACGTTCAGGAAGACAAAGCAGCAGGCGGCGGCACAGGAAGCCTGCCCCAGCGGCAATCAACCCCAGATGCAGACCCGAAATAGCAACCAGGTGAATGGTTCCGGTAGCTTTCAGAACGTCCCAGTGTTCGGGCTGCATATGCCCGCGGTAGCCCATCATCAGGGACGTTATTAATGGGAAATGGCGCGCATCAGACAGCTGCCCGAGACAGCGTCCACCAGTTCTCCCCGCCAGCGGTGATACCGGCAACGAAACGGGCACTCAAGGTGGTCTGAGCGGGAAAGCTCGCGGACTGTGCCGGTGGCACCAAACCCCTTCCGATACAGCCAGGATTCGTAGCGGAACCCCTCCGGATTCACGGCACCGTGGGGGCGCTTGAGCGCAACCGTGAGTATCAGCCGATGACCGGGCCTGGTCGTGGCCTCATCGCCGTACCAGGCGAGTCGCAACCGATCCGGCAAATCCTCATCGGAAAAGGTACTGTCGCCTTCGGGCAGATGCCATTGAGTCACGCAAAAGGCGAAACGGACGCTACCGAAGCTGCCTTCGGATGGGACATCACAAAGATACCCCGAGACGTCCAGTTCCAGGCCTTCCAGTGTCGTCGGTAGCACCGACTGCTGCCGGCCGTCCGCTTGCAGCGCCGCCCAGGCCAGGCCAACAATCCCACCAGCAAGCAGGACTGCGACCGCCCTGAACAGCGGAGACCTGGCGAGAAGTATCGCGACAAACGGGATAGGTGTCGCGGAAATCAGCCAGTGCAAAGGTGGCAAGACCGCCAAGCTATACAGTAAGATAACGCCGCAGGCGAAGCCCACGAGGCCGACCCTGGCCATAAAACTTCCGGACAATCCTTGTCCTCCTGATAGTTGGTCAATTCCGGGAGCCGCCATACCCCGGAACCATTATCCCGAGCAGGCAGAACTTCCCAATGCCAAAGAAGTTCATGAAACGCTATCTACCAACGCCGGAACGGGTGCGCTCGATCGAGTCGCTGCACTTCCTCGGAGATATCCTTCATGAACCCAACTTGTGGCACATCAATCGCCACAGCGTCGCCAGGGCGTTCCTGGTCGGTATTTTCCTGACATTTATACCGATGCCGTTCCAGATGGTTGCCGCTGCGTTCTTCGCCATCTGGTTCAACGCCAACCTGCCGCTTTCGGTAGTGCTCGTCTGGATCAGCAATCCGGTGACCATGCCACCGATGTTCTACTTCAATTACAAGATTGGAGCCTGGATACTGGACAGACCGGTACTGAACTTCGAGATCCAGTTGTCCTGGTCGTGGCTCAGCGGCCGCCTGATGGATATCGGCATCCCTCTCTACCTGGGCTCGGTACTGGTGGCCACCTGCTCGGCCTGCCTTGCCTATCTGGTCATTCAATTCCTGTGGCGGCGCAAGGTCCGCAGCGACTGGCGGGAGCGCCAGCTACTTCGAATACGCCACCGCCGGGCCACCCGCAAGTCCAAGCCGGGCGCCGACGCCCATCAAAGCTCCTGAAACAGTTCACCCTGCTCCAGCCGAAGCACCCGCCCCAGGCTCCTGGCCATGGCCATATCGTGGGTGACCAACACGAACGCAATGCCAATCTGGTCCCTGAGCGACTCGATAAGCTCGCGGACGCTTTCCCCGGTCTGCTCATCCAGATTGCCAGTGGGCTCATCCATCAAGACGCACTCGGGCTCGTTCACCAGGCGCGGGCAATCGCCACCCGCTGACGCTCACCACCAGACAGTTCTCCGGGTTTATGCCCCAGACGCGCGCCTAACCCGACACGTTCGAGAATGGCGGTTGCCTGTTCCGAGGCCTGGCGAACGCCACGGCCACCCAACGCACCCGGCATCATGACGTTTTCCAGGGCCGAAAATTCCGGCAACAGATGATGGAACTGGTAAACAAACCCCAAGTGACGATTGCGAAAACGCGCCCGGCCGGATTCGCTCATCCGGTGAATATCCTGCCCGCAGATATCAATATGACCCGAAGAAGGTTTATCCAGCCCCCCGAGCAGGTTTAGCAGCGTGGTTTTGCCAGCACCACTGCTGCCAACAATGCCTACCGATTCGCCGGCCGATACCTGAAGCGAAATGTCCGAGAAAATCGTCAGCTTTCCCGGCCCTTCGTTATAGGTTCTGGTTACTTTTTCGCAGTTGATCACCAATGACCTGTCATCGTTCATGGTTGCTGAATCACTCATATCGCAGGGCCTCTGCCGGGTCGACGCGGGATGCTCTCCACGCTGGATAGATCGTTGCCAACAGACTCATGCGAGGCCGGCACCACTGATGATCCACACGTCCTGCCATTGCAGCTGGGACGGCAGATAACTGATGAAATAGACGTCTGCACTCAGGAACTGATGCCCCATAAAGCCTCCAGCCAGGCAATAAACCCGCTGATGTTGTAGGCACCCAGAATGCCCAGCGCTGTGCCCACCAGGGTGCCGGTAATGCCAATCACCGCGCCCTGAACCATGAAGATCCGCATCACTCGCCCGGGTGTGGCGCCCATCGTGCGCAGGATAGCGATATCGGCTGTCTTGTCGGTAACCACCATCACCAGTGTCGACACAATGTTGAACGCGGCCACCGCGACGATGAACATCAGCAGCAGGCCGATCATGGTCTTCTCCATGCGGATGGCCTGGAACAGATTGCCATGGGTTCGGGTCCAGTCAGATATGAAGTGGCGACCGCTCAGCTGGCGCGCAACTTCTTCTGCCACTTTCGGAGCCTGAAACAGATCGTCCACCAGAAGGCGCACGCCCTGGGCTTTGCCGTCGGTGCGTATGAGCTTTGATGCATCATCCATATGAATCAGGGTGTAGTTGCCATCCAGTTCCGCCCCGACGCTGAATACGCCCTTGACCGTGAATCGCTTCAGTCGCGGCAATACCCCGGCTGGAGTTACCGATGCTTCCGGCAACACCACGGTGACCCGATCACCCAATTGCAGGCGCAGGCTGGCGGCCATCTGCCGGCCAATAATGATGCCAAACTCTCCGGACTTCAGATCGTCCAGCCCGCCTTCGATCATATGGTTTTCAATGATGGAAACGCTCCGCTCCTGCTCTGGCAGTACACCATTGAGCATGACGCCGCGAACGTCACCGCCACCCGTGACCATGCCCTGCCCCTGAATAAAGGGCGCTGCAGCGATCACCGATGGGTGTTGCTCTACTTTCCGGTCCACTTCCTGCCAGTCATCAAGATCAGGGTTACCCTGGATCACAGCGTGAGGCACCATGCCCAGAATCCGCTGCTTGAGCTCACGGTCGAAGCCATTCATCACCGACAACACGATGATGAGGACAGCCACGCCCAGCATCAGGCCAATCATGGAGGTCAGGGAAATGAACGAAATGAAGTGATTACGTCGTTTGGCCGCGGTGTACCGCAAGCCGACATACAGTGATAAGGGTCTGAACATTGGGAGGAGCCTGTCGCTGCCTTCTGGTCTGTCGAAAATCCTGCGGCGATACGGACCGTCAGGAAGCTGCTAAACTGCTATCAGGAAACAATAATACCGCGTTATGGAGCCCAGATGTCTGAAACGACACCCGACAATAACCCGGCGAATAATCCTTCTGATCGCAGGGACTACTTTCGCATCAGTGACCATATTGGCCTGGAAATCCGAACGCTGGGTCCTGGTGAAGCTAATCGGGAAAACCCCTTTAACGGCAATCACATGGAGAGCCTGCGTTCGGAATTCAGACGCCTGGACCAGGATGTCAGGGCACAGCTCGCCAACCTGGCAGAACGTGACCGCCTGCTGACCTCGCTGATCAAGTCTCTGAACGGGAAGCTGGATACGTTGGCGCGCATTATGGCCTTTGAGCAAAATCCGTTGCAACCTGGGGACTGGCAGGACGTCACACTCAGTGAAGGCGGGCTGTCGTTCCACAGCTCCACCAACCGTTTTTCCGCCGGTGACCAACTGGCCCTGAGAATGACGCTGCCACCGGAGCTGTTTCAGCCAGTGGCGACTGCCAGAGTCATCGACGTTGTACCTGACAAAAGCGGCGGTGGCAGGGTTCATACGGAATTTACCGACATTCAGGACAGCGACCGACAGCAAATCGCCCGCCACGTGATGCGATGGCAGATCCGCCAGCGACAGAAAGAGTAAACGGTCCACAAATCATCGAATTCGGGCTGACTTTTGTTAGTCTTTGGTGGATATTACGTTTTATCAATGTCTGGCGAGCACCATCCACGGCACTTTCCAGATTTTCCAGGCAACCCGTTCAATCGGATACGACGATCCCAGGGAGTAAGTCACTGATGAAAAACCGCACCATAAAAGCCGTTTGCGCCGCCGCAGCCCTCTCAGGACTGGCGGTAGCCCCGCTTGCCACCGCGGTGGCGGAAGAGGTTCGGGTTCCAGTGATGTCGCAGGCTGAGCGCGGCGCACAGGAAAACCTTCCACGTACTGGCATGAGTCAGTCCGGCGTTCGCAACGGCTGGGGCAACCCGATCCGCACCTCCGGGCCTGTGGGCAACCCACCCATATCGCAATGGCACTACGCGGATTTTGTCGTGTACTTTGAAGCTGACCGGGTGATCCATGCGGTACTGAAGCCCAGCCGCTAAAAAATCCTCTGCACATCCTGACGCAACCCCGCTCGTTCGTTAGAATGGCGGCTTTTGGATAAGGTGTTCACAACTTGACTTCCAGACCTGTGATGCCCGCCGAGTGGGCACCCCAAAGTGCCATCATGCTTACCTGGCCCCACCCCGGAACGGACTGGAGCGACATCCTCGCCGATGTCGAGCCGGTGTTTATGGAGATCGCGCGGACCGTTTTGCGTTTTCAACACGTATTACTCAGCTGTGAGCATGTTGTCCGTTTGCAGGAGCTGGAAAGGGACCTTAATCAGTTCGCTCAGGATAACGGTTTGCCCGGCCGCGTTGCGGCCGTTCCTGCCCCGGCCAACGATACCTGGGCACGCGACCACGGCCCCCTAGCCATTAGCCGTGGCGAGGGCCACGAATTACTGGATTTCAGGTTCAATGCCTGGGGCGGAAAATTCCCTTGGGAAAAGGACAATGCCCTGAACAGCCACCTGTCGAATTTTGGCAGCTTTGGCACGACACCGCTGATACCGGTCGACTTCGTTCTCGAGGGAGGCTCTATCGAATCCGATGGTAAAGGCACCTTGCTGACCACCAGCGAATGCCTGTTGACGCCTTCCCGCAATCCATCCATGGATCGAGCCGGTATTGAACACCTGTTGTCGGAAACACTGGGCGCCGAGCGCATCCTCTGGCTGAACCACGGCTACCTTGCCGGTGACGACACTGACAGTCATATCGACACCCTGGCGCGCTTTTGTGCCCCCGACCATATCTGTTACGTGGCCTGCCCGGACGTCAGCGACGAGCACTACAGCGCCCTGGCGGCCATGGAGGAGGAGCTGCAGCAATTCCACCAGGCTGACGGCCACCCCTACCGCCTGACCCCGCTGCCCTGGCCAGATGCCATCCATGACGAAGACGGCGAGCGCCTTCCCGCAACCTATGCCAATTTCCTGGTCATCAACGGCGCCGTGCTGGTACCGGTTTACGGGGTGCCTCAGGATGAAGACGCTGTCGCCACCCTGTCGAACGTTTTCCCTGAGCGGGAAGTGATTCCGGTGAACTGTCGACCACTGATCACACAGGGAGGCAGCCTGCATTGCGTCACCATGCAGATACCGGCAGGGGTTGTAGGCGCATGACTCAGATTCCTCAATCCGCCGATCTGGCCATTGCCGCCATTCAGCAGCAATGCAGCGCTGACAAGGATACCAGCCTGGCAACCAGCGAACGTCTGATCCGCCAGGCGGCTACGGACGGCGCCCAGCTCGTCGTCCTGCAGGAATTGCACGCCACGCTCTACTTTTGCCAGACCGAAGACACCTCGGTATTCGAACTCGCCGAGCCGATTCCCGGCCCGACCAGTCGTCGGCTATCCGCTCTGGCGGCGGAACTTGGCATTGTTCTCGTCGGGTCTATCTTTGAACGGAGAATGAACGGCGTCTACCACAACACGGCCGTCGTTTTTGAGCGGGATGGAAACATCGCCGGGCTCTACCGCAAGATGCATATTCCCGACGATCCCGGCTTCTACGAAAAGTTTTATTTCACCCCGGGCGACGCCAGCTTCAACGACGGCCGCAACGGCTTCACCCCCATTGACACCTCCGTGGGTCGGCTGGGTGTGCTGGTGTGTTGGGACCAGTGGTATCCAGAAGCCGCCCGCCTGATGGCCCTGGCCGGCGCAGAGGTATTGATCTATCCCACGGCCATTGGCTGGGACGTCACCGACGACCCGGAGGAACAAGCGCGCCAGTTGGATGCCTGGGTAACCGTTCAACGCGGCCATGCGGTTGCGAACAACCTTCCGATCATCGCGCCAAACCGAGTCGGCACGGAACCAGACCCTTCAGGCAACTCGGACGGCATTCGTTTCTGGGGCAACAGTTTCATCTGCGGCCCCCAGGGAGAATTCCTGGCCCGTGCCGACGACAAGTCGGAAACCCTACTGTCCGCCACCATTAATCGCTCTCGCAGTGAATCGATTCGTCGCATCTGGCCGTATTTCAGGGATCGGCGCATCGACGCCTACGGTGACATTCTCAAGCGGGTAAGGGACTAAGCACTTCATGAAAAAACTGACCGACACGGTTATCCGCGAGTTAAACAGCATACTGCTGGGCAAGGATCACCAGGTACGGCTTTCACTCTGCGGCTTGCTGGCCAAGGGCCACCTGCTGATTGAAGACATTCCGGGAATGGGCAAAACCACCCTGTCCCATGCACTGGCCAAGGTCATGGGCCTGACCTACCAGCGCATCCAGTTTACCAATGATCTGTTACCGGCTGACGTGCTTGGCTTCTCCATGTACGACAAGCAAGCGGGGAGCCTGGTGTTCCATCCCGGACCGATCTTCGCGCAGGTTGTGCTGGCTGATGAAATCAACCGCGCGTCTCCCAGAACCCAGAGTGCATTGCTGGAAGCCATGGAGGAACGGCAGGTTTCGATCGAAGGCGAAACCCGCCCCCTGCCCCACCCGTTCTTCGTTATCGCCACACAGAATCCCATCGAGCAGGGAGGCACCTACCCGTTACCGGAATCCCAGCTTGACCGGTTCCTGATGCGCATACGGCTGGGCTACCCCGACCCGCGCGCCGAACGGGAACTGCTGGAAGGTGAAGACCGCCGGGTCATGACCGACAGACTGCAATCACTGCTTTCTTCGGAAAACCTGCAAACCCTCCAGGACGCCGTCAACCGGGTGTCCACCAGCCCGGCGCTGCTGGACTACGTACAACGCCTGCTGGAACAGAGCCGGCGCATGCCCGGCCTGCTGTACGGCCTGTCGCCCAGGGCCGGGCTTGGGCTCGTGCGCGCCGCACGGGCATGGGCCCTGATGGACGGTCGCCACCATGTCTTACCGGACGACATCCAGGCGGTCTTTCCGGCGGTCGCCGAACACCGCCTGGAACAGGGCGAGTCCGGAAAGAGCGCGGAGAGAGTAAGGCAACTTCTGACCTCCGTCTCTGTCATTGAATAGATAGCATCACTTAATGGAATGAATTGGGCAAAACAACTGGAAACCAATCCTGTTCATGTTAGCCTTTTGCCCTTTTCCTCCGGGCCAGCCCCCGGACGAACGTACCGATTACGTGAAAACGCGGCCAGCGCAACACGTCCAGATTCGTTAGCGAGAGAACCACAATGAGCGAAACCAAGCACTCCAGACTGATCATCCTAGGCTCCGGCCCCGCCGGCTACACCGCTGCCGTCTATGCCGCCCGTGCCAACCTGAAACCCACGCTGATCACCGGTATCGAAGTGGGCGGACAGCTGACCACCACCACCGACGTGGACAACTGGCCGGGCGACAACGATGGCGTACAGGGCCCTGAGCTGATGCAACGTATGCTCAAACACGCGGAGCGCTTCGAGACCCAGGTGGTCTACGACACCATCAACGAAGCCGACCTGCGTAACCGTCCCTTCCGCCTCAAGGGTGACAGCGGCGAATACACCTGCGATGCATTGATCATCGCCACTGGCGCCTCCGCCATGTACCTGGGCCTGGACTCGGAAGAAAAATTCAAGGGCCAGGGCGTCTCCGCCTGCGCCACCTGCGACGGCTTCTTCTACAAAAAACAGAAAGTCGCCGTCATCGGCGGCGGCAACACCGCCGTCGAAGAAGCGCTGTACCTCTCCAACATCGCCGACGAAGTCACCCTAGTACACCGCCGCGACAGCCTGCGCGCTGAAAAAATCCTGCAAGACAAACTGTTCGAAAAAGCCGAAAACGGCAACGTCAACATCATCTGGGACCACACCCTGGACGAAGTCCTCGGCGACGGCACCGGCGTCACGGGCATGCGCATCAAAAGCACCAAGGGCGAATCCACCCAGGAAATGGACCTGGCCGGCGTCTTCATCGCCATCGGCCACAAACCCAACACCGATCTGTTCCAGGGCCAACTGGATATGGAAAACGGCTACATCAAAATCCGCTCCGGCCTGGAAGGCATGGCCACTCAGAGCAGCATCCCCGGCGTCTTCGCCGCCGGCGACGTAGCCGACCACGTCTACCGCCAGGCCGTGACATCTGCAGGCTTCGGCTGCATGGCAGCACTTGACGCCGAAAAGTTTCTGGACCAAGACTGAGTTTAACCGAGAAACTTATTCGGAAGTGGTTCAGGGCAGGCACCTCCGAGGCCCGAAAAGGCGAGTGGTTACGGATGTCTGAAACTGTGCGGAGCCATGGATGGCGGAGCCCAAGCGCCACACGGACGTGCTCGAGCGTGTTTCAAACATCCGTGACCACTCGCCGACTCCACCAACACTCGAGTACTAACTCCGGACCGAGATGACGTCACTACCCTGGCTAGACCCCGACCAACTCTGGTTCCCCCCTGCCGAACAGGCCCTGGACGACCCCGACGGATTGCTGGCACTGGGCGGTGACCTATCCACCGAGCGGCTCAAACTCGCCTACCGCAACGGCATCTTCCCCTGGTTCAGCGACGACCAGCCCATACTCTGGTGGTCCCCCAGCCCCAGATGCGTCCTTTTCCCGGAAGAGATCCACATCTCCAGAAGCCTCCGGCGCACCCTCAACCGCGGCTATTTCACCATCACCGCCGACCAGGCTTTCCCCCGCATCATCCGCCTCTGCGCCAACACCCGTGCCGAAGGCACCTGGATCACCCAGGATATGATTGACAGCTATGGCCAGCTTCACAAACAGGGGGTAGCCCACTCCATAGAAGTATGGAATCCAAAGGGAGAACTGGCCGGGGGAATGTACGGCCTGGCCATTGGCCGCTGCTTTTTTGGTGAGTCCATGTTTTCACTGGAAACCAACGCCTCGAAAGTATTGATGGTCCATCTGGCCAATCAACTCCGGGATTGGGGCTATCGGATTATGGATTGCCAGGTGGAAAGCGGCCATCTGTTGCGAATGGGTGCGCGAAGTATCCCACGCAGCGAATTTTTATCTATACTCAGGACATGCGTCGACAGTAGTCCGGACCACAGCGACTGGGGCTTCCGGTGGCAGTGGCCCGGCCCGGAGGTGTGAATGAGCAATCTCAGGACCCTGGTGTTTTTTGCCACGCCGGCCCACGACTGCAGTTACCTGCCAGATCGCGAAGCAACCACCATGTTCGTCGACCCGAGGGCCCATGTGGACAAGCGGCTGTACAGCCAACTGACCGCCCTGGGCTTCCGTCGAAGTGGCTCGCATTACTATCGCCCCCACTGCGAAAGCTGCAATGCCTGTGTTCCTGTCAGGCTCAAGGTGGAAGAGTTCCAGCCTGACCGCAGCCAACGCAGGGTCATGAAAAAGAACGCCGATCTTAGTTGCCGCATGGTCAAGGCAACCTTTTCGGAACGGTATTACAGCCTCTACGCCCATTACATTGAACAACGGCACTCTGACGGCGACATGTACCCACCCTCCCGTGAACAGTTCATGTCGTTCCTGGTGGAAGGCGCCACCGATTCCTGGTTTGTCGAAATCATGGACGGAGACAACCTGGTGGGCCTGGCCGCCGTGGACATGCTGGACGAAGGCCTGTCCGCCATCTATACCGTATTTGATCCTGCCTACGAAAGCCGAAGCCTGGGCACCTTTGCGGTGCTTTGGCAGATAGAGGAAGCAAAACGGCTGGGGCTTCCGCACCTGTATCTGGGGTATTGGATCGAAGAATGTCGGAAAATGAACTATAAAACACGATTCCGCCCGATCGAAGCGCTTCGGGACGGGCAATGGCACACCATGGAAGTGAACTGATTTTGCCAAATGGCGGTAAATCAGGCAGAATTGCGCAATTTAAAATCACAGCAAGCCAATTTACGAGGTTTTTACTGAATGGCGAAGTCCGATGCTATTGAAATGGAAGGCGTTATTGTTGATACGCTTCCAAACACCATGTTCCGGGTTGAACTCGAAAACGGCCATATTGTGACCGCTCACATTTCTGGCAAGATGCGCAAGAACTATATCCGTATTCTGACAGGCGACAAGGTCAAGGTAGAACTGACCCCCTACGACCTGAGCAAAGGACGCATCGTGTACCGCGCCCGCTGATAGCTGTTAGCTGTATGAGACTTGAAAGCCCCGAATATCGGGGCTTTTTATTTTCAGGCCTTTCCATGCCAGGCCGCTACTCCCGGTTGTCCGCCGAGCATTCCATCGCGCCTGGATTGGTATAACACCGCACCTTCCGCAGTATCGTCATCATGTCGTCATGGTACACACCCGCAGCCAGCATGCCCGAGTCTTCCGTGGACTGCTGCATATCAATCCTCACGCTGCGCAACATTTCCTGGTAACCCCGGACGGCTTCGGGTGAAATCTTGACCCAGCGCTCCTCGGGAATCGACCGTTCGTACTGCCTCACAATGCGCATGGCCTCCGGGTAGAGCCTGGACATGATCCGCCGTGACTTCCTGACAAAAGCGTCGTCGAACTCATCCGCCCGGGCGATCAACTGAACGGTTACCTGCTACCGGATAATCGACAATACCACCTTTGCTGCCCATGCCCCGGAACATCTCCAGCACCTCGTAGGCAGCCGCCGGCGCATAACTGATATCAGCCTCGCCGGAATTGAACAGGCTGGCAAAGTCGGAAATTTTCGCCGCAACCGGCACCGCGCCAACATACTCAACCATATGACGGGCATCGTGGTGCCCCTCGAACACCGTGATGCGCTTTCCCTCCAGAGCCTCCACGTGGTCAATCGCCCGGTCGTTCACGAACAGGTAAGCCGCTCCCATCGGCGTCACACCCAACACCTCGTAGCCATTCTGCTCAAGATGACGGTCAACCCTGGGGCTGGCCAGAATATGGAGCAGCACTTTCAGGTCTTCATAATAGGGAATCGCCCCGATGGCACTGATGGAGCCTGAAAAATCGTTGAATTTACGGGCGCCCATATCGGTCACCGCCACAATGTCGCAACGCCCGGCTCTTAAATCTGCGACGGCCTGATCTTCATCGGTGTAGGGACGCATGTTAAGGCCTACGCCGGCCAATGCGGCCTTGCGGTGGTAATCCTGCAACGTACGGTAGACAAATCCACTTGCTCCGGCGACATCAAATACACAGAACTCACGGCGCTCACTCGCGCCGGCATTGCTCCAGCCGGAAAGCCCGAGCACAACCAGCAAAAGCATGGATAACGCTTTCATTTCCCGGTTCTCCTTATCATTGTTGTTTCACGGAAACACAGACCACGGCGCGTACGCGTCAGGTAATCTGACTGTCAGACAACAATTTGACAGAGAAGCGGAGCAATTGGATTGACGACAATGTCAGGGCTGGCCCTTCAACTGAGTCAATTGATGGTCGGCCAGTGACAAAAAAGGCCATGCTGTTTCCAGCATGGCCTTTCCAGGAGGAGAAGAATCGCTCAGGGCTGCTTACACAGCCTCAGCCGGTTCGTCCTCGTACTCGAACTCCAGTTCACCATCCTTGAGGTGAATGTGGACATCACCACCATGCTCCGACAGCCGGCCGAACAGGATCTGTTCCGCCAGGGGCCGCTTGATCTTGTCCTGGATCAGGCGAGCCATCGGGCGAGCCCCCATGGTGACATCGTAGCCCTTCTCGGCCAGCCATTCCTTCGCGGCGTCGTCAACGTGGAGCACCACGTGCTTCTCGTCCAACTGCGCCTGCAATTCCGTGAGGAACTTGTCCACCACGTGGGTGATGGTGGCCGGCTGGAGATCACCGAACTGGATAATGCCATCCAGGCGGTTGCGGAACTCCGGCGTAAAGGTCTTGGATATGATTTCCATACCATCCGTGCTGTGGTCCTGCTCGCTGAAGCCAATGGAACGGCGGGCCATGCTTTCAGCACCGGCGTTGGTGGTCATCACCAGGATCACATGACGGAAATCCGCCTTACGACCGTTATTATCCGTGAGCGTACCGTGATCCATCACCTGCAGAAGCAGGTTAAAGACCTCCGGATGAGCCTTCTCGATCTCATCCAGCAACAGCACACAATGCGGATGCTTGCTCACGGATTCCGTCAGCAGACCACCCTGGTCATACCCGACATAGCCCGGAGGCGCACCGATCAACCTGGACACGGTATGCCGCTCCATGTACTCGGACATGTCGAAGCGCACCAGCTCGATACCCAACACCTTGGCCAGTTGCTTGGTGACTTCGGTCTTGCCCACACCCGTGGGGCCGGCAAACAGGAAGGCACCTTCCGGCTTCTCCGGCGCCTTCAGGCCGGCACGGGCCAGCTTGATGGCGGTGGACAATGACTCGATAGCCGGATCCTGCCCGAAGACCACCATCTTGAGATCCCGCTCCAGATTGCGCAGCAGGTCCTTGTCGCTGGTGGATACGTTCTTCGGCGGGATGCGGGCGATATTGGCCACCACATCCTCGATTTCCGACACGTCGATTGTCTTCTTGCGTTTGGCCACCGCCAGCAGACGCTGATGGGCACCGGCTTCGTCGATTACGTCAATCGCCTTGTCCGGCAGGTGGCGATCGGTGATGTAGCGTTCAGACAGCTCAGCCGCCACACGCAGTGCCTGATCGGTGTACTTCAGGTCATGGTGCTTCTCGAAATGGGACTTCAGCCCCTTGAGGATCTGGTAGGTATCCTCAACGCTGGGTTCGTTCACATCAATCTTCTGGAAGCGGCGAGCCAGCGCGCTGTCCTTCTCGAAAATGCCACGGAATTCCTGGAAGGTGGTGGAGCCAATGCACCGGATTTCCCCTGAGCTCAGCATGGGCTTGAGCAGGTTGGAGGCATCCATCACACCGCCGGACGCGGAACCGGCACCGATGATGGTATGGATTTCATCGATGAACAGAATCGCATGCTTCTCTTTCTTCAATTCTGCAAGCAGCCCCTTCAGCCGCTTCTCGAAATCACCCCGGTACTTGGTGCCAGCCAGCAGGGCACCGAGATCAAGTGAATAGACCACCGCGTCAGAAATGATCTCCGGCACCTGGCTATCCACAATGCGCTTGGCAAGGCCTTCGGCAATCGCGGTCTTGCCCACACCCGCTTCGCCCACCAGCAGCGGATTGTTCTTGCGACGGCGAACCAGTATCTGAACCACCCGCTCGACTTCGTGTTCACGTCCGATCAGCGGGTCAATGCGGCCCTGGCGGGCCTGGTCATTCAGGTTGGTTGCGTAGCTTTCCAGCGGACGTGATGCACCGCCTTCTTCTGCGGCTTCATCATGAGACGCCTGATCGTGACCCTCCTGATCTTCGGCACCCTGAACGCGAGAGATGCCATGGGAAACAAAATTCACCACGTCAATGCGGGCGATGCTCTGTTTCTTGAGCACATACACCGCCTGGCTCTCCTGCTCACTGAAGATGGCCACCAGCACATTGGCACCGGTTACCTCCTTCTTGCCAGAGGATTGTACGTGAAATACAGCACGTTGTAGCACGCGCTGGAATCCGAGCGTGGGTTGTGTTTCCCGCTCGCTGTCGTTGCTGGGGATCAGTGGTGTGGTTGAATCCACAAACTCTACGAGTTCTTCCTGAAGCCGGGCCAGGTCTGCACCGCATGCTTTCAGGACGCCCACTGCCGATTCGTTGTCGAGCAAGGCCAGCAAAAGGTGCTCGACGGTCATGAATTCATGACGCTTGTCGCGGGCACTTTTGAAAGCCGCATTCAATGTAATTTCAAGATCTTTGCTCAGCATGGGCCACCCCAAGGTCTATCAGTCCGCACGTTCAATCTCGCAAAGGAGCGGATGTTCGCATTCCGAGGAATACTGGTTCACCTGTGCCGCCTTTGTTTCCGCGATGTCCCGGGTATATACCCGCATACAGCCTTTCCCTGCGTATGGACGAGCAGCATCACCTGCGTCGCCTTTTCTTCGTTCATTCCGAAGAACTTCATCAACACATCCACTACAAAGTCCATGGGTGTGTAGTCATCGTTCAGAAGCAGAACCCTGAAGCGCGCGGGGCGCTTGAGGGCGGGCTTCTCGGGAGCAACACTGACATCGTCCTGACGTCCTGGCTGTTCGTCCTCCCCCTGATTTAATACTAGTAGAGAATTCTGGATAGTCCGCATGATTCTTTACCGGAAATCGGTGCCTCTGCTTAAAGATGGTTGTCTGCCGCCCGGTTTTCAAGGTACCTCCGGTAACCGGACGTGCGCTGGTTATCAATCTCGCCATGATACAGGCTCCGGCCCCGGTTCAACCATACATTCCGGCTATAACTGCTATTGACTCTGAGCGAATATTGGTCAACAGTACGATAGCAATGTAAAATATTGTAAATTGGCGTAAGAAGCCTATAACAGGCTGCAATCCGTGCAAGGCAAAACGCTCGGCAATAACATCAATAACAAAGACACTGACAGTGAAAGAACAGGGGAGTTCATCATGCCAAGAGGCAAAGTAAAGTGGTTTAACAATGCCAAGGGTTATGGCTTCATTATCGAGGAAGGCTGCAGTGACGATCTGTTTGCTCACTTCTCTTCAGTGCAAATGGAAGGTTACAAAACCTTAAAGGCCGGCCAGGCCGTCACCTTCGATAAAAAGCCCAGCGACAAGGGGATCCACGCGGTCAACATCGTTCCGGAGGAGCAGCCACAGAAGCAGAGTTCCCAAGAGAACGCTTCTGAGAAAACGTCCGGCAGTGACGACGACGTGGAACAGAATCAGGACAGTGGATACCAGGATCAGCCCCGCGCGGCAAACGCTTGACGGCTGACGCCACCACTGCCCAGGCAGATAACACCGGCCCACAATGACCGGCCAGTTAGCCTGTGTCCGGACGTTCGGTCGTTCCGCAACCAGATGGGGCGACCGGGCCCTCCTCCCCAACCCCCTCTCTCCCTACTTCTGGCATAATGCGCCTGTTCAAATTCGATTCCCTAAATCAAGGTTCATTTGCCACCATGGCAACGCTGATTCTGTTCAACAAACCGTTCCGGGTGCTTTGCCAGTTCACCGACGAGAAAGGCGGCACGGATGGCACCCTCCGCGCCACCCTTGCCGACTGGCTCAAGATCCCCGCTGTCTACCCTGCCGGGCGGCTTGACTATGATTCGGAAGGTCTCTTGCTGCTAACGGACAACGGGCAACTGCAGCATCAAATTGCCTCTCCCCGGCTGAAAATGCCAAAGACATATTGGGTTCAGGTTGAAGGCGAGATCAGCGAAACGGCACTGAAGAAACTGCGCGAAGGCGTGGAACTCAAAGACGGTAAGACTCGCCCAGCCGAAGTTACGACGATGGCTCCGCCGGAGATCTGGCCCAGAAACCCGCCAGTACGCTACAGAGCATCGATCCCCACGAGCTGGGTGAAGATCACCATCACCGAAGGTAAAAATCGGCAGGTCCGTCGCATGACGGCGGCAGTCGGCTTCCCTACCCTACGATTGGTTCGCTATGGTATTGGAGACTGGACCCTGGACGGGCTTTCGCCCGGCGAATACAGGGCAACATCCGTACACGCGCCTTCGCCCCCGCCTGGAACCGCGGCGCGGAAGGCGGCGAAACCCCGCAAACACGCACCCCGGAGGCGACCCCGCCCATGACTTGGACACCCCACGCCACAGTTGCCGTTATTGTTGAAGATGACCATGGCCGTTTTTTGCTGGTTGAGGAACTCAGCCATGGTCAGGTGGTGCTCAACCAGCCCGCGGGCCACGTAGAGGAAGGTGAAAGGATCCTTGACGCAGCGCAGCGGGAAACCCTGGAGGAGACTGGCTGGGAGGTGGTCCCTGAACACTTTCTTGGCGTCTATACCTACAAGGCCCCCGCCAACGGCGTTACCTACTACCGGTTTTGCTTCTCAGCCAGGGCCCTGGGCCGCGTGACCGATGAGCTGGACGACGGCATTATCGCTGCCCACTGGTTAACACCCGGTGAAATCCGCTCACAGGCCGACAAACTTCGGAGCCCTCTGGTCATGCAATGCATAGAAGATTACCGAAACGGACGCCGCTTTCCCCTGGATGTCATTGTCGAGCCGCAGACGTAACCTGGCTTAAATGCTAGAATTCGCCCCTTTGACCCCGACAGACCCAGACATGACTAAAGCACCTGAAAATACCCGAGTGATTGTCGGCATGTCCGGCGGCGTAGACTCTTCCGTGGCAGCCTGGCTCCTGAAGGACCAGGGTTACCAGGTGGAAGGCCTGTTCATGAAAAACTGGGACGAGGATGACGGCACCGAATACTGCACCGCCATGACCGACCTGGCGGACGCTCAGGCGGTGGCGGAAACCATCGGTATTACGCTGCACACCGCCAGCTTTGCGGCGGAATACTGGGATCGGGTATTCGAGCACTTCCTGTCGGAATACAGGGCTGGCCGGACCCCGAATCCCGATATCCTCTGCAACAAGGAAGTGAAGTTCCGGGCGTTTCTCGATTACGCCATTACCCTGGGCGCTGACTACATTGCCACCGGCCACTACACCCGCCAGCGCCCTCTGAACGACGGCAGTGGCGGAGCCGAACTGCTCAAGGGCCTTGACCCCAACAAGGACCAGAGCTACTTCCTGCACGCCGTCTCTGGCGAACGTATTGCCCGTACGCTCTTTCCGGTGGGCGAGCTTGAAAAACCGGAAGTACGGCGCATTGCCGCCGAACAGGGCTTTATCACCCACGACAAGAAAGACTCCACCGGTATCTGCTTTATCGGGGAACGCAAATTCCGGGATTTCCTCAAACAGTACATTCCCGCGCAGCCCGGAAACATCGAGACCCCCGATGGCCAAGTGATCGGCCGCCATCAGGGCCTGATGTACCACACCATTGGCCAGCGTCAGGGCCTCGGCATTGGCGGCTTGAGTGAGTTTGGCGACGAGCCCTGGTACGTCGCGGAAAAAGACCTGTCCCGCAACGTACTGGTTGCCGTTCAGGGCAAGCATCACCCCCTGCTGTTTTCTCGCGGACTGATCAGCGGACCGGTGGATTGGATTGCTGGCGAAGCTCCGGCTGCCGAGTTCCGCTGCAAAGCCAAGACGCGCTACCGCCAACCGGACCAGGACTGCACGGTGACAGCCCTGGACAACGGGTTCAGGGTTGTCTTTGACGACGCACAGCGCGCCGTCACTCCGGGTCAGTCTGTCGTGTTTTACCGCGACGAGGTCTGCCTTGGTGGCGGCGTTATCGAACAGACCTGGCGGGACGGTGAGCAGACGCCCACAGGAACTGACAACAAGGCGGAAGGAGCCGGCGCATGAGCCGATCGATACACGACCAGACCCTGGCTCTGGCGGGCGTCTTCCAGGCCTCTGCTCTGGTCCAGCAAATAGCCCATTCCGGCCAGTGCGCGGAGTCCAGCTTTGAAACCTGCCTGCGCTCACTGTTCGCCACGCAGCCTGAAACGACCCTGGATGTGTTCGGCGGTGAACTGAAGGACCTGCGTGAAGGCCTTTCCACCCTCGCCAGCGTAATGAGCCAACAGAGCAAACAGCAGGACATTGAAGTACTGCGTTACGCCCTGAACCTGATCAACCTCTCTTCCAAGCTTCGTCAAAACAGCGACATGCTGGATGTAATCGGCAGCCGGATCGACCAGGCCCGGCACACCGCGAGCCATTTCGGCTACAGCCACAGCAACCTGATTGCCAACGTGGCGTCGATTTACACGGACACCATCAGCACCTTCCGCCAGCGTATCCAGGTCAGCGGTGAGCCCACGATTCTTCAACGCGAGGAGAATGCGGCCAAAGTGCGTGCCCTGTTACTGGCTGGTATTCGCTCCGCCGTCCTTTGGCACCAGACCGGCGGCCGCCGCTGGCAGCTTATCTTCACTCGTCGCAAGGTCATCATGACCGCCCGGGAATTGGCGGAGAAGGCAAACCGCTCGGTTTACGACTGAATCCCGGCCACCACTGGTGTATCATATGCGCCCCCAGTTTTTTCTTTTGACCGTATCTTTGATGACTTGAGAGGTTTTCGATGGAACTCAACGCCCTGACCGCCATTTCCCCGGTCGATGGACGCTATGGCAGTAAAGTCAGCGTTTTTCGTGACATTTTCAGTGAATATGGCCTGATCAGGAACCGCGTGACCGTTGAGCTCCGCTGGCTGCAGAAACTGGCGGCCCATCCCGGCATCACCGAAGTGCCTGCCTTCTCCGCCGACGCCAACCAGTTTCTGGATCGCATGATCTCGGAGTTCAAGCTGGCAGACGCGGAACGGATCAAGGGCATTGAACGCACCACCAACCATGACGTAAAGGCGGTGGAATACTTCATCAAGGAAAAGATCTCCGAGGTTCCGGAACTGCACGCCGTTACTGAATTCGTGCATTTTGCCTGTACCTCCGAGGACATCAACAACCTCTCCCATGCCCTGATGTTGCGCGAAGGTCTGGACCACGGCCTGCTGCCGGCCATGGAGCGCATCGTTGACCGGCTGGCGGAGCTGGCCCATGAGCACGCGGAACAACCCATGCTGTCCCGCACCCATGGCCAGACGGCCTCGCCCTCCACCGTCGGCAAGGAACTGGCCAACGTGGTTCACCGCTTACGCCGGCAGGTGAAACAGATTCGCGCCGTGGAGTTGATGGGCAAGATCAACGGGGCCGTAGGCAACTACAATGCCCACCTGTCTGCCTACCCATCAATCGACTGGGCCCAGAACGCCAAGGAATTCATTGAAAGCCTGGGCCTGGACTGGAACCCGTACACCACCCAGATTGAACCCCACGATTACATCGCCGAGCTCTACGACGCCATTGCTCGATTCAACACCATTCTGATCGATCTGGACCGGGATATCTGGGGTTATATTTCCCTGGGCTACTTCAAGCAGAAAACCGTGGAAGGCGAAGTAGGCTCGTCCACCATGCCCCATAAGGTCAATCCAATTGATTTCGAGAACTCTGAAGGCAACCTGGGCATTGCCAACGCCCTGTTCAGCCACCTGTCTGCCAAGCTGCCGATTTCCCGCTGGCAGCGTGACCTGACCGACTCAACCGTTCTGCGCAACCTCGGCGTGGGTTTCGCACACAGCCTGATTGCCTACGAGGCCTCCCTGAAAGGCCTGGGCAAGCTGGAAATCAACCCGGCACGCCTGGACGAGGACCTGGATCACGCCTGGGAAGTCCTGGCGGAGCCGATCCAGACCGTTATGCGCCGGTACAACATCGAGAAGCCCTACGAAAAGTTGAAGGCGCTGACCCGTGGCAAAGCCATGACACCGGATGTGATCAAGGCCTTTGTGGAGTCACTGGACATTCCCGATGCCGCCAAGGCGGAACTGATGGAACTCACTCCCGGCTCTTACATTGGCAACGCCACGCAACAGGCACGGGATATCTGAACCATGCAACTGCCCGGCGGAATGCCCGCCCAGGAATTCCTGCGGGACTACTGGCAAAAAAAACCACTGGTCATCCGCCAGGCCTTTGCGGGCTTTGAGTGCCCTGTCTCGGCCGACGAGTTGGCAGGACTGGCCTGTGAGGACGCTGTTGAATCGCGGATTGTGATCGAGGACGACAACGGCAAGCCCTGGCAGTTGCACAACGGCCCTTTCGAGCCCGAGCGTTTCAGCAAACTGCCAGACAGCCACTGGACACTGCTGGTTCAGGGTCTTGACCACTGGATTCCTGACTTTGCGGACCTGCTGGACGAATTCCGCTTCGTACCCAACTGGCGGCTGGATGACATTATGGCCAGCTACGCGCCAAAAGGTGGCAGCGTAGGCCCCCACTACGATCAGTACGATGTCTTCCTTCTGCAAGCCGAGGGGCACCGTCGCTGGACCTTTGGCGGCCATTGTGACCACACCTCGCCGCGCGTGGACGGTACGCCGCTACGAATCCTGAGCAGCTGGGACGGCGAGGAAACGGTAACCCTGGCACCGGGAGACATGCTGTACCTGCCGCCGGGCGTTGGCCACCACGGGGTCGCCGAGGACGACTGCATCACCCTGTCTATCGGGTTCCGCGCGCCTACGGTCGACGATGTACTGACAGGCTTCACCGACTTCCTGTGCAGCCGCTCCGATGCCTCTGAACACCTGGATGATCCGGACCTGAAGGTCCAGGACAACCCCGGCGCCATCAAGCCCGACGTTATCCATCGGCTTGACCGCCTCATCCGCGACCAACTCAGTGATCAACGCCAGTTGGCACTCTGGTTCGGCCAGTACTCAACGGCACCCAAGAGTCTGGAAATCGTTGTGCCCGCGGAAGAACCGGTCACACCAGAGTTGCTGGGCGAGTTGATTGCGGCCGGCAACCCATTGCGCTGGAACGAGGGCTCACGTTTCGCCTACCATGACTTCGAGGACGAAACCGCCCTGTTCGTGGACGGTGAGCAGTTCCTGCTTCGGGGCGACGCACGGCCCCTGGCACCCCTTCTTTGTGCCAGCGCTCGCCCGGACATGGGCGCACTGGCCAGCTTTGCCGGTGACGATGCCATACAGGGTCTTCTGAGCACACTCGTCAACCAGGGCTCTCTGTACTTTGACTGACATCTGACTGAAACCTGGGTGAAGGCAGCATGAACGTACGGGTTCGAAAATACAGCTGGCAACTGGCGCCGGCCGATGTCCGGAACATCCGCCAGTCCGTATTCGTGGACGAGCAAAAAGTCCCACCGGAACTGGAGTGGGACGACACCGACGAAATTGCCGACCACTACCTGATGGTATTACCCGACAACACCCCCGTTGGCGTCGCCCGCCTGTTCTCCACGTTGGAGGAAACGGCACACATCGGCCGCATGGCTATTCTTCCGGCACACCGGGGCAAGGGTCTGGGTGAAGTCCTGCTACGCCATCTTGTCTCCGAAGCCGCAGAGCGTTTCACCGAGCTGCAACTTTCCGCCCAGGAACACGCCATCCCCTTCTACCAACGCTCGGGCTTTCACGTGTGTTCCGACCTCTACGACGACGCCGGAATCCCCCATGTCGACATGCGCTGCCTCGCTCCGAAGCTGGTGAACGACGCCTATTCAACCCGTGAGAATCCCATGTTGTTGGGTGAAGATCGGGACGCCTGGCTGTTTGACCGCGAGAGCACCATGGTAGATTTGATCGACTCCCTGACTGGCCAGGCGCGTCAGCGGATCTGGCTGTATGACCGGGTGCTGGACCATGATCTCTATGACCGCCTGCGCTTCCGGGAACTGATATCCGGCCTGGCCCGTCGACATCGGCTCAGTGACGTGCGGCTTCTGATTCACGATGACAAGCCGCTGGTCCAACGCCGTCACCAGATTGTTGAATTGATGCGCCGCCTGCCCAGCCGGATTGAACTGAGGCTGGTGAACGAGGATTATCCGGTGGACGACCAGCCCTTCCTGCTCGCGGACCGCGAGGGCGTGGTTTACCGGCATGACTTCTACAAGCCGGAAGGCTTTGCAACGTTTGCAAACAGCGGCCGGGTAAAACTTCTCGCTGAGTCGTTCCAGCGCATGTGGGATGCAGGAAGGAGTTCTCTGGAACTGCGAGAACTACCGCTCTGAGTGGCGGATACCAGGCACCCCGGTGGATTCAAACTGTGCTCCGAACGGGGCAAATTCCGCGTCTACCTCTTCCGCCACTTCGGCAATCAGCTTACGTAACCACTGGTGATCCGTGTTGTGTTGCAACAGCGGGCTCCAGGCCATTTTGAGCTCGAACGGCGGTATCTCGAACGGTGGCACTTTAACCACCAGGTTGGCGTTGTCTTTCTGCAACCAGGCCGCCCGGCATGGCAGCGTGGCGATCAGTCGTGCTGCTCCGCCAGCAGCATCGCCACCTGGTAATGCCGCGTAAACACGGAAATCTGGCGTTTTCGGCCCATCAGTGACAAGGCCTCGTCCACCCACCCCAGGCGCTGGACGTCTTTCGGGTTCACCCCCACCCCGACACCAAACCCGGTCTTGCTGACCCAGATATGACTGGCGTCCAGGTAGGTATCGAGGGTAAACGGCTCCTTGAGTATCGGGTTACGTGCGTTCATCAGGCAGGCAAAGTACTCCGTCCACAGAGTTTTCTGGTGGAACGACTGGGGGATCTTGTCAAAACGGTTGATCGCCATATCGAGGCGCCCCTGCTCCACGTCGAGGAAGCTCACGTCACTGGGGGTAAGAACATCCAGAGTCACATGAGGCGCTTCCTGACGAATCCGGCGAAGTACCCGTGGCATCAGGCAGGATTCCGCGTAGTCACTGGCCATGATCCGAAACACGCGCTGACTTTCCATAGCCGCGAACGCGGTTTTCTCATGAACCGCCTGCTCAATATCGGACAGAATGCTCCGCACCAGTGGCTGTAGCTCAGTGGCACGCTCGGTTGCGGTCATCCCCTCACTGGTACGAACCAGCAGCGGGTCTCCGAACAGGTCCCGCAGTCGGCGCAGGCCGTTGCTCATCGCGGGCTGGGTAATCCCAAGATGATTGGCGGCTTTGGTGACGTTCCGCTCCCTCAACAGTACATCGAGATAAACAAGCAGATTGAGGTCTACCCGGGAAATGTCCATGACGTGGCCCCTATCGGAAGTAACACGTAAAAACGGCTTTTATTCACTAGAATAATGGTCAACAGGGTATCAATTCATCGGATTGATATGAAGCTGCAATCTTTCACATTTCAGAACGGAATCATCCGGGGTTTTCTGCTAATCTTCCGTATACTTGCTGGATTTCTCCGGATTTTTTCTGTGGCCGGAGCTGCCAGTGGCCTGTCCATTCAGCCGGAGTGTTTGCAACAAGATGGATACCACAATGATTGTGCTGCTACTGGCGGCTGTCGTTACCGTTTCGATCATTATTATTGTGGCCAGTCAGATGCGAGAGCGCGCACGTATCGAGCGTATTCGTAAAACAACGGCTCTGGAAGACAGCTACAAAAGAGCCGGCCGCCTGCTCTCCGAAATCCCGGGCCAGTATTTCACTGCAGATTTGAAACTGCTATTGATCAAGCGGATGGAGGAGTCTTGCAAAGACCTCCAGGCCCTGAAATCTGATCAGCCCGTTGAAGAACGACTGAGTGCTGTACAACAGCTGAAAAAGTCCGTAATGGACGGCGAAGACAAGCGCACTCCGATCAAGATCGACTCCCCCGAAAAGTCCACCTATGTCCAGGAGCTGCTGCAAAATCTGTTCAAGATGATCGAGGGCATGCACAAGGCCGGCAAGATTGATAGCGCCACCGCCAAGAAAAACCTGAAGTTCGTGTTGTTCCTGGTGCACAAGACCCACGCCGACCTGCATGTGTTCCAGGCACGCGATTATGTGAAGCAGAACCAGATTCGAAAGGCCATTCACGCCTATCATCTGGCCAGTACCGAAATGGGCAAGTCCAGGGACAACCCGATGGCCATGAAAGCCGTGAAAAGTTTCCGTACCCGCATCAAGGAACTGGAAGCCATCAAGGGGGACGAAGAACACAGTGCCGCGGCCGCGGGCCAGTCAAGCCTGGACAAGGAATGGGATACGTTCCTCCACGACGATGAGTGGCGCAAGAAAGCCGACTACGACGACTAGGCGCCAACTGGCGCCCCGCGAAAACCACCGAAACGTTACAACAGGGACCGTGAAACGCCGTGACAACTGCATTCCAAAAGCGGCTATCCTATCGCCTGACCCGTGACACCGTTTTAATCGCAATGGTATTGGGCCTTGTGCTCAACATTGTCCAGGTCACTCTCGATTATTTCAGCGCCAGGGACTCCATGGAGCAGGAGATCCGTGCGCTCATCGAAATCAGTCACAGCCCCGCTTCGCAGATCGCCTACAACATCGACATCCGGCTTGCGGAAGAGCTTCTTGATGGCTTGCTTCGCCATCCCGCAACCATCGACGCCCGTATTATCGATAACAATGGCCAAACCATGGCTGCGGCGAGCCAAAGCAGCCCGGATTCGCGCTATCGGTGGATCAGCGACCTGCTCTTTGGTGACAGCCGCGTATTCAGTCAGGAACTGGTGGTACCGCAGCTGAGCGACCTCTCCCTCGGGAGCCTCACGGTCACCATCGATACCTACCACTACGGCCTGCTGTTCCTCCAACGCGCGGGCTATACCGTCATCAGCGGCCTGCTGAAAAGCCTGGTGCTGACTGCTGCACTGCTGTTCATTTTCTTCTTTGTGCTGACCCGGCCCATGCTGAACGTCATCGGTGCTCTGAGCCGGGTCAAAGCTGAAACGCCTGAGAAGGTCCGGCTTCCTGTGCCGGAGAATCATCGTGAAGATGAGATCGGGCTGATGGTGGGTGTCATCAACCAGCATCTGGAAACCATCGATTCCAGCCTCGCACAGCTCAGGATGGCCGAAAGTGCGATGAAGAACTACTCCAGCCAGCTGGAACAGGAGGTGGAAGACCGCACTCGGGAAATTTCCGAAAAGAACGATGCCTTGCAGCGAGGCAACCGCGCCCTGGTTCGCGCCAAAGAGGACGCTGTACGCCGTGCCAGGGCCCGTGCCAATTTCCTGGCCAGCATGAGCCATGAGATACGCACACCACTCAACGGTGTTCTGGGGATGTTGGGCCTGGCGCTGGAAGGCGACATGGAACAGGCACAACGAAACCGGTTGGAAATTGCGCTCAATGCCGGCCAGAGTTTGCTCGGTCTGTTAAACGACATTCTGGACATCTCCAAGGTCGAAGCCGGGAAATTGAGCCTGGAGAACATCCCGTTTTCACTCCGCAACCTGGTGGAAGAGTGTGCGACACTGCATGCCCAACAAGCCAGGCGCAAGAATATTGACGTTGTGGCGGACATCGACTGTGACCTGCCCGAAAGCTTTCTTGGCGATCCCACCCGAACTCGGCAGATCCTGAACAACCTGCTCAGTAACGCTATTAAATTCACCGAGCAAGGCTTCGTCCGCATCCACGCCACCCGCTACAACGGCAACGTACGCATTGACGTTGTCGACACCGGTATCGGCATGTCCAAGGAAGGGCTGCACAGGATATTCTCACCCTTCTCACAGGCTGACAGTGACACTACCCGGCTCTATGGCGGCACTGGCCTGGGCCTGACACTGTGTCGTCAACTGGTGGAGCGGATGCATGGCCAGATCCTGGTAGATTCCGAGGAGCACGAAGGCACACACTTCACTGTGAACCTGCCCCTGCCGGTTCACGATGAGCAGGAGAGCCAACCGTCGATGCCGGCTATTCCAAGCCTACTTCAGCAGGTAGGTGTCGATATCGGGATGCCCCGGGACTATCCGCACCGCACGCCCATCGAGCATCAACTGAGAGCCTGGGGCATTCCACTGCGCGAAGCGGCACCCGACGGAGAGGGAATTCTGATGATCGCCGCCAACGAAAGCGACGAGACCGCGGCACAACTGGCATCGTCCTGGTCCGGCACCGGCATTATTCTGGTGGACCGGGACGGCTCCGCCCATCCCACCAAAGATCGTCAGATACTGTCGATGCCACTCAGACGTGAGCAGTTGTACCGAACACTGTGCAGGGCCGCTGGCTGGACATCGGGGACAGGGCAAGAATCATCGCAACCCCGGCTGGCGTGTCACGCACGCTGAATCTTCTTCTGGTCGAAGACAATCAGGTAAATCAGGTGGTCGCCAGCAGCATGCTGAAAAAGCTGGGCCACACCGTCACCCTGGCCGAAAACGGCAAGCAGGCACTGGAAGCCTTGCAGCAAGGCGAAAGGAGATTCGATATTGTACTGATGGATTGCCAAATGCCGGTGATGGACGGCTATGAGGCCACCCGCAACATTCGTGAAAACCCTGAGTGGCAGGATCTGCCAGTGATCGCGGTCACCGCCAACGTCATGCAGGGAGACCGGGACGACTGCCTCGAGTCCGGCATGAATGACTACATCACCAAACCTTACAATCGTGCTGACCTGAAATCCATTATTGACCGCTGGGCGCCTCCCCAGCCTCCAGAAGACTGAGGACAGATCGCAGCTCTTCCCTCAATTCCACAATGCGCTCCTGATCAATGCCCGTACCACACAGCAGGCGGCCGGGAATGTCCCGAGCCTGCTGGCGCATGGCACTGCCCTTCTCAGTGGGGGCGACCGTAACCACTCGCTCATCGGTGGTATCCCGCAAACGGGTTACCAGATCACGCTCAGCCAGACGTTTGAGCAGCGGCGTCAGGGTTCCGGAATCCAGGCGCAGTCGTTTACCCAGGTCAGACACCCTGACCGTCTGTCCGTTCTCCCCGGCTTCCCACAACACCAACATGACCAGATACTGCGGATAGGTCAGATTCAGTTCCGCCAGCAGCGGACGATAGCGGGCGGTTATTGCCCGGTTGGCGGCGTAGAGGGCAAAACAGAGCTGATTATCCAGCGCCAGGACGTCGTCTTCGTCAGTCATGGTTCACAGTAACGCTTCAATGTCGGCGCGAATGGCAGACGGCTTGGTGGTCGGCGGGTAACGACGCACCACTTCACCCTCACGATTCACCAGGAACTTGGTGAAGTTCCATTTTACAGCTTCCGATCCCAACAGCCCCTTGGCACAGTGCTTCAGGTACTCAAACAGCGGGTGGGCATTAGGGCCGTTGACGTCAATCTTTGCGAACATGGGAAAGTCCACGCCGTAGTTAAGGCTACAGAATTCGCTGATGGCCTTGTCGTCCGCCGGGTCCTGATTCCGGAACTGGTTGCAGGGGAAACCGAGCACTTCGAGGCCTTTTTCTTTCAGCTCGACGTACAGGGACTGCAAACCCTCGAACTGGGGAGTGAAACCGCATTTGCTGGCCGTGTTTACGATCAACAGAACTTTGCCACGGAACTCATCCAGGGAATGCTCCTCACCGCGAATATCGGCCGCGTTAAAGTCGTAGATGCTTTGGGTGCTCATTACATTCCTCCCTTGTATTTTTCGCTATTATATTTTGCACAACCCTATTTACAACTGATTCCGTCACGGTTGTCACGCTCAGTTCATGGAATCTGTGAGCTTTGGGCGTTAAATCTCCGCATTTGTGCCACAATTCATCACAATTGGCCTGTTGCCGCCGGCCGTTGCTCCGCTAGAATACAGGCTTGTCTTTGAAACATGGCACTTGTCATCTTACCGATCTAAGGAAATACCGGGCTTATGCAGAACTATCTCAAATCCGCCAAGCTGGATAACGTGTGTTACGAGATACGTGGCGTGGTTCTGCGTGAAGCCCGTCGGCTGGAGGAAGAGGGCCACCGGGTTCTCAAGCTCAATATCGGCAACCCAGCGGCTTTCGAACTGGACGTTCCCGAGGAAATCCAGCAGGACGTTATTCACAACATGCCCCTGGCCCAGGGGTATGTGGAATCAAAGGGGTTGTTCTCTGCGCGTAAGGCGGTGATGCACTATTGCCAGCAACGTGGCATCGACAAGGTGGATATCGACGATATCTACCTGGGCAACGGCGTCAGCGAAATGATCGTGATGTCCATGCAGGCCATGCTCAATACCGGCGACGAGGTTCTGATCCCGGCCCCTGACTATCCGCTCTGGACGGCCGCCGTGACCCTGTCCAGTGGCAAGCCGGTTCACTACCGATGCGACGAGCAACAGGACTGGTTCCCGGATATCGACGATATCCGCAAAAAAATCACCCGCCGCACCCGGGCTATCGTGCTTATCAACCCCAACAACCCCACCGGCGCCGTGTACTCCCGCGAATTGCTGGAACAGGTGGTGGAACTGGCGCGGCAGCACAACCTGATCGTGCTGTCAGATGAGATCTACGACAAAATCCTGTACGACGGTACTGAACACGTCCCCACCGCGTCACTGGCGGATGACGTGCTGTTCTTTACCTATAACGGCCTGTCCAAGAACTATCGTGCCGCCGGTTACCGTTCCGGCTGGATGATTATCAGCGGCGCCAAACACCGCGCGCGGGACCTGATCGAGGGCATCGAAATGCTCTCCAACATGCGCCTGTGTGCCAACGTACCGGCACAGCTGGCCATCCAGACCGCACTTGGGGGCTACCAGTCAATTGAAGACCTGGTGGCACCGGGCGGTCGCCTGTTCGAACAACGGGAAACCGCCTGGAACCTGCTCAATGATATTCCAGGCGTCAGCTGTGTGAAGCCCAAAGGCGCTCTATATCTGTTTCCAAAGCTGGACCCGAAGCGCTTCCCCATCGTCAATGACGAAAAGCTGGTACTGGACCTGCTGCTGCAGGAGCGCATCCTCCTGGTTCAGGGTTCCGCCTTCAACATCGACGACAAGCAACACCTGCGCGTGGTCTTCCTACCCCGCGAGGACGCCCTTGAGGATGCCATGAAGCGTTTGGCACACTTCCTGTCGTCTTACCAGTTGTGAAGGGGGCTTGATGGCGGACATTCATATCGAAGAGTTCTACAAGGACGCCGCAATCGCCCTGGTTCAGCTCTACAATGCTTTTCCCCGCCGGGTGAACCTGTTTGTGGAAGACATTGCTGGCCCCGACGAACCAGACGAGTTCGGGCTCCACAGCAAGCGGCACATGGCCTGCTTCGGCACCCTGCTCTGGTTAGCTGAGGAAGGCCTGCTCCGCTACGTGGATACCATCCGCCAGGAAGCCCTGGACCAGGCCGTGCTGACCCAGCGGGCGTTCGTGCGCCTGAGTTCGCCTGCCAGCCCAGATCTGCATGAAGAAAACAACGCTGACAGCAGCCAGGACCTGCCACCGGCTATCCGCGAGGATTTTTCCACGCACATACACATGCTTCGCAACGCCCTCCGAAGCGGTAGCTCCGCAAAAATCAGCCGCGTAATGCAGGCGACGTTCTTTCGCGACCGGTCCGATCATTAAATTGGCGTAAACCTGTTGAACATGGCCACACTGGCCACATATAAATACCCAGACACAAACCGCGGTCTGCGGCCGATGATTCAACAAGGGATTCAAGATGCGTATTCTGCTGTTTCTTGCCACCAACCTGGCCGTCATTCTTGTCGCCAGTTTTACCCTGAAACTTCTGGGTGTTGACAGCTATCTCGCCCAGAACGGTATCCAGTACGGTTCGCTGCTTGCCTTCGCTGCGGTCTTCGGCTTTGCCGGCGCCATTGTATCGCTGCTGATTTCCAAGCCCGTGGCTAAGTGGAGCACCAAGCAAAGGTGATCGAGTCGCCGCGTACGCCGGCTGAGCGCTGGCTGGTAGACACCGTTCGCGAGCTTTCAGAAAATGCCGGCATCGGTATGCCGGAAGTCGCCATTTTCCCGGCCTCACAATCCAATGCTTTTGCCACCGGCTGGAACAAGAACAACTCGCTGGTAGCCGTCAGCGAGGGGCTGCTGCACCGCTTTAACAAGGAGGAAATTCGTGCGGTCCTGGGCCACGAAATAGGCCACGTGGCCAACGGCGACATGGTAACCCTCGCGCTGATTCAGGGTGTGGTGAACACGTTCGTGATTTTTGCGTCCCGCGTGATCGGCTCGTTTGTTGACCGCGTGGTGTTCAAGAACGAAAGCGGGCATGGTATCGGCTTCTTCGTGGTCAGTATCGCGGCGGAAATCGTGCTGGGCATTCTTGCCAGTACCATTGTGTTCTGGTTCTCGCGTCGCCGGGAATACCGTGCCGACATCGCTGGCGCGCAACTGGCAGGCCGTGGCGCCATGATCAACGCCCTGGCGCGGCTGAAACAGGAAAGCGAAGTGCCTGATCAAATGCCCGACAGCCTGCAGGCGTTTGGCATCAATCGAGGTGCGAGGGCGGGCATCAGCGCCCTGTTCATGACACACCCGCCGCTGGACAGCCGGATCGAGGCTCTGAAGAGCGCGCAGCTGTAATCGGCGCGAACAGGCGCGTTCGCGGGAACGTCAGAGCTTCAGCTTGAAGCCAAGGGCCCGGAAAGTATCCTGCATGGATTTACTGGTGCCCTTGAGCTGGATCTTCAAGCTGGAAAACTCCCGCCGGACCGGATAATCCCGGCGCAACCGGTCAAAGGCCTGCGCCCGATCCTCCGGCGGCAGCGCCATTGCCAGCCGCATGCGAGCGTCATCCTGGCGCGGATCGTAGCAGGACCGTATGGCAATATTGGCTGACGCCATTTCTTCTGCAGCACTGGTAAAGGAGAGTTTGCTCAACGCTGGTTCTGGCAGGAACTGACCAGCCTTCTTGCGGGCGGGCAGTCCCATATAGCGACTCAGCGCCTGGTACACCACCTCACTACCCTGCACCTTGCCCTCCAGGCTATAGCCTGCGATATGGGGAGTGACAAGCCATACTTTTTCCACCAGTTCAGCGTTAACCCGGCTCATGCTCAAAGACATCCAGTACCACTGTAGGCGCGTTTGGCGCTTCCAGACGCGCCAGCAAGGAGGAGGTTTCAATAACTTCGCCCCGGCTGGTATTGATCAGCAACTGGTCTTCAGTCAACGAAGACAATCGTTCCTGCCCGAACATATGAAGCGTTGCGTGCTCTCCCTCGCGGGTCAGTGGCGTGTGCAGTGTTACCACGTCGCACGCCATGGCCTCGTCAAGACTGACAAATTTCTCGCCTTCGTCGCCTTCCCTTTCGGCCCGTGGCGGGTCACAAAGGCGCACATTGAAACCGAGCCTGTCCAGCTTGTGTGCAAGCTCTCCACCTACATTGCCGGCACCCACGATACCAACACTGAGTTTTGACCAATCCGCCACGCCACGCTTTTCCGCGTGCAGTGAGATCACTGACAGCACGTACTCAACCACACTGTTGGCGTTGCAGCCGGGCGCCGCCGAAAACGCGATCCCACTGGATTCAAGCCATTTCTGATCAACATGGTCGGTACCGATGGTACAGGTTCCAACGAAGCGGACCCGGCTTCCTTCAAGCAACGCCTGATTGACCCGAGTGACTGAACGCACCAGCAGGATATCCGCATTCTGAACATCCGCAGCAGACATCGTGCGCCCGGACACTGGTCGTATCTCTCCGATATCGCCAAAAAACGATTCCAGTAAGGGTATGTTCTCGTCCGCTACTATCCGCATGATCCTGCTTCCCAACCTGTTAGTTCCTGCGTTGACGCTGGTTTCCGCCACGTCCACCCTGGCTGCGGTTGCCTTGGGGACGCCGGCCACCACGCTTGCGAGTGATCGGCGGTTTGGCGAGTTCGGTCATCAGCGCTTCATCCGGCACCGCCGTGGTCAGTTTCTGGCTGATGTAGGACTCGATAGCCGGCAGTGAAAAGGCATCGTCCTCACTGGCAAAGCTGACAGAGACACCGTGCTTCCCTGCCCGACCGGTGCGTCCGATACGGTGAACGTAATCCTCAGCGTTGTCCGGCAGATTATAGTTGAATACGTGGGTTACACCGTCAACGTGGATACCACGACCGGCGACATCCGTGGCAACCAGCACCTGAATGCTGCCATTCTTGAACTGTTCCAATGTCTTCAGCCGCTTGTTCTGGGCGATTTCCCCTGACATCAGCGCGACCTTTACGCCCTGGTTGCGAAGGTCCTCATCCAGGTCACGACACTGGTCACGACGGTTCGCAAAGACGATGGCTTTTTCCACCTCGGGGCGCTGAAGATAGTTGACCAGTACCGGCAGTTTTTCATCCTCGCCCACCAGGTAGACAGTCTGCTTAACTCGCTCGGCGGTCTTCTGTTCCGGTTCGATCTCGACGAATTCCGCACTTTTGGTCCACATCGAGGCGAGGTTGAGGACGTCCTGGTTAAAGGTGGCGCTGAACAGCAAGGTCTGACGCTCTTCCTTTGGCGTGCACTTGCGGATAATGCGCTTTACATCAGGAATAAAGCCCATGTCCAGCATCCGATCCGCTTCATCCAGAATCAGGATGTCGAGCTGGTCGAGAAAAACGTCCTGAGAGCCCAGGAAATCAATCAGCCGGCCCGGGGTTGCCACCAGTATGTCAACGATCTCGTTCTGGAGCTGATCGCGCTGTTTATCGTAGTTCATACCACCCACCACGGTGACCACATTATGGCCCGTGTAGCCGCATAGTTGCTCGGCGTCCTTGGCGATCTGCATGGCCAGTTCACGGGTTGGCGCCAGGGCCAGAACCCGGGGTTCCGAGGCGAACCTGTCCTCTTTCGGAATCGGCGTTTCCAGCATGCTCTGGATAGCAGTGATCAGGAATGCGGCGGTTTTACCGGTGCCGGTTTGAGCCTGGCCGATCAGGTCCTGGCACGCCAGGGTGAACGGAAGAGTCTCTGCCTGGATGGGTGTGCAATGCTCAAAACCGATATCGGTGATGGCATCGAGCACTCGCTGGTCAAGGTTGAGATCCTTGAAGAAGGTTTTGCCGGCTTCGGGTGCGTCAGATGTCATGTTGCTTCAATCTACCTCAGTGTCTGTGGCGGAATCGTCGGGCATCAGGCGCCTGGTCTCTTTCTTCCAGACTTCGTTAAAATCAGCCGCGGTTCCGTAAAATGTCTTGAGCGTCTCGAAAAACAGGCCCGCGCGGGCCGGCATGCCGTGCTCAAGGTAATAATCTGCCTGCGCCCGCACATTCCTGCGAAAGGCGTTCTCATCCCATGCCCCGCAACCGGAGAGATTGTCGACGCTGATGTGGAAACGTGTGCCCGATGCGGCAGAGAACAGCCATTCCAGGGCCTGCGGCTTGATTTCAGCCTTTTCAAAGGCTTGCTGCTGCGCCTCGTCGCGGCCATCGGGACAGTACCAGTAGCCAAAATCCCGAAGTGTGCGCCGGTGCTCACCGGCGATACACCAATGACTGATTTCGTGCAGAGCACTGGCATAATAACCGTGAGCAAAGATAATCTGTGCGTAACTGCCAGACGCCGTTGCGGGCAGGTATTCAGGCTCATCGCTGCCCTTGACCAGAACGGTCCGGTAATCCTCCCGGAACAGGTCACTGAACAGCATGATAAGATCATCAGGATCGTGTTTCATGGGACGGCTATTGTGCGACTTTAGACCGTTCAATACCAGAGGGAACTTTTGCCTGACAAATGAGTCCATTGCAACCTTGGGATGCAGGGTTTCAACAGACACTGAGACCACGCAGATATTTCCGGAACCAGCTACGGTAATCCATTGACTATGACCGGCAACAACACAGCCTCACGCAGTAGTGCTCTCCATCGGGTGCTGAGCCGCTTTTTAGTGTTTCTGGCACTGTCCGCCGTATCGCTGTTCGCGTCCGCGGCAGGCAATTCGCTGTTCGGCGGCAGCAACGATTTCCTGCCGGTGGACGAAGCCCTGCCGTTCAATTACACCGTCGATACCGGCGCTATTGTGCTGTCCTGGGACGTCACCCCTGAACACTACCTCTATAAAGGTCGCATCCAGGTAAGCAGCAAAACAGACGGCGTCACCCTGGGTGAACCTGATTTCTCCTACACAGGTACCGATACGGAGGATGAGTTCTTCGGCAAGGTCACGGTCTTCTACGACCCGGTTCAGGCACGCGTCCCGGTCAATCTTCCGGAAGGCGTCCGCGAGGCGGAGCTTCAGGTTACCTACCAGGGCTGTGCCAAGGCAGGCCTGTGCTACCCGCCGCAAACCCGTGACGCGCTGTACTACGCCAGCGCCGGAAGCAACGACGCCCCCGTTCCTGCCGGCATGTCCGGCTCTTCGGGGTCATCAGGCAATGCCCAGTCATCGTCAACAAATGCACCCACGGATACATCCTCGGCGACCGGGCTCGCCGGCTTTTTGGCCAACCAGTCTGTCCTGGTCATCGCGGCCCTGTTTCTGCTACTTGGGCTGGGGCTGACCTTTACACCCTGCGTCCTACCCATGGTGCCAATCATTTCCTCACTGGTGTCCAGTCGCAACACCAGCACCACCGCCCACGCGCTGCTGCTTTCCGGCAGCTATGTCCTGGGTATGGCACTGACTTATGCCGCAGCGGGTGTGATTACCGGGTTACTGGGTGCCAGTTTCAACCTTCAGGCACACCTGCAGTCGCCGTGGGTGCTGAGCGTTTTCGCGGCACTGTTCGTGGTATTTGCCCTCTCCATGTTCAACCTGTTTGAGATCCAGCTTCCCCGGTTTATCCGGGAACCGCTCAACGATGCCAGCCATCGCCTGACCGGCAGCCGCGTGGTCAGCATCTTCGGCATCGGCGCGCTGTCAGCACTGATCGTTTCACCCTGCGTGTCGGCACCGCTTGCTGGCAGCCTGCTTTACATCAGTACCACCCAGGATGCCGTCATTGGAGGCGTTGCCCTGTTCGCCCTTGGGCTCGGCATGGGCATTCCCCTGATACTCGTGGCGGTGGGTGGCCGCAAACTGTTGCCTTCCACCGGTCCCTGGATGAACGTGGTTAAGGCCTTCTACGGCGTCATGCTGCTGGCGGTTGCAATCTGGTTGGTGGAACGGTTGGTACCAGCCTGGCTGGCGCTGACACTCTGGGGGTTACTGATTGCCGTGACTGGCGTGCAGCTCGGAGCCTTCGATGCCGCAAAGGCTGGCTGGGAGCGCACTCGCAAAGGCCTCGGCCTGGTGATGTTTGCCTACGGTATTGCGCTCTTGGCCGGCGCGGTGTCTGGCGCCAATGATCCAGTGAAGCCATTAGCGCCGTTCACGGCAGCCAACCCGGCGGTTGCGGGTGGCCCCGCCTCCCAGATGGCCCACGCCCAGTTCCTCCGCTTGGAATCGCCCGCCGATATTCGCAATCAACTGGCCCAGGCCAAACGAAACGGCACCCCGGTCATGCTGGACTTCTACGCCGACTGGTGTATCTCCTGCAAGGTTATGGAGCGGAACGTTTTCAGCAATGACTCTGTGATCCAGGCGCTGTCACCCTACACACTGCTGCAACTGGACATGACGGACAACACGCCCGCCCAGCAGGCACTGCTTGAGGAGTTGGGGCTGTTCGGCCCGCCAGCCATTCTGTTCTATGGCAACGATGGGGCTGAGCTGGAAACCGCCCGGATACTGGGCGAAATGGACCGCGAACAGTTCCTCGGCCATCTGAACGCACTGGACATGTCGGGCGGCTCCTGACAGCTTCAGTCACTCCCCTCGTCGGATGAAGTAAACAAATTCCTGGTCATCCTCGGCGCTGTACACCAGCTCGTGATTCAGGAACTGGCAGAACCTCGGTATATCCCGGGTTGTTGACGGGTCCGTGGCAACCACCTTCAAGACGCCCCCTATACTGATATCCACGATTCTATTATGCAGCAGCATGACGGGTTCGGGGCAAAACAGTCCCCGGGCGTCCAGCTCTGCATCGTGTTCCGGTTGTCCCAATGTTCTTCCTCCTGCGATTCCACCTGAATTTTGGAAAATACGTGCTAAATTATTGTTTATAGATGTCAAAAAACAAAACGAGGTAAACAATGATCCGGGTGCTGATTGAACGTCATATTGCTGAAACACTCGAATCCGCCTACGAGGACAGATCCCGCAAGGTCCTTCAGAACGCCGTAAGCGCCCCCGGCTTCGTTTCCGGTGAAACGCTGGTCGATACCCACGACTCCAACCATCGCCTTACCCTCTCCAACTGGCGCTCCGAAGCCGACTGGCAGCGCTGGTTCCTCTCAGAGGAACGCCGGGAACTGATGGCGGAGCTGATTCCAATGATGGACCGGGACGAGATTATCACCGTGTGGCAGCATAGCTAAAGCACGCTATTTACAGGCGCTCAGTCCCTGCGTTCTATGAAGCAGGTGATCTCCTCACGATCGTGGTAGAGGTGACGGGCCCTCAGCAGGAAGTTCATTTCCGTCTGTGCAAGGCCTTCTTCCAGGATGTCCTTGCACACCAACCACTCGTCGTATCGTTTTTTCATCGGTAGTTTCAGATTGAAAACGGTATAGCGACAAAGCTTGGCAGACAGCCAATGCACGACCATCTCCGAGGTTCGGCGTGGATGGTCGACGATATCGCACACCATCCAGTCCACACCGCGCCCGGGGCCTCCATTGATAACCATCTGCCTCAACATGCTCTACGTGTCCGGAAGCCATCAACTCAGCATTCATGGGCCCATTATCAACGGCGGTCACCATCATACCCTGCCGGACCAGTTGCCAGGTCCAGCCACCGGGAGCAGCGCCCAGATCCACAGCCTGCTTGCCGCTTCCCAGGTAGTCCAGTTCCTGGCCCGGGGGCAGGAACACCTTCCACGCTTCTTCCAGTTTCAGCGCCGATCGGCTGGGGGCGGACGCGGGCAGTCGAAGCCTTGGTATACCACTGACGTAACGCGCACGATTGCTGGCCAGGCTGAACCCGACGATGGCGCGTTCAAACCCCGTCAACAACACTTCAAGCCGTGCCGGCGACTCAGCTTTCGAATCCTTCTCCAGTAACCCGGCGCCCCTGAGCGCTTTCGACAGTGGGGAAACCCATTTGCGGGCGAAGTTGCTGAGGTCTGCGTCAGCGTTGTTTTCGGGAAGACGAATTTCAATACGGGCACAGACAGGAATCGCCCCATCAACGGACCGCAATGCGTCAATAACGGCGCCGACGCGATCCGACGTGGGCAGGGCTACGTCCGCTAAAACCACAAACCAGTCCCTGACAAACACCAGCTGGTCGATGGACAGCCGCTGGACCAGCATCTCCACCTGCCCGGGCCCCGGGCAGTGAAAGGTCAGAAATCCCTGGTTTACAGAGGGCTCGAAGTAACCATAGACCTCGCCGCTGGCAGCCGAGTCGGTTAACTCCCGCCCCGCTTCCGTCTCGAACCCGGGACGACAAATTGCAATCAGTTGTTCCATTAGGCACCTGGACAGGGCTTCTCACCAGAAACCCCAAATTTGAATCTGTTTAACATATACACAGCCCGCATTTGTCTACACTATTGGGCTTTCCGCTGGCAGGAATACCTTAATGCCGCTGTACCTGCGCTTTCTGTTCCCACTGATCGGGCTATTACTGGTCACGGACCTGTCACTGGCGACCCATCCGGGAACGACACCTCATTGCCCGGCGCTGGACGCCAACGATCCGGTGCAACGGGAAGCGTTGATGAACCATGTCTGCTTCCTGAGCGCAGCACCCGACACGCCCGCACATCGGGCCGAATCCCCCCGTGAACTGCCGGCCGATATTCAATGGACATCCGCCAGGGGACACGATCTGGTATTCAGCCACACCGATTCGGTGTACTGGGTTCGCCTCAATGTTCGGAATTCCGACGATAGCCAGAAGCTCTGGTACCTGAAGCTCAATTACCCACTGCTGGATGAAGTAACGTTCTGGCGCTCCAGCGAACTCGTTGAACCAGCCTTGACCACGGGGGACCAGCACCCCTTTCTCTCGCGGGGCATAGATTACCGGTATTTCCTGCTCCCCGTCACGCTCGGCGCTGGCGAAACCCAAACCATCACCTTGCGGATTCAGAGCAGCGGGGCATTGAACGTTCCGCTGTCGCTGAAAACGCCGGAAACGACGATTGCGGAAAGCAACCACCTTACCCTCCTGCACGGCTTCTTCTATGGGGCGTTGCTGGTCTTTGCGGTATTCAACCTGCTGCTCTTTTTCAGTTCCGGCACCGGCTACTACTTCTACAACGCCTTTTACATGGCATCCCTGGGGCTGTTCCTGTTCGCCATGGGCGGTTTCGCCAACCAGTATTTCTGGCCCGACAGTACCGGTTTCGCCAATACATCGATTCCCATGCTGATGTCGATCAGTTCGCTGGCCATGACCCTGTTCGGGCGCTCATTCCTCGAAATCCCCACCAACACGATTGCGAACAAGGTGTTGACGGGGCTTGCCCTGACCAGCGCAGGCCTGTTCATCATGGCATTCCTGTTGCCCTACAACAGATCCATCGTATTGAATACCGGGATTGCACTGCTGATCATTGCCTGCCTGTTTATCATTGGCATCATCCGCTGGCGCCAGGGATATTCTCCCGCCAAGTGGTACGTAGTGGCATGGTCTGGCATGTTGGCAGGCGCCTGATCTATTCAATGGCTGCCTTTGGTTACCTGGCTGACTTCCTGGCACGGGAAATCTTTATGCAGGCCGCCGTTGGAGCACAGGTTATTCTGCTCAATTACGCCATGGTGCAGCGTTGGCGGCTATTGAATAAAAAGCTTCTGGACGTAGAGCATAACGCCAGAACCGAGCTCGAGTTAAAGGTGCATGAACGCACCGCGCAGCTTCGCAGCACCATGAGAGAGCTGGAAAAGGCAAACCGGCAGCTGGCAACCCTAAGCCTCAATGACGCTCTGACCGGGCTCCATAATCGCCGTCATATGGACAACCTGCTGCCGGAACTCTGTGCCGAAGCCCGACGTACTGGTCAACCCCTGACCATTGCTCTATTGGATGCCGACCACTTCAAGGCTGTCAACGACTCCTGGGGGCACGAGTTTGGTGATCGTTGCCTGCAACACATTGCCGACATTCTCAGGCGCCACGTCAAACGACCCCGTGATGTTGCTATCCGCTTTGGCGGAGAGGAATTCGCCATCCTGTTACCCGGCACCGACGCGAATGGCGCTCTGGGTGTCTGTGAAGGGATTCTTGAGGATATCGCTGCGATACGCGTGCCTGCGGACGATGGCACACCGGTTACGCTGACCATGAGCGCCGGTACCGCCACGTTATCCCAGGGGGATGATGAGCGAGATCTGTTCCGGCGTGCCGATGAGGCGCTCTATCGTGCCAAAGCGTGCGGTCGAAACCGGACTGAGCAAGCGACGCCCGAGGTCTCCTGACTCATTCCTGCCCGATCATAAACCTCGCAGCTGCTGCCGCCGCCTGCTGAATCAGATCTTCCCGGCTCTCACTCTGTCGCGCCAGGGGCCGATAATCGTGGTCTCCACCTTCCAGCCACGCCAAATTTACGTTATCCAGGGTGTCCAGTGCACGCGCCTCAACCTCTGCCTGTTTGCCGAAAGGGTCCCGCGTTCCCTGAATGATCTGTATTGGCCGGCACAGTGACTGGAAATGATCCGTCCGCCACCGATCATTTTTGCCAGGAGGATGAAAGGGATAGCCGAAACACACAGCACCACGCACCGCGTCGTCAATGCCGGGCTCAGCAGCCAGAATGCTGGCCATTCTTCCCCCCATGGACTTGCCTCCGACAAAAACGCCGGCCTGCCCGTCGATGCCGGCGCAAGTTTCTGCAATGACCGTGCGGAAATGCCCAAGCAGTGTTGGCTGGCGGTCTGGTGGCCGCTTTTTACCATCCTCCCGCCGCTTCTCCATATAGGGGAACTCAAACCTGACGGTCGTCACGCCCTGCGCTGAAAGCGCTGCCGCCAGGAGCTCCATGAACGGCGAATCGGCGGGTGCACCTGCGCCATGTGCAAGGACAAGCACCGGCGCTGCCACACTACTTTTCGCCCTGGTTTTGAATACGGTTACAGAATTCACCAAACCTCCGAATTATGACTATCATTAGTGTTCCGGGAAGCAATGCATCAACCGAACATCAAAAACCGCTTTTGGAGCATTCGTGATTACCCTTGTAGATTCGCCATGTTACTGATTTAGACCCAGTTGACAGAGTTTCAGAGTTGATCTACGTCATTGCAAACAGCTAATCGTTTCTCCATACTTGCGCCCGCATATTTTCCCCACTCTAAACCCATTGGTAAGGCTATGAGCACAGTAAATGCTAACCTGACATACAACTACAAGGTGGTGAGACAGTTTGCCATCATGACGTTGGTCTGGGGCATTGTTGGCATGGGCATGGGTGTGCTGATCGCATCCCAGCTTGTTTGGCCCTCGATGAACCTGGATTTCTCCTGGACTCACTTCGGTCGTTTACGGCCGCTCCACACAAACCTCGTCATCTTCGGGTTTGGTGGTTCGGCACTGTTTGCCACCTCCTATTACGTTGTTCAGCGTACCTGTCAGGCGCGACTGATCTCCGATGGGCTCGCGGCGTTCACCTTCTGGGGCTGGCAAGCCGTGATGGTTGCGGCGATCATTACCCTGCCAATGGGCCTCACCTCTTCCAAGGAATACGCAGAACTCGAGTGGCCAATTGATATCCTTATCGCCATTGTCTGGGTGTCCTACGCACTGGTTTTCTTTGGCACAATCATGCGGCGCGCCACTGCCCACATCTATGTGGCCAACTGGTTCTACGGCGGTTTCATCCTGACCGTGGCCATTCTGCACATTGGTAACAACCTGGCCTTACCGGCGGGCGCCTTCAAATCCTACTCCGCCTACGCGGGCGTGACAGACGCGATGATGCAGTGGTGGTGGGGCCACAACGCGGTCGGTTTCTTCCTGACTGCAGGCTTCCTGGGATGATGTATTACTTTGTTCCCAAACAGGCCAACCGCCCTATCTACTCTTATCGCCTGTCCATCGTTCACTTCTGGGCGCTGATTGCGACCTACGTATGGGCGGGTGGCCACCACCTGCACTACTCGGCGTTACCGGACTGGGCCCAAACCGCGGGCATGGTAATGTCTCTGATCCTGCTTGCACCCTCCTGGGGCGGCATGATCAACGGTATGATGACGCTGTCGGGTGCCTGGCACAAACTGCGTACCGACCCGATCCTCCGCTTCCTCGTGGTGTCTCTGTCGTTCTATGGCATGTCTACGTTTGAAGGCCCGATGATGGCCATCAAGACGGTTAACGCGCTGTCGCACAACACGGACTGGACCATTGGCCACGTACACTCCGGTGCACTGGGCTGGGTTGCCATGATCAGTATCGGCGCCATCTATCACCTGATTCCCAAGCTGTGGGGCCTTCAGGCCATGTACAGCGTCAGCCTGATCAACGTCCACTTCTGGCTGGCCACCGTGGGCACCGTACTCTACATCGTTGCCATGTGGGTGAACGGTATTATGCAGGGGCTTATGTGGCGCGCGTCAACGAAGACGGAACCCTGACCTACAGTTTTGTCGAAGCCCTTGAAGCGTCCGAATCAGGCTATTTCGTGCGATTCCTTGGCGGTGTGATTTTCCTGACCGGTATGCTGGTGATGGCATACAACGTATACATGACCGTGCGTCAGAAGGAAGCCGTTGCTCAGGACAATACAGCAGCGCAAGCGGCGTAACGGGAGACAGAATCAATGAAACACGAAATTGTTGAAAAGAACCTGGGGCTGATGATCGTACTGATCATCTTCACCATCAGTGGTGGTTTCCTGGCAGAAGTGGTTCCGCTGTTCTTCCTGGACGAGACCAACGAGCCGGTTGAAGGCCTTGAGCCCCTGTCAGCACTGGAACTGGAAGGCCGGGACATCTATATCCGTGAAGGCTGTCACGTCTGCCACACCCAGCAGATCCGCCCGTTCCGCGCTGAAACCGAGCGCTACGGCCACTACTCCGTTGCGGGCGAGTTTGTCTACGATCGTCCGTTCCTGTGGGGCTCCAAGCGTACCGGTCCTGACCTGGCCCGTGTCGGTGGTCGCTACTCCGACGCCTGGCAGCGCCAGCACCTGTACGATCCCCGCAGCGTTGTGCCTGAATCCAACATGCCCGCTTTCCCGTGGCTGTTCGAGAATCGCATCGATCACACCAGCACCGAGTCCAAGCTGGAAACGCTCCAGACCCTGGGCGTGCCCTATACCGACGAGCAGGTTGCCGGTGCGGCCGACGAAGTCAGGGGCAAATTCGAAATCGAAGCCCTGGTGGCGTACCTGCAGCAGCTTGGTACCGTGATTTCAGATAAACGGTGATCCCCATGGATATTAACGAGTTACGCGGCATTCACTCACTGGTCATTATGGCCATGTTCCTTGGCATCATCTGGTGGGCCTACAGCGCCCACCGGAAGAAGCCCAACGACGAGGCGGCCCACCTGCCCTTCGAGGATGACGACGTGGAAAAGCGTACTCTTGAACAGGAACAAACGGAGAAAAAGCAATGAGTACCTTCTGGAGCATCTGGATCAGCGTGATCGTGCTCGGTACCGTGTTTGGCTGTTGGTGGCTTCTGTATGCCACCCGCAAGGGCCAGACCACCGATACTGAAACCAACAAAACCGTTGGTCATTCGTTCGATGGCATTGAAGAATACGACAACCCGCTGCCAAAGTGGTGGTACTACCTCTTTATCGCGACCTGTGTTTTCGCACTGGGCTATCTCGCCCTGTACCCGGGCCTGGGTAACTACAAGGGTCTGCTGGGATGGACCGCTGAGAACCAGTGGCAGGCCGAAATGCAGCAGGCCGATGCCCGTTACGGCGAGCTCTACGCCAAGTTTGGTGACACACCGGTGGCCGAGCTGGCAGAGAACGACGACGCCATGAAAATGGGCCAGCGGCTGTTCGCCAACAACTGTGCTGTCTGCCACGGTTCCGCAGGGCGCGGCTCCCTCGGGTTTCCCAACCTGACGGATGACGACTGGCTGTATGGCGGCGACCCGGACACCATCCTGACCACCCTGCACCAGGGGCGTAACGGCAACATGCCCGCGAAGGGCACCATGCCGGGCATGACCTCTGAGCAAGTTGATCAGGTTGTAAACTACGTGCTCAGTTTCAGCGACCGGGCAAAAGACGAGGAAGCCGCTGCCAAGGGCGAGCAGGTGTTTGCACAGGCCTGCGTGGCCTGTCACGGTCAGGACGGCAAGGGCAACCAGGCTATGGGCGCCCCGAACCTCACCGACAATACCTGGCTGTACGGCTCCACCTACGAGTGGATCAAGGAAACCGTGGTAAACGGTCGTGCGAACCAGATGCCCGCACAGGGTGACCGGCTCTCCGACGATCAGATCCAGATCCTGGCTGCGTACGTCTACAGCCTGTCCAACTGAGTACCCGGCCGGGATTCTGTCCCGGCCCGGTCTGCTCAACCTTGACCTGCCACCTGCGGACCAAGGCTTGAGAAGATCGACTGCCCCACAGTCCACTGTGAATCAGGGCGCCACATCATCGGGAGGTAACGATGAGCAGTGAGATTCCGGTCAAACAGATTGACCCATCCTCTGACACCTCCGACAACAATAAAAACACCGGAACTGTCGAGCTATACGCCAGCCGCAAAAAGATCTACGTCAAAGGGGTCAAGAAGGGCTTCTTTCAGCGTATCCGGAATGTCAGCCTGACAGCTCTGATGGGCATGTACTTCCTGTTCGTCTGGTTTACCGTGGATGGTCAGCCGCTGATTCATTTCGATCTCCCGGCGCGGGAATTCCACCTCTACGGAACCACGTTCTATCCCCAGGATTTTATCCTGCTGTCGGGTATGCTGATCATCGCCGCTTTTGGTCTGTTTTTTATCACCACGCTGTTCGGCCGGGTGTGGTGTGGCTACACATGCCCCCAAACCGTTTGGACATTTATCTTCATGTGGGTGGAGGAGCGTATAGAGGGCAGCCGCAATAAGCGGATGAAGCTGGACAAGGCGCCCCGTTCCGCTGAGAAAATCGCCAAAAAATCCGCAAAGCACTCCGCGTGGCTACTGATTGCGCTCGCCACCGGCCTGACCTTTGTTGGTTACTTCTACCCCATCCGTGAACTCATCACCGACCTGTTCACCCTGCAGGCCAACGGTTGGGCCTATTTCTGGGTCGCCTTCTTTACGGCCGCCACCTACCTGAACGCCGGCTGGCTGCGTGAGCAGGTATGTCTGTATATGTGCCCCTACGCCCGCTTCCAGTCCGTCATGTTCGACCCCGATACCCGCGTGGTGTCCTATGATCCCAACCGGGGGGAGCCCCGCGGCGGGCGCAAGAAAGGCATTGAACCCTCGGAACTGGGCCTTGGTGACTGCATCGACTGTGGCCAGTGTGTTCAGGTATGCCCTACCGGCATCGACATTCGAGATGGGCTGCAGTACGAGTGTATTGGCTGCGCGCTGTGCATTGATGCGTGTGACGAAGTATGGACAAGATGGAATATCCGCGCGGCCTGATTCGCTATACCACTGAAAACGAACTGGAAGGCAAAACCTCGAAGCTGATGAGACCGCGCACCTTTGGTTACGGGCTGGTATTGCTGCTGATGGTTGGCGCGATTGTATTCACAATTGCCACCCGGGTTCCGGCACAGCTTGATGTCCTGAGGGATCGAGGCGCCCTCTTCAGCTTCAATGGTGAAGGCCGGGTAGAGAATACCTACACTCTCAAAGTCGCCAATATGTCGGAAGTGCCCCAGACCTTTACGATCTCGGTTTCAGGCCTGGAAGGCATCCGGTTGCTGACCGAGAACACCCTGACGGTGGCGAGCAGTGAGAACCGGGCACTGCCGACGGTGGTGGATGTCGCGCCCGAGAAACTCTCGGAAAGCAACAATGCCATTGTCTTCACGCTTGAATCACAATCCGACGAATCGCTCGTTCTTGAAACCGAAAGCCGGTTTGTCGGTCCAAATCGCTGATCCCCTGACACCAACCAGGGAGACCAGCCTTGAGAGACAGCACTATGAATGAAAACGCACCCGTCGTTCCCTGGTACCGGCAACCCTGGCTCTGGTTCCTGCTGATATTTCCCGGCGCCGCCATTATCTGGTGCTCCATCGCCATTACGGTCGCGATAAACACCGACAACTCCATGGTAACCGACGACTATTCCAAGGAGGGTCGCGGGATCAACATGGCAATTGCACGCGACCAGAAAGCCGAAGACCTGGGCCTGACGGCAGATATGACATTTGGCGAACGGGAAATCACCCTCTCCATGGATACTGCCGACGGCCCTGCGAACTACCCTTACCTGATACTGAGCCTGTATCACCCGACCATGTCGGAGTACGACCGCACCATACAATTCCGGGCAATCGGCGAGGGACTATACAGCGCCACCCTGAATCAGCCGATTGAAGCCGCTGGTACTTTGACCTGCGTGGCCCGGACAACCAATGGCGACTGAAAGGTGAGTCCAGCCTGCCATCGCAACGCTCCCTGAGCCTCGGTGCGGTCACAGAAGACCGCGGGTGATCCCCTTGGATTGTTATCATTGTGGTGAGCCGGCCACTGGAACGCCACCCATCACCCTGGAACTCGAAGGAGCGTTGCGACACTTCTGCTGCGTTGGGTGCAAGGCGGTCTGTGAGACCATTCGCGCCGAAGGCCTCACCGGGTTCTACCAGTTCCGCACCGAGCCGGCCGTCACCCCGAAGGCACTCAGCGATTCCGAACGGAACCGTATCCTCGAAGTGGACCATCCCCTGGTTCAGAAGTCGTTTGTATCTCCCGTTACCGCTGGCCAGGAAGCCACACTGCTTGTAAGCGGCATCACCTGCGCCGCTTGCATATGGTTGCTGGAAAACCACATGGCCAGGCAACCGGGCGTGGTGTCATTTTCCGTCAATCACAGCACCCAGCGCGCGCGACTGATCTGGAACCCGGAGCACTCAAAACTCAGCCAGCTACTGATTGCCGTCCATGAACTGGGCTATCGAGCCCGCCCCTATCAGCCGATGAGGCCGAGAAAGCCCTGAAAGCCGAACATCGCTCTGCACTGGTCCGCCTGGCTGTCGCGGGGATAGGCTCGTTCCAGAGCATGATGCTGGCCTTTCCGCTTTATTTCGAACTGGTGAATGACCTGTCGCCAGAGTTTGTCAGTTTTTTCCGCTGGTTCAGTCTTCTGGTCGCCACCCCCGTAGTCCTTTACAGCGCTCGTCCGTTCTTCACAAACGCATTCAGGGATCTTCGCAGCCGTCACCTGACCATGGACGTACCGGTGGCCACCGCGATTGGCCTAGCCTATGTCGCCAGCGCATGGGTGACGGTATTCGGCGGCGAGGAAGTCTATTTCGAGTCCGTCTGTATGTTTACCTTTTTCCTGCAGCTTGGCCGCTACATTGAGATGCAGGCCCGTTACCGCGCCGGGCTGACAGGCAACGCGCTGGCCGGCTTCCAGCCCATGGTCGCCAACCGCATCCAGGGGAACGGCAGTGATATCGTCGCCACCCATGACCTGGCTGCCGGCGACGTTATTCGCATCCGGCCTGGCGAAACATTGCCCGCAGACGGCGTCATCGTCAGCGGCCACTCCACCCTTAACGAAGCGGCTTTGACCGGTGAATATCTGCCGGAAACCCGTAGCGAGGGTGACCCCGTCCATGCTGGCAGCATCAACGGCGAGAACCCGTTGGAGGTTGAGGTTCGCCGCGCCGGCACACAGACCAGACTGTCCGGCATTTTGCGGGTGCTGGATCGGGTGCAGGCTGAGAAGCCACCCGTTGCGCTGGCGGCCGATCGAATTGCCGGCGTGTTTGTCAGCCGTGTGCTGATCCTGGCCCCACTCATCTGGATTGGCTGGTGGATGGCCGGCGCCGATAATGCCTTCGACATTACGCTCTCGGTACTGGTAGTGACTTGCCCCTGCGCCCTGTCGCTCGCCACTCCAACGGCAATAACGTCGGCAACCATGAGACTTCGCAAGCTGGGCTTCCTTCCAACACGCGGACACACTCTGGAATCCCTGAACACCATCGACACGGTGATTTTCGATAAAACCGGCACCCTGACCCGAGGTGAGCTCAGCCTGGTGGATACCCGAACCTTCGGCAACCTTGATGCGGATCGATGCCGGCAACTGGCAGCCAGCCTGGAGAAACATTCGGAACACCCGATCGCCAGGGTATTCCACCAGATACCCGGTTACGCCGCCAGGCAGGTACAAAACCACTTGGGCGGTGGTCTCTCGGGACAGATAGACGGGGCACCCCTCTATATTGGCCACCGGGATTTTGTGGAAGAGAAGGTGGGTAGCCCGGCGCCGGAAGCCGACACCTCCAAAGGCATGGAGATATGGCTGGCCACGGACCGTGGCTGGATGGCCAGGTTCACACTGGACGACGAGCCCAGACCGGATGCAAGAGAAGCCGTCCAGGCCCTGCAAAATGCAGGACTGCGCACCATTCTGCTCAGCGGCGACCGCTCAGGACACGTTGAGCAGATAGCAGGCAGACTCGGCATTGATGAAGCCATCGGCCAGGCCTCACCGGAAGAGAAACTCCGCGTACTGGAGAACCTCCGCGACCAGGGCCACCACATCATGATGGTGGGTGATGGCCTCAACGACCTGCCTCCATGGCCGGTGCTGGTGTGTCCGTGGCCATGGGAAGCGCTGCCGATCTGACCCAACTCAAGGCCGATGCAGTGCTGTTGAGTGGGCAGTTAACGCAACTGTCCGAAGCCCTGAAAGCCGGCCAGGACACACGCCGCGTCATCCGCCAGAACATGGCCTGGGCACTGGCCTACAACGTCTGCGCCCTGCCCCTGGCGGCAGCGGGTCTGGTTCCACCCTGGCTGGCGGCCATCGGCATGTCCCTCAGCTCACTGGTGGTGGTACTCAATGCCATGCGGCTAGGTAGGCAGCGAGGCAACCCGGTATCCCACGCCCCGGCGGTTGGCGCCGAAGCAACGTCCTGATACCGTGAACACTGAATCACCCAATACGTTTGAGGTAGCCCTGTGCAAATCGTAATGATCCTGGTTCCAGTCATGCTGATCCTGGTGGCACTAGGCATCCTGCTGTTCTCCTGGGCCGTCAAGAACGGCCAATACGATGACCTTGATGGACCGGCCCATCGCATCCTTTATGACGATGACAAAGACATGATCCCGGACGACGCCAAACAACCCAAGCAGGATGCCAACTCCAACTCTGCCGAGGAGCCGGGCGACAGCCACAAATCCTGATGGGCGAAGAACTTTACCTGAGTTATTCCAGCGCCTTCCTGATTGGCCTGCTCGGCAGCACCCATTGCCTGAGTATGTGCGGAGGGATCAGCGCGTCACTGTCCATGGCACTGCCTGTTGGCCGGGGCTTCCGTGTTCGCCAGACCGCCATGCTGCTCGCCTTCAATGGCGGGCGGATTGGCAGCTACGCAGCGATTGCGGCCCTGATCGCGCTGCTGAGCACCAGCGCCTCGGCCTATTGGACGCAACTTGGCCCGATACTTCGAACAATGGCAGGGATACTGCTGATCCTGATGGGACTGTCCATGGGGCAGTGGTGGCAAGGCATCCGCTACGTGGAACGCATCGGTGCCCCGGTCTGGAAACGTCTGTCACCGCTCACCGCCCGAGTGCTCCCGGTGCATCATTTCCACCAGGCGCTCATCCTTGGCGCACTCTGGGGCTGGTTGCCCTGCGGGCTGGTCTACAGCACCCTGGCTGGGCTGCCCTGCAACCCTCGGTGGGCAGCGCGGCCACCACCATGTTGTTCTTCGGCCTCGGTACCCTGCCATCCATGCTGGCCACCGGTTACGCCGCCACCTGGATCCGAAAACTGCGGGAACACCAACGCTTTCGGCAGATCGCCGGACTGCTGCTGATTGGTTTCGGTATCTGGACCCTTCCTGTCACTGCCTTTTTGCATACCGGTCACGGATAGACAAGGGCTGGACTACCCGCTCGAACTGATCAGATATTAAGCACGTCCAACCGTCCGAAATCGGGTGTTTGGGGCTCGACCGTCCCGGCACTTTGGCCCGGCTCGGAATGGCGGTGACCCTCACGGAAGTTGTACAGGGAGGTATCGGCGAGGTGTGACGGCTCAACGTTACACATGGCCCGAAACATGGTTTCCAGGCGCCCCGGGTGCTGCTTGTCCCAGGTCTGGAACATGTCCTTGATCACCTGACGCTGCAGGTTTTCCTGGGAACCGCAGAGGTTGCAGGGAATGATCGGGAACTCGCGCAAGCTGGCGTAGCGCGCAATGTCTTTCTCCCGGCTGTATGCCAACGGGCGAATCACCGTGTTCCGGCCGTCGTCGCTGTGCAGAACCGGCGGCATGGATTTCAGCTTGCCGCCATAGAACATGTTCAGGAACAGCGTTTCCAGCAGGTCATCCCGATGGTGCCCCAAAGCAATCTTGGTAACGCCGTGTTCTTCCGCAAAATTATAGAGAATTCCGCGACGTAGGCGGGAACAAAGTCCGCAGGTGGTCTTCCCTTCCGGTACTTTTTCCTTAACAATACTGTAGGTGTCCTTCTCGATGATGTGATACTCAATATCAAGAGCCGAAAGGTACTCAGGCAGCACTTCTTCCGGGAAGCCGGGCTGCTTCTGATCCAGGTTCACAGCAATCAGCTCAAAGCGCACCGGCGCGCTTTTCTGGAGATTCAGCAGGATATCGAGCATGGCGTAGGAGTCCTTGCCGCCAGACAGGCAGCACATGACTTTGTCACCAGCCTCGATCATCGAGAAATCAGCAATCGCCTGCCCCGTTTCCCGGCGCAGGCGCTTCTGCAGCTTGTTCAGTTCCAGTTTCTGCTTGCGCTCCGCTTCAGGAGCCTGGGCGGTTTCGGAGTTGGCAGTTATTGCTTCGGGCATAGGAAAACGTCGTTCATAAGGTCAGTGAGCGTCGGATTATACGCGTGCAAAAGTTCCAGGGACAGGATACAGACATGGATATGTTAGACACAAAACCGGAAGCCACCGGTAAACGGGAATTCAACCGTATTCGCAACCGCAGTGCCATTCTTGACGCGGCGCGGGAGTGCTTTCGGGAACGGGGGTACGACAACTCCACCATCCGCGATATCGTACGCCGTACCGGCCTGGCGGCAGGCACCTTCTACAATTATTTTTCCAGCAAACAGGACATTTTTGCAGCTCTGCTGACAGATTTCCTAAGCGGCCTCAATCACAACCTTACCGAGTGCCGAAAGTCCGCCAATTCCGCTGAAGACTTCATCTACTTTGCATACCTTTCGCTGTTCCGGGCCACCGCCAGCGACCCCCTGGTTTACGAGCTGGCGCATCGTAACGATCGTGCCATCCGTGAACTGTTCGGCTCAGACATTCTCGGGCTTGCCATGCTCTCCCTGGAGGACGATGTCAGGAACGCCGTTGAGCGTGGCCTGTTGCCGGAGATGGACGAAGAGTACCTGTGCGCCGCTTTCTTCGGGGTAGGCTACGAACTCAGCTTGCGCCTGGCCTACCGTGCCCACAATCGGCCCGCCGAGGCCGAGGCCGAGGCCAGGAATGCCACCCGGTTCGCGACCAACCTGTTCCTGAAGGGGTTGGAGCGGGACATGCCTCTTCCGTAACGGCGCCCTGTCGCCTACCATTGGGGCATGAATCAACCCGATACCGCAACACAGGGCGCCAAGGCGCTGGATGGTGACGCGCCCAATGAGACGCTGAATTTTCAGATTCAGCACCTGCTGGTTGCCACCGAGCATATTCTTCGTCGGCACCCAGCCGGAATCAACGAGCTGGGCCTTATCAAAACCCTGCAAGAGCCGCCCTGGGAGCTGATTGGCGAGGTTAACTTTGGCGAACCGGACAAGCTCTATCCGGTCCATTTCCTGCTGTTCCATGTGCTGTACCGGCTACGGGATCAGCTCGCCACCGGCGGAGAAACCCTGACCATTTCGCCACTGGTGATCCAACTTCGCAAGAGTTCTGTGGTGGCGGGCGCAGGTGTGCCCGACCGCATGGACGAACTGCGGAATTTTTACCTGGACCTGTCCAAGTACGAACTGCCGGAAGACGCCATAAACCGGATGATGGACGATTTCTGGGCCGGGCGCAGCGGCAACCGACCCGCCGCCACAGAAGCGAGTGAAGCCGCAGCCGTCCTCGGTTTTGATGCCATTCCCCCTGGCTTTGACGACGTCAAACAACGCTTCCGGCGGGCAGTTATGCATGCGCATCCGGACCGGGGTGGCGAAACCGAAACCATCCAGGACCTAAACCAGGCCTTCGCCGTGCTCAAGGCACACTTTCGGACCTGATTGCACCGGAATTCCCGATTTCAAGGACACTCCAATGGCACCAAGAATGATGACCCGATCTCTCCTTCTCCTGCCCATCACGGCGTTCACGCTCACTGCCAATGCCGATCTGGTAGTGCTTCAGTACCACCATGTCAGTGACTCGACGCCGTCCTCCACCAGTACGTCAGTGTCCCTGTTCCAGGGACAACTGGATATGATTGAGGATCTGGGGCTGGAGGTCGTTCCGCTTGAATCAGGAACCCGCGCAGCACTGGCGGGTGAGCTGAACGACAGGTCCCAGGTTGCCATCACCTTTGATGATGCCTACGAATCCGTCTACTCACAGGCAGCGCCAGCCCTGCAAGAGCGGGGGTATGAGTACACCATATTCGTCAATACCGAGGCCGTGGGCAGCCATGGCTATATGACCTGGGATCAGTTGCAGGAAGTCAGAGATCGCGACGGCGTGACCATCGCCAACCACAGCAAAGACCACGGCCACCTCGCAAAACGCCCAGGTGAATCCGATAACGATTGGGAGGCACGTGTCAATCGCAGCCTGGATGAGGCCCAGGAAACACTCTCCGAAAAACTGGGGACCAACGTTCCGATGTTTGCCTATCCCTACGGCGAGTTTGACGACGCGTTATTACGCAAGATTGCGGCACGTGGCTGGCTCGGCTTTGGACAGCAATCCGGCGCCATCGGGGAGACTTCCGCCGCCACACGTCTGCCCCGATTCCCGGTGGCGAACGCCTACGGACAACTCAACAGCCTTGAAGACAAACTACGTAGCAAGGCGCTGCCAGTCGATGCCAACAAGCTGCCGGACGGCGTTATCTCTGAGAACCCGCCCACCCTCGCTTTTACCGTACCGAACACCATCAGCGTCGACCGGTTGAGTTGTTTTGCCTCCGGCCAGGGGCGCGTAGACTTCCAGGTATCGGGTGGAGATAAAGTCATTCTCAAGGCTCCTAGAAGCTTTAACAGCCGTCGTTTTCGCTACAACTGCACCCATCCGGCCCCCGATGGCAGCTATTATTGGCTGTCACAGCAATGGCTTGACCTGAGCCAGCCGGAAGACTGAACGTCACTCGCCAGCCCGGGAGAGACTGAGTTCACCGGTACGGGTGTGCGGGATGGCCTTGGGCCCGTACTTGTCCTCGATAACCGTCTGCCCCGCCAGATCCGCCCCGCGCGTGAAGATCACCATCCAACGCTCACCCCGGCTCGGGAACACCGGAATGTAAGCATGAAGGTAGCCGTACTGGTACCAGGATTCAGGAACATAGCTGGCAACCAGGTCAGTCACGATTCGAACCGGGGCGAACGAGGCATCAAGAAACGCCACCGAGGGCACAAACATTCCTTCGTGGTTGAACGACCTGAGGTGGAGGATGAAATCGGTAATTTGCTCCGGCGGCGGCAGCCTGACCAGACGGTAATGGCTTTCACCCGTGCTGAATGAATGGCGGGGGGCCTCGTCACCCATGGACACCCCGAATTCACGACCTTCCTGCCATTGCTCAGGCTCCGACCGTTCCAGCGCCTGACAGCATTGCCCTGCCCACTGCTGGAAAAAACGTTCCTCTCCGGGATCGATTCCCAGGACAGCCATGGCTTCGGGGTCAGCATCTTCCGGCAGGCCCGGCAGCCCGACCGTTTCTCCCGGTTGGTGGATACTGGCCTCCGTCAGTTGAATCGGCGGCTTGATGCGCCCCTTCTCGACAGCGGTCCGGTTATCCGGCTGGTAATAGCTGACACGAATATTGCCCTGGGCATCACGCCAGGTGAAATAAGGCTTGGGTTCGCCCGGACGAACATAGCCGTCTTTTTCGAGCTGATTGGCATCGGGATAGTTTTCGAGATTGAATTCTTCGTGGTACCCGCTGGAAGAAGCATCCCCGGAAGCCGACGAGTCCGCAGAGCCAGTTGGGGGAGCATCCTCAGCGTTTGCCTCCTTGCCCTCGCCCTTATCTCTCTCACCGGTGCTCTGCGGTATTGGCGACTGTCTTACCCGCCCCTGCTCGTCCACCCAGGTAAAATAACCCTCGCGGCTGCCAGAGGCGTCGGGGCCAGACAACTGGCAGCCACTTATAACGACAGCCAGACAAGCGATAACCATAAAATGGCATTTGGACATCGGGGCGAAACACCCTGTTCGTAAACGCGTTTGCGTCAGAATTTGGTACGGAAACTGAGACCTGCCGTGACAACTCGTAGCGAGGTTTTCACATCCAGCCCCGCATAGGGGTTGTAGATGATATTGGTAATATTGTCACAGTTTAGGTTACAACTGCCGTTGGCAGGAACCGTTTCTATGGATTGCAGATAGCTCAGGTTCATGTCGATCTCAGTATCCTTATCCCACCGATACCCCATACCAATACTGTAGAGGTTTGCACCGCCGAACGGCGCCATAATCTGGCGCTGGTCATCGGGAATTACCGAATCCCGGATTTCCATACCCGCGCGAAGGTCCAGACGGGACGACGCATGAAACTCCAGCCCAAAACCCCAGTTCCACTGATCGGTAAAACCGAGAGGCAACCTCAGTGTGTTGGGAGTGGCGTTCTGCGGTGACAGAATCCGCGCGGCGTTCAGGAACTCCAGGTTACGATCGAAGCGAAACACAAACGCGTCCCACTGCTTGTAGTCCGTCCAGCCAACGTCCACATTGACCGTCAGCTTGGGATGGACATCCAAGCTGATGCCGGTCTGGAAATGCTGGGGATAGGTCAGGTCCATGGAGACGTTGCCCGCTTCCCTTGGGGCACCGGACGGCAAGCTCAGGATAGCCGAGGTGATGGCACCCAGCACCGAGCCGTTGACGCTCTGCCAGAAGCCGGACCAGTCGTCGGTGTACTCTATCTCGAAAGTACCCTTCATATTCATGTCGGCTTCGGAGGTATAACTCGCCCCCCAGGCGAACCACTCATTGGGTTCCCACATCACACCCAGCGCGTAGGTGGGTGACAGGGTTTCCTGCACGTTGATACTCAAGGCACCAATGTCGTCCCAGGGCCCGACATTACCCCCGCAAAGGGCCAGCCATGGCTGCAGAGGCTCATCCCCACTTTCGCAGTTGAAGGCATCCTGAAGGACCTCCGCAACGCCCAATAGCATGTTGGGGGCGCGCATGTATTGATCTGCGGCAACCCCCATATGCGACAGATGGATCCCGGCACCCACGGACCACTCGTCGTTGATCTTGTAACCAACGGTTGGCGACAGATAAGTTGTCCGCTGCAAGGCCGTTGCCTGTGGCATATAGCGCCCCGGGTCGTCCTTGTCGCGATAGAAGCCGGCGGCCAGGGGCAGGTAGAAGCGTTGCCAAAGGTCAGTTTCGACCCGGGCGGGTTGATGCTGATACCGGCAGACGGGGCGACGGCGGGGCCAGGCGGCGCCCGCAATATGCCAAACCCCGGGAGATACAGGGCAACATTGTTGGTATGGCTGTGTTTGTTTGCGACCGGGTCACGCTGTTTGCCAGTGAGAGGGTCTGTTTCCAGGCCATCAATGCCGAAAATCTCGTAGCCATCCGGGGCGTGGAAATCGGCGTCAATGTCCAGGTAAACGCTCATCAGGTTAACTTCAAGCTGACGCCCATCCAGCTTGGTCAGCCCCGCCGGGTTGTAATGGATCGCCATAATACCGGGCGGATCGGCCGTCACGGCGTTACCCAGGGCCAATGCCTTGGGATGAATGGTCAGGTTCTGTGCCAGCTGCGCCTCGACACCACAGGTCACCGAGGCTGCCATAATGGCAGCGGCAATCTGTCTCTTGTGGCTGGTTATTCCCATGAAATCTTCCCTTCCCGTAAAACGTCAGAGGCTGAACTCACTCTTTGAGACCTGAAAATCTGATGGGCAGGGACACGCCCAGCGAGAAATCAGGTGCGTCTTCGGTAAGGCCAATACCAAGGCTGGTGTTCACGATGGTGGTATCGCTCACGCGGGTACCCAGCGACATACTGAGGAAGCCACTCATCTGGTCCTGAGCAACGGCCTGAGTGCCATCACTGAAGGACAGGATGGTCTGGTCGCTGTAACTCAACTGGGCGGAGATGCTGAGGGAAATGTCGTAGGACAGCGAATAGGCGAAACCGGCGGAGCCGGAAAGCCCGAAGCCGGGTTCCAGTTCCTGTAACACCCTGGCGCCCCGGACTTGTTGGAGGTCCCTCTCAGGAAGGTTGTAGGTAGCGCTGGTAGACCCGAACACAACCACCGGGTCCAACACCTTTGAGAAACTTACGCCGCCGGCAACCGAATAGTAGCCGCTACCGGTGGACAGTTGCTCGTCTATATCAATCTCGTAGGGACTGACACCCGTCTTGGTTGTGAAAGTGCCGAAGACCGTCGTGGACATCTTGCCCGGCACGTAGGCAAAAGGCTGCCAGCGAGCGGTCGCGGAGATATCGCCAAAATCGTAGATGTTCAGTTCATCCTGGGTATCGTACTTAACCACCAGGGGTATCCGCGCACCGACAGTCAGGTTATCCAGCAGGCCATAATCGTAGGAAAACGCATTGGTGAAGTTGTGGGTCGCGGACGGCACCACATCGAGGTTGCGAACTGAACCGTCGGTGATCGCCAGGTCGAGACGCTGGTCACCGGTGTAGGAGTAATCGAACGAGTAGTTCAGGGAATGGGTGCCCTTCTTCTGCAACGAGTAGCTGGTCTCGGCTGCCTGGAACACCTCTTCCAACTGTTTGGATGAATCCTCGTCACCCTCCTGCCTGGCAAGTGCCTCCCTCGCCTCGTCTACGTTTCCTTCCTGCGACAATGCCATGGTTGGTAAAAGGCCAGTCACGGAAAAAAGGATAAAACCTCGCACTAACCAACGATTCATCCTGACTCCCTTATTTCTAATTGTATTGTTTCCTGTGTGCCGGCTTTGCGCCCGGCACGTTAATGGCGCCGGTAGAACAGCTGCTTCCGGGTATTCTCAACGCTGCCGTCCGGATTATTCTTCTGGCGTTCCAGCATGTTTCTGATCCGGCGTTCCGTGGATTCATGGAATTCGGGTAACTTCTGCAACGCCAGCAACGTCAATGTCTGGTCGTCCACAAACCGGAGGTCCTCCTCTTTCAACTCCAGGTAATCCAGCGGCTTGTCACTGCCGGGGAACACAATGAAGAGCACGTTGTCGTCCCAGCTCTCTTCAAACTGGGCGAGCGTGAAGGAGATATTGCCGACCGCCGGATCGGCGAGATACACCCGGCCGTCGCGGATGGTGCGCAGCACCACGAAGTGCTTGAAACCGGCGTGCTGGATGGGAACGATGGCCGGGTGATCGAGGTCAATCAGGTCATCAATCGTGGCGCGGAACCCGCCAGAGGGATAACCAAGGGCGGTAACGAGACGTTTCATGTCGAGCATGGAAAAGGCGCGGCGCTGCACAATCCGTTCACTCTCGCCGTAGTGAAGTAGCCCCTCCATGACTTGCCGCTCACCAAGGTTTCTACCGAGGTAGAAATTCAGAACCGTGGTCAAGGCGGCGCTACCGCAGCTGTAGTCGTAAGCCTGACGCACGATATTCCGGAACTTCTGCTCCACCAGAGGTTCCACCCGGCGTCGGTTCTCAACTCAATGGGGCTGGTGTCAAAATCCTGCTCAATCACAATGGTGCCCTGTTCATAAGGCTCCACGACGACCGCCTCCTGGGCCATAGTGAAAGTGAGGATGGATCCGGCGAGTACCAGCAGCATGGTCAGACGAAGTCCCTGTTATTATTAGACATCACGTTTTCCGAGTTACATCTTGTTACGGTAAGATACCGAAATCGCTAACGCCTTAAAGATAACTGTGCCTCAAATCTGCCGCTGCAGAAGGGGCCCTCCCTGCCGGTTTTGAGAACTGGTTCATGCCCCTCAAATAGCGACAACGGGAAGTTGACGCAGAGCCACAAAGCCGGTATCACATTCTTTGCCACTGTCTGACACCAATTACTGAAGATCCTGATGACAACAACACTGAATCCGGGACAACTGACGTTCATCGCTGCCAAAAACCAGAGCCCACAACCACCACCCGCCCTTTTACACCGGGAAAAATTCAACGATCTTCTCCACGGCCTGGAACCGGTAAGCCTGCTGCTGGTGCATGCGCCCGCGGGCTATGGCAAAACCACCACGGTGGCGGACCGTCTTGAGGCACTGGAGGCCACCAGCGCCTGGTATCGCCTGGAGGTCGGCGACAACGACCCGGCCCGATTTGCAGGCTACCTGGCCAAGGCACTTGAGGTTGCAGCTCCCGGCAGCTGCAAGGCCACGCTGCGGAAGTTGCAGGAGAAGGGGTACGACGATCTGGAGGTTTTTCTCACCGACCTTCTGGCCGAGCTTCCCCTGGACGGGGAACCGTTGTATCTGGTGCTGGACGACTATCACCTGATTGACAACGAGGTCATACACAACGCACTGCGCTTCCTGCTGCGGCATCAACCTGCCTGCCTGACGCTCGTCCTGATCACCCGGACGGTGCCACCCATTGGCGTCGCGCAACTGAGGATGCAGGGACGGATGACCGAGATCACCTCACGGGATCTGGCCTTTGGTGCAGACGAAGCACAGAGCTACTTTGACAGCCGATTGCCGTTCGAGATTTCGCGGGAAAGCATCGAGCGGGCTGTCAGGCGGGTTGAAGGCTGGGTGTCGGCACTCCAGCTTCTGTCCGCATCCGCACTGACCAGCATCGAATTCAACGATTTTGTGGATCAGCTCGAGTACGGCAACCAGCACATCTTTGACTACTTTGACGAACTGGTTGGGCAGGGGCTGACGGAACAGCAGCGAACATTCCTGCTACGCACCAGCATACTGGACCGCTTCAACGCGCGGATGGTCATGCGGGTGATGGACGACAGCAATGGCCAGGCCCTGCTCAGTGGCCTTCTGTCCATGGGGCTGTTTATCACGCCCGTGGACAATTCCGCCCTGTGGTTCCGCTACCATCCGCTGTTTTCCGTCTATCTCCAGCACCTGTTGAGCTGCACCACCGAAGAAAACCGCCAACAGCTGCACCAACGGGCCAGTGACGCCTGGCTGGAACTGGACCACGCCGAAGAGGCCGCCCGCCACGCCATCGCCGCCGACGACGCGGACCGTATCACCCGCGTACTGACCATTCACGGCCGCAAGTTTTTCACCGAGGGCCAGTTTATCCTGCTGCAGCGTTGCCTCGACGCCCTGCCCCAGGATGTGATTGCCCAGGATCCGACGCTGACACTGCTCAGGGCCTGGGTGGCCCAGGGCCAGTACAAGTTTGACGAAGTTGAAAACTGGTTGTCGGCTGCGGAAACCCGTCTGGAAGCATCCATGACGGAAGACACCCAGCGCGCCGTGCATGGTGAGTTCAGTGCCATTCGTGCCCAGGTCGCCATGAATTATGGGGATGGAGAACGTGCCCTGGCCCTCGCCCGCGAGGCCATCGACCAGGAAGCCCGCTACTTGCCCACCTCCCGGGTGGCGGCGGCCTCTGTCATTGGGGAAGCTCTGTTTGTCCAGGGCGAACTGGAAGAAGCCCTCGCCCGCATGCAGGAAACCGAACACCTCGCCCGGGCGCACCAAGCCCACCAGAACGTGCTCTGGGCACTGTGTCAGCAGTCTGAAATCAGCGTTGCGATGGGCTTGTTGCAGAAGGCCTACAACATCCAGGAACGGGGTTTCCAGTACGCCGAGGAAAACCACCTCAACCACCTGCCGATACTGGAATTCCTGTTCCGCATCCGCAGTCAGATCATGTGGGAATGGCACCATCTGGAAAATGCTGAGCGGTGTGCGCTCCAGGGCATCGAGATCCTGGAAGCCCAGGGCGAGCGCTGGTACGTGCAAAGCTATACATCGCTGGCCAAGGTGGCCCATGCCAGGGGCCGGCAAAGCCTGTGCGCGGACTACATCGCCAAGATGCAGAAAATGCTCGCCTCCGGCGACTATCATCTGGACTGGGTCGCCAATGCCCACGCCACCATGCTCGCCTACTGGGATGCGGTTCGGGACCGGGAAGCCATACAACGCTGGCTGACCATCGCACCGCCCGTCGACCCCACCACAGCGACCAACCACTTCAATCAGTGCAACGGTCGCAACCGGGCTCGGGCGTACATGAGCCTGGGGCTGTACAGCAAGGCGCAGCCTCTGCTGACAGGACTGCAAGCCGTCGCGGAACAGGTGGGTCTTAAAACCGACCTCAACCGCAACCATATCGCGCTGGCGCTGCTTTACTGGGACACTGAAGACCGTGAGAACGCCCTGAAGCACATGGTCGCCGCGCTCCAACTGGCCAGCACCACCGGGGCCGTTGGCAGCTTCCTGCGTATGGGCAAGGTATTGATCGTGATCCTGAAAGCGCTGATCAATGACGAAGCCATTGACGGAATGGAACTGCAGCGCGCCGAACGTCTGATCCAGCTGGCACAGCAACAACGGGATTTCAGCCGCGCCATCCGGATTTCACTGGACGAAGCCATCATACAGGATATTATCGACCGGCCTGATGTACCCGAACTGATCCGCACATCTCCCCTTACCCGCCGGGAATGGCAGATACTCAGTCTGATCCACGCCGGCCTCTCGAATGACCAGATCGCCGAACACCTGAAAGTCGCCTCCACGACGGTGAAGACGCACATTCGCAGCCTCTACCAGAAGCAGAACATCAGCCACCGGTCAGAGGCCATTGAACTGGCCAAAGACCTGCTCAGCAAGATTCAGGGGGAGTGATAGGGGTTCAGTCTTCGGCGCACTTCACGCAGACTGTGGTGTAGGGCAGAACCTGCAGGCGCCGTGGATCAATGTCTTCGCCGCACCCCTCACATTCGTCCCCGAGCCCTTCAGCAAGGCGTTCAAGGGCGTGTTCGATCTGGGCCAGCTCGTTGCGGGTTTCCGTCTCCAGTGAATCGACCACTTCGTCGTTCTGGGTCTGTACGGCCTGCTCTTCGAAGTCTTTCTCCAGCGCGCCACCCTGGCGATGCTGGTGGGCTTCATACTTTGACAGGCGTGCCTTAAGGTCGGCACGCAGGGTTTCCAGTTCCGATTTGCGATTACTCATTGGGTGGGGCCTCCCCCGTCGGTTCAATTCCGAATGGTGACTTAATACAGTAAAGCATAAGACAGACAGTCAATCGCAGCACCGCGTGGAATATGTCACTATTCCCGGCTTTATGATTAACGGAGAAACACACCATGCTCTACACCACGGTAGCTGCCCTGGCGGCTGCACTCGTTCTGTTCACCTGGCTCGGGCTGCGGGCTCGCCTGGCCGATGGCGGCCTGGATGATTTCGTGACGGCCCGCAACAGTCAGGGCGCCCGGGCACTTGGGCTATCCTTCCTGGCGTCGGGTATGGGCGGCTGGATACTCTTCGCGCCCCCGGAAGTTGGCGCCCTGGTGGGGCCGGTGGCATTGGCCGGTTACGCCCTTGGCGCCGCCCTGCCCTTTATCGTGTTTGCCTTCTGTGGCCCGGCCATCCGGCGCTACCTGCCACAGGGCCGCAGCATTGGCGAGTTTGCCCAGGCCTGTTATGGCTCATCGGTTCGCCGCTACGTGTCGCTGATCTCCGTGCTCTACATGCTGTGCTTCCTCACCGCCGAACTCACCGCCATCGGCGCCATCACCTCATTGCTGTCGGGCGTGAATGGGAACCTTGCGGTGCTTGGCGTGGCCGTTGCCACACTTATATACACCACCTGGGGTGGCCTGCGAGCCAGCATCGTCACGGACCAGTGGCAGGCGTTCCTGCTGATCGGGCTACTGGCCATTGTCGGATTCGTGGCAATGGACCGGCTACCGGAACTGCAAATGGCTGACGCCCCCTCCGCGCCAGTAGGCAGTGCCCTGGGCGTTGCCCTGACACTGGTGATCGCCGTAACCGCCGCCAACCTGTTCCACCAGGGCTACTGGCAGCGTCTGTGGTCCGCCCGTGATACCTCGGCATTACGCAGCGGCGCCTTGTTGGGCGGCCTGGTGACTATTATCGTGGTTGCCGTGGTCGGCGGCTTGGGCATTGCCTCCGCCATGAGCGGTGCAGATCTCGGATCTCCACCCATTCCTTTCTTTGCACTACTATCCGGCGCCCCCGCATGGCTGACCATTCCCGCCCTGGTACTGGCCCTCACATTAGTAGCCTCGTCCGTGGACACACTCCAGAACGCCCTGGCCTCCCTGGCAGTGACCGAAAAACAGGGGCTCTCCATCATATCGGCACGATGGGTAACCGTCCTCCTGATGATTCCCGTGGTAATAGTCGCACTCCAAGGCGTCTCGGTACTGAGATTGTTCCTGATCGCCGACCTGCTCTGCGCAACGGCGGTGATACCGGTATTGATGGGGCTGTGGAAGCGAATGACCACTACCGCAGCCGTATTTGGCGGCCTGGCCGGCCTGGCGGGGGCGATCATTCCTGGCTGGATGACTGGTGGCAGTCTGACGGCGGGCCTCCTGGCCGCCAGCTTCCCCGGTGGCATCCCTACCTTGGCGCCCTTCCTTGGTGCCCTGGCCGCCTCCGCTGTGGTTAGCGTGGCGATAACGCTGGTTTGGGGGCGGAACAGGCACTGAGTACTCCGGTAGGAAATGTCTAACACACCAAGGCAATGGGGGCGTTATGCAGGGAGGGAAGGTGACATTCAAGGCGAGCCTGTGAAAGTAGTTTCAGTTTGTTCCGGCCCAGGCGTGCCTCCAACGGAGAGTCTTGTCGCCGCTTCGTTCTGACAAGACTGCCGCTGAAAATCAGCGTTATACAATACGAGGCAAGAAATGAACAAAGGAGTATTGACATTTTTCTGTGGAAAAATGGGGGCAGGTAAAACGACAAAGTCTCTTGAAGTTGCCCATGAGCGAAACGCCGTGCTGCTTTCTGAAGACGAGTGGCTTGCGTCAGTCTATCCGGATAGCATCAAGACACTGGAAGATTACGTAAAATATGCTGGTCGGCTCAAGCCTCAAATGAAGAAGCTGACTCAATCGATCTTGGCGGCGGGAACTAACGTAGTAATGGACTTTCCTGCAAATACAATTTCGCAACGAGAGTGGTTTAAAAGCATTTTCTCTGAGATCCAGGCCCCTCACGAGCTGATTTACATCGATCAGCCAAATGAGATTTGCTTGGGGCAAATCGCAAAAAGGCGAATAGAGCAGCCACAGAGAGCGGCAACTGATACGGAAGAGATGTTTGAGCTCGTTACAAAGTACTTTGTTGCCCCCACACCTGATGAAGGATTCAACACAATCATAATTACGGCACATGCACAATAATCGCAGGCACGGGGTGAGTCTATTCGTGAGGGGATGGATTCCCCCTAAAGGAGGTCTCCCGGCATGGATGTAAAAGGTTTAAATCGCGGCGCCTGCCATTGCGGCAGTGTCCAATTCGAAGTTGATCTTCCCGGTGGCTTTGAGGACTTGAGCCGTTGCAATTGCTCAATGTGCGCACGTCGTGGCGCTGTCGTGACCTCGGTTCCGTTAGATGCTTTCAGGATATTAAAGGGCGCGGAGAATTTGACGCTCTATCAGTTCAATACCAAAACCGCTGAACACTACTTCTGCGCTACCTGCGGGATTTATACACACCATAGACGGCGCTCAAACCCGAATCAGTTTGGGGTGAACGTGGCGTGTATAGAGGGGGTAAATCCCTTTGAGTTGGGCGATATTCCTACCACGGATGGCATCAACCACTCGTCCGATCGCCGCTAATCGCTGATTGCAGGTTAGTCCCGGCCTGGTGGCCGGGACTCGGTAGCCAATAGCGTCCGCTCAACCAGAGAGCAGTTCGATCGGATAACGAATAGTCGTCCTGTCGACACCCGGGCGGGCGCCGAAATCCACCAATCGCAGGCGGTTGCAGATTTTCTTTTCAAGGGCTGGCTCGTTCAGGGTGGATTCCACCACCGAACAGCTTGAGACCGCCCCATTCTCTTCGATCACCAGTTCCGGCGTCACGCTACCCTGCAGTGAGGGTTTGCGGCGCAGTTCGCGGTTGTAGATGCTGTAGATGGCCGATTTGTTGGCGTCCATGGTGCGACGGAGCTCTTCGCGGCTGCGCTTGCTGGCAGCGGCCTGCTGCTCACGCTCGGCGGCTTTCGCCTGGGCGACCACTTCTTCCGCTTCCTCTACCTGGGCTCGTTGCCGTTCTGCCAGCGCAACCTCGCGGGTTTCGCGGGTCAGGCCGGATTCATCCACGCCGGAGCTGCGGCCGGTGTTAGCCTTTTGTGCCAGGGTATCACCCGTCTTGCGGGCGATTGGTTCGGCCGTTGTGACGGTGGCCGGTGTATCCAGTTTGACGGATTTACCCAGCGCACTCAGCTTGGAGAGCTCATCGCCCATGGCGAGGATACCGGTGTTTTTTGCCTTTTCCCGGGCTTTTTCGACATCCTGCTGCGTTGGCTCCGGCTTCTCCGCCACCTGGGGCTCGGGTTCGGGTTCGGGTTCTGGCTCAGGCTCCGGCGCGGGCGGCTGTACCTGGGGCTCGGGTTCGGCAACGGGTTGCTCTTTCGGTTCCGGCTTCTCTGGTTCAAGTTCGGGCTCAGGCTCGGGTTCCGGCGCTTTCAGTTCCGGGGGTGGTGGCGGTTCCTGTTTCTCAACAATCAGCTTCGCCAATTGCGGCGGCAGGGCTTCACGCTCTTTGCGGTCCTGCTCCGGCAACTCAACCCAGGTGATGTACGCGGCCGCCACAAGGAATAGCGGGACCACGAGGGTGGCAACCGCAAACAAGCGCTTGCGTTCTCCCGCCTCCTGATTCCAGGGCAATCCCTGACGATACTCTGCCACAGCTAGGCTCCCTGCTCTGTTTTCTGGTTTACGGCCAGCGAAATACTGGCGTAGCCCGCGTCCACGCAGGTGGACATGATTTTCTTCAGCAGCTCATAGGGCAGTTCGCGGTCGGCAAGAATAGTGATGGGCCGACCTGCATCCGGCGCCGGAGCACTGGAACGGCTGGCCTGGTAATCCAGCTCTTCTTTCAGGGCGGGCTCTACCTGACCACTAAAGGCCTGGAGCACGTCCCGCTTCATCACAACACGGCCGTTCACCAGGATATCGTTGTCCGTGACCGTCAGCGCGAGCACATCACCCGGGGGCTGCTGGGCACTGGAGTCCGGCAGCTTGATGGCGTTGTCCTGGTTCAGCACCTGCACATCGGAGGATGAATTCACCATCAGGAAGAACACCAGGATGGTAAAGATGTCCATCAACGACACCAGGTTCAGCTTGCTCTGTTGTTTGCCCCGCCGATGATGGCGCTTCAGGCGTTTGGCTTTCGCAGACTCTTTCATGACTGTTCAGCCTCTTCGGTGCGTCGCCCAGTGAGATCTCGGGGAACAGCTCGGCCTCAACGACATCACCTGCGACAACCGCTTCGTAAGAGCGCACCTTGTCCATGACCGACACCAGCGTCTGATAAGAGGTATCGCTGGACGGCATAATGATGATGTTGCGTTTGTCCGGGAGCCTGCCCTTAAGCTCCTTCATGACCTTACCGAGCATCTCGAAGTCGTGGGCCGCTTCGCGGTTGGCAATGGTCTTGATCACGCCGCCCTGGTTGTCGGACACCACAAGCTGGTCTTCGAAAATGACGACCTGTAACTGGAGTTCTTTCTGTTCTTCTACGGAACTGCTATCCACATCTGGGAAGTTCAGCTCCAGCACGCTGGTGTGTGCAAACACCATATTCAGCAGCAGGACCGGAACCAGCACGATCATCAGGTTCATGAACGGTGTGATATCCAGGTCCGCTTCGCTGCGAAGCCGACGATGCTTACGCCTCATGGCTTTAGCTCCCTGATTGAACCGTTACGCCACTGACCCGGCGGGGTTGGCCGCACGGGAAGCAGGCTCTGCTGGGCGGGCAGCGGCGGCAGCCGGTGCCTGCGGCCTTGCGCCTGTTCCGTCGGTGATCAGGTTCAGCACCTTGATGCCGGCCATCTCGAAGCTGTCGATGATTTCGTTGGTCTTGGTCTGGAGCACTGAGTGGATCAACAGCAGCGGGATCGCAGACATCAGGCCGAAGGCCGTCGTGTTCATCGCTACGGAGATACTCTGGGACAGCAGGCTCGCCTTTTGAGACGGGTCCGCCGCAGCAACCGCGGTAAAGGCCGCGATCAGGCCAATGATGGTGCCGAGCAGGCCCATCAGCGTGGAAATGTTGGCCAGCGTAGACAGATACTGGGTACGCTTCTCAAGGCGGGGCATGACTTCCAGAAGCCCCTCTTCCATCGCGTACTCGATCTCTTCCCGGGACTGGCGACGGGCCAGGCGCTGGAGGCCGAAACCGATCATGGAGGCCATGGCACTGCCAGACTCAGTAGCGTAGTTCAGCGCGCCCTTAAGATCCTTACCACCAATCATGTGGTGCAACCGGTTGAAATCACGACGATTAGTGATCTTCTGGGCAGACAGGTATATGTAACGTTCAGCGGCAACGATGAGTCCGATAATCAGCACGATGGCGATCGGATACATGAAAAAGCCACCTTCCTGGAAGAAGCGAACGGCAGTTTCAATCATTTTCAGGGCACTCCATAGTCCGTATTTGCTGGCTAGTGTATGCGGCAACGGCCCCGGTGGGGGTAAGTTCACGCAAGTCTTTGTAGCGGTTTGTTTTTACATGCGTATGTGCACAGACAATGTGTGACACACGTCTCACTCTGACGTTGAGTCAGGACGTCCGGACACCGTCGAATCCTCCGCTGAGGTGCGGAAATACTGATGATAGGACACCAGCCGCTGAAATTCCTGGCGCTCCAGCGGCGCAATAGGGCGCTGGAGCATCAACTGCTCGTCCGGCCGGGCCAGTGACTGCACCGCCGGCGCCTGCCAGGGCACCAGGTAAAGCACTGTCGGCACTTCCTGGTCGCCCCGGATCCGCGTGCCTTCGATCGTTACAACACCGTCCTGGGCGACGCAGGGAAATGCGATGATCAACAGCAATAGACTGAGTAGGTGTTTTCTAGCGGTCATAAGCGGTTCCTGACATCGAATATCCAGTCCTTGAGGCGCGGATTCGGCTCTTCCGCCAGCGACTGATACTGCTCGTAGAGAGGCAAAGCCTCCTCGAGCCGGCCGAGGTAGATATCCAGCAGGATGGCCAGATTCAGCATGGCCGGCAGGTGATTCGGATCGGCTTCCAGGGCTTGCCGGTAAAGCGTTTCAGCGTGCTCGAACTCGCCCTGCTCCCGGGCCATGACTCCGAGATGGGTCAACGCTGCGCTGTGTTGCGGGTCGCGCTCAAGCACCTGTTGGAAATACCCTTCAGCGGCTTCGGGGTTGCCCTCTTGCAGTGCAATAATGCCGAGATTGGCCAAGGGTCCGGTTCGCTCTGGGTCGGCCTGATGGATCTGTTCAAACAGGTTCCGCGCGTTATCGGTATCCCCTCCCCTGAGCAAGCAACCGCCTCGCTGAAGTCCTGCGTTAACTCGGCCTCCCGGGCCTGGCGCTCTGCCTCCGCCACATCTGCCGGGTCGGTTTTGGGCGAGGACGCACAACCGGCCACCAGCACGACAGCCAGCAGCAGGCCCACTCGCGTCCACCCCTGGAATGACCTAACCCAGCTCATCGACAACCTCTACGGTGATTTCAGGTTTGTTGTAGCGGCCCGGAAGCAGGGTTTTCAGGGCTTCGTAACTGCGCTGAACCCATTCATCGAAAATGCCGTTGCGGGCGCGGCTGGCGTTCTGTTCATGAATGTCGATGGCGTTGTCCTCAAACGGGTAGGCCTGCTCTTCCAGCAAAAGCTCGTACTGGGATAACTCCAGTTCCGACAATCCTTCTGGTCGCTCCGACTCCATCAGGTCACGACCGAGGCGCGCGTAGATGTGTGCAATCTGATAGCCGGCTTCGGTGGAGAAGGACGACACGCCGTAACTCGCGGTTTTCTGGTAGGCGGTAACGGCCTCTTCCAGTGCCTCGGTCTTGGCTGCCATGCTTTGATTCAGCGGCAAGGTCAGGCGAATGCTGTCGTAATAGGCCAGTGCTTCCCGGGCCAGGATCGCCGAAGCTTCGGCCGCCAGGTAACGCATGCGGTCGTCCGCCTCGTCGGGATTGTCGTCCACGGTCTCCATCTGCTTGCGCAGCCAGAAACGGCGGCTGCTGTCGTCGCCAATCCCGTCGTATAGGCCGGCCAGGCTGTTGGCGGCCTCCATGTAAACGTCCAGTGGTTCCGGATAGGTATTGGCATACCGCCGCCAGGTGTCGATGGCCTTGCCAGTATTTCCCGCACGTTCGTACAGATCCGCGGCGATCAGCAGGTTCTCGCGCTTCTCCTCGTCCGTGGTGGCCATCGCAATCAGGTTGTTCAGCTCATCCCCGGCTTTCTCCCACTGCTCTGTCTCGCGGTAGGCCAGTGCCAGGCGCGCTGGCAGGGTATCGATTTGTTCGTGTTCGGGGTAGCGGGTCCGGAACGCCACCATCACATCGATGGCATCCTGCCAGTGGCTAAGCTCAATCAGCAGGGTGGCAGCATCGTATTCAGCGTTGGCCCTCAGAGCCGAGGTGGGCGCAACCACGCCCACACGCAGGAATTCACTAACCGCTCCAGCGGTATCACCGGCATCCGCCAGCGCTTCCGCCTGACGGAAAACGGACGCGGCCAGGCTTTCAATGACATCCGGCCGCCGCTCATCGGCCTCTGCCATGACGCGCAAGGCCTGTTGATAGGTGGTTTCCGCCTCGGCGTATCGGGCCAGCTCAAACAGGCTGTGGGCTTTCAGCAACCAGGTTTCCGTGAGGATATCCGCCCCGGGCGCGGGAACTCGGGCAATCATGCGATCCGCCATTTCAACCACCTGCCCATAGCGATAGCGCTCGAATTCGTGCTGCATGGCAATGTAGAGCACTTCTTCCGAGCGAGGGTCGTCGGGAAAGGCGTTCACGAATCGTTGACGATTCAGCTGCTGGAACTCGGTGTAATCATTGTAGGTTTCAGCGGGCTCACGGGGCCAGGTTTTGGCATATTCGCGGAAGGCCAGTACCGACGCATAGCCTGCCTCAGCGGCGCGTTCGGGTGGTTCTCCCTCCCATGGGAAGTCATAGGCCACACGTTCAAAGGCTTCGATAGCTTCCGGCCACTGAGCCAGTTCTACATGGGTTTCACCCAGCAGGAACAGCATCTCCGGTGTGCGGGGGTGGGCCGGGAAGGTATCCGCGAAGGCCTCGTAATACACCGCCGCCTGACGATAATGCTCATCCGATTCCAAACCTTCTGTCTCGCCCGCCAGTACATAGTGGCGATTGGCAAGCTCCGGGATCAGCTCTTCCAGCTGCTGCCCGATATAGAACGCTGTCTCGTCATCCGCCTGTTGCAGGTAGGCACTGTGAATGCCGTAGTCCCGAACAAACGCCGCCTTGCGATCCGGTATGTCAGCGGTAAAGCCGGCCTGTGCCAGGGTGTCGATGATACGCATGTGGTACCGGGGCGCCCATGGGCTCAGTGGCCGCGCATCGATGTAGCGCTCGAATACATCAATGGCGTCTGTGTACTGTTCCCGCTCCAGCAAAAGGTCACTGTAGCGGTCATACACGAGGATTTCGTAGGGTTTCTCGCCGGTCTCACGGAAGATGGCCTGCAGGGTGTCCGCACCGTCCAGGTAAGACAGTGACAGGCCAAATACGCGGAACAGGTCTTCCATCATGGTGCGGTATTCCTGCCCGACGGATTCCACGTCCTGCTCTTCCGGCATGACCAGGTCCAGCACATTGATGTAGCTGAACAGGGCTTCCCGATAACTCCCCTGCTTGAACTGGCTCCAGCCCAGCATGTAGTGGGCGTTGACCAGGAACGAGGCGTCGTCCCTTCTGGCCGGGTCGGCGTCGATCACCGTGCGGAACGCCTGTTCAGCCTCGGTGTACCGGCGATTACTGAACAGCAGGTCACCGCGCCGGAACTGCGCCTCGACCCAGAATTGCGAATCCGGATGCTCACTCACCAGCGTTGTCAGTGTGGCAAGGTGTTCTTCGCTCATGCCGCGCAGATCGTAGGCGCGGGCTAACTGGTAAAGAACCTGATCATTACCGGGCCGCTCCGGATACCCAGCCAGCAGTTGTTCATAGGCTTCAATAGCCCCGGCCATCTCATCCTCTGCGGTTTCAACCATCTTGTTTTCCGCACGCTGGAATTCCAGGTCCGCCAGCCGGTGACGTACGGCAACCTGTTTGGCGGGGTCTTCCAACAGAGGCAACAAGGCGCGGTAACTGTCCATCACCTCCCCCAGAGATACTTCACTGGTACCGCCCCGGGTATCCGGCGCAGGCTCGATGGTTTCCTCGATGGATTGAAGAGTGGCCAGAGTCCCCGGCTGGGGCTGTCTGTCATCCCCACCGCCGAATACATCCGGCATTGAAAGCGACTGGCAGCCCCCGAGGAGGCCTGCGATAAGCACTGGCAGAAGGGTATCCAGGCGCCTGCGGATTACCGGCTTAGTCACGGTCACCTCCCGCTTCGGTGGCCGGATTCGCCGCCGCACCATTGCGACCAAGGAAAAGCGTGTCCGCCAATCTTGCCGCTGCATGACGGGTTGCCCTGAGGTACCCCTGCACCTCCTGGCTCTGTTGCTGCAGTTCAGTATCCACCAGGGTGAGCAGTTCCGTTCGTGCTGCCGAGAGTGCCTTGTCCAACTCGCCCTGCAAACGTTGCAGCGCGACTTGGCGGGCCTCTACCCGGGCTGCCAGGGCCTGATTTTCTCCACCCGATGCCATCTCCTGTTCAATCAACGCGCGCTGATCGACGAACACCTCCATGGCCCGGTCCAGTTCCCGCAGCTGCTTTTCGGCAGCCCAACGATTGACCGCGTAATCATCGGCAATGCGCCAGTTAAAATAGGCGTTCATCCGCTGGAAGGTTTCACGCTGTTTGCGGGTGGATTCGTCCTCCGGCAGTTGCGACAGGGTCTTTTCCACCTGCGCCAGTCGGTCCGCCAGTTCGTGCTGTTCCTGCGTCATGAAGAAGCGCAGATCCTCTCTGGCCAACGCGTCTTCAATAGCGCTGCGGTACTCAGCCTGTCGCGCCAGCCATTGATCCGCGTTGAGCGCATCAAGTGCGTCGCGGGTCTCGCGGATACGTTGCTCCCGCTGTTGGGCACGGGTTTCCAGCATGATATCGAAGGATTCCAACTGCGTTTGCCATTGGCCAAGGGAATCGCGCAACCGATAGAGTTCATGCAGATCACGCAGGGACAGCTGAAAGGACTCCGTCGCCAACAATCCAGCCAGGCTGTAATCCCCGGGCCGGACCTTTACACGCCCATAGGCATCGGTCAGTACGGTTGTTTCTCCCGGTTCGGGACGAACCATCTCCGCCTCCATCGATCCGGGCTGCCCGGGACTATCGCCCTCACGCACGAAGCGAAGCGCCTCGATCAATCGCGCTTCGGTTAGCTGCTCCCGCTCATCCGACAGGCGAGTACTCAGTGACTGGTAATGACTGGCAGCCTCACGGTACGCCTGCAGCGCCTGCTGTTGACGATCCATCTGCTCGAACAGGAAGCCGCGGGCATAAGGCACCTGCTGTAGCCAGGGTGTGAACAGAGGGCGTTGTTGAAGGGTATTCAACGCTTGCAACGCCAGGCCCGCCCTACCTTCGCGAGAGGCTGCAACTGCATAATCGAACAGAGCCTGGTCGGAAAACACGCCGTCCAGGGCGATCTGCTCAAGGCTGGCCATGGCGCCGGCAAAATCACCTCTGCTGAGATGAAGACGACCGATGGAGAGCTTTACCCGCTCCCGAAGTGCCGACATTTCGTTGGCTAACGGCGGCTCGAATTCGGGCAGCTCGCCAAGCAAGCTATCGAGCTGGCCAAAGCGTCCATCGCCTCTTCCGTCTGGCCTTCAGACAGCATGCCAACCGCCTGGTTGTAATGCAGGTAAGCACGCCAGGGTGAGCTCTCTGGCAGCGAGTCGATCAGTTCGTCAACGGTTTCGCCACTGGTCCCGGCCGTTCCGGACAGGGCCAGCTGGCCCCGAAGGTACAGCCACTCGTGGTAAAGCTCGTCGCTTTCGGCCTGCAACAGCTCGTCATCCACCCGCTCAAGGGCATCTCGTGCCGCAATCGAATCCTGCTCGAGGTAGAACACTTTGCCCAGATAGAACCAGGCCTGGTTGCGGGTGCCCGGCGCCACCGCTGCGTTCTCGTCCAGTAACTCCCGGAACAGCGCGCCGGCTTCGTGGGTCATACCGTAGGACAGCATCAGGCCGCCCTCTACGAGGGCCGGATGGTCACCATGACCATCGATGCCGCCTTCGGCGGAGGCCACGTTTAGGCGGGTCAGCGCCTCAAACGCATTGCCTGATAATACTCATACAGAGCCACACCATAGGCAGGATCACTTGCGCGCTGCGGCAGTTCATCACCCACAGCCACCGGACCATGAAGCAACGCCGCAAGCGTACCGGCAAGAGTCAGTCCCGCCGGGGCGCCCGTCGTCATTCGGTTCAGCCACTCAATCACGGACCGCGTTACTCCCACTCAACAATCGCCACTTCGGGCTGGTAATCAGATGAGCGGTCGCGGATGCGGACCTCCAGGGCGGCGGTATCCGTATCCTTCTGCAGTTGGTAGGTCGCGGCCTGCTTATAAGCTCGGTTGTCCGGGCCAATGCCCTCAACAAACACCGTCACCTCGTGCTCGCCCGTCTTGAGGTTACCAATGTGCAGGCGCTGCATACCGCCTCGCTGCAATGCTTTGGCCTGGCGCTCGGTATACAGGTGCGCGGCAACGGTTTCGTCATTGACCTTGAGTTTAACCGAGTCCAGTTTGAGGAATTCGCCGGTGTCGAGGCTGAGAAACACCGCAAACTGGTACTGGCGGGATACAGCAGGTCCTCTTCCAGAATGAACAGGTCCCGGTTCAGGCGGATCACCTGCTTTTTCAGCTCTTCAACGCTCAACGAGACCGCACCGTCGCCGGTTTCGGCTTCGCTATTGTCCTGGGCCATGGCTGCCGGCTGCCAGAACGCCAGTGCCAGGCTGACAATGTGCAGTGCGAATGTGTTCTTCAAGGTCATCATGTTGAATCGTCCCGACCTGGTCAGTATTCAAGAATCAGCGATGCCCGGGTTACGAAGGCATCGAACGAATAAAGGGGCTCCTGCCCCGGCAGGAAATCGCCGGACACAGTGACATCCCGGAAGTTGTCATAGCTGAAATCGAGCCAGTCCACCAAGAGGCTCGCCTGCAGGCGCTGGATGCCCGGCAACGAGGTCTGTTTCCACTCGTACACCACGCCGCCACCAAGGGTAGTGCCGGAAAACGCACTCATTTCCTTGTCGCGCGCCAGGTGGGTCTGGGAGTTTTCGAAGGCGTAGAGGTCGCTGTAGAAATCCGCCTCATCCTGGACGTAGTATCGGGCACGTCCCTCCAGCGTCCAGCGCGGATTCAGGGCATGAACGTAAGCGAGCTCAAAGGTCTGGGCGTCAATGCCCCAGCTGTCACTGAAATAGCGAAACTCACCGCGAATCGATGCCCGGTAAGGCAGGTAATACAGGGCCCTGGTAGCCACGGAGAAACTGGTGCGGGTTTCCGGGTAACGCTCAGGCTGGTCAAGAATAAATTTGGTGGGGTCGTTCGGGTCGATATAGCGATTTCGGCGGTAGGGGTTCTCCAGGAAGCTTCGTCCGTCACCACTTCCAGGTCAACGCCCAGCAGGCTGTTGCGGGTCATGACCTGACTCAGACCGAGTTGGTAATTCTGGCGATCAGCGTCTTCGCTGAACGATTCGTCCCCCCTGACACCCACCTCGTCCTGTCCCCGCGCATAACCCAGGGTGACCGTGGACATGCCGCCGAAGAATTCCTGGCTGACGGAAAAGTAGACGGTGTTGGCTTCGTAATCGTTCTCTGAGCTGTTGGTGTAACCCAGGCTCAGGATGGAGTCCTCATGGAGGTAATCCACCCCGAGGGTGTATTCCGTGCGCTCTTCGGTGTATTCACTGGCCAGCGCCACCACATCCACGGACGCGGCGGATACCATGTCCACGTAATACTGGCCGGACACCGACACCTGGGGGCCCACGCTCTTGCGCACCAGCACGGAGGGGCCATCAATGACCATGCCACCGCCATCATAGCGATGATAAAGGACATCCACGTTGTCTTGCGGCAGCGTTGCTGCGGTGGCGATCTGTACAAACGCCATCGCACACGCCAGCCCCTTTACCAGCACAGGGTACAGCCGGGAGCAATCAGTTACAGCCACAACCACCTCCGGAGCCGCCTTCCGCCCCCCTTGCGGATTCACGGGCCTGGTACACGTGATGCATATAGGCGTCCGCTTTTCCATGCCGGCTCAGGCTCATGACCGGGTCCGCGAGCTTGTCCCGCTCATAGGGCTTCACCCAGGGCTTGATGTCACTGCAACCGGCCGCCCCCGCCGTCATTAGGATCACGATTGCCGATGCCATCACTGCTTTGAAAGGGTTCATACACTCACCTGCCTCAAGCTATTCCCGCACCAGTTGCCGGATCTGCGTTTCGTATTCGTCTTCATAGCCGGGCTGGTAGCCATGATGGAGAAAACGTGCGTTGCCATCTCGGTCAATCATGACCGTGGTCGGCATAGCCTGCACTTCGTACTGTTCGCTGACATCGCTCTGCGGGTCATAAAGGATCGGATAGCTGACTGGCACCTTGTCCAGGAAACGGTGTGCCTCGTCTCGGTTCTCATCCACGTTGACCGCCAGGATGGTGAATCCGAGATCCTTGTACTGAGCGTACAGGTCATCCATCAATGGCATTTCCTGACGACAGGGCCCGCACCAGGACGCCCAGAAGTTGAGCATTACCACTTCGCCACGGAAATCCTGTAGCCGCAGGTTCTCGCCCTGACGGCTTTCAAGAGTGAAGTCCGGCGCCGGAATGTTCATTTCCTCGGCCTGAACGGATGAAACGCCAACCAGCGTCGCCAGGGTCAGGGCCAATCCCAAAAACCGTGTTGTCATCATTGACTCCTGTTATCAGAAAAAGACAGAGAGGCCACCACTGACCTCAGTATTCATGGACGTTTTTTCCTCGCCCAGTACATCAATCCGGTAGAAGTGTTCACGCACCCCCAGATGGATCGATACGCTGTCGGTCAGCAATACCTGGTAGCCAGCGCCCACGTTGAAGGTAAACCGGGTGTCACCGGCAAAGTCCGTGGCACCGGCCCCACCGATCAGGTAGAAGTTGGTATTGAAGGCATAGTTCTCGGTCAGGAAGGCCTCACCGGGCAGCACATTCATGCCAATGTTGATGTTGTAGTAGCGGTAGTCCCGGTCTTCGTCCGACAACACCTGAACATCCCCGGCGAGCTTTTCAAAGCTGGTTTCTCCGCCTTCGGCAAAGCCACATTGGCTTCAAAAAAGAAGGTTTCGCTGAGGTGGTAGGTCAGCTTGCCGCCCCACAGGAATGACGACTCAAAATCCTCGATATTGATGATGCCGGCGAACGCACCGATCTCGAAGTTCTCGGTGTCGATCAACGCCTCGTCGACCTTCTGGGGCCGCACATCCGGCTCAATCAATGGCCGGTCGTCCTCCTGGGCGCTGACAGCAGCTGGCACCAGCAGCAGGCCCGCAAACGGCAGGACGGTCAGAAGAATATGCTTAATCCGATTTTCCATTCTGTTGCTTCTTCGTTGGTTGCCCGATTGGTAAAAATCTTATAGTCCTTGACCTCGGCACGGATGAAATAGTTGTCCGTGACATAGGCGCGCAGGCCCAGGCCGGCGTGCCCAATGCTGTTATCCCGGTCTCCGGGGTCCGCCAGGGTGGCCTTGGGCTCGATGAAAATATGCCCCACGCCCAGCGTGAAGAACGGCGAAATACGCCAGTGCGGAAACGGCTGGTGAACGATGTTGGCGTTCACCATGCGAATTTCAGAGGCGCTTCCCAGTACCTGCGAACCCCAGAGCTCTGCCGACAGGTTGCGGGTCAGGAGATACCCGCCGTAAACCGCAGTTACCGCCGCGCCCTCGAACTCGCCCATCATCAACCCCGCCTCCCAACGGCGCTGCTGAAATCATCAAAACGTGGATTACTGAGTGAGACCTGCTCGCCCTCGCCATCCAGCGTCAGTTGCACATCGTCCACATGCACCCAACCTTCACGGCCCTTACGGTCGGTGACTTTCAGCCAGGACGTCTTGCGCATGCGCAGCGTCAGCCACTCGCCCTTTTCGCTGGTATGGAACACCGGATAACCCACAGCCGGGCCGGTGCGCCACTCCACAAACGGTTCCGCCACCTGAACCTGGGGCATTGGCTCGTCGGCACCGCCCCACAGCCAGTCGGCGGCAGCGGACAGGGGCGCAGTTAACATCAACAGCAGTATCAGGGCCAGTCTCATGGTTAACAGTTCGGGTCCTATCAGTCCGCCGGAGCATCAAAGGGGTTGTTGTAATACTGGCCACCGACATCAAGCCATTCCGCGAGGAGTCGCAGCTCGGCAGGGCTCATGAAGTCTTGGTGACTGCCACCGGCACGGAATCGATTGAAGAAGTTGCCGCTGGCACGGGCTCCATTGACGGACATGGTGGGAGGCACGTTGACGTTCACCAGGATGGGAATGGGATTATCGTCATCGTCCAGGATCAGCTCTCCATCTTCGTCCCGCAGGAACTCCCCGGATTCAACCTGCACGTCAACGAGCTGGTCACCGACCAACTCCTGTTCGTTGTCGTTAAACATCAACTCCCGATAGGACTTGAAATGATCGGGCTCATCCGGGGAGGCGCCGTCGCTCAGATCCAGTTGTGCAATCGGCAACTGTGTTGCGTCGGCTGCATCGGTGTTCGAGTGGCACCCGGTACAGGTGTAGTTCTCAACGTTGCCGTTGCCGTCGTCAACGAGTCTCTCAAGCCCCCATAGCGGATGGATATGCTGCTCGTAGTTGATAACGGTCCGACAGGCGGCGCGCCAATCATCGGCGCACTCAGGACGAATTGGCGCGGGCGTTTCAAGGTCCGCATAACTCAACGAGAAGGCTGTGCCGGTGTGAGACTGGCATCATCGGGGTCTGTCCACTGATCGACATAGACAGCGTCCGGCCCGAGGCGACGGGTTCCGTTAATCCGGGCCCAGGTTTCCGCCATGGTTTCACCCATGTCTGCGAAGAGAGCGGGGTCGGTATTCGGGAATTCGAGGCCGGTGGTCGGCGCGCCTGCGTAGACTGGGGCTGGCCCCGCATCCGGGCGACCATGAGGCACCGCGCTGCCAGGGTTATGGCAACCGCTGCACGCCAGGGTTTCTCCGGGCCTGACGTTCAACCAGTTCTGGTGACGGGGGCCAATCCGTCGTCCTTCATCGTCCAACACGCTGATGGCAAACGCGACGTTGGCGGGCACTGCCACCCGAACCGACCCATCAGGCTCGACCGGCACGTAGCCGAGAATTTCCCGCATCGACTGCGCCTGGCTGCGCCCAAATGCGGTGTTGTCGAAGTCCCTGACCTCTTCATCGGGAATTGAGACCGGCTTTTCGAGTCGAAGGAAGCGCCTGGGAAGGTTGTCCGGAGAAACAATCGCCGGATCGGCTGTCTGCCGAATACCCGCCGGAGAAGTATCAACGCCATCAATGTCGTAGACACTCTGGATCTGCAGTATGCCAAGACCATCCTCTGCAAGGGTCGCCGCATCGCCTGAGAACTGCGATTCGGGAATAAACGTCGGCAGGGACCTTTCGGTCATCAGTACCGCCTCGTCGAACTGTTGGCCTTCCTCGGGCGACTGAATCGGGCGCTGGGTGCCGGACGCCATATCAAGCAACCATAACCCGTAAACGGGAGCGGCGGCCCGATAGGCGCCCGAGGCAATCCGCTCCTGCGTGCAGTTGAGGATGTCGCCATTGCCAGTAGCAAGCCTCAGCCGGCATGGGCTCCAGCTAACGAGGTAGCGACGTGTGCCATCCAGAAACGGGGATACCGAGCTGTAGTTTCCGCGCAGCGAGATCTCATTGCCAAGGGACAACCCGCTGACCAACGGCGTTTGCGCCGAGCCGGGATTGCCGTCAACGCGGATGCCCGCCTCTACATAACGTTCGACATCAATCTCAACCGGAACCGCCCCAAAGTTGTTGGTTTCGGTAGGACGGAGCTGAGCCAGAAGTCGACCGGAATCCGTCGCCTGCGGGCGCAGATACTCAATGTTGACGTCATCGCTGACAGAGCCATGAGAGTGGCGGCCGTAAAGATAACTGAGCCCGGTGCCGTCCGGATTGACCTTATAGAGGTTGAATCCGTTGCCCTGGGTTTGGCCGGCATTGTCCCAGCGGCTAAATACGATGGCGCCTTCGTCCGTTACCAATGGGTCCAGATCGTGGCTCTGGTTGAACGTGATCTGCTCGATGTTGTCCCCGTCAGCATCCATCACGTGCAGGACAAAGGCCGGAACCTCGCGCTCCTCGTCAAGCGCCGGATACTGGGGCTTGCCCTCGTCCAGCAAAATCGCGCGAGACACCCGTTGCCGCGTGGAGGAAAAGACAATGCGGTCATCAGGCAGGTAAGCAGGCGCGATATCCTGCCCTGCTTCGGCGGTGACGTTGGATTCGATAACACGCCGGAGAGTGCCGGAAGATACGTCGTACTCCCAGATGTTCCAGGTTGGCTGTTCGTCCTCATCCGCGTCTTCAATCTCCGGCGCCCTCATGGCAAAGAGAACGCGAGTACCATCGTAAGAGACGGTGAGATCCTTGACGTCGTAGCCAAGCGGCCCCGGGAAAGCGGATGAAGTGATGTCTCGCGACGGCGCGTCGGGAGACGCGCGATCCTTCAGGAACAGGCGAGCGCCGGGACGAAACTCCGCAGGCTCGGCAAGGTTGTCACCGATGAGCGCGCCATTGTCCTCATCGAAAAGCAAGGGGCGTTTTACAAAGACGACCGGATTCTCAACAACCACAGGGTCACGGGACTGACTGTCGCCGCTCTGGAGACACCCTGCAGCGAGCGCGACAGGAAGAAGCGCGAATACCCGGCCCAAGACAGCGAGATGGTAACGTAACCCACTGACGCAAGAGAACATTTTATTTTCGTAATGTTTAGTCACCACCAACGAACCCTGTTTGGCCTGAAAATCCATTTACATACGCTAAGTCGAGACGGGGCCTGTGCTCCAAGCCTTTTACGTAACGCTATGTAATAACGTGGAGCAGCACTCAAAACCGCAGTTAATAGCTCGCCTAGACTTTGAACAATTGTAAAATGGTACTAATGTGCGAATGCTAACGAAATCGAGGGAATCGATCATGACAGTCTTATGTACGACCCGGCAACTTATAAAGAGGACATTTTTACTCACTGTCCTGCTGGCTTTGGTCGGAACGCACGCTACCATCGCAAGCGCTGGCCCGCGGGACCAGGCAAAACGCATCCATGAACGCATCGCCGGTGTTCCTCCTTCTCCGGAGGTACTCGATCAGATGGCGGCAAACATAACCAACAATGGTGCGTCAGGCGCCGTTTCTGCCGCCTACACGGCCATGGAAGATCCAGCGTTTTACGATGTTACCCTCAAAAATTTCGTTGCACCATGGACAAATGAGGCGATGTCCCCCTTCGTGCCGTTGAATGATTACACGGCGACGGTCATCGGTATTGTGCGGGATAATCATGATTTTAGACGCGTCTTATATGACGACATACTCTATGTGGCAACGCCAGCCTGAACGGCATCTCGGCATACTCAACGTCGAACAACGACAACTATGAGGACCTTGAGCGCTCCGGTTACTCCCTCAGTGATGACAACGCGCTGGAGCAAACCACACAGTCCAGCCTGAACTCCGAATTGCCCACGGGAGCCACGGCCGGTGTGATCACCTCCCGGGCCGCAGCGAGGGCGTTCTTCAGCGCGGGCACCAACCGCGCCATGTTTCGGTTTACCTTGCTCAACCACATGTGCAATGACCTGGAGCAGGTCGCGGACGTATCCCTGCCACCGGACCGCATCCGCCAGGATGTGTCGCGAAGCCCGGGTGGCGACAGCCGGGTATTCCTCAGCAACTGCGTTGGCTGTCATACCGGAATGGACCCCATGACCCAGGCCTTTGCCTACTACGACTACCAGTACAACGCGGACACGGACCCTGACGGCGAACTGGGCAGGCTGATCTACAACTCTGTTAGCGACGTGGACCCGGAAACGGGTACCCGCGTTGTCGCCAAATACCACATCAATTCAACCACCTTTGAGCAGGGATACGTGACGCCGGACGATGGCTGGGACAACTATTGGCGGTCCGGCACCAATCGGCGCCTGGGCTGGGATGGCTCCCTGCCCGGCTCCGGCAACGGCGCCAAGAGCCTGGGGCGGGAGTTTGCCAATTCCGACGCTTTTGCCCAGTGCCAGGTGAAAAAAGTATTCCGCAATGTCTGCCTGCGAGAGCCTTCAAACGATAGCGATCGCTCAAAGATTAGCGAAATCGTTACGAGTTTCCGCAGCGGGTACAACCTCAAAACTGCCTTTGCGGAATCTGCCGCGTATTGCCGGGGGGAATAGGACATTATGAAAACCATAATCAGTAAAGGAACCCGAGCCCCCGCTGCGCTGTTCTCCGTTATTGCCGCCCTGCTATTTCTTGCGGGCTGTAACAGTGGCGAGTCTACCGAAGCCCTTCCGAACACCGGCGGCGGCTCCAATACCGTTAGCTATAGTGGCCCGCCCCCCGCCAGCGACGATGTACTGAATTTCAAGCGCAGCGTGTGGGATGAGCTTTCTGGCCAGAACAAGTGCGGCGCCTGCCACAACGCCGGCGGCCAGTCACCACAGTTTGTGCATGAGGGCGACATCAACATTGCCTACGCCCAGGCCAATACCATTGTTAACCTGTCCGACCCGTCCCAGTCCGAGATGGTGACCAAGGTAGCGGGTGGCCACAACTGCTGGACGACGTCCGTCACTGCCTGTACCGACCTGCTGACGGTCTACATTTCAAACTGGGCGGGTGGCTCGGAGGGATCGGTTAAAACGGTCGAACTTCGCGCTCCAAACATCCAGGACGTGAACAACACACTGACCTTTCCGTCAGACACCGACGACTTTGCAAACACCGTCTACCCAGTACTAACCCAGTACTGCAGCGAATGCCACACCAGCAACGGCCAGACACCCTACATTGCAAGCTCCAATGTCGGCATTGCGTACGATCAGTCCAAAAGCCGCATTGATCTGAACGACGGAAAAGATCCGGTCACCGATGAATGGATACTTACCGATGAAGCTTCTTCAAGGCTCGTAGAAAGGCTGAGAGACGACCGTCATAACTGTTGGGATGCTGAGTGCCTCGATTCTGCCACAGAGATGCTGGCTGCAATCCAGGCCTTCATTGATCGCCTTGGGGATCCGGAGCCAATCCCGTCCAACCTGGTGACCAGCAAGGCACTGAACCTCGCCAACGACGGTCTGTTGGCCAATGCCGGCGGCCGATACGAAGACAACGTCATCGCGCTTTACGAATTCAAAGCAGGCGACGGCCCAACGGCCTTTGATACCAGCGGTATTTCCCCACCCCTGGACCTGACGCTCAGCGGCAACGTTGGCTGGGTTGGCGGCTGGGGTATTGATATTGGCCCGGCCTTTGAAACCGAAGAAGGCGAAATGATCCGTGCCGGCAAGGCTCAAGGCTCCACTGCCGACAGCCGCAAGCTGCACACCCTGCTGACCGCCTCCGGCGAATACGCCATCGAAGCGTGGGTTGTGCCCGGCAACATCACCCAGGAAGACTCCCGCATCGTGACCTACTCCGGCTCCTCCACAGCGCGGAACTTCACGTTGGGCCAGGACATGCAGAGCTACGAGTTCCTGCATCGGAGCACCACCACCGACCAGAACGATCCAATGCTGACCGAAGCCAACCCCATGCTGTTGCAGGCGACCTTGCAACACGTGGTGGTGAACTTTTCACCGGACGGTGGCCGCGAAATTTTTGTGAATGGCGAACCCTCCGGTGATGTCGACCCGGATTCCGCCGGCCTGCTGACCGACTGGGACGACAGTTTCGCCCTGGTGTTGGGCAATGAGACGGACGGTGAATCGCCCTGGGAAGGCGCGGTCAGGATGCTTGCCATCCACAACCGTGCCCTCACCGCAGAGCAGGTTGCCGCCAACTACGACGTGGGCGTTGGCCAGAAGTTCTTCCTGCTGTTCAGCGTATCCCACCTGGTGGATATGCCGGAAAGCTTTATCGTCTTTGAGGTCAGCCAGTTCGACAACTACGGCTATTTGTTCTCAAATCCGTTCTTCATCAGTCTCGACGAGACCCAGTCTCCATCGGGTATACCATTGAAGGGCATGAGAATAGGTATCAACGGCCGCGAAGTGGTTGTAGGCCAGTCGTTTGCCAACCTGGATCTAACACTGAATGCCAGTGATTACGTAGCAGGCTCCGGCCAGCCACTGTCGAGACTCGGCACGGTTCTCGCGCTGGAAGAAGGCCCGGAAAACGACCAGTTCTTCCTGACCTTTGAACAGCTCGGTAGCAACACAGACGTTCGAGTGGAAGGCCCTGCCCCGACGCAGCCACCAGAAACCGGTAGCACGGAATTCTCCGCCATCGGCCTGAAGACGTTTGACGAAGTGAATGCGTCCATGTCCAAGGTGACGGGTATTCCGACCACCCAGCCGGGCGTCGCCGAAACATTCACTACGGTTAAGCAGCAGTTACCGACCGTGGAGGACCTTGAAGGCTTCCTGTCATCCCATCAGATGGCGATTACCCAGATGGCGATCCAGTACTGTGATGTTCTGGTGTCGGATACCACGCGCCGCAACGCCTTCTTCCCGGGCTTTGACTTTGGCGAGAATGCGAGCACTGCGTTTGACGACGCCGGCCGGGATCTCATCAAAACGCCGTTGATGGAGAAGTTCGTCGGCACAAGCCTGACAACGCAACCGAGTGATGCGGACATTGAAGCCGAGCTGGACTCGCTGATGGGACGACTCACCACCTGTGGTGGTGGTAGTTGCGAAGCCGGCCGTACCGAAACCGTTGTCAAAGCAAGCTGCGCAGCCGTACTGGGCAGTGCAGTGACACTGATCCAGTAGAGGACGTTGACCATGTATATCAAACCTTCTCGCAAACGTGCACTGGCGACGGATCAACCTCTCCTGCACAGCGATCACTCAAGACCGAAAACCCGACGCGAGTTCATCGCGCAGGGCTTTATGACCGGTGCAGCCACCCTCTGTGGCGCATCCGTGTTCAGCTTGTTCGCCAATCCACGACAGGCGGCTGCAGCGCTGTCTCCGGACCTCGAGGACTGGAAAGAATCCTGCGGCATCGCCTCCGCAGGCGCGGGCAAGATTCCCTTTATCTGCTTTGACCTCGCCGGCGGTGCCAACATCGCCGGCTCGAATGTGCTGATGGGCAAATCCGGTGGCCAGTTCGACTTCCTGAGCACGGCCGGCTACAACAAGCTGGGCTTGCCCGGCACGATGCTGCCCAACGACCCGGCCTTCGTGAACCAGGAGTTTGGCCTGGCGTTCCATTCCGACAGCGGTTTCCTGCGGGGCATGCAAGACAGCACGTCGATTGCCGCCCGTGGTTTCATCAATGGCGCCATCATTGCCGCCCGTTCCGAGAACGACACCGGCAATAACCCCCATAACCCGATGTACGGCATCAGCAAGGCGGGCGCTGACGGTGAACTACTCACACTTGTGGGTTCGCAGAGCTCAGAAAGTGGCGGCAACTCCATGGCGCCCATGAGCCTGATCAATCCTCAGGTACGCCCCACCAAGATTGACCGCCCGAGCGATGTTTCGGGGCTGGTGGACGTGGGCGACCTGACCGCCATTCTGGATCAGGACGATGCCGTCGCCGTGATGGAGTCCATCCAGCGCATCAGCCGCAAGAAACTGGACAATGTCGATACCACACTTGTCACCAGAGACGATGTGGTGAAGGACCTCGTCAACTGCGGCTATGTTAAAAGCGCAGACCTGACCGAACGCTTTGCCGATCCGTCTTCTATCGATCCATCTCAGGATACGGACATCGTGGGTGGCATTTTCACCGAAGCCCAGTTCAACGAAAACTCGCGGCTGGGCCGGGAAATCCGCAAAACAGCAGCCGTTATGAAACTGGTCCAGAATGGCTACGCCGGTGCCGGTACCGTTACGCTGGGTGGTTATGACTACCACACTGGCGAGCGTGGCACCGGTGAAGAGCGGGACTACCTGGCGGGCCGCTGCATGGGTGCCTGCCTGGAATACGCCCACCGGACGGGCACGCCGCTGATGCTGTACGTGTTCAGCGACGGCTCCGTATCAAGCAATGGTCGGCTGGACGAATCCATGGCCGGGCGCGGCAAAGGCGAGTGGACAGGCGACAACCAGCAGACGGCTGCGTCTTTCTTCCTGGTCTACAGCCCGGCAGGCCAACCCACTGCCCTCACCAACCAGATCGGCTTTATGCGCTCGGACGCCTCCGTGGAAACCGCCTCGAGCCCTGCGGCCAACAACGTAAACCAGTTGGTGCAGACGGTATTGCTCAACTACATGGCCCTGCATGGGGAACAAGGCATGTTCGAGAACTCCGATCGGTTCCCCAATCATGGCCTCGGGAATCAAAACAGCCGTGATCGGCTCATCGCCCTCGAACCGATTGTGTGACCCGGCGTGACCGGGCTTACGGGCCCGGTCGCACACCCCTTTTGCATCACTCCCTTTCCGGCGGCATCAGCCCGTCCGAATAATGCACCTGACGCTGTTCATCAATGATGACGGCGTCGATGCCCTTTAACCGATTGACCATTTCAAGCCCCTTGGCCGCCCCAAGCACAAAGACCGCCGTGGACAAGCCATCGGTTGTGATGCTGTCGTCGCCGAGGATGGTCACACTCTGCACGCCTTTTGCCGGTTTTCCAGTCGCGGGCGAGAGAATATGATGGACACGCTCGTTGTTGTCGTCAAAAAAGAAGCGTTCGTAATCGCCTGATGTCGACACTGCCACGTTGGTCAGTGGCAAAACCATAGCGTTGCGTGATTCAGATCGGGGGTCCCGAATACCCACGATCCAGGGCTTGCCGCGCTTATCACCCAGCAGCCGCAGGTCTCCCCCCGCGCTCAAGCGGGCATGACGAATGCCGAACGATTTCAGGATGTCGATACCACGGTCAACGGTATACCCCTTGGCAATGCCACCCAGATCCAGCCGCACCCCCTCATCAAGGAATCGGACGGTATTGGCACTGGGGTCCAGCACCACCGATCTGTAATTCACCTTTGCCAAGCCTTCCGCCAGCTCTTCATCGGAGGGCTGTTGTCTGGCGCGAAAGTCGTACAGGTAGCCGATGGAACCAAAGCTGATGTCGAAGGCGCCATGGCTCAATTCAGAAATCCTCAGCGCCTGCTGAAGCACCGTAAAGAGACTGTCGCTCACCTCCACCGGTCCGTTGGCCGCCTCGCGGTTAACCCGGGACAGTTCGGAATCTTCCCGGTAACGGCTCATCTGACGGTCGATACGGTCGAACAAAGCCAGCACGGCATCTCCTGCCTCGCTGGCCACGGCCGGATCCTCGGTCCAGAACTCCATCTCTATGGCGGTGGTCATTGCCGTACCGCTCACACGTACCCATTCGGCCTGGGCCGGCATGACCACAGTCAGCAGCATGGCCATACCCCACGCCAACGTCCGTGCAACTGCCCCCTTATTTAACCCATCCGTTGTTCACCACCCGTACATATACAGATACCTTAAGTATACTCACCGCAGATTCAATGAACCCCACCAGACACGACAACGTGCGGGAACACACTGGAGAACGTCATGGCCGTACAAGCGCTGTATTACTCGGAGAGGGATGGACTGGAGATGGCACTGAAACACCCCGACACAATGCTCTTCTCGTCCAAAGCGGAAGCCGATGCCCGGGACAAAGTCCTGGAACTGGCCGAGGAAATCACCCAGTTTCTACAGGCGCGAGTTGAGGGCCTGGATGAAGCCATGGCGGAAAAAGCGGCACTCGCCATTGCCGAGGAAAAGGACCTGTTCGCCAAGGCCCTGAAAAAACCCTCATTGCTGAACGAAACCACCGACGCATAACCCAGAATGGGCGGGGAGGCGCTCATTCACCACACGCCTCCCCGCCTCGGTACGTCTGCGCGGATCAGTCTCCCAGGGGATTGATATCCCCAATAAACCTCAACATATCCGCCATGGTGAAGGTTCCTGGCGTGGCTGCCGGCAGGGATGGTTTCCAGTCTTTGCCCTCCTGCCAGAGGAACGACTGCTGATCACCGTGGATCAACCCCACGAACACCTCGGACACGATGGCTGCCCCAACCGGGCCCAGCCGGTCACCGGCCTCTTTCACCTGCGCTTCCTTCAGGATGTAGTACCACAGCGGTGTTGACTCATGCAGCCCCTGGCGCTTGGCTTCCTCGCCATCCGGCCCGGTCACAATTTCATCGGCAGTCAACGCATTGGCTGCGCCCATTTCACGGGCCACATCCTGGCCGGAGGGCAAGCCCAGGCTCACGCCGCGCTTGAGATTACGGAAAGCCAGGTTACCGCCACCACCCGGCAGATTATGAAGTTCCTCCACCAACAACGGGTCCAGTTTCCGCGACGGATTGAATGGCATCGACGATGGACGGTCAAGGTCGTGGAAGCGCCGCCAGTCGATAATCCAGTTGCTGGGCAACACACTGACTGGCGTTGGCCCGGTGGGAGGCTGCGGTGCGAGATTTCCAATAATGTCCCCAGACAGTCCGGAGAACGCAAACAACAGATCAAAACCGGTATCCGCGAAGATCCGGTTGTGGCTATAGCGCTGGCGCACCATGCTGTGCCCCAAACGATAGGCCGCCACTGAAAACTCCACCGGCATGTAAGGGGTTTTCTTGAACCGGTAGTACTGCCGGCCATCGTTGAGAATTCGGTCGGTCGCACCTTCCCCGCACAGACGCTCCATCCAGTCGTGGAGCACCATCCACTGATAGTGGTAAGTCACGGTTTTCCTGGCTTCAGTCAGGAGCTGTTCAGCCGCTACGCCCTCGCTCTGCAGCTTGTCACACACAGCGTTATGGAACTTCAGGAAGGCCAGGTGGGTCTGCGCAACCAGCAGGTTTTCATCGTTGCGCGGGTCACCAATCAATGCCACGCCTTCCGGGCTGCGGGGAAGGTCGTTGGCAAAATCGCCGGTGATGCCACCAAAATCGACGTTGATGTTCCGGCCAATCACCAACTTGGGACCACGTTGCGAAGGGTCCGCCGGGTTCCTGGCATACAGATGGGGTGAGCCGTCAGGGCCGAGACCATAGACATTATCCAGGTCCAGCGCCGGGGTACGGAAGTTCTCCAGTCCCAGCGGGTCCCTTTTCTTATCGGACAAAGAGCTCAGATCGAGCGTGATGTCGTGGTCGACAAACTGGCCAAAGTAGGTGTAACCGCCCGGAATGCCCGGATTGTCCAGTGAACTGTCCGTCGGATCGGGATCCAGCATGGCTTCCGCCAGCGCCTGTAACTTGTTGTCTGGCACATCCAGGGCCGACAGGCCCGGAAACATACGACCAAACATGCCTGGGTCATCGTGGCCGGATAACTGGTCAAGCCCCTTGCGTGACGGGTGCCGTCCGCCCATGCCATGGCCGGGACACATGTTGACTTTCTTGTACGTTTTTTCGCTCGTTTCGAACGTTTCCTTGATATTCATTCCTCTCTCCCATTTGGACTATCAGGTCCTCAGACCGTCGAAGCCGCGAACAACGGCCAGGGCGTCGTGCCCTTCGCGACGAGCCCCAGGGAAATAGCAGCTTCCATGCCAGCGAGATATCAAGTGAAAAAACCGAACTACGGGCCCATCGGAATCCCATGCTCAAACAGGCAGTTAACAACAACAGCCAGGCACATTCAGGACCGACAGCCAACATTGGACAACTTCCACGACCGCCGGAAAACAGCACGCCTGCATACATTGCTGACAGCGGGTGACGACGGAATTTTTTCAGGAGAGCACGAAAAAGTACGGATTTGAGATTTTTGCAGACAGGAGCCAACACAATCACTGCACTTTAAACACATTTACAGAGTTTTCTGGTTTGCTTTACACCCTACGTATCAAAATCTGACACTTTTTAGCCGAACGACCTTGGCGTTTTCCACTTCGAGCTCTAATGACCACCCCCTATCTCAGCCCTAAATAGCATTGCCCCGTAAAATCAGCCACCTGAATGCGTACAGACCTGGGCGAGGAATCAACATTCAGACGATATGTCGCATATGCAAAGATGTTGAAACTCATTACAGCTTTTACAAACCATTTCCGGAAATACTGGTATCAACGCCTGAAACGCGTCTCCAGAACCACCGCCGAATTGGTTCGCTCCACACCCTCAAGATTGCCGATTTCGTCCAGAACCGCACTCAGCTCCTCCAGGGACTGAGCCTGGACGATGGCAATCAGATCATACTCGCCGCTGACAGAATACAACTGGGATACCTGGCTGATCTGTTCCAGGGCTGCGTTGGTTCGAGCCGTCAGCTTCTGGAAAACCTTGATCGACACATGGGCCTCCACCTGGGTTGCCGTATACTCGCCTCCAAGCTCAACGGAATACCCGCGAATCACGCCACTCGCTTCGAGCTTTGCAATGCGGTTCTGCACCGTTGAGCGCGACAGGTCCAGTGCCCTGGCCAGGTCCGAGACACTGCAACGGGCATTCTGGCGCAGGTGTAATAGTAGCCTTTGGTCCTGCTTGCTGATCATATCGACATCATTCCTGGTCAAATTGCCATAATATATCATCATTTATCATTTTTTGACGCTACAAAATGGCACTACACCCCATCATACTGGCCCTGCCACTCTCCGCTTCCAGCGGTCAGCAGATGAGGACATGTCTATGATTATCCGCCCGGTTGCCCTCTCAGACCTCGCCGCTCTGCAGCAGATTGCCGTGGAATCCGGCCCCGGTTTCACCTCACTGGTCGATGACCGTGATTTCCTGACCCAGAAAATCCGTCATTCCATGGACAGTTTTAACCGCCATACCGGTACCCCAGGCGACGAAGGCTATCTGTTCGTGTTGGAAGACCCGGAAACCGGCGAAATCATGGGTACCACCGGTATTGAAGCCTCTGTAGGCATCCGACGCCCTCTGTATCATTATCATCGCAGCCAGGTCGTTCACCACTCGCCGGAACTGAATCTGCTCCGCCGACTGGAAGTCCTCAACATGTGCAATCATTACACCGGTTGCAGCGAGATCTGCACACTGTTTTTGCGGCCCAGGTTTCGGCGGGCGCACGCGGGCAAGCTGCTCTCCCGGGTTCGCTTTCTGTTTATGGCCCAGCATCCGCAGCGTTTTGCTGAGACTGTCATCGCTGAAATGCGGGGCATCTCGGACGAAGGCGGGCAGTCGCCCTTCTGGGATTGGTTGCGGACCCATTTCGTGGATCTTGATTTCAGCACGGTGACACGCATGGTGGGCACGGGCGACAACGGCTTTATCGCCGACCTGATGCCCCGACACCCGCTCTACACCCATTTGATGGACGAAAACGCCCGCGCTGTTATCGGGCAGGTACACCCGCAAACCCGTCCGGCCCTCGCCATGCTCGAAGCCGAAGGGTTCCGCCATAATGGTTACGTGGATCTGTTTGATGCCGGCCCGACCGTTGAGGCGAGACTGGCCGATATCCGCTCGGTATCGACGTCCGTCGGCTGCCGTATCCAGATTGTTGATGATGTGCGACCGACGCTCGAGGAATGGAACCGGGGTGGCCAGGGCCGACTGTTGGCCATCACCAATACCGAAACGGCGAATTTCCGCGCCACCGTCACCAGTGCTGCCCGATACCTGCCTGCTCACAATCTCCTGCAGGTACCGGCAGCACTGGCAAAGTCGCTTAATCTGCGCAACGATGGAGAAGTCCGTTTCATGGAACTTGCAGCCGCACAGAGCGGAGCTGCGACCACAGCCATTCCACTGCGCCAACAACAGGAGGCCATCCATGCACACCGATAGAGATACTTTGTTCCGCCACCTTTGGGACAATTACTGCGAGGTGACACCCTCGGCACAGGATATCCACCGGTTGCTGGATGACACCCAGGGCGGCGAAATTGTGAATGACCACATTGCCCTGCGTACCTTCAACATCGAGAAGGTAAACCTGGACAAACTGGCCGCGCACTTCCTGGCGCTGGGATATCACGAAGGCGGCGACTATCACTTCGACGCCAAGAAACTGTACGCAAAACACTACGAGCATCCAGATCCGACTGCCCCCAAGGTGTTCATTTCCGAATTGCTGGTTGATCAGTGTTCCGGGTCGCTGCAATCCATTGTGGAAGGCCTGGTGAGCCAGATGGACCCTACCGCCGTCACCCGGGACGACTTTCTCTATTCCGGTCGTCACTGGGATGTCGACCACGCCACCTACCAGACCCTGCTGGAGGAAAGTGAATACGCGGCCTGGGTAGCGGCTTGGGGTTATCGGGCCAACCACTTTACGGTGAGCATCAATCATCTCAGCCGATTCAAAACCGTGGCTGAAATCAATCAGACCCTCAAAGACAACGGTTACCGTGTGAACAGTTCCGGAGGTGAGATCAAAGGCTCTCCGGAAGAGCTGCTGGAACAATCTTCCACCATGGCGGACCGCGCCGACGTCCGGTTTACGGATCAGACGGCGGCCATACCAAGCTGCTTCTACGAGTTCGCACGTCGCTATGCCAAGCCTGACGGAGAGCTCTACAGTGGCTTTGTTGCCGCCTCGGCGGACAAGATTTTCGAGAGCACGGACAGCCGAACCTGAAGGACAAAGCCTTCAGGTCGTTACCAGTTCCTCACAGATGACCTTCAGGCAGGCTGGCCTGCATTGAGCACGAAGTGGTGTATCGCCGGCGATGTCCCCATCCATGGTGACCGTTCGGCGCGAACGGGTGGTGATCGACACGGTCGGGCTTTTGAGGTGAACCACTGTGCTGGTTCGTTTCGGAGAGTTACGGCTCAACCGCACCGTCAAAAAAGTCATGAAAAGCTGGAACAGCGAACGCGGCCTCACGGCCACGACATCCAATTGACCATCCCCTGCCGACGCCTGGGGAATCTCGTTGCCACCGCCGAAAAAGGCACCGGAGGACACCGCAATGGTCAGCCATCGCCCGGCTACGGTTCCCTTCTCGGTTTCGATGAGGCCATGGAAACCCCGATACACCCGCAGTTTCTGCAGCAACGCTACGCCATAGCTGAAGCGACCGAGAAGTCGTTTGGCGTCCGCCGACGACTCTCGAACCGGCAATGTGCCGAGTCCGATATGAGCCACGTTCAGAAACAGACCGTTATCGGTGGTGGCTACGTCCAGCATACGGGTCCGTCCTGCCGAGACCAGATTGCAAACATGCTGGGGATCGTCAGGCAGCCCCAGGTTGCGGGCAAAATCATTGGCGGTCCCGGAAGGCAGAACCGCGAGGGTAGCGCCGGTATCGAGACAAAAACCGGCCGCCGCATTTACTGAGCCATCGCCTCCAGCCGCGAGGATGAAGTCCCTGGGGCCCACCTCTTCGGTCCAGCTCTTATCGTCAAGACTGCAATCCCGGATATCGACAATGCCCGCACTTTCCAGGTAATTTCGCCAGAACTCAGCGCCACGATTGTCCTTTTCCCCGGCGTTGGGGTTGGCCATCAACCAGTAAACCATTGCATACCGTCTTCCTGAGTCTGTTTTGGATTTTTGACGTACTAAGGTATAAGCCATGGTAGCGGAACTTGCCATCAACATGGTCAAGGTTTAACGGCGCTGTAACGCCGCCACCGACGAACTAAGGGAGACCGATGCTGGAAGATGTCAATGTTGTCTGGCTGGGGTCGATTGCCAGCCTGCTGGCAGGCCTTGGGACAGGTGTCGGCGCCCTGGGTGTATTCCTGGTCAGAAAGCTCACGCCACAGCTGCAGGACGGCATGCTCAGCGCAGCTGCGGGGGTCATGCTGGCGGCGTCGTTCTTCTCGCTACTACTCCCGGGCATCGAATACGGCGAGGAGCTCACCGGCGCTACCTGGAGCGCCGCGTTGATGGTTATCGCCGGTCTTCTCATGGGCGCAGGCCTGCTCTTCAGCATTCATCAGCGGCTACCCCACGAACACTTCACCCTGGGCCGGGAAGGCCCTGACAGCGCACGTATACGCCGGATATGGCTGTTCATCATCGCCATTGCCCTGCACAACTTCCCTGAAGGCATGGCCGTTGGCGTCGGGTTTGCCGGTGGTGACATCGGTAATGGGGTGGCCCTGGCGGTGGGCATTGGGCTTCAGAACATCCCCGAAGGCCTGGCCGTGGCCGTCTCCCTGCTGGCCATCGAGCACTCACGCCTGAAATCCTTCGGGATCGCGGTGCTGACCGGGCTGCTCGAGCCCGTTGGCGGGCTTTTCGGCAGCACCATGGTATGGCTGGCAGAACCCATCATGCCGTGGACCCTCGGCTTCGCGGCCGGTGCCATGCTGTTCATTATCAGTGATGAGATCATCCCCGAGACCCATCGTGGCCGCTTCAAGACCCTGGCCACCTTCTCGCTTCTGGGCGGTTTCGTCATCATGATGTTCCTTGACGCCACGCTGGGTTAGCCGGGAAACAACACCCTCGCCATACCGATGCTGCTGACGATCAACAGCACAACGCCCAGCACCCGGAAGAAGATCGGTGTTTCCGCCTTCAGCATGCGGTCGTGAACGTAAAGTCCGATGACATGACCAATGGCAGCGCAGGGTAACAGCCACAGGTGGTGGATCAGCTGCAGGTCGACGCCCACCCAGATAAACGCCGCCATTTTGATCACCACCAGGATGAACCAGAGTGCGAACAGGGTGTCCCGCAGGCGCTCTTTCGGCAGATGCTGCGCCACAACGGCAATAATCAGCGGGGCACCAATCAGGGACGTACCACTGATGTAGCCGCCCACCATCAGAAACACCGCGTCCACAGTCCGGCTGCCGCTGCGAAAAGGCCGGTCAAGGATGTAGGAGATGGAGTACAGGGACACGATCACAAAGATAATCGTGCTCATGATCTCTGACGGCAGTGTGATCAGTCCGAACACCCCGATCAGCTTGGGCACGATCATGATCGCCAGAATCCGCCAGAGATAATGCCAATCGACCGTACCCACGACCGCCGCGTCATCATCACCCGTACCCGACGACTTGCGATTATTCATCCAGATGGTCAGGGAGGAAAACACCAACAGGTGCACTGCAATGATGGGCAGGAACACCAGCGGGTCGTCCAGCACCAGCAGTAGGAAAGGCAGTGAAAGCACCGCCCCGCCGAATCCCAGCCCGGAACGGACAAACCCGCTCCAGATAAAAATCAGCCAATCAGGACATACTGGTACAACGCCAAGTCAGACATAGAGGTATCGAGGTTCCGGGAGCCAGGTTCGCGAATACAAAGGTGTATGAGCATACCTGCCGGGAAGCCCTTACTTCCAGTAACAAACTGGCTACTTTTCTACAACGGAAGAAATGACAGAAAGCGCCTAGTTTTTAATCAATGCCTCCGGTAAAGCCGCCGGACAGAATTTCCGACAAGAACAACAGCCAGGCAGGAGGTGGGCCCTTCTGCCCGTGGTAAATGGAGAACAGCCATGTCAGCAGCAGTTGATCATCTGGACGAACGGCTCCGGGACGACGGAGAATCACTTGAGGAGATCATGCCCTCAGCCATCACCCTGGCCATGATGTTGCGCCACCGGACGATGGCGTCGTGGATGCGAATCGAGTTTGACGGCTACAGTGATACTTCGGAACTCCCGCCCTACCGGCGCGATGTTCCCGGCCATATCGTGGCCCGCTCACCCCAGTATGGCTGGATCCCCGCCCCGGTCGACGACAAGCAGAAGCAGGACTTCGGCCATCGGGACATGCCAGAAGGCATCAAATCCCTGGAAAAAACCTGTATGGCCTGCAAGAAAGGCACGGGCCACCGTATTGTTTTCGACAAAGAGGAAATGGCCACGCTTCAGGCGCATATCAACCTGACCGCCGAACTGGCCATTACCATCAGCAGGGACAGCTATAACAAGCTGCTTCGCGTTGTTCGCTGCGCCCTGTATCTCTGGGAACAGGAACTCATGGAACACGGGCTCAGTGGAGACCACAATTCCTACAGCACACAGGAACGGGAAAAAGTTGCCCACCTCGATGACCCCGAGAAGTTCTGGCGCAAGGCGCTTGAGGATAACGCCGACCTGCCCATTCCCGACGTGCGGGAAACCGGGTTCTTCGAACGTTTCTTCGGGCGGACAGGCTGACACAGCCTCTAGCGTTTAACGGTCTGTCAGCTTGATCTCGATACGTCGGTTCTGTCGCAGCGCCTCGGCAGAACCGCCCGAAGCAACCGGGAAAAACTCCCCGAAACCGGCAGCTACCATGCGGTTCTGGGGAACGCCTGCAGAGGCGAGGTAGCGCACGACGGCGACTGCCCTGGCCGTGGAGAGTTCCCAGTTCGAGGGAAACGCTTCGGTATTGATGGGAATCCGGTCGGTGTGACCGTCGATGCGCAGAATCCAGTCGATATCCTCGGGAATGGCGTCCACCACGTCCAGCAGCACTTCTGCCAGTTTGTCCAGCTCCTGTTGACCCTCCTGCCCAAGGCTGGCGGAGCCGGAGGCAAACAGCAATTCCGAAGGTAACAGGAAGCGATCGCCGACAATGCGGATGTTCTCGTTATCCTGCAGAATATCCCGCAGCCTGGCGAAGAACTCCGACTGATAGCGTTCCAGTTCATTGACTCGTTCGGCAAGCAATGTATTCAGGCGCTTTCCCACCTCTTCAAGTTCGGCTTCCTTCTCGGCGGTGAGGTCCTCCTGTAAACGCAACGCAGCGGTGATGCGGCCGAGCTGATCCTGCAGCGCCGCAATCTGGTTCGAAAGCTGCTGGATGATTGCGCGCTGGGAAGCCGTCAGTTGCTCTTCATCCTCCAACTCCGACTCCGCCCTGGCGACGGCCTTGCCAAGATCTTCAACCCGCAGGGCCTGGGCCTCGGCATTGTATTGTTGCTCCAACCGCCGGGCCTTCTCCTCCTCCAGCTCCTCACGAAGTGTATCGTTCAGCGCGAGGCTTTCGCTGAAGCGGTTCTGGACCGCCGCCATCTCGTTTTCCAGGGCGGCGGTCTCTTCCTGCTCAAGACCAAGCAACCGGGAAATTTCCTGCAAGCGGCTATTGAGCCTGGCCAGTTCCGAATCCCGATCCGAGAGGGTTTGCGACAGGTACAGCTGGCTGACCACGTAAATCAGCAGCATGAAGATGATCAACATCAGCAGTGCCGACAACGCATCGACGTATCCGGGCCATACGTTGATGCTGCTGCGGGTTCGACGCCGGGAACCGATCATGGGACTGGCCTGCTATCGCGGATCATCGTCAACCCGGTCCACGAGGTTGGTTACACCAGTCAGCCATTCCTCCAGGCCGTCGTAAAACCGGTTCTGGGCGTGGCCCGCCTGGATATCTAGAAAACCCAGGACCAAGGAGCCGCCAAGCCCCAGCAGCGACGAGCTGAACGCCGTTCCCATGCCTTCCAGGGGTTCCAGCAGCCCAGACTGCAGGCCCGCAAACACCTTGCCGAAGTCTTCCTGACTCATATCCAGGTTTACAATGACGGCGCCTACGGAATTGATGGTTCCAAGCAGGCCCCAGAAGGTGCCCAGCAATCCCAGGAAGATGAGAAGACTGATGAAATAGCGGGTGATTTCGCGCTGTTCGTCCATGCGGCTGTGGATGCCATCCAGCACCGTACGCAACGACATGGTGGACAACGAGAAGCGGTCACGCTTGGAGTCGTCATCCAACTGTCGCGCCAGCGGCTTCAGAAGACGGGGTTCCTGCAATACGGAGAGCCCGGCGTTGCCGGTGCGGAACTGCGCAATCCAGCGCAATTCCGGAAACAGCACAAACACCTGGCGATAGGTGATGGCAATGCCAACCAGCAGCACACAAACAATTAACAGGTTGAACACCCAGTTCGCCATAAACGCGGCCTGCAATGGTTTGTGGATCAATGCACAAACCACCACAACGACCACCAGGAAGAGCGTCATCCAGAAAAGGGTATGCTTGGGATTGCTCATTAACGCCACCGCATTCGTCGGGAAACACGTTAAAAGCTAGCACAAGCTTGCCATTACTGCTGTCCACAACCCCACTGGTTGCGTTAAGGATTTGTTACCACCGCTCAAGGCTCGTAGCGTTGAGCGATACTGTCCAGGGCGCCGCTGTCGCGCGCTTCATCAAGCGCTGCCTGAAGGTCCTCCACAATGGCCGGGGCCGTTTCGTTGCTGACCGCCAGGTACATCGGCGTCTCACGGAAAACGAGAACCGGTTTCAGGCCAGTGATGTCGTGCTCTTCCTCCGCCACCAGAGGCCCCACGAGACCATCTGTCACCCAAAGGTCGGCCTGGCCCAGCACCAAACGTCGAGGATTCTGCTCACCGGATACATTCATGACCAGATCAAACCCCTCACTCACCAGATAGTCCGACATGACGTCGCCCTTGTACCCGGCAATCTTGTACTGCCGGGCACCTTCGAGGGACTCCAACTGGATGTTGGAATCGGGCGCGGCAAACAGGGTCCACTTGATCGACGCCAGCGGGCCGACCCACTGAAACTCGTCTTCCCGCTCCTCGGTTCTGGCAGTGCAGAACAGAGCATGGTTCTCCCGCCCCTGGACCCATTCGTAGGCACGGCTCCAGTCCCGCATCTTCATGACGTATTCGTAGTCCACCCGCTCCATCATGGTTTTAACCATATCGGTACAGATACCGGTGATATCGTCTTCATTATGGGCGAAGCCCTGCCCCGTGGTTGACGCGTTATAGGGTGGGTAGTTCTCGGTGAAGATATACAGCTTCTCGTCAGCAACGGCCGACGACACCACCGCCAGCATAAGGAGCCTTGCAAGACCGGTCTAATGAACTTCAACGGGCCGGTCATTTCTGGGCCTGGTTTGGCTGGCATGCTTTTGTCCTCGTCGCAATGGGTAGGGGTATTGGTAGTTTAGGCTAGTCACTTTGAGCAATAATGCCAATACACCCGTCAATACCTTTATCCATCGGAATAAACAGATTTTCCGCTGAAACTGGTCTACCGTGAGGTGTGAAGAAGTGTAAAATCTGAATGCATGTTTATGGAATTGTTGGCAGCCGGCCTGCCCAGGGACCCCGTTTATGACAGAAAGCCAGACCCGTATCACCGGCCTCCGTCAAAACGCTCTCATCGTTGTTCGCGGTTTTATTCCTTGTGGATGTGAACTGGTCGCGGCCTCGTCCGGCGACGACGGCGCCCAACTGACACTGGCGAACCTCACTTCGCCTGGTCTGATACAACACCTGAATGGGTCGGACCACACTCCCGCCGAACTATTTCTGTTTGACGGTAATCACCCCACGCGTGTGAGTGGTGGTCTACAAGCTGCCGCTGGGGACAGTGTGCGGATGACCAGTGATCCCCACGACGCGGAAACCATTGAGTATCTGCGACGCTTGCCACAAAGGATTCCTGATCAGCTCACCCCACCCTCCGCCAGCTTGCCGTCGTTGCGAGATACCTACCAAAAACACACCCGGCGCCTGCTGGGCACCCTGGTAGCCGACTTCATCGACCACGCCTGCGAGGGTATCGGGAACGACCTTGAACAAGCGGCGGAAGTACGTGAGATCACCCGTCTGAAGGACATGCGCTTTATCTTCAACAGTCGGGGGGAGCAGATATACCGGGATTTTACGCTGCAGTTCCAAGCGTTCGACCACCAGCTCAACCCGAGTAAGGACAACGACAGCCAAAACGGCGAACTCAGGGTCGTGGAGCAGCATGTTTTTGAGGACTGGCTGGAACTCCAGATGGTGGCATCCGAGCTCGCCAGCAAACACACCAATACGCTGTTCGTGCTCAGCCAGTTGCTCAACCAGCTTTTTTCCTGCGATATCAGCGACCGCAGCAACCCTCTTTCACCACTGTCACTGTGCACCTGTCTGCAATTCGCCATTGATCGACTCGGTATTGCCCGACAGCATCGCGGCACGCTCTACCTTGCTTTCGAGACCGTGCTGGATGACCTCTGGCCCCGAGCCGCAGAGTCGCTGAACCGCGACCTTCGTGCAGCGGGCCTGCTGGCGCTCGATCTGACCAGCTTGCCTTCCAACTGGTCACTGAGGGAATCCAATAAGGCCCGGGAAGCACCAACGGAGACGCCCCATCCTGAAGCATCGGTGGTTGATTCCACGCCCCCCGCGGCACCCGCCTCTGCCCCTGGGCGTTCGTTACTGCGACTGATGAGCCTGCAACAGGATCCGGGTAACCTGCGGGATACCTGGCCACGCACCAACCCACAGTTTACCGCCGAACTGCGACCGCACAGAGACGATCTGCGCAAGGTGCTGGGCGAGCCGGGCCCCAGCATGGAGGAGGCCATTCGAAACCTGGCATCCTCCAATCCGGATCTGGAACAGGCACTTGATGACGGTACGTGGGACAAAGTCACCCTCGTGGATCGTCTGTTTGCGCCGCTGGAGCATGAACAGGGGCTGAACAGAACGCTGAGGGAACAGCTTGAACAGTTGAGACTTCCGGTTCTGGAGGTCCTGCTCGATACCTCTGAATTCCTTGACCGTGACAACCACCCGGCGAGAACCATCGTCAACGATCTTATGCGCCTCTGCCTCGCCGAGCGGAGTTCAAGCCGCAACCTGGAACAGACGGTGACGGGCATTATCGACGAACTCATCCAGACGGAAGAACGCGATGAAGCATTTTACCGATCCATCGGCACCCGGCTGAGGGGCCTGGTAAAGCGCCAGGAACAGTCGTTCCAGAGGAACTCTGAGCGTATCGCCAAGACCCTGGAAGGCAAGGAGCGCCTGCGGCAGACGCGGCTCGGCGTGCAGCGACGCCTGAACATGATCCTGGCGGATAAAGCCGTGCCAACAGTACTGCTTGATCTTTTGAACGCAGGCTGGGAGCAGTTGATCGTACTGGCGGTATTGCGGGAAGGCGCTGAGAGCCAAACCGCCACAAGTTTCATTAACATCGTTGAGCAGATCCGCCTCTGGCTATCGGGCGGAGAAACCAGCAAGGATCTCGCATTTGAGCGGGAACTGGAAAGCGACGCGTTGATCCAGCTTATCGACAGGGAACTACGTACGGTTGGCGAAGTGTCTCCAGTTCGCGATGTGGTGGCGAGGCTGACCCGGGAATTGCATCAGCAGGTATCGACCGAAACAGTAACCCTCGACGCTATCCCCCGGGTTCCTGCCAGCTGGAGGAAGCGGAGGCCTCTACAGAGTCAGTTGACACCCGCTGGGCCCGGCGTGCCCAGGAAATTGGCGTGGGCGATTGGGTTGAGATTGTCCTCGACAATGGTGAAAAACGTCGCATGCGACTGGTCTGGGGCGGCAAGGATGTCTTTCGCTTTGTGTTCCTTTCGCCCCAGGGACTGGGTGAGGTGAGTTATCAATATTCCGAATTCGTGTCGAGACTGGCCCGCGGTGACGCGTGGCTCGTCAAGCAGGGAGACATTCCCTTTGTCGACCAGAGCCTGTTCGACATCGTTCAGGGGGTCTACAGCAAGCTCAACTTCGAAGCCACTCACGACGCCCTCACGGGATGTCTTCACCGGCATGATTTCGAGAAGCAGTTGGCCCAGGCCCTGTCCGTAATGGACGGCAAACCCGGTAGTCATACCCTGATGGTGTTCGACATCGACGAATTCAGTGTGATCAATGCCACCTATGGCACCGGCGTCGGCGACGAGCTCCTGAAACGGTTTGCCTCCCTGCTTCAGGATCAGGCTTCGGGACACTCCGGCGATCACTGCATCGGTCGACTGGGAGGTAACGAATTCGCACTGCTGGCCCAAAAGATGCCGGTGGAGGAAGGACTGGATTTCTCCGAACGGCTGCGTGACGCCTTTCGAACCGAGTCACATACCGTTGACGACACCGAATTCTCCGCCACCCTGAGTGCGAGCGTGTGCCCTTTCGAAGACACCCTACGCTCTGCCGGCGAACTGATGAACCAGGCCAACCTGGCGCTCAAATCCGCCAAGAAGAAAGGCGGAAATAGCGTTGAACTGGTTCGGGACCAATCCCAGCAAGTGCCCACCTCGGGCCCCCAGTGGGTACCCGAAATTGACCGCAGCATACGCGATGGCAGCCTGTACCTGAGAGCACAGCGGATCCTTCCCCTGACTGATGGCAGCAACGGTGACATGTACGAACTGCTGCTAGGCCTTCAGAACTCCTCCGGCCAGGAAATTTCCCCACAAAGTTACATTGAGGCCGCGGAACAGTTCCGCCGGAGTTCCCGTGTTGACCTTTGGGTGATTGACGAAGCAATAGACTGGATGGAAGGACACCCAGGCGCCATGGAGAGCATCCATACGTTCAACATCAACCTCTCCGGCGCATCATTGAGTGACGACGCCTTTCTGTTCGCCCTGGAAACGAGGATGAAGCAGCACAACGCCCTCACCCATCAGATCTGTTTCGAAGTCACCGAGACGTCCGCCGTTGCCAACCTGCATTACGCCGCCGATTTCATGACCGAGATGAAGCGGCTTGGGTGCCGGTTTGCACTGGACGACTTCGGAACCGGCCTGTCCTCCTACGCCTACCTGCAAAAACTACCGGTGGACTACGTCAAGGTGGACGGCATATTCGTCCGTGACATGGCCAGTAACCTGACCAACTACGCATTGGTTCGATCCATCACCGAGTTGTGTCATTTCCTCGACATGAAAACCATCGCCGAATATGTGGAAGATATGGAGACATTAGAGCTGCTTAAAGAGATCCAGGTAGATTTCGGGCAGGGATTCTGTATTGCAAAACCCCGGCGGATGGATAGTCTGGGGGCCACCGCAAAAGCCTGAAACACCACAATCACCGAATCAACGGGAGACCACCCATGCCAAACAGCGTAAGAATCACGTACTGTGCGGGCTGCAAGTGGATGCTTCGATCCGCCTGGATGGCCCAGGAACTGTTGAGCACCTTTGAAGAGGAGCTGAACGAACTGACCCTGATACCGGGCACAGGCGGAATTTTTGAAATTCATGTCAATGGCAAACGCATCTGGTCACGTAAGGAACAGCAAGGCTTCCCCGACATCCGGGAACTGAAGCAACTGGTTCGAAATGAAGTCTCGCCCGATCGATCACTCGGCCATACCGACGGGGTACCCACAGCCTGAGCACTCTGGTGTACATGCAAACCGGCCGCCATCATCGCCGGGCGACATAGCGAAACCATTTATTTACGTCCAGGCCTTAGACATTGGTTTCGTAGTGTCTTGCTGCAAAGGACGTTTCAGGCCACTATCATGGCATCTCTATTTGCGAAAACGAAAAGGCAACGCATGTTTCTTGAACGCTACCACGCCACCCAGAACGGACTCGTACTGATCAGCGCGACCCAGGCCAGTCGATTTGCCAAGGAAGTGGCCGGTGATTTTAATCCGATCCACAATCCGGATGCCCGGCGTTTCTGTGTTCCCGGAGACCTGTTGTTTGCCCTGCTATTGTCACACTTCGGCCTGTCCCGACAGATGACCTTCCATTTTCGCAGCCTGCTCGGCGAAAATGTTCCACTGGACTTCCGCGAGGACGACGACGGCCTGATTCGCGTCTACGATCAGAATGACAAGGTCTACATCGAGGTGGAACGCAGTGGTGAGCGGACTCACGATGACACCGTGATTGAGAACTTCACTCGCTGCTACGTGGCCGCGTCCGGCAAGAACTTCCCCCATACGCTCAAACCGCTGATGGAAAATGCTGGCGTGATGTTCAATCCGGACCGGCCAATGATCATGTATCAAAGCATGAGCCTGGCCCTGGATACGCTTGATGCGCCAAGCCCCGACCTTGAACTCCATAACGCGGAGCTGAAGCCGGACGGAAAGCGTGGCAATGTCTCACTGGACTACCGGCTGATCTCAGACGGCAACGTTGCCGGCGAGGTTTCCAAAAAGCTTGTGGTCAGTGGCCTTCGTGACTATGACGCCGGTGCCATGGATGCCGTGGTCGAGGAGTTCTATCGGCTCAAGGAAAAATCCTGGGATTGATGGGATGTCAACGCCCGTAAGCCAGGAAGAGAAACAGGCAGCTCTGGCCCGCCTGAACCGATTCAGTCAGATGGCCGATAACGCTATTGGCATACCCTTCACGCGCTTTCGGATCGGGCTGGAACCCATCATCGGCCTTGTTCCGGTACTCGGCGACCTGGCCGGGCTGCTCATGTCCTGCTACGTACTCCTGGAAGCGCACCGTGCCGGAGCCAGCCCCCGGGTCAAACAGCAAATGGTCAGGAACATGCTGATCGACTTTTTCGGCGGCCTTGTTCCGGTCATTGGCGACGTCTTCGACTTCGCCTGGAAGGCCAATGTCCGGAATACCCAACTGCTCAGGGAGCACCTGGAATCCGAACTGAACGTTCAGCAAAAGCCGCGGTTCCCCTGGATGCAATTCCTGGTGATCGTGGGCACCCTGGCAGTATTCACCGCCCTTGTGGCGGTGTTTGCGCTCTGACTCAGGGTCACTACGGATTTATCCCCAATGCTTTCTGGCCTTAACTCGGTACATGTCACCCTATGCCTGTGACCCGTCATCACCAAGAGGACAGACAACATGGCAAAGACCCAATGCTCCAACTGCGGAGCCAGCCTTCCCACCGAAACGCCTAAATGCCCGGAATGCGGGAGCCTTCAGAGCTCCAGGCCCAAAATGATTATCGGCGCCGCCGGCGTTCTGATCGCAGCCCTGGCCATCGTGCTCGGCGCCATCTATGTTATAGCCAAGGATGAGCCCGCCAATCCGGCCGGTAGCACCACCGAGATCAGGCCCTAGCACCCCGTCTGGCTTCTAGGGAGAACCATAACAACAAACCATGAGGCACGCATGAGCGATACCACACCCGATACAGTCTGGGACTATCTGATCCAGGGTGCCAAGGTCTTCGACGGTATTGGCGAATTACCGGTCCGCGAAGACATCGCCATCGCAGATGGCAGGGTCGCAGCACGAGGGCCGGACCTTGATCCGCAAAAAGCGCACAAGGTCATCGATGCCACTGAACGCTGGGCCATGCCAGGGTTGTTTGACATTCATACCCACTACGACCTGGAGCTGGAGGTTGCCCCTGGCCTGCCCGAATCCGTGCGCCATGGCACCACCACGGTTGTCATTGCCAACTGTAGCCTGGGGCTGGCGTTTGGCGCACAGCGCAAGGACGGTGCAGACCCGATTGTGGACTGTTACGCCCGAGTGGAGAACATTCCCAAGGACGTCCTGCGGGCGACCGCCGATCGAGTGGACTGGAAGAACCCGAAGGAATACATCCAGCATCTGAACAGACTTAGCCTGGGCCCGAATCTGGTCACCATGGTGCCGCACTCAATGTTGCGGATTGAGGTCATGGGGTTTGACGCCAGCATTTCCCGTGACCCCACGGAAGACGAACTCAATGCCATGGAGGCCTTGCTGGAGCAGGCCATGGATGACGGCTATGCCGGATTCTCCACCGATGCCCTGCCGTTCCATTACCTGGCCAACCAGCCCAATACCCGCAAGACCATACCCACGCAGTTCGCCAAGTACCCGGAAATCAAACGGCTGACGGACGTGGTACGGCGCAAGGGCGGTGTCTGGCAGGCCACGCCACCGAAAGACAGCACCATGGGCACCATCAAGACTTTTCTGCTCAGTTGTGGCCTACTCCACGGCAAACCACTCAGAACAACGGTGGTGGCTGCCCTGGATGTGCAAAGCAACCGCAAGATCGTGCGGCTGGCGAGATTGCTGGCCCGGGTTCTCAATTCCCGCCTTTTGCGGGGTGACTTCCACCTGCAGGCCCTGGCCGCCCCCTTCAAGGTATGGTCCGACGGCGCCGTAACGCCGCTCTCCGAGGAGATTGAGGAACTGCGTATTCTCAATGAGACCGAACTGGAGGACCGTGAAGGCCGGCTGAAAATCCTCAACGATCCAGCTACATCGAGTCGTTCAAAGCCATGTGGATGAGCGGCAAAACCGGTTTTGGTCTCAAGCGCCTCAAACGACTGGTACGCCTGGAGGACTACGCCTTCAATCGTACCCTGGCGGACATGACCATCGACGTATGCCCCTGAGAGAATGGCAAGGACTTACCTTTGCCGATGTCTTCGCGCGGGTGAAAGCCGCCAACGCAGAAAAACCACTCGAAGGCAGCGATGCGGAACGGGCCCTGCTGGAAGAACACTTCTCTGGGGTGAAAGACGAAGGCGATTTCGTGCTGGCGATGCTGCGGGCGTTCGACCGTGACCTGAGCTGGTATACCGTGTCCGCGAATCGTAACGAACGCGTTGTCCGCAACCTGCTGATGGATCGGCAACTTCTGCCTGGTTTCAATGACAGTGGTGCCCATCTCACCAACATGGCCTTTTACGACGGCAACCTCAGAGCCCTGAAACTGGCCTCTGACGGCGGCGACATGGATGTAGCGTATATGGTACGCCGTCTCACCCGAGACCCTGCGCGTGTATTTGGCGTCAAAGGGGGTGGCATCGAAGTGGGCGATCAGGCCGACCTTATCCTGGTAGACCCGTCAGCCCTGCGCCGCATGAACCACAACAATACGGTGCAACGTCAGTACCGTGAGGCATTTCAGCACGAGCAACTGGTTAACCGCACCGACGGTGTGGTGCCCCTGGTGATGATTGCCGGTCATCCAGCGTGGCACGGAACGTCGTTCGACAATGCACTGGGTCAGAAAAAAATGGGCACCGTACTGGACACCACCTTCTGACATCCCGCAATCCTGTTGCCAACACTGCCTGAACTCTAATATTGTTCAGGCATGGACAAGAACACACCGGTTCCCCGCCTCGCCTTTCTTTATCCTGGACACGCTGCCGAGGATGACTACCCACGTCTGGCCGGAATGATCTCACCACCAGCTGAGGTGAGAGTCATACATACGGCGTTCGATGAAGATGCACATACCGTTGACGCACTCACCGAAATGGGAAGCCCGGCGCGCCTTACGGAAGGAGCCGGACACCTTGAAAATGCGGATATGGAAGCCGTTTTATGGACCTCCACCAGTGCCAGTTTCGTTCGTGGCATCGACGGTATAGGGGAACAGATCGAGACGCTCGAAAACCTGCTTCATATCCCGGCCTCTACCACGGCCATGGCATTCGCCAGGGCGGTTACCGCCATCAACGCCAGGCGGGTCGCCATCGCGGCTACCTACCCGCGGGACATAGCCCTGCTGTTCAAAACGTTTCTGGAGCACTTCGATATCGAGGTGGTGCACATAAACTGCCGCGGCATTATTACCGCAGCGGAGGTGGGCACGCTGGAGAAAGAGGCCGTATTGAGGTTCGTGACGGACAATGACCACCCGGACGCAGATGCGCTATTGATTCCCGATACCGCATTGCATTCCGCCGCCTGGCTGGAAGACCTGGAGGCAGCGGCGGGCAAGCCGGTACTGACCGCTAATCAGGTCAGCTTCTGGGAGGGGCTGAGGCTGTGCGGCAAACTGACCCCGCAATCCGGCCTGGGTACCCTGTTCCGGGTAGACCCCTGGAACTAGGCCGCCTGTTTTCGCTGCTGCGTTACCACCAGGCAACCCCGGTGATGGAGATAACACCCCCAATCATCGCAAGCACGCCCAGCCTTTCATCAAACAGCCAGTATGCTTCCAGCGCTGTGACAGGTGGCACCAGATAGAAAAGACTGGCCACCTGTGAGGCAGCACCGCGCCTGATAAGCCACATCAACAGCAGAATCGCCCCGATGGAAACACCGAACACCAGCCAGACCATCGACCAGATCAACGGCTGAGCCCACACCACCTCACGGGTTTCAAACGCAAAGGCACCAACGGCGAAAAACGTTGCCGCAGCACTGTACTGAATGAACGTACCTGCGACGAGATCCGACTGGGTGCCGTTACGTTTCTGGTACACCGTGCCCAAGGATATGCCGCCCAGGGACAGCGCAGCCCAAAGCAGAGTCCAAATCGGGAAATCGGAGGCGGAAGCACCACCGCCGAACTTTTCCAGCAACACCAGTGTTACACCGACCAGGCCCAGTGTCAGCCCCAGCCATTGCCGGCCAGACACACTTTCCTTCAGTACCAGAATCGCTACAGCCGAGGTTACCAGCGGCTGCAGGCCGACAATTAGCGACACGATTCCCGACGGCATGCCCCCCTGAATCGCGTAGTAAACCCCGCCCAGATAACAGCCATGCACCAGCAGGCCTGTGACCGCCAGGTGACCGGCACCACGCCAACCAGGCCAGCGGGTTTTCATTATCCAGGCGAGTACGCTGAGCAGTACCAGCGTAAACAGCATGCGTATCAGCAGGAGCGTAAACGGCTCAGCGAAGGGTAAACCATACTTGGCGCCAATGAAGCCCGTGCTCCACAGCCAAACAAAGAGCGCCGGCACAAAAAACGAATAGAAAATCGGGGGCATACGGTTAACCGAGAGGCAGACGAATGTGAGTCTGCCCACTGTAACCTGTGACTGACAAACAAAACAGATACAGTAAACGGAATTAACAACCAGTACAGATGTTCAGGGCGGGTCTGTATGGCCGGTGCAATTCCGAAACGCCATCTAAATGCTGCCGTTCTTCTTGTCCGAGTCGTCCATCAGTTTGCGCTCGGTTTCATTCCACTGTTCTGATAAAGCGTCGTAGGCGTTGGAGAAGCCCTGCTTGGCACGTTCCCAGGCGGAGGATGAACTGGCCTGCAGCTCGTCATACCATTGCTGGACGCGTTGCCGCTGCTCCTGCAGTGACTCAAGGCTTTTCCTTGACCGTTCCCGGGCCGTGTCACTCATGTCGTCCCAATTCTGATCCAGTTCCTGCTGTAGCGTGTCTATGCGCTTGTCGAGAGCTGAGAGCGTATTTTCAATGGCTGTTTCCGCCTCTGCTTTCTGGTCCGCACCGAACTCCTGCAACGCCTGGCCAAGCTCGCGGGTTTCTTTTTTCAGCGACTCAACCGAAGAATCCCCGGACGATTCCGCCTGCAGGGAACCGGACATGCCAAGTGCAAGAACGAAAGCCAGAGAATAACCGAGTTGTTTGAAGAGCATTGAAATTCTCCCGATATTATTTGGTAGACAGTAACAACTTTTGTCGTAAAACCGCACCTTAGCAAAGCTTAATCAACCGACAATAAAGGTAATTAGACCAACAAAACAATCGTTTGCAGCACAAATCATTCTCTTGCGAAGCGTTTTCGGACTTCCACTATTTGTGGCTTTCAGGCCCATGTGCCACTTTGAAGGTGACGTTACACAACAGGAGAAATACTATGCTCTATTGGGCTATTGTATGCCTGATCGTCGCGGTAATCGCCGGCGTACTTGGTTTTGGTGGTATCGCGGGGACAGCCGCAGGGTTTGCGAAAATTCTGTTCTTTATCTTTCTGGTTCTGCTGGTTATTTCACTGGTGGCCAACGCGCTTCGGGGCAAAGGACCGAAGCCCTAGAAGTCTTCGCGTCCGGCGGCATGTTTTTAACGTGTCGCCGGCATCTGCAACATCACCGCCGATATGTCGTCGCAAACGTCTTCCTGACTCTTACCAACACAATTGACTGCCACGTCCGCAGCCCGCGAGTAAAGCTCAAAACGTTCCCAAAACAGCTGTTCCAGCGACTGATCCGGTCGTCGGGAGATGCCACGGGCGCTGTAATCCCCTATCCTCGCAATGACCACCTCCAGCGGAATATCAAGAAACACCACGAGACCATCAGCTTTCAGGTGGCTCATCGCAGGTTCGCTGTAGACGGCGCTGCCGCCCGTGGATATCACCTGACGCCGCACATCCAGCCTCAGCAATACCTGCTCCTCAATTCGCCTTAGTGCTGATAGCCATCACCGTCGACAATGTCCTGCAAGGTGCGACCTGCTTCCTCCTGAATCAGCAGGTCCGTATCGATAAACCCCAGGCCAAGCTGTTTTGCCAACAGCACCCCAACCGTACTTTTGCCGCTGCCGGGCATTCCGATGAGTACAAGGTTGCTGCGGGACGTATTCAAAGGCACAGAATCTCCAGGATGTCGCCAACAATGAGAATTGACCGGCTATATTGAGAAAAGTAACACTTTTCCGACAAACATTGCGGTTTCTTCAGGCAATTAACGCCGTATAATCCGCCTTACGGTTGTTATTTACGAATGCAGGCGGTGTTCTTGATCATGCACTCCAAGAGTCAACGATGATAAGCGGCAAAACCCTTCTCACTTCCTCGCTGGCATTTCTGCTACTGGCTTTCGTTGCGCCCGTATCGGCGGACAGTATCAAGCGTATTGTGCACCCCGACGGTACCGTGGAGTACACCAACGTCAAGGGCAGTGGCGACAAGCGTGCGTCAACAAAGGATGAAGTGGTTTACCGCTACACTGACGACAATGGCGTAGTTGCCTACAGTGGTATCCAGCCCGCCAGCTCGAATTTCAGTGTCATCCGGTTCCACTGCTACGCCTGCGATCCGGATTCCAACGTTAATTGGCGCACCACACCGCTGTTCCTGTCGCCCTACCGGGATGAAATCAAGACGGCCGCCAGGGAGTTCAACGTTGACCCCGCTCTGGTTCGGGCTGTCATCCATGCGGAATCGGCGTTTAATGACAAAGCCCTGTCGCCCAAGGGAGCCCAGGGCTGATGCAGTTAATGCCTGCCACCGCAGAGGAGCTGGGTGTTCGCAATGCCATGGTGGCCCCGGAGAATATTCGCGGTGGAGTCAATTACCTGGCCCGTATGCTCAAGCGCTTCGACGGTGACATCAAGCTGGCAACGGCCGCCTACAATGCCGGCCCGGGGGCCGTCGGGCGCCATGGCGGCATACCACCCTACGCGGAAACCCGCGCCTATGTGGAACGGGTTGGAATCCTTCATCAGCGCTACGCCAGTAACTGACCGGCCTAACCGAACGCCAGCCAGGCGCCCACCAGCATCATCAGACTGCCCGCCACACGGTTAACCGTGCGAACACCACCGCCTTGCTTTAGAGCCTTGCGCAGAGTCTTTCCACCGTGGGCGTAGAGCTGTAGGCAGAGGAACTCCAGGGCCAGTATGATCAGGATGAGAACCGTGAGTTGTGGCGCCATTGGCAGTTTACTGTCGATAAACGGCGGCAATAGCGCAATGAAAAACGCCCAGCTTCGGGTTGGCAATAGCGGTCACAAACCCCTGGAGCGCCAATTGCACCCTTGAACTCTCCACCGGTTGCGAATCCTCCTCCGGCATGGCCATTTTGCCCCGGGACTGCCACATCTGGATGCCCAGCCAGGCAAGGTAGGCGCCGCCTACAACCTTGAATACGTCGAAGGCCGTCGGGTACTTCAACATGAAGGTTGCCACACCTACTGCCGCCGCAGTCGCCACTACCGCCACGCCAACCAGCTCCCCGGCCATCATCACAGCGCCCGTTTCACGCCAATGGTAATACCAAGGGACAGCGCCAGGGTCATACACATGCCCGGCGTAATGGACACCACAAAAAACGTCGGGATAAACGCGGACAGCAGGGCCAGGTTCAGTGACATCACAGACAGACTCTTACGTTGAGAGAAACCGAACTCTTAATTATACAGTCCACGCAGATAATGCAACCCGGACAGCTGAGCCATCTGCCCACGAATCCAGGCCACCCTCTCCCATACATAGGACGAGGGGCTGGCGGCACTGAGCACTTTCGGATTGGGAAGAACCGCAGCAAGCCGTGCTGCCTGGGTTTGCGACAGCCGGCTCGCGGGAATGCCGAAAAAGGCCCAACTGGCAGCCTCAACACCGTAGATCCCATGGCCGAATTCGGCGATATTCAGGTACACCTCCATGATCCGACGCTTCGGCCAGATAGCGTCGATACCGAGCGCCAGTCCGGCCTCCAACGACTTGCGCACGAAACTGCGTCCGTTCCACAGGAACAGGTTTTTTGCCGTCTGCTGGGTGATGGTGCTGGCGCCCCGCAAACCCTGGCCCGCACGGTATTCCGCAAGTGCCTTGCGAATGGCGCTGAAATCCACCCCCTGATGGTACGGAAAGCGTTGATCCTCACTGGCCACCACTGCCAACGGTACCCAGGGTGATATCTCGTCCAGGCTAACCCACTCCTGTCTGAGCTCGTGGCTGGAACCGGAAAACAGATGCCCCAGCATGAAGGTGGACGTCGGCGGATTCACGAACCGTAGCAGGACAATCAATGCGATTATCAGCAGCAAAAAGCCCACCAGTAACCAGGCAAGCGCGCGCAGGGATTTTTGGATCACGGATCGTTGAGCCACGGTGTTATCATCACCCAGGTTTGGGAATCACGGAGAAAGTCGGAAAGACTATAACATTGCCACTATGAAGCTTTCCCGAATTCTCAGTAATCAAAACGGTGTCAGCCGCAAGCAGGCCAACGCCCTGGTCGCGGCCGGAACGGTTACAGTGGACGGTTGTATCTGCAGGGAGACAGCCTGGGAAGTCGACCGTTTCAGCACTGTAGCCTGCAACGGCAGGGTTATCCAGCACGGGGACCGGGCCCACTACCTGATGCTGAACAAACCGGCCGGATACCTCAGTGCCACGGCGGACAAGATTCACAAAACCGTAATGGAGCTGATCGACCCGGAACTGCGAAAAGACCTTCACATTGCCGGCAGGCTTGACCGTGCCAGCACCGGTTTGTTGATACTGACCAATGACGGAACCTGGTCACGAAGCTTACGGAGCCCAGGGTAAAGCTCCCCAAAGTCTATCGGGTCACCACGGTCGAACCGGTTTCAACCGATGCCATAGAGCGCTTCGCACAGGGAATCTGGTTCGAATACGAACAACTGACCACCTCTCCTGCGCGCCTGGAACCACTGTCTGCCAACGAATCCAGGGTAACGATCTACGAAGGCCGCTATCATCAGATCAAGCGTATGTTCCACGCAACGGGCAACCGTGTGAGTAGCCTGCACCGGGAACAAATGGGTGCGATAACACTGGACCCAACGCTGAAGCCCGGGGAATTCCGATCACTCACCACCCGCGAAATTATTCTGGAATAACAACGAAACAGGGGGCGGTTTCCCGCCCCCTGTGATCGCCTGTCTTCGATGGCGATCAGTTACATTGGCCGGCTTCGAACACGCCGCTGTCGGTCTCCTTCACCCAGCTGTAGGTGCCGGATACCGCGCCCAGGTAATCGTTACCACCGGTGGTGTAGTACCCCCCTGAATAGTACGCCCGGCCAGCGGTATCATGGTTGAGATGGGTATCGTTCCAGTCCTGGCAGGTGACATCGCCGCCGGAGCCACCACCATCACCGCCTCCGCCGGTTCCGCTGCAAGCGCTGGGTTCGGACGTATACCAGAGCCCCGGATCGCCCTCATAGAGGGTGACATTGCTCCAGGTGTCGAAGGAGCCCCCAATGTCGATGTCGTCGCCACTGGCATAGGCCCTCAGGTTGGAGTTACCTCCAGCGTAGGCCCGGTTTGCCGAAATGTGGGCATTGGGCGACGCTGTCGCCTGCTCGCAGGTCTCGGTAGGTGCGTTGGGGTCATACACCTCGACCTGACGGCTTTTCGTCGTGGTATTGCTGTCGCTGTCAGTCGCACTGTAGTCGCAGGTGTAGGTTCCGACCGTTGACGTATCCACCGCACTGCAGTCAGCCGTTACCGTCAGTGAACCGTCCTCGGCATCCTGCCCGGTGGCACCCGGATCGGTAAACGTGGTGTTGATCGCCACGGTCATCGGGTTATCGCCGATTAGTGTGATGACCGGAAAACCCTCGGGCTCGGTTCCATCGCGGCTGTGGCGGTTAAAGAAATCCCAGATGATATCCGGATAGCTGGGCCCCACCCTCACGGACCATTTGCCATTATTACCATGCTCTCCGCCAACCCAGTAGTGACCATGATTGGTATCCTGGGTATTGGGGGTCGACAGGGGGCCGTCCAGGTAGACGGTTTCAACCACCGAACGCGCTCCGTTGGTGCCATCCTGGGTATAACGGATGTGCTCGCAGCTGTGGTTGTTCTGATAATAGGGTGAACAGGCGACTGACGAGGCGTAGGCCTGGCCCGTGGTCTGGAACCCGGACTCGCCAAACACCTGCAGGTGCGCATCCCGGGTGTTATCAGCCGCCTCTTTCAGCACGGTACAGTCGTTCTCGTTCTGCAACACCATGAGCGGGATCGGATACTGGTCGTCCACCTCCGACTGCATGTCGGAGGATACCCGCGATACGCTGTGAAACGTCGCACTACCGGGGCACTGTCCGGACAATGAGACAGACGCAGAATCCTCACCGTACGGCAGGCCCGAGGCAGGCGCGGCCGCCGCCCAGTATTCGTTATGGGCCACCGAGGCTACGGTTGCCATGGCACCGCCGGAAGACAGGCCGGTGATATAACGGAGATTGGCGTCAATGGTGTAATTGGATTCAACAGCCTGTGCAATCTGGTGCAGGTCCTCCACTTCGCCAGCGCTTCATGGCGATGGTGATCAAACCAGAAGCCCCAACAGTTTTCATTACGCAGCCCGTCGTAGCTGGTAATGAAGGGGGCAACCAGAATGAATCCGTACTCATCGGCTGCGGCTTTCAGCCCCCAGTCATTGAGCACGTCGTTGTTGGTCTGTTTGCAACCATGCAATGCCATCACCATGGGTGCAGGCGATTGCACGCTCGAGGGCACGTACACCTTGTAGTTACGGGCCCTGGACTGATTGTAGGATTGTTGTGGCAGGGTATAGGAATCTGTCTGGCCCGCGACCGCGGGAAGAGCAGGAATCATCAGGGCGGCGGAGGCCAGCAATGCCGATAGCGTGCCACCGCGCACCTGACGTGCGATGAGTTGGAACATCTTGAGCTCCTTTTATTGGATTTATTGTTCGGCAGTGTTGCAACTGAAAGATACGTGCCAGGATTGCAGGTTGCTGATTTCCCTCATCCCAGGGATTGTTCCGAATAACGATATGCCCGGAACGCCGGACAGAGGTGTCCGCGCGCCCGGACGGCCAAAAGCCTGCACGGGCAGTCATCCGCTTAACTTTCAGGTACCCTGCCCTTATTCGCCCTTACACACAGGAGCCACCATGACCCCAATAGCCATCGACATTGTTTCCGATATTGCGTGCCCCTGGTGCGCCATTGGTTATGCCCGCCTGGAAAAGGCGATGGACGCCCTGAAAGACGACATGGACTTCACTGTTGCATGGCATGCCTTTGAGCTGAACCCGGACCCATCCGGTGACGGCGAACCCATCCTGCCCGCCCTGAGCCGCAAATACGGCCGCAGCGAGGACGAGATGAGAGCCAATCAGGCGCAGATGATGGATATTGCCAAGGGGCTGGGACTGAACTTCGAGAAGCTACAGGAACGTCACACTCGCAACACCTTTGACGCCCACAGGCTGGTGAAGTGGGCCGGTGAACAGGGCAAGCAGACCGATATGAAACTGGCGTTTTTCGAGGCCTATTTCGGACGCGCCGAGAATATCTCCAATCCGGATACGCTGATCCACTGTGTGGAAACGATTGGCCTGGACGGCTCGCAAGCGCGCGAGGTACTGGCGTCTGACCAGTATGCAGAGGCTGTTCGGGAGGAAGAGGCACAGTATCAGCAGGCAGGTGTGTCGGCAGTTCCTGCTTACATCATTAACCAGAAGTACCTGATATCCGGTGCGCAGGAGCCAGACACCCTGATCAACGCATTCCGGGAGATCGCTGACTCTGCGTAACCCAAACCCTTGCAACGCCCTTCCCTGGGCGTTGCAAGGTGACAGGTCGTTACTCGGATGCTGCAATCAGGCTGGCGTTGCCACCCGCCGCCGTGGTGTCCACACACAGGTGGCGCTCAATCACAAACCTCTGGTCTAGCTTGTGTTCGGTGATCAGCGGTAACAGCGCACCTTCCCGCTTCGCCAGGGCCTGACGGTACTCCTTCAGCAAGGACGGCTCAGCGCAGCTTACGGCTGCCTGGAAACCACGCGCCTGGGACAATGCCTCTGGCTCCAACAGGCCCTCAATACCCACGATCGGCAAACCGGCCTTGGCAGCACGGTCAACCGTATCCTGGGTGCCCGGCGCAACCACAACCACCTTGTTGCCCTGGGACAGAGCCATTGCAGCCTGCTCCAACGCGGTTTCCTTGTCCGGACCAAGACAGAGCACCACACCCCGGGCATGATTGCTCAGGCGGTTCAGCTCACCCGTTGGCCCCGGCAATTCCTCGGCATGGGCGTCCAGCGGTGCTGGCACATCACCGAAAACAGGCTTCATGGCTTCAATTCTGGGCTCCGGCGCAGGCGCTTTCACATCCACTACCTTGCCAATCAGCCCTTCAAGCTTCTTGATATCCACCGCTTTGGCACTGACATCCGCCGGGCGTTCAACCGTTTCGCCTTTCAGGAAACGACGCACGTACTGCGGGCCGCCGGCCTTGGGGCCGGTACCGGAAAGACCTTCACCACCGAACGGCTGAGAGCCGACAATGGCACCGATCTGATTGCGGTTAACATAGGTGTTGCCAACCTTGATACGGCTGGCGATGCGTTCGACGCGGCGGTCAACCCGGCTGTGAACACCGAAGGTCAGTCCATAGCCCTTGGCGTTAACGCTATCGACGACTTTGTCCAGGTCCTTGGCCGCGAATGTGGCCACATGCAGCACCGGGCCGAAGATTTCCTCTTCCAGCTCTTCAATGCCGCTGACACTGATCACCGCAGGTGACACGAAGTTGCCTTTCTCCGGCACCGTCATTTTCTTCATCAGCCGGCCCTTGGCTTCATATTTGTCACAGTGGTCGACAATCTTTTTTCTGGCCGTCTCATCGATGACCGGGCCAACATCGGTGGACAGTAACCAGGGATCACCAATGCCCAATTCATCCATCGCGCCATACAGCATTTCCAGCAGGTGGTCGGCAATGTCTTTTTGCACATACAGCATGCGCAGTGCAGAACAGCGCTGGCCCGCGCTCTGGAAAGATGACGCCAGAACATCCCGCACCACCTGTTCCGGCAGCGCCGTGGAGTCCACGATCATGGCGTTCAGACCACCGGTTTCCGCCACCAGGGTGGCATCGGGGGCCATGTTCTCGCTCATCTTCTTGTCGATGCGCTGGGCCGTCGCAGTCGAGCCGGTGAAGCAAACGCCGGCGACCCGCGAATCGGATGTCAACGCCCCGCCAACCGTCGCACCGGTGCCCGGCAGCAACTGGATCACATCTTCCGGAATACCGGCCTGGTGCATCAGCTCCACGGCCCTTACCGCCAATAGCGAGGTCTGCTCGGCCGGCTTGGCCAACACAGCATTGCCTGCTACCAGGTTGGCAAGAATCTGGCCGGTAAAGATCGCCAGCGGGAAGTTCCAGGGCGAAATACACACCACGACTCCGCGCGACTCACCGCTGTCCTTGTAGCGAATACCTTCGTTGGCATAGAACTGGGCGAAGTCCACCGCCTCCCGAATCTCAGCGACGCCATCCAGCAGCGACTTACCGGCTTCGCGGGTGGCCAGCGCAAACAGCTCGTAGGCATTTTCCTCATACAGGTCAGCGACCTTGCGAAGACACTCGGCCCGCTCTTCGGCGGACCGGGCCGACCAGGCCTTGAAGCCTTCCTGAGCTGCGGTGATTGCTGTGTTCACGTCCTCCTCGGACGCCTGCGTCACATGGCCAACCGTGTCTTCCGCGTCGGCGGGATTACGGACCATTTGCACTTCCGCACCGGATACTTCGCCAGCGATGATCGGACCGCCTTTCCAGCGATGGTCACGATAGGCGTCCCGGCCTTCGTTGATTTCCGCAACCGTCACCGGATCGGTGATGTCCCAACCCTTGGAGTTTCTGCGCTGTTCGCCGAAGAGCTTGAAGGGGTGGACGATCGCCTTGCTTGAGATATTACTGCCCATCTCTTTAACGGAGTCTATCGGGTCTTTGGCGATTTCTTCCGGCGTAATGCTCTTGTCCACGATCTGGTTCACGAAGGAACTGTTGGCGCCATTCTCCAGCAGGCGACGTACCAGATACGCCAACAGGTCTTTGTGGGGGCCAACCGGGGCATAAATCCGGCAAGGCACACCACTGGTTTTCAACACTTCGTTGTGGAGTGATTCACCCATACCGTGCAGGCGCTGAAACTCATAGTTATCCACGCCTTTGGATTTGGCCAGCTCGAGCACCGCCGATACCGAGTGGGCATTGTGGGTGGCGAACTGCGGATAGATCCGGTCGGTCATGTTCAGCAGCTTGGTTGCGCAGGAGAGGAACGAAACGTCACTGCAGGCCTTGCGGGTGAATACCGGGAAACCGCTCAGGCCCATTACCTGGGCGCGTTTGATCTCGGCGTCCCAGTACGCGCCTTTTACCAGGCGCACCATAAAGCGACGGTCGTACTTCTCAGCCAGCCCGTACAGCCAGTCCAGCGCGAAGGCTGAACGCTTGCCGTAAGCCTGAACCACAACACCAAAACCGTCCCAACCGGCCAGTTCCGGGTCCGCGACCAGGGCTTCAATGACGTCAAGGGACAGATCAAGCCGATCCTGTTCCTCGGCATCAATATTGAACCCCATATTGGCCGCTGCGGCCTTCTTTACCAGCTCTTTGGCGCGGGGTAGCAGTTCGTTCATCACCCGCTCTTTATTGCCATATTCGTATCGGGCCAGTAGTGCGGACAGTTTGACGGAGATACCCGGATTCTTGCGCACATCGCCTTTGCAGGCCTTGGCAATGCTATCAATGGCATTGGAGTAGGAGTCGAAATAGCGCTTGGCGTCCTCATCGGTGCGGGCAGCCTCACCAAGCATGTCATAGGAATAGGTATACCCCTTTTCCATGTATTCTTTGGCTTCGTCCTGGGCTTCGTCGATATCACGGCCCAACACGAACTGACGGCCCATTTCCTTCATGGCCTGACCGGCAACCGTGCGAATGACCGGCTCGCCGAAACGCTTCAGCAGCTTGCGCAACGTGTCACCCACGCTGTGTCGCTCAGAGTCTTTCAATAGATTGCTGGTCATCAACAGCGCCACGGTCGCCGTATTGATCAGTGCTGAGGACGCCTTGCCTACGTGAGTACCCCAGGCGCCAGAAGTGACCTTGTCTTCGATCAGCTCGTGAATGGTCATATTGTCCGGCACACGCAGCAACGCCTCAGCCAGACACATCAGTGCAACGCCTTCCTTGGTCGTGAGGCCGTACTCCGCCAGGAATTTTTCCATAATGGTGGACTTGGCATTCTTGCGGACGCTGCGTACCAGATCGGCGGCGCGCTCCGAGATTCCATCGCGCTCTGCCCGGGTCAACTGGGCGCCAGCAATCATCTCACTAATCACCTTGTGTTCGTCCGCGAGGTAATAATTGCGGATGGCCTGCCGGCTATCGACCAGTGTGGGAGTCTCTGATTGCTGCGGTCTCATGGTTGAACCCTCTCAGTTGTTTATCTTTCCCGCATTCTACCGGGAACGACAAAGACTATTTGACTGTAAAAACCATACAAGCGCGACGTTCAGGCTTTTTTGGTTAATTAAAATTTACATTTTTCCTGTGAAATGATTAATTTTCAGACGAAAACACCCTGACAGATGACTAAGCTGCCTTTGCAGCCAGCTCCCGAAGCACGCCGTGGGCCACCGAGAACACGGCACAATCCACGTCACTCGCGGCCTGCATATCAGCCAGCATCTTTTGCCAACGGCTCAACAGAGCCTGCTTGTCTTCACGCCAACGTTCAAGCGACTGCTCAGGAGACATCGATCCGCCCCCTTCGGACGCGAAGGACAGTACACTCGCGGTCAGGTTCCGCAACTGGTGGTCCAGTTCGTCCCTGTAATGAAGCGTCGCCAGTACCTGCCAGTGCCCTCGGGCCTTGAAGGCACGCATCTGACGGTCCAGCCAGGTCAGTTTGAGACCTTCACCCAAGCTGAAGTACACCCAGGCCACCGACTCAAGATCCCGATCCAACTGACGACCAATCTCGATAATATCCATCAGCCAATAGCGGCTTTCTGCAGAGGCGGCATAGGCTGCCAGTTTTTCCGGAACATGGTGCTCACAGTATTTATCATAGCGTTCCTGCCACCGACTTGCAGGAATCACCGCCTCCAGGCTCTCTGTCGACGCCAACACCTCTGCCAGCGGCCCGCTGATAGTGGGCAACACAGGCTTCCGGGTCCAGGTCAGCCCGGCGATTGTGCAACAGCCAGCTGGTACTGCGGGTAACCAGGCGAATCACATCGCTGAACAACTCCGCCTGCACGCCGGCACTGATTTTCCCGTCAAGCGCTTCGATCGCTTTCCACTGGGTTTCTACGTCATGGATCTGGAGGGAGATCAGGTAGCCGGCGGCAATCCGGCCACAGTCGGCACCGGTGGCATTACGCAGCTTGTCCGCCCAACTGATGCCCATGCGATTCACCATATCGTTGGCAATCTGCGTTGCAGCGATTTCCCCGCGCAGGGGATGGGCATCGATCGCGTCTGGAAAACGCTTGAGCAACGAGCCCGGGAAAGCGGAGTACAGGGCTGCGGAGAAACGATCGTCGTGAACAATAGGCGCAGCCTGCAACGCCTGCTTCAGTTCAATCTTGGCGTAGGAAATCAACACCGAAAGCTCAGGGCGAGTCAGCCCCGAAGCACGCTCTCGCCGCGAGCGGAGTTCCTCGTCGTCGGGCAGAAATTCGAGGGACCGATCAAGTTTCCCCTCTGCCTCCAACCGCCGCATCAGGCGTTCGTACTCGTCCGTAGTGGCAACCGCCCCCGTGGCGGCCAGGCTCAGAGCCATGGCCTGACGGTAATTATTCCGCAGCACCAGCTCCGACACTTCCGGAGTCATTGCCCGGAGCATCTGGTTACGCTGCCTCAGCGTCATCTTCCCGCTTCGCACCCGCTCGTTGAGCAGAATCTTGATGTTTACTTCATGGTCCGAACAGTCCACCCCACCGGCATTATCAATAAAGTCGGTATTGGCGGCACCACCGGTTCTGGCAAAACCGATGCGAGCAAGCTGGGTGAAACCGAGGTTTCCGCCCTCACCAAGGACCCCGCATTGTAGCTGGTGGCTGTCTATCCTTACGGCATCGTTGGACTTGTCGCCGACGTCGTCATGGGTCTCGCCAGCCGCTTTCACGTAGGTGCCGATACCACCATTCCAGAGCATGTCCACCGGGGCCTGCAACAGCGCACTGATCAACTCATTGGGCGGCAGGCGGGTTTCACGGATGCCGAGGCGTGCCTGCATCTGTGGCGACACGGGAATCCATTTGGCAGCCCGTGAGAACACACCACCACCCTCGCTGATCAGTTCTGCACTGTAGTCCTCCCAACTCGATCCCGGCGTTTCAAACAGGCGCTTGCGTTCGGCGAACGACGCCGCTGCATCCGGCTCCGGATCCACAAAGATGTGCAGGTGATTGAAGGCTGCCACAAGGCGAATGCGATCCGACAGCAGCATACCGTTGCCAAACACGTCCCCGCCCATGTCGCCAATACCCACAACGGTGAATTCGTCGGCCTGGGTGTCGATGCCTTTCTCAAGGAAATGACGTTTGACCGACTCCCAGGCGCCCTTCGCGGTAATACCCATTTTCTTATGGTCGTACCCCTCACTGCCGCCGGAGGCAAAAGCGTCACCAAGCCAGAAGCCGTATTCCCCGGAAAGCCGGTTCGCAATGTCAGAGAAGGTCGCCGTGCCTTTGTCGGCGGCCACCACCAGGTAGGTGTCATCGGCGTCGTGACGGACCACGTCAACCGGTGGCACTACGCTGCCTTCATTCAGGTTGTCGGTCAGGTCCAGCAAACCGCGGATGAATGTCTGGTAGCAGGCAATACCCTCTTCTCTCAGTGCCTCGCGTGAGCCGCCTTCCGGAGGCTGCTTGACGATAAAGCCCCCTTTGGCACCCACGGGTACGATGACCGAATTCTTGACCTGCTGGGCCTTCACCAGCCCGAGTATCTCTGTGCGGTAGTCTTCGCTACGGTCGGACCAGCGCAAACCACCACGGGCCACGGCGCCTCCCCGGAGATGAACCCCTTCCACCCGAGGGGAACACACGAATACCTCGAAACGCGGGCATGGCTTGGGAATATCCGGGATGCTGGAAGGATCGAGTTTAAGCGAGATATAGCCTTTGAACTCGCCGGTGTCCTGGCGTTGGAAATAGTTGGTTCTGAGGGTGGCCTTGATCAGTACATAAAACCGCCGGAGGATACGGTCGTCGTCAAGGCTTGTTACGGCGTCGAGAGCCTCAAGAATCCGGTTCTCGATGTGCTCGGATTCAGATTCCCGATTGCCCAAAACAGGATCGAAACGAGCGCTGAAGAGGGCGACCAGCAACGCCGTGATATCCAGGTGCCGGGCCAGGGTGTCGGCAATAAAGGGCTGGCTAAATCCGAAGCGCAACTGCTTGATGTAGCGGGAGTAGCTCGCAGCAGGCTGACTTCACGCCAATTCAGACCCGCCGCCATCATCAACTGGTTGAAGTCGTCGTTTTCAGCGAAACCATTCCAGATTTCCCGGAACCCTTCCTGAAGTCGCGGTTTGGCCGCTTCGACATCTGCGCCACGGCAGCGGGAATGACATTCCACGGTAAAATCACTGACACCGAACTGCTCGCCGTCACGCCGCCGAATACGATACGGGTGCTCCCCCAACACTCGCATGCCAAGATTCTCAAGGATCGGAATCACATCTGACAGAATCACCGGCTTGCCCTGACTGTAGAGCTTGAAGTTCAGTTCCTGCTCTCCCTGCTCCGATGATGTGTAGAACCTCATGGGCACATCAGAACTGAGGGCAATGGACTGGATTTGCTGGATATCGCCAGCGGCCTCCGCGACGGAGAATCTCGATCGGTAACTCGAAGGGAACCCGCCGCTGAACATCCCCGCCCAACGCTTTCCTTCCGCTTTACCCAACACCTCGGTCAAACGGCGGTGCAGCGCGTCGTCCCAGGACTGGGACTCCTCCAGCATCGTCGCCACAACGTCACGCAGATGGCCGGAATCGTCCGGGTCGTAGTCCTCACCCTCCAACGCCTCGGAGAGCTGTTCCAGGAGGGTTTGCTTTTGAGGGGAATCGGAATGGGTCATCGGAGATCTCCGGGGATATCAACTGGGGCATGTATGACGGAACATCCCCAGTATAGACAACTCACGAAAGACTCTTTGCCCATAAAGTTTTAAAATGCAGGCAATTTGATTATATTCTTGGCTTTGTATAGCCGTATATCCATATCGAGAAATAAGTTATGGTCGAATTGGACAGGATCGATCACTCCATCATCCGCGAACTGCAAAAACACGCACGGGTGACCGTCACCGAACTGGCGTCACGTGTTGGTTTGTCAAAAACCCCCTGCCAGGTCCGTATGAGGCGCCTCGAAGAACAGGGCTATATCACGGGTTACACAGCCCTGATCAATCAGACCAAACTCGGACAGAGTCATATTGCCTTTGCCCAGGTCACCCTGAACGACACCAGCAGCAATGCCCTTGCGGCCTTTAACCATTCGGTGAAGCAGATTTCAGCGGTAGAGCAATGCCACATGATTGCCGGCAACTTCGACTACCTGCTGAAAGTACGCACGCGGAACATGGCAGAATACCGGCAAGTGCTGGGGGAGCAGATATCGGCGCTGCCCCATGTGTTGCAGACCAGCACGTTTGTGGTCATGGAGAATGTGAAAGACGCGGGGCTATGAGCCACAACGGCACCGAAAGCCCCGCTATCGGGTAAGCCGAGGATCAAACCCGCCCCAGAAACCGCCGCTCATCGACATTGACCTTAATGCGGTCGCCCGTGGAAATATGCTCGGGCACCTGCACCACCAGGCCGGTGGTGAGCCTGGCCGGCTTGGTGCGGGCAGTGGCCGAGCCACCCTTTACCGACGGGTCGGTTTCTTCGATCAGCAGGTCCACCGTAGGGGGCAAATCCAGCGCCACTGGCGCATCGCTCACCAGAACCACCATCAAGCCCTGAGTCTCTTCGTTGATGAACAGCAGTTCATCGGCAATGGCCTCGCCATTCAGGCTGTACTGCGTATAGTCCTCGCTATCCATGAAGACGTACTCCTCGCCATCCGAATAGGAGAACGTTGCTGGCCGACGGACCAGATCCGCCAGGTTCAGCATATCGGAGTCCTTGAAGGTCTGGTCGATCTTGTAGCCGGTTACAACGTCGTAAAGGCGCATGCGATACAGGCTGCCACCGGCACGCCCCTGCGGGACAGAACGCTCAATATCTTTTACGAAGTAGACACCACCTTCGTACTCGATCGCCGAATTCTTTTTGATTTCACCTGCTTTTGGCATTGCTACGGATTCCGGAATTTAAAGTGGGACAAACAGGGTGCTGATATATCATGAAGCGACGACGCTGGCGAGAGGCCCGACACCAAAATCAGGACACCAGCGCCCGCAAGTCCGCCAGAAAGCGATCAACCTGCTCCGGGGTGGTCGACCAGGAGCACATCAAACGGGCACTTCCGCCGATGAAATTGTAGAACTTCCACCCTTTGTCGCGCAGCGCCGCCTGCACCGGGTCAGGCATTTCTACAAATACGCCGTTCACTTGCCTGGGGTAACGGAGCCCGATACCCGGCAAGCCTTCCAGGCCCTTCGCCAGTCGCTCTGCGCAGGCATTCGCGTGCCGGGCATTCTCCAGCCATACATTACCTTCAAGCAGCCCGCACCAGGCGCGGAAATGTAGCGCATCTTTGACGCCAATTGCCCCGCCTGCTTGCAGCGCCATTCGAAGTCCTCTGCCAACGCACGATTGAAGAACACAACGGCCTCCCCCAGAGCCAGGCCGTTCTTGGTGCCCGAGAAACACAGTACGTCCACGCCAGCTTTCCAGGTAATCTCGGAAGGGTGCACATCCAGCGCCGCTACGGCATTGGCGAAACGAGCTCCGTCCATATGGATATTCAAGTTGAAACGATCAGCCGTTTGCCGGATCGCGCGTAGCTCGTCTGGAGAATAGACAGTACCCACCTCAGTTGCCTGGGTCAGGCTCAGGGCCTTGGGTTTGGGGTAGTGGATATCCGTGCGCTTGGTGACCAGGTGCTCAATACTCTCTGGCGTCAGCTTGCCGTTCGGCCCCTGCCCCAAAAGCAGTTTTGCACCGTTGGAAGCGTACTCCGGCCCGCCACACTCGTCGGTCTCGATGTGCGCCAGTTCGTGGCAGATCACACTGTGGAATGACTGCCCCATGGATGCCAGTGCCAGTGAGTTTGCGGCAGTGCCGTTGAACACAAAAAAGACATCGCAGTCGGTATCGAATAGGCCCCGAAGCCCATCGGCGGCTCGTTGTGTCCAGCGGTCTTCCCCATACGCTGGCTCGTCAGAACCATTCGCCTCGGCCATTGCGGACCAGGCTTGCGGGCAAATGCCACTGTAATTATCACTGGCAAACTGTTCTGACTCAGACACGGGCATACTCCTGGAAGGCTGTATCGAAAAGACTGATAAGACCTTAACTCTATTTGCAAAACTCCGAATTTGCTACTCAGAAAAGTGCTTTCCTCAGCTCGTCACGACATGCCGCCGAACACAGACCTACGAGTGAGAATGCCACCTGAAATCATTAATCATAATGAGATTGATTTGCATTATTTAATCCGGCTGATATGATTGCCGCCATCCAACATGAACATCCGTTCATTTCTCTCCCAGCGTTTTCCGGAGGTTTTCGATGGCCCAGTCTCCCACCCCGCACCAGCTCACGCTGGCGATCAGGCGCACACTAACCCTTTTGGCAACCTGCTCGGCAATCTGTGTTCCAGCTATCGCGGCTGCGCAGGACGATGCCAGCGAACCAACGAGCCTGGGAGAGCTGGTTGTATCCGCAACCGCTTTGAAAGTGGAAGCCCCGTTGATGGAAACCCCCCGGCCCGGCTCGGTGGTGGAGCAGGAGGAACTGGAAGAGCGCAACGTGCAGGCGCTTGATGAAACCTTCCGCTACCGTGCCGGGGTGCTCTCGGGACAGTATGGTGAGGACAACGATACCGACTGGTTGAAGATACGTGGTTTCGACCAGTCGACTTATCAGGACGGCCTGCGAATCTATCGCGAGGGGTTCTACCAGTGGCTACCTGAACCCTTTGGCCTGGAGCGCATAGAACTGCTCAAAGGCCCTGCGTCCATTCTGTACGGCGAAGCGCCTCCGGGTGGTGTCATCAATGCAATCAGCAAGCGACCTACCGATACTGTTCAGGGCCAGATCAATCTGCAGGCAGGAACCGATGAGCATCGCCAGCTTGGGGTCGATACGTCCGGACCCGTCGGCGATCGAAACGATCTCAGCTACCGTCTGGTTGGCTTGTACCGCTATAACGAAGGCGATCTGGGTTTCACCGAGAACGAGCGCTACTACCTGGCCCCAAGCCTGACCTGGGAGATGTCTGACAGCACCGAGCTCACCTTATTGGCAAGTATCCAGAAGGACGACGCATTCCGACCAATCCGTTCAAGCTGCCATTTGGCACCATAGACGACACGCCTTTTGGCAAAGTGGACCCGTCCACCAACTACAGCGAGCCAGGCTACGACACCAACGAACGCACCCAGTCAGCCATCGGCTATTCACTGAGTCATCGCCTAAACGACACCTGGACCTTCGAGCAGGACTTCCGCTACAGCCAGGTAGACCTGCTGTTACGCAGCAGCTTTATCTTCTTCCAGACAGGTCCGCGGGAAGGTCAGCGCTATCTGGTCTACCGGGACGGCGAGATCAACAGCTGGACAATCGACAATCGCCTGGTGGGCAAGTGGTTTACCGACCGCACCGAACACACGTTGCTGTTCGGGGTGGACTATCAGGATCTTGAAAACGAGGGCAAACAGAACGGCGCTGGAGGATCTACTCCGTTTGGCGGTCCTATCGACCTGTTCGACCCGCAGTACGGCAACTTCACGCCAATCACTGCCACAGATCTGATCGTACAGGACATCAACAAGCAGCAGACAGGCTACTACCTGCAACATCAACTGCGCCTGGATGATCGCTGGGTGTTCCTGGCCGGTGGTCGCTTTGACCAGGCCGAAGTCGACAGCGTTAATCGTACGGCCGGCACACGCCAGGAAGCCGATGCTGATGAATTCTCCCTCTCCGGTGGTGTGATGTATCTGGCGGACAACGGATTCTCGCCCTACATGTCCTACACCGAATCATTTCAGCCTATTTCAGGTACTGATGGCACTGGCGACCTTTACGAACCAAGGAAAGGCAAGCAATTGGAGGCCGGCGTCAAAATCGCTCCGGACGATCTGGATGGCTACGTAACAGCGGCGATTTACCGGATCGAAGAAGAGAATTCCCTCGGCACCAGCCAAAGCGGTTTCCAGATCCAGGACCGGGAGCGCACCACGGCTGGCTTTGAACTAGAGAGTGTCAGCTACCTGACCGACCAACTGGAACTGACCGCCGCGTACACGTACAGCGATGCCACGATCAAGGAAACCGAGACCGACAACAGCGAACGCGCAGCCCCGCTTATCCCTAGACATATGGCGTCAGCCTGGCTGGATTACAGTTTCGTCGACCACGTGCCAGGCCTGAAAATCGGCGGCGGCGCACGCTATGTGGGCTCTACTCGCGACGGCACGACCGATGTTCCCTCGTACACGGTTCTGGACCTGATGGCCCAATACGATGTAACCCGCAACTGGCAGGCACAGGTGAACGTCACCAATGTTGCGGACCGGGAATACGTCGCAAGCTGTGATTACTGGTGCTACTACGGCGAAGCCGCAGCGTGGTTGCCAGCGTCCGCTACCGTTGGTGAAGGGCTCACACACAAACTTGCTTGACGAAATAAACCCGAACACGGCAATCTGCGTATCACGAGGCAACTTTTCACACACCCGTTGGCGACTCCTGCATGTCTGAACCGTTCAGTTCATCCACCACTGGCCGCGCCCCATCAGGCGCGGAGTCGCCATCCATGTCAGAGTCCCCCGACCAACTCAGCCAGCTTCTTAAGGGCGTTGCCGCAAAAGACCGCGCAGCGTTTGCAACACTGTATGAAGCAACGGCGCCGAAACTTCTTGGTACCATCACCCGTATCTTGAATAACCGGGGCTGGGCCGAGGAAGTCGTTCACGATACGTATATCAAGATCTGGCGAAAAGCGGATCAATTCGACGCGTCCAAGGCCTCTGCGATTACCTGGATGGTCACCATTGCCCGCAACGGTGCTATCGACGAGTTGCGAAAGCAGCCGGCAAGTCGCAAGGCACCGGAAGATGAGCTGGAGCAGCTTGCCAGCAAAGTACCCAATGCCCAATCACAAGTGGAAAGCCAGCAGACCGTGAACCAACTGAACCTTTGCCTGGAGGAACTGGAAAAAGACCGCCGCGACATGGTGCGGCTGGCCTATCTGAACGGCTGGTCCAGAGCAGATCTGGCCACGCATTTTGATCAGCCGGTCAATACCGTCAAAACTTGGCTGCATCGGGCACTGAAACAACTGAAGGGGTGTCTCACACCATGACCGACCGCGACGATCTGGACATGCTTGCAGCAGAGTTCGTCCTGGGCACACTGGAAGCCCGGGAGCGGGCCGCTGTGGCCGTGCGTCGGCAAAGCGAACCGGATCTCGACGAAATGATCACTGCCTGGGAGCAGCGCCTGTCTGCTCTGGCGGATGAAGTAACGCCGGTCACGCCAGACCCTGAGCTGTATCAACGGATTGCACAACACATCGATGCCCTTGAGACGCGCCAAGCGAGTGTTGGTACTGACAGCCACGATCAATCCAACGTGGTTTCCCTGCACAAGCGCCTTCGGCGTTGGCAGTGGAGTACGGCCCTGACGTCTGCCGCTGCCATGGTGCTGGTGGCCGTTCTCATATTCCAACCTGCGCCAGAGCAGGGCCCGCAATCGTTTGTGGCCGTGTTCCAGCAGAATGACCAGCAGCCGGCCTTCATGCTCTCGGTAGACCTCAACAACCGTCAAATGCAGATTCGTCCGGTAACGGCCGAACCCATGCAGGGAAAATCCTACCAGATGTGGATTAAGGCCGATTCACTCGGGCCGAATCCCCGTTCCCTGGGCGTACTCAACGACAACTTTGAGCTGGAGCGCGCAGCACTTCGTGACTACGATCCTGAACTACTGAAGGAAGCCACCTTCGGTATCAGCGTAGAGCCTGAAGGCGGTTCACCTACTGGCCAGCCCACCGGGCCAGCCATACACGGCTACCTGTATCCCGTTGCTGATGGGGCCTCTGAACCCTCTCACTGATTCTTTTTACCTTGCTGAAACTTTTGGGAACCACGCCCCGTAACTGTGGTTACACCCATCGAACAAAATATCAGGATGGGATCAACCCGAAAGCAAGGAGAACACAATGAAGAAGCATTTGATGACAAGCGCATTTCTAGCCGCAACTCTGGCTTCTGGTTCCGCATTGGCAATGGACAACATGAAAGTCGGGGTTTGGGGAGACAATCAGTCAGTTGCGGACGGCACCGTGACTGCCAAGAAAGTGGTTGCCGAGAAAAATGGCTGGCTCGTGGTGCACCGCACGGATGAGAGTGGCAAGCCAGGCCCGGTCGTGGCACACGCGCCCCTTCGCAAGGGTAAAAACACAGATGTGGCCGCCATTTTGACTGAAGACGTCAAATCCGGTGACATGCTGATGTTGATGCTTCATAGCGAAGACGGTGGCATGAAAACGGGCATTTTCGAATACACCCTGGGCGCCAAGGAAGATGGTCCCATCAAGAAAGACGGTAAGCTTGTGATGAAAACCATCACAGCGAAGTAAGCGACCGGCAAACAACTGGGTGGGGCCGCTCCCGCGGCCCCACCTGATCAGTCGGAGAGGGTCTGATTACCCGCCGAAGGCTGCGCTTTCCGATACATCCAGGCCAACCCCAGTAACGCCAGCCCAAGCCCCATAAAGGCCGCCACTCGCCAAAGCCCCTGTAGGCCGGCCATATCGACCAGAAAGATCTTGGCAATCACCAGTCCCAACAGAGCCATACCAGCCTTGTAGAGCACCGCATTGTCACGCTTGGCGGAGTAGGCAATAGCGCCGATCGCGTACATTAGGCTGACAACCGAATAAGTGTAAAGCTCACCCTCTAACATACCGAACGACAACCCCATGTCACTCCCCTGCCAGAGTTGCCGGATCTCCAGCGCGGTAAACAGCAGAAAACCGGCAGACGCCACGCACAACGACCAGAACCGGGGCGCAAGCAAGGGAAACCGGCTGACCGCAAGTGCCAGCAGAATGGGACCACCGTAGGCGGGAAGCAGCATATTGATGATCGGTGTATCGCCAATATGGCCGCTGCCCCACCAGGGATTGTGCAGCGTCACCAGAGCGAGATAACTCAACATCGACAGCGCAACCAGTATCCGCGAGAACAACCGGTACAGCCAGGCCAGTGACTCACTTGCCCCGGCACGCACCATATAGGTCACGCCCAGTGCACCCCAGAGCAGTGTGTTGATTGCAGCCTCGGTAAAGCTGTACTGCTGGGAAAAAATATCGCCATCATAAAGCCAGTAACGCATCTCGGCACCCAGGAACAGCACCAGTAGATGCAGGGTTGCCCCCTCCAGCCAAGGACGAATGGCGCGATCCTTCCCCGCCAGCCAGGTGGCAATGCCGGCAAACAACGTCGCCCCACCATAGCTCCAGAGTGACCAATGGAGACCGGTATCGTAATCCTGCAGCCAGGGGTTGAACGTCAGCCGTGCCACCACCAGGGCCAGGGCCACCTTCAACAGCAGGTGAAGTTCGGGCATCTGATAACGCCGCGCCAGCCAGGTAAGGCTGACAAACTGAGCAGACAGGGCGAGGGTGAGTGACGCCTCACGAACAATCATTATCGCCGCCAGGGAATAGCTGACGTGTGCCGCCATCACTGCCCAGACAACGCCCACTCGATAGCGCTGCACGCTTTCGAGCTTCCACGCGAGAACGCCGTATACGCCGCCAACCAGCAACATTGCAACCGACCAGGCGGACGACGTCTGGTGGCCGTGTATTAACAGCCAACCCAGCACCGCCCAAACCAGTGGCGACAACAGTGTGAAGGAGGCCCATCGGCGGCGATCATTCTGGCGAACCCAGTGCCATAATCCGAGCCCGGTGGAGAGTATGGCGGCCCCAATCAGGTAGGACAGAAAACCACCCTGATGCTCCGGCGCCATCTGCGTAAAATAGGTCACCTCGGTGCCATTGCGCCCGACGTATCCGAGCCATCCCAGCGCACTGACCAGCACCGCGGCCCAGGGCAGGAACCAGAGCGCTCCACGACTCTGCGGCACCAGAGCTGCGGCCGGCAATATGATAAGCCAGCTCCAGAAAAACGGGCGATCACCCTGCCCGACCATCGATAGTGCCCAGAGAACCAGCAGGGATATCAAGACTTCCCGTAAATACGGCAACGCCTGCTTTGCGCGAACCGGAACCATGGCAAACACCACAAACAGGGCGGCGATGTACCAGGCTGTTGAGGCGCCGATGGCGGCTCCGCTGGACGTGGCCAACCACCACAGAAACGCGCCGGATAACGTGGCGTACCAAAGCCAGTCCCGATAGACATAACGCATCAACATCAACGAACTGACGGTGATCAGGAAACTGTAAGACAGCACAAAAGCCACGCTGCCATCATCGCCACCGATCAATAACGGCACCAGATAGGCGCCACTCAACCCCATGACAGCAAGCAGCGGGCCATGAAACAGCGACAGCACCATGGTACCCAGAGACACAATGGCCAGCCCGAACAGACCCACGGTAGGGCCGACCAGCCCGTAATGGTGAACGCCCGCCAGCAATGCCGCATAGAGGGTGATACTGCCTCCACCCGCCAGCGCCGCAAATACTTCGTTTGCACCCCGGTTGCGACGACGCAGGTACTCCGCTCCCGCATGCAACGCAAGACCGCTGAATAGCGCCAACATCAATTGCTGCGATGGGCCGATCATTCCTGCGTTGATGGAGTGGCTGACCATGAAAATACCGGCCAACCCAACGCTCAGGCCACCAAGCCAGACCATCCAGTTATCCTTCAGGGCCTGGACAAAGCGAGATTTATCGCGTGACGTCGCATCCGCTCCCGGGGAGCTTGTGTCAGGAAAGGGGCTTGTGTCAGAAGAGGGGCTTGATTCAGAAGGGGCTGGCGTGTCCTCGACAACGGCTTCGTCGAGTTCAAGCTCCAGCTCCGGGGCCGGCTGGTCTTGGTCCTTTCCGCCCAAATGTTGTTTTAGATAAGTCACTTCTTCGCGCAAACGGGACACTTCCCGGTTCAGGGACTCAAGGCGTTCCGACTGATCACGACGTCGGGAAAACGCAAGAATACCCAGCACGGAGCCCACCGGCAGGAGTATGGCAAGACCAAGTGCCAGAATAATCAATAATGCTTCCATGCTGCCCCTCGTGTGTCAGGCGCCCGACATAAGGGCCCGCTTATCCAAAATAATCCTGCATCCAGTCCACCAGCGTTTGGGCACTGACCTCCGACAACGCCATGCCCTGGAACTCATCACCCACTTCATCATCGATGGTCACAAACTGATACAACAACACGCCTGGCTGGTTGTCGTGCAGGATCAACGTTATGCGGCGACGGGTGCGCAGACAGTCAATGGTCATGACATCCGCAGGAATACCCGAATCACGCATGCCCCGGCGCACTTCCAACACTGGGTTGATGTGCTCATGGGCAGCCTGGATGCGGGTATGGGCATCACTGGCAATATCGGACAAGGCTTTCAGGGGATCAACATCGGACATGCGTTGCTGCCTGTGTTATCTGGCAAGTAAATGAAACGATTGTGAACACAGTTTACCTTGAATGACCCCCAATCATAACCTGCCGGCCAACGATCGGGGGCATCAACGCCTATACTCACCTTACGCGGGCAGCACACCGTGCCACACCGGGAGCGCCATATCCTCGGGTTCCTCTCCAGGACCACCATCCCGGCTTTTGAACGCGCCCTCCTCGATCGGAATCCGGAACAATGCCGTTGCCTTCCGCTCCTTCGCATTAGGGGCACGCACCTGCTCCCAGCGGCCCGGTTCAATCTGATTAATGATGGCCTGGAACGCGGCGTCGAACTCACGATCATCCGACACTGGCGAGGCCCTGCCAAACAGCACCAGCGATTCATAGTTGGCACTGTGGTGGAACGCTGACTTAGTCATTACCCACTGGTTTGTCACGGCAAATGAAATGCACAACTGTTGTCCCGATGCCAGCGTCTGCGCCAACCTGCCACCGCTGAGTGTATGCAGGTAAAGGTCGTCAGCAAGACGCCAGGCCGTGATCGATGATGCGTGGCTCACCTTCTTCCACAAAACCCACATGCGCTGTTTTTAATCTATCGATCAGAGCGTAAGCCGGCGCCCGCTCATAACTGGCTCTCCTGGCCGCGCGCTTCACCCGACTGCGAGGACAGCAAGACAGCGGTGATGACGGCGGTGATAACGGTAGTGATAAAGGGGTATCCGTGATTTCCTTCCGAGACATCGTATGCTCCTTTTGCAAAGTACGTCTCTATTAGAAGCAACATCTGATACCATGGAAAGATCCAGATTATAGATTTCAATAGGACCAGTTAAGGTGATTGACGATATACGGTTCGAACACACCACACCGCTGCAAACACAGCTTTATCAACACCTGTCCCAACGCATTATCCATCGACGTTATCCGCCGGGAAGCCAACTGCCCTCCAGCCGTCAGCTGGCAGCAGACCTGGGTATCAGCCGCAACACCGTCAATGCCGTTTACGACCAGTTGAAAGCCGAAGGTTTCCTGCAAAGCCGGGCTGGTCGGGGCGTATTCGTGCATCAAGACCTCAACCTGGCCATCAACCAACCTACCGGCGGAGCCATTCAAACCACGCAGGCCATGACCTTGCCGCCACTGCCGCCGGCTCCCGCCAGCCGCCTGAAGCTCGGGGAGGACGCCAACCTGCCCTTCCAGCCCGGGCTGCCCGACATCAACGCCTTCCCCATTCGCAGTTGGAACCGAATACTGCACCATCAGGAGAGCCGAACAAGCCTTCGCGGCTATGACACAACCCAGGGTTACCAGCCATTGCGCAGAGCCATTGCTGATTATTTACGAGCTTCCCGCGGGGTGCGTTGCCAGGAACACCAAGTGATCGTGACCAATGGGGCTCAACAGGCGCTGTCGCTGATTGCAGACGTGCTGTTAAAACCCGGTGACAGGGTCTTTGTTGAGAACCCCGGCTACCGGGGCGCCCGCTACGCCCTTGGTCGTCACGGCAACCCACTGCTGCCCGTACCGCTCAAGCAACAGGTTCTGGATGTTGGTGTCCTGGACAGCCTTGGCGCTGCCAAACTGCTGTTCTGCACCCCAACTCATCAGTACCCCATGGGGGCATTCTCGATGTGTCACAGCGCATGGCATTGCTACAGTGGGCGCGCCGAAACCAGACGTGGATCGTGGAAGACGATTACGACAGCGAGTTCCATTTCTATAACAAACCGTTTGCAGCCATTCAGGGCATGTTCGATACCGCCCCCGCTCTCTATGTGGGTAGCTTCAGTAAGACACTGCTGCCAGCCCTGCGCGTCGGCTACCTGATCGTACCAGAGGCACTCGTCGACCATTTCCTCTGGGCCAAGCGTGTCAGCGGCGGAGAGACACCATTACTGACCCAGGCAACCATCGCCGAGTTCATCGACAGCGGCCAGTTCACACGACATCTGCGCCGTATGCGCCAACTCTATCGTGATAAGTGGCATCATTTTCAGGCGCGGGTTACCGAAAAGCTTGGCGGCAGGCTGGCCCCTATAGCGGAAAGTGCCGGAATGCATTTGGTTCTGAAAGGCAACGTGGATGACCTTGCCCTGAGCCAGCAACTGAGAGGCCTGGGCTTCGGCAGCACGGCCCTCAGCGAGCACTACATCGGAAAAACAGTGCAAACCGGGCTGGTGATGGGATTCGCGAGTGCGAGCGAGTCACAGATCGAGGCGTGCGTGGATGCACTGTGCAGACTTACCGACTACGATGAAAGATAGAAAAAACACGCTCCAACGTACTCGACAGGGATACTACTCTTATGACACTTCACCTTGAACTGGCACCACTGATAAGCCTGGGCGCGGGCATTGGCATACTCGTGTTTCCAAAGCTGCTGAACTACATCGTGGCGGGCTATCTGATCATCCTCGGCGTTCTGGGGTTGTTGGGGCATACGTTGTAAGCCGCGCCCCATCGAGAAAGCGCCACCTACTGGCACTATTTGTGGTGCGCCATTTATGTTGTTTTGCACCATGTATGGAGAGTACCGGCAGCCATGCGACGCAAAGGACAGCAACCCAATCTTCAAAGACAACTGATTGCGCTGGTGGCAGGACTGTGCCTCACGATCATCCTGACGGTGTGTTTCATGGTCGCCGTGGTGCAGGTGCAGTCGGCAATCACTGCCTATACCTGGGGCGAAAGCGTCTGGTCCCGAGCGCAGATCGATACTGTCCACCACCTCAACCGGTTTTCCGAATCTGGTGATTTTTCGCACCTTGCGAAGGCGAGGCAGGCGCTGGCGGTTCCCATCGGCGATCTGCACGCCCGCGTCGCCATCACCTCCGATACGCTCGATTGGCAACGTGCCAAGCATGGTTTTCTCCAAGGGGGCAACCATGAAGAAGACCTGACCCGCATGATTCTGCTGATCCGTCTTTTTTCGTGGCTTGATCAACTGGAGCGGGCGTTAACCGCCTGGGAGGGCGCCGATGACCTGCTGTTTGAACTGGATCAGATCGGCAACGCGATGGAACGAGAGTGGTTGGCGGCACCTCCGGATCGCGAGCAACTGCAGGCCCTGCGAGACAAGCTCGCGATTGTTGACCAGCAACTGCAGGTGAATGCCCGGGAATTCCGCCTTTCCATGGGAGACGCCTCGCGTTGGGCCGCCAGCTTCCTGTCTGTTGTCAGTGCATTGTTCCTGACTCTTGTGGCGCTGCTGTCCTGGTTCCTGGGATTCCGGCTGGTGAGACTGCTCAATCGAACCGAGCAGAACTTCCGCTCGATCTTCGAGCAGTCCGCCATCGGTATCATCCAGATTGATACCGAGGGCCGAATCGTTAATGCCAATCAGGCGACCTGCGACATCCTTGGCTACCGGCCCGATGACCTTGTGCATCGCCCTATCGGGAGCTGGTCCATCCGGAAGACTGGGACGTTGCCCGGGAAGAACGACGGGATATCAGCTTCGGTAACATCGACAGCTATACGACCGAGCATCGCATTGTTCGAAAAGACAATGACTTCTTGTGGGCCAGGCTCACCGTATCCCGCGTGTGGGATGTGCCCAGCGCTTCAGCGTACTTCACAACGGTTATGGAAGACATTTCCGAGTCTCACCGTTTGTCGACGGAATTGAGCTACATGGCGACCCATGACAGCCTGACCGGCCTGATAAACCGAAGAGCCTTTGAGCAGCAGCTTGCCAGCCATCTCGGGCACGTCCGCAACGGAGGAAAGCAACACGCCCTCTGCTACATCGACCTGGACCAGTTCAAGCTGGCGAACGACACGTCGGGCCATGACGCGGGCGACCAACTTCTGCGCCAGGTATCCGACATCATTTCAAAGAATCTACGCGAAGCGGACATCCTGGCCAGACTGGGCGGCGACGAGTTCGGTATCATTCTTCAGAACTGCGACCTCGACACCGCCCATCATGTGGCTGAAAAGGTGCGGGCCTCTCTCGACCACCTGGTGTTCTCCTGGCAGCAAACCAGCCACACCATCAGTTGCAGTATTGGCGTGGTGCCTATAACCGCAGAAAGCGCGGGCATCAGCGCCCTGATGAAAGCCGCCGACATTGCCTGTTACACCGCCAAAGACAGCGGCCGCAACCGCGTGTGCGTGATGTCGATGGACGACAAGCAGATGGCCTCCCAGCAGGGCGAGATGGAATGGCACAACCGCATTCAGACCGCGCTTCAGGACAACCGCTTTTTCCTTGAATGCCAGATAATTGCCCCGCCCACGGGCCGGGGCAAGGGGTTGCGATACGAGGTGCTGATTCGCATGCGCTCACAGGATGGTTCGGTGGTGCCTCCCAGTGCTTTCCTGCCCCCTGCGGAGCGCTATGGCATGGCATCGAGAATCGACCGCTGGGTTATCGAGAATGTACTCGAAAAACTGTCCGCCGCCCCAGAACACCTTGGTGCCTTGGAAGCCTGCCACATCAACCTGTCTGGTCGCTCGTTCGATCAAACAGACTTCGCGGATTTTGTGGTTGGCAGGTTCCACCATTACGGGGTTCCAGCGAACAAGATCTGCTTCGAAATCACCGAAACTGCCGCCGTCCATAACCTGCTGGAAGTTCAGGCCTTCATGAAACGCCTGAGCGACATGGGGTGCAGCTTTGCCCTGGACGACTTCGGTTCAGGGTTGTCGTCGTTTGGTTACCTGCGCCGGTTGCCAGTTACCTGCCTGAAGATCGACGGGATGTTTGTTCGCGATATCGTCACCAGCAAAACAGACCTTGCAATGGTCAGGGCCATTCATGACATTGGCCGAACCATGGACATGATCACGGTGGCCGAGTACGTCGAGTCCGAGGATGCAGCGTCGTTACTCAAGGAGATCGGCGTGGATCTTCTCCAGGGCTTCTGGATCCATCGGCCTTCCTCACTGGATGACATCCTCGGCACGGAACCCAGCCGTCTCTCGGAAAAGGTGACGCATCTGAAGCTCCATACAAGGTAGCGGTTTCCGAGGCCCCACGGGATATCATTTGACTCGGCGAAACAGCACGTAATTTCCCAGGATGGCCAGTAGGGCACCCAATACGGCGGTTGTTGTCCATTCAAAGCCTTCCAGCCAGGTCGATACACTCAGGGCAACCACCGGAAACAGCACCGTTGCATAGCCAGCCCGGTCGGCACCGAGGGTCTGGATCACAGTGATGTAGCAATAAAACGCAATAATGGAGCCGGGTACCGCCAGGAAAACCGTTGCGCCCCAGAAGGTCGCGGAGGTTGGCACCACCCACTCCACTCCCTGCAACAGACACCAGACGCGAGGATCACAGCGCCGTAAACCATGGCCCAGGCATTCGCCACCAACAAGGGGATTTGCGCCAGCCGAACCTTGATACTCACCAGGTTCCCCATGGAAAACCAGAACGTGCCGGCAGCCGCAAACAGGATGCTGGCACCGGTGGCGTTACCAAGCTGCAAATCATGCCAGAACAGCAGCGCCACGCCTGTAATCCCTAACGCCACAGCGGGATACAGACGGGCGGTGGGCTTCAACCGCAACCATAGCCAGCCATTCAAGGCATTGAACAGCGCCGCCAGTGAAAACACCACCGCCAGCAAACCACTGGTCATGGACTCGGCAGCACGGTATATGAGCAGGAAGTTCACGCTGTACAGCGTCAGCCCCTGCAAAAAAAGCCAGCCATGCTGCTTGAGCGTCAACGTCTGCAGGCGCCCAAGCAATGCAAGCACCACCAGAGCCACAACAGAAGCCATCAAAAAACGATAGAACACCGAAACATCCACCGGCGCAGACTCAACCTGCAGGCGAATGGCCGTCCAGGTCAGGCCCCAGATCAGTACCGTCAAACCGTAGTGCATGGAAATCGGCATAATAGTCATTCCCTTTAATAAGTGACGCATTGATGTATCTAGTGGCCGATCTTATGACAGCGCGAAGGGGAAAACTTGTCAGATCCTGCGCAACCATGGATGATTCTTGCGGAGGCCCGATATGCAGACCAGCTCACCCCAGATACCCGATTCAACGAAGAATCCCCACAGGGAACGCCGCGACATTGTGGACGCGCTGCGAGCCGCTGGCGTGGCGCCTCAAAAGCTCATGGAGCTGGACCAGGGCCGCGCCCTCGCACAGTGGCAGAACCGCAAGGGCGAGGTGCGTTACGAGCGACCGCGCCATCACGCCCTGAGCATTTACATTAACGAGGGCGACAAAGCGAGGCGGGTGGTAAACGGACGGGCCGTGAGCCAGGGCTTTCCGGGGGCTGTTTGCCTGTTTCCCGCCGGCAGTCAATCCACCTGGCAGATCGACGGCCAATTCGAATTCTTCCACCTCTACTTCAATGACCTGGACATCGCCCGCTGCGCAGAACAGACCTGGGACTGCGAGCCTGACCGGGTTGAACTCAGTGAGCGATACCACACGCAGGACCCGGTTCTGGCCCAGGCGGGCCAGTTACTGGCACTGAGTGATTGGCTCGCCCCCGGTCAGTCCATGGCGATGGATCACCTGGCCCAGTGGCTGTTACTACAGGTGGTTAGTCGTCACTCGAACGTACAGCAGGCAACTCCCTCTGTTACCGGACAACTCTCACTGCGTTACCGCCGATTGCTACAGGAACGTATTCACGCGCAGTTGGACCGGACGTTGACCCTCGCGGACATGGCGGGCTGGGTTAATCTGAGCCCTTACCATTTTGCCCGCCTGTTCCGGGCGACCTTTGGCTGCGCACCCTATCAATACGTTCAGGAACAACGCCTGACCCGGGCCCGGGACCTACTCCGCCAACCGGGAAGTAAAATCACTGCCATCGCCCTCAACTGCGGTTTCAACGACGCCAGCCAGTTCAGCCGGGCATTCAAGGCGAGGTTCGGAGAGACACCTTCCGTCTACCGTGCCCGGACAAACGCCCGGTAGAACGTCAGCATTACCTGCCACTTTCACTACATTGCCAAAATGTAAAGAAGAGGAATCCAGCATGCCACGCTGGATTCCTCTTCAATATCATGCCGCACTCCGTAAATACCGTAACCATACATGTGGAGTGGGTTCATGAAAGGAAAATTCGGGCTGACAATGGCCCTGATGTTAACGGCAGGTTGTACGACTGCCGCAGAAGAACTGCGGATCTACACAGAGCAATACCCTCCTTATAACATGACCACCAATGGTCAGCCATTTGCCCACTCAGAAGCAGACATCACGGGTCTTTGTACCGATGTCGTGAAGGCGCTTCTGGGTAAAGCCGAGCTGGATTACAGCATTAAACTCCGGGACCTCAGCTATGGCCTCAACCGGGCCGAACGGCATCCTGACCACGCCATCTACTGTGTATCCAAAACAGAGGATCGAGCGCCTTTTTTCGACTGGGTGGGGCCACTGTCCTCCATCGAATGGACACTGTTCGCCAAACCCGGTTCGTCCATTGAACTGAACACCCTGAACGATGCCCACAGCTATCAGATCGGTGGGTACAAGGGCGACGTCATGACCAACTTTTTGATCGACAAGGGCTTTGACGTTTCCGCAATCAGCAACAACGGCCTGAATGCGCGCCGCCTGGTCCAGGATCAGATTGACCTCTGGGTAGCTGACGGTCTGGCTGGCCCATACCTGGCTGCTGATGCGTCCGATGTAACCGGGCTCGAGCGCGTTCTGGTGTTCCGTGAAACGCCAATGTATCTCGCCGTCCACAAGGACACCGCCCCCGAGATCCTGCAGGCTCTGAACAAAAGTTACCAGGCACTGGTTGAGTCCGGCGAAAAGGAGACCATTTCCCGCTCCTACGGATTCTGAGCGCACCGCAAGAGCGCCCTTCCTGCCTCCCAACGCCGACGTGACCAACGCTCACGTCGGCGCCTCCCGAAACCTAACGTTTTGTAATGTTTTCCGCCTGGATGGACAAAAAAACCGCGACTAGTCTTGCGGTAGGCATCGATGGAAGTAGTGATGCCCGGGCGCCTGTTTAACATCCATTCAGGCCTCCCCGCGCTGAAAGTCCGCCACAAGCGGACCTAACAACAAACTCCCAGGATTGGAGAATCACAATGAAAATCAGCACCGCAAGCCGCACCATGGCTTTAGGATCCCTTTTCTTTGCAATAACCGCACACGCCTCGCCAGGCCAGAAATCCACCGGCGATTTACTCAACGATTTCTGGAGCCCGGATCGAATCAGTCCGTTTGAGTGTCGCTTTGGCATTCTCAATAGCACGCCATTTGGTCTGCCCCGCTGCATGCAGGCAAGCAACATCCAATACCACCTGGACCGGTTATACGGCATTGCCGAAGCCAATGATGGCAATCGCGCTGCCGGCTTACCTGGATACCAGGCGACGGTCGATTACGTTAAAACCACACTGGAGAGTGCGGGCTATGACGTGACCATCCAGCAGTTTCCTTTCAATGCCTTCTACCCGACCGGAGACGGCATTCTGCAGGCCACGGCACCCACTCCGACCGACTATGTCTGGGAAGAGGACTTTACCTACCTGTCCCAGACGGAGCCGGGCGATGTGACGGGCATGGCCGTTGCCGTTGACGTTCAACTCGGCCCCGACAATACCTCCACCAGTGGCTGTGAACCCGAGGACTTTACCGACTTCCCCGCTGGATCGGTCGCCGTCATCCAACGGGGAGCCTGCGCCTTCGGGCAGAAAGCAACCAACGCGGCCAATGCTGGCGCCGCGGGTGTGGTGATCTTCAACCAGGGCAACACGGAAGACCGCAAAGGCCTGATCAACGCCACGCTCGGCGATGACTACGCCGGGGGAGTTCCCGTCGTGTTCACCACCTACGACATTGGCGCTGGCTGGGTTGAGCAGCAGGACCTCCAGCTCAGAGTCGTAACCAACGTGGTGAGAGAGCAAACCGAAACCTCCAACGTGATTGCCGAAACCAATCGGGGCAACCCTGACAACGTCGTGATGACGGGCGCTCACCTGGATTCAGTGTTTGAAGGGGCTGGTATCAACGACAATGGCTCCGGCAGCGCTGCGCTTCTTGAACTGGCCCTGCAAATGAAACGGGCTCACCCCCGTAATCAGGTCCGCTTTGCCTGGTGGGGTGCGGAAGAGGCCGGCCTGGTTGGCTCAACGTTCTACGTCAACAGCCTTTCCCAGGAAGAGAAGGACAAGATCAAGGTCTACCTGAACTACGACATGATTGGTTCGCCCAACTTCGGCAACTTTATCTACGATGGCGATGGTTCTGACTTCGATCTGGCAGGTCCTCCGGGATCAGCCGCCACGGAGGCGCTGTTCGAGAAGTACTTCAACCTGCGTGAAATCGCCTCAGAGGGCACGCAAATCAGCTTCCGCTCAGACTACGCGCAGTTCTTCGAGGACGGCATTGCGTTTGGCGGGCTGTTTACCGGTGCGGAAGTGCTGAAAACCGAAGAGCAGGCGGCCAAGTTCGGTGGCGAGGCTGGCGTTGCTTTCGACCCCTGTTATCACTCAGCCTGTGACGACATCACCAACGTCGACGAGCTCGCTCTTGAGATCAACGGCGATGCTGCCGCCTTCGTGACCAGTTGGCTGTCACTCTCAACGCGAGTGATTGACGAGGAAATTGCTGCCGCGGAAGAAGCAGAACCGGCCGCTGGCGCCCGCACACTGCAAGTGGAGCAGAAGCACGACATCACCCATTGGGGCGACAAGTGGATCAAGTGACATGACTGTCGCTTAGAATCGCGAACGACCCCGCAACAAGACCTGCACCTGGTCAACGCTGTCATCTCCCGCCAGCGGGAAGGCGAAGTCCAGGTGCAGCATTCGCTGTACTTCGATCCGGCTTGAGGCCAGCCTCAGGCCGAATCCCACATCCGTCAGTACGCCGTCATCGGGTCCGCTATTGCGACCATCATCAAACCAGGCTCTGCCTACATCGGTGAAAATCACACCCCCCATGCGAAACAGCTCGAAAGGGTGCCAGTCCGGGAAGTAACGGCGCTCCAGTGTCCACAGCGCTCTTCTGTTGCCCTGCTGGTAGTTGCTCGGATAACCACGAAGGCCGTTGTCACCGCCAATAAGAAGCTGTTGATCCACGGTCAAATTGTGCGCTGCCGTGAACGACAGGTTGGTGTACCAACTGTTCCAGTCCACTGCCCCGCCATGAAAGTACTCCAGGCTCAGGGTTCCGATAAGATTCTCGAAACGGTGCTGGTCAAATCGCCAGGTGCCGCTCTGACTGAACCCGTAGCTGGCGTAGTTGGTGTCAGTGGCCAGCAAAGCATCCCGGAAGTCCATATTCAGTACGGCGCGGTCTTCCGTCGCTCCAAGTCCCGGCGAGGAGTACCCCAGCTCGGTACGCCACACGAAGCCGTCCCGCACGTCCTCGACCCGTTGCAGACGAGTCAGGTTTGTCATTTCCCGGAAGCGGTTCTCACGGTAGTCAAACCCGACCCATGGGTAGCTCAGTGTCCGATCATCGGGCAGAAGGTCCAGATTGGTTTCATCCGGTAAGCGCTCAAACGCCCGGGCATCGTAGCGAAAACCGGCAAGCAGTCTTAACTGGCTGCCATTGCGTTCTGCCAGTCGCCAGCCGACATCAACACTGGCAAAATCGCGGTCCTGCCGATAGTCCGCAATTGCCTCCGCCCCCACATAGCGGGATTGTTCGCGAATGTCATCCTCACCACTCAGGCCAAATCGCCACTCCGCCAGCTCACTGTAGAATGGACGCTCAAGGTAGGCACTGCGACCGCGCCCATCACTGCGCTTATCGTAGGAAAGGCCTGCCTGCCAATGGGAGCCAAGCACGTTCGGATCATCGAAATCGACACTGGTCTCGCTGCGGTCGGCATCTTTTTTGTGGGAGATCCCCACGCTCTTGCCGGAACCCAGGAAATTCGGATCAGAAAGGCCGGTGTTGGTTTTATTCTCGCCTCCCGTCCTGGAAGCACCAACGCTCGGCAGTAACGTCCAGGTGTCACGTGCAAGGACAGTGACTTCCAGCTCATTCCCGCAAACGCGGGTAACACCGATCCACGCGGCCGTCAGGTACTCACTCTGCCGCAATATACGTTCGGATTCGTCCAGCGTACCCGGTTGGTAAACGTCACCTTCGTCGAACACCAACTGGGCACGCAGGGCCGATTTCCAGGTCGGGGTATTTAGGGCGTTCAGCGTGCGATAAAGAAAGTTGTCCTGTTCCGGATCGGTGGTATCGAAGATCGGGCGCCGAATAATGTTTATTCGGCCGATTCTGGCACCTGCCGGAATATCCAAGTCGCTCTGGCGAGCCAGTTGATCCCGGGGCTGGTCAAGATCAATGGCGTCCGGCTGGATTTCGCTGACAATACAATTGTCGGTGTCAATTTGCGCCCAAGCGATCTGACTGAAAGAGAGAGTCCCGGCAATAAAGAGGGCTCGGCTTTGGAGCCGGAGGACACTATCGAGGCATTGAGTACGGGTCATCGTCTGGCCACAGAACACGGAAACTCACTATGGTGTTGATGTTACCCCACTATAGTGCCGATTCAGGTGTTCGTCCGGGATACTCGCATAAAACACCGTCCATACGTCCTGTACGTCATTGGTTAAAAGCTTATTCAACCAATCCGGACTGCGGGACAAGGCAGTTCATCGCGCTGAGGGCGACATCTCGGAACACCTGTTCCGAGGCGATCACACTCGGAAAACGATCATAAACCGCACGTCGGCAGGCCGATGTACGGGTCTCCCCTTCACTGACGCACGTCGAATGAGCCCGGAGTCCGAATCCTGTCCAGTCGCGTCCTCACACAACACGGGGAGTTGGCGAACGACCCAGTCCATGGCTACGCTAAGTTCGACTGGATTATCCGCAAGGTTGGCAAAACGGCGGGCATCCACGGGTTGCGGGCGCTCCCGGGTCTGCTCCCAAAGTACGAACAACAGGGCTGCGGAAACCAATACGACCGTGACTTTTGGAAACTTCATGGGGCCTTCTCAATCCGGTAAAACAGGCTCCGGATGATAAACGCTTGAGGCTGCCCTGTCCCGGTTTGCGCAACTATACTGTCTGGAATTTCTCAACGGAGCATGGGTAAATGGCAACACTGATCGTTGGTCTGGTTTTATTTCTTGGCGTGCACTCTCTGTCCATCGTCAACGAACCGCTGCGCAATCGCCTGCACAACTCCCTTGGCGAAGGGGCGTTCAAGGGGCTTTACTCGCTGGCCGCATTGGTCGGTCTGGTTCTGATCGTTTGGGGGTATGGCAACGCCCGCCTCGACCCGACCGTCATTTACACATCTCCAGGCTGGCTCCGGCACCTGGCCATGTTCCTTCTGATTCCGGTCTTTCCCCTACTGCTGGCCACCTATTTCCCGGGCAAGATCAAGGCAAAACTTGGGCACCCCATGCTCGTCGCGGTCAAGCTCTGGGCTTTGGCTCACATACTCGCGAACGGGATGCTGCACGACCTGTTGCTGTTCGGCTCTTTCCTGGCCTGGGCCGTGGTGGATCGGATCTCCTTGAAACGCAGAACCCAGCGGCCGATTGCGACCCTGCCGGCCAGCAAAGCGAACGATGCCATAGCGGTTGTTGGTGGCCTCGCGGTTTATGCGGTGCTGGTAATGTGGGCTCACCAATGGCTCTTCGGGGTGGCGCCAGTGTGACACCCTAAACACGCAACTCTGGCAGGTGGCTGGCCAAATGCCCTAGTTTGTCCGGGTTGCGCACGACATAGACCGACTGGATACGGCCATCCACCACATCCAGTGTCGTGATCTGTGGCAGCCCATCCTGTTCGATGGTCAACCATCCCGGTAGCCCATTCACGAAAACGGCTTTAACCCACCGAGGGCTGGGCGATGCAGACTTGCGCGCCACGCCTTCAAAGAACCGGCTGATCCTGTCGGCACCAAGAATCAGGCGCCGCGCTGCAATCCTCTTTCCCCCACCATCGGTATGCAGTATGGCGTTCTCACTCAGCAGCGCCTTCAACGTTGCCACATCGCCACTGCGGGCGGCGTCGAAGAATCGATCGGTCAACTGATTATGCTCGCTTGAACTCACCTCATAGCGCGGGCGCTCAGCCTGCACACGTTTCCGGGCGCGGCTTGCGAGTTGGCGGCAACTGGCTTCACTGCGTTCCAGGCTCACAGCGACCTGGCTGAAATCCAGCCCAAATACATCGTGCAACAGGAATGCAGCACGTTCCAGGGGAGACAACCGCTCCAGCGCCAGCATCAGGGCAAAGGACACATCACTGGCAAGCGCCTCGGCGCCTGCCGGAGTGTCCTGACTTTCGACTATAGGTTCCGGCAGCCAGGGACCATCATAGACCTCCCGCTGCCGATGAGCGGCGCGAAGGCGATCAAGACAAAGCCGGCTGGTGACCGTGGTCAGGTAGGCCCGCACATCATCGACTGACAGGTGATCGGCATGGTGCCAACGCAGGTATGCATCCTGCACCACATCCTCTGCCTCCGTCACCGAACCCAGCATGCGGTACGCGACGCCTGTCAGGTATCGGCGCCAGTGATCAAACTGATGCGCGGGCTGTTCATTCATGGCAATTGGTTCCCGGCGTACTTGGTTACAGTTTACGGTCATTCGGGTGAACCGCCCGAAAGCCTACGCTGATCCGGTTCCAGACGTTGATCGCACCGATCAGCAACGTCAGGTCGACGAACTCCTTCTCGGTGAAATGCGCTCGCCCCTGCTCGTAATCCTGACTGGGTGCACCGGTGTCAGCCACGTTCGTCAGTGCTTCGGTCCAGGCCAGGGCAGCCCGTTCACGAGGTGTGTAGAGCCCGGACTCACGCCAAGCGGACAGCAGGTAGAGCCGTGCTTCACTTTCACCGGCTTTGCGGGCATCGCTGGTGTGCATGTGCAGGCAATAGGCGCAACCGTTAATCTGGGATGCCCGGGTTTTCACCAAGTGGATGAGGCTGTGTTCCAGCCCACAACTGCCAACGTACTCCTCCAGCCGGGTCATTGCGGCGATGGCATCCGGGGAGGCCTTGTAGGCATTCAATCGCGTTTCCATTATCTTACTCCTCTGCATGGGGGGACACGAGGTGGCATCATGTCCACGTAGGTTCTACAGAGGTAGACGGGGCAGCCCTGATGTTTGTGACATACAGAGACTAATTTTTAGCAGACCCTTGATAAACGGTGGTAAAACGGGACCATGGCACAACCCTACTTTCTCGGCTGCCCCCAGTGGCAACATCCCGACTGGACCAGCCGACTCCCTCCCGGTCAGAGCCCGCTGGCGCGTTACAGCAGTGCCCTCAATTGCGTGGAGGGCAACACCACTTTTTACGCCACGCCCAGCCAGGAACAGTGCCGACAGTGGCGGTCACAGGTGCCCGATGACTTTCGTTTTCTGTTGAAGTTTCCACGCCTGATCACCCATGACCGTCTACTGAGTGGCGCTGGCCGCGAAGTATCTGACTTTCTTGAGATAATTGCGCCACTCAACGATGTGCTTGGCCCCATTCTTCTGCAACTTCCCGCCAGTTTCGGGCCAGAGCGTCTGGAAAACCTCTGGCGATTTATGGATGCCCTGCCCCCGACCCTGACCTGCACCGTTGAGGTTCGCCACAGTGCGTTCTTTGACAAGGGAGAGGCCGAGAAAGCCTGAATCGTGGCTTGAGAGAACGCCGCATTGCACGGGTGTGCATGGACAGCCGGGCACTCTTTGCCGCGACGCCGGATAACGAGGAAACACGCGATGCACAGCGCAAAAAGCCGCGAGTACCAGTGCATCTGCTCCCTGTGGATGCAGCGCCGGTGATCCGCTTTGTCGGCCATCCCGACCTGGAGGCCAACCGTCCGTTTCTCGCACCCTGGGTTGAGCGCGCAGCTGCGTGGATCGAGGAAGGGAAACGTCCCTATATTTTCATGCACATGCCGAACAAGGGCGATGCCCTTTCCCTGGCGGCGCTCTGGAATGAGTTACTGCGTGAACGGGCACCCATGTTGATGCCCTGGACCTCGACGAGACCCAGCCCCAGATGGGGCTATTCTGACTCAGAGCAACTGCTGGTCATAGGCGTACTTGGTCAGCTCCGCCGTGGTATTCAAATCCAGCTTGGACTTAATGTTTTGCCGATGGGTTTCCACCGTTCTCACGCTGATGTTGAGCTCATTGGAGATGGCTTTACTGCTAAGCCCTTTGGCCACTCTGGAAAGAATGGCCTCCTCGCGGCGAGTAAGTTTGCTCTCCACCGGCTCCATTGTTTCCCCATGACGAAACAACGTCTCGGTCGCTGCCCGGCAGATGTAGGTGGCGCCATCAGCCACGGTACGAATGGCGCTCACCATTTCCTCAACCGATACGTCCTTCAGGATGTAACCCTTGGCGCCATGAAACATCAGCTGTGAAATGTATTCCCGGTTGTCGTGCATGCTGAGGATAAGCACTTTCAGATCGGGATAGCGCTCCTGGAAAATTTTCGTTGTTTCAATCCCGTTCATGTTCGGCATGCTGACATCCATCATGATCACGTCCGGCTTCAGGTCTTTGACCCGTTCCAGGGCCTCCAGCCCATCGGTTGCCTGGCCGACGACGTCGATGCCCTTTTCCTGTTCCAGCCGCGCCCTGATACCTTCCAGGACAAGGATATGGTCATCGACCAGCATGACCTTCACTACAGATTCTGATGTGCTCATAGGACCGTTACCGTCAGGTTTACTAGACCGCCAGGCTTATCCTTATTCTTTCGACTATGCCTGGTATTGTTTGAACGAAGCCATTATCCGGGTTCCGTTTCCTGGCCGCGGAGACACCTCAAACTCCCCACCCAAAAACTCCACACGCTCGCGCATATTACGCAACCCGATGCCTCGTCTGGCGTATGCATCTTTCTCGGCAATGCCCACGCCGTTGTCGGAAATGCACAGAAAGAGTCCCTCCGCATCCTCTTCCAGGCTCAGCGCCAACCGGGTGGCCTGGGCGTGTTTCTCAACGTTCGACAAGGCCTCCTGAACAATACGATACAGCGTTGTAGCTACTTCCTCGGAAATATCCTCCTGCGGTGGCTGGATATCTATGTCCATAACGATCCCGCTACGTTCGCGGAAGTCATCCAGCAACTGGTTGAGCGCCGCCAACAACCCCAGGTCATCCAGTACGCTGGGGCGCAGATCATGGGAAATACGCCGTACTTCCTGTATCGCACGGTTTAAAACCTCTCCGCCTTTCACCAGTGACTCCTGGGCGACGGAGTCACCCTCTGGAATATGGGTCATGGCCGTCTCCAACCGATATTTCACAGACACCAGCAGTTGGTTGATGCCATCATGCAATTCCCTCGATACTCGGCGGCGTTCTTCTTCCTGATGTTGCACGGTCTTGTGGCTCAGCTCTTTCAGATTCTGGTCCGCCAAGCGATGTTCGTGCACATTAAACAGAACCCCCGCAGACACCACAACACCGATTGATACCATCAACGCCAACAGAATGGCCCACAGGGTCTGTTTAACGTTAGCGTCCACGCCCGCTTCGATGGCCCGCATCTCAGCGGCAATATCATCGATATACAATCCCGTACCAAACATCCATTGCCAGTCTTCAATCTGTTCAACGTAGCCAACTTTATCCACTTCCTTGCCGGTGGAAGGCTGCTGCCACAGATACTGGTAATACCCTCCGCCATTGTCAGCAATCCGTATCAGATTCTGGATCAGATAGTTCCCGCTACTGTCCTGGAAATCGTACATATCCCGCCCGACCAGGGCCGGCTGTGCTGCGTGGACCAGGTTCAATCCGTCATGGGTGTAGGCATAGAAATAGCCGTCGTCACTGAATGAGGCCTCCTGCATCAGAGCCATAACCTTGTCGCGGGCTTCATCATCATTGGCCGCGTTCTGACGGACAAATTCGATAGCGGTGCGCATTATGGAAACGTAGTCTTTCAACGCTGTTTCCTTGGACCGCCGCAGGTTCTGCTCAAAAATCTGCAGTTCGCGTTCCATGAGTATGTCGCCCTGGTGCAAGGTCACCGCGGAGAAAATACCGGTCACCACCAGCAGGGGAACCAGGGCAAGCAGTATCAATTTTGTTCTTAACGACATGACCGTCACATTGTCCTTTATAAGCACACGCCATCTAGGCATCGGTTGCGAGACTCCATCAGTCTAACCCAAACCGTAAAAAAGAGCGGGCCTGGAAAAGAGTCTCCCAAGGCCCGCCAAACCTCCAGTCAAGGTACTTCAGCCAGATCGAAACATGCCCTCAGCGTCATTAATAAAAGCCTCCAGAACTCGCTCAGGAGGATGACATACCAAAGAACGCGGGGAAGATCAGGATCGCGATCAGCACCATTATCTGCAGCAGTATGAATGGCGCCACACCGCGATAGATGTCGGTGGTTTTAACCTCGGGTGGTGATACGCCTTTCAGGTAGAAAAGACTGAACCCGAAGGGCGGCGTCAGGAAGCTTGTTTGCAGGTTCATCGCGATCAGGATGGCGAACCAGAGCATATTGATACCCATCAGTTCAGCGATGGGCGCCAAAATAGGTACGATGATGAAGGAGATTTCAACAAAGTCGATGAAGAAACCCAAAACCAGAATAATGAGCATGGTCAGGATCAGGAAGCCCCATTTCTCACCCGGCAGTTGCAGCATCCACTCCTCCAGCAGGTAGTCGCCACCGGTGTAACTGAACACCATGGAGAAGGCGGTTGCCCCTACCAGAATGGCGAAGACCATGGCCGTCACCTTGACCGTATCCCGAGAGCTTTCCCACATCATCCGCCAGGAAAACTGGCGATAGGCCACGGCCAGAACCAGCGCGCCGACGGCACCCAGCTGAAGATTCGGTCGGCGTTGCGATACCGGTAAAGATCGAGCCCAGTACCACAACAATCAATGCCAGCGGCGGTATGATCGCCATCAGGGCTTTGCCGATTTCCTGTGCCCGGCTGTCATCGCTATCCCGCGGCATCGCTGGCGCCGTTCCCGGCGATCGCCAACTGACGAACAGGATATACCCGATGTAGAGCCCCACAAGCACCACACCGGGGATCACCGCGGCCTTGAAAAGGTCCCCTACAGGCAAGCCGAGCACGTCACCGAGGATGATAAGGATGATGGATGGCGGCACAATTTGCCCCAGGGTGCCTGAGGCACAAATGGTGCCGCAGGCAAGCTTTTTGTCATAGCCATTCGCCAGCATGACCGGGAGCGAAATCAACCCCATGGCCACGACACTGGCACCCACCACTCCAGTGGAGGCGGCCAGTAAAGCACCGACCACGATGGTGGATATCGCCAGTCCCCCGGGCAATCCACCAAACAGTCGCCCCATGGACTCCAGCAATTGCTCCGCCAATCGGGTGCGCTGCAACACGATGCCCATATAAATGAACAGCGGTATCGCCATTAACACCGTGTTCTGCATAATGCTCATAATGCGGAATGGCATGAAGGCAAACAGTTGCGGCCCCTCTGCAATCAGGCCAAAAATCAACGCAACGCCGCCGAACGTAAACGCAACAGGAAAGCCCCACAGCAGCATGAAGAGGCAGACCCCAAACATTATCATCCCGATCATGCCAGACCTCCTGCACCGGTTTGCTCGTCGTAGGCGGATTCTTTGACAAGAACCCTGAGAGCGAAGGTCGCCATGCCCACGCTGGCAACCGCCAGCCAGAATGAAGAAAACGGAATCAGCCCTTTAACAATAAAGCGGTAGGGCAAACCTCCCGGATCTCCGCTGCCTTCCCCCATGTGATAGGCATCAAGCATGTATCCCCAACCCAGCCAGGCGATCATGGCGGCAATCGGAAGCGCAAAAAAAAGGGCCCCAACAAGATTGACCCAAGCTTGAAAGCTTCACTGCGGCCGGCATAGAGAACGTCCACTCGCACGTGACCATCCGTCCTCATGGCGTAAGGAATGCCCATCAGAAAGACGACGGCGTACAAGTGCCACTCCAATTCCTGCATCCCAATGGATACCTCATTGAAGGCATACCGAGCCACCACATCGTAGAAAACGTTCAGCATCATCAGGACAAATGCCACGCTTGCGACCCAGCCACACGCTCGAGATACAGCGCCTAACCCATCATCCACAGCAATTAACCAACGCATTACAACTCCTCTTGCCGAAGCGGGGACTCCGGACCAATCGGGATTAAATAGGACTCATGAAAACACCCGAATGCCGACGCTTCTTGCGAAGCGCCAAGCATCCGGCCAATGGCGGGAAACTTACTCTTCCAGTTCGGCCATGGTGTTCAGGTAGGCGCGCTCGGAGATGTCGATGTAAGCACGTGTTTTGTCCAGATAGGCCTGCTGTGACTTGATAATGCGCTGACCTTGCTCGTTATCCCTGGAATACGCTTCCAGGACCTTTTCGTTAGCCGCGACCATGGCTTTGAAGATATCGTCCGGGAAGGTTTTGACCTTGACGTTCGGGTACTCGTCACGAATGGATGCCCAAGCTTGTGCATTGGCATGCACGGATTGGGTCAGCATGTCGTAGGATGCCGTACGCATAGAGACACGCAGAACTTCCTGCAGATCCGCCGGCAGGTCCTCCCAGACATCCTTGTTGATCAGGAACTGCAACTCGGTGGCGGGTTCATGCCAGCCGGTGTAGTAATAGTCAGCAATCTGCTGAAAACCCAGACGCAGGTCCAGGGCCGGGCCTACCCACTCAACCGCATCGATGGTGTTGCGCTCCAGGGCGGTGTAAAGCTCTCCTGGCGGGATGTTGGTAGGATTAACGCCAACTTCGGCAAAGACTTCGCCAGCAAACCCGGGGATTCGCATTTTCAGCCCGTCGAGGTCTTCCAGGGTTTTGATTTCTTTGCGGAACCAGCCGCCCATCTGGTTGCCCGTATTACCGCCCGGGAACGACAGCATGTTATGGGGCTCGTACACTTCCTGCATCAGCTCCATACCGCCACCGTGGTAGAACCACGCCCATTGCTCCTGAGCGTTCATACCAAACGGCATACTGGTGAAGTAAAGGGTGTTGGGCACTTTGCCCTTCCAATAATAAGACGCTGAATGGCCCATATCGTATTGGCCCGCTTTGACCATATCAAAGACGCCAAAAGGCGCTTTGTGGCGGTTGGCGGAATCGATCCGGATCTTGAGCCGGCCGTTGGACATTTTTTCGGCCATTTCCGCCATGTTCTTGGTGGCATCACCGAAAATCGGGAAGTTCGGCCCCCAGGTTTCTGCGAGTCGGAGGGTGTAGCTCTTATCAGCAGCGTGGGCAAAGGACGTGAACAGCACGGAGAACACCACTGCGGCGGTCGCAGCAGCTTTCAAGAAGTTTTTCATGATCTTGTTCCTGTTGTGTTTGTTGTATTAGAACGATGCTCGGGTCGTCATTCGCGACTTATGGTCACGATTTGAGCGAGAACTAACAATCCGTAGGAATGACCAAACCAATACGCAGTGATTACTTAGAGCGCCGCAGAAAAACTACGCATTAATACTTAGAGGTATATCCAACTCCTGCCCACCGTTTAAATTTGTAATCGCTAATAGTCCGGCCGCGCCCAAGCAAATGTCCCGGCTGCCGGGTCGATTGCATAAACTGTATAAATAACAGCGAACTAAGGAACCAAAATCGCCCCGAGACCATGTAACGCTCAGTCTCACCGTGTATCGCTTTGTAAGCGCCAACTTCCTGACGATTCTCACCCGAAAAACCCTGAACCAGACCGCATATAACCGAAAAATGCCGCTGTAAGATTCGTCCGAACTCGTCAATAAATTGGTGCGAAACAATGTCAACTTGCGGCAATAATTTAACGAAGCATGGACTGCTGACTCTATCTTTAGCGGTTCTGCTTTCGGGCTGCGGTCTCGACATGACGTCCTCAGACAACGCCACGACACCACAGTCAGAAGCGTCAACCACTCCGGCGGCTGAAACGGTTGAGCTTGCCGGCGCCGCCATGAAAGGCGTTATTCAACAAGGCCTGGTGACCGCCACTCGCCTGATATCCGACAAAGACGGCTACTATGCTCCACAGCGACAGGCCGCAAAACCGGTTTTGACAGCAAACGACGGTAGTTATGTGTGGCAATTGCGAGGAAAGGCGGACAGCTGGGCTTTGGTAGAACTTACCGCTGACAGTAATACCCGCATGACTTGCGACGTCGTTCCCCAATGCGAACGCAGCGGCGCCGAGCCGGTTGCCTTTGGCGACACCATGATGCTGGACGATAGTTTCAGTCTGCGCGGAGCCGGTGATCTTCGCATGGAGACCGTCAACCTCACGCCGCTGACCCATTTGGCCGTGGCGCTGGCTGAGCGTAACGAGAATGGGCTCTCCCCCGATGCACTCTCTGGGGCCTATGAAAGGGTTGAAAGCTGGTTTGGCCTGGCAGCAGGCTCCTTGCGCCTCGACCCGCCAGACCTGACTCGCCTGGACGAGTTTAACGGCGTGTCTGCCGATGCCCTGCAGGTCGCCGTTGCCAATGCGGCTTTCCTTGCCCTGGTCAACAACAACGCCCAATGGAACAACATTTCCGATGTCCTGAACAACGTGGCAACCCAGATTCTCGAAACCGGCCAGATCAGCCTGATGGGCGACGGCGAAAACATCGCTCTGGCCGATCTCGTGTCTGCCGCGGCAGTGCAGGCCTCTGAGCTGCAGGCCGAGGTGGACTCGAGCGTCATCAGCCAAAGACTCGTGGTGGCCGAATACCGCTACGTACAACGCTTCAAGACCATTGCAGAGGTATACGGCGAAGACGACACAAGCGTTGTCGATACACCAGAGCCCGATACCAGTGACGACAACAGCACTGGAGATACTGTCGCCGACAACGGAACGGACAACGACACCAGCGAACCGCCGGCCCCCGAGCCAAGCCCCGAGGACACCGTTCCGGCCAACGCAGCCCTGCTAAGCTGGACCGCGCCGCTCACCAGAGAAAATGGAGACAGTCTCGCAATGGGCGAAATTGCCGGCTTTGAGGTGGTTTACGGCAACAGCGAGGACAGCCTGGACCAAAGCCTGGCCGTTGGCGACGCTCTATCGACGAGTTGCTGGTGGACGAGCTCACCGAAGGCACCTGGTACTTCGCTATCCGCACCCTGGATACGGATGGCAACCGCAGCCGGTTGTCAGAGGTGGTCTACAAGCAGATATAATGCAGCGTAGACTTATCCTCTTTCCTGGCATTCAGGTCACAACTGCTCCGGCCGCGGTGGACTGCCCACCCTCACTTCGCTGAGTTTCTCCTGGGCCAGGCCGCGGAACAGGGCAAACATCATGGCGAATACGAGGATGAACATCGGCAGGCCAACCACGGTGATCACTTCCTGCAACGCGGTCAGCCCGGCATCACCGGCAAGTACGATCAGCATCGCTGCCAGCATGCCTTCAGACACACCCCAGAAAACGCGTTGATGCCAGGGGCCTGGTCCGGAGAGCCCGTGCATAACATATCGACCACCAGGGAAGCGGAGTCCGATGAGGTCGCGAAGAAGATGGCGACAATCACAACCGCCAAGCCCTGAATCAACGTAGCCCCCGGGAAGTTTTCGAAGAACGCGAACATGGCCAGGGGAACACTCTCCCCTACGGCTTGTGACAACACCCCCGCCTGTTCGCCCAGCGCCTCCCTGGCCTCCGTCCCAATGCCATCGATCTGCATTGCTGACCAGCCGAAAATGGCGAACCAGATCAGGGTGAAGATTGATGGCGCGAACAGGACCCCGAGCACGAATTCACGGATGGTCCGCCCCCGTGAAATCCGCGCCACGAAGATGCCGATAAAGGGCGACCAGGTCACCGTCCAGGCCCAGTAGAATACCGTCCAGCTGCCCTGCCATCCCCAGCCGCCATCGTCGCCGGTATAGCTTGCAAGTGTGTCGTTCCAGAAGGCCATGGGCAGCAGGTTCGATATGTAGAGGCCGAACGTCTCAACCACGGCTCGCAGAAGGAAAACCGTCGAACCGGTGAAGAGCACGAATACCATCAGGCCAACGGCCATACCGATATTGATGTTGGACAACCGCTTCACACCAGAGTCCAGCCCGGCGACGATCGACCCCACAGCGACGGCCGTCAGGATGGCAATGATCAGCACCTTGGTGATTACCGCATCCGGAATACCAAACAACTCCGTCAGCCCGGCGTTGATCTGCTGCGTGCCCAGCCCGATTGACACCGCCACACCGAACAGCGTGCCGAGGATTGCGAACACGTCGAGAGTCTTGCCGAGAGGCCCGTATATGCGGTCGCCGATCAACGGATAGAACACCGAACTGAAGCGCATCGGCAGGTCGTAACGATAGATAAAATACGCAAAGGCAAGCCCCGGCATGGTGAAGATCGCCCAGGTGTGCAGCCCCAGGTGGTAGATAGCGAAGCTCATGGCATCGTCGGCGGCTTCGACCGAATAGGGCTCGACATTCGGCCTCGGCGGGGAAGAAAAGTGCGAGATGGGCTCGGCCACGCCCCAGAACATCAGCACGGTACCGATGCCGCCGGCAAACAGCATGGTGAACCAGGAAATATTACTGTAGGCCGGTTTCGCGTCGTTGCCGCCCAGCCGGATGGCGCCGAATCGGCTGAGCGCAACCCACAAGAGGAACGCTACCCAACTCGTCACCCCGAAAATGAAAAACCAACCCAGGTTGGTAACAATCCATTCACGCCCCGCTCCGAAGGCCTCTCCGATTGGGCCGGGCGCAATCAGGAGCACGACCAGAAACAGGATCATGATCCCAGCGGACGTGAAAAAGATGGTCGGGTTGGTCCTGAGACCCAACTTTTTTGCGAGAGCTTCCATGACGATTCCTCCCCGAGTCTTTCCGACAACATAGGAGCTAATCGAACGGCACGCCAAATTGTGGGCGAGATTTCATGTTTCTGAAGGCAAATGGCTATCGCCAGAGAACGCTGAAATCCCGGTTGATTACTACTGGGACTTGCTCGAATAGACGCTCAAGGCCGTCACTGTGACCAGGATGAGCCCCATGCCGAGGAACTGGACGCCGCCCAAGCTCTCATTGAGCAATAAAATGCCGAAGAGCGTAGCGGTAACAGGTTCGACCATCGCTACAACGGCAGCGACGGTTGGTACGGTGTGCTTGAGACCCACGATATAGCTTATAAAAGACACGCCACCACCGAGCACCCCCAGCGCAATGAACATCGGCCATTCCGGTGCACCCAGCACAGCAATGACCTGCACAAGGCTGGCTGGCCAGATCAGAACAATACCGAGCACGGCAAACGCGATCACCAGAGCAGCCTGAGGGCTGCCGTTCCTGGCAGCAAACTTGAAGCCGAAAATAAACAATGCATAGGACAACCCCGAAAGCAGGCCGGCAACCACGCCAACCCACGTAATACTGCTACCGCCAACGTCATAGATACCCGTGAGTAGAGCGATGCCGACAATAACGATGACAATGGCCACGCATTTGAACGGCGTCGGCTGCTCCAGCCCGATGGCAAAGGAAACCAGAAACACGAACACCGGGGCGCAATACATGAGGGTCGCCGCGACGGCAACGCTGCCCTCGGAGATACTGAGGAAATAGAAGGAGAAGTTGCCCGCCACGCCAAGGCCGGCCACCGCCGCCCAGAACCAGAGCCGCGGCTTGGCCAATCCGCTGTTCCCAGGACGTAGAATCAGCCAGACAAGTACAAACAGCAGGCCGACAATCCCCCGGTAGAACGAGACTACGAACGAGCCCCACCCTTCTGCGAGCAGGATGGCGCCGATACCACCCGAAAGCCCCCAGAAAAGGGCTGCAAGCGCTACAAGCATTGCACTTCTTAGCGCGCGGTCACCGGATTGTTCTGGCGTGTGATCAGTCAGAATACTCTCCCGCCCGGCCAAACGATTGCTGGTAGACACGGTTCATTCAGGGTGACTACGGAAACTGGGCACCGTCAATACGTTGGAGCCGCAAGCCGACCTGATGTTCGCCGCAGCAATCCCGGGCGCTGCCCACTACGCAAACAGGGCAAAAATTACGGCAATCCCCAAAGAAACCAGCAACGACATTGGAATAGTCAAAGCGATCTCCTGCGACGGCCCTTGATAGCGCACCGACAGTACGTAGCTCATTACCGCCACCGGCATCGCACACTGAATCAGGAAAACCTGCGCTTCCATGGCGCTCAACGGCCAAATCAGCAACAGCACCCACGCAAGGGCTAGACCACCCAATGGCCGATACAGACTGAACACGAGAGGCCTTAGCATATCCCGCGCGCCTGACAGCCGCAGGTTGGCAATAGAGCTGCCCAATTGCATTAGCATTATCGGTACGGTAATCGAGCCCAGCATATCCAGCGTTATCATCACCGGTCCAGGCGGGCGAATGTTTGTCGCCAACAGAAAAGCACCTGCGATCAATGCCAGGACGGGCCCGTTCTTCAGCATTGCCCTGATGGAAAACCGCCCGGACAGGCAGCCGATTCCCAACGTAAAATGACTGACCTGAATCACCGAGGAAATCACCACCGCCAGCCCAAGCGACTGCGGACCAAACAGCGCAAAGCACACCGGAATCCCCATATTGCCCGTATTCGGGTGCACCAACGCCGGAAGATAGGACCTCACCGGCAGGCCAGCTAGCGTAAGCAACAGTGCAGTGACCATCGCCATGACGACCAGCCAGGCCACGGTAATGCCTACAAGGGCACCCATTCCTAAAATGCCCATATCCATGCTCAATACGGAGTGGAGCAGCAACGCGGGGATTCCAACGGTGGTAACCAGGCCAGCCAATGCCTTGCCGTCAAAAAAATCGGTTTTTCGGCCAAGAATGGCCCCGAGGAGTATCAAAGACAGCAGAGGGACAAGGGCTTCTGTGAGATGCTGAATCATAGTGAATAAAGAGAGGTCATGGTTTCAGGCTAAAGGGAACGGGGTTTGGCACTTTCAATACTCGGGTATAACTTCAACGCGAGATCATAAATAATGATGCCATATAGACTACCATTAAGCCCCAATATCCCGGGGTAAAGGTAGCTCCGCGAAAACCGATACCTGGCCGTATTGCTGATAAGCCAATCTGCCACCGCCTTTGCCGTGGCAGGTTATAGAAAAGTACCTGAGGGCAGGTTAACCTGTAACCTATTGAATCTATGTTTTACTACTTTGGCTTTGGCTCCAACATGAGCATGCTCTCGCTGAGAGCGAAGGGTGTCGAGCCTCGGGCATCTACGAAAGCGGTGCTGCACGGATGGCAGTTGCGCTTCAACGTGCAGCACTTCTTCCGCCATGAGGGTGGTGTTGGCAACATCGAAAACACCGGCCACCCGGACGACCGGGTTCTCGGCGTGCTCCATGAATGCCCGGACGAGGCGCTTTCTCTGTTAGATCAGGCCGAAGCTTACGGGCATGGCTATAACCGCATAGAGATCGAGGTAGAGCCGGATAACCCTAGCGCGGCAATGGCCCCGAAGGTCTCTGCTCTCACCTATGTGGGCATGCCCCAATTTATCGACAACGACTGCCGACCAAGCCGTCGTTACCTGAACATCGTTCTGGAGGGAGGCCGCCAGGCCGGACTGGATGGCAAATACCTGGAGTCACTGGCCAATCAGCCATTCATCAACTTGATGAGTACCCAACGTTCGCGGCACCACCCGGAGACTACCCAACATTTGACCGGGCGTTGCTGGCAAAACAGCCGCTGTACACAGCCCTCTACGGGGCCGTGTTTGATATGTCCGAGGCGAGGCCTCTGCACCACTTCCTCAAAGGCTTTTTTGGAGGCAGGGACATGACGCTTTTTCACCTCAGACGGCTGGACAGCAGCAAGGTTGATGAAACCATGGACGATATCCGGAACGGACGCCTCAACAAGGCCCAGAAGCGATACCTCAACGCCTATCTGAACGAATACGCCAGAGAGTATCGCTACGTCGGCCGCTATAACTATGATAAAGACTGAGGAGTTCTCATGCCGTCTTTCCCGCCAGCCCTGGCACACAATGCCATCGAAGAGATCCTGCCGGATCTGTTTTTTGTCAGTGGTGCCATGGAAACCGTCCTTATGGACCTGGATTGGCAATTCAGCCGCAACATGACCATCGTCCGTGACGGTGAACGGCTGATCCTTATCAATACGGTCCGCCTTGATGATGACGGCCTGGCGGAACTGGACCGACTGGGAAAAGTAACCGACGTGATTCGGCTTGGCGCTCTGCATGGGCGTGACGATGCGTTCTATGTTGACCGTTACCAGGCGCAGTACTGGGTGATGCCAGGTCTGGAACCGGAGGACCAAAGCGGGTCTGAAAGAGAGGCAAACGTCCTCGGCCAGACGCTGCCCCTGAGTGACGCATCGCTATTTCAGTTCCAAACTACCAAACTTCCTGAAGGCGTACTCCACCTCCAGCGGGATGGCGGCATCCTGATAGCCTGTGACGCCCTGCAGAACTGGCTGAAACCCGACGAGCACTTCTGCGACGCCTCGCGACAGCGAATGGAGCAGATGGGCTTCTTCACACCCGCCAACATTGGCCCAGTCTGGCTGCAGGCGGCGGAACCTGCTGCCGAGGATTTTAACCGGCTCAAAACACTGAACTTCAAACACGTTCTCTGTGGCCATGGCCACCCCCTACTGGACAACGCCAAAGAGGACTTCAGCGCCACCTTCGATCGAGTGTTCCATTGCCAGGCGTGATCCCCAGGAGCGGCACCTGATGCAGAGCGAATTACAGCTGCCCGGATACACAATCTCCTTCTGCCTCTGGAGAAAAGCAGGCCGGGCGGCCTATCGCGCACGGCGACTCTCGGACGGTGCAGACGTCTGCATTGAAACCCTTGATACCGAATATCCCGACCGCAGGCAGGTGGCCACGCTCAATCACGAAGCCAGCATTGCTTCACGGCTCGACGGCGTGAAAGGCGTACGCAGGGTTCATGACATATTGCCACACGGTAGTGGGAACCTGGCGCTCATCACCGATCCCTGTGAGCGTTCGCTTGCCTCGGTAATGGCCGAGAGCCGTAACAGACGCTTGCCCCTGCCCCAGACGCTGAAAATAGCCCAGACCCTGGTACAGATTCTGAGCGACATCCACGCACAGGACATCGTGCACAAGTCGCTGACACCCCATAACGTCCTGTTTGACTCAAGAAGTGGCGCACTGGTGCTGTCGGGGTTCAATATAGCATCGGAGCTGGGGCAGGAGCGGCAGGCCAAACAGCTGCCCAATCAGCCCGAGGCGGCATTGGCCTACATGTCGCCGGAACAGACCGGGCGCATGAATCGGAGCCTCGACTACCGCTCGGACTACTATTCCCTCGGCTTGCTGCTGTTTGAACTTCTGACCGGCCAACCTCCGTTTACAGCCAACAATACCCTGGAGTGGGTACACAGCCACATAAGTCGTCTGCCTCCGGCGCCTCACACCGTGTTTGAGGACATACCCGAGGCCCTTTCAGACATTGTGCTGAAGCTTCTGGCCAAATCCCCGGAAGAACGTTATCAAAGCAGCCTGGGCCTGCTGCACGACCTATCCCGTTGCGCCACGTCGATAGAACAGGATCTGCCACTGCTGCCCTTCACACTGGGTGAAAAGGATCATCTGCAGAAGTTTCTGATTCCCCAGGCACTTTACGGCCGCGAGCGCGAGCTGCAGGAGCTGCTGGGCCTGTTCGAGCAGGCGGTGGAGGGACGATCCCGTTTCTGCCTGGTTCACGGCTACTCCGGCGTTGGCAAGTCGGCACTGGTCAACGAAATTGATCGCTACCAGATCCGCGAACGCGGCTTCCTGGTCCAGAGCAAGTTCGACCAGTTCCAGCAAAGCGAAGCCTACTCAGCGCTGGCAGCCACCTTTCGTGCCCTCGTGCAGCAAATCATGCTAGAGCCCGACAACCAGCTTGAATGCTGGCGCACCGAACTGCTTGGTGCGCTGGGGCCCAACGGCGCCCTGGTGATCGACCTGGTACCGGAGCTGGCGCTGATTATCGGCGAACAACCCCCTGTGACCGAGCTGCCACCCTCAGAGAGCCGTAACCGGTTGCAGCTGGTACTGACCGCATTCCTGCGAGTGTTTGCCGGCGAAGGCCATCCGGTCGTGCTGTTCCTGGACGATCTGCAGTGGAGCGACACCCCAACCCTCGACCTGATACGCCGTATAGTCACCTCCAGGGACCAGAGCCACCTGCTGTTGATTGGCGCCTATCGCAGCAATGAAGTCGGCCCTGGGCACCCCCTCAGATTGCTCCTGGATGACCTCAACAACCATCGGCGAATTCATCAGATCCCTGTGGGGCCGCTTGATGAATCGTCGGTGGACCAAATGGTGGCCGATGCCCTGCGTTGCGAGCCGGAAACAAGCCGCACACTGAGCGAGATGCTGTTTCACCGCGCCCAGGGCAACCCCTTCTTTACCAACGAGTTGCTGCGACAGTTCCATGCCCAGGGGGCAATCTGGTCAGATTCGGGCAGTGGCCAATGGCACTGGCAGCTCGACAGGGCCAGTTGGGATGAAACCAGCCATGACGTGGTTGAGTTCATGCTGGATAACCTGCGAAAGCTCCCGGACGAAACGCAGAACGTACTTCAACTGGCCGCCAGCATCGGGAATACCTTTACCCTGCAAACGCTCGCCACCATCTACGAGCATACCGTTGCGGAAACCGCCCGGGCCCTTCTGCCGGCGTTGAAACAGTACACCGTGCTGCCGCTACACAGTGATTATCGCCTGGCGAGACACCAGGACGGAGAGCGGGTGCTCAACCCCAGCTATCGTTTTCAGCATGACCGGGTGCAGCAGGCTGCCTACAACCTCATCGCAACCGGCGAGCTCCCCCGGGTACACCTAACGGTCGGGCGCCTGATGCTACAACACGGCGGCGGGCAGGTCGCCGATGACCAATTGATTGATATCGTTAATCATCTCAATCAGGGGCGTGCGCTGATCCAGTCCGGGCCAGAACGCCTTCAACTGGCCGAGTTCAACCTTCGTGCCGGCAGTCGCGCCCGACAAACCTCGGCCTATCAACAGGCACTCGACTACTTGCAGGTCGCCGAGGAATTGCTGCCAGACGACGCCTGGTCACAGATGCCCTCACTGATGGCCACATTGGCGTCAGAGATACAGCTTTGCCTCTACCTCACCGGACGTACCGAAGAGGCCGACCATTGGTTGGAACAGATGCTGGACCATGCGGACTCCCGGCTGCATCGCGCCGACATTCTCGCCATACGTACCCGGCAGAATGCCACGCTGGGTAGAATGGAGCGTCTATTCACGCTGCCATTGAGGGGCTGGCACTACTGGGTGTCAATTTCACCGAACACCCCAGCCAGCACGATATCGATGTCGAACGCCAACGGGTACTGACGAACCTGGCTGGCCGCGAAATCACCGATCTGGTTGGCGCTCCTGTCATCGAAGACCCAGCCACATTGACCGCCATGCGTCTGCTGATGGAAATCTTTGCGGCCGCGTTTCTCTCCGGCAGCAAGCTGTTCAGCTACCTGGTGCTAAAAGCGGTTAACCTGGCTTTGCATCGGGGCAACTGCCCGGAATCGGCGTTTGCCTATGCCGCCTACGGCATGCTTTTGTGTGGTGAGCTGAACGAGCCCGCCCTGGGCTATCAGTACGCCAAGGTTGGCCTGGCCATCAATGAACGGCTTGATGACCTCAGCCTGAGGGCGCGCGTTATCTATGTATACGCCATGTTCGTTCATCACTGGAGCAACCACTGGGCAACGCTCACGCCCTGGTTCCGCAAGGGCATCGAAGCCGGCTATCAATCCGGCGACCTGCTCTATCTGGCCTACAGTGCCCAGGACTGCGTGATCTGGGACCCGGGCATGGATCTGGAAACCGCAAGCCAGTTGCATCAGGAAAACCTCGACATCGTTCGCGAGTGCGCCTACCAGGATTCGCTGGACTCCGGTTCCCTCTTCCTGCAGATGCAGCGCAATTTTCTTGGCACCACCCACTCACCGGCCAGTCTGAGCACCGATGATTTTGATGACCAGGCGTGTCTCGAGGCAATGAGTACGCGCCAGTTCATGACCGGCATTGCCAATCATCATATCTACAGTGCCGAGATCAACCTGCTCTACGGGAACTACGAACAGGCACTGCACTTTGTCAGAAAGCAGGACAAGCTAATCAAGTCCGCGATGTCCCTGCCCCAGCTCGTGCGTTTCTACATTGTTGCCAACCTCACCCTCACGACTCTATTCCCCACCATGAACAGGGCTGACCAACAGGCCACACGAGAACGCCTGGAACGGGACCTGGCGCGCATGACCCGTTGGGCGGACAATTGCGAAGCGAATTTCCGCCACCTTCAATTTCTGATGACCGCAGAACTCGCCCGCCTGGATGGCAGGCACGACGCCGCACTGGAGCTCTATGACACGGCCATCGACACGGCACGGGCAAACGGCTTCCTGCGCGATGAGGCCACTGCCTTTGAGCGCGCCGCACGGCACCTGCTGGCACTAGGTAAAGGGCGCTCAGCCGAGGGTTATCTCCGTGGTGCCCACGGGGTATACAACCGCTGGGGCGCACAACGCAAGGTAGAACAGCTGGAGGACGAGTTCCCGGTGCTTCGTCAGTGGGTTCAGGCCCACCTCAGCCCACCAGGAAGCCATTTGGCCAGTCTCGACCTTGCATCGGTTATGAAAGCCTCCCGTGAGATCTCCGGCGAGATGGTGCTGGACCAGCTGTTGCAGAAAACCCTGGCGATTCTGCTGGAAAATGCCGGTGGGCAATGGGGCTGCCTGATTGTCCGGGCCGGTGGCACATTCAGTGTTGAGGCCATAATCCGGCCAGAGCAGCCGTCACCACAGGTTGAGATCCCCACCCACTCAACACTCAGCGATCGTCAGGGCAAGGCCCTCGCCCTGCCAATGAGCGTGATCAGCCAGGTGTTTCAAAGGGGCGAAGCCGTGGTCCTGCACGATGCCATGGCGGACGGCCCGTTTGTGAACGACCCCTACACTATTCACCTGCATCCACGATCAGTACTGTGTGTCCCTATCATCGTGCGGGAACGTTTTGAGGCGGCGGTCTACATGGAAAACAACCTGACCGACGCCGTCTTCACCGACGACCGGGTGGAATTGATTCAACTGCTCTCCGCCCAGGCGGCTGTCGCCATCGAAAACGCCCGGCTCTACACTCAGGTACAGGACCATTCCCGGCTCCTGGAAGAGAAAGTGGTTGAACGCACGGCAGAGCTGGAAGAACTCAATGAAGAACTGCAACGCCTGGCCGACCGCGATGGCCTGACCGGCGTCGCCAACAGGCGTTCCGGTGACGCCTACCTCAAAGACACCTGGCTGCGCCTGAGAAGGCAGCCCCAGCCCTTATCTGTGGTTATGCTCGATGTGGATCACTTCAAGCACTTCAACGACAATTACGGCCACCAGATGGGTGACGAATGCCTGATCCGGGTAGCCGAGACACTGCAGGAGCAACTGCAGCGCTCAACCGACATGGTGGCACGCTACGGGGGAGAAGAGTTCATTCTGATACTCCCCAATACTGACGAAAATGGTGCGATACAGGTCGCTGAAAATGCCCGCGTTGCCATCGAAGCATTGGACATCAGGCACGACCATTCAACGGCGCGAGATTGCATCACCGTCAGCGTGGGCTGCGCCACCATCGTTCCCGATGACAAGAGCAGTCTCGAGGAATTGGTCTTTGCCGCCGATGCGGCACTCTACAAAGCCAAAGAGAGCGGCCGAAACCGAATTCAAGCGGCTGAGAGCGCTTGAGATAACGAGACTTTTTTACCAAACTCAGTGATCTTGAGATTATGATCAACGCATTTGCCGTATCCAACTACCGCAGCCTTAAGAGTATCGTCGCGCCCCTGACCGGCCTCAATGTGGTAACCGGGCCCAACGGCTGCGGCAAGTCCAACCTTTACAAGTCTCTGCGGTTACTGGCTGAAACCGCAAAGGGCAACTTAATCTCGTCGATCGCGCAGGAAGGCGGGCTGGATTACACGTTCTGGGCAGGGCCGGAGACCTTTACCAAAGGCATGAAAGACGGTGTCGATCCCGTACAGGCTCTGCCAAAAAACAGAACAGCCGGCTTAGGCTGGGCTTTGTGGGTGAAGACTTCGGCTACGCCATCTCACTGGGCATGCCCGCCCCTCAGGGATTTGCGGGCTACCAGGACCCGTCCATGTTTCAGTTTGACCCGGAAATCAAGCGCGAGTGCATTTGGTCGGGAGACGTCTGCCGTCCCAGCAGTTGCCTGATTGACCGGGTCGGGCCTGCGGTGAAAGTGCGCAACGGTCGTAAATGGGAAGTCTACAACGCCCACCTCAACACCTACGAAAGCATCCTCAACGAAATCAGCGATCCGGTGGCTGTGCCCGAGGTTCATGCTGTCCGGCAAACCATCCGCAACTGGCGCTTCTACGACCAGTTCCGAACCGATCCCCAGTCCATCATCCGCACTCCCCAAATCGGTACGCGAACGCCGGTGCTTGATCACGACGGCCATAGCCTAGTCGCGGCTCTGCGGACCATCCACGAGGTTGGCGACCGGGCGGCGTTGTACGATGCCATTGAGGATGCCTTTCCCGGGGCAACCATCAACTTTGAGGCAGACTCCGGCAACCGTTTCATACTGCAGTTTTTGCAGGAGGGGTTGCTGCGCCCCTTAAACCAGGCGGAGCTGTCGGACGGCACGCTTCGCTACCTGTTGCTGGTAGCCGCACTACTCACGCCAAGACCACCGTCACTATTGGTGCTTAATGAACCGGAAACCAGCCTGCACCCGGATTTGCTGCCTGCCTTGGGGCGCCTGATCAATCGAGCATCACGTGAAACCCAGGTGTGGGTCGTTTCCCACGCACCACGTTTGGTGGCAACTCTGGAACAGGATGGCGACTGCAACTCCATCGCCCTGAACAAAGACCTTGGCGAAACCATAGTCCTGGGGCAGGGTTTGTTGGATGCGCCACCCTGGCAATGGGCGGATTAATAATGGAATTCACTTTCCTGGGCACATCCGCCGGCACCCCGACACGGTCACGAAATGTGAGCGGGCTGGCCCTGTGTCACTCCGGTCCCAAACCCTGGTATTTGATCGACTGCGGTGAAGGCACGCAACACCAGTTGCTTCGCACCCGCTACTCGGTAGTGCAATTACGCGCCATCTTCATCACCCATATCCACGGCGACCACACGTTTGGCCTTCCAGGGCTGCTCACCAGCGCCTCCATGCTTGGCCGCACGGAACCGCTGGACATCGTTGCCCCCATCCAGGTACAACGTTTCATCAGCGCAGTGCTCGCAAACAGCGACTCCAGTCTCAGCTACTCGCTAAACTTCATCGATTCCGAAGCATCGGATTTCCAGTGGCAGGATGAGCACGTCAGGGTTACCAATGTGGCACTGTCCCATCGTGTCGCCTGCCGCGCCTATGTGTTCACCGAGCAAAGCCTGGAGCGACAACTACTTCAGGACAAATTAAGGGCGGAAGGCATCGAGCCCGGTCCCGGCTGGGGCGAATTGCAGAAAGGCAACGATATAACGCTGGAGGATGGCCGCCTGCTCAGAAGTGACGAATACACGCACATTCCCCGCGCGGCCCGCCGCCTTATCGTCGCTGGCGACAACGACACCCCGGACCTGCTGGCCGATGCCTGCAACGGCACCCATGTGCTGATCCACGAAGCCACCTATACCCAGGACGTGGCCGACCGGGTCGGCCCCTGGCCACAACACAGCTCCGCTGAACAGGTGGCCCGCTTCGCCCAACAGGCTCACTTGCCCAACCTGGTGCTGACCCATTTCAGCTCACGTTACCAGTCCGGGCCGGGAGGTACGCCCCATATCAACCAACTGGCGGCCGAAGCCATGCAGCACTACAAGGGCCAGCTGTTTCTGGCGCGGGATTTTGATACCTATCGGCTGGAAAAGGATTTGTCGTTGAGTTGCCTGACCCAAACACATTCAATCTGACGAAGGATATTCACAATGACGTATCAGTTCGAAGACCTAAGGAAGGCTTGCCGGACAGAATGGCGCGACTACATTGAACACAGTTTCGTAAAGCAGTTAGGCGATGCGTCGCTCGCTCCCGAAGCGTTTCAGCACTACCTCAAGCAGGATTACCTGTTCCTGATCCAGTTTGCCCGCGCCTTCGCCCTGGCGGCCTACAAAAGCCCAACCTTGCTGGATCTCCGCCATGCAAAGGAAGGCTTGCAGGCCATCGTGGATGTAGAGCTGGACCTACACATCAGCTACTGCAAGGAATGGGGCATTTCAGAAGCAGAACTTGCCAACCTGCCGGAAGCGCGCGCCACCCTTGCCTACACACGCTATGTGCTCGACACGGGCAACCGCGGCGATTTGCTCGACCTGCATGTTGCGCTCTCCCCCTGCATGGTGGGTTACGGGGAAATCGCCAATTGGCTGAACAACCGGGCAGAAACCATTCGGGGAGACAAAAACCCGTATGACGCCTGGATCGCCATGTATGAAAGCGACGAGTTCCAGCAGGCCATGCACGCGGAAATCCAGTGGCTGGATGAACGACTGGCGGATGTATCCCCCGCCAGGTTCGAGCAGCTTACCCGGATATTCAGCGACGCCACCCGGCTGGAAATCGATTTCTGGGAAATGGGTCTGAAACAGAGCGATTGAGAAACGCGTGGTCAACCACAGCACTTCTTGAACTTGGCACCACTCCCGCAATGGCAAGGATCATTGCGGGAAGCAGTTTCGCCGTGGTCACCGTCGCCCCTTTGTTCAGGAGCGCCGTCAGTTCGGTGATGGATTCAACCGCACCCTCGCGGGCATCCACTGTAATGTTGGCATGCAGATTGGCTTCCGCCACCTGAGCTTCGACCTCCTGCCTGCGCGCCTCACTGGTAACCACCAGTGTTAGCGGAAACTTCTTGCTGCCACTCTTCTGACTGGCCTTGGTCTGGAAGCCACCATGGGCGGTGTGGTGCTGGCGCGCGTCCTGCCGGCCTTTGTAGAAGAACTTGTCTGACATGCTGAAATCTCGATGAATGGAAGAGTACCCGGCGCCCGAAAAAAGCGAGCGAGCACCGGGCGAGACGTTTTAGCATGCTTATTGAATTGGATATATAGGCATAAGTGGAAATTCGATGAACCTGCCCCAAAGTTGACCACGCCCCGACGGAGCCCGCAAACTGAGCGAACACATCATTCCACAAAGAATCCACATCCGATGCCAGCAAACGTAAAAACCCGGATTTTGTTCCGCTCCAAACGCCTGAACCTGTACCTCGTCCGCTACCCAGAAGGTCACAAGGTGGGACCGCACCTGGACATGACTTCCGAAGGCCGGCTGTACAAACTCAATTGTGTTCTGGTAAAGCCCAAAGCAGGCGGTGAATTCATTTGCGAAAAGAACATTTTCAACTTGTTTGGCCGGGTATACCTGTTTCGACCAGATCTCTACCAACACCGGGTTTCGAAGATTGAACGTGGGAATCGTTGGTTGCTCAGCTTTGCACTTAACACATCGGGTAACGTTCCCCTGGCACAATGATCGCTAGATCCGACAGAAGCCGTCAGCCCAACAAGCACGCCTTGGCCTCATTAATACGGGCAGCCAAGTAGTTACTCCCACCGCGGTCCGGGTGTACTTTCTGCATCATCCTGCGGTGAGCCCGAATGATCTCGTCCTGTGTTGCACCGGGCTTCAGCCCCAAGATGTCCAGTGCTTCGCTCTCGGTAAGTGGACCGCCAGCATTGGCTTGTTCTTCGGATTCTTCGCCTCCAGCGCTGGCCTCATCGTCAGCACGCCATGAGTCACCAAACCGGCGGTCAAGATAACTTTCCAGCAGCCGGGCGGAGTCCTCGTCGTGCGCCCGGCAGTATCGCAACAGCTCAAGAAATTCACTTTCGCCCAGGTCCGCCAGCTCTCGCCCGGCCATGGGGCCTTTCAGGACCTTGCCACTCATGGTGCCGGAGTCATGATCCAGGCTCATTTCCAGAATGTCGCCGGACACATGGGATTGATTGCCTGAACTTGCGTTTGCATCTCCCGTTCCGGCCCCCGCCATGCGTCCTGTCAATAATGACGGCAGCACCCGGCGTAGCAGTGGGTAGAGAAACGCCAACAACGCGAACAGAGCGTGTAGACGGCCGGTAACCGCCATCAGAACCACTATCCCGATACCGGCCATCAAGGCCAGCTTTATCATCGCCGGCTTACGTTGGCTGGCCGGCTGGTTGCGCAGCCAGACCCACGCAACAACCGACAGTGCTATGACCAGAAGCGTTAGTGGCACTCGGATACCCCGGAACTCATCGGTCCATCGATGGCTTGAACGTGGATTGAAACAAGCGCTACTTGATCTGCTGAGTCAAGCGCTTGACCTCTGGAGAACTGCTGCTGGAAAAATCCTGCAGGGCTTGGCTCCCCCGGAAGCATAGACCGCCACCGCAGCCATAAGATCCTTGAGAACCTGCGGACTGTTGCGATCGAAGGGGGCATAAGCCCCACCAGACAACTTGCTCACCTGCTGGAACACCTCTCTGGCATGAGCATCGGCGCCCTCGTGGAACATGAACACCGGCGTTCGCAGCATCCCCAGCTCCCCCGCGGTATGGCACAGTTCGTCCACCGGTTCCTCGCAACAGTCGCCAATAAACACCACCGCCCTTACGGCCTTTTCCCGGGTTTCTTTCACGGCATGAGCCAACACCCGGCTGATCTGGGTGCGCCCACCCAGGCAGGAAACGCCGTTCATCAGGTTCAACAACTGACCGGTCTCCGTCACAAACCCTGTGGCCTTGAACTCGCCAAAGCCGCGGTAGTAACAAAGCTGGATAGCCAAACCACCCAAATCCCGGGTCGCCATGAACAGTTCACTCTGCAAGTGGCAGGCCTCATCCCAGGTTGCCTCCCGGCTGGCGGTGGCATCCAGCGCGAATATCAGCCTGCCCTGCCCGCCACCCTGTTTAGGCAATGTGCGAACCTCGTTGATAAACTGGTCGATGGCCTGTCTATCGGATTTGGGGCGCAGTTCTTTGTCGGCCATAGTGGTCCTTTCTCGTTTACCAGTGCGCACGCACCTGGGTTACCATCAGCCCGCCAGTGCTGCCCGCACCTTCTTGCTCAGGTGGCCCATATCAACCCGGCCAAGTACCTGGGGCTTTAGCTCGTTCATCACTTTGCCCATATCCTGCATTCCCTGTGCATCGGCAGCGCTGATGGTCATTCGAATCAGGCCGTCCAGATCATCCTCATTCAGGGCCGCAGGCATGAATTCCTCAATGATTACCATTTCCGCTCTTTCCTTGTCACCCAACTCCTCGCGCCCCGCCTCATCGTACTGACTGGCGGCGTCGCGGCGCTGTTTGAGCATCTTGTCCAACACCTTGAGGACATCCTCATCGCTCAAATCACGGCGCTCATCAATCTCAATCTGTTTGACTGCCGCCTGCGCCATACGCAGGGTGACAAGCCGGGTCTTATCCTTGTTCCGCATCGCGTCTTTCACCGCGGTGTTGAGTTGTTCCTTCAGTGTTGCTTCTGCCATTGCCGGCCTCCTTCAGATGAGTTAAATCAACTTTCCCAAATAGTGATTCATAGCACGATGGGAGTGAACCAAAAAGCTATTTGCAGACTACACTGCTAACCTGCTCATTCTTTTGACACCAGTGGAGTCACTGCATGATTACCGTTCACCACCTCAACAATTCCCGTTCACAACGCGTTCTCTGGATGCTGGAAGAATTGGGAGTGCCCTACGAAATCCAGCGTTACGAGCGTGACCCTAAAACCATGCTGGCACCGGCCAGCCTAAAAAAAGTGCACCCGCTGGGTAAATCACCGGTGATTACCGATGGCGATCTGGTGGTAGCGGAGTCAGGCGCTATTATCGAGTATCTGGCCCACACCTACGGCAAAGACACCATGTTGCCGGAAACCGGCGGCCAGGCGTGGCTGGATTATACCTACTGGCTGCATTACGCCGAAGGTCCCTGATGCCACCGTTGGTAATGCGCCTGGTGTTCCAGAAGGTAAAAAACAGCCCGATGCCGTTTTTTATCAAGCCGGTGGCCAAAGGTATCGCCGATAAAACCACTGCTACCTTCATCGGCCCGATGATCAAAACACACCTGGATTTTGTTGAAGCTCACCTGGCGAAAAACACCTGGTTTCTGGGGGACAACCTCAGCGCGGCGGACATCCAAATGAGCTTTCCACTGGAAGCCTCGGTAGCACGGGGTATCGTTGGCAAAGACCGGCCCCATATCAATGCGTGGGTTAAGAGAGCTCACGCCAGGCCGGCTTACCAAAAGGCACTCGAGAAGGGCGGTGAATACGACTTTGCCTGAACGCACGGAGGAGGGCTCACTGCCCTCCCTTTTTTAGAAGCGAGAAGGCAACACCAAACCGACATGCAGATATGTCTCGGTTTCCCACACTTTTATTAAACACCGTTCGCCACCATCTAAAGGAGACAGACTTCGACCACACATCCCTCAGGATCACTCCATGAACGCGACCATCAAGCAATTCCTCCTGGTTTCAAGCATCTACCTACTCGCCCCAACCGTTAACGCCTTCGACCTTAACGACGCGCTTTCCAGCGGCACCGAAGCAATGACCTCGGCATCAGAGGTCAGCGGTGAAGCCCAGGAACTGGTCGGCCAACTCCAAAGCCAGCTCGGCGTCACGCAGGCCCAGGCAACAGGTGGCACCGGTGCCCTGTTACAGCTTGCAAAAAACCAGCTGGGCAACGACTCCATGAGCACCCTCACCAGCAAAGCCTCGGGCCTGTCCAGCCTGTTGGGCGGTGGTAGCAGCCTGAGCGGAAGCCTGCTTTCCGGCATCTCGTCAATGGACGGCGTGCAATCGGCCTTTACAGCCCTGGGTATGGACAGCGGCATGATCCAGCAGTTTGTCCCGGTTATCATGAGCTTCCTGGAAAATCAGGGGATTGGCTCTTCGTTGCTGGGGCAACTGCAGGGTCTCTGGACGCCAGACGCCTGAAGCGGTCGCCCCTCTCAAGGACGGCCTCTACACCGTAATTCGCTCCAGGGCCTCCCGAATCCCTGGAGGAATCGGTGTCGAGGACTGGGTGGCACGATCCACGAACACATGGACAAGCTCGCCATGTGCGGCTGCCTGGGTGTCGTTCTCCATGAAAATCCCCACCTCGTAGGTCACAGAACGGGTGCCAATTCTGGCAACCCGAACGCCGGCTTCAAGGGCATCAGGGTAGGCAACCGGCTTCTTGAACTGGCAGCTGGAACTCACCATAAAACCCACTACCGGTGCGTTGTGTATATCAAGACCGCCTTCTTCAATGAGATAGCGGTTGATGACCGAATCGAAGTAGGAATAGTAGGTCACGTTGTTGACGTGACCGTAGATGTCGTTATCCATCCATCGGGTGATGATGGAGTAAAACACGGGGAAGTCAGATCGTTCCATGGAGGCAGCCTGGCGTCAGTGGTCGTCAAAAAGAATGACCTGGCGAATGGCCTTGCCGTTTGCCAATCGCTCAAAGCCTTCGTTGATCTCATCAAGGGTCAGGGTGTCGCTCAGTAGCTTGTCGACCGGCAACCGTCCCTGGCGAAACAGGCTGACGTAGCGGGCCACATCCCGCACCGGCACACAGCTTCCCACATAGCTACCCTTGAGGGTTCGCTCCTCTGCCACCAGGCTCACCTGTTGAATCGACACCTTCCTGTCAGGGTGTGCCAACCCACCTGTTACGGTTGTACCGCCACGACGAGTCAGTTGATAAGCCAACTCCAGCGCCTTTTCAGAACCCGCCATTTCGATCGCACAATCAACGCCTCCGTTGGTCAAGGCTTTCACCTGGCTCACGCAATCTTCGTCCGCCGCGTTGATGCCAGCGCTGGCGCCCAGGCTCTTGGCCATCGCAAGCTTGTCTTCATCCAGATCAATGGCAATGACCTGTCCTGCCCCGGCCACCAGCGCACCCAACACACTGTTCAGGCCCACGCCGCCAAGCCCGATAACGGCGACCGTCTGGCCGGCTTTGATATCGGCCGAGTTGATGGCGGCGCCCACGCCCGTCAGCACGGCACAGCCAAAGAGGGCGGCATGATGAAACGGCAGGTCTGGATCAATCCGTACCAGTGAATGTCGGGACACCACTGCGTGATCGGCGAACGCAGAGACGCCCAGGTGGTGATTCACCGGCGTACCATCCGCCCGATGCAGCCGGTGTTCGCCACCAACAAGCGTACCGGCATTGTTCGCGACGGCCGCCGGTTCGCACAGGGCGGGGCGACCTTCGGCACAGGGGCTGCAGTGCCCGCAGCTGGGAACAAAGACAGTGACCACGTGATCACCCGGGCTGAGATCTGTCACCCCTGCCCCAACGGCTTTGACCACGCCTGCCGCCTCATGGCCCAGGGCCATAGGTACGGGCCTTGGCCGGTTGCCGTCAATCACGGACAGGTCTGAATGGCACAAACCCGCTGCCCGTATCTGAACCAACACCTCATGATCGCCCGGTGGATCCAGTTCCAGCTCTTCAATCGTCAGCGGTCGGTTTTCGTCGAAAGGCTGTGGCGCACCTATCGTTTCCAATACAGCGGCACGGATTTTCATAACGATGATCCTGTTGGTGTTTTTGTTCGGAATGTCCGCAAGGTACTAAGTTTCTCTGATTTAGGGAAGTTCTGAAGTTTCTCTACCGGATGATCAGGGCGTTAACAGGAAACCGTAACGATTCCTGATAAAGTGAGCGCCTGTAAACGACTCCGTCCCACTTACCGGTAACTGCACCTGTCACTTATGCCCATTGCCATACCACCCGAGCAGACCATCTCCGAAGCAGAGATAGAGCTGGCCATAGGCTCGGGCATTGAACGGTATTTCGCCGACTGCCGGTCGCGGGTGCCGGCGTTTATCGACCGACATTTCCACTATCCCGGCGCTGTGGCAACCAACCGGATGGCACTGGGCTGGGACATGTTGCGGGCGCCGATCAATCTGCTTTGGGCGCCGGTTTACGCCCTTGCCTGCCTGGTAAAAATTCCAACGCGCAAACGAGCCGGTCTGAGATGGCTGCACGGAATGCTGATCGTGTGCCTGCTGGTTTTACCACCCGCGTACAACAGCACATCTCGAGCCTTATTCAGGCCGACCTGCTGAACAATGGCCAGCCAACGGGCCACTTGCTGGAGGACTATCTGGTGGAAGCGCTGGAGGAGGTTTACGAGCGCCACAGCTCTGAGCCAGTCGACCACCAGCACTTTATCAAACTGGTAGAGCCTGTGATTGCCGACGCTCTGCGTCAGTACCGCGTAACGCGGACGGCCTCTGCCGATATCACCAACAGCATTTCATGCACCGTGCTGGGCGCGTTCGCGTTCCAGAAGTTTACGCCTGGGGGCATAGGGCTCGGAGTGGTGCTGGCGTCCATGCTTGCAAAGACCCTGGCCGCACGGGACTTTATCCTCGGCGAAACCATTGGCACGTGGTACTACAGCGTCTTTCCACCGGAGCCGTCGCTGGCAACGACCGCCGGCGTCATGCTCGCGGTCATGGCCGCCCTGGCAGCGTTCGCAGCGCTGTCTGGCGTTATTTCCGACCCCGTGCAGGCGGCACTCGGCCTTCATCGTCGTCGCCTGCATAAGCTGCTGGATCACCTGGAGCGGGACGTATCGCTCAGCACCCAAAGCAGCTTTCGGCCAAAAGACCAGTATGTGGCCCGCATTCTGGACACGTTCGACATGATCCGAGCCGGGTTAATTTAGGCAAGAGCCTCCCGGGCAGGGAGGACTGACTGTTCCTGAACTACAATCAGTACCTGCAGGGCTAAACTGACCAGAACTCACATGAGGCACCCATGGCGCAACCAACCCCGCTTCAAACTTTATTCGACACCCTTCCTCAGAGCGGCCGGGTTGAATGGATTGGCATCCGCCCTGCCCGTGGTGAGCCTATGACAATACTCGATAACGTGATGATCACGCCGGGCAAAGGCCTGGAAGGCGATCGATTCGAGGGCCGCGAGACCAGCAAACGGCAGGTCACCCTGATCCAGAAAGAGCACCTGCATGCCATTGCCTCCTGCCTCGGGCGGGATGCTCTTGACCCAGATATTTTCCGGCGCAACATTGTGGTCTCTGGCCTGAACCTCCTGGCCCTGAAAGGCAAAACGTTCCGAATCGGGGGTGTGGTGCTGGAATACACCGGCCTGTGTCACCCCTGCAGCAAGATGGAGACCGCCCTTGGGCCGGGCGGTTATAACGCCATGCGTGGGCATGGCGGTATAACGACGCGAGTGATTGAAGGGGGCGAGGTGGCAATTGGCGACAGCGTTCTGGCCTGCCTCTGAGCCATTTATGGCTACTACTCCACCGTAATGGTGATCTTCTCGGACATCACAGGCGGCTGATGAGGTACGTGCAGGTGGTCCCCCACCAGTAACTGCAAGGTGTGTTCGCCCGGTGACAGCTCCAGGGACGTCTGGGTTTGTCCGCCACCAAAATGAATATGACGATCATCGGACGGAACCGGTTGGTCCATCGCCGGCATATCGTCTACGTCCACAAGCAGGTGATGGTGGCCAGTGCCCTTACGTTCCACGCCCGCTGGCGCCACACCCAGCCCATCCAGACCGAATCTCACGGTGACTGGAGAACTCACGGTCTGCCCATCAGTTGGCGTAATAAAATACACCGACGCGCCTTCAGGGGCGGGTGTCGCTCCATGGACCCCGGCAACCATTGAGAAGGCAAGAACCGAACCAAGCAATAAACGTTGTGTGCTGCTGATCATGCTCATGACTCATTCCTTGAACGCGGGATTGACTGTTCAATGGTAGGACAGATTCTCGCATCTTGCCGAATATCGATACTGCCTTGTACAAGCTGCATCTACGGAGCTAGCCGAGCGTCCATACTGTTCTGCGCCAGCCGGCGGGCCTGCTCTTCTGTCATCCCCAGGCCATCACGCAGAGCCACGAAGTTTTCCAGCACATAACCGTCGAAATAGGACGGGTCGTCCGAGTTCACGGTAACCTGCAAACCCTGCTCCAACAGGTCCAGAATGTTGTGGTGGGTCATGTCCTGAAACACACGCAGCTTGATGTTCGACAACGGGCAAACCGTTAACGGGATCTGCTCATCCGCCAGTCGGTCCAACAACTTCGGGTCTTCCGCGGCACGGACCCCATGGTCAATACGGTTTACCTTGAGCAGATCCAGGGCCTGCCAGATGTACTCAGGTGGCCCCTCTTCACCGGCATGGGCAACCGCCAGGAAGCCCTCAGCCCTCGCTTTGGCGAACACCCGCTCAAACTTGCTGGGTGGATGGCCCTGTTCAGCACTGTCCAGCCCCACTGCAAAAAACTGATCACGAAATGGCATCGCCTGTTCAAGTGTCCGGAAGGCGTCATCTTCAGACAGGTGCCGCAGGAAACTGAGAATCAGCCACCGGTAATGCCCAACTGCTCGCGCCCATCGCGCATGGCACCGCTGATACCGTTGATGGCCGCTTCAAAGGGAATGCCGCGCTCGGTATGGGTTTGCGGATCGTAGAAAGGTTCAACGTGGACAACGCCCTGCGCCTGACACTTCTGCAGATACGCCCAGGTGAGATCGTAGAAATCCTGCTCCGTGCGCAGCACATTGGCACCCTGGTAATAAAGATCCAGGAATTCCTGCAGGTTATTGAAGGAATAGGCCTGCCGAAGCACGTCGACGTCGCTCCACGGCAATTCAATGCCGTTGCGCCGAGCCAGTGCAAACATCAGTTCAGGCTCAAGCGCCCCTTCCAGGTGTAGGTGTAACTCCGCTTTGGGTAGGGCTTTCAGCCAGGCTTCGTTCATCACACTCTCCGGGATGATTTATTGTGTATCAACAAATCATCCCGGAAAGCCATGAGTTCTTGCAAATCCCCGTGCGGTCCGCAAAGAAAAAAGACGACAGGGTGCAAGCACAAGCCGCTATCCGCTACCAGATAGGTCTACAGATACCGCCCAGCAGCACCAATCACCACGACAATCAGCCCGAGAATCAGGTTGGTGCCCACCAGCTTGCGGATCTGTCCCACCTGGCGCCCACCTTCCTGTGGGTCCTGATTGGCAACGGCCTGCTTTAACCGCCGGAAGGGGGCAAAATAGACGTGACAATAGAGCAGCATCATCACAATCCCCAGCCCCTGCATCACATGAACGTGCCAGCCGGCACCCGCCATGCCGCCGAACACACTGAAGACCATCCAGTAACCGGTCACCAGCAACAGTATGATCGCCACCCATACCCAGCGGAAAAACCGGGACAGCGTATGACACCAAAGAGCACCGCGCTGCGATGCATCAATGACCTCCACCACTGCTGGCCGCATGGCCATATAGCGAAAAACATACCGCCAACCCAAATCACGGCAGAGAGAACATGTAATGCGATAGCCAGACCCATAAAGCGACTCCCGGATGAGAAATGTGTGACGAGCATAAGCCTCACCCGACACAAAACCAACTCTCTTGACCGGATTCCCGGCTAAACCCGCCAGGGTGGGACGCTATTACGGCATCGGCGAGCAACTGGCACTGGGCAATTGGTCAATCCAACTGCGAATCAGTTGAGCACCTTCCTGATGCGTTGTGCTACGGCCCAGCTCCGGCATCTTGTGTCGGCTGTCTGTCGTCTCGATACGGAACAACAGGTAAGACTCATCCGCGTTGCTGGAATCACGTCGTACGGATAGCCCTCTTTGCCGCCGGCCACCGGTCCTTGCAGACTCCGAATTTGCCCGGCGAGTCAGCGTAGACGCGGTTGTACTCCAACTGCACGCCGCTACTGCCTGCGGGGCCGGCATAGTCGGCCGGCAGGGTGAGGTCTGCCCGGTGGCAATGGGCGCAGTTGATGTCCAGGTAGGCCCTGGCCTTGTCGTTCAGTTCTGCGTCGCTCAGTGACGGGATGTGGGTTTCGTCATTGAACACCGGTGCCTGTTCCACACTGTTGAAATCCGCCGGTAACCCAGTGAGCAGTTCGCCTTCCGACCAGTATTGAAGCTGGTTGTAGACCGTGCCGTCCGGGTAGCTGAAATCCTTGTTCAGATAACGGGCCTTGGGGCCAATGGGCAGAAAAATCTGCTCACGCTGGTCATCCGGCCCCGCCAGGTCCGGCACAATGGAGTGGCAGGAGTTGCAGTCCGCAGCTTTGGGCACCGCATAATCAAAGGTGAGCGTCTGTCCCTGGTTGTTGATGGTGGTCAGGTCGGTCAGGCGTTTCCCCGCAATGGCGAGTGTCGCCTCGGACTCTGACGACCAGTAATACGGCAATGCCATCCAGCCATCGACCCGGTGGATCAACAGGCGGGTTTCGATCACCAGCTCCGCACCGTCAGGCATGGCGGTATTTTCCGGTAGGGCGAAAGTCTTGGTAATGACCGTCCCAACCGGAAAATCCAGCGCCTCTGATGGGTTGTAACCCACGGTCTTGCCTTCCGGCACAAACACAAAACGGTACTTACTGGTGTAATCGGAGAACAACGCCGTGGAGAGATCATAAGGCACCCCGCCCCGGGTCGGCCCGGCCGTTGGATCACTGGCATCGGTAAACAGATTGTAGTCGGAGAGCTTCGGGCACACCTCCGTCATCAAGCGTCCCAGTTCACCCCATTCGTGGTTGCACTGCAATTGCCCTCTGCTCCTGTTGGCGCACCAGCACCGGCATTCAGTGCGCTGCCAGTCGGGTTGGAGCCACTATCGTCCGACGAATCACCACCTCCTCCGCCGCCACACGCAGCCAGAAGAAAAGACGTCACCACACCCGCCGCAATCGTTTTATTACTGTGTTTCATTGGAGACTCTCCCTTACAGCGCGCAGGCCGCTTCGGCCAGATCATCCCCGGTGCAGCCGTAGATGTTGTTGCGGAAGTTCACCACCGCTGGCGCCAGTCGCGGCTGGACGCAGTTCAAGTAGGTGTTGTTGACCATTTGATCGATTAACAGGTGGGGCAGAGGATTGCCATCGCCATCAACCATGGTTACGTCGGCAGGATCATCCGGATAGACCAGTCCGGTATTCACTTCGTCATAGTCTGGCGCCGGGTTGCCATTGATGTTGCTGTTGGCACAAATCTGGTCGCCTGCGCCGTAAGGGTCGTAGTTCACCCCATCGGCCTGCGCCTCGGCGCCGACCAGGGCATTGAAGCCAGCCAACTCTCCGGCATTCGACAGCAGTTCACCGATTCCGTCATACAGAATCGCAGGAAAGGTTTGCGGCGCCCCCTTGCTGTTCATGTTCGAGGAGTAACCATCAATAACCGGCTGAAGTAGCGCACCTCGCGGGTTATCGCCGTTCCGGGCAATGGTGTTGTTATGCAGGTAGACGTTCTTCAGTGTCGGGCTCCAACCATTGCCCATGGTGGCGCCGTAGTTGGCCGGGTAACTGGCAAGGTCATCATCAACCAGCAGATAGCTGGTGATCGCGACCGCCGTGGTGTCATTGTCCGTTATCTGGTTGTTGTACATTTCCACGTCACTGGTGGCCAGCACCAGGACGCCGGTTCCCGGTGGCACCGTGCCAACCACGCCAGCGCCTACGTTATCGGCGTTGTTGTTGTAGGCCTGGTTGTTAAAAACACGAACATTGCCGCCGTAGGCCTTATCCAGCCCTGGCAAGTCGAACACCAGGATGCCGCCAGAGTTTGCGAGCGCGATGTTGTTGTACACATCCGCCATGGTGGAGTTTTCAATCTCAATGCCGGCCACGTTCTGTTTGGCGGTATTGTTCCGAACCACAATGTTTTCGGACTGCCCCACGTAGATGCCCGCATCCGCCGACCCGAAGGCGTAGTTGTTCTCCAGCAGCACGTTCTGGCTTTTCAGCGGGTACAACCCGTAGGCGCCGTTGGCCGACTCCAGCTCGCCTTCCCAGACCGTGGCGGTATAAGTCATATGGATGCCGTTGACGTTGGTGGCCTTGATGCCGTTCTTCGGCGCCTCGTACACACCGAAGTCCCGCACCGTAATACCGTTCCCGCCCTGGAAGCGGAACGCGTCGTCGCCATTGGACGTGCTGAAATCCAGCGCAGTTTCGTTGATGCCGTAGCCGGTGAGGGTCAGCCCACTGGCACTGTTGATGACAATGCTCTCGGTCACCACAAACCGCCCTTTTGGCAAAACCACCAGGGCATCTTCCGGCAAATCGAACAACGCCACGGACAGCGCCTCGGTAATGTCGTCACCGTCTGCGGCATCCGGCGCTACAAGAATGGCGTCTTCAGGAATGGAAAAACCAGACGTGGTCATTGCAAGTTGGGCAACGACATCGGCGGACTGCCCATCGGCTCCGGCCTTGCCGTCTTCTCCATCGTCCCCATCACAACCGGCGAGTAGGAACCCACTTGAAATGGCAGTCACCAACAATAGTTTCTTGAACGTTCTGGCCTGGCGCATCGTAACCTCTGCTTGATCGTGTTGTTGTTATTCAGGCGTTCCCAAAAAGAACGCGGTGTCCCGAACGACACTAAGCAGGATGCGACACGTTGGCGAGAACAACCGATGTGCAGAAAGCCTCACGCCCTGTGCAAATTCTGCAACGGCCCGTGCACCAGGGGTTTGAGAGGAGAAAAGAAGGGCACTGTGCAAATCCTGCAATTCCGGAAATTGCAGGTTTTGATCAGCTGATGTCAGCCCCGAGGCACTGCTGACGGTACTCTGTTGGGGTGGCGTTCTGGATATCCCGAAACGCCCGGTTGAACGAGCTCAGGGTACGGTAGCCAACGTCCAGAGAGATGTTCAGCACGGGTGTGCCCGGTTCGTTCCGCAAACGTTCAGCGGCGTCGGCTACCCGGAGCTGGTTGATGTAGTCATTGAAGTTTCGATAACCCAAAGCCTGGTTAATCACCTTGCGCAAACGGTATTCAGGAATCTCAGTGGCTTCCGACAGCTTTTTGAGAGTCAGCTTCTCTGTTCGATAGAAGCCGGCATCCATGGTTCGGCAAAGCACTGAGGCGTCCTGCTCCTGTTGTGCAAAGTGTGCCTCGTTAGCCTCCTGGGGCTCTGTCTCTGGAGTTGGTCTGGGCTGTGGCTGTGGCGAGCCGGCAGGCCGATCGCTGCCCACCAGATCCATGATTCCCTCCCGCGCCGTAACCAGGCAGATCAGGGTTGCGAAAGCCGCCAGCCCCGTGATGATCCCGCGGATGTACTCATGGTAAAGCCCGAAGTTCAGGCTGACCGTCGCCACGCCTACGGCGCTGCCGACAATCAACAAAAAGGCCAGACGGGCCTTCCTGCGGGCTTCCACCAGATCGTTTCGCCAGTACCGAATCACAAAACTGAGGCCATGCAGCAGCACCACGTACTCGAAGAACTGGCCCAGCCGCCATCCGAAGAACACCGCCGGAGTCCACGCGTCACCGGGCTCTACGAAGGGCCGCGCCAACGCTGGCGCCAGAAAGCTGTATAGCGCCATCGCGCCCCACACTGACTTCAAACGCGGGCGCGGCGCAAAAATCAGCTGACACAGCAGCCAGAACAAGGCCGGCAACGCGGTTTGCAGGTCGGAAGTGATCCAGCGCCATTCGGCTGGAATCAAAGGATCAACCAGGAACGCCACAGACCCAACAATCACCAGCAGGAACAACTGGCCAACCAGCAAATGCCGGAAGTCTCGCAACGTAATCACAAACAGGGGCAACAGGCAGCCAAGCCCGAAGCCGGTTAGCAACATCACTGTTTTTACCTTCTTGTTGTTATCTTAACGCTTGATAACGGATGTTAGCCGAAGTGTTGAGCGTTTAGATAGCAACTCACTTTTCAAAACGACTCGCGCATGATGTTTTCAATGGTTGGCCTTGGCAACACAACGGGGTTGGCCTTCATGGAAGAAGAGCTGGCAGCCGACTGTGAGGCGGCAATAATGTGCTCTTCCGTCACTCCAATGGATGCCAGCCCGGGCAAGCCACTTTGACAGATCCATTCACGAAAACGTGGTAGCGCCTGATCCGCGGACGCCTCAAATATGTCTGCAATCCAGCCAACTACCCGATCAATACGAGCCTTATGCTCCGCCTCAACCACGCTATCGCGGTTGGCAGCTATACCTGCCGGCAACAAGGCACCACAGAGGGCACCATGGGGCGCACCAGATAATCCTCCCAACGGACCGGCAATGCCATGAACGACACCCAGTCCCGAGTTTGCAAGTGCAAGCCCACCAAACAGACTCACTTGAGCCATGGCGTCACGCGCCTCTTCAGACTCACCATCCATCAGTTGTTTTAACGCGGCCAGGCCTTTGGGGATCGCCTCTTTGCACAACATGTCGGTGAACAGATTGGAGCGTGACGAGAGATACGGCTCGATGACCTGGGTAATGGCATCCAGCCCTGAGTGCAAGGTAACACCCCGGGGACAATGGTCGGTCAGCGCAGGATCTATCAGGGCAAGGTCAGGGAGCAACTGGTTATCCCGCAGACTCACCTTGCGCTGAGCTTCCGGAATATCGATGACCGCGTTTCGGGTCGCCTCTGCCCCCGTTCCCGAGGTGGTTGGAATCAGGATCAAGGGCAGGCGTTGGGTGGATAACGGCAGCCCCTCTCCGACCACCTCCAGGTGGCTCATCAACTCAGTCTGGCTGGACAGCATCGCAGCCAGTACCTTCGCTGAATCCATGACAGAACCACCACCAATGCCGATGACCAGATCGACACCCAATGCTTTGCCTTGCCGAATGGCAGCATTCAGTGTCTGTAAATCTGGTTCCTTATGCACAGACATCGTTTGGACAATATCAACGGCATTCAGTGACTCGAATACCCTGGCAAGTCGATCAGGATGGCGACCATGAACGATCAGTACTCGCTTACCCAACCTTGTCACCCGGTCGCTCAGTTGGGCTATCTGTCCTCTCCCGAAGACAATGTCGGTCGGAGTTACCAGGCTAAAAGTGTCGGGCATAGAGAAGATCGTCCTCGATATGGATGATGTTCAATTGAACACTAATTACGGTGTCAATCCAAGTGTTCCGATGCCTCTCACCTTGTCTAATGCTCATTTACTGTTATGCTGAATGTTCAATTGAACATCTGATAATAACAAGCTGAGTGAGCTGGTCCTTCCCGGATGTTCAATGCGAGGCAGAGAAACCTCAGGCATGGACCGCTCCACATGGAGAAAAAAGAATGAACCTGTCTAAGAAAGTGTTTCCCGGTATTCTCCCGTCGGTGACTCTGGCGGCATCCGCCTTGCTGGTCGGCTTCAGCGGTCAGGCATTTGCGGATTGCGAACGAGGCTCGCTAGACGCCAAGTACTGCGACGAAAACGGCGATATGGTTGCTGACCTGCCAGCGGACAAATCAGAGTGGGTGAATCCCGACACTCTGATCTTTGCCTACACGCCGGTTGAAGACCCCGCCATCTATTCCGACATCTGGCAGCCCTTCATCGATCATCTGTCTGAAGTGACAGGCAAGGATGTTCGCTTCTTCGCCGTGCAATCCAACGCCGCGCAAGTGGAAGCCATGCGCAGCGGCCGTTTGCATGTGGCGGGCTTTTCTACCGGCCCAACGCCTTTCGCGGTTAATCTCGCCGGTGCGGTGCCCTTCGCCTTGATGGGCTCAGACTCCGGGCAGTTCGGCTACTCGCTTCAGGTCTACACCCACGTCGATTCCGACATCCATGAAATAACCGACCTGAAAGGTAAGCGCGTCGCACACACCTCCCCTACCTCGAACTCCGGTAACCAGGCCCCCCGTGCCCTGTTCCCGGAAATGGGCGTGGTACCAGGTGACGACTATGAAATCACCTTCTCCGGCAGCCATGACCAGTCCATGCTCGGCGTGGTGGCCAAGGATTACGACGCGGCCCCTGTGGCCTCCGAAGTGGTTGAGCGTATGGCCGCGCGTGGGCTTTACGACGAGGAAGATGTGCGCCTGGTGTGGGAGTCCGACCGGTTCCCGACAACCTCCTATAACCACGCCCACAACCTGCATCCCGAGCTGGTCGAGAAAATTCGTGAAGCCTTTTACAGCTTCAAGTTTTCCGGCACCGAGCTGGGCGAAGAGTTTGAGGGCGTCGAAACCTTCATCCCCATCAACTACAAGGACAACTGGCGCGTAATTCGCACCATCCAGGCGTCCAACGGCGTTCAGTACACGCCCGACAATCTGAAATAAGAGCAACAGGCGCTTCCGGCCAATGGCCGGAAGCTCTGGCCGGAGTGAATTCATGTTAGAAATTACCAACCTGGTAAAGCGATACGGGCACAATGAGCCGGTGCTAAAAGGCCTGGATCTTGAGGTTGACGGCAGCAGCGTCGTTTCCATCGTCGGCGCTTCGGGCGCGGGGAAAAGCACGCTACTGCGCTGCATCAACCGGCTGGTTGAACCCACATCGGGTTCGATCAAGTTGAATGGCCACCAACTGGTCAATCTTCGCGGCAGCGAATTACGACATTCCCGCCGGCGTATCGGCATGGTTTTTCAGGGGTTTAACCTGATTGATCGCTTGACGGTCATGGAGAACGTACTGTCCGGGCGTCTGGGCTATGTGTCACTGTTCCAGGCCCTGACCCGCCGCTTCCCTCAGTCGGATATCGATCGCGCCTTCCACCTGATGGAGCGCGTGGGTATCGCCCACTACGCCAATAATCGAGCCGACCAGTTGTCCGGGGGTGAACGGCAACGGGTAGCCGTAGTGCGGGCACTGATGCAGGAGCCGGAGATTCTGCTGGCGGATGAGCCAACCGCGTCGCTGGACCCCAAAACCTCTCAGCAGATCATGAGCCTGCTCCAAACCCTGGCCAGCGAAATGTCGCTGCCGGTGCTGATCAACATCCACAACGTCACTCAGGCGCGGATGTACACGGATCGCATTGTGGGTATGCGGCACGGTCAGATGATTTTTGACGGTTCGCCCAAGGACTTCAACCAGGATGCGCTGGATGCCATTTACGGCGGCATTGAGTCCCCGGACGAGGATGCGGCTGAGGCCGGCGCCCAAACCCAGGAGGCGACCGTATGACCACCAGCAGAACTGCAACCGACATGACGTCGGGCAGGGTCTGGAAGAAGCCCCCGTTCATAGCCAACCCCTGGCTCCGCTATGCTTGATCGCCGTTACCCTGACTTATCTCTACTGGCTTTCTCCACGCTGCCCTTCGATTGGGCGCGAATTTCCGAGGGCCTGCCCCGAGCCGCCAAAATATTCGGTGGAGCCTTTCCTCCCAGCTTTGAGCGTGCCGGACTCTTGTGGACCGGCTTCAAGGAAAGCTTCCAGATTGCATTCCTGGCAACCCTGCTTGGGGTGTTTCTGTCGATACCTATTGCGGTGATGGCTGCCAAAAACGTGGCTCCGAAGCCAGTCTATCTGGTGGGGCGCGCTATCATCATTATCTCCCGCAGCTTCCACCCGGTCATCGTGGCCATCCTGTTTGTGGCGGCCGTCGGGTTTGGCCCCATGGCAGGCATTCTGACCCTGACACTCTATTCCATCGGGTTCGTGGCCAAACTGTTGGCCGAAGAAATCGAAGAAATCGACTGGGGCCAGGTGGAAGCCATGCGCTCCGTCGGCGCAGGATATCTGAAGATGCTGATCTACGGCGTGTTTCCGCAGATCATGCCACGCCAGATTGGGCTATCCATGTACCAGCTCGACAGCAACCTGCGCGCTTCTGCGGTGGTTGGCATTGTCGGAGCAGGCGGTATTGGCGGCACACTGATGAATGCGTTCGGACGTTACGATTACGACTTCGCCTTTGCCATTCTGCTGATGATTATTGGCATCATTCTGGTCAGCGAAGGCATAAGCGGATGGGTGAGGAAAAAAGTATGGTAGATCACGCTGCGAAACTGACTGACCGTGTTTGGTCCCGCTACGACCGGAAAGAACAGTGGACCCGCTATGGGATCTACCTGGTAACCCTGATTGCGATTGTCTGGGCGGTGCGTGACATCGACATTTTCTGGCCCTGGGTGTGGGACGCCCCCAACCAGATCCAGAACCTGGGTGCACGCATGTGGCCACCGGAGTTCAGCACCTGGAATGCCATCTTCGCGGCCATGCTGGAAACCGTACACATTGCCACCCTGTCTACCATGCTCACGATATTCATTGCCCTGCCGGTGTCCTATATCGCGGCGCAGAACACCACACCGAACAAGGCCACCCTGTGCTCGGTCGGTTTATTCTTGTGTCCAGCCGCTCAGTAAACACCATCATCTGGGCCCTGCTGTTCGTCGCCATTTTCGGCCCTGGGGTACTTGCGGGCATTCTGGCGGTTATGTTCCGGTCAATCGGTTTCATTGGTAAACTGATGGGCGAGGCTATCGAGGAGATCGATCGCCGCCCCGTCGAAGCTATGCAGGCAACCGGCGCCAGCAAAATGAAAGTAGTGCTGTACGCGATCGTGCCGCAGGTAATGCCAGCCTTTTTTGCCATCATCATCCTGCGCTGGGATATCAACATCCGTGAATCCACCGTGCTTGGTTTGGTGGGCGCCGGTGGCATCGGAGTGCTGCTGCAAGGATCTATCGACCTGTTTGCCTGGCAGACGGTGGCCACGATTCTGCTCGCTATTGTGGTGTTGGTGATTCTGGGCGAAGCACTAACCAGCGCCTTGCGCAAGAAAGTTATCTGACGCGGAAAACCCAGTCCATGACAAACAGCTTTAACTTTGGCCAAGCGGACGTATTGTTCACCGACGTGGACGATACCCTGACCACCGATGGTCAATTGCTGCCAGAAACCTATCTGGCCCTTTGTCGGCTGGCAGCGGCTGGTATTCGCGTGATTCCGGTGACCGGGGGTTGCGCCGGCTGGTGCGACCAGATCATCAGAACGTGGCCGGTCACTGCCGTAATTGGTGAAGGCGGCGCCTTCTACGCCGAGCGGACCGCCCCCCAGACGGTCCGCTGGCACTACTGGAACGACGCAGCCAGCCATAAGCGCGACCAAGAGACCATACTAACTGCAGTCGCCGCACTGGATCTGGACTTCGAGCCACAACTCGCCAGCGACCAGGCCTTCCGCTATGTCGATGTAGCGGTCGACTACAACCAGCAGCAGTCTTTAAGCTCAGAGCAAGTAGCGGTTCTTCATAATGCTCTGGTTGGCCGGGGCTTCAACGTTCGGCAAAGCTCGATCCACCTCAACGTCTGGCTCGGCGATTTTGACAAGTCCACGATGGCCGTGCGTGTAGGGCAGGAAGTGCTGGGACTGGATCTGCAGGCGTTGCAACAGCGCGCAGTTTTCATTGGTGACGCACCCAATGACGAAAGCATGTTTCGATGTTTTCCACTAAGTGTTGGTGTGGCAAACATTCGCAAGCATCTGCCCGGGATGGCCCATCGGCCGGCCGCCGTTGTCAGCCAGCGTTCCGGGCTGGGCTTCGCGGAAATGGCCGAAAACTGGCTGAGGCAACGGACCGAATCCGACCTGCGCAGGCCGAAACACATCCTGTGTGATCAAGCCAGGGGTAATGGACCGAGTATCTAATCTGATGGGCGCCAAAGATCGGCAAAAAAGCATTCTGGATTGGGTGAACGAGCAGAAGCATGTCGAGGTTGAAGACATTGCCCAACGCTTTGGAGTCACCACCCAAACCATTCGCCGAGACATCAACAAACTGTGCGAACAGGGTGTGCTACGTCGCCGTTATGGCGGCGTCAGCCTACCGGCCAGTGCCACGGTTTCTCCCGTTGAAAACGCGCGGATCCATCATCATGCCACCAAGCAGCAGATGGCTCAGCGGGTTGCAATGGATATTCCTGAAGGCGCCACCGTCAGCCTGGGAGTCGGCAGCACCATCGAACTGGTGGCGAAAGCGCTGATTCATCATCAGTCACTGCGCATCCTGACCAACAATCTCAGTGTGGCCTCTGCGCTTTCCGGCAATTCCGGCATCGAAGTCATCGTTTCCGGTGGGCAATACCGGCACAACCACCATGATGTGGTCGGGCCGGAAGTGACCGGATTTTTCAGCTCCTTCATCACCGACTTTGGCATCATCAGCACCGGTAGCATGGACCCACAGCATGGCCTGATGGATTTTGATATCCGCGAGGCCGAAGTCAGCCGGGCCATCATTTCCAACACCCGGTCACGCTTGCTGGTGGCCAACCATAGCAAATGGACCCAAAGCTCTCATTGTAAAGTCGCCTCATTCAAGTATGTGGATCGCTTCTACACCGACTTCATTAGTGCCGGAAAACAGATAGGCCTGCCTGCGTCGCTTGAAATCATCGAGTGTGTTGGAGCTTAACGAGTCCGAACATTCGCGTCTCCACGAGTCCTGACTTAGCCCCGAAAAACCGTTTGAAGAAATGCGGTGCAGTGAATTTCTCCTACTTACCCCTTCCAGATTCCCAGCATTGCGCCTGCACCCAGAACGAGCGCCCCGCCGACTTCCCCGACGATCAGCAACAGCATGAAGAACCCGGTCACCCAGGACGGCAACTGCCGCTTACCCAGGCGGTGGGGCCGGCGCAATTGGTTGTCTGTATCCTGAAGCAGGCCGTGAATCACATAGGTACCAATTGCAAAGGCGAAAAACACCAGTGCAGCCACGGCGGCAGTCGTGTTAACCCAATCAGCCAGCACACTATGAGCGCTGAACGCCGCCAGCAGCAGCGCCGCAAAGCTGTAGAGCAGCGAACTGCGGTGAGCGATATCCACATATACCGGCGAGGTAGCGTCCTCACTCCGCGCCATATGCCGGTATTTCCAAATGCCGGTAAGCAGGCCTGTCATAAAAAACAGGAAAGCCGCTGAAAGGCAGATTTTTTCAGCCAGAGACATGCCGTCGCTCCGTGGTTATTATTAACAGGCTGAATTATGCCACTGGAAAGACGGTGCGGTAGGATAAAACAGGAAACACCTATCTTTCGGCCTTTGATGACCAGTTGATTCCCCATGACACGATCCAAACGCATCTACCTCGCCGGCCCGGAAGTCTTTTCCCCGGCAGCAGCCCGCTTCAGCTTTGCCAGAAAGCCTTGCTACGCTCATCCATTGGGAAAAAATGCTCGATCCGCAAGTTCTGTGCGGTGACATCCAAAGGCGTGCCTATCGTTGCAATGGTCGAAAAGATTCTAAGCTGCTGATCTCCTAGGTTCAGGGTAAAAGGAATCGCCGGGTAGTCGAGATGTTCCACCACGTGGCTTTTCCAGTTCTGCGGAACGCCGGGCAGAGTCAAGGCATGCTCCAGCAATCGGTTGGGCTGGTCCCGGAAGGGGCCGGCTAGATGCTCATGGTAGACCCGCTGCAGCATGTGGCATGCGATGTTTTCCCAATCTCCCACAAAGGGTTTCATGCCCTCGTTGTCCAACAGCGATAGCAGAAAGTTCGGCCTTGCGGGAAAGTGAGCGCCCAGTTCCATCATTCTTACCATCATCGCCTGCATGGCTGTGTTGGCCATCACCAGATAGTACTCGTGATCAAAGACAACCGCCGGGTACGGCAGGTGCGCCTGCAAGAGGTGATCAAGCGCTTCTTTGATCATTGCCATGCCTGGCGCGTTCAAATCCTGATCGCTGTAAACCTGGCTGTAACCCGCCGCAGACAGCAGGCGGTTGGTCGCCGCCAGATCCGTCTGAAGCATCTGCGCCAAATGCAGAACCATGCCCTTACTGGGCTGGCTTCGGCCCGTTTCCAGAAAGCTGATGTGCTTCGCCGATACTTCGCATTCCAGGGCGAAATCCATCTGGCTCAACCGTTTACCCTGCCGCATTTCTCTAAAAAGCGTACCGAAGGCGCTCATGGTAGTTCCTGTGAATATTCGAGTGTTCAGCGATTATCTTCCTCAAGGGTGTGCTTCACCATTACCTCACAGGTAATTGTGCCCATCACCGCCCAGGTAGATGCTTTGTAGCGTAGTCCAACACATTGTGAAACCCGATTGAGGTGATCCTATGAAAAACTTCGTCCGTCAATTCAGCGTAAAACAGATCGTCCTGAGCGATGTTTTCCTCTCTACGCCACTGGCATTGGCACTGATCCTGGCCGCAGAGCCGATCGCCGAGCTAGCGGGAGGGCCAGGTGCAACCTTCTATCTGGTGGTGGGCATAGTGATGCTGCTCTGGTGCGTGGATATGGCCGCTATGGCCATGAACGCACGGTGGCTGGAGAAATACTTCAACCTGATGATGGTTGTGGATGTTAGCTGGGCCCTGCTGTCTCTCGCCTTGATGGTGTGGTTTGCGGACAGCCTGCAGGCGTTGGGTTGGGTGCTGTTCGCAGTGAACATTCTTGTTCCACTGGACATGGCGTGGATGAAACGGGTTGCTGGCAGTAAACCTCTTGAACCTGCATTCAGCTAGCCTTCGAAGCACCGGGTAGCGGCAACTCCTGTCGCTACCCGCCTGCTCAGAAGTAGCCCAATAGCCTGCCAAGAGTCAGCGCACTCATCCAGAACACCAGAGACATCAAGGCACCTGCCTCAAGGGCAAAGGCATGGAAGCACCCATTGGGAGGCTCCGTATATCCCGGCGCTTTAACACCCGAGCAAGTAGCAACGCGTTTGACACTCCCAACAGGACAACCACCATCTTGACCCGGAACAACATCGACCCGGCGTAGTCCACCGCCGCTGTGGCGAATAGAAGCGAACCACAGACCACCGCTAACCCCAAACCAAACGCGGAGGTGACTCGAAGCACATCGACAAACACCATCACAGGGTAGCGGCGCCAGAGCCCCAGCAAACGCAGATCCAGCGGCACAATTCCACCAATCAGCAGGGCAACACCAAGAATATGCCCGGCGTTGATCAGCGGGTATGCGAGGGTGGAATTGCGCAGCGCCGATACAAAGGCCAGGTTTTCAACAAAGACCAGCGCCGGCTCAATCATTCCCAGGCTCAGGAATCACGACCGGGATACAAGTCGTAGTTCGTCCCATCGATGACAATCCGCTCGGCCTTGACCAACCGTTCGCCCTCTTTGGCGGAACGGTGACCGTGCACGGTCATTTCCCGGCCGACGCTCAAAATCTCTTTACTGAGCCCGACACGGTCGTTCCGCCAGGGTTGACCGACTTCCACAACCCACGCCTCGCCATCAACGTCTATCGTGACCTCGCCATGGGGATTACCAAGGCGCATCGACTGGATAGTACCGGTGATTTCAAATTCCTCGTCCGTGGCCCAGGCCCAACCGTGATGAGCATGAGCGGCAGAGGCAGCGAGAACAGCAACAAGAAACGCAAAACCGAGCAGGTGGGTAAAACGAACGTGAGGCATAGTGAGTCCTCTCATTGCGGGTTTTCAAAGATGAAGAGCAACGACCGACGGTTAAAACCGGATGATGTCGTTACCCTGTTCGTGCAGCCAACGCCGCCAGTCCAAATCCAACATACTGACTCCGCCGATGTAATTATCATCCACCAGGTAGTATGCGAGAGTGCGGTCACCCCGGTTGAAGTTGTGCATCAGCCGCACCACGAAGTTGCGGCGGGTCGGTTTGGAGAGCAGGAAACTCAGGAATTGACCGGACTGAGCCCTCAAACTCCCATGCCCCGACAGCTCTGAATGGCGCCACTTATAACTGGATAATTTCAGAAACTGTGAAATGCCCGTTAAACGGCCCTGTTCACGGGCCTGGGCAACCACCCAACTGTTTTCCTGATGACGTTCAAAGTACAGGCCCGATTCATCACGTTCCAGCATTTCCATCTGCTCGGCAAGCCCCTCATTCAACCAGAGCGGCGCATAAGGAACTATGGTATCGACAACCGCGTGGCTCACCTCATGCTTGATCGTTTCAAAGGTGCGGCTTCGGTTTTCCTGCACATAGACGACTATCTGGTGTTCGGAAGGTATATACAGGCCGTATGAAGCAACCGCCAGACCTCTGTTCCGGCGAACAAGGTAGTTTCGGTATTCAGCCTTGTCCTTGAACATCAATATATTGACCGGAACCGTCCTGTACATATCAAAGGACATCACGCGATCAAAGAACTCGTAGACGTTGTTCACGCCATCAACAATCTGCTGATTTTCCTCTTCACTCAGCTCTACATCGACGGCTTTAATCTTGATATCAAAACGCGACCACTTCGACGCGCCAGGCTTCACGCTGACAACTTCCTGCTCAACGCGATGATCTTCCCGATCGCTGAAATGAATCTTCCCGTCTTCATCCACCCATTTATAAATCTTTGCATGACCAGAGACTGCAAAGATCATAGAGAGTAGAAAAACAAGGACTGGGTTTACGACTTTCATTAACGCTTTAATCCCTGCGCTTCAGAACCAGATCTGCCCCGGTGACTATTTCACGCTAATCTGCTTCGGGCCCGCTGAGGTTTCTTGGCCACTCTTACCCTTACCTACGTACTCAACGGCCCCACCAGCCTTTAAAAAAGCTGCCGTCTGCTCTTCAATGGTGGCAGAGGTTAATGTCACTTTCTCGGGCTTCTTGCTCATGGTGTTCTCCACGTTAACTGTTGGCTTATCCAACAACTAAACACCCATGATATATGAAATAGGAAAAAAGTGTTTGGATGCACTTCAGCGCCGGTAACGTGCCGCGATGAAGTGGTCCATTGAACACCAACCCGGCCCGTAAGCCATCAGATAAAGCAGCACCGCCGCCCATACCCCGTGCGTTGGCCAGGCACCGGGATAGACGAATATCTGGATGGTCAGTGTCATCACCAGCAGAGCCAGCGCCGAGAAACGCGTAGCCAGTCCCAACAAGAGCAGAATCGGAAACAGATGCTCGGCGAACGCCGCCATCAAGGCCGCCAGCTCGGGGGCGATCAACGGCAGACTGTACTCCTCCTTGAACAGAAAGAGCGCGCTGTCCGACAACCGTGGTACCCCCAGGCTGAACTCACCGGAGACAACGTCGATGGCCAGCCCTTCAATTTTGGTCTGGCCTGACTTCCAGAACACGCCGGCAATCGAAAAGCGGGCGATCATTGCGATCAGCGTGTCCGGAATGCGTCCGAAAAGGGCGGTTGCCTGATTGATCAAGCCTGGCAGGACACCCTTGCCAGCTGAGGTTTCAGTCGAGTTTTCCATGATCATCTCCGGGGTAAAGGGTGGTAATGATCTGCCAGCGCAGCATAAGGGTCAGTGCTGCAACAAGATCAAAACCGGGCTCGCATGCCTTGGCGTCCTGTTCAGCCTGCGACAACGTTTCCTTCTGTATCAGTCGATCCATAAAAACGCCGGTGGCCTCTGCGATATCGATGCACTGGACTTCCAGCCGGAACGCAGCACCAATACGGATTCTGGTTGCAGGGGCTCGACACGGGCCAGTTCAGGGGTTGCCTGCTGGTGCGCGGCCCATAGCGAAAGCACGGCGAACCGTGATTGCAGCACCGCCACCGAGGGATGGATATCCATGCGAAGCCCGGGGTAGCCGATGGGGAGCAGACAGCACTCCGGTTATGTCCTCCGTGCCAAGCGACTCAACATCGGCAGAATGGAATGCGTCGAGTCGTAGTCTTTCGAGCCGGGCCACGTCGGCCAGATAGGGTACTGATGATGCCGGGCTAAAGGTGTCGATAAAGGCCGGAAATTCGCGCCCGTAGAAGGTCAGGATTTGCGAACGCGGTGGTTGCGCCACCACAAACACCCTGGCCATGGCGCGGAAGAAGGCTTCGCCAACCAGTTGTTGGCAAACAGGAAACGTGGCAGCGAGTGCATCAATCAGTGATACCACGATGTTGTTGCGATACACCGCAAAGCGCTGGTTCGGATCGGAACCGTTCCACGCCCGTAACCCGTCCGGGCAGGGTTGCGCCGGATCAAGCAATGCGCTGGCGAATACTGTCTGCTCACTCACGTTGGCCTCCTGCTTCAACAAGGTACGAGTCGGCGAGATTGACCTCGGCCAGCAAAACGTCAAATGGTGGAATGTCGTTATCGCGTTCGATCAGCGTGGCAGTCGGCCCCATTTGCTCAAGTACTTCGGTATAGAGTGCCCACACGTCTTGCGCAACGGGTGCGCTATGGCTGTCTATAAGCAGCGGGTCGCCGTTGGCATCGGCCTGGGAGGCAAAACCACCAAGGTGAATCTGCTCCGCCCGGTCAAGCGGTAATGCACGGATATAAGCCCCGGGCTCGCGGTGATGGTTGATGCACGAAACATAAGCGTTGTTGACGTCGAGCAGTAGGCCACAGCCCGTGCGACGTATTACTTCGCTGATGAAGTCGGTCTCCGACAGGGTCGAGGTCGAGAACTCCAGATAGGTCGCCGGGTTCTCCAGCAACATGCGGCAACCCAGATGCGTCTGCACCTGATCGATGTGGTCACACACACGGTTCAGGGTGGTGGCCGTGTATGGCAGCGGCAACAGATCATTGAGAAAGAAGTCACCATGACTCGACCAGGCCAGGTGCTCAGAAAAAACCTGCGGCGCATAACGGTCAATCAGCACCGCCAGCGCATCAAGATGTGTTTTGTCCAGGGGAGCGTCGGCTCCGATCGAGAGCCCTACCCCATGCAATGACAACGGGTAGTGCTCACGAATTTTCCCCAGATAATGGTGCATAGGGCCACCCGGAACCATGTAGTTCTCGGCATGAACCTCAAAGAAACCAATGTCTGGGCCCGATTCCAGAATGTTCCGAAAGTGCTCTGGTTTCAGGCCCAAGCCTGCCCGTGAGGGCAGCATTGCTACTTCTCCTCGAAGGCTTCGAGTTGTCCGAAGCCTGTGGGTGAAGTCGGGGATGCGGTCTCCTCGCAAGTGCCTTTCGGAACCAGCGTCCAGGCATTCCCTTGATAATCGATAGTGGACGTGCCCGCACAGGTAGTGCCCGGCCCGGCGGCGCAGTCGTTCTTACCGGCGAGCGAAACTCCATAGCACTTTTCCATGCCCTCCGCGTGGGCAACGTCCGGAACGGCAGCGATGGAGATCGCAGAACCCAGGGCGAGTGCCATGGCAGCAGCGGTCATGGTGCGGGTGGTGTTGGTTTCGGTGATCTCGGACTGTGAGATTTTGGATTTGGACATGTCAGACTCCTGAATTTTACGGTCGGCCAAAGCACGCCGATAAGGGTTTCGGTGTCACTCAAACAGGCCCCGGCTTGACCTCCGACAACAGCCCATCCGCCAGCCAACGCGCCAGCCAGGTGCCAATCGACGCGTCAATACTGGTATTCGGATAGCCTTCTGCGAGTTGCTCACACACTTGTGCAAAACCAAGCCCCTCAAGCAGGCCCTTAAGTGCGGCATACTCATCCGACTCAAGTGTGCGAAAGTAGCTTCGCTGGTCGCTGCGCCAGAACAGGTGCCCTACCGGCTCGTTCAGCTTTTCGGCGACGGGCGGCGTCTGTTTCTGATCCAGCGCATGCCAGATTTCCAGTGCGTTCCACTCGAACTGAGCGAGCGAAACGGACGGGTGGAAGACGAATCCCAGCGATGCCCACTGCGCCTCGCCGACATTTGCCAATTGCTCACCGGTGAGAATGGCGGCATTCGGTGCATCGAAGGCGCTGTGGAGCCTCCAGTCCATGGTTGCCAGCTCGGCGATTTCCGGATCGGAAGACAAAGCTTGCTGCAAAAAGCGTGGGAAGTTGCGGCCATGGTCGCCCAGATTCGGCGAGTGCGATGGATTCGTCTCGGTGTAGCGAGTGCAAATTGCGTCGAATGCGTCGTCACCGAGATAGGCCCAGGTCTGCTCAAAAGCAGACTGGAGCGCCTCGTTCATCCGCGAGCGATAGCCAGAATGGTAGATATGCAGGCGCCGCTTACTCTGGTCAGAAGCACCGCCCGTCAGCTCGGAAAGAATGTCGTCCGAAACACCATCGCCCAAAACATAGTTTTGCAGTCCCGCTTGCAGATCGGCTAACGAACGAGGGGCGTAATCAGTCATGCGTATGCCTCCTCTCGATCCCACACAGGGGTGTGACGAGCTGCCACGGCCCTCACCCGGTCGAGTTCCACGATCAGGTCCTCCAGCGGCGGAATTGAATCGTCGCGCTCGATCATCGTGCTGACCGGCCCGAAGCGACGGCATGCATAGGCGTAGAGATCAAACACTTCGTCGGGTACCGGCGCATCGTGGGTATCGATGATGACGTCACCCAGGTTTGAGTGCCCGGCCACATGAATCTGCTGGATGCGGTGCGCTGGCACGCCGTCGATGAAGTCACGCGGGTCGAAGCCGTGGTTCATACCGCTTACGTAGATGTTGTTTACATCAAGTAGCAGCAAGCAGTCGGCTTCCTCCGCAAGGGCGGTCAGAAACGCCCATTCGCTCATCTCTGAACTGGCGTAATCGATATAGCTTGAAACGTTTTCCAGCACCAGACGGCGCCCAAGCGTTTCCTGCACCTCGCGAACGCGCGCGGCAACGTGTCGCAAGGCTTCTTCGGTATAAGGTAAGGGAAAAAGATCGTGCAGGTTCGTGCCGTGCACACCGGTCCAACATAAGTGATCAGAAACCCACATCGGTTGGATACGGTCCGCAAGCGCTTTCAGGCGCTGCAGATAGCCATGGTCTAAGGGAGATACAGAACCAATTGACATCGACACACCATGCATCGCGATTGGGTAGTCGGCGCGAATCCTGTCGAGCATCGCAAGCGGCTTTCCGCCCTGGACCATGTAATTTTCGGAGATGACCTCGAGCCAATCCACCGCCTGCGGCTGGGCAAGAAAGCTGTTGTAATGACGCGGGCGCAAACCCAGCCCAAAACCCTGGAACGGCTCACGGAGACTGTTCTCCAGCCCATTCGGTTTGGCTTTGGCAGAGTGATTCATCATCCGTTAAATCTCCCGTTGAAAACCCGGGGCGCGCCGGAACGCGCCTCCGGACAAACACATTTGATCTGGCCTACTCAGCCCAGATCGCCAATCACACCACCTTCCGACAGGCATTCGCTTGCTGACATCCCCTTGAAGCCTTGGGCCTTGCACGCGTTCTGTCCTTTACAGGCATTTTCGGTGGTTTTGCAGTCGGCCGTTCCCTTACAGGAGTTCACCCCGTAGCAATGCACTTTATCGCTGCCGGAGACCGCCGCACCGCTGGAGCCGGCAGGTGGTTCAGCGGCATAGGCCAATCCTGAAGTCGCGAAGGCGGCGGCGAGAGCTGCAATGCGGGCACCGTTTAGCATCGTGTTCATATCTGTTTCCTTTTCATCTATGAGTTCGGAGCGGCAGGTAACCATTCAGCATGTGTTTCCCGCCTGAATAAATAGTGCGCTGCATGGGCCGACCAGATCATCACGGAATGGTCACGAGAGTGTCACCATTGTCATAACATGGTCTCAGGTAAGCGAAATCACGAGGATCAGGCCGATCAGGGCCTCGACTGGCAACAATTGGGATCTTGTATTAGTTTGAAAGATGTCAGGGGTATCAATCCTTAATACCCTCAAGCTCCGCCCTACTCCGGTCTTCCAAAGTTGAACTCCAACCAGGAAAAAGGATTTCCAAATGTGCCATTCACGCCCTGCCTCACTGCTCATCGTTCTGTCATTTCTCTTATCGATCTCTGCCTGTGGTGGAGGAGGCGGCGGAGGTGGTAGTGACGGAAGCGCTTCGTACACCATCGGCGGTACCGTAACCGGGGCTGTCAACTCCGGACTGGCGTTGGAAAACAACGGGGGTGACACCCTGGAGGTTGGAGGAGTCGACTTTGAATTTGCCACGAAACTGGCCGATGGCAGCAGTTATGACGTGACCCTGGCGACGCTACCCGAACACCAGCTCTGCTCAATGGAAAATGCGAGCGGCACGGTTGTCGGTGCCGATGTGAATGACGTCAGTGTGCTGTGTCGTTCCTGGCGCTCAGCAGCGTTGATCGAAACCGGCACCGGAGAGGCAGCCTCACCTCAGATCGCCTTCAACAATGACGGCAATGCCATCGCCGTATGGGTTCAATTCGACGGTACGCAGGACAACATCTGGGCGAGCATCTATTCGCCAGGTGGCGGCTGGAGCGCTGCTGTGGTGATCGGAGACGAGAACGGAGATGCCCGGGCTCCGCAGATTGCCATTGACGACGACGGCAATGCCATTGTCGTCTGGACCCAGCAAAGTACGTACTACAATGCCTGGATCAGACGTTATTCCCCAGACAGTGGCTGGAGCTCGGAGGGTCTGATCGAATTCAATGGCGGAGACGCATCCGATCCGCAAATCGCCATGAACAATGCCGGTAACGCCATCATCGTGTGGGTACAGAACGAGGCTCCACCCACCTCACCCAATCCACTCAACCTCTGGGCCAACACCTATACGCCAGGGGTTGGCTCGGGAACGGCGGAGCTGGTCGAAGCCGATGCAGGGTCTGCACAGGATCCACAAGTCGCCTTTGACAGCGCTGGCAACGCCATCGCTGTCTGGGAGCAGTACAACGGCAGTACGTGGTATGACATCCGGCAAGCGTCTGGGCGCCGGGCAGCGGCTGGGCCATGCCGGAAGACATTGAAACCATCGATGACGGAAACTCATTTGACCCGCAGATCGTTATTGACGGCGACAACAACGCGACCGTCGTATGGACCAGCAGTGATGGCACCAGGTTCAATATATGGGCCAATAACTGGTCGCAGGCCGCCGGCTGGGGCTCGGAAGAACTCATCGAAACCGACAACGCAGGAGACGCGTTCGATCCGCAAATTGCGGTCGACAGCATGGGCAATGTGATTGCCGTATGGCGCCAGCGCCTCAGTGTTGGCACAGGGTACAGTACCGTGGCCAATACCTACTCGCCAAACGATGGCTGGAGTTCGGCGGCGCTCATCGAGGACCCCAGCAACGGAAGTGCCGGCAATCAGCAGATCGCATTCGATAACGAGGGCAACGCCATCGCAGTGTGGAGGAACTCCAACATCTGGGCGAACACCTGGTCGCCCATCAGCGGCTGGGACGCGGCGACCCTGATAGAAAACGACAATGCGGGGATTGCAGTCGAACCGCAGATTGCATTTGATGGGGCCAGCAACGCTATCGCGGTATGGGCTGAAAGCGATGGCACGCGAGACAATATCCGGGCCAACCAGTTTGAATGATCCCCCCGTTCGAAAACCATATAACAATCATCTGCCGGCGAGACGCCCAACGGGCGCCTCGCCCGGTTTTCGGATAAGGGTTATCCGTTAGCCCCACGCTTGCTGTAGAAGGGCTCCAGAACCGGCTTGAGCCTTTTGCATCATCTATAAACAGTTGCAAATGAGGGAAAGGAATCTCAATGCCGGCGGCATCCAGCGCCTCTTTCATCTGTTCCAGAACATCAGCCATGATTCTGGGCTGCACATCCAGATTATCGGGAGTAATCCACACCTTGGCTTCAAGGTTCACTGAAGAATCGCCCAGGCTTTTAAGCAGAACACGGGGCTCCATACCAGCACCCTGTAAAACTTCAGGGTGCGTCAGCAGAACCGGCATCAGCACATCCCTGGCGGCCTTCGCGGATTCTTTGTAAGCAATGCCCACCGGGATATTCAGGCGGGTAACCCCTTCTGCGCTGTAATTGATGATGTCGGATGACGCCACACTGTCGTTTGGAATCATCGCGAAGATATTATCCCGGGTGCGCAGCCAGGTGGTGCGCAAGGCAATCTTGACCACTTTGCCGTCTTGCCCGTTGATGGTCACCCAATCACCAATGCGGAACGGCCTCTCAATCAGCAGGGTGATACCGGCAATGAAATTGGAGAGGGTTGATTGCGCCGCAAAGCCAACGGCGATACCGACGATCCCCAACCCCGCCACAATCGAAACCACATCGAAACCGAACTGGGCGAGCACCGTCACCACAGCCAGCGCTGAGACGACCACCGAAAACAGGTTCTCGACCAGCTGACGGATCGAAGGATCCATTTTGTAGCGCACCATGCTGTCCTTGATCAGGCGTGCCAGAACCAGCCAGGCCACATAGAAACCGAGGGCCATAAAGCCCGCCCTCGCCATCGCCTTGAGAACCTCAGGAGACGTCCCGAACTGTGCAAGAATGAAGACCAGCGCCCCTAACCCGGCCAGATAGCGCAGAGTGCTTCGCACCTGGAGGAACAGAGGTGTTTTGGCCCGCTGCTTACCCAAGACCAGCCGGATAGCACCTGTCACCACCAGATAGAACCCGAAAAACACCCCAAGATAGATTACAGAGACCAACAATTGGCCAAGCATCTGTACGACAAGCGCGCCCCAGTCCAAATCCTCACCTGACACGGCCAGGAAGGCATCGCCAATATTTCGCTGGAGCTGTTCAACCAGCTCGGTACCAAAGGATTCAGCCATCAGGTGTCTGCTCTTCTTTTGTTGTGGGGGTGGGCGTCACTTTATCGGATCTCTTGCTCATAATGATATGTAGGTTAACGTCAGCCTGTTTACCAATCATCAGCCATTGATCCTATCCGAAATGGTGGACCAACAGGTTCCTGGCTTCAGCCAACCGGTGGGCACGGATGTTTTCGACAGTCCAGGTTGACACAGTCCGAGGTTGGCTCAAGGATGGTTGTATGGCCAGACAAAAAAAAGAAACCGAAAACCAGAACAGCCGCGCGCCAACGGAACTTGTAAATGCATTTGACGATGCCGTTAGCCGCCTTGCTGCAATCAACGCGATCGAGGGCGTTTCGCCCGTATTCGAAGTAATTGATGCGGCAAGGCCCCTGGTGCTCAGCCCCGAAGGGCTGGACGCAATCTACGAACGCGTTCCGGCCATTGAATCCGCCGGGTTCTTTGGTGGCAGCGATTGGGACTACCCCCAGACACTGGTGCCTTCCCTGGCTGCGCGTACGGTCCGCCACGGGGAGCCCACCGCAACACTGGTCGAATGCCTGAGTCAGGTTCGCCTGTTGGCGGTCACCAAAGGCGACTACGTCCACGCTTCTATCTCGGCGGAACATGCCCATAATTTCCTCGCCCAGGTGATGGCGATGAACCTGGACCTGGTGGTCAGTGATGACCTGCAGGAGAGCGACCGGCTGCGGCCCGATCAGCTCGGCCATGCCGTGCAGAACCTGTATCACTACCTGCTCCAGCATCTGGGATACGATAACCTGCTGGAGCACCTGGTGGCCGAAGTCTGGCGGATTCTGGAGCAGCGCCCGGTGCAGGTTGAGGGCGTCAAACACATGGTGACCCAGATTGCTGTCTGCCTGGAAAAACCCGATGCCCTGGGCGGAGAAGTCGGCGACGACGCCCTGCAACTGATCAACGCCGTATTCAGCCCCACTGAAGGTTGCCGTGAAGACCCCGGTTTTGAAGTCTATTCCGAACGACTGGCGGACATGGACGATGCCGCCCTGATGCAGGAAGCCATCGCCTTTGCCCAGGCCATGCACAACACCGGCCTGGTGTCGGCCTACATGCCGGTGTTCATACGCTACCTGCGCGGGCGCTGGAACGCCCTGATCCCCACAGCCCTCGGGTTGAGCTACACCGGTGCCGATGCATTCCACTGCTACCCTGCACTGATTCACCGCCTGATCGACGACGCCGTGTTTCCGGAAACCAGTCAATGCACTTACGGCCTGGCCATGATGCTGGAGCGGGGCATTCTTTACTCGCCACCGGTAGCGCCATCCCTGTGGCGCCAGATACGCATGACGCTTTGTGACGCCGCAGCCGAGAAGATCGCGACGGTCTTCGGCAGCAGCCGTTCCCCCGAATGTTTTTTGCTTGCTGACGTACTCAACGTGTTGGGGCGGCCACTGGGCGTGGGCCAGGGAAACTACCCGACCTGCCAGTCCACCCGCGCCCTGTCCATGTGGGCGTACAACATGCCGGCAGAACTGCTGCGCATCCTTGCCTGGGCAGCGCGGGACGATGAGATCGTTATGCGCTTCGAAGGCAACAGCATTTCTTCAAAGGAGCTTGGCGCCGGACTGGCAACCGAACCGCCCGTGGATGTCGATGCCGTATCCCTGCTGACCGTGCCGCATCTGGACCGCATCTATTTTGAAATGGGGCGGCGCAGTATTGGCCGCGGAGAGGATCCCCATAAATGGGTCAACGCCGAGTTTCACGGCGACCACGTTGGCCACGGATTTCGCATCGCCGTGGACGTTTTCACCGGCGGCCTGAAGGACTTCGAAGGGTTTGTCCGGGATTTCTACGCCGCCTATCACCCGTTCTATAACGGCAACATTCCCGTGATCAATCCACAGCCGGCCGGTATCGCGGTGACCGACAGCGCCACGCGCTTTCTCGGCTGGCACGCCATCACCATCCAACGGCTCGCCATGGACCCCGACAAGACCATGCGCGTCTACTTTTTCAACCCCAACAACGACAGCGGCCAGAACTGGGGCCAGGGCGTCATCACCTCCACCCATGGCCACGGTGAACTCTTCGGCGAAGCCTCCTTACCGGTAGCCGAGTTCGTCTCCCGACTGTACGTGTTCCACTATGACCCGATAGAAAAAGGCGAGCCGGGCGACATCCCTGCCGATGAAGTCAACCGGGCCATGGACCTGGCCCGTGGCAGTTGGGCTTCGGGGCGGTAGACAACGCAATGTGCTGACCTTTCAAGAACCGCATCAGGCGCCAGCCTACGCTTTCCCAAGGCTCTGGACCACGCTCTCCAACGCCGGCCAGGTTCGCAATCTGGTAACAGTCCGCAAGTAAATCGTCCTCTCTCGAATCACATACGGCCCGAAAAGCTCGGCCGTCTCGTGCGACCCTGTTTGAAACTTGATAAGCGGAATCGGCAATGTTTCAAAAGCAAAGACTCACCCATCAGTCACGGGCTGTCATCACAGGCTCTGGAAGCGGCATCGGCAAAGCCCTCGCATTGGAGCTGGCCCGTCGCAAGGGCTCATCGTCTGTTCGGACATCAGCCTGCAAGCGGCTGAGCAGACCGCCCGGGAGGTTCGGGCAGAAGGCGGCGAGGCCTGGGCTGTCGCCTGCGACGTTAGCGATCTGGCGCAGGTTGAGGCACTGGCCCAGCAAGCTCAGGAGCTACTGCCGCAACCCCTGAACCTGGTGATCAACAACGCCGGCATCGGTATCGGCGGCCAGAAGATCGGCGACGTCCCAATCGCGGATTGGACCTGGACCATCAACATCAACCTGTGGGGCGTTATCCACGGCTGCCACGTGTTCACGCCGCTTTTGAAGGGCCAGCCAGCCGCTGGCATTATCAATGTTGCCTCCACTGCGGCCTTCTCCGCGGCACCGTTGATGGGGCCCTATAACGCCACCAAAGCGGCCGCCCTGGCGATTTCGGAAACATTGGCCGCGGAGCTCTCCGAAACCAACGTTCAGGTCACCGCGCTCTGCCCCACCCTGGTGAAAACCAACATTGCCGCCAATGGCCGGATCACTGGCGATTCCGGTGCCCTGTTCAACCGGTTGATGGACCGTTTCGGAATGTCAGCCGAACAGGTGGCCAGAATCACCCTCAATGGCCTGGACCGGGGCCAGCTGTATGTGATGCCGCAACTGGACGCAAAACTGATCTGGCGCCTGAAACGACTGCTGCCAAGCGGCTACGCCGTCGGCACAGGCTTGCTGAACCGTTTTGTCAGTAGGACCGGGAGCGTAACCGAAGAAGAGACAACGAGAGGTAGACTCCATGGCTAAAATCGACCTGGACAAGATGTTGGAGAAGATCAAGAGCTCCCAGTGGTCACTGTCCGACGTGGATTGGGACGCACCGGGAGCCGAGCTGATAACCGCCGAACAGTGGCCCAAACTGAAAACCTTCATGGCCGACCTGATGTGGATCGAACATGTAGGTGCCCGCGCTTTCGCAGCCATGGCCAAGAAAGCACCGGATGACACGCTGCGGGAAATCTACACCTATTTCCACGCCGAAGAACAGCGCCACGCCAACGCCGAAATGGCGCTGATGAAGCGCTGGGGCATGCTGGAAGAAAACGAGCTGCCCGAGCCCAACAACAACCTGCGCCTGGTGATCGAGTGGCTGGACCGCTTTGCCGACGACCAGCCCGTGTACGTGCTGGGCACCGTGGTCCCCATGCTGGAGATTGCGCTTGATGGTGCCCTCTGCAAGTTTCTGCTGGAAACCGTGGACGACCCCGTCTGCCATCAGCCTTTGAGCTGATCAACAACGACGAGTCCCGGCACCTTGGCGTTGGCTTCACGGTGATGGAAATGCAAGGCCATGGAAAAACCTACAGGGAACTGGCGCGTATGGTGGCCCAGTTGATGGACCCCCGGCTGATCCTCGGTATCGCTTCCTACTTTCCGTTGCTGAACAAGATGCGCGACAACATCATCGAAATGGGCCTGCCGGAAGAGAAACTGTACGCCGCCATGCAGAAATTCGAAAAGATTGGTGGCCGTTCAGAAGACGGCCGGCGCAACCCCTGGTTCCAGATCATCAAATACCACGGGCGTTTCGTGGTGGATCGGGGTAACCGGTTCTACCACAAGCCGATCGACGCCTTGGTCAAAGTGACCGACGCCATCCCCCGGCGCGCCTTCCCCGCTGTACCCAGCTGGGTGCGCGAAATCACCTACCAGACGACGGCCTGACACCATGACTAACGTACAGACGACGCCTGTGGTTACCACCCTGATCATCGGGGCCGGCTTTGCCGGACTCGGCTCCGCCATCCGCCTGCAGCAGGAAGGCATCGATGACATGGTCATACTGGAGCGGGACGAGCAGGTAGGCGGAACCTGGCGGGATAACCAATACCCCGGTGCCGCCTGCGACATCCCCTCAAACCTGTATTCCTATTCGTTTGCGCCAAACCCGGATTGGTCCCGAAGCTTCTCCGGTGCTCGCGAGATCCTGGGCTACATCCACCATCTGGTGAACCAGTTTGACCTGGCCCGATACATTCGCTTTGGCACCAACGTCACCGGCCTGAACTGGGATCAGGACAGGGGCGTATGGGAGGCCACCACCGAGGGCGGAGAAACCTACTACGCAAAAACCGTGGTGATGGCCCAGGGACCGTTATCGAACCCGGGCTTTCCGAATATTGCAGGCATCGAAGACTTTCAGGGCAAAAAAATCCACAGTGCCCAGTGGGACCACAACTACAACCTGGAAGGCAAGCGTGTCGGGGTAATCGGTACCGGAGCCAGCGCCATCCAGATCGTGCCAAGCATCGTGGGCAAGGTCGACAAGCTGACCGTGTTCCAGCGGACACCACCCTGGGTGATGCCACGGCCCGACTTCGAGACACCAGACTGGCAGAAGCTGGCGTTTCGAAAACTGCCCCTGAGCCAGAACGCATTGCGCAAGGCGCTCTACCTCGCCCACGAATCCATGGCTCTTGGGGTGATCTGGAACTCACCCCTCACTCGCCTGGCAGAGCGGCTGGGCAAGTGGCACCTCCGCAATCAAGTGAAGGATCGCTGGCTTCGCCGCCAGCTAACCCCGAACTACCGCCTGGGCTGCAAACGGGTATTGGTATCCAGCGACTATTACCCGGCCCTACAGCAACCCAATTGCAAGTTGATCACCTGGCCCATTGCCCGGATCGATGAAAACGGAGTGTGCACGGTTGAGGGCATCGAGCACCAGTTCGACTGCTTGATTTTTGCCACCGGTTTCAACGTAAGCAATGCCGGCACACCGTTTCCGATTACCGGTGTGGATGGCCGGCAATTGAACGACGAGTGGAAAAGGGGCGCATCAGCCTATAAAAGCATTAATGTTGCCGGCTACCCCAACCTTTTCCTGACATTCGGCCCGAACTCCGGCCCCGGGCATAACTCCGCTCTGGTGTATATGGAGTCGCAGATTAACTATATTGTTAAAGCCGTGCGCACCATCACCAGCCTTGACCTGAAAGGATTGGACGTGCGCCAGAGCGCACAGGAAAGTCACAATCGTGCGATACAGAAACGGTTGTCACGAACCAACTGGAACACCGGCTGCAAAAGCTGGTATCTCACCGAGGACGGGTTTAACGCGACGATGTATCCGGGATTTGCCACACAGTATGCGCTGCAAATGAAAGAAGTTGTTCTGAAAGATTATCGGCTTCTGCCGCAGAGCTGAAGAGCCTTACCTATACTTGGAGAAGTCATCCAGCAAAACGAGCCCGGCGCCGTCTGATGTCGGGTCATTCAGATTGATTGGCCAGATGGCATCCAATGCGCCATCAGCTCCCAGGTCAATAGACGCCTCAAGGATGTTGCCGTCCATAGAGCCAAAATCGAGATACAGCAGATTCTCTCCGTCAGAAACGATACTCCGAGGGGAATCCCCATCTTCCTGCAGCAATTCAAAGCTGCCGTGCCCCTCCAATGAGAAAAGCCCCTGCCATTGAAGACTTTCCAGCCCAACATTTGGATAAGAAAAAGCGGCATCGACTCAAAGGCCGGTTCATCCGAACCGTCTTCTCGGACGGACGTTACGAACTCGCTTTTGAAGCCTGTATCTTCATCGACTGAGAGTACAAACACGCCAGAGGAAGTTGGTGGCGTTTCAGCGCTGGATTCCGAAATTGAAAAGTCCTCCATCTCAACGACGTAGATAGTCGATTCGGAGTCCCAATACACACCCAGCTTCCCCTGGTAAAGCTGCCCTTCTGGTTTCAAGCACCCATTGAAATCGTAATTGAACCCGAAAAATTCATTACCCTGAGAGTCAGTGACCGGCGACTTAACATCGTACGCAAGGTCAACTCCGCCCTCCACGCAAATGACGTGCAGGATCTCACTCCAGGGCATGAGCCCTGATAGGCCAGAACAAACTGATGTAACGACAAAGCGCCCAGCGCAGATTCCGTTGCCTGTCTGCTGATTCCCTCGGCATTGTCCAAAGACAGAGTCCCGAGCACCGGTGCTGGGGAATCGTCGGTAGATCCTGCTTCCTGCACTGGATCATCCGAGGAACTGGTAGCTCGGCACCCCACAACCGCGAGGAAAAACCCAACCGTAATGATCCCGCGCAACAGCCGAGAACGATCTAACACCACACCCACTCCTTAGCGTAACTACATGTCCACTTAATGTACCGACAGTCTAAATCATATAGCTATGTAAACCGTTGCACGGGTCTCAATTTGTTGCGGGGTTTATGGGAGTGGCCGGCAATCACAACGCGGTAACGGCCTTGCGGATCGATGTCGAGGATTTTGACGTCGTGAAGGATCACGTCAGAGCCTTTCAAAATCTCCAACGCTTCGGGGCGCATTTTACTGTGGGTATCTGCGATCACACCAATTTGCATCTACGCCCCTTTTATCTTCAGTGATGCCCACCCGGCCCATGCGCGTGGCCGTGCGCTATCTCTTCCGCATCGGCGGCACGTACTTCGATCACTTCGATATCGAAGGTCAGGGTTTTACCGGCCATCGGGTGGTTGGTGTCGACATCGGCAAATTTGAGGCCGACCTTGGCGACGACCACATGGCGCGGGCCCTGTTCGGTTTGTACCTGGGCGATCATGCCCCGCTTCCAGCGTTTGGCCCCCATCAGATGCTTGACCGGCACGCGCTGCACGGCATCGGCCTTGCGCGGACCGTAGGCTTTTTCAGGAGTGACGGTAACGCTGAACGTATCGCCAGCCTCACGACCTTCCAGGGCTTCTTCCAGACCCTGGATAACACCGCCGTGGCCATGCAGGTAGGCGTTCGGCTTGCCACCACGGGAATTCTCAACTTCGTTGCCCTGTTCATCACGGACACTATAGTGAAACAGGACCACCTGATTCTTTTCGATTGGCATAGGGTTCTCTACAAAGATAAATGGTAGGCCATTATAGCTGGCGGCGGCGCTGACTGCAGGAGCGAAAATCGGGGCAGAAAAAGCGGGCTTAAGCCTCATTCGCCTTTCGATAGCTCCCCTGATAATCAAAAATCCGCTCCTGCACCTGCCAATAATGCTTCTGCTTGCGGGCAACAACAAAATCCGGCGCTGGCAACAAGGCCTGGCTCTCAAGTACTTCCTCCGCCTTGCTGAATGTTTTCGGCGCTCGGCCGTTCGCGAAACGCCGCCCGAACAGCTTGTTGAAAACGGTGCGCTGGCCAGGCTTGCTGAAATCAAACGACTCCCTGAGTTCCTCCCCGTCCTCGCCGTGATAGGTCACTCTCAGCTTGTTTCCATCAACACTGAGTGCAATTCCAGCGCAACGGATCACCATGGCATCCTTGAGCTTCAGCGCATCTCTCAGCTGATCATCCGGGTCGATAATGGCTTTCTGGCATCGGTGACAGTTGCGGGCGGCAATATCGTTCTCGCCACCGCAGTGGGGGCACTCCTTGAACCGGAACCGGTAATCGCACTGTTGAGGGCGCCCGTTCTGCACGGCAGGTCCATCCCCCTCCACAGACTCCAGCAGCCCCTGGCAACGGCGCCCGTAGTGCTCGATCACACGGCCTTCACTGTCTGTTTTGCCCCAGAAGATATTGCAAAGCCACAGCCCGGGCAGAATACCTGCACCGGCTCACTGTCCGGGTTCGGTTTCGGTTCGCCCACCTCCGGATGATGCAGATTCACGTGGTTGCCCGCGTAATCAATCACCAGGCAATCCTGCTTGCCCTCGTCAAGGCGAAGACCACGGCCCACGATCTGCTGATACAGGCTGACCGACTGGGTAGGCCGAAGAATGGCAATAACGTCCACATGGGGCGCATCAAAGCCCGTGGTGAGCACGGATACGTTCACCAAGTACTTCAACTGCCGCTGTTTGAATCGTTGAATCAGCATGTCCCGATCTTTCTGATCGGTCGCGCCAGTTACCAAAGCGGTCTCATATTCAGGAAGATAACCGGTGATCTCCCTCGCATGCTCCACCGTGGCCGCAAAGATCATCACTCCCTGGCGCTCAGCGGCCAGTTCCATCACCTGCTCAATGATCGCGCGGGTCACACGCTTGTGTTTGCTCAGCAGCTGGTTGACGTCCTTCTCGGCATACTCGCCAAAGCGGTCCCGAGCCAGCGCGGAGAAATCGTATTGCGCCACTGCCGCATTCACCAACTCGGGCCGGGTGAGATACCCCCGATTGATCATATAGCTCAACGGCAGTTCGTAAATGCAGTGCTGAAAGGGCTTGTCCTGCTCGTCAACAGAGCCGCGAACAAAGCCCCGGTAGTGATAGCGATAGATCCAGCCCATGGCCAGACGGTAGGGCGTAGCGGTCAGCCCGAGCACTTTGAGGGCGTCATTCTGTTGCCGTAGCAACTCAATGATGCGTTGATACTGACTGGTTTCATCGCCGCTGACCCGATGACACTCATCGATGATGACCAGCGAGTATTCATCCCGGAACTGATCCAGATTCGCCGATACCGACTGCACACTGGCAAATGTCACCTGATGGTGGCTTTCCTTGCGCTTCAGCCCGGCGGAGAAGATGCCGCCGGCCAACCCATAACTCTGGTATTTGGCGTGATTTTGCTCTACAAGTTCTTTGACGTGGGTCAGCACCAGAATTTTACGCTTGGCTAGACGGGCCAGCTCGGCAATGACCAGGCTTTTGCCGGCGCCGGTTGGCAGCACGATGACGGCAGACTCATCGGATCTGCGGAAATGATTCAGCGTGGCGTCGACGGCTTCCCGTTGGTAGGGGCGGAGTTTGAAAGGGGCTCCTGAATACGCAGGCATCCTAGAAAAACAGTACCGGAGACACCCCAAACCGCTTGCCTAAGGCCTCCATGTGTTTGCGGGTCAACTTCTTTCCTTCAGCGCCATTGAGAATTTTGCTCACATTGCCTTTTGAACCCAACTCCGGTAGATCAGCAACCCCTAGGCCGTGTTGAGCCATCAGGGTTTTCAGCACCGCAATCCCCCTGTCCGTTTCAGCAACAGCGGCATTAAAGTCGGAAAACTCTGTAGCCTGGTCTTCCCAGCGCTCAATGCTGACAGACAGAACCTCAATGAGAAGCCTGTTGGCGTCGTAGTCGTCCACCAACTGGTCCATCAGCTCCAACGCTCGCTCATAGTCGTCCTGAGTCTCAATGTGTGCCACAAAAGGCACCTGAGATAGCGCTTCTCTGATCTCAACAAAAGCAGGCGATAACATAAGCCTCACTCCTTATTGCGACGGTATTTGTCAGTAAGCCGGTCGTATTCGGCGTGGCTGCAAATGTGTTTTACGTACATGCGATTATCACGAAATTCAATGAAGGCAATCAGCCGAAGATTGTTACCGCCGATGTCGATAACCCACCATTTGTCCCGGTATTTAAAATTGTCCAGGGACGGAAACACCTTGCGCAGCTGCTCAGGCGTTTCAAACCGTCCATTTCGCAACGTGGTGTAGGTATTCACCAGAGCCTCCCGATCATTGGGAAACTGCTTGCCAGCATCGTTAAACGGTTTTCTTGAAATAATGTGCACAAACGTTCCTTGTTTCCTTTTTTGAAACCATACCACGAAGTTTCAAAAAAGGAAACTATCGATCTGATTCGCAGACTTGGCGTTGTTCCGGATTCTACCTTGCTGTCCTTGCGGGAGATCTACAAATAGGCTGGAGCCGTCACGCCCTACCCATCAAAAGCCATAACGACAAGCCGGCAACCACAGAAAGAAGCACCGCCACATGAACAGCCAGGTTCTTCCGGGCCGTTGGAGCGGGCTTTCTGGCGAAACGAAAATAGTCGTCACCAAACAGCCCAACGCCGCAGCCCTCACAGTAGTTTTTTGAGTAGGAAAGCCTCAGTTCGGATGGGTCAAATTTTTTCCGACAGCTGTAGCAACTCGGCTTGATCATTCCGGCCCCCGGGCAGAGCCGTGTTCGGTCAACAATCGGCAACTCCCCACCGCCTGCGCCTGAAGATACTCACAAAACGCCGTCACATCGGGATTCGTGAACTCACTGGAAATGAACTCACCCGGAATCAGCCCTTCATCCCATCGAGACGTCACCAAAGTATGGGGATACGCCACATCGTCGCCGGGATAAATCTGCACCACCGCTTGGGTCTGGTGAATATAAAGATCACGAAGTTCTTTGGCACACCTAAGCGTACTCAGGTCATGCCTGGCATCACACTCATAGTCCTTCCCGATGAAGAACTCACTGGCAACGGAAAACAGCGTGTTTTCATCCAGAGCAGTCGACGGCGCCGGATGAATGGTTCTAGCGACATCGCCGGCCATGTTGGTACAACCGGCGATTAACGACAGCAATGGAATCACCAACACCTGAAACTTATTCACAACAGCGTCTGACCACTTAATCTTTTCGATTGGCATAACGTTTTCTGCAACGGTTGGAGGTAGGCCATTATAGCCAGCAGCGGCGCTGACTCCAGAAGCCGGCGATCGGAACACCTCGGCTCAACCTGGTGAACAGGAGAGTATGCCGCCCTCTCCAGAGAGAGCCAGGTCTATCGCGGCCACCCACCTTATGCAATAATGATATAACAATATTCCATTTAGATAACATTGTAAGGATACAGAACGATGAAAAGGATTTTAGCGTGCACCTTTATTTCGGCATTAATGGTCGGTTGCGGAGGCGGCGGAAGTGGGAGCGACCTGGAAAAAGCCAACGAAAATACCACTCCCGGTTCAGGTTCGTCTGACGGGAACGACGATAGCGACCCCGTGACGCCACCCGATCAAGTCACGGTACTCGAGGGCACCTGGAAGAAACCATGCGGGCACGTGGAGGGCGAGGCACACTACGATATCGTAACGATCTCTTTCACCCGCAGCGCATTTGCCACAAGTATCGAGAACTACATCGATAGCGCTTGCACCACCCCGTTACCGGAAGCTCCAAATCCTACCTCATCAGGCAACTTCACACTCGGTGAAGACGTTTTACTGAGTTCCGGCCTCACCGCTACCGAACTCACGTCGCATGTGACTCAGTTCAATGGCGCCGACTTCGAGATCGACGAGTACAATGTCGTTTACATCAACAACAATATTCTCTACACAGGAGAAGGCACAACCAGTTCGCCAGACCAACGGCCAACCAGTCTCGATTATAATCGTCCATTCTATCGACTGAACTAGGTTATTTGCCCAGGGGCGGGAATGACTCAGCCTGCCCAGCCTGCCCAAGAGATTTTATGAAATTTTACTCCGGTTGCCGCTTCGGTACATAGCAAGCCCACCAACGCTCAGCTACCATGGCCCGCTGCTCCGAGCCCAGGCTCAATGGCAGGCAATACCCCAAAATAATCAAATAAGTAAGAAGGAACCTACCGTGCGAAACGCAAGGATTCTGGCGGTGCTAGCCGCTCTGTTCTACCTCACCGGCTGCGCCTCCGGCGCCAAAATGGGCAACATGGTGTACGACGGGCAAGTGAAGCCCTACGACGCGGCCCTGCAAAACAATGTGGATGTCACCAACGTGTCGGGCGGCGAAGAAACCAACCCCGCATGGACCTCCGAGATCGACAACGACGCATTCGCTGGTGCTCTGAAGCAAACCCTGCAGAAACAAGGACTGCTAGCCGGTTCTGGCCGCTATCAGCTTGAAGCGCTCCTGCTGGAAGTTGACCAACCCGTCTTCGGGCTGGACTTCGAGGTAACCACCCACGTGAAGTACATCCTGACCGACCGTGAAAACAACGGCGCAGTCGTGTTGAATGAAACGATCATTGCCCCCTACACCGCCACCATTGGCGATGCCTTCGCTGCCATCAAGCGCCTGCGGCTGGCCAACGAGGGATCCGGAAAAGCCAACATTCAGGGCCTGGTTGAGAAACTCTCTGAACTGCAAATCCAGCCCGGCAACATCTCGCTGGCGCAATAACTTTCCTGGAATTCAGCACTTCTACAATGCACTTGCTGGGCATCGACGCCGCGCAGAAAGACACCACCGTCCGGGCACTGAACCAGCTTGCCCTGGCGAACGAGAACGACCTTGAACTGGCTAAAACGATCATTGAGGTTTACGACGTTCAGTAAGGCGCCAAGAGCCACTTTCGAAACCGGGGCAGGCCTATTCTTCAAACCACGAAGATAGATCTGTCCCGGCTCTCTCGATTCAGAAAATTATACCTGCCTATATCACCGCCCCCACAAGCGTGCTAAAAATCTCCTCCCAGCGATAGCCTAGGCACTCTCCCCGCCAGGTTCTCAGTCTGCCAGATAAATTATTCTTCAAAGGACGGTGACTATGATTGTATGCGGAGTTGAACTGACGGGCAGCGATGCGGTGGTGTGTTTGCTGAATATGGACAGAGGGCAGTTCAACCTGCCGGAGTGCAAGGTGCGCAAACTGTCACTGCTGAAAAATCATAGCCGTGAAGACCTGAAGCGGTTCCAGGCGGCCTTTGCGGAGTTAATGGCCGAGTACGGGGTCACCCGTGTCGCGATCAAGGAGCGGATGCCGAAAGGTAAGTTTGCCGGCGGTGCCATCAGCTTCAAATTGGAAGCGGCCATTCAACTGATCACCGATACTGAGTTAACCGTGACCTTGCTGCCCCCGGCAATGATCAAATCTACCCTGGCATCCAACCCGCTGCCGATTGCGTTTGCCGATACGGGGTTGAAGGTGTTTCAGGAAACAGCCTTTATCACCGCCTATGTCGCTCAGATGACCAGCATGAAAGGGGCCGCATGAACGTGAGTCAGCCGATGCTCGGCTCCCACTGACACGCTGCCCCTAGGACAGCTGTTCCTGCGGCACCGCCTGGCTTGAGCCTGCCTCTGCCGCCTCATATTTATCCTCGGAACGGGCAATCACTGAAGTGCACACCAGATCCCCGGTGACATTCATCGCCGTGGCCCCCATACCCACAAGGGCATCGATGGACACCAGCAGCGCTACGGTTTCAATGGGCAGGCCCACCTGGGCAAACACCGTAGCAATCATCACGATACCCGCGCCCGGCACACCGGCCGTACCGATGGAGCCAGGGTGCCGATCAGGACGATTTCCAGCATGGTGACAAAATCCAGGGGCACCCCTATCACATTGGCGGCAAAGGCGGCAGAAATGGCAATGCGGATGCCGGCCCCGTCCATATTGATGGTGGCGCCCAGCGGCAAGCTGAAGCATAGATACTCTGAGGAACACCCAAACGCCGAGCCGCGTTCAGGGTCAGGGGCAGCGTTCCGGAGCTGCTCTGGGTGGCAAAGGCCGTGGCGACCGGAGCCCGGGCCTCACGAACAAAGTCCATAAGGTTAACGCCATTTAGACGCATAAGAACCCCGTAGACCACCAGCTGTACCGCCAGGGCGATGTACAACACCATGACCATATCCCCGAGGGCCAGTATCGTGTTCATGCCCTGCTCACCTGCGGTGCTGGCCACAATCGCAAACACACCTATCGGAACATACTGGAGCACCCCGGCCATCACCTTCATGGTGACCTCATTCAGGCCAGAAACCACGCCATACACCCGCTCTGCGACTTCGCCGTGAGCCTTTGACTCCCGCAGCTTCAACAGGGCAATGCCAAACACAATCGCGGTGAAGATAATCCCCAGCAGGTTCGGCTCGGCGAATGCCTCAACCATGTTGGTGGGAACAATATTCAGAAGTACCTGGATAAAGCCCGGATTCTCCGGCACTTCGACACTTTCCGAAGACGTCAATTCCAGGCCGCTGCCAGGCGAGAAAGCAGACGCTACACCCAGCCCCACCGTGATCGCCAACGCCGAAGTCAGCACATAGAAGCCCAGCATTTTCCGGCCCACACGCCCCATACTGCCAAGATTGGCCTGATTGATTCCCACCATCAGTGTTAACAGGACAATCGGCACAACCAGGAACTTCAGCAACCGAAGCAGCAGTTCTCCCAGAGGGTCCAGCCATTCGGCCACCGCTGGTCCGCCCACCAGTCCTACAACCAGACCAAGAGCAAGCGCAATACCAATGCGCAGAACCAGCGAAGTATTCAGATAAGCATCAAGTACAGCTTTCATGGAGGCTCCCGTTATACCCTGGCCCGTTAGTGAGCAGGCATTCAAAAACGTAAGGATCGAGGATTCTGTCAGTACCGGCTCGTTGGTAAACCGGTATTGCCACGTACTTTACTCACAGAAGCTGTGGATAAGTTTGTTAGGAACCTAGGGTTAAGTACCCATAAGCCTTGTGCCACAAGGCCTCAGGAAATTTGGTGCAATTATGGGCTATACGCGAGTGGTATATGGATATGAGGAATCCGTCTCAGCAGGGGGAGCCTGTTCCGGTTTTCCGTTTAGCCGGGGCTTTTTCTATGCAAAGCTCCATAAGGTAAATTAAGCTGAATCCTACGGTCGCGGACTCGTCCAAATATGGCCGGTCCTCAAGCTGGATGTATGAGGGTTGCTATAGCTCTAAGCGGCTATTTCTTGCACTTAGGCCGATCATATGTAACCAGATAGGCAAACGCGACCGATGAGCATTGATCTGAGTACATTTAATTTTTCTGAAATATCGAATTATTGGGCCTACGCCCTGGGCATCGCTGTCAGCTTTTACGGAACAGTGAGTTGGTTTAGTTCTAAACATTTATCCAAAGAAAGTAAGGAACATTTGTCACTCTGGCTGTGGGGAAGCTATGAATCCACTTGGCTGAGGCAGTTCTGTCTATTATTCGACGCTGTTTTTGGCCGAAGACATCTTAGCTGGGCTTGTTTCCTAAGGTCATCTGTTGCATCTTTTATTACAGTATTTATATTGTATTTTTTACTGGGCGACATCCTCCAAGAGAAAGGCCGAATTGGGGTATATCTTGACACCAAGGACCTTATCATTTATTCCCTTATACTTAATGTAATTTCTGATTACTTATCATTATTTGAAACGCGTTGGTTGCTTAATAAATTTAGCTCCATATCAAGCATATGGAACCAGCTAGCTTTACTGGCATTCGATGCACTTATCACTGCTGGCATTATCTGGTTCGCCATTGAGGCCTATCTTTTTGTTCTTGGAAAACCAGCTCCATCGCTTGTGGAATTGGTGGCGGTTTTCAGTATATTTTCCATATTCTTCTACTCCACCTTTTTAACATCCATTTGGGCATGGCTTTACTGCCTTTCATCATGGTGTGTTCGTTTAATTTCAAAAACACGACTCAACGAACTCTTAGATATCGAGCATAATCCGGGCCATCAAATCGCACTAATAGGCGGCATTGCAATATTTCTGATCATCGCTATTCTTTTTCCTTTCTTTAAAGATTCAGAACTCTCGAACACAAGCTTATTCGACAGATACCTATGTGATACTTTTCCAAAGGCCACCTGCGATGACCTGGCTCGGCTCTCCACGAATGAGAAACAAACACTTTTCTTCTTAGAAAAGAATTGTGATGGAGGTGGATTAGAAAATTGCATTATCGCAGCAAGCGACTATTACCTAGACGATGATGGAAAGAAAGCAGCTGACCTCTACCAGAAAGCCTGCGAGTTCGGGCATCCTGATGGATGCAAATGGGCTGGCTGGCTTTATATGACTGGATTTGGTGTTGATTCAGACTACGTGCGAGCAATAAAGTTTTATGATGTCGCATGTAAAGCAGATGATCTTGAAGCCTGCGTCAACATTGGCTTCATGTTCGAGAACGGCGCGGGAGTTGATCAGAGTTATTCGGCCGCAAGGGATATATATCATTTGGCCTGTGAAAGGGGCGCCCTGCAGGGCTGCAATAATTTAGGCTATTTTTACCAAGAGGGAAAAGGTGTTGAAAAAGATATTCGAAAAGCAAAATCTCTCTACGAGAAGTCGTGCAACGATGAGGCAGTTTGGGGATGTAACAATCTAGGCGGTCTTTACTACAAAGGTTTAGGCGTGGAGCGTGATATCCAAAAAATGCTTCACTACAATAAGATGGCCTGTGACAGGGACCTGACTATAGGCTGCGATGCGCTGGGTGCAATTTATCTGCATGGCCGAGGCGTACCTATCGATTACCAACGAGCCTTAGAATACTTTCAAAAGTCGTGCTCAAATAATTCTATGCTTGGCTGTTCTTTTTTGGCAACTATGCATGCCTCCGGTCAAGGAGTGACCAAGAACCTGAAGAAAGGGTTAAAGTTATTGACGCGTGCCTGTGAACATGGATCCAATTTAGGATGTAATCTTCTGAAAGTGCATTTGGCTAACCAAAAAGCTCAATGACCTGTCCCGGTTTTCTGTCCGCAACGAGAAGGACCAATGGCACCCACAAACTCCAACTGGCAAAGCCGCAAGGGTTGGGAAAGCCCCCACATCCGATCTGATCGTAAACGCACCCTGTTGCTTATATGGGTAGTAGCCCTTGTGTGGAACACCATAAGCACGCCGCTACTGTGGACCCTACCCAAAGCCTGGGATCAAAGCCTCTGGACGGTTTTAATGGCATTGCTTTTTCCTGCAGTGGGCCTCGGGCTATTGTGGAAAGCGGTAACCATGACCCGAGCATATCGTCACTACGGCACAGTCGAGCTTGTCATGACCCCCTATCCGGCAGCCATTGGTGGTCAGATGGGTGGCACAATTCTTGTGCCCCGGCTTCGGGCCCAGGACCTGATAACTCCCGGTGCAGAAGTCACCGTGACGCTGGAGTGCATTTATACCTACGTCTCCGGCTCCGGGAAAAACCGCTCCCGCGTAGAGAGAATCCTCTGGGCCGAGCGCGGAACGCCGCGAGTTGAAGCTGCAGGGCCCGGTGTACGCCTTGCGTTTAGCTTTGACTTGCCGAAAGACTTGCCAGAGGCAGATGCTGAACGTTCCAGCAGATACCATTTCTGGCGCCTGTCCGTAAAAGCGGATATCGAGGGCGTGGATCTGGAGCGCCAGTACGACATTCCGGCGTTCAAAGGCGATGCCCGTTCTCAAAGTGCAGGGCATGATATCAGTGCGCAAGTGCGTGCCTTACGCGACGAAAAATCACGGGCCGCTAAAGAAGCCATACAGTCGGGGCGGTTGGATCTGCCTGGCCTTTCCCGGGCCATGCACTACCAGGATTATGGCCATCAGATAAAAATGCGCTTCCCCATGTTCCGCAATAAAGTGCTCACCTTATTCGCCTGGGTTTTTGCCGGCGGTTTCGGTTTTGCCAGCTCAATGATGCTGATGTCCGCTTTCTCGGGCGGGGGCTTTGGCTTGCTAGCGGGCCTGTTCACCATCCCCTTTGTGTTGGTGGCCATCGCCGCAAGTGCTGCGGCTTTGTACCTGCCCTTCAACCGCCTGGTCGTTCGTATCGACCGCCACAGAATTCGTACGTTAAGAAGCTGGCTCTATCTGCCTGTACGCAGCCGCAAGCTGGCCATGAATCAGGTTAGGCATTTGGCAATCAAGCGCACGGGTAGCACGGGCCAGGGCGTGGACAAAGTGGAACACTTCAAGCTTATTGCGGTTGATAACCAGCAAAACAAGATCACCATCGCCGAAGACCTTGACGGTCAGGACGTCGCCCAACACTTTTGCGATTACCTGGCCGAGCGCATCGGCGTTTCGGCGATTTCAGAGCCAAATATCAAAGCGACGGGATTGTGATCTGGGGCTTAATTTGCCGGCGGTGCCATCAGCTTTAAAATGGAATCCGCCTTTACCCCTGCCGTCCGACCGGGTGGAAACAACAAGATCAGACCGAAGTAAGGGCAGAAGCGCGAGACCCGACCGTCCGCGGGTCTACTTCGAAGAATGGGTTGGATGCACCATACACAACCTGGCCACCAGCCACCGCGCTGCTATAGCTCGTGGATGAGGTGGATGCTTGGGTTTGGAATGTGGTGCGAGGGGATCACCAACGCGGGCAACAGGTTTGCCATTGATCAACACATCGGAGGAGCCCGCGATCACCGGGGTTGGTGGGAACCCGGAGTGATCAGTACCCACGTCACCTAATAAAACAACTTTCTTGCTCATTCCTTTGCTCCTTCTGTCCTTGAGGGAGATTTGTCCATCTTCGCGCAGGATCGCCTTCACTGGCTCCTACCGCTGCAATACCTAGCGGAGTTTCCAAAATAATCAGGAAGGAATCAACCCGCGCGATCCAACAGATCTGCCGGGTTCTTCCAACTCATCAAACCGGCAGTTCAACAATCTCACCAACCACACCACCCTCACTCACCTGCAACCGCCCCACCGTGATCGGCAGAGTAAAACGCCGGGGCCCGGCGCCACCCGGATTGAAATAAAGCACATCGCCAATCCACTCATTACGGGGTTTGTGGGAATGCCCAGCGATGACCACGCGGTAACGGCCCTGCGGATCGATTTGGAGGGTTTTGACGTCGTGGAGCATGTAAAAAGCGTGGCCGAGGAATTCCAGATCCCGAACATCCGGAAGGGTCGCTGCCCGGCCTACTTTGTCGATATTGCCACGGATCGCAACCAAAGGGGCGATCTGCTCCAGCGCTTCCAGAACCTCGTCCCGACCCACGTCACCGGCATGAAGAATCAGATCTGAGCCTTCCAAAACCTCCAGGGCTTCGGGACGCATCTTGCTGTGGGTGTCTGCGATCACTCCGATTTGCATGCTTACGCCCTCCAGATTCCCGAATGACGCCAACCCGGCCCGTGCGTATGGCCATGCAGGTAAGCATTGCTATAGTGAAACAAGACCACCTGATTCTCAATGTCGGCCAGAACAGGTAAATACATGTCACTCCCGGTAGGATTCCCCCATGCCCACTTATACCGTCACAGTCGCGAATCTTTCTCTGTCGCAGCAGCAGAAATCACAGATCGCGGAGGCCATAACAACGGCCCACAGCACACAAACAGGCGCGCCCCGTTTCTTTGCCCAGGTTTTGTTTTTTTCGACCAATGAGGGCGATCACTTTGTCGGTGGCAGCGTGAACACCGCGCCCCAGGTGTATGTGCACGGCCTGATCCGGCAGGGCCGCAATACCGAGGTCAAGCAGGCCCTGATGAGCCAGATGCTTGAAGAGATAGCCCGAATTGCGGGCATAACTGCTGAGGACGTGTGGATCTACCTGCAGGACATTCCAGCCACTCAGATGATCGAGTTTGGCCGGTTTCTTCCGGCGCCAGGAGACGAAGCTGAGTGGGAGCGGGGAATGACTCCGGGAAAGCGAACCAGGTTACCCGATTAACCGAACGCTGACGGTCAGAGGCTCATCCGACCTATTTTCAAGGTACAGAACTGCCGTAACCTCTTCTTATGGAGTGCATGTTTCACTGGCAGAAATGTGTAACAACCGTTTGAGTGATAGCATGCAACTTTGTCACCCGATGACTTTCGTATACGCCTGCTCGCGATTCATCTACACAGAGAACCTACGCGAAAGCCCCGAAAAATAGGTCTGTCACAGTTTCCCCCTGCTTATGAACCAAAAAAATTATCCTGTTCCGATTTCCACAAAGCCTGCTCGCAAAGATCTACACCCGAGGAATCTGCACAATCAGGGCTATGACCTCCCAGCTCTCGTAGAAACCCACCCGGCACTAGCCCCCCATGTGAAAACGAACCCTCATGGCAACCTTTCCATCGATTTCGCAGACCCATTGGCCGTAAAAACTCTCAACGCCGCGTTATTAAACCGATACTACAACATTGTCGCTTGGGACATTCCGGACGGGGCACTTTGCCCTCCAATCCCGGGCAGGGCCGACTATATCCATTACATCGCTGACTTGCCCGGGCTTGATCAGCCCACCATCAAGCTGCTGGATATAGGGACGGGAGCCAATGGCATCTACCCGCTACTGGCCTGCCAAATTTACGGCTGGCAGTGTGTCGGTAGCGACATCAATACGGAGTCGCTTACGAACGTAGCCACAATCATCACCAACAACCCCGCACTCCAAGGTCGCTTCACGCTCCGCACCCAGCACGATAAAAACCACATGTTCGAAGGGATCATCCAAGCTGGTGAGTTCTTTGACGTCAGCGTATGCAACCCGCCTTTCCATGCATCTCTCGATGACGCGATGAAAGGTAGCCGGCTAAAACTCAATAACCTTGCTCGCAGTCGCGGTGAACAAAAAACAAAATCCGAATCCCCTACTCTGAATTTTGGCGGTCTGGGAGCAGAGCTTTGGTGCAAGGGGGGTGAGCAGCTGTTTCTGAAAAAGCTGATAAGAGAAAGCCAGGCGTATTCAACTCAATGTCGCTGGTTTACCAGCCTGGTTTCAAAAGCCGACAATGTTAAGCCCGCAAAGAAGTTGATTCGTAAGCTTGGTGCAGTCGATATAAGGGAAATTGAGATGAAGCAGGGAAATAAGATTACGCGGGTCTTGGCCTGGACGTTCATCTGAGCCGCCCCGAGTTTAAGCCGTTTCTGCCCCGGTTTTCCTCCCAGAATCAGGCCCGAGAGCTCCCTATATCTCGCTCATCAGCCACTCCTTGAAGGCTTTCATTCCGATGGTCAGCGGACGTTGCTTGCGGTAGACCAGATAGAAGGCCCGATTCGTATCCAATTGGATGTCGAAAGGCACCACCAACTTCCCCGATTTAATCTCACGGGACGTCAGGGTGCTATCAGCCAGCGCCACTCCAAGGCCCTCTTGGGCCGCCGCCGTGGCAAGTTGCCCGCTGGACATCTGTAAGCTGCCCCGGGCGGATATAAAATCCACGCCTGATTGTTCCAGCCAGTTCTCCCACTCCCACTTCCGTTTGCTGACATAAATCAGAGTGTGTTTTGCCAAGTCTTCAGGCTTCTCCAGCGGCAACTCACCGTCCAGTAGCCGCGGGCTACACACCGGAACCAGCATAACTTTGCGCAGGAAATGCACTTCAATATCGTCCCACTCACCATTCCCGAAATAAACCGCCATATCGGTACTGGTGCGATCGAAATCCAGCAGCCCCATGGACGCATTAATTTCCAGCTCAATATCCGGGTATAGGGCCTGGAATCGAGCCATGCGTGGCATCAGCCAGCGGGTTAGGAAGTTGGGGGCAACACTGATCTTGACCACGTTGGATTCCTGGTTCGCGGTCAGTCGTTGGGTGGCCATTTCAATCTCATCGAACGCATGCCTGACCGATGAGAGATATTGCTCGCCTTCAGGGGTTAACGTCACCGCTCGCCTGCTTCGATCAAACAGTGAAAGCCCTAAATATTCTTCAAGTGTCTTCACCTGATGACTGACCGCCGATGACGTCACGAAAAGTTCCTTGCCAGCTGCGACAAAGCTGCGGTGTCTGGCCGCTGATTCAAATACCCGAAGCGCATTCAGGGGTGGCAGGTGGCGCATAACTTCGCTCGACTGATGAGATTAATTCATCAGTCTGATGAGAAAGGATCGCTTTTTCAAGAGCCTCGTACTCATTACCATAAGTCCTGTAGAAGATACTCACTTATCGAACCAGGACACACCACCATGACTTATCAGGCTCCGAAACTGAACGAACAGGGCACTATCGACATTGATTACTACACAAAGCTTGCATCGCAGGAACGAAGCGAATATATCGCGCAGATGGCAGTGTCACTCAAAGCCAAAATCAAGTCCTTCTTCCACGTGAAGCTGCCGAAACTGTCCATTAGCCATTAATTCGTGTTCCGTTTAGCGCTCGATGGCCTTATGTGGAGACTGGCTGGTTTTGCTCAAACTGGCGAACCAGCCTGATTGCGCGTTGAACGATGAAGAATCAGATCCGAGCCTTCCAAAACCTCCAGGGCTTCGGGACGCATCTTGCTGTGGGTGTCTGCGATCACTCCGATTTGCATGCTTACGCCCTCCTAACCCCTCAATGACTCCAGAAAAGAGGCCCAGGTTACCCAAATAACCGAAATAAAAGATCTGGCCAGCTGCAAGGCCATCATGGCCAACCTGACATGCGAGGATTCCAGCGAGATCACTTTTGCGACTTTCTCGCGGGCCTGACCTCGTATCGCAGATTCAATCGGTGTGCGTTCCGGGGATGCTGTTCAGAAGCTCAGCATTTGTGGGGTACTTCTCAAGCAGCTCAACCAGCCTTCTTGTGCCCTCTAGCGGTTTGAGACCGCTGAGCGCCCGGCGCAAAGCTCTTATTTTGTCTAAATATTTCGGATCTAACAGCAGCTCTTCACGGCGTGTACTGCTTTTCGAAATGTCCAGCGCGGGGAAGATTCGCTGATTCGCAACGTCTCTTGATAAAACCAGCTCCATGTTCCCCGTGCCCTTAAATTCCTCAAATATAACCTGGTCCATACGGCTGCCGGTATCAACCAGAACGGTTGCCAAAATGGTCAGCGACCCGCCATTCTCAATGTTTCGTGCAGCGCCAAACAACCTCCGCGGAATCTCCATCGCTCGCGCATCAACCCCGCCAGACATGGTACGGCCGCTGCTCTTTCGCTCCGCATTATGCACACGCGAAAGCCTCGTGAGAGAATCAATCACAATCATGACGTTGTGACCCTCACCAGCTTGTTGGCGGGCGATATCAAGAAGCTCATCGGCAACGCGAACGTGATGAGCATAGCTTTCATCCGAAGAAGAAGCGTGTACCTCAGCCGGGACGCTACGCCTGAAATCAGTGACCTCTTCGGGTCGCTCATCGATCAATAACGCGTAAAGTTTAATCTCGGGATACGCCTTCCCCACCGCCTGGCAAATATCTTTTAAGATCGTCGATTTTCCAGACCCCGGCGGTGCAACTATCAAACCTCGCTGCCCCATTCCAATCGGCGTGATCAAATCCATCGCACGCACCGTGAGTTTTTCTGAACCTGACTCCAAACGAATCCCCGGCGTTGGATTGATAGCCACACCGTTTAAAAAACGTTTTTGTGGATCAGCCTCAACCTCAACCTTAGCTTCGGCTTCCTCAGCCACTGGTTTGGCGTCTTTAATGGGTTTCCGGGTTAAGCCTAATGTCTTTCTCGTCATGTCTGTTTGATAGCTCTTGTTTGATAGATATTTTTCGAAATGGGCTGATAACTCCAAGTAACTCTTTCCAAAAGATGCTTATTCGCCAAGATTACCTCTGAGGGGCTCTGTGCTTGCATGAACAAGTCATCATGGCGCTAACACGTCTGTTTTAATTATAGAGTGGAAATGCCCTCGATCTCGGTCACCGTCTTGGCATCCGCCCGCTCAATAATTTTCACGAGGGTGGATTGGATTGTTTCATCTTCCCGGGCATCACCGCCGCTTACAAACGTTTGCTTCTGGGGATCGGCGCCCTCTTCCTCAGTAAATGAAACAACGACCTCGGTGGCTGAATCCGGCGCTTTACCAAAGTATTCCAGCGAAACCAACGGATAGCCATGAAAGCCCTTCTTGACCTGCTTTGCGATACGCTTCTTTGCTGCTCAGAAATGTGGAGCGCCAGGGATGGCGCGACCAAGCCCTACATGGACGTATTTACGGGCGTTTTCTGAGCAGTCCCTCCCACCAGTGCAAGCCCGCCAGGCCAGCAGGCTACAAAGGAGGGGCAAACTCCAAAGCTTATCGAACCTTGGGATCCAGCTCACCAGAAGCATACCGCTCGAACATGCGTTCAAGGTTAACCGGTTTGATCTTGCTGGCGTTGCCCGCGGTGCCGAAGGCTTCGTAGCGGGCGACGCAGACTTCGGTCATCGCCTTCATGGTTTCCTTCAGGAATTTACGCGGGTCAAATTCGGCCGGGTTCTGGGCCAGGAAGCGACGGGTTGCGCCGGTGCTGGCCAGGCGCAGGTCGGTGTCGATGTTGACCTTGCGAACACCGTGCTTGATGCCTTCAACGATTTCCTCAACCGGCACACCGTAGGTTTCCGGAATTTCGCCGCCGTATTCGTTGATGATTTTCAGCCACTCCTGAGGCACGGAGCTGGAACCGTGCATGACCAGATGTGTGTCCGGGATGCGGGCGTGGATGGCTTTGATCTGGTCGATGGCCAGGATGTCACCGGTCGGCGGACGGGTAAACTTGTAGGCGCCGTGGCTGGTACCGATGGCAATGGCCAGGGCATCCACGTGGGTTTTCTTGACGAAATCCGCCGCTTCTTCCGGGTCGGTCAGCATCTGGCTGTGGTCCAGGGTGCCCTCTGCGCCAATACCGTCTTCTTCGCCGGCCTGCCCGGTTTCCAGTGAGCCCAGGCATCCCAGTTCGCCTTCTACAGAGACGCCACAGGCGTGGGCCATTTCCACAGTGCGGCGGGTGACGTCGACGTTGTATTCGTAGTCGGTAGGAGTCTTACCGTCTTCACCCAGGGAGCCGTCCATCATTACGGAGCTGAAGCCTAACTGAATGGAGCGCTGGCATACGGACGGGCTGGTGCCGTGATCCTGGTGCATAACCACCGGAATATGGGGAAACTCCTCAATGGCCGCCAGAATCAGGTGACGCAGGAAGGGGGCGCCGGCGTATTTGCGGGCGCCGGCAGAGGCCTGAACAATCACCGGAGAGTCGGTCTTGTCGGCCGCCTCCATGATCGCGCGCATCTGCTCAAGGTTGTTCACGTTGTACGCCGGCACACCGTAACCATGCTCGGCGGCGTGGTCCAGCAGTTGCCGCATCGATATCAGGGCCATTGGGGTTGTCTCCTTGGTTTATTAAACAATGTCTTTGGCAGACTTACCTAGTTTGGAGTCTGCTGCGGAGGGCCGAGACGCTCTTCCGGGACACGCCGAGAATACGTCCCTGTAGGCTCGTAAAAAACATCCCTGTTTTTTACGGTCCCGGAAGAGCGTCTCGGCCCTCCTTGCGATTCAAACTTTTGCTATGCGCCGCGCTCTTCAAGAACTGCGACAGCTGGTAACGTCTTTCCTTCCACAAATTCCAGGAAAGCACCGCCACCGGTGGAAATGTACGAGATTTTGTCACTCACACCGTACTTGTCAACGGCAGCAACGGTATCACCGCCGCCAGCCAGGGAGAAAGCGTCGCTTTCGGCGATGGCTTTCGCCAGGGATTGGGTGCCGTTGCTGAACTGGTCGAATTCGAAGACGCCGACCGGGCCGTTCCAAAGAATGGTCTTGGAGGACTTCAGCAAGCCGGCGAATTTGGAGGCGGTTTCGGGACCGACGTCCAGAATCATGTCGTCTTCGGTCACGTCGTCAATTTTTTTAGTGGTGGCTTTCGCAGTTTCAGCGAATTCGCTGGCGACAACTACATCTACAGGCAGCGGAATTTCAACGCGGGAGGCGATTTCGCGGGCCGTGTCGATCAGGTCGTGTTCACACAGGGATTTGCCGACCGGATGGCCAGCGGCTGCCAGGAAGGTGTTGGCGATGCCGCCACCGACGATGATGGAGTCGCAGACTTTTTCCAGGGCGTTGAGCACGTCCAGTTTGGTGGATACTTTGGAGCCGCCGACAATCGCAACCACGGGCTTGGCCGGGTTATCCAGGGCTTTGCCGAGGGCTTCCAGCTCTGCGGCCAGCAGCGGGCCAGCGCAGGCTTCCGGGGCGAAGCGGGCAACGCCATGGGTAGAGGCCTGGGCGCGGTGGGCGGTGCCGAAGGCGTCCATCACGTAGACATCACACAACGCAGCGTACTTTTTGGAAAGCTCTTCGTCGTCTTTTTTCTCGCCCTTGTTGAAACGGACGTTTTCGAAAAGGACGACTTCGCCGTCGGCTACATCAACGCCCTCGAGGTAATCGGTGATCAGGCGAACTTCCTGACCCAGTACCTTGCTGAGGTGGTCGGCCACCGGTTTCATGGAGGAGGCTTCGTCGTAAACGCCTTCTTCCGGGCGGCCGAGATGGGACATCAGCATGACCTTTGCGCCTGCGTCCTTTGCCGCCTTAATCGTCGGCAGCGAGGCACGGATGCGGCGTCGCTGGACACTTCGCCATTTTTTACCGGTACGTTGAGGTCTTCACGAATCAGTACCCGCTTACCGGCGAGGTCCAGATCGGTCATTCTCTTGATAGTCATCGTTGTTCATCCCCTGATCAAAAAATGTGTCAGTGGCTGGAGAGCCAGTGTTTGCTGACGTCCAGCATCCGATTTGCGAACCCCCACTCGTTATCAAACCAGCACAGCACCTTCACCATGGTGCCACCGGTTACGCGCGTCTGGCCTCCGTCGACGATGCCGGAGTGGGCGTCGTGATTAAAATCGGAGCTGGCCAGAAGCTCATCGGTGTAGCCCAGAATGTGTTTCAGCGGGCCGTGGGCGGCGTTTTTTAGTAAGTTGTTCACCGCCTCCACCGAGGTGTTTTCCCTGACATTCACCACCATGTCGATGGCCGACACGTTCATGGTGGGCACCCGCATGGCCACCGAGCTGAACCTGCCTTCCATGTGAGGCAGCAAGCGCTCAATGCCCTTCGCAAGACCTGTGTCGACCGGAACAATATTGTGCAGGGCGCTGCGGGTTCGGCGCAGGTCCTGATGGTGGTAGGCGTCGATCACCGGCTGGTCATTCATGGCCGCGTGGATGGTGGTCGTGGTGCCGTGCTTCACTCCCAATGCGTCATCAAGTACCTGGATAACCGGTACCAGGCAATTGGTGGTGCAGGAGGCAGCAGCCACGATACGATCGGACTCGGCCAGTTGGTCCTGATTCACGCCATAAACAATGGTGCGATCCACATCGGATTCCGCCGGTTGTGAGAACAGCAGGCGTTCAGCACCAGCCTTCAGGTGTTGCTCGGCCGTCGCACGGTCGGTGAAAGCACCGGAGCACTCCAGCACCAGATCAATGCCCAGCTCGTCCCAGGGCAGCTCCGATGCTTCGGCGCAACGGACGACGCGAATACGGTCCCCGTTTACCAGCAGGGAATCGCCCTCAACGTTTATCTCACCCTGGAATCGACCATGGGTGGAATCGTAGCGGGTGAGATGGGCAATGGTATCGATGTCCGCCAGCTCGTTAATCGCGACCACCTGAAGGTGATCGCGAAAACGATTCTCGTAGAGTGCACGCAAGACGCACTGGCCGATACGGCCGTATCCATTGATGGCGATGCGATACGGTGCAGCGGTGCTCATCAGGCTTCCAGCAGCTCCCCGGCCACGGCGATGATGTTGTCCACCGTAAAGCCGAATTCCTTGAACAGCTCACCAGCAGGCGCTGACTCGCCGAAGGTGCTCATGCCCACCACGCGGCCGTCCAGGCCAACGTACTTGTACCAGTAATCTTCAATAGCGGCCTCGACGGCGACCCGGTTGGTCACTTCGAGCGGCAGCACTTCCTGCTTATAGGCGGCGCTCTGGGCGTCGAAGGTGTCGGTGGATGGCATGGACACCACGCGAACTTTGTTACCCTTCTGGCGCAGCGCTTCGGCTGCGTCCTGAGCCAGCCCCACTTCACCACCAGTGGCGATGAGGATCAGGTCCGGCGTGCCTTCGCTGTCTGACAGGATGTAGCCACCCTTGGCGATGTTGGCCAGTTGCTCGGCATCACGCTTCTGGTGCGGCAGTCCCTGACGGGAGAAGACCAGCGCAGTCGGGCCATCGACACGCTCCAGGGCAGCTTTCCAGGCGACCGCTGACTCAACGGCATCCGCCGGGCGCCAGGTGCTCATATTAGGCGTGGTGCGCAGGCTCGCCAACTGCTCGATGGGCTGATGCGTAGGACCATCTTCGCCCAGACCAATGGAGTCGTGGGTGAACACATAGATGGAGCGCTGTTTCATCAACGCGGCCATGCGTACGGCGTTACGGCAGTACTCCATAAAGATCAGGAAGGTAGCGCCGTAAGGTACGAAGCCGCCATGCAGGGCGACGCCGTTCATGATGGCTGCCATGCCGAATTCGCGAACACCGTAGTAAACGTAGTTACCGCTGGCGTCTTCCTTGGTCAGTGGCTTACTGCCATTCCAGATGGTGAGGTTGGAGCCTGCCAGGTCGGCAGAGCCACCCAACAATTCCGGCAGCATCGGGCCATAGGCGTTCAGGGTGTTCTGGGACGCCTTGCGGCTGGCAACAGTTTCGCCTTTGTCCTGGCACTCCTGAATATACGCCTGGGCCTTCTCGGAGAAGTCCGCCGGCAGTTCTCCGGCCATACGACGCTTGAGCTCAGCGGCCAGTTCCGGTTCCGCCTTTTCGTAGGCGGCAAATGCCTGTTCCCACTCGGTCTGCGCGGCAGCGCCTTTTTCACGGGCATCCCAGGCACCGTATACTTCCGACGGGATCTCGAAAGCACCGTGGTTCCAACCCAGCTTCTCGCGGTCAGTGCAATTTCGTCCTCACCCAGCGCAGCGCCGTGACAGGCTTCGGTGCCTTGCTTGTTGGGGGAACCAAAACCAATGATGGTCTTGCAGCAAATCAGCGTGGGCTGAGTTGTGTTGGCCCGGCCGGTCTCAATGGCAGCGCGAACGGCCTCCGGGTTATGGCCATCAACCTCGGGAATCACCTGCCAGCCATAAGCTTCGAAACGTTTGGGCGTGTCGTCGGTAAACCAGCCGTCCACTTCACCGTCGATGGAGATGCCGTTGTCGTCGTAGAACATGATCAGCTTGCCAAGGCCCAATGTACCGGCCAGGGAAGACACCTCGTGGGAGATGCCTTCCATCAGGCAGCCATCGCCCAGGAAGGCGTAGGTGTAGTGATCAACAACATTGTGACCAGGGCGGTTGAACTGCTCCGCCAGGGTTTTCTCCGCCAGCGCAAAGCCGACCGCATTGGCAATACCCTGTCCCAGCGGGCCGGTGGTGGTTTCAACACCCGGCGTGTAGCCGTATTCCGGGTGGCCCGGGGTTTTGGAGTGCAGTTGGCGGAAGTTCTTGATGTCATCAATGGAGACGTCATAGCCGCTCAGGTGCAGCAGGGAATACTGCAGCATGGAGCCATGGCCGTTGGACAGCACAAACCGGTCACGGTTAGCCCAATTGGGATTTGCCGGGTTGTGGCTAAGGAAATCGTTCCAGAGGACCTCGGCGATGTCCGCCATACCCATGGGCGCGCCCGGGTGGCCGGATTTGGCTTTCTGAACCGCATCCATGCTCAGCGCGCGAATGGCGTTGGCGAGATCTGTGCGAGACGGCATTGACGTTTCTCCAGTTTTTGGTCGGCAAAAGGTGAACGGTTAAAAAGAAGGCGCGTATTTTCGCCGATTAGTGACCACCGGGGCAAATCGGCGACACTCTTTTTATGGAAGTTTTACGGATGTTTTCAACGCCGGAATTTTTGCACAGAAATTTTATCTGATTTTTCAAACAGATCTAAATCTATATCAATTTATTTTGATATAGATGTTGATTGCCCGGAAAGACATGCCTACACTTCTTTCCCATGACATCCATGACCACACCTGCAACTGACCTGTCCTCCGTGGACGCCCTGGCACCGATCTTCAAAGCGAGCGGTGACCCGTTACGCCTGGAGATTCTGCGGGTGTTGCGTCGGGACACCTTCGGTGTACTGGAGCTGAGCCAGCTCTTCGAGATGCGCCAGTCGGGCATGAGTCATCATTTGAAGGTGATGCACAAGGCAGGACTGCTGGAACCCCAGCGGGAAGGCAACGCCATTTTCTACCGGCGCCCCCTGAACCTCGAAAGCGACAAGCTGACGGACCAGACCATCCGCCAGGTTTTCCAGAGCGTGGACCGTATTCCGCTGCCGGAGCATCTGCAGGAAAAGATCGAAGCCATCCGCAATCAGCGCGCGGACCAGTCCCAGGCCTTCTTCTCCCGTTACGCCGAAAAATTCCGGGAGCAACAGGAACTCATTGCCGCGTTTGACCTCTACGCCGAACCGGTGGCGAACCTGATTCGTAATCGTTCCGAGCGTCATGACTGGAAAACGGCCCTGGAAATCGGTCCCGGTGAAGGTGCATTCCTGCCAGTGCTCTCGAAGATCTGCAGGCACGTGGTGGCACTGGATAACTCCCGCGACATGCTGGCCAAGGCCACCCGTACCTGCATCGAAGAACGTCTGAACAATGTCGATCTGATTGAAGGTGTCACCGACAACCTTTTGGCTCGTGGTGACGATTTTGATCTGGTGGTGGCCAACATGGTCCTGCACCACGTACCCAGCCCCGCGGACATTTTTCTCGATGCCTCGGCATTGATGAACACCGGAGGTTGCCTGTTCGTCAGCGATCTGTGCAGCCATGACCAGGATTGGGCGAAGGAAGCCTGCGGCGATCTGTGGCTGGGCTTTGAACCGGAAGAGCTTACCAGTTGGGCCACCGATGCAGGCCTGGTTGCTGGTGAGTCGCTGTTCATCGGGCTGAGAAACGGCTTCCAGGTGCAGGTGAGAGAATTCTGGAAAACCGCAGAGTCCACATAGGACAGAAATAAAACTGTATCAACTTTTTTTGATATAGAAATATGCAGACTCTGAAAACTGATTTACGATACCAACATCAAAACTGCCGGCCCCACTCAAAAATCCATTGCCGGCCCGAATTTGCAACGCTCACAGAGGAGCAACCCTATGTCTGACTACAGCGTCTTTACCTCCGAATCGGTCTCTGAAGGCCACCCTGATAAATTGGCTGACCAGATTTCCGATGCCGTCCTCGACGCCATTCTGGTTGACGACCCCCATGCCCGGGTTGCGTGCGAAACCATGGTAAAGACCGGGGTCGCTATCGTCGGTGGGGAAATCACCACCAGCGCCTGGGTGGATCTGGAAGACCTGGTGCGCGGCGTGATCAAGGACATCGGCTACACCTCCTCTACCGTGGGCTACGACGGTGACACCTGCGGCATTATCAACATCATCGGCAAGCAGTCCGTGGACATCGCCCAGGGTGTTGACCGCCAGAAGCCGGAAGACCAGGCGCCGGCGACCAGGGCCTGATGTTCGGCTACGCCAGCAACGAAACCGACGTGCTGATGCCGGCCCCAATCACTTTCTCTCACCGTCTGGTACAACGCCAGGCAGAAGCCCGCAAGAGCGGCTTGCTGCCATGGCTGCGCCCCGATGCGAAAAGCCAGGTCACCTGCCGCTATGAAAACGGCAAGGTCACCGGCATCGACGCCATTGTTCTGTCCACCCAGCACGACGAAGACGTGTCCCAGGCAGATCTGAAAGAAGCCGTCATGGAACTGATCGTCAAGCACGCTCTGCCGGCGGAGTTGCTGCACAAGGATACCCAGTTCCACATCAACCCGACTGGCAAGTTCGTGATCGGCGGCCCTGTGGGCGACTGCGGCCTGACCGGTCGCAAGATCATCGTCGACACCTACGGCGGCATGGCCCGTCACGGCGGCGGCGCCTTCTCCGGCAAGGACCCGTCCAAGGTCGACCGTTCCGCGGCCTATGCCGGCCGTTACGTCGCCAAGAATATTGTCGCTGCTGGCCTGGCTGAGAAATGCGAGATCCAAGTGTCCTACGCCATCGGCGTGGCGCAGCCAACGTCCATCTCCCTGAATACCTTCGGCACCGGAAGATCAGCGACGACAAGATCATCAAGCTGGTCCGCGAGCACTTCGACCTGCGCCCGTATGCAATCACCAACATGCTGGACCTGCTGCACCCGATGTATCGGGCCACCGCGGCCTACGGCCACTTTGGTCGCGAGCCGGTTGAGATGACGGTTGGCGGCAAGACGTTTACTGCCTTCCCATGGGAGAAGACAGATCGGGCTGACCTGTTGAAGGATGCCTCTGGTATTTGATTTGAAGACTGGTCGTACACACGGCCATCACCACTATTTATACGACGGGAGAACACCATGACACTCCGGCAGAAAAACTGAAGCAATTCGATGATTACAAAGTTCGCGATATCTCTCTCGCGGGCTGGGGCCGTAAGGAAATCAACATCGCCGAAGGCGAAATGCCTGCACTGATGGCTCTGCGTGAAAAGTACAAAACCGAGCAGCCGCTGAAAGGCGCCAACATCATGGGCTGCATTCACATGACCATCCAGACCGCCGTGCTGATCGAAACACTGGTTGAACTGGGCGCCACAGTGCGCTGGTCATCGTGCAACATCTTCTCGACCCAGGATCAGGCAGCCGCCGCGATTGCCGAGAGTGGTGTCCCTGTTTTCGCCTGGAAAGGTGAGACCGACGAAGAATACGACTGGTGCCTCGAACGCACCGTTGGCGCCGACGTAGAGGGCTGGGAACCCAACATGATTCTGGACGACGGCGGCGACCTGACGGCCCTGCTCCATGAAAAGTATCCGGAGATTCTGGCTAACTGCCACGGTGTCACCGAGGAAACCACCACCGGTGTACACCGCCTGCAGGAAATGCTGCGGGACGGCAAGTTGAAAGTGCCGGCCATCAACGTCAACGACGCAGTGACCAAGTCCAAGAACGACAACAAGTACGGCTGCCGCCACAGCCTGAACGACGCCATCAAGCGCGCCACCGACACCTGCTGGCCGGCAAGAAAGCGCTGGTCATCGGCTACGGCGATGTGGGCAAGGGTTCTGCTGCGTCCCTGCGTCAGGAAGGCATGATCGTGAAGGTTACCGAAGCCGACCCGATCTGCGCCATGCAGGCCTGCATGGACGGTTTCGAAGTGGTGTCGCCGTACCTCGATGGTGTCAACACCGGCACTGAAGCAGGCGTGGACAAGGCACTGCTGCAGAACACCGACCTGCTGGTCACCACCACCGGCAACATGAACGTGTGTGATGCCAACATGCTCAAGGCGATCAAGAGCGGCGCCGTGGTGTGTAACATCGGCCACTTCGACAACGAAATCGACACCGCCTACATGCGCAAGAACTGGGAGTGGGACGAGGTCAAACCGCAGGTGCACGTGGTGTATCGCGACAAGGTCGCCAACGACCATCTGATCCTGCTGTCCGAAGGCCGCCTGGTGAACCTGGGTAACGCCACCGGTCACCCGTCACGGATCATGGACGGTTCCTTCGCCAACCAGGTGCTGGCGCAGATGTACCTGTTCGAGCGCAAGTTCGCCGACCTTCCGGAAGAGGCCCGCGAAAAGGGTATCTATGTTCAGGTTCTGCCCAAGCATCTGGACGAGGAAGTGGCCCGCGCCATGGTGGAAGGCTTTGGTGGCGTGATCACCAAGATGACACCTGAGCAGGCGAAGTATATTGGCGTACCGGTCGAAGGCCCGTACAAGCCGGAAAGTTACAAGTACTGATCAGGTAGCAGCATGGAAACCCAGAAACAGTTCAAACGCCGCTTCAGCTTTGAGTTTTTCCCGCCCAAGACCGACAAGGGTTGGGAAAAGCTGCAGGGCGTGCGCAATACGCTGGCCGAGGTTGACCCGGATTTCTTCTCGGTCACCTTCGGTGCCGGCGGCTCCACCCGGGACCGCACCGTGCAGACGGTGCTGGACCTTCACAAACGGGGCGTGTCCACCGCGCCGCATCTGTCCTGCGTGGGCGCCACCCGCGACAGCATTGCGGAACTGCTGGATGTCTATCGCGACAACGGCATCAACCGCATCGTCGCCCTGCGTGGCGACATGCCATCAGGCATGGGCGCCGCCGGTGAACTGCGGTACGCCAATGAGCTGGTCAGCTTTATCCGCGAGTACAGCGGCGATACCTTCAATATTGAAGTAGCGGCCTACCCGGAGTTCCACCCCCAGGCCCGCACCGCGGAAGACGACCTGAAGAACTTCGCCCGCAAGGTTGAAGCAGGCGCCAACAGCGCCATCACCCAGTACTTCTTCAACGCGGACAGCTACTTCTACTTTATCGACCGTCTGGAGAAGATGGGCGTTACCATTCCGGTGGTGCCGGGCATTATGCCCATCGTCAACTTCTCCAACCTGACCCGCTTCTCGGACATGTGCGGTGCGGAGATCCCCCGCTGGATCCGCAAGCAGCTGGAAGCCTACGGCGACGACAGCGACAGCATCCGCAAGTTTGGTGAGGAAGTGGTCACCGAAATGTGCGCGAAACTGCTTGCCGCCGGGGCGCCCGGGCTTCACTTCTATACCCTGAACCAGGCGGAACCGAGCCAGAGTATCTGGAAAAACCTGGGGATTGGTGAGCGGGAGAAGATTGCGTTTTAAGATTCGCTGCTCTCCCCAACTCTCCCCAACGCTCCCCAAACCCTCTCCCTCCATGGGAGAGGGCTCCCCTCCAACCATTTGATTTTCTGCATTTCTCCGCCTGATGGTCTAAAGTGTAAGGGTTGCAGTTCCACAAACCGCCCCCGGAAAGAACAGGTTGATCAGCCCGCATTTCTGGAGCACTCCACCGGGTGCACGGGCAACAAAAGTAAAAACAGGAGATTGTATGAGCACCAAATGGCTTAAGACGGTTGGCGCAACACTGGCACTTACCGTTGCCGCAGGCACTGCCAGCGCAGAGACCCTGCGCGTCGTCACCGACCCCAGCTTCGTGCCGTTCGAGATGATGGATCAGGAAACCGGCGAGATGATCGGTTTCGACATGGAGATCATCCGCGAAGTGGCAGACCGTGCCGGCTTTGAGATCGACCTGAACACCATGGACTTTAACGGCATCATCTGCCCTGCAGACGGGCAACGTGGACATCGCCATTGCCGGGATCACCATCACCGAAGAACGTGAGGAAATCGTTGATTTCTCCGATCCGTATTACGACTCCGGCCTGCGCATCCTGGTGCGCCAGGACAATGGAAAAGTCGAGGAAATTTCAGATCTCGAAGGTGTGAAGATCGGCACCAAGATCGGCAGCACCAGCTACGACTACCTGATGAAAACGCTGGACGAAAATGACGGCGTAACGCCCTACCCAGGCAGTTCAGACATGTACATGGCGCTTATGTCAGGCGCCGTTGACGCCGTTTTCTACGATGCGCCCAACGTTGGCTACTTCGCCAGCACCCGTGGTGAAGGCAAAGTTAAAACCGTTGGCAAGCTGTACGAAGGCCAGCAGTACGGCATCGCCCTGAAAAACGGCAGTGAGTGGGTGGATGACGTTAACGAAGCCCTGGCTTCCATCAAGGAAGACGGCACCTACAAGAAAATCTACGAGAAGTGGTTCGGCCCCATGCCGGAAGACATGTAAAACTGAAAACCACAGCCGGGGTGCACAACACCCCGGCTGGTAACTCCCCATCCAACGGAGACATCCACTGTGGAATTCCAGTTTCAGTTTGACTGGCAGGCAGCCATCAACGCCGTTCCTTATTTGCTCAAAGGTATTCCCTATACCCTGCTTATTTCTTTTGGCGGCCTCGCCATTGGTTTTGTGCTGGGCATTATTTTCGGCCTGCTGAGCATCAACAAAAAATGGTTTTTTCGCTGGCCCGCAACCGCGTACATCGAAATTTTCCGCGGCACCCCCATTCTCGTGCAGGTGCTTTTTATCTTTTACGGTCTGCCCGATCTGGTTGGCGGCCCGATTGACCCGCTGACCGCCGGTATCGCCGCCATTGCCCTGAACTCCGGCGCCTATATTTCCGAAGTGGTCCGGGGCGGCGTGCAATCCATCGACAAGGGCCAGACCGAAGCCGGCCTGTCGCTGGGCCTGTCGCGCTCCCAGACCTTCTGGTCGATTATCTGGCCCCAGGCCTTCCGCCGCATGATTCCGCCCTTGGGCAATCAGGCGATCGTGAGCATCAAGGACACATCACTGTTCTCGGTCATCGGTGTGGGCGAGCTGGTTCGCCAGGGCCAGGTGTACATCGCTAACACCTTTACTGCCTTCGAGGTCTACTTCGTGGTGGCGATCATGTACCTCGCGATTACCCTCTCCCTCTCACTCGTGCTCCGCCTGATAGAGCGGCGCGGACTGGCTTCTGTCTGAAGGATAGGTACCCATGACACAGATCGTGCAAATGCAGGGCATGAACAAGTACTTCGGTACCCTGCATGTCCTCAAGGAAATTGACCTGACCGTTGAAGCCGGCGAAGTGGTGGTGGTTATCGGCGCCAGTGGCTCCGGCAAATCCACCCTCATCCGCTGCGTTAACGGCCTGGAAGAGTTCGAGTCCGGCAAGCTGGTGGTGGACGGTAACGAGCTTGCCCCGAAGAGTGGCAACCCGAAAGCCCTGGCTGAAATCCGCAAGGAAGTCGGCATGGTGTTCCAGCAGTTCAACCTGTTCCCGCACCTGACGGTGAAAAAGAACATCATGCTCGCGCCCCGAAAGGTCAAGGATGCCCCCGAAACTGTCGCCAACGCCACGGCGGAGAGACTGTTGAACCGCGTCGGTATCGGCAGCCAGGCTGACAAGTTTCCCAGCCAGCTCTCGGGCGGCCAGCAGCAGCGCGTAGCCATTGCCCGCGCACTGGCCATGGAACCCCGGCTGATGCTGTTCGACGAACCCACCTCCGCGCTGGACCCGGAAATGATCGGCGAAGTGCTGGACGTGATGCGAGAGTTGGCCAAGGAAGGTATGACCATGATGGTGGTCACCCACGAAATGGGCTTCGCCCGGGAAGTGGCCGACCGCGTGATCTACATTCACGAAGGCCAGATTGTCGAGGAAGGCAAACCGGCGGATGTCTTCGACAACCCGCAAAATGAACGCACCCAGGCGTTCCTGAGCCGGGTTTTGGCGCACTGACTTACCCCGCCAGACGCGTTAAAGCAACTGGCGGGTGATCCTGTACTCCTTCTCAATCTTGGTATGGGAATCATCCGCCAGAAACCGCGCAATCTTCATGCCCAGTAACGGCACTTCGCACCAGACATTCAGCGTAACGTAGTTGATGCAGGCCTGGTCTGTGCCCTGCAGGCGCATATTGCCCTTGATCTTCGCGGGCACGCCTTCAATTTTTACCCGGAACTCGCAATGCCATTCCCCGTCGTCCTTGCGGAACCAGTGCTCTTCCTGGCGTACGCGATTCCACTCTTTGTGAAAGCTCGCCAGGATGCCGGGCACCTCGGTGGAGGCTGTCATTTCACGCTCAACCACCACCTTCGCGGACAAGTCGTCACGGGTCAGCTCCGGTATATTCACATTGCGCGAACCCAGCCGCTGGTTCTTCTCCTGGATATGGGCCTCGTCGAAGAACGCACCCAGCACCCGGTCCAGGCCAGCATCGTATGAATGTCTCAATTCCAGTTCCATAAAGGCCTCCGTATAAGAATGGCCTGATTGTGCGCGGTGAGTTTCATTCACACATTGGCCCGCCGGTCATCGGTGGATGGCATAGTGGTCAGCAGGCGTTGTTAACTGTAATATTCGCACTGGTTAACAGCTGACCTTTTGTTGGAACCTGACAGAACCCCACCGTTTGACGGAGATTTATCATGCGCAACGCTGACCTCGTCGCCCGCGGCCTCAAATCCGTATGGCACCCCTGCACCCAGATGAAAGACCACGAAGGCACCTTGCCCCTGGTGCCTATCAAACGGGGCGAAGGTGTCTGGCTTGAGGACTTCGAAAGCAACCGCTACATCGACGCCGTGAGCTCCTGGTGGGTCAACCTGTTCGGCCATGCGAACCCCAGAATCAACGCGGCTATTCAGGAGCAGATTGGTCAGTTGGAGCATGTGATCCTGGCGGGGTTTACCCACGAGCCGGTGGTCAGCCTCTCCGAGAGACTGATCGAAGTGACCCCTGAAGGCCTCAATAAGTGCTTCTACGCCGACAACGGCTCATCTGCTATTGAAGCTGCGCTCAAGATGAGCTTCCACTACTGGAAGAATCAAGGCAAACCGGGCAAGAAAAACTTCGTCAACCTGAGCAACAGCTACCATGGCGAAACCCTGGGGGCACTGGCACTGGGCGATGTTGCTCTCTACAAGGACACCTATCAGCCGCTGCTGATGGAAGTCATGACCGCGCCCTCCCCGGATGCATTCAACAAGGAGCCGGGCGAGACCGACGAGGAGTACGCGCTGCGGCAGTTCGAGGCCATGGACGCGCTACTGGCCGAAAAGCATGACGAAATCTGTGCCGTGGTGGTCGAACCACTGATTCAGTGCGCAGGCGGCATGCGCATGCACCATCCGATTTACCACACCAAACTGCGCGAAGCCTGCGACAAATATGGCGTGCACCTGATCGCCGACGAGATCGCGGTTGGCTTCGGCCGCACCGGCACCCTATTCGCCTGCGAGCAGTCTGGCATCACTCCGGATTTCATGTGCCTGTCCAAAGGCCTGACCGCGGGCTACCTGCCATTGTCGGTGGTGTTGACGACGGACACCGTCTACAACGCCTTCTACGACGATTACGAAACCCTGAAGGCCTTCCTGCACAGCCACAGCTACACCGGCAATCCCATCGGTTGCGCCGTGGCGCTGGCCACCCTGGACATCTTCCGCGACGACAACGTCATCGAGAACAACAAACGCCTGAGCACCTGCATGGCTGACTCCGTCGCCCACCTGGCGGACCACCCCAACGTCGGCGACATCCGCCAGCACGGCATGACCCTGGCGGTGGAAATGGTGAAAAACAAAGCCACCAAAGAGCCCTTCCCCTGGCAGGAGCGGCGCGGCATCCGCGTATACCAGCATGCGCTCACCCGCCAGTCGCTATTGCGGCCATTGGGTAACGTAGTCTACTTTATGCCCCCTTACGTGATCACCGAAGAACAGATCCGCCACCTGGCCCAAGTGGCCACAGAAGGCATCGAAATCGCCGTACGGGACTGACAAACATCATGCGCATCCCCCGCATCTACACCGACTCACCCCTGAGTGAAGGCGCCACAGCCGGCCTGGACGACAATGCAGCGCAACACGTCGGCCGTGTGCTGCGCATGCAGCCCGGCCAGGAACTGCTGCTGTTCAACGGCGACGGCAACGACTACCCCGCCACCATCACCGAGGCCGGCAAGAAACACGTGTCGGTCGAGGTAGGAACGCCGTCCGCCAATGCCACCGAGTCCCACCTGGAGATCGTACTCGGGCAAACCCTGTCGAAAGGCGACCGCATGGACTACGCCGTTCAGAAAGCCGTGGAAATGGGCGTTACCCGCATCGTACCGCTGACCACCGAACGCTGCGACGTCAAACTCAAAGGCGACCGTGAAGACAAGCGCCTGCGCCACTGGCAAGCCGTCGCCATCAGCGCCGCCGAACAATGCGGCCGAGCCCGGGTGCCCGAGATAGTACCGGTGATGACACTGTCGGAATGGTTTGAAAGCTCGGGTGACTGCGACTTGCGCCTGGTTCTACACCACCGCACCGAACAATCCCTGAACACCCTTGCCAAGCCCGCTCGCGTCGCGCTGATGATCGGCCCCGAAGGCGGCCTAAGCCCGGACGAAATCACCGCTGCCGAAACCGCCGGCTTCCTCCCCGTTGCCCTCGGCCCCCGCGTTTTACGCACTGAAACCGCCCCGGTTGCCGCCATGGCGCTGTGTCAGTGGTTGTGGGGTGATATCGGAAGCCAATAACACCCGACCGTGCCGCCGTCTCAGGCTGGCAGGCAAGTCATTGACAGAAGCCACGCCTGACAACATGATCCCTGTCGGACATAAGAGTGAGATGACCGTTGAAGGCGCCTCCGTGGTTTGGGCTGCCTTACGGGGAGGGTTCTCCAAAACTGTGCGGAGCCATGGATGGCGGAGCCCAAGCGCCACATGGATGTGCCGCAGGAGCGTGTTTTGGAGAACCCTCCCCGTAAGGTAGCGGGCACCAAGTCACCAACAACCAAAGAACGTGAGCACCAGATGACAAGCCTGCTAAGCACCCCAGAATTCTGGCAATACCTCAGTATCCCCGTCATTGCCGCCCTGATCGGCTGGACCACGAACTGGCTGGCCATCAAAATGACTTTCTACCCGCTGGAATTCGTCGGCAAGCCCCCGTTACTGGGCTGGCAGGGCATCATCCCCTCAAAGGCCCGAAAAATGGCCGCCATCAGCGTCGACGCCACCATCTCCAAGATTGGCACCGTGCAGGAAATCTTCCAGCAAATCGACCCCAAGGTACTGGCAGCCCACATCCTCTACACCGTCGAACCCCGCACCGAAGAATACGTCGACGAACTGATGCTCAAGGAATATCCCACCTTCTGGGAAAACCTGCCCTCCTCAGCCAGGAACATGGTCTACGACCGGGTACGCAAGTCCACCCCGCAACTGGTGGACAACCTGGTGGGTGACGTTTCCGACAACATCGAAGACCTGCTCGACATCAAAAGCATGGTCATCGAACGCCTGGCCAAGGACAAACGGCTGCTGAACCGGATCTTCATCGAGTGCGGGGAAGTGGAATTCCGTTTCATCATCAACTCCGGGTTCTATTTCGGCTTCCTGTTCGGCCTGGTTCAGATGACCGTCTGGTATTTCTACCAAAGCTGGTGGGTACTGCCTTTCTTCGGCCTGATGGTGGGCTGGGCAACCAACTGGATCGCGCTGAACGTGATCTTCCGGCCCTTGCACGAAAAGAAAGTCGGCCCTTTCCGATTCCAGGGACTGTTCCTCAAACGCCAGCAGGAAGTCGCCGAATCCTTCTGCCACATCGTCACCCACGAAATACTCACGGTTGGCAACATCATCAACGCCATACTGGAGGGCCCAAAGGGCGACCGGGCCCGCAACATGGTCAAAAAACACATTAAACCCCTGGTGGACGAAACCGCCGGCATGGGTAAGGCCCTGACTCAGATGGCGTTTGGACCAACAGGCTTTGCGACCCTAAAGAACCAGGTCGCAAAAAAGCCATCGAAATTTCGCAAACCTCCTTCAATAACCCGGTGTTCGAAACCGACCGGGCAAGGGCCGTGGAAAGCATCATGGTGGAGCGCATGATTGCCCTCTCATCTGAGGAATTTCAAGACCTTCTTCGACCCTGCTTCCAGGAGGACGAAATCAAACTGATCCTGGTGGGCGCCTTCCTGGGTTTCGCCGCCGGTATCTGCCAATTGGTGTTCGTCTTCGGAGGCTCTGTTTTCTGAGGCTCTAGTGCCAAAAAGCCTGCTGTTATACTGTGCATAGCCGCTAGCTCATTCTATACTCGCGGTGTACGGGTATGTATTTCCCGGCGACTATTCTTTTCCCGGAGGCATCGGATGCCAGGCTTTATTTCCTGGATTTCAGGACTTTTCTCGTCCGACAAACCAACAACCGCAACAGCACCTGAATCCCGCCTGCTCAACCCGGTTGTTTCAACAAACGACAGCCCGGACATAGACCCGGCCCTGATCGACAAATTGGAAGAGCGTCTGTTTTGCTGGCTGCTTGACTCACCCCCCGCCACGCTGCGCTCAGAAACCGGGCAATGGGATGAAGTGCTGGAAAAACTGCGCTGGCGAATCGCTAATAGTGAACTGGACGAATTACCGCGCCAACCCATGACCCTGCCGATGCTGATGCGGGCACTCTCCGATGCCAATACAGGCCGTAACCAACTGACGGAGATCATCCTCAATGACCCCGCGTTGACCGACCAACTTCTGCAAATTGCCAACAGCCCTTACTTCCGCACCGGCGACCAGTCCATCGACTCGGTGGACCAGGCGGTCTTTGTTCTGGGTATGGACGGTATTCGCAACGTTATTTCCGCCGCCATCATGCGGCCGATGATGGCAGCTAGGAACAGTCGGGAAGCACTCTTTGCACAACGGGTATGGCGCTGGGGGCTCACCTGTGCCCGTAGTGCGGAGTTGATTGCGAAGATTCAGGGCCAGGATAGCAGCGTCTATTTCATGGCAGGCCTACTGCCAGCACTCTCTTACATCACACTACGAAGGGAGTTGCAGCGCGTCTGCAGGACGGAATCCGGGCTGGCGGAACCGCCACCCTCGCTGATCCACATCGCCCTTTCCCGCTACCAGTGGGCCACGTCACAACTACTGGCCAATGAATGGGGGCTGCCGCCTAAATACCACGCCCAGCTTCTGGCGGCGGAGCGGCCGGCGCCGAGGCAGCAACACACCCCGCTGAACGACGGTATTATTATCGGCACCCGGGAGGTGTTACGCCATGCCCACCAGCGCAATATGCCGGAAGACGACGTATTGCGTATTACTAACATCTCGAGGGAGCAGTTTACGCGGGTACGCAAGGTGATCCTCGATACCCTGGAAGCGGGTGCAAAAACCCGCGCCTAGGTTTTTTCTCCGTAACCCCCTTCCTGCTTCAGCAGTTCGGCGAAGGACACCGATTCGTGCTCCGGAGGGCGTTCCATCAGATGGCTCGGCACGGCATAAGGTAAACGGTCAGCAACCCGATCCTCATCACGACGTATGGCTTCCAGCACGCTGCCAACGGTGATCCTCTCGAGGGACTGGCCCGGGGCCAGGCAATCGCCGTTGCGACCGGCCAATGTCAGCAGTCTGGCGCGGATCAGCTTGTCGCTGATACCACGGGTCACCTCCCCCGGCACCCTGAGTTGCTGCTCAACCGCTTCCTGCTGCGGTGCCGGCCGGCCCTCGCTGAAGGGTTTCGCCACCAGCCACATCAACGCCAGCCCGGTTTTTTCCAGAAGTTCCGGCGACAACCGCACCTGGCGGCGTTTGGCCACCGAGCCCGGGTTCTGGAGATAGAAGGCAATGCTGGACCCCAGCAGCAGAATCATCCAGTTGAGGTACACCCAGATCAACAGGATGATGCCGATTGCGAAACTGGAATAGATGGCAGCGTACTTGGCGGAACCGGCGACAAACGACGCAAACAGCATACCCGCCGCCTGCCAGGATATACCTGCCACCAGTCCACCGATGAACGCATAGCGAAGCTTCACCCGGGTGTTGGGAATGAACACGTATACGAAGGTGAACGCCCCGACCACCAGCATGAATGGGGTAAAGCGGGTGGCGAAGACAATCATGGAGCCGAGCGGTTCGATTTCCATCAGCGCCTGCACGAACGCCGACGAGAAAATGGTGGCACTGATACCGATGGCCGACACCATCAACAACGGCCCCACCATGATAACGCTGAGATAATTACTGAAGCGCTGGGCCATCGAGCGCATGTCCGGCACCCGCCAGATCATGTTGAAAGAACGCTCGATCTTCTGCACCAGTGACACCACGGTATAAACCAGCAGTGCCAGGCCGACCGAGCCGAGCACACCCACTTTCATGTTATCCACGAAGCCCAGAATCTGCTCGGCAATCTCGACGCCCTGGGGGCCCATGGGCCGAAAGAACTGGAACAGGAAGGGTTCCATACGCTGGTGTACGCCCAGCGCCTTGAGCACCGAAAAGCTCAAGGCCAGCAACGGCACAATACTCAGCAAGGTGGTATACACCAGGCTCATGGCATGAAGCGTCAGGTTGCCACTAACGACGTCCCGCACCAGCGCATAAGCCGTTCGCCCGGTTTTATAAAGCCAGGTCCATGGCCAGTGTTGCGGTGGATTGGGGTTGGCGAGAATCCAGGTTTCCGCAGACTGAAGCCGGTCTTTGAATTGAAATGAAGCCACACAACGTCCTGTTTGCCAGTGTTTTGTACAGATTATCAGTCAGATACCAAATCACAACAAAGTATGGCGTATTGTGTGGCTTTTACTAGCGGTTTCGGCTCAGTATCGGAACTGGCTGATATTTCCTCTCAGCACTTCGCTCAGTGACGCGAGGGAATCGGTCATGCTTCCGGTATCGCGGGCATTGTCTGAAATGTCTTCAATCTGGCGCTTGAGGTTGATCAGGTTTTCGTCGATTTTGCTAACAGCCTCGCTCTGCTCAGCCGCAGCCTGGGCGACCTGTTGGTTGAGCAAACGCATCTCGCCCGCCTTCTCATCGATCAGCCCCAGGCTCTCGCTGCATTGCCGGATGCGCTGGACGGTTGTACGGCTCTCCTCCCGCCCCGCCTCCACCGCTTCAACGGCATCACGGGATTGTGCCTGCAACGATGACACGAGATCGTCTATCTGCCCGGTCGAGTTCGCCGTCTGGCTGGCCAGACCCCGCACTTCGTCGGCCACAATGGCAAACCCCCGGCCCATTTCACCGGCCCTGGCCGCTTCAATGGCAGCGTTCAATGCCAGCAGGTTGGTTTTCTCCGAAATGCCCCGGATTACATCCACGACCTGGCCGATAGACTGGCTTTGGCTGGCCAGCCCGGCGATGGTTTCGGCCACGGCTTCCACTCGTGTTTCCAGCCTAGCCATGGCGGCAACGGCTTCATCCGCCGATTGACCGCCACTGTGCGTCAATCCACCAACCTCATCGGCAAGGCATGCCGCGTGGTTGGCACTCTTCCGGACTTCTTCCGCAGTGGCAGTAACTTCGTTTGCAGCTGTCGCCACCAGACTGGTTTCCTGTTGCTGGCGTCCAACCTGGTCGGCAAGACTCTGACTGCTTTCCCGTCCCTGAGCCGCCATATCCCCCAATTCATTGGTGGAGGCAGCGACATGACCGATCAGACCGCCAAATCGCGCCAGCATCTGATCAAAGGCGCGGGTGATCACGCTTAATTCATCGTTCTTGCGGTACTCGAGGCTGCCCCGCAGGTCATTGTCGGCCTGTATTTCGCCAATACGCTGCCCCAACCTGCGCACCGGACGAAGCAGTGAACGCAGGAACAGCGTGCCCAGCAACAATGCCGAGATAACGAGCGCGCCAGCCATTATCAGGCTGACCGATCCAGCCCGATCAATTTCGTGTCGAATAGCACCGCCACTTATGGCGACCTGATCACTGGCACGCCTGACTGTCTCTCCGGCTTCCAACACGCCCTCGGTGAGTACGGCCTCCCGTTGCTGGTAGCCGCTGCGGATATCGTTGAGGCTAGCCGTGAGACTAACGGCCTGTTCCCGGGCGGCCTCCGCCATCGAACGCCCCATCAGCATCATGGACTTTTCAAAGAACTCGAACATTTTTTCGCCGAGCGTGCGGTACTGTTCCACGGTTTCTGTCATTTCCGCGATCTCCGCCTGCAGGCTGCTATCGGCCGCCACCATGGCAGCCAGCTCGTCCACCAACTGTTCGGAGGCGGCCTGAGCCTTGTCCAGGGACTCCATGTCCGCATTCAGAGCAGCGTGAAAATACCAATACTGCATCGCACCCATATGTTGCTGGGCGACCGTAACGCGTTCGGACAGCTTGCCCAACGCCCTTTGCTGGTCAATGAGTTCGGACTGCTCATCAATGGCAACCATTTGGCCGGCGATGCCGCGTGCCTGCTGATCGACACTGTCACCAATGCCGGCTATGCGCTGGTAAACCAGGGCCGATGACGCAACGGACAGGCCGATCAACAGGGTAAACAGCAGGATCACCCGGGAACGGATGGTCAATTCAAATCGGGGGAATGCCATAGCGAGCTCACTCAGTTCGTAACGTAATGCCGGCGTGTCCAGCCCCGCATGTCATCCAGCCTTTCAAGCCGACCTGCAGCCTCCTTGAGCGTGGACGCTATGGGGTAATCATCGGCCAGCATGCCGTCAAAGCGGATGGTCATCAGATCCCAGAAGCGTTTCATCTCAGGAATGTTGGGCATGATTTCCCCACGACTGGCGGAGCGGAAGGTATGGTCGATAAACGGGTCTTCGCTGAGGGTTTTCACCACTTCCAGATGGGCCACGGCGCCAAGGGGCTTGTCATCATTCACGGCGTGCAGGCCGGATTCGGTCAGCAGATAGTCTCCATGAACTGACGGGCCAGTTCATGTTGGTGGATACCGCGCTGATCCCGGCGGCCAGTACGCCCACAAAGGGTTTTCCAGGTTCACCGCTGACAGTGGGCACGTCGGCAATGCCCACGTTGATACCGGCGTCCCGTATCTCACTCCAGGCCCAGGGACCGTTAATGATCATCGCAGTCTGACCGGCCTTGAAGCCGTCCATCATGGTGCCGTAATCCGCATCTGCCGACAGCACACCGGAATCCAGCAAGTCTTTTATGCCGGCCACGGCACCGACAGCGCCATCTGTGTCCACACCAACATCGGAGAGGTCGTAAACCTGGTTTTCCAGGCCGAAACTGTACCCACCGGATCCGGCGAACACTGGCCAGGAAAAATACACATTCTTGTAGTCCCAGGAGATGGCCTCAATACCCTGTGCGCTCAGTCGTTGATGCTCAGCTTTCACGCCTTTCAGAGTGGCAGGCGGTGTTGAGACCAAATCCTTGTTGTAGAGCAGACTGACCACTTCCATGGCGATTGGGTAGCCATACACCCGATCGCCCACGGAAACCGCCTGCCAGGCAAAGGGTGCAATAGCCTCACGCACCTGCTCGGACGGCTCGATGGGGCGCAGGTGGCCCTCATTGATCCAGCTTCCAAAACGATCGTGGGGCCAGATCACGATATCGGGCGCCTTGGAGGAGTAGCCGTAATGGTCGTACTCGGAGGTGAGATCGTCCGGCGTCTCCACGGTCACAGGAATGCCGGTTTCGGCTTCGAAGCGCCGGCCGACTTCAGCCAGTCCTTCATACCCCTTGTCGGAGTTGATCCAGATAAGCAGTTCACCGCGTTCAAAAGAGAACGCCGGCGCGGAAAAGAAAACACAGGAAAGCGCAAGAGCCAGGAGAGGTCTGATCATAGGTATCGCCCTGTTGTTATTGTTTGAGCGTTGGTGAAACGCATGCCCCTATCGGGGGCATTTCACAGGGAGTTTAGGCGGGGAAGAACCGCAGCCGCGTCATACGGCTGCGAACTTTTCAGGGGGAGTGAGGGGCGTACCCGGGAAAACCGTCAGAAAATCAGACCAGCGAAGACAGATTACGCGCCGTAATATCGACGATTCGTTGCCGCGCCTCCCGACTCGCCCAGGCCGAATGCGGCGTTACAATCAGGTTGGGAATATCACCCGCCAGCAACGCATTGCCATTTCGGGGCGGCTCCTCCGTCAGCACATCAAAGCCGGCACCGCCAATAGTCCCCGCCCGCAGGGCGTCCGCAAGCGCCTGCTCGTCCACCAGGCCGCCACGGCTGGTATTGATCAGCAGCGCCTCCTTTTTCATCATCTTCAGTTCGCGGGCGCCTATCATATTCCGGGTGTCGTCCGTCAGCAGGCAGTGAAGCGACAGCACATCCACTTTGGGCAGCAGTTCATCCAGGGGAATCCGGGGGTAACCATCCACCTCACCAGTTGCCTGTCCGGGCCTTGCGCCAAGTACAATATTCATCCCGAATGCCTTTGCGCGCTCCACAACGCCCTGCCCAAGGTCGCCATAGCCAACAACCCCCAGCGTGCGCCCTTCCAGTTCCATGATGGGGTGACCCATCAGGCAGAACATCGAGCTTTGCCCCCAGCGCCCGGCCCGTACGTCCCTGTCGTAATCCACCAAGCGCGTGGCCAGCGCGAGAATCAACGCCATGGTGTGCTGCGCTACGGTGGAGCGGCCATAGTTGGTCACGTTCATCACCGTTACGCTGTGGTCTTTCGCCGCTGCCTTATCAATGTTGTTCAGCCCCGTCGCCACCACCGCAACCGTCTTTAGCTCCGGGCAGGCCTCGAAGTGCTCCCGCGACAGCACAACCTTATTCACCAATACCGTGTCGAATCCCCGTATGCGCTCCTGCACCTGCTCGGGGGACGTTCGCGGATGTTTGACCATTTCCCCGGTCACTGCCTCAATCGGCGAGAGGTCCACATCGTTACCCAGTGTGTCTGCGTCCAGAAATACGGCTTTCATTCGTCGTTCCTTATTCATGAAGTTTTTGGCCGACCAACAGAGCCCCAGATTAAGTTAGACTGAGCGAAACCTCCAATTGGCGAAAAGGGGAACACTCATGGAACATCAATTCTGGCACGAACGCTGGGCCAAGAAAGAAATCGGCTTCCACGAAGGCACCGTCAATCAGTACCTCCATGACCACTGGCCAGAGCTCGCCGGCAATGGCACCGGTGCCGTGCTCGTTCCCCTGTGCGGAAAGGCCCATGACATGTGGTGGCTCCATGACCGCGGCCACGCTGTCATCGGCGTGGAATTGAGTGACGTTGCCTGCAAGGACTTCTTCGAAGAGGGCCAGGAGAAAGCGAAGGTTCACCCGGGTGAACCCTTCACCAAATTTGCCCACGACGATCTCCAGCTTTGGTGCGGCGACTTTTTCCAGTTGGTGCCGGAGGACCTGAAGCACGTCCGGCTGGTGTACGATCGTGCTGCCCTGATCGCCCTGCCACCCCACATGCGCCAGGATTATGTCGACCACCTGACCGCCGTGATTCCGGATGGCACCCGCATACTTCTGATCACCCTGGACTACGACACCGACATCAAGGGCCCGCCGTTCAATGTCAGTGACGAAGAAGTACTGAAACTATACTCCGCTGATTACGAGATCGAACATATACTCACCAATACGCTGGCAAAAGATCACCCTTTTACCAAGCGTAAAGGGCTTGCTGGCGCGACGGAGAGTGTGTTCCGTCTCAGCAAGCGCTGATACACAATTTAATGAACCTTAACGCTTTTACGCCTGTCCAAGTCCCGAAGCTTGAACTAAGCTCACAGTAACAAGACCGACATAAACGCGTCAGCGTAAATCGGTCTGTTACTCCCTTTACTTCCACCCAAAACCATAACGACCGCCTGGAGCGGCGGACCCAACAGCAACGGGGATATTGTGTGAACTAAAAGCTGTCTTTTCATGGCAAGAGAGCAAGCGAGGGGCCATCTATGAGCATAATGCAGCATTTCAAAGACCGGTATGAAGCAACTCAGGAAGAAGAATACACTCTTGAGGAATACCTGGAGATCTGCAAAAAGGACCCGGCGGCATACGCCACTGCCGCAGAAAGGATGTTACTGGCCATCGGCGAGCCGGAGCATATCGACACATCCCGTGACTCCCGGCTGTCACGTATCTTTTCCAACAAGGTGATCAAGCGTTACCCGGAATTCTCCGAGTTCTATGGCATGGAAGAGGCCGTGGAAAACATCGTCTCCTTCTTCCGCCACGCTGCCCAGGGCCTGGAAGAGAAGAAACAGATCCTCTACCTGCTTGGCCCCGTCGGTGGCGGCAAGTCCTCTCTCGCTGAAAAACTCAAGTCACTGATGCAGAAAGTGCCCTTCTATGCGATCAAGGGCTCACCCGTTAACGAGTCGCCACTAGGCCTGTTCGATCCCGCTGAGGATGCGAGTATTCTGGAAGAGGAATACGGCATTCCGTCCCGCTACCTCAAGTCCATCATGTCGCCCTGGGCGGTAAAACGCCTGCACGAGTACGGCGGCGACATCAGTCAGTTCCGTGTGGTGAAGATGTACCCGTCGGTACTGGACCAGGTGGGTGTATCAAAGACCGAGCCGGGCGATGACAATAACCAGGACATCTCCGCCCTCGTAGGCAAGGTGAATATCCGCATGCTGGAAGACTTCTCCCAGGATGACCCGGACGCCTACAGCTTCAGCGGCGGCCTGTGCAAGGCCAACCAGGGCCTGATGGAATTCGTGGAAATGTTCAAGGCGCCTATCAAGGTGCTGCATCCGTTACTGACCGCCACCCAGGAAGGCAACTACAACACCACCGAAGGCATGGGCTCCGTGCCGTTCGACGGTATTATCCTGGCCCACTCCAACGAGTCCGAGTGGCAGACCTTCCGTAACAACAAGCACAATGAGGCCTTCCTTGACCGGGTGTATATCGTCAAGGTGCCCTACTGCCTGCGCGTGACGGAAGAGATTGATATTTATCGCAAATTGCTGCGCGACAGTTCCCTTTCCGGCGCCCCCTGCGCACCGGACACCCTGGATATGCTGGCGCAGTTCTCCATCCTGTCGCGGGTCAAAGAGCCGGAAAACTCCAGTATCTTTTCCAAGATGCGGGTTTACGATGGCCAGAACATCAAGGATACCGATCCCAAAGCCAAGTCGATCCAGGAATATCGCGATTCAGCCGGCGTGAATGAGGGCATGGACGGGCTGTCCACCCGTTTCGCGTTCAAGATTCTGTCCAAGGTCTTCAACTTCGACACCACGGAGGTGGCGGCTAACCCGGTTCATCTGCTCTATGTACTGGAAAAACAGATCGAGCAGGAGCAGTTCCAGGCCGAGACCCACGACCGCTACCTGCGGTTTATCAAGGAGTTCCTGGCGCCTCACTACGTTGAGTTTATTGGCAAGGAAATCCAGACGGCTTACCTCGAAAGCTACAGCGAATACGGCCAGAACCTGTTCGATCGCTACGTCACCTATGCCGACTTCTGGATTCAGGATCAGGAATACCGTGATCCGGAAACCGGGGAAATTCTCGACCGCTCGTCCATTAACGACGAACTGGAGAAAATCGAGAAGCCGGCCGGCATCAGCAACCCGAAAGACTTCCGCAACGAGGTAGTCAATTTCGTGTTGCGGGCACGGGCGAACAACCAGGGTCGCAACCCGTCCTGGCTCAGCTACGAAAAACTGCGCAGCGTGATCGAGAAGAAAATGTTCTCCAATACCGAGGACCTGCTGCCGGTTATTTCCTTCAATCCGAAGGCCAGCCAGGAGGATCAGAACAAGCACAAGCAGTTCGTCGAACGTATGGTCGATCGAGGCTACACGGAGAAACAGGTCCGCCTCCTTGCGGAATGGTACCTGCGGGTTCGTAAGTCTCAATAAGTCAGCCTTCATACGCTGAACTGGAGTGAAACTATGGGTATGACCCACGTAGTCGACCGGCGACTGAACGGCAAGAACAAGAGCGCGGTAAACCGGGAACGTTTCCTGCGCCGTTACCGCCATCACATCAAGAAGGCCGTGGCGGACGCGGTTCACCGGCGCTCCATTACGGATATTGAGCGTGGTGAGAATGTCAGTATTCCGTCCCGGGATACTGACGAACCAATCTTCCACCATGGCCAGGGCGGCAAGCGGGAAATGGTCCACCCCGGCAACAAGGAGTTCGTGACGGGTGACACGGTGCCCAAACCTCCGGGAGGTGGCGGCGGAGGCCAGGGACAGGGCCAGGCCAGCCCGGATGGCGAAGGCATGGATGAGTTCGCCTTTCAGATTACCCAGGAAGAATTCCTCGACTTTCTGTTTGATGATCTGGAACTTCCCAATCTCGCCCGTAAAAAGCTGAAAGACACCGAGGCGTTCAAATACGTTCGCTCCGGCTTTTCAACCCAGGGCATACCCGCCAAGCTGGACGTGGTTCGCTCATTGCGGGGCGCCCATGCCCGACGTCTTGGCCTCGGTGGCGCGCGCCGTAAGAAAATCCGCCGAATGGAGGAAGAGCTGGCCGCGCTGAAAAGCGCGCCGGAGGATCTGGACCCGGCCTTCAGCCACGAGGACCAGATCAAAGCCCTGGAGGATGAGATTGCCGATCTCAAGGCCAATGTCCGGCGTATCCCGTTCATTGACGAGATTGACCTGCGGTACCGCCAGCACGTGAAGAAGCCCCAGCCAGCCACCAGTGCCGTGATGTTCTGCCTGATGGATGTGTCCGGGTCGATGACCCAGATGCACAAGGACATCGCCAAACGTTTCTTCATCCTGCTGTATCTGTTCCTGAAGAAGAACTACAAGAAGATCGAAGTGGTCTTCATCCGCCACCACACCAGCGCCAAGGAAGTGGACGAGGAAGAGTTCTTCTACTCACGGGAAACAGGCGGCACCATCGTATCCAGTGCTCTGAAACTGATGCACAAGATCATCGAGTCCCGCTACTCCCCTGCGGAGTGGAACATCTATGCCGCCCAGGCTTCGGACGGTGACAACTGGAACGATGACTCTCCCATCTGCAGCAAGTTGCTGGCCGACAGCATCCTGCCTTTGGTGCAGTATTACGCTTATGTGGAGATCACGCCCCAGGATCACCAGATGCTCTGGTACGAATACGAGAAAATTCAGGAGCGGTTCCCGCAGAGCTTCGCGCTGCAACAGATCGCCGACCCTGGTGAAATCTATCCGGTCTTCCGCCAGTTGTTCGAGAGGAAAGCCGCATGACCGACACCATCGACAGACCCAACGAGCCGAAAACCCGGGAACCTATCTCGACCAGTTCCGAGTGGACCTTCCCGCTGATCGAGAAATACGACGAGGAAATCGCCAAATGCGCGGCGGAGTTCGGTCTCGACACCTACCCCAATCAGGTGGAGGTGATCAGCGCCGAACAGATGATGGATGCCTACAGCTCCGTCGGTATGCCCGTGGGTTACCACCATTGGTCTTTCGGCAAGCAGTTCCTGTCTACCTCCAAAGGGTATCAGCGGGGGCAGATGGGGCTTGCCTACGAGATCGTGATCAACTCCGATCCCTGCATCGCTTACCTGATGGAGGAGAACACCCTGCCCATGCAGGCATTGGTGATTGCCCACGCTTCCTATGGCCACAACTCGTTCTTCAAGGGCAACTACCTGTTCCGCACCTGGACCGACGCCAGCGCCATCATTGACTATCTGGTATTCGCCCGTAACTACGTGGCCGAGTGCGAGGAGCGTTATGGCCTGGATGCGGTGGAAGAAATCCTGGATTCCTGCCACGCGCTGATGAACTACGGCGTTGACCGCTACAAACGCCCCGCGCCGATCTCTGCCGCCGAAGAGCTGCGCCGGCAAAAGGAACGCGAGGAATATCAGCAGCGCCGGCTCAACGATCTTTGGCGCACCATCCCCAAAATGGGCGAGGATGACGACCCGGTGAGCCGCAAGAAGCGCTACCCGGAAGAACCCCAGGAAAACATCCTCTACTTCATCGAGAAGAACGCGCCACTACTGGAAACCTGGCAGCGGGAAATCATCCGTATCGTTCGAAAGCTGGGGCAGTACTTCTACCCGCAGCGCCAGACCCAGGTGATGAACGAAGGCTGGGCCACCTTCTGGCATTACACCCTGCTACACAGAATGTACGACAAGGGCTTGGTGAACGACGGTTTCATGATGGAGTTTCTGCAAAGTCATACGGCCGTGGTTTACCAACCACCGTTTGACAGCCCCTGGTATTCGGGCATCAACCCCTACACTCTGGGTTTTTCGATGTTCACCGACCTGCGGCGGATCTGTGAGAATCCCACCGACGAGGACCGCGAATGGTTCCCGGACTTTGCCGGTTCTGATTGGCTGGAAACCCTGCATTTCGCCATGAAGAATTTCAAGGATGAGAGTTTCATCCAGCAGTTCCTGTCCCCAAAAGTGATGAGGGATCTGAAGCTTTTTGCCATTCAGAACGATGATGAGGAAGACGTCTACCGGATCACCGCCATCCACGATGACCCCGGCTACCGCAGCCTTCGGGAAAAGCTGGCACGGCAATACAACCTGAGCTACCGCGAACCCAATATCCAGGTCTGGAATGTGGATGTCAGGGGGGATCGATCACTGACCCTGCGGCACATCCCCGTCGACAGGGTTCCACTTGGCGACGACACTGACGAGGTGCTTCGTCACGTGCATCGTTTGTGGGGCTTTGATGTCCACCTTGAAAGCGTCGACAACGGCGTGGTCATGGAGGAGTGCCACTGCCCGCAACGGGAACCGGACGACGCGGATTGAATGTCGCCATTAATTGTCAGAATGCCCACTCCAGCCCGGCATAGAAAGTTCTGCCGGGCGCGGGCTCATAGTAGCCGCGATCTTCTATCGGCCTGTCTGCATTGGCATTGATGCGGATATTGCTGAAGTAATCCTCATCCAGAAGGTTGCGGATACCGCCGTAGACGCTGAATTTCTGACTGCCCACGCGAACGCTGTCACCGGCCCGAATCCCCAGCAGCCAGTAGTCACTGACCCTGGTCTGGTTGCTGTTCTCGGCGTACAGGTCACCCACGTACTGCCACTCCAGGGCAGCAAACCGTTGCCCGTCACCGCGCCACTCAACCTCCGTAACCCATTGCTCCTGCGGTAACCCCGGCAGGCGATTGCCATCGGCGTCATTACCCTGCTCGTCGGTAAAGTCCTTGAGTGTGTAGTCCGCCAGGGTCACGGCGCTGGTTACGCGCCAGGCGTAGGAAATGTCCCACTTCAGGCCAAGCTCCACCCCATTCCGTTCTGTGCGCCCGGCGTTTTCGTAGAAGGTACGGTTATTGATCTCATAGGGCAGGATTTCGTCGTCCACCCGGATGGAGAACAGCGCCAGGTCGTAACGGACCCCCTGCCCCAGGCCGCCGCGTATACCGACTTCCCGGTTAAGCGCCTGCTGGGGCTCAATGTCTGGATTGAAGCCACCGCTACCGTCGGGATTGGCAAACTCCGTGAAGGTGGGTGCTTCAAAGGCCGTGCCCACCGTGGCGTAGAACTGCTGGCGTGGCGCCAACCGATAGCTGACTCCCGCAAAGCCACTGAATTCGCGATAAGTGCGGCTGCCGGAATCGTCTCCGTCACTGGTCCTGTGGTCATCCACCGACAGCCGCAGGCGATCAAACCGGGTGCCCAGGGACACGTTCAGGCGCTCCGTCAATGCCAGATCACCCTGGGCAAACACTGCGGCGGTAGTGCCGTTCTGGGTTTCGTCCTGGGTTTGTCCGGTGACATCTCCGTTAAACGACACCGAATAACGCCGGCGTTCATCAACCTGGCGATGAAGGTCAACGCCCACCACCCAGGTCAGCGGAAGGCCCGCTACCTCGCTGCCTAGCTGGTAATCCGTACTGACGCCGTAGAACTGCCGGTCGTAGGCAATCCGGCTGGGGCCCGGAAACGGCAGTTGCTGGGCAAAATCACGGTGCGTGAAAAAAGTACTAACGGTCAGATCACCAGTACCCATCTCGGCGGTTTCATACAGCAACCCCAGCGTCTGCTGGTCAACGTCCTGGCCGGCGTCAAGCCGTTCGGCATTGGCCGTCGCCTGGCGGCGATCCTGTTCCACCTGGCTCGCTGTCAGGCCGGCGGGGTCTTCTGCTTTCGGCGTGTGCAGAGCATTGAGCGTGGCGGTCAGGCGCTGCCCATCTTTCCATTCGTGGGACAACCGCCCATTAAAAAGGCCTTTTTCAACCTCGCTCTGGTCGCGGTAGCCGTTGTAGTTGAGCCAGGACGCAGTTGCGATGCCACTCGTAGCCCCCTCGCTTCCGTTGGCCTGGAACGTGGTTTTGTAATAGTCGTTGCTTCCCACATCCTGACGCAGGCGCGCGCCCGGCGGCATTTCGCCTCCGCGGGCCGTGGTAATGTCGATCACCCCCCCCGAGGCGTTACCGTACTGAACCGACGACGGCCCGCGAATCACTTCAATGCGCTGTGCCGAGTCCAGGTCCACGGCATCGATCTGAGACTGCCCGTCGGGCAACGTGTAGGGGATGCCATCCACCTGGATACGAATGCCGCGAATGCCGAATGGCGCCCGGGCGCCAAAACCACGAGTGGACAGCCGCAGATTCTGGGCGAAGTTGTAGCGGTTCTGGAAGAACAGCCCGGGGACGGTATCCAGGGACTCATCCAGTTGCAGCCTCTGCTGGCCCTCCCTGATATCCGGCGCATTGGTCACGGAAACCGCTGCAGGGGTCTCGTAGAGCTCTCTCTCAAGTCTGGGCGACGTCACCTTGATGACGTTGGTGTCCTGCGACTCCACACTTTGCTGCGCATTGGCGGTGCCCCATGTTCCAGCGAATATCAGTGCCGAGAAGACCACGATCAACATCCTGATAATGACCACTTTACCTCCTGCTGCAGGGTTAAATACCGAGTAGATCCACCAACCAGGCACAATCAACGCCGTCGCAAACGCCGACAACGCCATCGCCAACCCAGAGAAAGCCCCCATCTGGGAACTGACCTGAAATGCCCGTGCCGTACCTATGCCGTGAGCCGCGACGCCCATGGCAATGCCTTTCACACTGTCATCAGTGATGCGCATCCATTCAAACAGCTTGGTGCCGAGCACGGCGCCAACAATACCTGTGGCCACTACCAGAACAGCGGTCAGGGACGGGATGCCTCCAATGGTTTCGGAAATCCCCATGGCAACCGGCGCCGTGGCGGATTTGGGCGCCAGGGACATCTGGATTTCGTGGAGCCTCCAAGCAGCCAGGCAAGCCCAATGGAACTGCCCGCAGCAATCACAACACCACACACCAGGGAAATGGATACCGGCAACCAGAGTTGGCGCAGCCGGGAAAACTGCTGGTAAAGGGGAACCGCCAGCGCCACCGTGGCAGGCCCCAACAGGAAGTGAACGAACTGCCCGCCTTCGAAGTATTCCTCGTAGGAGGTACCAGTGAGCATCAACAGGGCAATCAGCATCGCCACTGAGGTAACCACCGGATTGGCCAGGGGGCTGGAGTTGGACTTGAGATAGAGCCGATAGGCAAGGCCATAGGCCACCAGCGTTATGGTCAGGCCAAGCAATGGCGATGTTGAAAGATAAACCCAGATATCACGAATGACCGGCTCATTCATCCCGCTGCCCTCCCGCGTTTTCGGGTCGGGCAAACCATCGCGAGGTTACCTGCATAATGCCAGCGGTGGCGACCATGGTGATAATAGTGGAGAGAAACAGAGCCAGCGTGATCGGCAGCCACTCATCCGCAATCCGGCCAAAATGACTCATCATGCCGACACCCGCCGGCACGAACAGTAGCGACAGATGGCTGAGCAATGCGCTGGAGGCGTTCTCAAGTGGCTCGGGAGTGGCGCCCCGAATCATCAGGGTCAGGAACAACATCACCATACCCAGCACGGGCCCTGGAATCGGCAGGGAGAGAAGACGAACAGTGACTTCCCCTACCAACTGATACACCAGCAGCAGGGTTATTCCGTTGAGAAAATTCATGGTGGCAGCTCCCGACAGAAAAAACGGCCCAAGTCAGGAGCATAGCCACTAAGCGGCCCCTTGCCTACCCGGCCTTGGTCTCTGTGCGCGGCGGAGTTGTGGTCGTGATGGTAGTCGCGGGAATCACTTTCCGGCCATAGGCCGCCAGCAGGAAACCGATCGGGAACATCAGCACGCCGTATACCGCCGCGGGAATCGACATGGTGCTGGACTCCAGCAGCGTCAGCGTTACCAACAGGGCAATGGTGCTGTTTTTGATGCCCAACTCCACGGCAACTGCAATGGATTCGCGCTGGGTCAGGCCCGCGACGCGGCCCGCCAGGAGCCCCAGGAATATACCGGCAATGTTCAACAGGAGGGTTGCCGGGCCGGCCTGTCGCAGCAGGTCCCAGATCTGGTCGCGCACGCCCCAGATCAGACCGACAACCAGCAACGCCAGAACCACACCCCCGAACACGCTGACTGCGCTTTCAGCACGGCGTGAGAGCTCTGGTGCCCGGGTACGGAAGATCATCCCAATCGCCACAGGAAACAGGACAATCCCCACCAGCATGCCTACCGTTCTTCCCACCGGCAGCGTGATGGACTCCTCCGTGCCGGCATAGAGTTGAAGCGCATAGTTGGTGAACAACGGCAGAGTCACGATGGTTATAAGACTGGCCGTGACCGTCAACACGATCGACAGGGCAATGTTCCCCCGGGACAGCAACACGAACAGGTTGGAGGTAGTGCCGCCCGGACAGGCCGCAATGATCACCAGCCCCACGGCAATGGCCGATGACAGGTCGAGCATGGAGGCAATGGCAAAGGCCACCATGGGCATGAGCAGTATCTGGCAACGGTACCCACCACCATCCCTTTTGGATACACAGCCACTTGGCGGAAGTCCCTGACCGTCAGGGTCATACCTATACCGATCATGATAATAAACAGGGCAATCGGCAGCCCCGCAGAGATCAGTGGACTCGATTCCACAAAGCCTCCAAGGATTGTTGTTGTGATTAGATTAGATTAGCCAGCTAGTGAAAATAGCATAAGCCACCGAAAAAGAGTGAATGTGGATTCGCAACAACATGTAATTGCAGGAAGGACAGGAATGGGATTGCGCGCAAAAACCTGAACCTTTCAACCTGCTTGTTCGTGTGATTGTCCTGGTTGTTGCGTATACTTTCGAACAACAACTATACGAATCCAAACGCATCAGATTCAGTGCAGTTTGGCAGCTTCATAAAGCAAGAGGACGATCAATGAAACGCCTGGGCACACTGGACGCTTCCTGGTTGGCGGTGGAATCGGAAGACACCCCGATGCACGTCGGCAACCTGCAGATTTTTTCACTACCGGAAGATGCTCCGGAGACGTTTCTAAGAGACATGCTCGCCCGCATGAAAGCCGATGCCGATGTAGCGCCGCCCTGGTGCTACAAGCTCGCCTTTTCGGGGTTCCTGGGCCGCCTGGTCGCCCCGTCCTGGAAGGTCGACAAGAAGCTGGATCTCGACTACCACGTTCGACACTCGGCGTTGCCGCGCCCCGGCAGTGAACGGGAACTTGGCATCCTGGTATCCAGGCTGCATTCCAACCCGCTGGATTTCTCCCGCCCGCTGTGGGAATGCCACATTATCGAGGGCCTGGAGAACAACCGTTTTGCCCTCTACACCAAGATGCATCACTCCATGATTGATGGCATCAGCGGTGTTCGGCTGATGCAGCGGGTGCTCAGCAAGGACCCCGGTGAGATTAATATGCTGCCGCCATGGTCGGTACGCCCGGAACGGACACGGGGCAGCAAGACAGATTCCGAAGCCAGCATTTCAGCCGCCCTGTCCCAGGCCATGGAAGCCCTGAGAATTCAGGCCGACATGGCACCGAGGCTCTGGAATGCGATGAACCGCCTGATCCAGTCCGCACGGCACCCGGAAGAGGGGCTGACCGCGCCCTTTGCCGGCCCGGTTTCCGCCCTCAATCACCGGGTCACCGGCCAGCGGCGGTTTGCCACCCAGCACTACCAGCTCGAGCGGATCAAAAAGGTCGCCCAGGCGTCCAACGGTTCCCTGAACGACATTGTGCTCTACCTCTGTGGCACTGCCCTGCGCCGCTTTCTTGTTGAACAGGATGGTTTGCCGGATACGCCACTCACCGCCGGAATTCCGGTGAATATCCGCCCCTCCGACGACCAGGGCACGGGTACCCAGATCAGCTTCATGATTGCCTCACTGGCGACCGACGAAGCCGACCCCCTCGAGCGACTGAAGAGCATCAAACACTCTACCCGCAGGCCAAACAACACCTTCAGAAACTGCCGCGTAAAGCCCTGACCCAATACACCATGCTGCTGATGTCGCCCTACATCCTGCAGTTGATGTCAGGCCTGGGCGGGCGAATGCGCCCGGTGTTCAACGTGACCATCTCCAACGTACCGGGGCCCGAGGAAACGCTTTACTATGAGGGCGCTCGGCTGGAGGCGATGTACCCGGTCTCGCTCATTGCCCATGGTGGTGCTCTCAACATTACTTGCCTGAGTTATACCGGTTCACTGAACTTTGGCTTCACGGGTTGTCGCGATACGTTGCCCAGCATGCAGAAGCTGGCGGTCTACACCGGCGAGGCTCTGGATGAACTGGAAATGCTGGCTCTCCCGCCTGATACCGCCACTCAAAAATCCGTCCGCAGAAAGGTCGCCGCCTCCAACAAAAAGTAACGCAACACCTGAGAACGGGAGCCAATGCCATGTCCGAACAACTTTCAATTCCGTCAAAAAGAGATCAGGTCAGCAAGGAAGAATGGCAGCTCCGAGTCGACCTCGCCGCGGCCTATCGTCTGGTCGCCCTGTACGGCTGGGACGATCTGGTATTTACCCATATTTCCGCACGGATACCCGGTGACGAGCACCACTTTCTTATTAATCCATACGGTATGATGTTCGAGGAAATTACAGCCTCCAGCCTGGTGCGAGTGGATCAGGACGCCAACAAGATCAACCCCGACGACTTCGATATCAATCCTGCGGGTTTTACCATCCATAGCGCCATCCACCAGGTCAGGGACGATGCCGGCTGCGTCATGCATTTGCACACCACCGACGGTATTGCTGTATCCGCCCAACAGGAAGGCCTGCTGCCGCTATCCCAGCAGAGCCTGTTTGCACTGGCGAGCCTGTCGTATCACGACTATGAAGGTGTGGCGCTAAGGGAAGACGAGAAGGCCCGCCTGCAAAAGGATCTCGGTAATACCAATTTCATGATTCTTCGCAACCACGGCCTGCTGACCACCGGCTCCAGTATTCCTGATGCCTTCCTGGCCATGTACATACTGCAAACGTCCTGTCAGATCCAGATCAGGCACTGTCGGGCGATCGCCCACTGACGCCAGTTCCTGCCGGCATTGTGGACACCATCCGGCAACAGGCGGATCAGGTGACCAAAGGCCTGGGCGGCAAGCTGGCCTGGCCGGGCCTGCTACGCAAGCTCGACCGCATTGATGCCAGTTTCCGCGAGTAATGGTCGACCTTCAGGACTGACTCTTCCAGTTGGCTGCGCCCACAAATATCAGCTGTAGAAAGCGTGCGGTTCGCTGCCGCACCTGTTCTTCCTGATAGTCGTCGTCGGGAGAAATCCCCAGAATGTCTGTCAGGCTGAAGGCCACACTGCGCACGACCAGGTCGCAGGTCATATCCAGATCGGCATCGCTCAGGTGATCCGCCACTTTCAGGCGCCGAAGATCATTGGCCAATTCGCTGGCAAAATAACGCATTTCGCTGCGAATGCCTTCCTGTACCGCCCGGCTCTCCCCCGCCAGCCCCTGGGCCATAAACATGAAAAAACTGCGATTATTGCGAGCATGGGAGATAAAAATACCGACTGATTCGTCGATCAGTTTGTCCGCCTGCAATACGTTCGCCCGCGCCTCGCGCATCATCCGTCGAAGCACCAGCCCCAATTCGTCCACCAACTGCAGCCCCAGATCATCCATGTTACGGAAATGCCGGTAAAACGACGTCGGCACCACGCCTGCCTGCCGGGTGACTTCCCGGATGCCCAGGCTGGCAAAGTGCCGCCCCTTTCCCACCAGGGCCAATGCCGCGTTCATCAGTTTCTCGCGGGTTTCACCCGGCTTACGTCGTTGTTTTTCTGCCATGGCCTGGAACTAGCTCATCGGTTGATCACAAGCCAACAAGTGTACACAGGCCCACACTAAAAATAACCCGAACTTGTCATTAGAGGACAATGTTAATGGCTTGATTGCCGCCCAATGCTTCGATGTGTACAGTCGTACACATTAGTGAACAGTTGTACACATCAGTACAAAGGAGAGCGATCATGATGTCCGTACTGGAAAAGTCACCCACTCTGCACTGGCTGGGCAGGCAGCTTTTTAACCGGGACGACCCGGCTGCCTTTTTTGATCCCCTGCTGGAGCGCATCAACCCGATGTGGGTACGGCAATACACGCCGGCCAGGGTGAAGGCCATCTACAACGAAACCGCCGACACCAAAACCTTTGTCCTGGCGCCGGCCGGGCGCTGGAAAGGCTTTGCCGCCGGCCAGCACGTCAATATTGGCATCGATGTCGACGGCGTGCGTCGTAACCGAACCTTCAGCCTGTCCAGTTCGCCCATTCAATGGCGCGCAGACGGCACCGTCACCCTGACCATCAAACGGCTTCCCGGTGGCCTGGTGACCAACTGGATGCACGACCACCTGGAGCCAGGCGCTGTCATCGGGCTGGGCGAGGCGTTCGGCGACTTCCAGATTCCCGAGCCGCAGGAGCCGGCCCTGTACATCGCCGGTGGCAGCGGCATCACACCGGTGCTGAGCCAGTTGGAAACCATGGCGGCATCAGACTATCGGGCGCCGGTGACCCTGCTGTATTTCGTGCGCACCCAGGCCGATGTGATTGCTGCGGAAAAGCTGCACGCGCTGGCCAGTCGCTGGCCGGCCTTCACCCTGAAGGTGTTTGCCACCAGCGACACCCACCCGCCCCAGTTCCTCAGCGAGCAACATCTGGATGACGTTCCCGGCATTGCGGCCCGGCGGTGCTATCTCTGCGGGCCGAAAGGGCTCATGGATCTGGCCAACGATCTCCTGTATCGGCGGGGGATTGGTGAAGACCGCATTCACAGCACCTTCTTCTCCGCACCGTCCGCAAATCTCGACACCGAGATCCTCGGAGGAGCGGTGCATTTCCAACGCAGCAACCTGGATGTCTCGTCCGAAGGCGATGCGGTGCTGCTGGACATTGCCGAGGCCGCGAAACTGTCGCCACGCTACGGCTGCCGCATGGGCATCTGTCACCAGTGCAGTTGCCGCAAGACCAGCGGCACTGTGATCAACCGCCTGACCGGGAAAGCCTCCGGCCCGGGCGAGGAAACCATTCAGCTTTGTGTGTCTGTTCCTAGCGGACCGGTGTCTGTTGAACTCTGACCGGCCGCACCACAACGCCTGAACCCATTATTGGCAGACATGGTTCGACCATTCTGCAAGGAGTCACCATGAAAACGATGAACGAAACACAACTGAAAGAGCTTGAAAACGACCTGGATACCATTCGTGACCAGGTGATTTCCGATCTTGGCGAACGGGATGCACGTTACATCCGCAGGATCGTTCGGCTTCACCGATCCCTGGAAATCGGTGGCCGGGTGCTGATGCTTCGGGTTTATCCCACCCGTGTTCCTGGCCGCCACCACGGCGCTGGGTATCTCCAAGATTATCGAAAACATGGAGATCGGCCACAACGTCATGCACGGCCAGTACGACTGGATGAACGACCCGTCGCTCCACTCGCAGACCTATGAATGGGATACGGTGTGCACTGGCGATTCCTGGCGCCGCACCCATAACTACGAGCACCACACCTACACCAATATTATTGGCAAGGACCGGGACTATGGCTATGCGCTGCTGCGCCTGAGCGACGACGACAAATGGAAGCCGGCCCATAGCTTGCAGCTCATCAACTATATCCTGCTGAGTGTGTTCTTCCAGTGGGGCGTGGGGCTGCATGAGTTGGAGTCTGAACGAATCCGCCGCCGGGAAATCTCGGTACGGGAAAAGATTCCGTTCCTGAAGGACTTCTTCCGCAAGGGCGGCCGTCAGGCCTTCAAGGACTATGTGTTCTTCCCGCTGATCACCTTTCCGGTGGCTCCGGTGGTACTGGCGGGCAACATTGGCGCCAACCTGATCCGTAACCTGTGGTCGTCCACGGTCATTTTCTGTGGCCACTTTACCCAGGATGCGGAGACGTTTACCGAGGAGGAATGCGAAGGTGAGAGCAAGGGCCACTGGTATCTGCGCCAACTGACAGGCTCCAGCAACTTTACCGGCAGTAAGTGGGTGCACCTACTGAGCGGCCATCTGAGCTATCAGATTGAGCACCATGTGTTCCCGGACCTGCCAGCCCACCGCTACCCCGAAATGTCGGAGAAAGTTCAAGCGGTGTGTAAAAAGCACGGTATTCCGTACAACACCGGCACCTTCGCCAAACAGTATTCAACCGTGCTGAAACGCATTTTCGGCTATTCACTGCCGGACCGGATGCGCAACCGGCTGCTACCGGAATTCAGCAACCGGGCCTTGGGTTAAGCGATCTGCAAAAGTCGTAGTAACTGCGGGCGATGCTGGTCGTTAATAATATCGGCCAGCGTGTATCGGTCCAGTACTTCCAGGAATGCCGTCAAGGCCTCGCCGAACATTGATTTCAACCCACAGACCGGCGTGATGCGGCAGGCATTCCTGGAGGAAAAGCACTCCACAACACTGAGATCCTGTTCGGTTTCCCTGACCAGGATGCCAACGTTAATGTCCTCCGGCGCCATGTGCAGGCGCATCCCTCCTTTCTTGCCACGGACGGTTTCGATGTAGCCATTCTTGTTGAGTTGATGAACGACTTTCATCAGGTGATTCTTGGAGATCTCATAGCTGTCGGCGATCTGCTGAATGGTCGCCAGCTCATCACCCTGCACCGCCAGGTAAACCAGAACACGCAGGGAGTAATCGGTGTAACGGGTGATGTGCATTCATCAACTCCAATAAGTCATCGATATCAGGTTCACACCGAAAGTGGCCAAACCGATACGTGTATACGCAGAATTCATAAAACCGGTTCTTACGCCCGAATGGTTCTTTTGTCGATATTGGGTTGGGTTATTCGCCACACATTGGTTATGCTTGTTGTATACAAAGCCAGACGGGGAACTTACCCATGCCCAACGCCACGCTGACAGACCGTTTTGGTCGCACCGTCAACTATGTGCGTCTGTCCGTCACAGACCGCTGCGATTTCCGGTGCGTGTACTGCATGGCCGAGGAGATGACCTTCCTGCCACGGCAGCAGGTGCTGACGCTTGAAGAGATTGCCCAGGTGGCAAAGACCTTCGTATCCCTGGGCACCGAAAAGATTCGGTTGACCGGGGGAGAGCCGCTTGTAAGACGGGGCATTCTGGAACTGGTCAAGGAAATCGGCACATTTGGTCTGCGGGACTTCGCCATGACCACCAATGGCAGCCAGTTGCCCACCATGGCAGAGCCACTGCGCAAGGCCGGACTCAAGCGGCTGAATATCAGCCTGGATTCCCTGGATGCCGAGAAGTTCAGCCGCATCACCCGCACTGGCCGGCTTGCCCAGGTTCTTGATGGTATAGACGCCGCAAAAGAGGCGGGGTTTGAGGGCATCAAACTCAATACCGTTGTCATGAAAGGTGGCAACGACCAGGAAGTACCAGAGCTGGTTGAGTTTGCCCGTAAAAAGAAGGTGGATATTACCTTCATAGAGGAAATGCCACTGGGCGAAATTTCCGATCATGATCGCGGTCAGGTGCTATGCACCAGCGACGAAGTGCGCGATATCATCAGCCAGCGCCATGCGCTGGTTCCCACTCCGGAAGATTCCGGCGGGCCCGCCCGCTACTACCGCATGCCGGACAGCGACGTTCGGGTCGGTTTCATCTCGCCCCATTCCCACAATTTCTGCTCCACCTGCAACCGCGTTCGGGTCACGGTGGAAGGCCGCCTGCTGCTGTGCCTGGGCAATGAGCATTCCGTTGATCTGCGCCGCGTGCTGCGCGGCCACCCGGAAACCGATGACAAGCTCCGTGAAACCATCATCAATGCCATGGACCTGAAACCGGAGCGCCATCACTTTTCCAGCGAGGGTGACGTTCAGATTCTTCGGTTTATGAATATGACCGGCGGCTAGCCTTCCAGCTGAACCAGCCTTGCGCCGCTGGCGTATCCTTCGTACCACATCGTGGCGATCATGGGTGATTGCTGCCCCAGGTACGGAGGTCGTTTCCCGCTATGTCCAATCTGATTCTGATACTCGGCGACCAGCTGACCACCGCCATCAGCGCACTCGACAACGCTGACAGGAAACGAGACAGAATCGTGATGGCAGAGGTCCACGACGAGGCCAGCTACACCAATCACCACAAGAAAAAACTGGTTCTGCTGTTCAGCGCCATGCGCCATTTCGCACAGCGGCTGGAGGATGATGGCTGGCAGGTTCACTACCAGACTTACCACCCCGATAACGAAACCCGAAATCTCGAGTCTGTCATCGCCAATCAGCTCAAGGAAACCGGCGCTGACAGGGTGATCACGACAGAGTGCGGCGAGTGGCGATTGCACGAGCAGGTTAGCCATTGGCATAAGCGCCTGGGTGTGCCGGTCGAGATCCGGCCGGATACGCGTTTTATCGCCAGCAAGCAGGCGTTTTCGGACTGGGCAGAGGGGCGTAAACAGCTGCGAATGGAATTCTTCTACCGGGAAATGCGACGAAAAACCGGTTTGTTGATGACGCCAGATGGCAAGCCTGAGGGCGGCGAATGGAATTTCGACGCTGACAACCGCCGTAAGTGGACGGGAAAACCGGCGGCTCCGGCTCCCTACCGCGTTGAGCCCGACAAGGTGACTCGGGAGGTGATTGAGCTGGTAGAGCAACACTTTACCGAACACTTCGGCACCACGGAGGATTTTCACTTTGCCGTCACCCACGAGGACGCAGAGCAGGCATTGGAGTACTTCATCGATTTCGCCCTGCCCTGTTTCGGCGACTTTCAGGATGCCATGTCCGACAATGAAGACTGGCTGTTCCACTCCATCCTGTCGCCCTACATCAATTGCGGCTTGCTGGATCCACTGGCCGTCTGCGAGGCCGCCGCACAGGCCTGGTATTCGGGGCGTGCGCCGATTAACGCAGTGGAGGGTTTTATCCGCCAGATCTTGGGCTGGCGTGAGTTTGTGCGGGGTATCTACTGGTTGCATATGCCAGGGTACGCACAGGAAAACCGGCTCGGTAATACCCGTTCCCTACCCTGGTTCTACTGGACCGGGGACACCAGGATGCGCTGCATGCACAAGGCCATTGATGCCACCCGTCGCAACGCCTATGCACACCATATCCAGCGGCTGATGGTGACCGGTAATTTTGCGCTGCTGGCCGGCGTCAAGCCGGAGGAGATCTGTGACTGGTACCTGGCCGTGTATGCCGATGCCTACGACTGGGTGGAGCTACCCAACGTGCTGGGCATGGTGATGCACGCAGACGGTGGCTATCTGGGATCAAAACCCTATGCCGCCAGCGGCAAATACATCCAGCGCATGTCCGACCATTGCAGTAACTGCCACTACAAGGTCAACAAGGCCACGGAAGACGACGCCTGCCCGTTCAATGCGCTCTATTGGCATTTCATCAATCGCCATCGGGACGACTTTGCCAGCAATCCGCGCATGGGCATGATGTACCGCAACTGGGACAAGCAGAAACCAGAAAGGCGGGAGGCGCTGCTCCAGCGTGCCGACAACTTACTGGCACATCTGGAGCAGCTCTGAAAACAGAGAGGGACTGGGGCGACTATGGGCGGATGCGCTTCTCGCTGTCCGGGTCGAAAAACACGACCTTTCTCATGTCGAACATCAGTTCCGCCTCTTCTCCCCAGTTCACTGGGTGTTCCGCATCCAGCCGGCACTGCACATCAACATTGTTAAGGCGAATCACGGCGAGGATGTCCGGCCCGGTGGGTTCGGTCACCTCCACCGTGAACCGGCTCTCGGCCACCATCTGGCTATCCCTTTTCTGTTCATCTGGCTGGCTTATGTGCTCCGGCCGGATGCCGAGTACCACCTGTTTACCGGCCCAGCCCTTCAGGTAATCCGGCACTGGCAGGGCAAGTTTCCGGCCATCGCTGCCCTCAACGTTGACCACCAGGCTGATCCAGCCTGCTCTACCGTCACATTGATAAAACTCATGGACGGCGAGCCCATAAAGCCCGCCACAAACAGGTTCTCCGGCGTGTCGTACACTTCCTTCGGCGTGCCCAGTTGCTGCAGTTCGCCGTCTTTGAGCACCGCGATCCGGTCCGCCAGCGTCATGGCTTCGATCTGGTCGTGGGTCACGTACACAATGGTGGTTTTCAGGCGCTGGTGCAGCTTCTTGATTTCGGTGCGCATTTCCACCCGCAGCTTGGCGTCCAGGTTGGACAACGGCTCATCGAACAGATAGATCTTCGGCCTGCGAGCCAGGGCGCGCCCCATGGCGACCCGCTGTTGCTGACCGCCTGAAAGCCGGGCTGGCTTTTTGTCCAGCAATGCGGAAATCTGCAGCAGATCGGCCACCCGCTCCACTTCCTGCTGGATCTCGTCTTTTGGCATACCGCGGATTTTCAGGCCAAAGGCAATGTTCTCGCGCACCGACATGGTGGGATACAGCGCGTAGGACTGGAACACCATGGCGATGTCCCGGTCCTTCGGCTCCATGGTGGATATATCCTTGCCTTCCACCACAATCGACCCACCGGTAATGGATTCCAGGCCGGCAATGCTGTTCATCAGGGTTGACTTGCCGCAGCCGGAAGGTCCGACCAAGGTCAGGAATTCACCGGAGGCGATGTCAATATTGATGCCCTTGAGCGTCTCATCGAGAGCCCCCGGGTATGTCTTGCGAATGTCCCGCAGTTCAAGTTGTGACATGTTGTTTTACCCTTTAACCGAGCCGGCCGTCAGGCCGCGTATAAAGTACTTGCCGGCCACGATGTACACCACCAGCGTTGGCAGGGCGGCAATCATGGCGGCGGCCATATCCACGTTGTATTCCTTCACCCCGGTGCTGGTGTTCACCAGGTTATTCAGGGCGACCGTTATCGGCTGGCTGTCGCCGCTGGCGAAGACCACGCCGAACAGGAAGTCGTTCCAGATCTGGGTGAACTGCCAGATCAGTGACACCATGAAGATGGGTGTGGACATGGGCAGAAGGATGCGGAAGAAGATGGTGAAAAAGCCGGCGCCGTCGAGCCGGGCCGCCTTCACCAAAGCGTCGGGAATGGCCACGTAATAGTTGCGGAAAAACAGCGTGGTAAAGGCCACCCCGTAGATCACGTGAACCAGTACCAATCCAGCGGTGGTGTTGGCCATGCCCAGCTTGCCAAGGGTGGCCGCCATGGGCAGCAGCACCACCTGGAAGGGCACAAAGCAGCCGAACAGCAACATCCCGAACAACAGATCCGAGCCCTTGAATTTCCACTTCGACAGCACGTAGCCGTTAAAGGCACCCAACAGGGTGGAAATCATCACCGCTGGCACCGTCATCTTGAACGAGTTCCAGAAATACCCTTTCACGCCCTCACACTGCACACCGGTGCAGGCCTCGGACCAGGCCTTGGTCCAACCGATGGTTGTCCAGTCGGTGGGCAGTGCCAACAGGTTGCCAGAGCGGATATCCATGGGCGTCTTGAAACTGGTGATCAACATCACGATCAGCGGAATCAGGTACACCAGGCAGGCCAGAAGCAGCACGCCATAGATGGCAATGCGACTGGGGCGAAAGCCGGTACGAACCACATCAGTCATGGCGTTTCTCCCTCAGTTCGGAATACAGGTAAGGCACTAACAAAGCCAGAATCGCCCCCAGCATCAGCATGGCGCTGGCAGAGCCCAGCCCCATCTGGCCACGGGTAAAGGTATGGGCGTACATGTACACGGCGGGTAGATCGGTGGAGTAGCCGGGGCCGCCCGCCGTCATGGCCATGACCAGGTCAAAACTCTTGATGGCAATGTGCGCCAGCACCATCACCGAGCTGAAGAACACCGGCCGCAATGACGGCAGAATGATTTTCCAATAGATCACCGGAAGGCTGGCGCCATCCACCCGCGCCGCGCGAATGATCGACGAATCCACACCCCGCAGCCCGGCCAGAAACAGCGCCATCACAAAGCCGGAGGCCTGCCAGACCGCCGCCATCACAATGGTGTAGATGGCGAAGTCGGAGTTCACCAGCCAGTCGAAGCTGAAGGACGTCCAGCCCCAGTCGTGCATCAGTTTTTCCAGCCCCAGGCGCGGGTTAAGAATCCAGCGCCAGACGGTGCCGGTGACAATCATGGACAGCGCCATGGGATAGAGATAAATAGTCCGGATCGCGCCTTCCTGGCGGATGCGCTGGTCCAGAAAGATCGCCAGCACCACACCGATCAACAGGCAGATGCCGATAAAGAGCCCGCCAAATATCGCCAGATTCCATGAAGCGACGATCCAGCGCTCGCTCTCCATCAGCTTGGCGTATTGCTCAAGGCCGACGAAATTGTAACTGGGCAGGAAGCTGGAATTGGTAAATGACAGCACGCCCGTCCATAGCATGTAGCCATAGATCCCGATGCCAACCAGCAGGAAGGTCGGGGCCACCACCAGTTTGGGCAACCAGCGCTGCAGGCCATCCATCAGGCCAGACGATGCCCTGGCCACCCCGGTGGGGCGACGTTGAGTGTGTTCCATGAGGAATCCCCTGAAGAAACCCGAAGGCCGCCCATCGGGCGGCCTGATACGGCATTACATGGCGGACTGGATGGCGGCTGCCAGCTGGTCCGTGGTTTTTGCCGGGTCCGGGTTGTTGGAGTTGACGAAGTTGGTGACCACATCGAAGATCTGGCCCTGGATGTAGCTGGTGGTCGCCAGGCCGTGGGAGAAGCTTGGCACCAGACCGCCGTCATCCGCGCTGGACTTGAAGGTATCCATCGACGCCTGGGCACAGGTATCGAAATCACTCATGTCCATGTCGGTACGAACCGGGATTGAGCCCTTGTTCTGGTTGAACAGGGTCTGGAATTCCGGTTCCAGAATGGTTCGGGCGAGATCCTTCTGTGCCTTGATGTCCTCTTCCTCGGACAGCGTGAACATGGCGAATGAGTCCACGTTGAAGGTGAACTGCCCGGTTGTGCCCGGGGCCGGCGCGCACACGTAATCCTCTCCTGGCGTCAGACCTGCGGCGGTGAATTCGCCCTTGGCCCAGTCGCCCATAATCTGCATGGCGGCCTCACCGCGAATGACCATACCGGTGGCGGTATTCCAGTCGCGGCCCGCGGCATCGTCATCGACGTAGCTCATGACCTTGGCGAACTGTGCAAAGACCTCTTCCATTTTGTCGCTGTTGATCACGTCCATGTCGTGGTCGACAAAAGCCTTGCGGTAATCATCGGGGCCAAGCTCGGCAAGTGCCACGGCATCGAACACCGTTGCGTCCTGCCACGGCTGTCCACCGTGCGCCAGGGGAATGTAGCCCTCGGCCTTGAGCTTGTCGGCCACCTCGAAGAACTCGTCCAGCGTAGTGGGAACCTCAACACCAACATCTTTCATGACCTCCGGGTTCACCCACAACCAGTTCACCCGGTGGACGTTCACGGGCACAGCCACGTACTCGCCTTCGTATTTCATAACGTCGGAAATCATTGGCGGTATGAGCTGATCCCAGTTCTCCGCCTCAGCGACGCTGTCGAGGCTGGTCAGAAAACCCAGCTCCGCCCATTCACGAATATCCAGGCCCTTGATCTGGGCGGCAGCAGGAGGATTGCCAGAAACGGCGCGGGTTTTCAGGACGGTCATGGCGGCTTCACCACCACCGCCGGCTACGGCAAAGTCTTTCCAGGTGTGGCCCTGCTCTTCCATCATTTTCTTGAGGGCGGCCGCAGCACGCGCTTCACCGCCGGCGGTCCACCAGTGCAGAACCTCGACTTCTCCGGCCTGAACGGCCGCTGTTGGCATCAGGGCGGCAGAGACCGCCAGAGCTGTAAGATGACGCTTGAACGATTTCATATCATGACTCCTTATTCTTGTCGTGGAGACGTTTGTCAGGCTCAGAACCAGACTTCCATCTGGGTACCGAAGGTCCATTGGCTGCCACCAAAGTCTTCCTGCCCCAGGGCATCGCCGCCGTCGTAGCGGTTAAGCTCGTCGTCCCAGGTGGAGTAGGTAGCAAAAACCCGAATTTCCGGGCGGTTCCAGAAGCCGCCTACCTGAGGCTTGAAGGTCGGTGCAATGGTAAAGCGGGCATAGTCGCCATCCACATCACCACGGCCTTCGTAGCCTTCGGTTTGCAGGTCCATCACCTGCCAGGAGGCTTCGTACTGCATTTCAAAGTTGGCGCCAAGCTCATTGGCCAGGCGGGTGTTGAAGGTCAGCCATTGGTACTCGTCCCCTTCCACGTAGCGGTCCTTACTGGTTTCTGCCAGGATTGCCGTGGTAGGCCAGCATGGTTTGCACACCTGAGTCAGCGGCCTCCATAACGCCCCCTACGACACGCTCATCGTTATCCGCAGCAGACATACCATTGATCAGCCACTGCACGTTGCCGAAATAATTATTGGCGGTAAGGATGGCTTCGAGATAGATATCCGGCTCGCTACCCAGCCGACCCACGGCCCCACCAACAGAGCCGGCGGGGGTCAGATAGGGGCCGCCGGGAGCACTTTTACCATCGCTGTTGAGCAGCAGTCCGGAACGGGCGTAGGTGTTGAAGGAGAAGCCCTGCTCTCCCTTGGCATGGGGTTCGACCTCAGCCAATTGTTGCTCCAGGGCGGACAAGCGTTCTTCCACGCTCTCCTGGGCATGCGCCTGGCCGGCAAACAACCCCAACGACGCCACGCCTACGGCGGCTGTCAGTCTGTGAAGAGGCTTGGCGCCCAGGATCAGGGCAGAACGATACGTTTTATGGGTATTCATAATGACTCCTTGTTTTTGTTGTATTAGCAATATCGGAGTCTATGGCAATACCTCGGGGAGGAACGTATCAAACTGAAAGGCCGATGTAACACGGTTGTTACATGCCACCTCAATGTCGGGGCAGCGTGAGGGTGACGTCCAGGCCACCGCCTGGCCAATTCGCGATTTCAAGGTCGCCACCATGGCTTTGGGCAATGTTACGGGCTATGCCGAGACCAAGCCCATGCCCCCGCCGGTGTTCCTGGCCCAGACGGTAGTAGGGCTCGAAAATTCGTCCAAGTTCGGCCTCCGGAATACCCGGCCCGTAATCCCGGACGTGGATCGTCAACTGCTCTGGAGAGTCCTCCACACTGATGGTCGCAGAGTCCCCATACTTGACGGCGTTGTCCACCAGGTTACCCAGGCATCGTTTGAGCGCCAGTGGTTTGCCGCGATAAGCCGCGCAGTTTCCTTCCACGACTACCCGCGGGCTCTCTCCTCCATACGCTTCCGCCATTCGCCGTAACATGCCGTCAATATCAACCAACTCCACGTTTTCATGGATGTCGGTGTCCTTCATCCCCTGCAAGGCCCCCTTCACCAGCAATTCCAGCTCCTGAAGGTCGCTCTCGAATCGCTCGCGAATGTCGGCGTCGTCAATCAGGTCGGCGCGCAGGCGAAGCCGGGTTATCGGGGTTTTCAGATCGTGGGAGATGGCTCGGAACAGCTGATCCCTGTCGCTGATGTAACTTTGTAGCCGCCGATGCATGGTATTGAAACCACGGGTTACCGCCACAATTTCCGCACTACCCTGCTCTCTCAATGGTGATCGGTGTTCATCCAGCGGCAGGTCCCGCGCTGCCCTGGCCAGCTTGTGCAATGGTCGGGTCTGGCGACGCACCAGCCAGGCCAGCACCGGGAACAGAACCCCTATCATCACCAGGATAAACACGATCTGCTGGCCCGGGATGCTTTCATCATCCAGAGAGACATAGGGCGCCGGCAACAGCGAAGCCAGGTACAGCCACTCTCCTGTGGCAATCTCCACCTGAGTCACCAGAACGGGCGGTTTGATGGGTTCCAGCGTCAAAGCATAGTGGGCCCAGGATTTCGGCAACGCATCCAATGGCAACTGGTATTCAGTATTCGCAGGTCATCGGGGTGAACAAATTCCACGTGCAGATTTATCGATTTGCCCAACCGGCTTTTCAACACCGCCACGACTTCGTCTGTCACCAGCCGCTTGCGTTCACTGTCAGGCAACGCACGCATATCGATGTGTTTGTCGTTGAGGGAGACAAAAAAGCGGGAGCCTCCCATATCCCGCAGCTGGTCCAGCACAATATGCCGGTATTCCAGTGGCAGGGACTTGAAGAACTGCGTTGTTGCCGCCGCTGATGAGGCCAGGTTGCGGGTGGTGCTGACCAGACCCTCCACCTGCTGGGCGCGGAATGTGCCCACCCAGATCACGCTGGAGGCGATCTGGGCAACGCCCATAGCCAGCAGAGTCAGCAACAGAATGCGCCCGAGAAGCGACGAAGGCACAAGACGCCAGACCTTGCGGCCGGTTTCTATGGCTCCCTCGTTATTCCGCGCCATGGGTCACCGTTGCCGCCAGCAGATACCCCGCCCCTCGCACCGTCTTGATCAGCCTGGGGCTCCGCCCCTGGTCTCCCAGGCGCTGGCGCAGGCGGCTGACCGCCACATCCACCACCCGGTCCAGCGGCATGGACTCCCGCCCCCGGGTAACGCCGGAAATGGTGTCACGGTCCAGGACTTCGTTGGGGTGTGCCAGGAACAGTTGCAACAATGAAAAATCCGCGCCGGACAACGGCGTGGCTTCGCCCTGGTCCGAGATAAGCTCATGGGCCTGGGTGTCCAGCCGCCAGCGATCAAAGTACACGTACCGGGGATTGTCCGCACGATTGAACCCGGAGCGTCGCAACAGTGCCTTGACCCGGGCCTGCAACTCCCGGGCGCTGAAGGGCTTGGCCAGGTAGTCGTCGGCACCGATTTCAAGGCCGACCACACGGTCGGTTTCGTCCGAGCTCGCGGTCAGCATGATGATCGGCACCTGTGAGTGCTCGCGAATCTCACGGCACAGCGTGAAACCATCGTCGCCCGGCAACATGACATCAAGGACAATCAGATCGACCCGTGCCTCTGACAGAGTGCGGCGCATACTGTCGCCCTCGGCCGCGGTCATGACATCATAGCCGACACGAGACAGGTGCTCATGCAACAATTCACGGATTGCCAGGTCGTCGTCAACAACCAGAATCGATGTTTTTACATCAGACATTCATCAGCCTTTATTGTTATTCATTCGAGCAGGGAGATGCCTGAACCTTGTCGGGCCGCTGTCAGACAACGTAAGGCAAAACCCACATCCAAATGCTAGTCTTCAGTCAGCATTGTCAACAAAAGGGATGACTCGGTCATCATGGATCTTCGGCCTATGGCCCTGAGCGTACTCGGCACCCTAGCTGTTTCCGTGTGCCACGCCGGGCCTTCCACACTCACTCTCTACACATTTGAATCCCCGCCTTACCAGATGTCTGCACAGACAGCCGGTGGCGTAGCGGATGTGGTTGGCGAAACCGTAGATACCGTGACCTGCGCGGCCAATCAGGCCGGCTGGTCCACGAACATCCGGCTCGCTCCCCAGAACCGGGCTGCGCACTCACTCAGCCGCAATCTCATTGACGGCTACTTTGCCATAGATCCGTCCACAGAGCTGGATATCACGGCAAAAAGAAGTGACCCGGTATCGCTGGAGAAGTGGTACCTTTTCAACGCAGACCCCGGCCCCATCCCAGACACCGCCCGTATCGGCGTTGTCGACGGCAGCAACGAGGAAGCCTGGCTCGAAGCCAATGGTTATAACATTTTTCTGAGCGTGTCATCACCAAGCCAATTGCCAGCCCTGCTCAGGCGCGGGCGAATTGACGCCGCTCTGATGGATGAGCGAACCATGAGTGGCCTGCAACACATGGAGGGTACGGGTTACAACGAGTTGAACGCACACTTTCTTCGCTACGCGCCGCTGTATCTGTATATGAGCGAGAATTTCACCGCCAACAACCCGGGCTTCATCTCAAGCTTTAACCGCTATCTACCCGGGTGCATGGAGGGGCAGATTACACTCTCCGCAGAGGAGGACAAGCGCATAAGGCAATTGGCGGAGCGGCTGTTCAGCGAGCTCGACAGCATGCTGGACCTGCAACAAGCCATTGATGCCGGCCCACGCCTCGAAACCCTGGCGGACGTACTGACCTTCGACAGCATGTGGCAGGCACAGGCACCGGAAAAGGCAACCGACCTTGCCAGTACCATACTTGAGTTGCCGGGATCGCGAACTCTGAATGCCTGGACGCTTACTCACCCGGAACTGGTCACCGAGGCATTGCTCTCCAATAACATGGGCACTCTGGTCGCCATGAGCCAACTTACCTCGGATTACTGGCAGGGGGATGAGCCAAAGTTCAACGCTGTCGTATCAAACATCCGCTCCGGTTTAACCGGGCTGGAGGCCATGTACCTTTCGGACATTCGATACGATGCCTCGACGTCCCGCTTTCAGGTGACGGTCAGCGCCCCCGTTGGGCCCATTACCAACAAGCTGCCAAAGGGCGTTATCTCCCTTGGACTCGACATCGAAGAGGCGCTGGCGAACAGCCGGCCTCACTGAGATTACGGCGGGCCGATTTCGCAGGCCAGCACCAGCGCCCAGAATTCCGAAAAGTCATTGACCACCACATCCGGTTTATCCGGATGCTTGTGAGTGCCCGGAAAGATCCGGTTCAGCCAGGGCAAATCCCACTGCGCACCGTTGAAAAACACCGCCGTCATGCCGGCGCGTTTGGCGGCTATCACGTCTGTGGTGCTGTCACCTACGTACCAGACGCTCGGGTCTGGCGGGTAATCCAGCTTCTGCACGGCAAGATAAAGCTGATCGGGATGAGGTTTTCTCAGCGGCGTGTCGTCTCCACAGACGTCCACATCAAACAGATGCGTCCAGCCGGTGTCCTCTACGGCGGCCAACTCATGCTCGAAGAATTCCCGGTCACGATTGGTAATAACACCCACCTGAATATTGATCCGCCGAAGTCCCTCAAGAACGGCCCGCACCTTCGGCTCAAAGGCTTTCACCGTGCCGTAGTGCTCGCGGTAGTGACGATTGAACGCTTTGTGGGCGATCTGCTTGGCCTCCTGATCCTCCCCGAACAAGACCTCGAAAATATCGGTGCGCGAAATCTTGCGGTCGGCCCGAACCTTGGGGTGAAGCTTGGCAAACTCCCGCACGTAAGCCACCAGCCGAGCGTCTTCCGGTGTCTTGCTGTCTTCCGGCGCCAGCATACGGCTGACCAGGCCCAGTTCCTCGAAATCCGGGAACATATCGTCCACCGCGTGATACATGGCGTCCAGGGTATCCACCAGCGTGGCGTGCCAGTCGAACAACACCACCGACGGGCGGATCAGGCTGACAACGGCAGGATGCCAGTCCGGCTCAATGCGGGGCTGTGGCGGCTCCGGCCGCGGATAGGGCCGTGGCCGGACTTCCGCCGGAGTGGCCTGAAATGCCTTTGGCTGATGTCGCTCCAACAACGCCAGCAGGTCTATGAGGTCTTCGAAACTGTCCAGTATGGCAGCCGGAGCGTCGCGATAACTGAACCAACTGTCAATTCGATCCGGCTCCCAACAGGCGCCGTTGTAGAAAACACCCGATACCCCGGCACGGTTGGCCGTGAGCATATCCACGTAGCTATCGCCCACATACCAGGCCTGTTCGTCGACTGGCAGCCCCAGTTTCTCCAGCACGCGGGTAATCACTTCCGGGTCGGGCTTGTACTCGGTGACATCGTCGGCGCACACGGTAGCGTCAAACAGGTTGCGCCAGCGCCCCTCGTCCACCATGCTCAGCTCCTTATCCAGGAACTCCCGGTTGCGGTTGGTGGACACCGCCAGCTGGATGCCCATTTCCTTCATGGCGGTCAGGTACTCGTAGGCGCCCTGCTGGAAGGGCCGTACCTTGCCGAAGTATTTCCGGTAACAATCGTTGTAGGCTTTATGGGCGACAAGCTTGGCGTCTTTATCGTCGCCAAAGATGGCGTTGAAGATGTCGGTGCGTGATACCCGCCGTTCCGCCAGAATGCGCGGGTGCAGCCGTCGGAAGATCCGTATGTAACGGACCAGGCGAGCATCGTCTGAGGTGCGACATTTGTCCTCGGGCAGCAGCCGGTCCACCAGGCCCAGGTCTTCCAGCTGCGGCAGCATCTCTTCCATGGCGCTGAACATGGCATCGTGCGTATCCACCAGCGTGCCATGCCAGTCAAACATCAGCACCGAGGGTGCGGGCAGTCCATCGCTGAATCGGGCCATAATCAGTTTCCCGTTGGTTTCTTCGCGGTCTCCACGTGAACCACCCGCCCATTACGCAACTTGACGATGCGGCGGAACTGGGTCTTTCCGGTCTCGTACAGCCACTCTTCCACAGGCACCAGTTGATCGGCACGGTAGTGACCGGCGACCGTTGACCCACGGCCAACGGGTTCCCAGGTGACTCGCCGGGAAAGCGGCTCGCCGCAATAGGCCACCATTTCGAATTCGCTGAGCCCACTTTGCAGCCGCGCCGGAGAGCAGTCACCGGCACTGTCGCCGGCGAAGCCATAGCCCAGGCTGTGCTCATGCCGGAGCTTGCCATTCCTGAATTCAAGGCGGCGAATAAATCCCTGTGGGCCGGGGTTGTAGTACCAATGCTCGACTTCGCCCACAACACCTATTCCGGGAACGGTGGCCGTTGGGTAGGTCGCTACGTAATCCGGCGCACCGCAGCGCTCTTCAACCTCCACTGGCCAGTCACCGACGTCCACCAGTGACGAGCCACAGCGAAAAGCACCATTGGCGGCACCCGGCAAGGCAGCCAACCCCGGAAGAACCAAAAGTAACAACACTCTGATTGATAACGGCAACCGCATACCTTTCCTCCCCTGAACGCTCCTAACCTTCCATAGTAGAAGCATGAAAAGGAGTTGGGCACCCGTAAATCGTAAAAAACACGTAAACAACCACCGTCTGATCCTCGGCAATCAACGTTCACTGTTCAAAGGACCACTACCCATGGCCGGTTGGGTTGGTAGTGGACTTTTCAAACTGCGGCCTCGCTCGAAGATGTTTCAAGGGTCTCCTCCATATCAACGGTTGAAATACATCTTAAGACCCCAACGGATTTGTTTATCTACCGCAAAAAGGAGGACACATATGGCACGCCCACAAGACCTGTTTCCGACACGCCTCGAACGCAAACTTGGCATGTTTGAGCGACTGGATCCTGTGGTACACACCCCTTCGGAGCGCCTGTCTGACGGCCCACTGTCCGCCAGACAGGTGCGAGAGTTCGATGAGAGGGGGTTTCTGTTTTTTGATTCCTTCTTCTCCAAGGACGAGATGGACGGGTTTATCAAAGAGCTTAAAGACTACGAGGACGATGACGACCTCAAGCTGTCTGAGGGCACCATCCTTGAGCCCGGAAAGGAGGAGATTCGATCCATCTTCGGCATTCATGACATTTCGGAACGCTTTGACCGGCTGACCCGTGATGCTCACCTGCTCAACATCGTGCGTCAGTTGCTGGACAGCGAGGTCTACATTCACCAGTCGCGGATCAACTACAAGCCCGGTTTCAAAGGCAAGGGGTTCAACTGGCATTCCGATTTCGAAACCTGGCACAGCGAGGATGGCATGCCGCGCATGCGCAGCCTCAGTTGTTCCATCGTGATGACCGACAACAACGAGTTTAACGGCCCGTTGATGCTGATTCCGGGTTCCCAGAAGTATTTTATCCCCTGCGTCGGTCGCACGCCGGAGGACAACTACAAGGAATCCCTCAAGAGCCAGGATCTCGGGGTGCCGGACGCCGCCAGTCTGACCCGGTTGATGGACGAGAACGCCATTGAGGCACCGAAGGGCCCACCGGGGTCGTTGATCATCTTCGAGTGCAACACGCTGCATGGTTCCAACGTGAATATGTCGTGCTGGCCGCGAAGCAACCTGTTTTTCGTTTACAACAGCGTTCACAATACTCTGGAAGAGCCTTATTGTGGCAATAAACCACGGCCTGAATTTCTGGCCAACCGGAAGAATCTGGAACCATTGAAGCCGGTCAGTAACCCCTAACGGCCTTGGCGGACAAACGGCAGGCGAGCAACCATGAAAATCGGCGAAATCTCGAAAACCACAGGCATTCCGGTAGAAACCATTCGCTACTACGAAAAAATCGGGCTGGTGCCGGCACCCGACCGCCTGGCCAGTGGCTATCGCCAATACCGGCAAAGTCACCTCGACCGCCTGCTGTTCATCAAACGTTGCCGTAACCTGGATATGGCACAGGACGAAATCCGGGAGCTCATACGCCTGGCCGACCAACCGGACTCTGATTGCAGTGAGGTGGATGCCTTCTGGCCCGGCACCTCAGCCATGTACGCGAGCGTTTGCAGGAGCTTGAAAGCCTGGAAGATACCCTTGAACAACTGCAGCATGCCTGCTCCGAAGCCCGTACAGTCAGCGAGTGCGGCATCCTCGGCGGACTGACTTCGGAGCCGGCCCATGAAGCGTCCTCCGGCAACCACAACCATATTCCCGGCACTCACGGCTCTCGCTGAACACCATTTTCGCGACGGGGTTTGACTCTGTAGTAGCTACAGGGTTTTTAATGAATACAGTCTCACATAAGGAGGTATTCATGGCCTGCAGTAGCTGCTCCGCCCCCAACCCAAAATCCCCCGCTCCAGGCTTTCGAAAGGCATTGTGGATTGCGCTTTGGGTCAACCTTGCAATGTTTCTGGTGGAAGGCATCGCAAGCCTTCAATCCGGGTCGGTGTCGTTGATGGCCGATGCCATCGACTTCTTTGGCGACAGCGCCAACTACGTGCTGTCCCTGACCGTACTTTCCATGGGTATGCTTTGGCGCGGCCGGGCCGCCCTGGTGAAAGGTATTACGATGGCCGTTTTCGGTGTCATCGTACTCGCCCGGGCCATCTGGGTACTTCAGAGCGGCATCACACCGGAGCCGCTGACCATGGGGGTCGTGGGCCTTATGGCACTGGTGGCAAACGTCGTTGTGGCACTGATACTGTTCCGTTACCGGGATGGCGATTCAGACATGCGCTCGGTGTGGCTGTGCAGTCGCAACGATGCTATCGGCAATGTCGCTGTCATGGTGGCCGCCCTGGGGGTATTTGGTACTGGCACCGCGTGGCCTGACCTGGCCGTGGCGACCATCATGGGCGGCTTGGCTATTACCGCGGGTGTCAGCGTAGTGCGTCATGCCCGGAAGGATATTGAAGGCGCCAAACAGGCGTCAGTCAGTTCCGCCAGCCCGGAAGTCCGATAACTCGTAAGGGGGTGGTTATAAACGCGACAACCTGTATAAACTTGAACCGCATATGACCCACACACGATCACCACAACTGTTCCCTTACTGGCCGCGATTCACGGTACTGGCAGCGCTTCTGGCGGCTGCATTCCTGTGGCCGGCAAGCGCTCTGGAATGGTCTCGTGAGGGTATTCCTGGCGGCGAGTACTGGCGGCTGCTCACCGGCCACTGGACCCACCTGGGCCTGAACCACCTGCTACTCAACCTGGCGGGGCTACTGGTAACCGGCCTGTTGTTCACAAGGCATCCCCCCCTGCCGAGCTGGATAAGCTACCTGATTCTCTCCCCTCTCGCCATCTCTTCAGCCTGTTTCTGGCGGCGCCCGAGGTTGACTGGTATCGGGGGTTTTCAGGCTGTCTTCATGGGCTTCTGGTGTTTACGGCCTTGTTCAATATCAAAACGGATACCCGCTGGAGCATCACCATACTGGCATTCATTCTGCTGAAGATGGCAACGGAGGTGTTTCTATACCCGGCGGTTGGCGAAAACCCATTGATTGGGGGCCATGTCATCGTCCAATCCCACTGGCTTGGCGCGCTCACCGGCCTGATAGCGGGCTTGCTCACCTTACGCACCGCTCCCCGGGTTACGGCATAACCAGAGCCACCATCACCGGAATAAACGCCAGGGCAAACAAGGTGCTCAGCAAGGCGGTGCCGGCAGCCTGTTTTGGCGCGGTGTCCAGCAGCGTGGCAATGACCACCGTATTGGCGGCAATGGGCGTTATGGAAATCAGGAAAATCGCCTGGTAGACGGCCAGGTTATAGATACCAAAGAAACGGGCATCCAGCCACCAGAGCACGATGGCCGCCAGCGGCCAGGACACGAACTTGCCGAAGAACGCCAGGCCGGTAAAACGCGGGTTGCCCGCCAGCCCACGAAAACTGAGAATCCCCATGCCAATAATCATCATGCCGAGGACGCTGTAGGCCCCACGAAGGTTGTCGAAAAGCGGCGTGAAAACATCCGGGATGGAAAATCCGTTCAGGTTCAGCACAACCGCCAACATAAAGGCGTAGACCGAAGGCAGCCGCGCCACCCTCACGAGGGAATCCTTGAGGCTGTACCGTCCCCGGGCGGCCAGATAGAAGCCCACGGAATTCTCGAACAGCGTCGTACCCAGCATGCACACGATATAAAGCGCCAGTCCTTCCTGACCAAACAGCAGCAATGCCACCGGTATGCCAAAATAACCGGTATTGCCCGTGCCCACCGACAACGGAATAAGACTGGCGCTGCCGTCCGAAATCATACCGCGGGCAATCCTCATGTGCGCAAAACCGAGCACCGAACACAGCGTAAAAACCAGTAGTGGCAACAGGATCACTTCCGTCGAGAGCGGTGCCGCCATAACGCCGGAAAACACCACAGAGGGCGTTACAATGTAGAGCATGATACCGGCGATGTGTTTACCGCTGGCCTGAAGGTAACGCCCGGCAACCCAACCCAGGGCAACCGTGATATACAGGGGGAGCAGTTTATAGAACAGTGCGAGGGCCGCGGCCATGCTGACTCCGGTACAGGGCAAGAAAGGCACCGAGTTTAACACCAGCAGGAATATTGATTCAGCCGCTAAGACAAACTGGTTTAATTTATTTTGAATGTACCTATCCAGATGCCAAACTCCGACAACCGACTCAGCCAAGGTGCTCCCATGAAACAGGAACCGATTGCCAGCTCATCGCCCCCCTGCATGCTGGCAGAGCGACACCGGGATATTATCTGGCATGAGCCCGCGCCGGAGTCCCATGCGTTACTCAGCGGGCTCAGCCACTGCTTTGGCATTCATCTGAGCAACGACAGCGATACCCCCCAACAGCGCTTCGTCAGCGAACTGGGCGGACTGTTCCAGAAATGCCGGGTGGACGCTGAAACCGATCTGGAGCGACACAACCGCCCCTGGGGTAATGTGTACCTGATCCAGCACGGTGTGCTTCGACTGTTCCGGGAATCACCGACGGGAAAGGTGGCCATCCACCATTTTTTCACGGAAGGGGATCTGATCTGGCCTGTCTTTGGCAGAAGCCGAACTTCCCGCAACACTCTGTGCCTCACAGCCGTTACCCCCGCAACCCTCTGGGTGGCCGATTTTTCCGCGTTCCGGGCGGCGGTTCAGGCACAGGGGGATGGCGCCTGGGAAAAGTTCGCCATTGTGCTGACGGAGGAAGTCGCCGAGCTGACCAGCATGAGGGAATTCCGCAAGCAAACGATGCCGGCCCAGGAGCGTTACCGGCTGTTGCTGGACGAGTATCCCGAGCTGATCAAGCGGGTGCCGGACAACCAGCTGGCGTCGTGGCTGGGTGTGGTGCCGGCAACCTTCTCAAGGCTGAAAAAGGCGTCCGGCAACGGCCGCAGCTCGGGATAATCCATCGAACAGCGTCATTACAGGCTCGAGCTGAACAACACGTCACACTTCGTCTATTGCGTACACCTGTACGCTGAAGTACCGTAGCGGCATGACAGAACCGAACCAGGCACCCATGAAAGCTCGCGAGAACCCCGAAGAATCCGTCCATCACCGTATCGAGGAATGGCTGAACAGCGCCACCCACGGTCTCGGCGCCCTTCTTGGCGTGATCGGCACGATTGCATTGATCGTCGCGGCCAGCCAACTGGGTGATGTCTGGAAGATCGTCAGCTTCAGTATTTTTGGCGCGTCCCTGATCATGCTTTACCTGGCATCGGCGCTTTACCATGGTGCCCGCCACCCCCGGATGCGAGCGCTGTTCAAGACCCTGGATCACTGCGCCATCTTCGTGCTGATCGCCGGCACCTACACCCCTTTCCTGCTGGTCAACATGCGCGGCACCAGTGGCTGGACCCTGTTTGCCATCATCTGGTCCCTGGCGGCTACCGGCGTGGTTCTGAAAGTCATCTTCCAGAACCGCTTCAAACTGGCACGTGTAGGTATCTACATTGCCATGGGTTGGCTGATCACCTTCGCCTCATCGGACCTGGTAGCGAGCATCAGCGAGACAGCCTCTACCTGACCATCGCGGGTGGCGTGGTCTACACAGCCGGCGTCGGCTTCTACCTCGCGGACCGCATTCCCTACATGCATGCGGTATGGCACCTGTTCGTCATCGGCGGCAGCGCCCTGCACTTCAGCGCAATCTACTACGGCGTCCTGCCCCATACCCTTTGACAGCGTGACTGTGCCATAACGGCCAGACGAGCCGGATTTTGGTTATACTGTATAACCTCATCATGTCGGGAGCCGAGCGATGGCAAAGTGGCTGGTCAAGACCGAACCGTCCGAATGCAGCATTGATGACTTTGAGAACGCGAAGGATCAGACCATCCCCTGGGACGGAGTGCGCAACTATCAGGCGCGAAATTTCCTGCGGGAAATGGCCGAGGGGGACGACGTGCTTGTTTACCACTCCAGCTGCAAACACATTGGCGTGGCAGGGATTGTCCGCGTCGTGACTTCCGCCTATCCGGACCCGACCCAGTTCCGGGAAGATTCGCCCTACTACGACCCCAAAAGCACACCGGAAAAACCGCGCTGGCAGGCCGTGGATATGGCCTTTGAGAAAAAACTGCCACGACTGATCCCACTGGATGAAATCAAGTCCCTGCCGGGGCTTGATGGCCTGGCGCTGATCAGGCGTGGCAACCGCCTGTCGGTGATGCCCGTTACTGAAGAGCAGTGGCGGATCATACTCGCCAACGCCTGAGCGCAGTTCCCGCTACCCAATCCGGCCCACTCCCTTTAGAATTCAGGCTCCGCGATCGTTATGGAGTTGCTGTTTTCCCATGTCTGCCCAACCAAGCCCTACAACCGGATTCGAACAACTGCGCCGCATAGAGTCCAGCCGGATCTTCCAGAGCGTGGTTATCGGCATTATCATCCTGTCGGCGCTCACCATTGGCGCAAAGACCTATGAGCTTCCGCCACTGGTGGAGGGTTCCCTTAGCGTGATGGACAGCGCCATCACCGTATTTTTTCTGATAGAAATCCTGTTCCGCTTTGCTGCCTGCCCCAACAAGAAACGCTTTCTGATGGATGGTTGGAACCTGTTCGATACACTGGTCGTAGTTGGTAGCCTCATCCCCCTGGACAACTCCGACGCCGTGCTGCTTGGTCGATTGTTGCGTGTGTTCCGGGTGTTGCGCCTGGTCTCTGTGGTGCCAGAGCTGCGATTCCTGATCAACTCTCTTCTGAAAGCCATCCCGCGCATGGGCTACATCGCCCTGTTGATGTTTATCATTTTCTACATTTATGCGGCCATGGGCTCAATGTTCTTTGCCGACGTGGACGAGACGCTCTGGGGCGATGTCGCCATAGCCATGCTTACTCTGTTCCGGGTGGCAACCTTCGAGGACTGGACGGATGTAATGTATGCCACGATGGAATCCTACCCGCTCAGTTGGCTCTACTACCTGACGTTCATATTCCTGACGGCGTTCGTATTCCTCAACATGATGATAGGGGCGATCCTGGAAGTCATGAGTGAAGAACAGAACGCGGAGCAGGCCCAGAAAGCCCACGATGAACGGGACGAGATCGCACGCCAGTTAAAGGCGGTTCAGCAACAGCTGCAGGAACTGACGAAGCAGGTATCCGAAAAATCCGGGGGGCGCTGACCTCCGGAGTCGTTGGCCAGGGTGGCGTCGCCATGGCGAAGTGGAAAATCGTCACAGAAAATTTGTGCCCGACTGCAAACTGCAAACTGCAAACTGCAAACTGCAACCAATGGTCAATAGCCTTAGCGGTAATACCAGCTAAAGTATAAGAAACCATTTTGTAACAGGAACACTGGCATTATGACCCCTGATCACTTTACCAAGGCAGATCTGGAAGCCTGCGGACAAGGCACGCTCTTCCCCGGCAAGATGCGACTGCCCATCAATGAAATGCTGATGATGGACCGCGTTACCCATTTCAGCGAAACCGACGGGCTCTATGGCAAAGGCAGCATCGTTGCCGAGCTGGACATCAACCCGGACCTCTGGTTCTTCAAGGTTCATTTTGTGGACGATCCGGTCATGCCCGGCTGTCTGGGCCTGGACGCCATGTGGCAGTTGGTGGGTTTTTTCCTGGCAGCCACCGGAGGTGAAGGCAAGGGTCGCGCGCTTGGAAGCGGTGAGGTGAAGTTTTCCGGCCAGGTGCTACCCACGAACAAACTCGTTCGGTATCACCTCGACATCAAACGGGTCATCCGCCGCAAGCTCACCATGCCATTGCCGATGCCCGTATGGAAGTGGATGGCCGGGAAATATACACCGCCAAAGACCTGAAGGTCGGCATGTTCAATTCTACGGATGACTTCTAGGAGCCATTAAATGCGTCGTGTTGTTATTACAGGCATGGGAATCGTCTCCAGCCTCGGAACCAATCAAGACGAAGTAACCCGGTCCCTGCGGGATTCAATTCCTGGCATTGGCTTTAGCCAGGAAGCCAAGGACAACGGTCTGCGCAGCCATGTATGCGGACAGATTGACCTGAATCTGCCGGAACTGATCGACCGCAAACTGATGCGCTTCATGTGCCCGGCCTCCGGCTACACCTACCTGGCGATGAAAGAAGCATTGAGCAAGCAGGACTGACAGAAGAGCATATCCGCGCCAACTCAACCGGCGTCATTACCGGCGCTGGCGGTGCATCAACGGTGGAACTGATGGACGCCATCGACACCCACCGTGAGAAAGGCATCCGTCGTGTAGGGCCTTATCGTGTGCCCCGCACCATGGGCAGCGCTATCAACGCCTCTCTTGCTACGGCATTTGGCATTACCGGCATCAACTACGGTATCACCTCAGCCTGCGCCACCAGTGCCCACTCCATTGGCCATGCTGCCGATATGATTGCCCTGGGCCGCCAGGACGTGATGTTTGCCGGTGGCGGTGAAGACATCCACTGGACGCTGAGCCTGATGTTCGACGCCATGGGTGCGCTGTCCACCAAATACAACGACACCCCCGGAAAAGCCTCCCGCACCTACGATCGGGATAGGGACGGTTTCGTCATCTCTGGCGGCGGCGGCATCCTGGTACTGGAAGCCCTGGAGCATGCGGAAGCTCGCGGAGCCAACATCCTGGCCGAGTTGGTGGGCTTCGGCGCAACCTCTGATGGCGCCGATATGGTGGCGCCCAGCGGTGAAGGCGCCATTCGCTGCATGCAGCAGGCGATGAAAAACATCGATGGCGAGATCAGCTACATCAACACCCACGGCACCAGCACGCCAGCGGGGGATGTCACCGAACTCAAAGCCCTGAAGGAAACCTTTGGCGACAAGATACCGCCACTGAGCTCAACCAAGCCACTTTGCGGCCATGCTCTGGGCGCAGCCGGTGTGCACGAGGCCATCTACAGCCTGATCATGCAGCGGGGGAACTTTATTGCTCCGTCAGCCAATATCGAAAACCTGGATGAAGGCGCCGAAGGCTACCCCATCGTGCGGGAACGGCAGGACAACGTGGATCTGCCCCTGGTGATGAGCAACAGCTTTGGCTTCGGCGGCACCAATGGCACGCTGATCTTCAAGAAAGCCTGACCACCCGGCAGCGAACCGCCGGGGCACGCACAAATTTGCGGCCCCGGCGTTTTCAATATTCCTTAAGCAACCCGCGAGCGGTAGGCTCCTGGCGATTTACCCATCCAGCGTTTGAACGCACGGCTGAAAGCACTGAGTTCGGAGAACCCGAGCTGTTCAGCGATTTCCACCAGGGGCTTACTGCGATCCTTCAGGTAGGCCAGCGCCCGTTCACGCCGGATGTCCTCAAGCAACGCAGCAAAGGTCAGATTTTCTTCTTTCAATCTTTTATGGAGCGTGTGCCGGCTCATGTGCAGTTGAGAGGCAACAGCCTCCACCCCTACCCGACCTCGCTCCAGATGCCCGGCAATCAACGAAGTCACTCGCGCACTGAACGGTGCCATAGCCGCGCGGGGCTTCATCGGTTCTGAGTGCATGTCACGGTCTCCTGATCATTCCCTGCAGGCACGCTTTACCTGCGCTGGTCAGCGTACACATGTTAGCCGAAAATAACCATATTGGGCTTTAGTCGCAGACAGGAAGGCACACTCCGCCTAATAGCACAAAGAGCCGGGCTATCGACCCGATTACCGCACCCTTAGTGCCACAAGGGTCGATTAAGGTATAATCACGACACGCGCAATTTAATACCTGACTATTTTACTCTGGTATTGTATACTCACTCACCAGAAGAAACGGATATTGCCCTTGATTTTCAACAGGGCCGCACCCAATCCGTCATCCAAAAACCGATTGCAGGGCGCACCCAGATCTGGGGCGATCACTGCGACGCATGAATTTATGACATCCGCCCGGCAGCCCTGAACACGAGACTACCGGCGACACCAGGGGCTGCAAGGCCCGAGATGAGAGAATACGGAGCGACGATCATGGCGACCACCGATAAAGAGGTGAACGAGCTGATCAAACGGGAATACGAACACGGTTTCGTAACAGACATCGAAGCCGACACGTTCGAGCCCGGCCTGAACGAAGACGTCATTGCCCGCCTTTCCGCCATTAAGAAAGAGCCGGAATGGATGCTGGAATGGCGCCTGAAGGCCTACCGTCGCTGGCTGGAAATGGACGAGCCGGACTGGGCACACGTGGGTTATCCGAAAATCGACTACAACTCGATTTCCTATTACTCCGCGCCCAAGCGCAAGGAAGACATGCCCCAGAGCCTCGACGAAGTGACCCTGAGCTGCTCAAGACCTACGAGAAACTGGGCATTCCCCTGCACGAGCGTGAAAAGCTTGCCGGCGTGGCTGTTGACGCCGTGTTTGACTCCGTTTCCGTGGCAACCACCTTCAAGGAGCCGCTGGCCAAGGCTGGCGTAATCTTCTGCTCCATTTCGGAGGCCATCCAGGACTACCCGGAACTGGTGAAAAAGTATCTGGGCTCTGTGGTTCCTGCAGGCGACAACTTTTTCGCGGGCCTGAACTCCGCCGTGTTTTCAGATGGCACATTCGTGTACGTACCCAAGGGTGTTCGTTGCCCCATGGAACTGTCCACTTACTTCCGCATTAACGCGGCCAACACCGGTCAGTTTGAGCGCACCCTGATCATCGCCGAGGACAGCAGCTACGTCAGTTATCTGGAAGGCTGCACCGCGCCGATGCGCGACGAAAACCAGCTTCACGCTGCCGTTGTTGAACTGGTGGCCCTGGACGATGCACAGATCAAATATTCCACGGTGCAGAACTGGTACCCGGGCGATGAGAATGGCAAAGGCGGCATCTTCAACTTCGTCACCAAACGTGGCGCCGCTATTGGCAAGAACTCCAAGATTTCCTGGACCCAGGTCGAAACCGGTTCCGCGGTGACCTGGAAGTATCCGAGTTGCGTGCTGCGTGGTGACAACAGCGTGGGCGAATTCTACTCGGTGGCACTGACCAACAATTACCAGCAGGCGGATACCGGTACCAAGATGATTCATCTGGCAAGAACACGTCCAGCACCATCATCTCCAAGGGCATTTCCGCCGGCAAGAGCTCCAACGCCTATCGCGGGCTGGTGAAGTTCGGCCCGGGTGCGGAAGGTGCACGTAATTATACCCAGTGTGATTCGCTGCTGATCGGCGACCGCTGTGGCGCCCACACCTTCCCGTACATCGAGAGCAAGAACAAGTCGGCCATCGTTGAGCACGAGGCAACCACCTCCAAGGTCAGCGACGAGCAGATGTTCCTCTGCCGCCAGCGTGGCATCGACCCGGAGCAGGCGGTTTCCATGATTGTGAACGGCTTCTGTAAAGAGGTGTTCAAGGAGCTGCCGATGGAGTTTGCCGTGGAAGCTGGCAAGTTGCTTGAAGTCAGCCTTGAAGGGTCCGTTGGTTAAGCCCAGGCTCATATACAGATATTCAGATTCCAGTTTTCAGATTATAGAGAGACGCCAGAAATGCTAAGCATCAAGAACCTGCACGCATCCGTTGAGGGTGAAGAGATCCTCAAGGGCATCAACCTGGAGATCAAGGCCGGGGAAGTTCACGCCATCATGGGCCCCAACGGCTCAGGCAAGAGCACCCTGTCCCAGGTGCTGGCAGGCAATGAGACATTTGAGGTAACCCAGGGCGAAATCAGCCTGAACGGCGAGAACCTGCTGGACCTTGAAACCGAAGAGCGGGCTCGTGAAGGTATTTTCCTGGCGTTCCAGTATCCGGTGGAGATTCCCGGCGTCAGCAACCTGCAGTTCCTGCGCACCGCCGTCAACGCCATGCGCACACACCGCGGCGAGCAGGAAATGAACGCCGCGGAGTTCATGAAGCTGGCCAAAGAGGTTTCCAAACAGGTGGACCTGGACCCGGCGTTCCTCAAGCGCGGTGTCAACGAAGGCTTCTCCGGTGGCGAGAAGAAGCGCAATGAGATTCTTCAGGCGCTGTTGCTGCAGCCAAAGCTGGCCATTCTGGATGAGACAGACTCAGGGCTCGATATCGACGCCCTGCAGGTGGTTTCCAAGGGCGTAAACGCCCTGCGCGCCGAAGACCGTGCCATTCTGATGGTGACTCACTACCAGCGTCTGCTGAACCACATTGTGCCAGACCATGTTCATGTACTGGCCGGTGGCAGGATCGTCAAATCCGGGGGTCGCGAGCTGGCCCTCGAGCTCGAAGAGCGTGGCTACGGCTGGCTCGGCGTGAAAGACGAAGAAGCCACCCCCAGTGCAGCCAGCTAAGGAGGCCGTGGAATGAAACCAGCACCAACCATTTCCAGCGCCTTCCTCGAGCCGGGCGGGCATTCGCTGCCCCAGCCGTTGCTTGAACTGCGCAAACAGCGGGGCACGGCACTGGTGGATATGCCATTGCCCACCCGCAAAACCGAGAACTGGAAATACTCCAGCCGGCACCTGAAGCTGACCGACGAACTGGCCACCACCCTGCCCGCAACTGGCAAGGATGGTTACAGCTTGTCGATTCCCGGTTATCGCGTGGTGTTCCACAACGGCGTGATGATTCCGGAAGCCTCGGACTTTCCGGACCTGGACGGCATCCGCATTCAACGCTTCGCCGATCTGGACGATGACGAGGCCGCGGCCCTGGCCGAACGCCTGGACAACACGCTGGACACCCGTGCCGTACAGATGGCGCGACTGAACTCCGCTCGCTTTGAAGACGGCCTGTATATCCAGTTGGACAAGGAAGCGGTTCTCGATCAGCCTCTGTTCATCGTGCACGAAGTGACCGGCACGGCTTCCGGCTCGGCGTACCCGCGCATTTATGTGGATGCCGCACGTCACAGCCAGATTACGGTGGTAGAGGAATACCTCTCCAGCGGCGAGGAGCCGGTCATGGTGGATACCGTCACCGAGTTTGTATTGGCAGACGGAGCCCAGGTCACGAATGTGCGATTGGTCATGGAAGGCGAAAATGTACAGCACATCGGGGCTACCGGTGTTCGCCAAGCCGCCAATTCTCGCTTCGAGAGCCACTGCGTGGGCTTCGGTGGACCACTGCGTCGCCATGATCTGCAGGTTCGGCTGGAAGGCGAAGGCGGCGAGTGCAAGCTGAACGGCGTGGTCGTCACCCAGGGCAAACAGCACTACGACAACCACACATCCATTGAGCATGTGGCTGCCCACTGCGACAGCGAGGAAACCTATCGCAATATCGCTGCGGACGAATCCCATGCCGTGTTCAATGGCCGCATCCATATCCACGAGGATGCCCAGAAGTCCAACGCGAACATGAACAACAAGAATCTGTTGCTCTCTACCGGCGCCGAGATCGATACCAAGCCGGAGCTGGAGATCTACGCGGACGATGTCAAATGCGCCCATGGCGCAACAATCGGCCAGCTTGACAGAATTTCCCTGTTCTACCTGGTATCCCGTGGCATCGGGCGTCGTGAGGCCAATACCCTTTTGACGATGGCCTTCATTAACGAACTTGTTGAACAGATTCCGGTTCAGGCCGTCAAAGACGCTGCCCAGCTCCGGCTGAATGAATTTTTCGATCAGACGTTTCAGGAGGCCTGACCGGTTATGACAGACCTTTCCATGGCCAAAAAGGCGGGCACTGCGGCGTTCGACGTCGAGGCCACCCGCCGGGACTTTCCGATTCTTGATCAGCAGATCAACGGCAAGCCCCTCGTGTATCTGGACAACGGTGCTTCGTCACAAAAGCCCATCGCCGTGCTGGACGCCATGGATCGCTATTACCGGGAAATGCATTCCAACGTCCATCGGGGCGCCCACACGCTTGGCGACCGTGCCACCAGTGCCTTCGAGGGCGCCCGGGAGAAGGTTCGCGCATTCCTGAACGCTGACAGCACCCGCGAGATCATCTGGACCCGCGGCACCACCGAGGCCATCAATGTGGTTGCCAATGGTCTGGCCGGCCGCCTCAAGCCTGGCGACGAAATCCTCGTCAGCCATATGGAACATCACGCCAACATCGTGCCCTGGCAGATGGTGGCCGAGCGCACAGGGGCAAAGGTGGTTCCCATCCAGGTCACGCCTCAGGGCGAGCTGGACCTCGACTCATTCAACAGCCTGCTGGGCGACCGCACCCGAATACTGGCACTGACTCACGTGTCCAACGTCCTGGGCACGGTGAACCCGATTGCACCGCTGATTGAGCAAGCCAAGGCTTACGGCGTGATCACCGTTATCGATGGCGCCCAGGCCGTGCCGCATTTTCAGCCGGACGTAAAAGCACTGGGCAGTGATTTCTACGTGTTCTCATCCCACAAGCTGTTCGGCCCGACGGGCGTTGGCGTACTGTACGGCAAGGCCCAGTTGCTGGAAGAAATGCCCCCGTTCCAGGGCGGCGGCGAGATGATCGAGCGGGTGTCGTTCGAACGCACCACCTGGAACGTGTTGCCTTACAAGTTCGAGGCCGGTACACCGCCGGTTGCTGAGGCCATCGGCTTGGGCGCGGCCATTGATTATCTGGGCAACCTGGATCGCAACGGCATGGAAGCGGCAGAAAACGCGCTTCTCACCCGCGCCAACGAATTGGTCGACTCAGTCCCCGGCATGGAAATCATCGGTACGGCCAGCCAAAAAGTACCAGTAATGTCCTTTAAAATCGCCGGCCTGCACCCCAGTGATATAGGAACGCTGCTGGATCAGCAGGGCATCGCGATCCGCACTGGCCACCACTGCGCCATGCCGTTGATGGACTTTTACGGGGTTCCCGGTACAGCCCGGGCATCCTTTGCGTTTTACAATACGCTGGAGGAAGTGGAACAATTATTCACTGCCCTGCAGAAAATCCAGCGTCTGTTTGCCTGATGGAGGTGGAACTATGACAGCCGAAGTCTTCACACCAACCGTGGCGGTCACCATGACCCCGACAGCGGTAAAACACGTACGCAAACAACTGGACAAGAAGCCTGAGGCGAAAGGTATCCGCCTGGCCATCAAGAAAAGTGGCTGTTCCGGCTTCAAGTATGAAACCCAGTGGGTGGAAGAAGCCGCAGCGGACGACAAGGTGTTTCACATCGACGGTGTGGACGTCTTTGTAAAGGAAGAGCATCTGCCTCTGGTGAACGGCATTGAAATTGATTTCGTGACCGAAGGGGTGAACTCCCTGTTCCAATTCCGGAATCCGAATGCGACGGCAGAGTGCGGTTGTGGCGAAAGCTTTACAGTCGCCTGAATCCGAAAACCAGATAGCGAATACGAGGCCCATTAAGGCATGCAAGAACGGGAAGTGGTCCTGACAAAACGCGAAGTAGAGGCACGCTTGGTGCCCGCCGGAACCGAAATCATGATTCCATCGGATACCTTTGTGACCATCACACAGTCACTGGGTGGCAGCTTCACCGTGGCGGTGAACGGCAACCTCGCTCGCATTGAAGGCCACAACGCCGATGCCCTAGGCAAAAAACCTCTTGAAAGCAGCTTCGACACCCCGGAAGACGGCACCGTCAACGAAAACCAGGTGTGGGAAGCGATGCGCAACTGCTACGACCCGGAGATTCCGGTCAACGTGGTGGAGCTGGGCCTGATCTACGAGTGTGACATACAGAATGGCACGGAAGACGGCAACCATGTCTACGTTAAAATGACCCTGACAGCCGCCGGCTGCGGCATGGGCCCGGTGATCACCGAAGACGTCAAAACCAAGCTTGAGCATGTTCCCAACGTGGATAAGGTAACCGTCGAACTGACCTTCGACCCGCCCTGGAACAATGACATGCTTACCGACGAAGCCAAGCTTGAACTGGGGATGCTGTAATGGGTGCCGCTGAACAGGAGTTTCTGAATAACCCCCTCGGGAAAGACACTACCCTCGAGGACGTTCTGGATGGCTTTGAGTTTCTGGACGACTGGGAAGAACGTTACGCCTTCATTATCGACCTTGGCAAGCAGCTACCGGCATTTCCGGACGACGAGCGCAGGGAAGAGAATTACGTCCATGGCTGCCAGAGCCAGGTGTGGCTGATCCATCATTACGATGAGCAAAGCGGCAAGCTGTACCTGCTGATTGACTCCGACGCCATCATCGTTCGCGGCCTTGCCGCCATTATCCTGGTGGCGCTGAATGGCAAGTCCCCCAGGGACCTTCTGGCTACGGACATCGACGAACTGTTCGAACAACTGGATCTGTTCCGCCACATTTCGCCCACGCGGGGCAACGGCCTGCGGGCCATGGTTGGCAAGATCCGGGACGTGGCAGCGGAAACCGCCGCAGTCTGACCGCCCCTACCAGACGATGGCCACGTCATCCCGCTGTATATTGATCAGCCCGCCAAAGACAGGAATGCTGCCGTTGCTGAAATCCGGGTGAACGTTGTTCACCGTCATGGTGGTGCGGCTGTCCACCAGTTCCGGGGTCGCCCCGGGTGAATCGAAGAAGCTGGCACTGCGATAGAGCTTCAGTTCGTCCCCCGGACGCAGGCCCGCCGTGGCCCCGGAATCCAGCGTGACCTTGTTGCCGTCAACTCTCGTCACCCTCGTGATAAATGGCTGGCAAGCCAGCGCATCATTGACCGCAGACACCATGTTATTCATCAAGCCAGCGACAGCCTGTCCGTATTCGGTTTCCCGGAAACCTGCCGACCCAAACCCATCAGAAGACCCCGGCCCGGCATTCCAGCGTGCCTCCGCCGAAAATCGCTCCTGATAGACAGGCGCCCCACTGAAGCCGTCATAAACCATCATGTCCACCACAAACCGCCGGTTCTGGTTGGCCGCGCCAATGCCACGCTGCAGACGGTCAATAACGGAACTGCCCCAGGCGTCCGGGTCAGACACGCCAACATCACGAATGACACCGGTAACCACAAACTGCACCCCAAGTTCGCGAGCCACCTGGATCACGTTGCTCAATCGATTGTTGAATTTCTGATGCGTCGGAGCATTGAGCAGGTCATCAAACAGGCGCTGGGTGGTTGCGCCGAAGACCTGGAGTTTACCGCTGCGCCGGAGATCCGCCTGCAGTAATTGCGGCAAGACTTCGCCGGCATCCCCTATGCGCCCTATCCGGGCCTGATCCGGATACACCATGGGGAAGCCGGTCACGGCCACACGCTTTCTCAACTCTGCGGCATCGCCGGCCTGGCACTGGCCGCTGGCCGACATATCGGCGCGAACCGTGACACGCAACAGATTCCCCCGCCGGTACTCGTCCACCACTTCAACGGACGTTGCCCGCGCCGACGAGGCAACCTGCAGGCGGGATTCCGTCACCACACCGTTTTCCATGGTGTCGCGGCTACTGATCCTGGCTTCGTACTGCAGGGAAACATCCCTTAACGCGGCTTCTTAGCTCCTGCCGTGCGCTGTCGACGTCATCGTTATAAATGGTGGCGTGGCCGACGCCTCCAGCACCACAGCCTGGACACCGCCACACGCAAACACCAACAGCACTGTGACAACGGAAATAGCCAGCTTCATGGGAAATCGTTCTCTTATTCGAGGTAGTAGAGGGAATCAACGCCCCGGCTCTGGAAATCTCCGGCGCTGTCGTTGCCTCTGGGCATCGGGATCGGGCACAGGTCCTGCACTTCACGATCCGTTACGCGGGACACACAGGCACGGAACCTGGGCTCCAGCTTGAGTTCCATAACGGTTTCCACCACGCCGTCACTGTGCTCACTCACGGCAACCATCTTGGCACCACGGATGTAGCTGTCCACGTAAGTGCGGAACATATCGTTCTGCAAAACGAAATCGTTCACTGTTGAGCTGCCGTAGATCACAGTGCCATACACCCGTTCCGCCAGATTGCGATAGGCATCCAACTGGGACGCACGCCGGGCAAGCAGGCGCTTGCGCGTGTTCAGGCGATCTTTCGACGCGTCTTCGTAGGTCCCGAAGCCGCTGACCCTCACTGTGATCGGGTCCAGTTCGGTCTGCTGCCGGTCGGCCCCGGCGTTCCGGTGCTGGCCCACAGGGGCACAGCCGATCATTGTTACCACCAGCGCAGGTATCAGTATCCACCGCAGGGTCATGTTGGTTCTCCGAAAAAACATCTGTTCACTGCCCTATGAAAAATTCACGCCAACCTTTGTAACCAACTGAATTCCATAATTTCGTTTCTCAAAGCCCTCGTCGCACACGATCAAGGCGGCAAAAATCTACCGCTATTTACAGTAGAAAAACAAACCGTTACCGCATCACCGGTGAGTCACGGCAGCAACTGGATTAACCTGAGCTGAATGTCACCTTTAACTTAGCAGCACCATCGCTTTATCAGGACACATCATGACCCCACATCGTCTGACCAAGCTGTCACTGGCCATCGGCCTTTCCATTGCCACCACCTCCACCATCGCGAGCCCGCAAGCGTTCATGTCATCGCGCTCATTTGCCATGGGCGGCACCGGTGTCGCCGTCGCCCACCCGGCAGCGGCGGGTGCCACCAATCCGGCGATGATGGCAGCGGATCACCATGAATGGTCCAACGACTTTGGCCTGATACTGCCCTCGATCAACGCCCGATTTGCGGACGAAGAGGAAACCATCGACCAGATCGACGATATTCAGGATACGATTGATCGCTTTCAGGAACTGGACAAGACGTCCAACCCGGACGATGCCCGCCAAGCCGCCGGTGAGCTGAGACGGCAGTTGAACGACTTTGATCGCGACACCGTGCGGATCGACGGGGCTCTGGGTCTCGCCCTGGCCGTGCCCTCGGAGTCTTTTGCCGTCGGTTTCTTCACCAACGGTAACGTAAGGGCCACGGTTCGCGGAGAGTTTGACGAGGACGATGAGCAGTTCCTGGCTGGCCTGGAGAATGCAACCATCCCGGACCTGATTGCCGCGGACCTGGACCGTGACCTGGAATCCCGGGGCCGCATCCTGGCCTCTGCCGTTGCGGAAGTAGGCCTTTCCATTGCCACCTCTATCGATTTGCAGAACGAATCACGACTACAACTGGGCATTTCGCCAAAATACGTTCAACTGCGCACCTTCCAGTACACCGAAACCGTCTCCGGATTTGAAGACGACGAGTTCGACAGCGACGAGTACCAGACCGACAAAAGCGGTTTTAATCTGGACGTGGGCGCCGCCTACGCTTTCGGTTCGCGCAACCAGTGGAATGCCGGCATCGCGGTCAAGAACCTGATTCCCATGGAACTGGATTCGGCGGCCAGCCGCCCCGACGAGGAAAAGCGTACTCTGGAACTTGACCCGATGGTAACCGCGGGCATCGCCCATAAAGGCAACTTCCACGTGCTGACGGCAGAGATTGACCTGACGGAAAAGAAGGCCTTCGGCTACGAGGATGACACCCAGTGGGTTGCCCTCGGCGCCGAATTCGACGCATTCCGCTACGCGCAACTTCGCTTCGGTGTGCGCCAGAACCTGGCCAGCAATGACGACAACGATGGCATTGAGGAAGACACCCAGTTTACGGCCGGTATCGGACTGTCGCCCTTCGGTGCACGCCTCGACATCGGCGGCCTGATCAGCGATGCCGATCTGGGCGCGGCGATTGAGCTCGGCGCTGCGTTCTGACCCTGTTTTATTGAAGCAGCCCCACCAAGCCCGGTTCGATACCGGGCTTTTTTGTGGTTAACCGGTTTGCCTGTGGCCAGCCTTGCCGGGATAATCCCAGGAGCAACATCCCTCAAGGAGCAGAACCCGATCCATGAAAACCTATCTGGTGGGCGGAGCCGTCCGTGATGAACTGCTTGGTCTGCCGGTCAAAGACCGGGACTGGGTGGTCACCGGTGCAACGCCGGAAGACATGTTACGACAGGGTTTCAAGCAGGTAGGCGCGGATTTTCCGGTATTCCTTCACCCCGACACCCGGGAAGAGTACGCGTTAGCGCGAACGGAGCGAAAGCAGGGGCGAGGCTACCACGGGTTTACCGTGTACAGCGCCCCGGACGTGCCCCTTGAGGACGACCTGAAGCGCCGAGACCTGACCATCAACGCCATGGCAAAGTCCACCGCAGGTGAGATTGTCGACCCCTTTCACGGCCGACAGGACCTGCAGGATCACAAGCTACGCCATGTCTCCGAGGCCTTTGCCGAGGATCCATTGCGCATACTGCGCACCGCCCGTTTTGCTGCCCGCCTGCAGCCCCAGGGATTCACCATTGCCGAGCCCACCATGGCGCTGATGCGGCAGATGGTGAACCAGGACGAGGTCAGCCACCTGACACCGGAGCGGGTATGGCAGGAAATCCAGCGAGCGTTGCATGAGCAGGAACCCGGCACCTTCTTCGAAGTCCTGCGTGAATGCGGCGCACTGGCTGTCCTTATACCGGAACTGGAGCCACTCGAGGCGTTTTCTGACGCCATCGGCGCCTTGCGCCGTGCCCACCAAAGCAGCGATGACACCAGTGTCCGCTTTGCGGCGCTGCTTTCCCCCCTGGCGCCGGCCGAAGCCCGTAATCGAGCCAGGGCACTGAAAGCCCCCAACGACTGCCAGGATCTCACTCGCCTCACCACCGAACTGATACCAACGATCCGCACTATGACGTCTCACGACGCTGACCAGTTGTTGGAGATCCTGGGTGGCGCAGACGTGTGGCGTCGGGCCGACCGATTTTCCGGACTACTGGTTGCCCTGAAATGCGCGCTGCCGGAGCCAGAGCTGCACAAGGTGGATTGGCTGGAATCCGCGCAACATGCCGCCACCGGGGTACAGGCGAAAACCCTGATGGATCAGGGGTTTCGTGGAAAAGAACTCGGTGAAGCAATCCACAAAGAGCGGTTACGGCGTATCCTCGCATTCCTCAACAAAGAGTAAGACACGCGATGGCATCATCAACACCTGTAGCGCTCATTACCGGCGCAGCGCATCGACTTGGCGCCCATACCGCCAGACACCTCCACCAACGCGGCTGGAACCTGGTCATTCATTACCGTTCGCGGGAGGCGAACGCGAACGCCCTTCGTGACGAGCTCAACAGCATCAGGCAGGAATCGGCGGTTGCTATCCAGGCCGATCTTGCCGCCCCGGATCAGACGGAATCACTGGCTCACCAGGCAATTTCTACCTGGGGCCGGCTTGATGGCTTGGTGAACAACGCCTCGGTGTTCTATCCCACCCCTACACAAGACGCCAGCGCGGGTGACTGGGACGCGATCATGAACACCAACCTGCGGGCGCCTTTCTTTCTCGGCCAGGCCTGCCTCCCGGCCTTGAAACAGTCACAGGGCGCCATCGTGAATCTGATCGATATCTACAGCCAACGGCCGCTGGCCGACCATCCGCTTTACTGCTCCAGCAAGTCCGGACTCGCCTCACTGACCCTGTCCTGGGCAAAGGACCTGGCACCGGAAGTCCGCGTCAACGGCGTGTCGCCGGGCGCCATTCTCTGGCCAGAGGGTGATGCGACGATCGATGAAAGCTACCAGCAGAGCATCCTGGACAGGACTCCCCTGGCCCGCACCGGCAAGCCGGAGGACATTGCTGGCGCCATCGCCTTCCTGCTGTGCGACGCTCCGTTTATCACCGGCCAGATCCTCGCGGTGGATGGCGGACGCAGCCTCAATATGTGAGACCATCGCAGTTGCCTGCTTTGGCCCACTCGCGCTTTCCGATACAATGCAGTCAGCTTTTAAAATCTGAGTGCAAACCGGAGAAAGTCCATGCGTGATGTAGTTATCGTAGCCGCCAAACGTACCGCCGTCGGCAGCTTCGGCGGCGGGCTGTCCAGCCTGAGTGCCGATAAGCTGGGCAGCGCCGTTATCAAAGCCCTGCTTGAAGAAACCGGTGTTGCTGCCGATCAGGTCAACGAAGTGGTCCTTGGCCAGGTTCTGACGGCCGGTTGCGGCCAGAATCCGGCGCGCCAGGCGTCCATCAACGCCGGCATCCCCGCCTCTGTACCGGCAATGACGATCAACAAGGTATGTGGCTCGGGACTGAAGGCGGTGCACATGGCGGTCCAGGCCATTCGCTGCGGTGACGCCGAGCTGATGATTGCCGGTGGTCAGGAAAGCATGAGCCAGGCTCCCCACGTGCTGCCCAACAGCCGCAACGGCCAGCGCATGGGTAACTGGAACATGGTGGACACCATGATTTCCGATGGCCTTTGGGACGCCTTTAACGACTACCACATGGGCGTCACCGCAGAAAACATCGTGGAGAAGTACGGCATCACCCGTGAAGAGCAGGATGAGTTTGCTGCTGCGTCCCAACAGAAGGCGGCCGCCGCGATCGACGCTGGCTACTTCGAAAGCCAGATTGTTCCCATCACTATTCCTCAGCGCAAGGGCGAACCACTGATCGTCAACACGGACGAGAACCCGCGCGCTGGCGTAACCGCGGACAGCCTGGGCAAGCTTCGTGGCGCGTTCAAAAAGGATGGAACCGTCACCGCCGGCAATGCGTCTTCCCTTAACGACGGCGCGGCGGCCGTCATCGTGTGCAGCGCCGACAAGGCCAAGGAACTTGGGCTTGAGCCTCTGGCCACTATCAGGCTCATGCCAATGCCGGTGTCGACCCGGCCATTATGGGCACCGGCCCGATCCCTGCTAGCCAGCGCTGCCTGAAACTGGCCGGTTGGTCGGTGGACGATCTGGATCTGGTGGAAGCGAACGAAGCCTTCGCCGCCCAGGCCATTTCCGTTAATCGGGACCTGGGATGGGATACCGCGAAGGTCAATGTGAACGGTGGTGCTATCGCACTGGGCCATCCAATCGGGGCTTCCGGTTGCCGGATCCTGGTCAGCCTGCTGCACGAGATGGCTCGCCGGGATGCAAAGAAGGGGCTTGCCACCCTGTGCATTGGCGGCGGCATGGGTGTTGCCCTCGCCGTGGAGCGTTGATCACAGGATGTTGAACGTGGTGCTGTTCGAGCCGGAGATACCGCCGAATACCGGCAATATCATCCGGCTCTGCGCCAACACCGGCTGCCGGCTGCATCTGATTGAACCCCTGGGTTTTACCCTGGAAGACAAACAGATGCGCAGGGCAGGCCTGGATTACAGTGAATACGCAACGGTAACGGTACACTCCGACTACCAGGCCTTTTTGGAGAGTGAGCAACCTTCAAGGCTTTTCGGGCTGACCACCAAAGGTAGCCGCGGCTATCATGATGTCGAATACCAGAATGGTGACTATCTGATGTTCGGCCCCGAAACCCGCGGGCTGCCACAGGACATCCGAGAGGCGATGCCGGAGCACCATCGCCTGAGAGTGCCCATGCGACCGGAAAGTCGCAGCCTTAACCTATCCAACACGGTAGCACTGGTGGTTTATGAAGCGTGGAGGCAATTTGGATTTGAAGGGTCGCAGTAACCCTCGCCACAGCGGATGGCCCATTATTGCCGTTTTGCTCATGCTGACTACCAGCAACGCTTGGCCCAATAATAATACGCAGGCTACCCGTGTTATCACCACGCCCTCGACAACGTCAGAAGTGTCTGTGGTCCTTGGCAAACAGATCATCAGAAAGCTCTATGACAGCTGCGGGCTGGACATAAGATATCTGGATGTCCCGGCCGCACGGGCCGTGCTTATGGCAGAGAAAGGCCAGTCAGACGGCGAGCTTGCCCGAATCCCGATGGCCGTCAATGACAATGCTCCGTTGCTACCGCTGGCGACGCCCATCCAGGAGGCGCGCCTGGTTTCGGTGGCTCTCAACGGCAAGGCCGGCGATTCAAAGGCCTCTTTGAAGGGAAAACGGATTGGTTTCCTCAATGGCTATCGAATGATCGCGCGGGTGCTGCCCGAGGATGCGACACAGGTAGCCACCAGCGACACCTTTCAATTGATCGATCTGCTCGAACGAGGCCGTATCGACGTGGCACTGACCCTGGAGTGGGACGCCCTGGCCGCCAAACGCAAGAACCAAACCTGTCCATTGGCGAGCCACTGCTGCAAGCCCCCCTCTATCACTGGGTTCATGAATCCCGAAAAGACGATATCCCTTGCCTGTCCCGGGCGCTGGAGTCCATGAAGGCATCCGGCGAGATCGACCAGATAATCAGTGACGGTATCGGGCAGGAAATCGCCCAATAAAAAACCCCGCGAACCTGAACCGTTGGCGGGGTTTGTCTGGCGCTTGTGACGAGAGCGTATCAGTGAGTCTGCTCTTCCTTCGCTTCCCCTGACGCCTCTTCCTGCTTGCGCTTCAATGCCTGTGCATAGATGGCATCAAAGTTAACCGGTGCCAGCATCAGCGCCGGGAAGCTACCCCGACCGACCACGCCGTCAATGGCTTCCCGAGCGTAGGGGAACAGGATGTTGGGGCAATAGGCACCCAGCATCTGGCCAAGCTGTGGGCCTTCAATACCTTTCACCAGGAAAACGCCCGCCTGCTGAATCTCGACGATGTAAGCCACTTTTTCATCGACTTTCGCGGTCACAGTCAGAGACAGGACCACTTCGTACTGGTTATCACTGATCTTGTTGTGGGAGGTGTTCAGATCCAGATTAACCTGAGGTTTCCACTGGTCCTGAAAAACCGTCGGGGAATTCGGCGACTCGAACGACAGATCCTTCACATAGATACGCTGGAGCGCGAACTGTGGTTGATTCTGGTTTTCGTTGCCTGCTGCGGCCTGCTCATTTTCAGCCATGTTCAATCCTTTCATTCTCGATAAGGGGCAACCAGGGCCCGTTGTTATGTCAGTGCTGCCGGAACAGTGTAATGCCTGGCTCCGCCGGCCGATGTGAAACAGTGCGACAGTTTACCGTTCAGTTCAAGGCCTGGCAGGGCCGTTACTTCTTCACCAACGGCAGATTGCTGCCTTTCCAGTCCGCAACGCCACCGTTGAGGCGAACCACATTGGCGTAGCCTTCCGCATTCAACTGCTTGACCGCCATGGCGGAATGCTGACCCATCTTGTCAGCCACAATAATCTGCTTGTCCTTGAACTTCTTCAGTTCCGACGCACGACTTTTGATACTATTAAGGGGAATATTGATTGAACCGGTTATCCGGCCCTCGTTAAAATCCTTGCGATCACGGATATCGACGACGACAGCTTCGTCGCGGTTAATCAGATTCACGGCTCCCTGCGCAGAGATTTTCTTGCCGCCACGGCGAGACTCGAGCACCAATATGGCCAGCAGGAAAGCGACAAACAGAGATACCAGAATGTAATGGTTAACCGCGAACTCGAACACCCTTTCCATGAAAACACCTTGCTGAATAGTTTGTGGCGGGATTATACACACCCTTCCCCAAGGACAGAAGGTGACCAGGCCGAAGGTGACGCCACTGGCCGGAGGGTGTGAAAATGTTTAGAATCAATGTTCGTTTTAGTAAATTTACCAAACTACCATCGGATTAAATGATGACTGCCACGCGTAAGCCTACCGCACTGATCATTCTTGATGGCTGGGGCCACCGTGACCCGGCTGAAGACAACGCCATCAGCAACGCCAACACCCCGTTCTGGGATAAGCTATGGAAAAATCAGCCAAAAACACTCATCAACACATCCGGTATGTTTGTCGGCCTGCCCCAGGGACAGATGGGCAACTCCGAGGTTGGCCACATGAACCTGGGCGCCGGTCGGGTGGTTTATCAGAGCCTGACACGCATCGACAAAGATGTAGAAGAAGGTAGTTTTACGGAAAATGCCGTACTCTGCGCCGCCATTGATAAAGCCGTCAGCAACAACCGTGCTGTTCACCTGATGGGCCTGCTTTCCCCCGGCGGCGTTCACAGCCATGAAGACCACGTACTGGCGGCCGCTGAAATGGCAGCCAAGCGCGGTGCGAAGGAAGTCTATATCCACGCGTTCCTCGATGGCCGCGACATGCCCCCCCGCAGTGCAAAAGCCTCATTGGAAAAGGCTGCCACCAAACTGAAGAACCTCGGGGTGGGCCGGGTGGCCTCCATTGTCGGCCGCTACTATGCCATGGACCGCGACAATCGTTGGGATCGCGTGGAAGAAGCCTACAACGTTATGACCCTGGGCGAAGCAGAGTTCACCTCAGCTGATCCGGTGTCCGCGCTGGAACAAGCCTACGAGCGCGGCGAAAACGACGAGTTTGTAAAGGCCACCCGTATCATGGCCAGCGGCGAAAACGAGGGCACCATCCGTGACGGCGACACCGTTATATTCATGAACTTCCGTGCCGACCGCGCCCGCGAGATGACACGCTGCTTCGTGGAAAAGGACTTCGACGGCTTTGAACGTCGTAAGCATCCGGAACTGGCTGACTTCGTCATGCTGACCGAGTACGCAGCCGATATTCATACCTCGTGCGCTTACCCTCCGGAACAGTTGACCAATGGTCTGGGCGAGTATGTGGCCAACCTCGGCAAAACCCAGCTGCGGATTTCCGAAACCGAGAAATACGCACACGTTACCTTCTTCTTTAACGGCGGTCTCGAAACACCGTTTGAAGGTGAGGACCGAATCCTGGTTCCTTCGCCCAAAGTAGCGACTTACGACCTGCAACCGGAAATGAGTGCACCCGAGGTCACTGACAAGCTGGTCGAAGCCATCAAAAGCGGAAAATACGATCTGGTGGTCTGCAACTACGCCAATGGCGACATGGTGGGCCATACCGGCAAGCTGGACGCCGCCATCAAGGCTGCAGAATGCATCGACCAGTGCGTAGCGCGTATTACCGAGGCTCTGCAGGAAGTGGGTGGTGAAGCATTGATTACTGCTGACCACGGTAACTGCGAACAGATGACCGACCCCAATTCCGGTCAGGTACACACGGCCCACACGATCGGCCCCGTGCCGCTTATCTACGTAGGCCCACGCAAGGTCAACCTCAGGGACGACGGCAGCCTCAGCGACGTGGCGCCCACCCTGCTGAGCCTGATGAGCCTGAAACAACCGGCTGAAATGACCGGGCACAGCCTGGTGGAGATCGGTTGATTCTGCGTCTTTGGCTGGCAGTGGCGATGTTTGCAGTCGTCACGCCAGCACTGGCGGAGCAACAGGTCACACCTGGCCAGATAGAAGATCTCAAGGAAGAGATTGCCGATATTGATGAGTGGCTTGCCGACGCTGAGGAAGACCGCTCCTCGCTGGAGCAACAGCTCTCCGGGCTCGAACGGGACATAGGCCGGCTCACCCGCGAACGTCGTGAACTCCGCCAGCAAGCAAGGGAACAGCAACAGCGCCTGACCGAACTTGGCGAGGAAGAGGCCGAACTCACCCGCGTGCTGGAAAGCCAGCGCGACAGCCTGAAAAAACAGATCCGCGCCGCCTGGATGGAAGGTGACGCGCCTGCCGTCAAAGTCCTGCTCAACGAGATTGACCCGGACAAGATCGCCCGCACGATGACCTACTACGAATACCTCAGCCGGGACACCATTGACCGCCTGGAGGCGTTCGCCGCCAATCTCCGCCAATTGAAAGAAACGCAGGACCAGGTTAAAGCCGGGCGACTGCGGCTGGCAAAGTTGGAAGAGGATGTAGCCGACCGCCAACAAAAGCTGAGCAGTCGCAAAAAGGAACGGGAACAAACCCTGGCTTCCCTCAAGACCGACATCAGCAACCGACTGACCGAACGCGAGGAACTGGAAGAGGACCGAAAGCGCCTGGAAAAACTGCTGCGGGAGGTCGAAGAGGCCATCGCTAACATCCCCACTCCCAATGAGTCAGACCCGTTCGGATCACTCAAGAACAAACTGCCCTGGCCGGCGGATGGCAAGGTTGTCAGTAGCTTCGGTGACAGTTATGCCAGCGGCAAGCTCAAGCACAACGGGCTGTTGATCAACACGGCCGAGGAAGGCGACGTAAGAGCCGTTCACTATGGCCGCGTGGTGTTCGCCAACTGGCTGCGCGGTTTTGGCCTGATCACCATCCTCGACCACGGCGACGGCTACATGACGCTCTACGGCCACAGCAGCAGCCTGTTCACCAGCCCCGGAGACTGGGTTGAAGCGGGCGAGGCAATTGCCCAGGCTGGTCGAACCGGCGGGACCAATGACCCCGCGGTGTATTTCGAGGTCCGCCACAACGGCAAACCGGACAATCCCCGGCGCTGGCTCGGCAACCGCTGAACCGGCTCATGCTACCTCAAAGGCTGACAAATCAGCCGGGTAACGCCATACTGTCCGGCAATACTTGGGAACAACCAGTCATCGGATTAACACAGGACATGTGAATGAGACGGGTAAGAAGTCTACACCACGCCAGCACACGCGCACTCGCCCTTGCCACCTGCTTAACCGTACTGCCCGGCCTTGTTCATGCCCAGGAAGCCGATGAAGACACCCGACGCCTGCTGGAGGGCATCCAGCACGGTGAACAGGTGGAAATACAGCTACCCGATCCGGAAGAACAACTGCCACTGGACGACCTTCGCAAATTTGCCGAAGTATTCGGTCGCATCAAAGACGCTTATGTGGAGGAGGTGGACGACCGCCAACTCCTCGAAAGCGCGATAAAAGGCATGCTGTCGGATCTCGACCCTCATTCCACTTACCTGGCCCCAAAAGACTACGAACAGCTTGAAGAAAGCACCTCTGGCGAGTTTGGCGGTCTGGGTATCGAAGTGGGCATGGAAGATGGCTTCGTGAAAGTCATCTCGCCCATCGACGATACTCCCGCCCAGAAGGCCGGTGTGCAGGCCGGCGATCTGATTATCAAACTGGGCGATCAGCCGGTGAAAGGCATGTCGCTGGAAGAAGCCGTCAAACTGATGCGCGGTAAGCCCGGAACCGTCCTTACACTGACGATCATACGCGAGGGAGAATCCACACCGATCGAAATCGATGTGGAACGTGACATCATCAAGGTCACCAGCATCAAATCCCGCATCATCGAGAACGGCTATGGCTACGTTCGCATAACCCAGTTCCAGGCGGATACCGGCAGCCAGTTCACCAAGGCACTGGAAGCCCTGGAAAAGGAACACGGCAGTGACCTGGACGGCCTGGTGATCGATCTTCGCAACAATCCCGGTGGCATTCTTCAGGCTGCGGTCGAAGCAGCCGATGCCCTGCTGGACAGCGGCTTGATCGTTTACACGGAAGGCCGCATCCAGAGCTCGCGCCTGCGCTTCAACGCCAAACCCGGGGATGTGATGCCGGATACGCCCATTGTGGTTCTGATTAACGGCGGCTCAGCGTCTGCATCCGAGATTCTTGCGGGCGCACTGCAGGATCACCAGCGTGCCGTGGTCATGGGCACCCAGTCGTTCGGCAAAGGCAGCGTGCAAACCGTCATCCCCCTGGATGAAACCCACGCCATCAAGATGACCACCGCCCGCTATTACACCCCGGATGGGCGCTCCATCCAGGCCAAAGGCATCAAACCGGATATTGAAGTGAAGCCGGCGCAACTGACCGAACTCGACAGCCAGCCGTTCTTCACCGAGGCGGACCTCAGCGGCCACCTTGAGGGGCAGGATGAGGGGCAGCAGGAAGAACCGCAAAAGCAGGAGGACGCACAAAGCACGTCGCCGGCGAACAAGGACTTCCAGCTACGCTCTGCACTGAACCTGCTGAAAGGCATGAGCATTCTCAACAAGCGTAACAAGCCGACACAGGAAAGCGCGGATTGAAAGTTCTAGCAACACTGATTGCCGCCCTTTTGGCCACCTCCCCGGTTGTTGCCGGGGAGCATGAGGGGCAACTCCCGCCCACTATCGCTATCATCATCGATGACATGGGACATAACCTGGTGGAAGGTGAGCGACTGATCGCCCTGGATCAGCCCATCACCCTGGCTTTCCTGCCCTACCGCAGATACACCACCAGACTGGCGGAGTTGGCCCACCAAAAGCACAAGGAAATCATGCTGCATGCGCCAATGGCCAATACCCGTAACATCGGCCTTGGGCCCGGCGGCCTGAACCCGGACATGGACCAGAACAGCATAGCCACTACCTTGCGGCGAGCGCTCCAGTCCATTCCCCATGTGCAGGGCGTGAACAACCATATGGGCAGCCTGCTAACTCAACAACTTCAGCCGATGGACTGGGTGATGTCTGAACTCGATCACTACCCGGTCTATTTCGTGGACAGCCGCACCATCGCTTCCTCCATTGCGGGCGAAGTCGCAGCCGCTTACCGCATACCCACCCTCACCCGCGACGTGTTCCTGGATCACGAGCAAACCGAGGAATTCGTGGATCAGCAGTTCGAGCTTCTTATCAAACGGGCAAAGGAAAACGGCAGTGCCATCGGCATTGGCCATCCTCACAAGGTAACGGTGAACTATCTAGAGAAACGTCTGCCAGAGCTGGACGAGCAGGGAATTGCCGTAGCGACCGTCAGCGGCGTATGGGCCATGAGAAATGGCAACCGGCCAATGTTTGCGGAAGGGGAAAAGCGGGCGATTCGGCCCGCGCTGGCGAAGCAGGAATGAGGCCCGACCTCAATCCCGCACCACAATCCCCTGGGCCTTCATAAATGCCTTTGCTTCGGGAATCGTATGCTGACCGAAGTGAAAGATGGATGCCGCCAGCACGGCATCCGCGCGACCTTCGGTCACACCGTCTGCCAGATGCTGCAGCTCGCCCACACCCCCTGAAGCAATGACCGGTACCGATACAGCGTCGCTGATGGCACGGGTCAACCCCAGGTCGAATCCGATTTTGGTGCCGTCCCGGTCCATGCTGGTCAGCAGCAACTCGCCGGCACCCATCGCGGTCATCTTGCGAGCCCATTCAACCGCGTCCAGGCCTGTCGGCTTGCGCCCACCGTGGGTGAAAATCTCCCACCGGGGCTCCTCTCCTTCACCAATGACACGCTTGGCATCAATGGCGACAACGATACACTGGCTACCAAAACGGTCAGAAGCCTCGCGCACGAAGTCCGGATTGAACACCGCCGCAGTATTGATTGACACCTTGTCCGCGCCTGCATTCAGGAGCTTGCGGATGTCCTCAACGGTGCGCACACCACCACCCACCGTCAGCGGGATAAACACTTCAGCCGCCATGCGCTCCACAGTTTCATAGGTGGTATCGCGGCTTTCGTGACTGGCGGTGATGTCCAGGAAGGTGATTTCGTCGGCGCCCTGTTCGTTGTACTTGCGGGCCACTTCCACCGGGTCACCAGCATCGCGGATATCGACGAAGTTCACGCCTTTTACAACGCGGCCTTTATCGACATCCAGGCAGGGAATAATGCGTTTTGCCAGAGCCATAATTCGCGTTACCCCTTCAGGCTGTCGCAGAAGGCCTGGGCCTCGGCCACATCCAGGGTGCCTTCATAGATGGCACGGCCGGTAATCGCACCGAGGATGCCCTTGTCAGCCACGGTAGCAAGGCGCTTGAGATCGTCCATGTTGGTAACGCCGCCAGAAGCGATCACGGGAATGCCGCCTTCTTCCGCCAGTGCCGCGGTGGCTTCCACGTTCACGCCCTGCATCATGCCGTCGCGGCTGATGTCGGTGTAAACAATGGACTCAACGCCGTCGTTGGCAAAACGTTTCGCCAGATCGGTCGCCATGACTTCAGACACTTCCGCCCAGCCGTCAGTGGCAACGCGGCCGTCTTTGGCGTCCAGGCCCACGATAATGTGGCCGGGAAAGCGCTTGCACATCTCGGTAACGAATTCCGGTTCTTTCACCGCCTTGGTACCAATAATGACCCACTGTACGCCGGCTTTCAGATAGGCCTCGATGGTTTCCGCCGAACGAATACCGCCGCCAATCTGGATGGGTAAATCCGGGTATTTGCGAGCGATGGCCTGGACGATTTCGCCGTTGACGGGTTCACCGGCGAAGGCGCCATTCAGGTCCACCAGATGCAGGCGGCGGGCGCCAGCATCCACCCAGCGGGTTGCCATATCAACAGGATCGTCACCGAAAACGGTGGAGTCGTCCATACGGCCCTGGCGCAGTCTTACGCATTTGCCGTCTTTAAGATCTATGGCCGGGATGATCAGCATGTTCCAGTCCAGTTGGTAAAGTTTTTCAGTAACTGCAGCCCCGCCCGAGCGCTTTTTTCAGGGTGGAACTGCACCGCAAAGATGTTATCTCTCGCCACTGCTGCAGCCAGGTCAACGCCGTAATGGGTACGGCCGGCAATATCCGGGTTGCCCTCGGCTTCAGCGTAGTAGCTGTGCACGAAATAGAAGCGGTCGCCGTCGGGAATATCGTGCCAAAGCGGGTGATCCATGGTCTGGTGCACTTCGTTCCAGCCCATATGAGGCACTTTCAGGCGTTCGCCGTTCTCGGTGAGATTGTCACCGAAGAAGCGCACCTCCGACTGGAACAGGTCGATACAATCCACCCAGCCGTTTTCCTCGCTGCGGGACATCAGCGCCTGCATGCCTACGCAAATGCCGAGCAACGGACGGTCAGCGGAGACTTCCCGCACCAACTCATCAATTCCCAGGCGGCGGATTTCCGCCATGCAGTCGCGGATGGCGCCCACGCCAGGGAGGATCACCCGGTCCGCGCTGCGGATCAGCTCGGCGTTGTCGGTGACCAGAACGCGGGTGTCCGGTGCAACGTGCTCCACCGCTTTGCTGACGGAATGAAGGTTACCCATGCCGTAGTCGATAATGGCAACGGTTTTCATGTGAAGAGAGATTTCCTGAATCGGGATTCTTTTAAAAGCCGGGGCCGCTTACAGCGACCCCTTGGTGGACGGGGTAATCCCCGCCATGCGCTCATCCATTTCAATAGCCATGCGCAGGGCGCGCCCGAAGGCCTTGAACACGGTTTCAATCTGGTGGTGGGTGTTCTTACCCTTCAGGTTGTCGATGTGCAGGGTGACCATGGAGTGGTTCACAAAGCCGTGGAAGAACTCCTCGAACAGGTCGACGTCGAAGCCTCCTACAGCACCACGGGTATAGGGCACATCCATCATCAGGCCGGGACGACCAGACAGGTCAATCACCACGCGGGACAGTGCTTCGTCAAGCGGCACGTAGGAATGGCCGTAACGACGGATGCCCTTCTTGTCGCCAACCGCCTGCTTGAAGGCCTGGCCCAGGGTGATACCAATATCTTCCACCGTGTGGTGGTCATCAATGTGCAGATCGCCCTTCGAGACAATGTTCAGGTCCACCAGCCCGTGGCGGGCAATCTGATCCATCATGTGCTCAAGGAAAGGCACGCCCGTGTCGAAGCTGGACTTGCCGGTGCCGTCGAGATCGATCTCGACGGTGATCTGTGTTTCCAGGGTATTTCTTTCTACCGAGCCTTGCGTTCGGCCATGGGGACTCCAAAGTCATCAGTCGGCACATGCCGGAAAAGTGTCTGCGCGCATTATACCTTTTATGATTCCCCGCGTCCCGCAATGGCCTTTATAGCCTTGATAGCGACGACCATCAGAACGCTTTTTTGAGGTTACTCATGTAGGTATCGACCAGGCTGTTGAACTCGTGCTTGATCACGGGGCTGATGGCCAGTTTCAACAGGCTCGGCAGCGGAACGGTCAACTCGGCGCTGGTCTGGAATTTCACTGAAGTAGTGCTGTCGTCTTTCTTCTTGAGGGTCCAGGAGCCTTTTACCACACCGTTACCCTCGCCTTTCACCGGCTCCCAGGTAATCCTGCCGTTGTTCTTGTCCGCGAAGTACTTGCACGCGTATACAGACTGGATGGCATGCTTGTCCACGCCCACCTTTTCCATTTCCCAGCGATAGGCGTTGTCACCCAAATCCACCAGGTTATGCACCTTGGGAAAATGGCTGGCTGATGCGGGCACGTCCGCCAGCAGCTCGAATACTTCGTCATATCCGGCGGGCAGATCCAGTTCCCGGTTAAGCTCAATAGAGACAGTAATAGCCACTGTTTGCTCCTTTTTATCGTTGTAAGACGCGCTTTATATCGTTGTGTAGAAATAAGGTGCCTATTTTGGCTGATCACTAACGTATTGTCATACACTCAGGCTTTTATTTTGTTACCCCTGGGTTATCCTTGGGCTAATCACAAGCCCAGTTACCGGACACGAATTAACGGAAGGACGCCAAAATCATGAAAGCTGTTCGCTATGTGGCTCTTGCCATCGTTGGCCTGCTCATTCTTGCCGTTGCCGCCGTCGCTATCGCGGTCGCCGTTATTGACCCAAACACCTACAAGCCACAGATTGAGAAAGTGGTGGAGAGTAAGACCAATCTGGACCTGATACTGGCCGGGGATATTGGCTGGTCTTTCATCCCACTCGGCCTGGAACTGAACGACGTTGAGGCCACCCTGGAAGACGAACGCCTGGTCAAGCTTGACCAACTGGTGGCTCAGGTCAGCTTCTGGTCCCTGATAACCATGTCGCCCCGGGTGGATACTTTCCTGTTGAGCGGGCTGGACGCCAACCTGTCCGTTGATGCCAACGGCACCGGTAACTGGACCCGCATCATGCCGGAAGGGGAAGAACAGCCGAAGCAGGAAGAACCCGCCGCGCTAGCCGAAACCGCTGAAGAACAGCCAGAGAGCAGCGGCGCCAGCGAGCCCTTGAACTTCAACGTAGAGAGCGTGGAAATCAGCAACGCCCGCGTTCATTACGAAGACAAGGGCACGGGCCAGGCATTTACCCTGGAAGATTTCACCGTAAACGCCAGCGAGATCACCCTGGGTTCAAGCTTCCCATTGGACGTCTCGTTCCGCTTCGCCACCAACCAGCCGCAGTTTGAAGTTCAGGCGACATCAGTGCCCGCCTGGCCGCCAATGAAGCGTTAAACGAATTTGGCGTGTCCGACCTGGAAGCCATCTTCGACATGAACGGCGAGCCTTTTGGCGGCGAATCCGTTCGCGCCGAAATAGCTGGCTCCCTGGAAGCCAATCTGGAAAACGAAACCGCCACGCTTAATGGCTTTACCGCCAGCCTGGCCGACCTGACGCTCAACACAGACCTGACGGTGAACGGCTTTGGCGACAAGCCGAAACTCGAAGGCAGCCTCAGCATTGACGAATTTTCCCTCAAAGCGCTTCTGGCGGCCCTTGGCCAACCCGCCATCGAAACAGAAGACCCTGACGTCATGAAGGCCGTCGCTTTCTCCACCAACATCGGTGGCCCCGCCGGCACCGTGGAACTCAGCGACCTGACCATCAGCCTGGACGATACCACCTTCCAGGGCAGTGCCAGTTACGCCCTGGCCAACAGCGGTATTGGCCTGGACTTGCAGGGCGACGCGATCAATGCCGACCGCTATCTGCCGCCTGCCAGTGAGGAACAAACCGATGCCGCCGCCGAGGAAGCCCCGCAAGGTGGTGGCGCCCCGGCGGAAGAAGGCGACTTGCTGCCCCTGGACACACTCCGTTCGCTAGCGCTGGATATCAATCTCGGGCTGGGCGAACTGATCGTCAGTAATCTCACCATCAAGGAAATCAAATCGGTGATCACCGCACGCAATGGTGTGCTGGAAGTGCAGGACTTCAGCGGCAAACTGTACGAAGGCTCCTTCGGCGCCAAAGTGACCCTGGATGCCCGTACCGACAATCCGAAGTGGAGCATCGGTTCCAAGGTCAACAACGTACAGACGTTGCCACTGCTGACCGACCTTGCCGAAGTGGACATGCTTGCCGGTGGCGCCAACCTGTCCGTGGACGTGAACACCACAGGCAATCGCATTTCCGCCCTGCGCAGCAACGCCAAAGGCGACATCAACTTCAACCTGGCCGAGGGTGAGTTCACCCGCATGAACCTCACGCGCATGGCGTGCCAGGGCATTGCACTGGCCAACCAGGAAAGCCTCTCTACATCAGACTGGGGCACCAGCACGCCGTTCAACGACATGAAGGGCACCCTCAAGATTGACGGCAACACCCTGAACAACACGGACCTTGTGGCTGCCCTCGCCGGCATGAGACTGGAAGGCGACGGCACGGTGGACCTGGCTGCTTCCGACCTGGATTACGAAGTTGGCCTGCGGATCGTGGGCGAGATCCACCGGGACGAAGCTTGCCGAGTCACCGAATACGTTGAAAACGTGGTGATCCCGGTTGAGTGCCGCGGCGACTTCGCGGAAGACCCGGCCGGCCTCTGCTCCTTCGACGGCTCACGCTTCCGCGACACCCTGAAGACCATTGCCGCCAACGCTGCCAAAGCCAAGGCGCGCGAAAAAGTGGACGAAGCCAAATCCAAAGCGGAAGACAAAGTCTCCGAAAAACTGAAAGAGAAGCTGGGTGAAGAGAGTGGCGAAAAGGTGAAAGACGCCTCAAGGGCCTGTTCGGTCAATGAACGACGGTTTTGCCCAAAAGCTTCTCGCCTGGTACGACGAAAACGGCAGGCACGACCTGCCCTGGCATCATGACCGGAACCCATACCGCGTGTGGGTTTCGGAAATCATGCTGCAGCAAACCCAGGTGACCACTGTTATTCCCTACTTCGAAGCCTTTATGCAGCGCTTTCCAGACGTGAAAGCGCTCGCTTCTGCACCGGTGGATGACGTTCTCAGCCATTGGTCCGGCCTTGGGTACTACGCACGCGCCCGCAACCTCCAGAAAGCGGCGCAACAGGTGGCCAACGAGCACGGAGGCGAGTTTCCCGGCAATCTGGAACAACTCCAGGCCCTGCCCGGCATTGGCCGCTCCACCGCGGCGGCCATCCTTGCCCAGGCCTTCCAGCAACGGGCAGCCATATTGGACGGCAACGTGAAACGGGTACTGGCCCGCTACCACGCCATCCCCGGCTGGCCGGGTAAAACCGACGTGCTCAACCAACTTTGGGAGCGCGCTGAAGAACACACGCCCGATGCACGCATCCGCGACTACACCCAGGCCATCATGGATCTGGCGCCATGGTCTGCACCCGCAGCCGTCCAGCGTGCGACAACTGCCCACTACAGAACGGGTGCGACGCCTATGCCAACAACGAAACCAGCCTCTACCCCGGCTCAAAGCCGAAGAAAGCCAAGCCCGAAAAAACCACCTGGATGGTGATACTGGAAGATCACCAAGGTCGCATCCTGCTGGAACGCAGGCCTCCCAGCGGCATCTGGGGCGGCCTCTGGAGCCTTCCGGAACTGGACCCGGCCTACGGCCCGGAAGAACTGTCAGACGCCTGCGAACAGGCCTTCGGCTTCCACTGTGGCGAACCGGAACTTACCAGCGGCTTTCGGCACACCTTCAGCCATTACCACCTTCATATCCAGCCGGCACGGCTCACCGTACAAAGCCCCGCTCACATCAATGATCGGGACAGCTACAAATGGGTCCACCGGGACCAGGCCCTTACCCTCGGCCTGCCGGCCCCCATTCGCACACTGCTGACCGCGCCGGAACAAACCCTCTTGCTTTGATCTGTTATCATCCCAGCAGATTCAGCAACACCACCTCCAAACAGGAGCAGACATGAGCCGCACCGTATTCTGTCGCAAATACCAGGAAGAACTCGAAGGGCTGGACTTCCCCCCCATGCCCGGCAAGAAAGGCGAAGACATCTACGAAAACGTCAGCAAGAAAGCCTGGGAAGAGTGGCAGGCCCAGCAAACCATGCTCATCAACGAAAAACACCTGAGCCTGATGGATCCCAACACCCGCAAGTACCTGCAGGCGCAGATGGAACGCTTCTTCAACAACGAGCCATTCGACAAGGCCGAGGGGTATGTACCGCCAGAGAAGTAGGCACACCCAACTTGTGGAAGCGCCTATTAAAATTTTCCCGGAACGGCCTTGACTCAGGCAACCTAAACCGGTTTAATAGCGCCCCGTTGCAGCAGCACCGCAACACGCCCGGATAGCTCAGTCGGTAGAGCAGGGGATTGAAAATCCCCGTGTCGGTGGTTCGATTCCGCCTCCGGGCACCATTTTTCCCCTCCCAATTCCCCTGAAACCCGCGTCATTACTGGCTTCCAGCCATTTTTCGTCTTCTTTGCGCGTTATTTTTTCGGCCTTTGTAAGCCCTTGTTTTTCCTAAATTCGGAAAAATGTGGGAAAAATCATCACGCCAAAATCACGCCAGCGCATCAGCGTCCGTTTAATCGCGAATCTGCCGTACCCTCTCGGCATGGGTGACAAAAAATTTCTTTAGTCGTCCGTGCGTTTTTCCATAAACAAAGAGGAATCACGCAGATGGCAAGCTACCGAAAAACCGCGAACGGATGGAGAGCAGATATCTTCAAGGACGGCATCCGTCGGTCCAAAACGTTTCGAGCCAAACGGGACGCTATCGCCTGGGCCAACGAAATCGAATTTGAGATTCAGAACGGCCATCACTCCCCCCTGTCAGCACCACCCAATTCCACCTTTTCCCGGGTACTGATACGATATAGAGACGAGGTTTCACCGCTAAAACGTGGCACGCGTTGGGAGCGAATTCGAATCGACGCCATGCTTAGAGACCCCCTGCTTGCCGATCTACCTCTGGACGATATTGGTCCGCGCCATTTCGCACGATGGCGTGACGCGCGTTTACGGTCGGTTTCCGGCTCAACCGTCAGCCGGGAGATGAACATCCTGGCCCATGCCTGCAAACTGGCCACCAGAGAGTGGCAGTGGTTGGACAAAAATCCGATCAAGGGTGTCTCCAGGCCTCAGGAAAATCGCCCGCGGGACCGGGTCATTCAACCCGACGAAATCGACGCTTATGTCAGGGCAAGCGGGTTTTCGTTTGATAGGCCCCCGAGCATGGTCAAAAATCGTGTTGGAGCCATGTTTCTCTTTGCCTGCGAAACGGCAATGCGAGCGGGGAGATCTGTAAAATCCGAACCCGAGATCTGGACCTCGAGCGACGCATCCTGTTCGTCCCCGAGACGAAGACTGGCGAGCCGCGCTGGTCCCCTTGTCCCGGGCGGCGATTAAAATCCTCGAGCACCTGATGACTTTTACGGATGGCAAGCCGACTGTCTTCGACGTGAAAAGCTCTCAACGTGACGCTATAAGCCGGAAAATAATGACGCAGGCCCGGCTCGAAGGCATCACGTTTCACGATACAAGACGCACGGCGCTGACGAGGCTAGCCGAGACGTTCGGCCCGATGGAGCTGGCAAAAATCTCCGGCCATCAGGATCTGCGCATACTACAGTCGGTCTATTACGCCCCTGACCCATCTGATTTGGCGAAAAAACTCGATTAGGCATGAACCAAAAACTAGCAGGAGTTTTGCAGTGACGATTGACCCCTTGATGATTTTTTTTGCCTTTATCGGGATCATTGCGGTTGGAAGCACTGCGATCGTAATGTATATCCAGCGGCACAAACTCACGTCGCGTCACCAAAGGCAGGACCGGAAATCTGGCTGATACCTCCGGTCTAATTTTATGCCCTCCGTAGTTATTACGAAACATAATTACGGAGGAACTCTATGCAAGCAGAAACCTACCCTCACATCGCCAGCGAGCAGTTCGAATTGCTGCAACAGCTCAGCCAGCTCATCGAGAGCGTGCGAATCATCGACAACGAGCCGCTTTGGACCGCCGCAGACGTCGCGGAATACCTGCGAGTTGGCGAAGCCAGCGTCCTCAAAAATTTTGCTACATGCCCGGATTCCCAGCAGGATTCAGACTACCATCCCGGCGAGGCTCGGCAGTCGACGGTGGAGGCCTGCAGATATTCGTCATTGGTGCGACAGGCAAGCAGGAAAATAATACTCGACACTGAGTGGCAGGGACGCCTCTCAACACCACCCCGACTGTCAGCCATAACCTGCCAGATGACGTCGCTACCTATAAAAAAACCAGATCAACACCAAGATAACCCCGCCACCCAGGGGCCCATCGGCTGTAGCAATAGTTGCTAAAACCCGTAACGGATCCATCTCGCCTAAAAAACTGCCCCCAAAAAAAAGCACCTTCCAAAAATAATGCAGGTAGTGTGTCCCTCTATTTTAAGAAGTCGGCGCTAGTACAAATTGCATCTTCGGGGAGCATATCGCCCCCCCCTTTTTTCTTCGTCGTAGTATGTGTCGCATTCTGGCGCTAAATCACTGTCTATCACAAAACCTTGAATTCAGAACGACGTTCCTGGGCATCCCGCTCACGCATCAGCCGCTGGGCCTCTCTGTTATCCGCCGAGAGCACGACAGCCTCCAGAATGGCTACATCGACAGGGTTAACCCCGGACGGCACATGTAGCTGCGCCAAAGCTTTTTCAGCACAGTAGGCGAGCGCATCATGATGTTGCTGCCTAGTACGAATCTGGCCAATCGTGATTCCATGTTCACGAAACATGTGGCCGAACAAGTAGAGTCCTTCCGGGGTGTACCGAAAGCACTCTACACCATCGAGTTGGTAGTAAAGTTCTTCCACGCAGTGACCGTTACGCTAGGCATAGCCGGCCCCTGCCCCGAGTATGATCGTCGGCAGGTTGCACCACACTCAATGCTCGACCTTTAGGGCGCTCTCATGCCAGTTACGCAGGGCCCTGTCCGACATCCACACCATCAGGGCGAACAACAGGATACCGGTGACGGTAATTAGTATGAGGGCGGCGAACATCCTGGGAATCTGCAGGTTGTAGCCAGACTGCAGGATCATATAGGCAAGGCCTGCCTGGGCCCCTCCCGTACCCGCCACGAACTCCGCAACGACGGCGCCAATCAGCGCCAGCCCTGAACTGATCCTCAGTCCTCCAAAGAAGTACGGAAGTGCGCTGGGAATGCGCAGCCTCACCAGTTCCTGCCAGCGGCTGGTGCGGTACATCCGGAACATGCTCAGCAGGTTTGGATCCACACTGCGCAGGCCCAGTGTGGTGTTGGAGATGATCGGGAAGATGGCCACGATCACCGCGCATATGGTGAGCGCCCAGGTGGTGTCGTCGACCCAGATGATGATCAGCGGCGCAATGGCAACCACCGGTGTCACCTGCATCAGCACCGCATAGGGAAACAGGCTTATTTCGATCCACTTGCTCTGCACAAACAGCAATGACGCGGCAACGCCGACCATCACGGCGATCGCAAAGGCCAGGAACGTCACCTTCAGGGTCATCAGCAGGGCATTGAACAGAGAAGGGAAATCTGACACCAGAGACTGCCCGATATCGACAGGACTGGGCACCAGGTATTTCGGCACCTCGAACGCCATCACCGTCAGTTGCCACATCAGCAGAACCAGCAAGCCCACCATCAAGGGGGCACCGATCTGCACAAAGCGCTCATTTCGTATCAGGGGTGCCTTCATGGCTGACGCTCCTCATCCCGATCCTCGCCCATGGCACTGGCGCGCTCCAGGGCCTGTGACACCTGGCGACAATAACCCGCAAATTCTGTGGAGACCCGGAAATTCGGGGAGCGCGGATAGGGCTCTTCAATAGCGATATCGTCGACGATCCGGCCGGGGCGTGCCGCCATCACCACCACGCGACTGGAGAGATACACGGCCTCGTAGACACTGTGAGTGACGAATACGATGGTCCAGCCCTTTTCTTTCCAGAGCTTGAGCACGTCGTCATTGAGTTTGTTGCGGGTCATCTCGTCAAGCGCCCCGAAGCTCGTCCATCAGCAACAGGTTGGGCTCGGTGACCATGGCTCTGGCGATGGAGGCGCGCATCTGCATGCCACCGGACAGCTCCCGCGGAAAACTATTATCGAAGCCCTTCAGGCCGACCATGCCCAGGGCATCATCGATTTTCTGTTCCACGTCCTCCGACTTGCCGGCATGCTCCAGGTCCAGGGGCAACCGCACGTTCTTGCGCACCCGGGCCCAGGGCATCAGGGTAGCGTTCTGGAATACAAAGGCCAGTTTGCGGCCCCTGCTGCCCACCACGCCGTAATCCTGCTCCCACCACCTCACGTTACCAGTGGTGACCTGACCCAGGCCCGCCATGATGCGCAGCAGGGTGCTCTTGCCGCAGCCGGACGGACCCAGCAGGCTCACAAATTCGCCCTGCTTCACCGTCAGGTCAGCGCCTTTCAGGGCAACCGTTCCGTTGCCATATATCTTGTCGACACCGCTCACCTGGAGCACCGGGCGCGGTGCGATGGCACCGGGCTCTCTGGTGTCCGGTCCGGGGTCCGGCGCCGGGTTCAAGGGCATTATCTTGGTAGCTGTCATAATGGTCTCTCCAGGGCTGGCCGGGACCACCTCCCGGCCAGCATCAGGATGGGTATCGCGGCGGTGCTCAGGGCAGCACCGGCTCTTCAGGAAGGAATTCCAGGGTGTAGACCTTGTTCAGATCCAGGTTCTCCGAGGCCAGGCCGGCTTCCACCATGAAGTCCCTGATTTTCTGCCAGCGCTCCCCGGTCATCACGCCGATGCCCATGGTCCCGGCATCGCCGCCCGTTACCAGTTCGTATTCCTTCATCTTCTCGATGCCGTAAGCGATCTGCTCCGGGGTCATCTCCGGGTTCTCCTGCATGATCAGCTTGTTGCCCGGCTCCGGGTTTTCCAGGTAGCTTTTCCAGCCCTCCATACTGGCCTGCACAAACCGTTTCACCACATCAGGCCGCTCCTCAATCATGTCGGTGGTGGTTTCAATAGTGGTGGCGTAGGGCGGGTAGCCATGATCGGACAACAGGAAGACGTTGGGTTCGACACCCCCCTTGCGCATGGCGAAGGGCTCGGAGGACAGGTAACCCTGCTGGACAATGTCCTTGTTGTTGAGGAAAGGCGCCACGCTGAAGGTATAGGCGTGTACCACGTCATCCTCAAAGCCATATTCCGCCTTCAGCCACGGCCAGAACGTGGAATGGGCGAAGGTGGCGATATAGACGGGCAGGCCCTCCTCCCTGATCTGCTCGATGGACTCCACATGGGGGTGCGCAATCAGCGCCTGCGGGTCACCCTGCATGGAGGCCGCCACGGTCATCACCGGCAGCCCTTTTTCAACGGCATTAACGTTGCCAATGGGATACCCCATCAACAGGTCGTAGCGACCGGAGACCAGCAACTGGGTGCCGTTGACCTGGGGACCGCCCATCCTGATCTCCACGTCCAGGCCGTAGTCCTCATACAGGCCTGTGGCCAAAGCCTGGTAAAAACCACCATGCTCTGCCTGGGCGTACCAATTGGTACCGAACACCAGCTTGTCCAGCTCTTCAGCTGATGCCGAAGACAAGGCCAGCAACCCGGCCATCATGATTGAGCCACCGACGGCTGCACGTGTTTTCACTGCCATGAAACCTCTCCTGTAAATGCAGGCGGCTGCTGCCGCTCTTTAACTGACCAATTGTTCAGGTTTTTAAAAGCAACCGTCATGCCATTCAAGGAAAAACAAACTATCCCTTTAATTTCATAATGTTAAGGCCGTCACTAAAACTAGTGTCGTGCACTACACTGAACCGGCCTGCACCGGTTTTGTACAGCGTGGACAAGCACCCGGCAGTGGCCGGACAAAAAAAACCGCCCGAAGGCGGCAAAAGGAAGACAACGCTTGTATCGATCACCCCTCAAAGAGGGTGTCCGGTTCAGGGCCCTGAGGCAGCAGCCAGTTCTACGGACGCAGGTTCTGGCTCGGCCCAGCGGGCCAGCCTGGCGACCCGGGCACCCAGGGCCCGGGCGATGGCCAGTTCATTACTGTCCACGCCCCGGGTTCCGTCAAAACCGGTGACCGCCGAGGCACCATAGGGCGAGCCACCCTTGGTGGTGTGGACCAGTTCCGGCACGCTGTGGGGCACTCCGGCCAGCACCATGCCGTGTTGCATGAAGGGGAGTAGCAGGGATAACAGTGTCATTTCGTTGCCGGAATGCATGCCCCCGGTGGAGGTAAAGGCGGCCCCCACCTTCCCGATCAGCGCACCTTGCCGCCATAGCGGTGCCACTTCGTCGATAAAGGCGCGCAGGGGCGTGCTCATCAGGCCATAGCGGGTTGGCGATCCCCACAGGATGCCATTGGCCCACTCCAGATCAGCAGCGCAAGCCCGTGGCAGGTCCCGGTATTCGGCCTGGGCCGCCATAAAATCCTGTCGCCGGGTATCCACACTGAATTCCGGCTCGACGATCTCCACCCGGCATAGCCGGACCTCGGCACCTTCCGAGCGGGCACCATCGACAATCGCTTTCGCCAGAGCCAGCGTGGTGCCATAACGGGAATCCACAACGACAGTGACACGGCTTGCGTTCATGTCTATTTCCTCGCTATCCCTGATTGCGCCAGAAGCTTCATGGACTTCCGCCGCTTCATCCTCCAGCACCGGGCCGATGACCGCCACTTCCCGCTGGCCGGAAGCGAATACCTGGCGGCAGGGCAGGTCCAGTGTGGGGTTCTCGGGGTGGTTACCGGTCATCTGTTTCAGGCGGTGTTCACTGACCCCGTATACCAGCCGCCCCAGGCCCGCCCAGTAGGCGGCCCCGGCACACATGCAGCAAGGCTCTGCCGACACATACATCGTGAACTTCGCCATCTCAAGGGGGCGCCAGGTCTGACTGGCGCGGGTCATCAGCACCCGCTCGGCATGGCCGGTCATGTCCTGGTGCGGCAGGTAGGCATTCACCTGGGACATCAGCTCTTCGCCCTTCTCGTCCACCAGGATCGCGGCGAACGGGTGGATGCCCTTGGCCGCAGCACTATTCGCCAGGTCCAGGGTCTTGCGAATAAACCTCAGATCATTGTCCGTTGGTTGCTCTGTCAGCGCCAAAGGGAAACTCCTCATGGTCAATGGCTGCCCTTGCGAGGCAGGCTCCAGGGAAAGAACCACTGCTGTATCCACTGCACGGACTTGAACAGCAACAGGCTCACGACGGCCAGGAAGAACAGGCCGGCAAAGGCCTGGGGTATCCGGAAGAAAGACGTGGAAAACTGGATGAAATAGCCCAACCCTTCCTCGGCCGCGACGAACTCGGCGACCACGGCACCAATTATCGCCAGGGTTATGGCGACCCGCAGGCCGCTAAAGATGTGAGGGATGGCGTAGGGAATGCGGATCTGCCAGGTTTCCCGGCGCAACGGTGCGTCCAGTGAGCGACTTAGTTCGACCAGCTCCCCGGGCGTCTCATTGATACCGGTGGCGGTCGACACGACCAGCGGAAAGAACGTCAGCAGGCAGGTGATCAGCACCCGTGACGGGTCATCAGACCCCATCAACACGATGATCAGCGGCGCCACCGCCACCACTGGCGTCGACTGGATCACGACCAGCAAGGGGTAGAGCGTGCGACTCAGCAACTCCGAGCGCATCATTGCTATAGCAACGGGGATCGCCACCAGTATGGATACCGCAAATCCCATCAACGCGACCTTCAGGGTCGCCCACAAGTGAGTAAACCAGCGGCTCATCTCCACCTTTAAGAAAGCCTCCACAATGGCAGACGGCGCTGGCAGTACATATTCCGGTAACGAGAACACCCGACACACCAGCTCCCACGACAGGATCAGCGCCAGGAAGAACACCCAGGCGCTGCCGCCAGGAGGTAGCGACCGGCCTTGCCCTCAGGCAGCTTCAGGCTCATAGATATGCTTCCTCAGATGTTCCGTCAGCTGCCCGAAACGGGGTTCGGAGATGGTGTGGGTGGTTCTGGGCCGGGGCAGGTCCACATCCAGCACGTCCAGCACAGTGCCGGGGCGCTTGCTCATCACCAGCACCCGATCCGCCAGCAGCACGGCCTCGGCGATAGAGTGGGTGATAAACAGCACGGTCTTGGGGTTTTCCTCCCAGATCTTCAGCAGGTCGAATCCGATCTGCTCCCTGGTCATGGCATCCAGCGCCGAGAAGGGTTCGTCCATTAACAGAATGTCCGGGTTCAGCAACAGCGCCCGGACAATGCCTACCCGTTGCTGCATACCGCCGGACAACTCATCCGGCCGCTTGCCGGCAAAGCCTCCCAGCCCGGCCATGGCCAGCAGTTCGTCGGCCCGCTTCTCATCCGCGCGACTGTAGCGACCATATTTGTGCCTGAGCGGAAACAGTACGTTCTTGCGCACCGACAGCATGGCAGCAGGGTCGGTTTCTGGAACACGATACCGACGTCATCCCGGGGACCAGATACCGGCTTCCCGAACACAGAGACCTCGCCTTCCGTCGGCATCAGCAGACCGGAAATCATCCTCAGCAGGGTCGACTTGCCGCAGCCGGATGGGCCCACCACCGCCACGAATTCGTGACGGCGGATATCCAGGTCGATACCGGTCACGGCCGGCGGTACCGTCGGGTCCGGATCATACCGGTGCCCGACCCCGGAGAGCCGGACAAACGAACGGTTGGTGGCGGGCTCGGTCATGCTTACAACGCCTCGATCAGGGTACGGTCGATAATGGCTTCCGGGTCCAGGGCGTCGTGACCCAATTTTTCTGCCTGTGATACCCAGTCCCAGGTCAGTGCCACACGCTCTTCGGTAAGAGCGCCCACACCATCCCGCTCGCTGACCTCATTCATGATGAGCTCCATGGTGTCGCCAATCTGGGCAGTCACTACGTCCATATCCACTTCCGGCACCATACTGTGAAGGGCTTCGGCAGCCTTGCGGGGATTCTCGCTGGTAAACTTCAGGGACTTGTCGAAGGCACGCATAAAGCGTTTGGCAACGTCAGGGCGCTCACTCAGGAACCTCTCACTGGCCACCACGGAGGAGGAGTACAGCTCCAGGCCGGCATCCGACCAGGGCAGCACCACCAGCTCATTACCGGTCGCCTCCGCCTGATCGGCAAACAGGGCAATATTGGTCACCCAAGCGATGATCGCATCGGTGCTGCCACTCATCAGCATCGGCCCAAGGGCACCCGGGTCAGCCTTGGTCAGGTTGACCGCGTCTTCCGCCATACCATTTTCTTTCAATACCAGCGGTAGAAATGCATTGGACGACGTGAACGGCGAGGTAGCGACCTTCTTGCCCTCCATGTCCGCCATCTCGCTGATGTCGTTCTTCGCCAACGTAAAAAAGGCGTGGGGCGCCTGGTTAAAGATGCTGTAGACGGCCTTTACCGGCAGGCTCTCATCCTGGGCCTTGGCGGCCATCAGGGCACCGATGTCGCGCTGCCAATATCCGCCTGGCCAGTGGCGATCTTGGTGATCGCATCGGTGGAGCCACGACCGCTGGCGATGCTGACTTCCAGGCCTTCCTCCTCGAAGAAGCCTTCCTGGACACCCACATAGACCGGGGACTTGTCGCCACCCGGCAGCCAATCGAGCTGGTAGGTCACTTCGTCGGCGGCGAGTGCCGACTGGGCCATGAGCCCGCCGGTCAATGAGGCCGCCAGCAGGAATGAACGTGTAAGACGCTTATGCATGTGCTTTTCCCCTTTCATGGTTTATCGCCCGCCGAATTTTATTGATCATTCGGTCAGGTTTTATCAGGAGAAAGCAAACGGCAGACCAGCTTGGAAACGTCCGCTGCATAATTCCCGCCAGAACTGACGAACTGCCTGAAAAGCGAGACCTTTCGTCCTTCTACCCGCCTCCGGCCACGGGACCACACCATAAGCACTGACACTCCAGCCCAAGCCAGGGCCTGTCGTTCAGTCGGATCAGGCGCCCGAAACTAGTGCACAAAAACGCGACACGCCCTCATATGAGGCCAGTAGCCAGCGACGGTTCTGGTTGCAAACGCTCACAGGCCAACGGATTCCTGGCGTCGGGGCCCAGGCAGATAACGGATCTCAATGGCACGCTTTATGAATTACTGACCATATGGACAATTTTGCAGACAGAAAGTGGAGCCACACCATGAGCAAGACTTCCGGGGCGGGCGCCGCCCTGCCCGTCATCGACCTTTCCCTGCTGGCGGGAAACGAGGAACAGCGTCAGTCGCTGGCCCGATCCCTGAATAACGCCTGCCTGCATACCGGGTTCTTCTATATCTGTCGCCACGGTATTCCTGATGGCCTGATCGCCCGGGTCTTCCGGGAATCCCGGGCGCTCTTTGACCTGCCTGCAGAGGAGAAGGAGGCCATCCACAAGGCCCACTCAACGGCCAACCGGGGTTACGAACCGTTGAAGGGACAAACCCTGGAACCCGGCAGCCCGCCGGACCTCAAGGAAGGCTTCTATATTGGCGAGGAACTGGACGACTCGGATCCCCGGGTCCGGGCCGGACGCTTCAACCATGGTCCCAACCAGTGGCCTGCAGCATTGCCGACGTTTCGCGA